>NZ_JBWKLJ010000001.1:0-328263 GCF_056430285.1 Streptomyces sp. NPDC045998
GCGAGGTGAGCCGCGCGATCTTGTGGCGGGAGAGGTGGTCTCTGCGCCCGTTCACGTCCAGCTGCGTCAGCAGGCACTTGCCGACCGCGCTCGCGCGCGCGGCGGAGCGGAAGTCGACCCACTCGTTGACCTTCGGCGTGTGCGGCCCGTCCGCGACCTGGGTGACCTTCACCTCGCCGTCGATGTACCGGCTGATGTAGACGGCGGCGCCGAGGGAGTCGCGCAGCTCGGTCAGGGTCTCCTGGAGCTTGTTTTGCAGGGCTTCGCGGCGGGTGGCGCCGGAGCCGAGCAGGACGAGGGAGTCGCCCACGACGTACGCGCCGTCGGAGACCTGCTCCACGTACCCCTCGCGGCGCAGCATCAGGAGCATGGGGGCCAGATGGCCGGTCGGGAGTCCGGTCTCGCGTGCGATCTGGACGTCGGTGACGCCACCGGGATGCCTGGAGATCGTTTCGAGGACGCGCAGGGCGTAGTGCACCGAGTGGAACGGCGCGGTCGGCTCGGGCTTCGGCGCCACGGTTTCCCCCTACCAGGTTGTGACCGCATGCTTCTGTACCACGATAGCCGCCAAGGGCCGTTTCAGGAGGCCCCGTTGGCAAGAAAGTGTCCCGTCCCGGGGTCATATGCAGGAACGGGACACTTTGGCATATGCCAATGGCCTACTTTCGCGGCTGACGGGGAGGTCAGAGCACCGCGCCGAGGAAGTCGCGCGTGCGTGCGTGCTCCGGATCGGAGAAGATCCGTTCCGGCGCACCCGACTCGATGACCTTCCCCGCGTCGAACATGAGCACCTCGTCCGAGATGTCCCGGGCGAAGTTCATCTCGTGGGTGACGCAGAGCATGGTGATGTCCGTGGACCGCGCGATGTCCCTGAGCAGGTCCAGCACCCCGGCCACCAGCTCCGGGTCGAGGGCCGAGGTCACCTCGTCCAGCAGCAGCACCTTCGGCCGCATCGCCAGCGCCCGCGCGATCGCCACCCGCTGCTGCTGACCGCCCGAGAGCTGAGCCGGTCTCGCGTCGCACTTGTCGGCGAGCCCCACCATCTCCAGGAGCTCCCGGCCGCGCTCCACGGCCTCGTCCTTCTCCAGGCCCAGCACCCGCACCGGGGCCTCGGTGATGTTGCGCAGCACCGACATGTTCGGGAAGAGGTTGAAGTGCTGGAAGACCATCCCGATCTGCTTGCGCACCTCCCGCCGCTGCTTCTCGTCGGCCGGGAAGAGCCGGCCGCCGTCGACGCGGATGGTGCCCGCGTCGGGCTTCTCCAGCGTCATCAGCATCCGCAGGATCGTCGTCTTGCCCGAGCCGGACGGGCCGATGAGCGTGACGTGCCGGCCCGCCTCGACCGAGAAGCACAGGTCGTCGAGGACGGTGTTCCCGCCGTAGCGCTTGGTGACGTTCTCGAAGGTGATCAGGTCAGTGGACAAGGCGGCGCTCCAGGGCTCGTACGAGAAGGGATGCCGGATAGGCGATGAGAATGAAGGCGACACCGACGACCGTCAGCGGCTCGGTGTACTGGAAGGTCGCCGCGCTCTCCAGCCGGGACTGCTGGAGCAGCTCCAGCACGCTGATTCCGGCCAGCAGCGGCGTGTCCTTCAGCATCGCGATGACGTAGTTGCCCAGCGCCGGCGCGACGCGGCGCAGCGCCTGCGGCAGGATCACCGCGGTCCAGGTCCGGTGGGCCGGCAGGCTCAGCGCGGTGGCGGCCTCCCACTGCCCGGCCGGTACGGCGTCGATCCCGGCCCGGTACACCTGCGCCGTGTACGTCGAGTAGTGCAGCCCGATGGCGAGCGTGCCGGTGGTCAGGGCGGAGAACTGCACCCCCCACTCCGGCAGCACGAAGAAGAGGAAGAACAGCTGCACCAGCAGCGGCGTGTTGCGGATGAACTCCGTCACCGCGTGCACCGGCCACCGCACCAGCCGGCTCGGGGCGCGGAAACCGGCCGCCCAGACGAGGCCGAGGGTGAAGGAGATGAGCGAGCCGAGGACGAGGATCTGCAGCGTGACCAGCAGCCCGTCCCAGAAGCGCGGCATGAAGTCCGCCACCGCGGACCAGTCCCAGGTCACTTGGCCACCACCCCCAGATTGGCCTTGGTCTTCCGTTCGAGTGCCTTCATGGAGCGGGTGATGACGAACGCGATCACGAAGTAGATCACCAGGATGAGGGAGTAGATCTGCGCGCTCTCCTGGGTCGCGAGGCGCACCAGGTACGCGGCGAAGGAGACGTCCCCGACGCCGAGCAGCGACACCAGCGCCGTGCCCTTGAGCAGCTCGACCAGCAGGTTGCAGAAGGACGGGATCATCTCGGGCACGGCCTGCGGCAGCAGGATCAGCCGCAGCCGCTGCCAGGGCGTGAAGCCGAGCGCCACGCCCGCCTCGCGCTGCGCCTTCGGTACGGAGGCCAGGGCGCCGCGCACGATCTCGGCGCCGTACGCCCCGTACGACAGGCCGAGCGCGAGCACCGCCGCCCACATCGGCACCAGCTGCCAGCCCAGCAGCGGCGGCACCACGAAGAACAGCCAGAACATCAGCACCAGCGCCGACGTGCCCCGGAAGATCTCCGTGTACGCGCCCGCCAGGAAACGGACGAACAGCGAGCGGTGGGTGCGGGCCGTGCCGACGGTGAAGGCGACCAGCGCGCCGAGCGCGGCGCTGTACACGAGCAGCTGGAGGGTGGTCCAGATGCCGGGCAGTACCCAGTTCTGCCAGAGTCCGGCGGTCATCGGCACAGCTCCTCGGCGGTGAGCGTGGTCATCTCGGCCTGGGTGAAACCGAAGCGCCGCATGATGCGGAAGAGCTCGCCGCTCTTCTTCATCTTGTGGATCTCGGTGTTGAAGGCGTCCCGGAGGTCGTGGTCGGTGGGGCGGAAGGCGAAGCCGCCGCCGTCGATCTTCTTCTCGCCGTCGACGACCGCCGAGAAGGGCGCCGTCGCCTCGGCCCGCCGGCTCTTCTCCACGACCAGGCGCGCGGTGAGGGCGGTGGCGGCGAAGACGTCGACGCGGCCGGATTCGACGGCGTTCAGCCCGGCCACCTGGTCCTGGAGAATGACGACGTCCTTCTCGGGGTACCCGGCGGCCACGGCGTAGTCGAGCTGCGCGTACCCGGTGGCGGTGGCGAACCTGGCCTTGGCGCGGACCGCGTCCTCGTACGAGCGCACGTTGAGGGGGTTGCCCTTGCGGACGACGAAGGAGTCGAGCATCTGGTACTCGGGGTCCGAGAAGATGACCTGCTCGCAGCGTTCCTTGTTGATGTACATCCCGGCCGAGACGACGTCGAACTGCCGGGAGTTCAGGCCCGGTATGAGGGAGGCGAAATCGGTGGCCACGGGCTGGACGCGGTCGATGCCGAGCCGCTTGAAGACCACCTTCGCCAGCTCGGGCGCCTCGCCGGTGAACTGGCCCTGCTCGTCGACGTACCCGTAGGGGACCTCGCCGGCGATGCCGAGCCGGACGGTGCCCTGCGATCTGAGCCGGTCCAGGGCGTTGCCGGAGGCGACGCGGCTGCAGCCGGTGGCGGCGGTGGCGCCCAGGGCGGCCGCGGCCGAGCCCAGCAGGAGGGTGCGCCGGGGCATCGAAGGGGTCGTTCTGAGTCGACGAACTGTTCGGGCCATGGGCGCGCGGCTACCCGAGACCGCGCGGGGTATGCGTACGTGAACGCCGACGCACAGGAGCGCGTGACATGGAGGGCATGACATGACGACGGTCGGACTGCTCTACCCGGGGCACGCCGCCGAGGAGGACTTCCCCCGGATGGAGTCGCTGCTCAACGGCCTCAACCTGCCCATCGTCCGCACCGACATCGGCGAGGACGCGCACCGCGTGGACGTCCTCCAGGAGATGGGCGCCCGCGAGCGGCTCGCGGCCGGGGTCGAGGAGCTGCGGCTCTCCGGCGCCGAATCGGTGGTCTGGGCGTGTACGAGCGGGTCGTTCGTGTACGGCTGGGAGGGCGCCCACGAGCAGATCCGGGCCCTCGCGGCGGCGGCCGGGCTGCCGGCGTCCAGCACGGCGTTCGCGTTCGCGCACGCGGCGGGGGCGCTGGGGGTGCGGCGGGTCGCGGTGGCGGCCACGTATCCGCCGGACGTCACGGAGCTCTTCGTACGGTTCCTCCAGGACGCCGGACTCGACGTGGTCGCGGCCCGGTCGAGCTCCGTCGTCACGGCGGCCGAGCTCGCCCGGTGGGGCCGGGAGCACGTGCTCCAGCTCGCGGCGACCGGCGACCATCCGGAGGCCGAGGCGGTGCTCCTGCCCGATACGGCGCTGCACACGGTGGCGTACCTGCCGGAGCTGGAGGCGACCGTCGGCAAGCCGGTGCTCACCGGGAACCAGGTGACCGTGTGGGAAGGCCTGCGGCTCGCGGAGCGGCGCGGGGCCTGGTCGGAGGAGCTGGGGCGGCTCTTCGCGCGGCAGGGCGCGGAAGCGCTCACGGAATGAGCCCACGCGGAGGGCGTGCGGAATAACCGGAGAGTGCCTCATGTTGTGGATGGGTGCACTACGCACGCATCGACGCAGGAGGGTCCTTCGTGAACGACGACGCCGTACGAGGCGATGAGGCCGTACGAGGCGAGGGCGCCGTACGAGGCGGGGACGCCATCCGCGGCACGGCGCTCGGGAGCGCGCCCGTACCGCTGTCCGTCCTCGACCTGGTCACCGTAGGCAGCGGGCGCACCGCCACCGAGGCCGTCGCCACCAGCGTGGCCCTCGCCCGGCTGGCCGAGCGGCGCGGCTACCACCGCCACTGGGTCGCCGAGCACCACTCCATGCCCGGGGTCGCCTCCTCCTCGCCGGCCGTGATCCTCGCGCACCTCGCCGCCCACACCGAGCGCATCCGGCTCGGCTCGGGCGGCGTCATGCTGCCCAACCACGCGCCGCTCGTCATCGCCGAGCAGTTCGGCACCCTGGAGGCCATGGCCCCGGGCCGCGTCGACCTGGGCCTCGGTCGGGCGCCCGGCACCGACGGGGCCACGGCGGCGGCCCTGCGCCGCACCGAACGGCTGAACGAAGGCGCCGACGACTTCCCGCAGCAGCTCGCGGAGCTGGTGCGCTTCCTCGACGACGACTTCCCCGACGGCCACCCCTACGCCCGGATCCACGCCGTACCGGGGCCGGTGCAGGGCCCGTCGGGCCGCCCGCCCGTGTGGCTGCTCGGCTCGTCCGGCTTCAGCGCCCGGCTCGCGGGGGCGCTGGGACTGCCGTTCGCGTTCGCCCACCACTTCTCGGCGCGGAACACCATTCCGGCGCTGGACCTGTACCGCGACTCCTTCCGCCCCTCGGCCGTGCTGGACGCGCCCTACACGCTCATCGGCGTCTCCGCGCTCGCCTCGGAGGACGAGCGGGAGGCGCGGCGCCAGGTACTCACGGGCGCGCTGTCCATGGTCCGCCTGCGCACCGGCCGGCCGGGCCTGATCCCGACGCCGGAGGAGGCGGAGTCGTACGCCTTCAGCCCGGCGGAGCGCGAGTTCGTCGACGGCTGGCTGGCCAACGTCGTCCACGGCACGCCGGACGCGGTACGGACGGGGTTGGGCGACCTCCAGAAGCGCACGGGCGCGGACGAGCTGATGATCACGGCGAACGCGCACGGGAGCGAGGCGCGGCTGCGCAGCTACGAGCTGATCGCGGACGCGTACGGGCTGCCGGACGCCTGATCCTTCGGATCGCGTGGTTCCTGCTCGGGAACGGGTGCACAAGATCCATAAGGGAGCCTTAAACCGCTCGTCACCACCGGTGGCGGGCGGTTTGTGCGCGCTCCTGACGAGGGGTTTCGCCGCCGAAATGGTCTAGTCCTCATTTGGTTCGGACCATTGACGCGCTGTTCACGAGGCGGCTATCACTGCTCCAACTCCCGTACCGCCACCCCCCTCGGAGGCCGCACGTGCAGCACCGCAAACCCCTCGTCGCCGCGCTCACCGGCGTGGCGCTGGCCGCCGGCGCGCTGGCCGCCCTCGCCGGCCCCGGCACCGCCGCCGCTGCCGCCCCGGCGGCCGCCGCGCCCTCCTCCGGCGGGGTGAAGATCGCGTACTACGACCAGTGGAGCGTCTACGGCAACGCCTTCTACCCCAAGCACCTGGACACCCGGGGCATCGCGGGCAAGCTGGACATCATCAACTACTCCTTCGGCAACATCCACCCCACCGAGCTCACCTGTTTCCAGGCCAACAAGGCGGCGGGCGATGACGCCAACCCCAACGCCGGTGACGGCGCGGGCGACTCGTACGCCGACTACCAGCGGTCCTTCTCGGCCGCCGACAGCGTCGACGGGGTCGCCGACAAGTGGGACCAGCCGATCGTGGGCGTCTTCAACCAGTTCAAGGAGCTGAAGGCGAAGTACCCGAAGCTGAAGATCAACATCTCGCTGGGCGGCTGGACCTACTCCAAGTACTTCCACGACGCCGCCAAGACGGACGCGAGCCGCAAGAAGCTCGTGGCCTCCTGCATCAAGCAGTACATCGCCGGCGACCTGCCGGTCGAGGGCGGTTACGGCGGGCCCGGCACGGCTGCCGGGATCTTCGACGGCATCGACATCGACTGGGAGTACCCCGGTTCGCCCGACGGCCACCTCGGCAACCACTACGGCCCCGAGGACAAGCAGAACTTCACGCTGCTCCTCGCCGAGTTCCGCAAGCAGCTGGACGCGTACGGCGCCGCCCACGGCGGCAAGAAGTACCTGCTGACCGCCGCCCTGCCGGCCGGGCAGGACAAGATCAAGCACATCGAGACCGACAAGATCGGCGCGTACCTCGACTACGCGAACATCATGACGTACGACATGCACGGCGCCTGGGACGGCGACGGGCCGACGTACCACCAGTCGCCGCTGTACTCCGGCTCCGACGACCCGACCGACCCGATCAAGCCCGGCACCGAGAAGTACTCGATCGACAACGCCATCGACGCCTGGATCGACGGCAAGCCGGCGTACGGCATCGCGGGCGGCTTCCCCGCGAACAAGCTGACGCTGGGGTACGAGTTCTACTACCGCGGCTGGAAGGGCGTCCCCGCCGGGGCGAAGAACGGCCTGGCGCAGCCCGCGACCGGCGCCTCGGCCGCCCGGCCGGTGAGTCAGCAGGCCGGCATCGCGCACTACAAGGAGCTCGGCGGCATCGTCGACAACGCGGCGACGACGTTCTGGGACGACCAGGCGAAGGCCGCGTACTTCTACAAGGACGGCGAGTTCTTCACCGGACTGGACAAGCGGTCCATCCAGGCCCGCGCGGACTACGCCCACAACCGGGGCCTGGCGGGCGCGATGATGTACTCGCTGCTCGGGCTGGACGAGCGGACCACGCTGCTGAACGACATCGTGGCCGCGGTCGGTTCGTCGCCGTCGACCCCGGACCCGACGCCGACCCCGACCCCGACCCCGACCCCGACTCCCACGCCGACCCCGACCCCGACGCCGGGTACGTGCACGGCCGCGGCCTGGTCCGCGACGGCGGAGTACACCGGTGGCGCGCAGGTCTCCCACAAGGGGCGGACCTGGAAGGCCAAGTGGTGGACGAAGGGCGAGGAGCCCGGCACCACCGGCGAGTGGGGCGTCTGGCAGGACCAGGGAGCCTGCTGACCCGCCACCACACGGCCTGACCGCCTGAGACCCACCCCCCACGACCACCGCCCCTGCCCGGCGAGCATCCCCCGGGCAGGGGCGGTTTCACGCCCCGGCGCCGATCAGCTCGGGGATGCGGTCGGGGGCCACCGCCCGCGAGTAGAGCCAGCCCTGGCCGGTGTCGCAGCCGATGCGGCGCAGGCGCGCCGCCTGGCCGGAGGTTTCGACGCACTCGGCGGTGACGGTGAGGCCGAGGCGGTGCGCGAGCTGGACCAGGGCCTCGACGATGACCTCGTCGGCCGGGTTGGGGTGCTCCTCGTCCTGGAAGCCGCGGACGAACGAGCCGTCCAGCTTGAGGACGGAGACCGGGAGGCGGCTGAGGTAGGCGAGGTTGGAGTAGCCGGTGCCGAAGTCGTCGATGGCGATCTGCACGCCCATGTCGCTGAGCGCCTGGAGCGCCTGGAGCGGCCGGCCCGCCGAGCCCATGACGGCCGACTCGGTGAGCTCCAGCTGGAGGAGGTGGGGCGCGAGCCCGGTCTCGGCGAGGATCTCGGCGACGTCCGCGACCAGGTCGGAGTCCCACACCTGGCGTACGGCGACGTTGACGCTGACGAACAGCGGCTTCTCGCGCGGGTGCTCCTTCTGCCACTGCCGGGCCTGGCGGCACGCGGTGCGCAGCACCCACCGCCCGAGCTGGACGATCGAGCCGTCCTCTTCGGCGATCCCGATGAACCGATTCGGCGCCAGCGAGCCGAACTGCGGGTGGTTCCAGCGCACCAGCGCCTCGACGCCGCGCACCGTCCCGTCGGACATGCCGACGAGCGGCTGGTACTCGAGGGCGAACTCGCCGCGTTCGACGGCCGGGCGGAGGGTGGAGGAGAGCGACTGCCGCGTCATGCGGTGGGCGTTGCGCTCGGGGTCGAACAGCGTCCAGCGGGCCTTGCCGTCGGCCTTGGCCCAGTACAGCGTGGTGTCGGCGGCCTGCATCAGGCCCGTCACGGTGGTGCCGGCGGCAGCCCGTTCGACGACCCCGATCGACGCCGAGACCGACAGCCGCTGCCCGGCCAGGTCGAACGGCCGCTGTACGGCGGCGAGTACGGAACGGGCCAGGTCGGCGAGCTGCTCCGTACCGGTCGAGTCCTCGACGAGGATCGCGAACTCGTCGCCGCCGAGCCGGGCGACGAGGTGGCCGCCGCTGCGGGTGTAGCCGTCGCTGTCCGCGCACTCGGTGAGCCGGGCGGCCACGGCCGCCAGCAGCCGGTCGCCGACGCGGTGCCCGAGGGTGTCGTTGACGGCCTTGAAGCCGTCCAGGTCCAGGTAGACGAGGCCGATCCGCCCTGATCCGCCATCGCCGTAGGAGTCGTACGTGTCGTACGCGTCGTACGCGGAGTTCTCCAGCGCGGAGGCGAGCCGTTCGAAGAAGAGCGTGCGGTTGGGCAGCCGGGTCACCGGGTCGTGCATCTGGAGGTGGCGCAGCCGCGCCTGGAGTTCGCGCCGGTCGCTGATGTCGGCGATGGACAGCAGCACCCGCCGGCTGTGCGGTACGGGCGCGACGGTGACCTCCGCCCACAGGGAGCGCCCGTCCGGGTGTTTGAGGCGCCGGGTGCAGCGGAAGCGGGAGCGGCGGCCGCTCAGCACCTCGCGGTAGGCGTGCCAGGTGCGGCTGTCGGAGGCGAGGTCGACGAGGTCGGAGGCCGGCTGCTCGCTCAGCGAGTCGGAGTCGGTGCCGAGGAGGGTGGCGAGGGCGTCGTTGGCGGCGACGACGAGGCCCTCGGGGTCGACGACGGCCATGGCGAGGTGGGCGGCGTTGAACGCGGCGCGGTAGTCGCGCAGTTCGGTGTCGGGCACGGGGCCCGGACCGCCGGATTCGTGACTCTGCGTGTTCGGAAGGTCGGCGGTGTCGGTCGCTGAGACTGCCGCAGCTCCCGGTGCTTGGGGCGTTCCGCTGGAGGTTCCGCTCACCGCTCGCTCCCGCAGGGCAGTTGTGACGCACAGATGTGGTCGGAATGGTCAGCCATCGAAAGTGTGCCGATCATAGAGGCTGTCGCGGCGGCCGTTCCAGCGCCGCCACTGGGTGAGAGGCGCCCGGAAGGTGTGAGCCGCCCCACCCGCGCGCCCCCGGTCGATCGTTTCTGCACAGGTCTGGCCCGGGTGTGGCGCACGCCGATCCCGCCCTGACCGGTTGTGACTTAGCGTGAAATCGGTCCGCTCACCCAAGTGGGGCAACGGAACAGGACGTATCGCACCAAATCGCCTCAGGGTGGTGAGACGTCCTGCATCCCGCACCCGGAGGTCGACGTGGAGAGTCAGCAGACACCCGAGGGAGTGGACCGCGCACGCCTGCGGTCCACCGCCGCGGGCATCTTCTCTCTCCTGGCGCTCGCCGCGACGGGCCTCGTGGCCGGCCCCGCGTCCGCCGCGCCCGAGGCGGCCCCGTGCGCCCTGCCCCGTACCGGCGCGCACCACTCGCTGGGCCTGGACACCTGGAACGCCGCCTACCCGCGGCCGGTGCGCGACCTCGACGCGGTCATGCTCTTCCTGTCCTTCCCGGACGCGCCGCCGCTGACCCACCCCGACGAGATCGCCGCCGACCACTTCCCGGCGACCACCCATTTCTTCCAGCGCGCGTCGTACGGCCGGTTCACGCTCCGCCCGCACCTGCTGCGCGAGTGGCTGCCGATGCCGCGTCCCTCCACCGCGTACGCCATACGGCGTGACTGGGAGCCGCAGCGGCGCGCGGCCTACCTGCGCGACGCGCTCGCCGTGGCCGACCCGTACGTCGACTTCTCGCGGTACGACATCGTCTACCTGGTCGCCGACCCGGACGCGCCGGGCGTCGACTCGGACGCTACGAAGGTCGTCAACCTCGACGTTCCGCTGCGGGCCGACGGCACCGACATCCGGCGTGTCGTCACGGTCTTCGAGCGCCACCCGCCGGACCGCAACGTGCTGGCCCACGAGACCGGGCACGTCTTCGACCTGCCGGACCTCTACCGGCGGCCGATGGACGGCAAGGGCGACTGGGACACCCATGTGGGGGACTGGGACGTCATGGGCAGCCAGTTCGCGATGGCGCCGGAGCCCTTCGGCTGGCACAAGTGGAAGCTGGGCTGGCTCGGCGGGCACCAGGTCCGCTGCGTTCCGGCGGGGGAGCCGACCCTCCTCACCCTGGAGCCGCTGGCCGCGGCGCCCGAGTGGGGTGTGTCGGTGGGCACCCGGCTGGCGGTCGTCAGGACCGGCGAGCACAGTGTGCTGGCGATCGAGGCGCGCGCCGCGACCGGCAACGACGAGGGCACCTGCACCGAGGGGGTGCTGATCTACCGCGTCCGGGGCGAGGCGTCGTCCGGCGCCGGACCGGTCGAGGTGGTCGACACGCACCCGCGTACCGGAGCCTGCTGGGGCCGCTCGGTGTACGCGCCGCTCGCGGACGCGCCGCTGGGGGTGGGGGAGACCTTCACGGTGCCGGGGGAAGGCACGCGGGTGGAGGTGGCGGACCGCACGGCCACGGGCGCCTGGACGGTCAAGATCACGCCCCGTTGACCGTGACGGCGAACGACCGCGGGTGAACGACCGCGGGCTAACGACCCCGGGCGAACGAAGAAGCCCCCCGCTTCCGCGAGGGGCTTCTTCCGTCTGTGCGCCGCCAGGGACTCGAACCCCGGACCCGCTGATTAAGAGTCAGCTGCTCTAACCAACTGAGCTAGCGGCGCCTGCTGACGTCGTAGACCTTAGCACCCTGTTCGGCGCGAGGAGAAATCGATAACGGCGCACCGCCCACAGCAGCACCTCCGGCCCCGGCAGCCACGGCCGCCGGGAGTCCGGCGCCACCACCCAGCGCGGCCCCTCGGTCGCACCCAGCGGCGCGGGCGGCGGCACGGTCACGGCGTCCCCCACGCCGTGGCAGATCAGCGGCGGCATGTCGTCGCCGCCCCACTGCTCCCAGCGCAGCAACGACGGTAACCGCTGGGCCGTGCCCGGCGCGGTGAACAGCAGCATCCGCCCCCGGTGTACGGCGACCGGCCCCGATCCCGGGCCCTCCTCCCACAGCCGGTCCAGCACGCGGCGCCCGGCGACCGCCGGGCCGCTCACGACGTCGAAGACCCGCCCACAGGGCAGGACGGCGGGGGCGGCGGGGTGCGCAGCCCAGAGGTCGAGGACGGAGTCCGGGTGCGGGGCGGCGGAGGCGAGCCAGTCGGCGCCGTCGGAGGTGGCGTGGGATACGTTCATGGCCACCACACTTACGCCCTGTGACAGCCCCCTCTCCGAGGGTTGGGGAAAACCCGGACAAGCGGGTCCCTCCGGGAGTAAGGTTCGCCCGACCGGCATATGCCGTCGGCCAGCGCCCGATCCTCGCGGTGGCGCCGGAGACCCTCCGTGGCGCCGTCGTCCCTCCGCGGTGGCGCCGTCCCCCGTGGCGCCGCCGTCAGTCCCGCTCGCTGTCCCGCAGCAGGTCACGCCCGAACTCGACCATCCGCTTCGCGTAGTCCTCGGTCCACTCCGCGCGCTCCGCGATGTCGGCGGCCGTCAGCCGGTCGAACCGGCGCGGGTCCGCGAGCTGCGCGGCCGCCATCGCCTGGAACTCCACCGCCCGGTCGGTCGCGGCGCGGAACGCCAGCGCGAGCTCGGTGGAGCGCGCGAGGAGCTCGCGCGGGTCGTCCATCGACTCCAGGTCGAAGAAGTGCTCCGGGTCGGCGGCGGCCTCCGCAGGCTCGAAGAGCAGGGGCGCGGGTTTCAGCCGCCGCTGCTCGCTCCGCTCGGTCTCCGCCATGTCGCCATCTCCTCCTGGTCCCGGCCCCCGCCCTCCGGTCGGCCACCGTCCATTGTCCCGCGCCGCGCAACCCCGCCCCGGGGGCCGTCCTACGGAGCCCACCTCACCCGGTGCTCCGACAGGTGCGACAGCACCGCGTGGTTCGCCTCCCAGCCGTCCGGGAACTTGACCGTCACGCCCAGCTGCACCGGCTCCGTCGACGGGTGCTCGTCCAGCAGCTCCGCGACGCCCGCCCGGCACACCACGATGCACGCGTGCCGGTGCCGCGACGCCAGCACGCACAGGCGGCCCGTCTCCAGGTGGAACGCCGTCGCGTCCGGGCGCCCCGACAGGGGGTGGAGCACGACCGTCACGTCGTACTCCCGCCCCTGGAGCCGGTTCGCCGTGTCCACCGTCACCCCGAACACGCCCAGCTCCGCCAGGGCCGCCCGCACCGCCGCCGCCTGGTCGCGGTGCGCCGTGCCGACGGCGATCCGGTCGGGGCCCAGCGGCACCGGCTCGGCGGCCCGCTCCGAGACCGCCGCCCCGCCGCGGTCCAGCAGCCGCCGCACCACCAGCGCCACGGCCCGTACGGCCTCCGGGTCCGTACGCGGCGTGTGCCGGGCCGGCAGCTCCAGCAGGCCCCACCCGGACTCGGCCGCCTCGTCCAGCACCCGGTCGGGCCCCGACCCGTCCGACGCGACGCCGAAGGCCAGCCGCCGCTCACCCGGCCCGGTCCCGCTGCGGAACGGCGTGTACGGGTAGAACGCCTGCGACACCAGCGGCGCCGCCGACGCCGGCAACCGCCACGACACCGGCAGCCGGTGCTGCGGCAGCTCGGGGTTGTGCGCGAGCAGCGTCGACACCGCGCTCGCGGACGGGTCGTACGACAGCCCCGCCCACTGCTCGGCGCCCACCACCGAGAAGGGGTCCAGCTGCCCGGGGTCCCCGACGAACAGCGCCCGCTCGAAGAGGCCGGCCACCGTCAGCAGGGCGTCGGACCGCATCTGGTAGGCCTCGTCGACGATGGCGTGGCCCCACGGCTCGACGCCCTTCACGTGCGCCCACTTCGCGGCCGTCGAGATCACCACGTCGAGCCCGGCCAGGTCCGCCGCCTTCGCCGACTTCCGTACGTTGTCGAGGGTGTCCAGCGCCTTGTCGTACGGGTCGGAGTCGTTCGAGTGCAGCCGCCCCACCGGCAGCTCCGGCTCCTTCTCGGCGAGCCGCAGCACCAGGTCGTCGACCTGGGCGTTGGTCTGCGCGACCACCATCAGCGGCCGCCCGGCCGCCGCCAGCTCCAGCGCCGCCCGCACGACGAGCGTCGACTTCCCGGCGCCCGGCGGCGAGTCCACGACGACGCCCCGGGCGTCCCCGTGCAGCGTGTCGTCGAGGATCCCCCGGGTCGCGCGGGCGGCCTCCGCGGCGGGATCGAAGGGCACGACGGCGGTCACAGCAGGTCCTCCGGCGTCACGGCGTCGGGCGTTTCCCCCGCGTCGGAACGCGGGGGACCGCCGTGGGTCCACGGCGTCTCCTCCGGGTCCGGCAGCTTCGGCCCGACCCGCTGGTCGTGCTCGAACAGCGTCCACACCAGACGGTCCCCCTTCTCCGGTACGGACCCCTCCGCCGGCTCCTTGCCCCGCCCCATGCGGTCCAGCACCCGCAGCACCAGCGCCCCGGCCTCCCCGTCCTCGAACCGCACGAACTCGGCCGTCTGCGGCTTGCCGTCCAGCGACCGGTACACCTTCACCTTCTCGCCCAGGTGCGGCCGGTCGTCCGTCCGCACCGTCAGCAGCGGGCGCGGCGCCGGGCGCTTCGACTCCGTCCACGTCATGGTCACGTCCAGCACCTCGGCCACGAACGCCTCACCGGCCAGCCGCCGCCCCGCCATGACCAGCGGATCGTCCAGCGCCTCCTGCGCCTCCAGCTGCGCCTGGGCGCTCTCGCGCGCGGCGAGCTTCTGCGCCGCCGTGACGGCGTCGTCGCGGCGCGGCTGCGGCGGCTCACCGGCCCGGACCCGGTCCCGGTGGCCGGTGAACGACCAGCGGTCCCGGGTCCAGCGGTCCGCGACCCGGGCGCCCGGCGGCAGCTCGCGCGCCAGCTCGACCGCCCGCCACACCGCCTCCCACGTGGGCCGCAGCTGGGTGGCGATCAGCCGCCGGACCTCCCGCTCGGCGCGGTGCAGCTCGCCGAGCCGCTCGTCGGCCGCCTCGCCGTCCTCCGCCGCCGCGAACGCCTGCCGCGCCCGGTCGTACCGCTCGATCGCGGGCGCCAGCAGCCGGTTGTCGAACGCCGGATCGGTCGCGGGACCGGCCGGCGGGCACAGCAGCTGCCCGTCCCGGTCACGCCCCAGCTCCGCCCGCAGCGCCGCCTCCGCGCCCGACTCTCCCCCTGGCTTCGCCGGGGGGACCCCCACCTCAGGGGTGTCGATCCAGGCGAGCAGCGCCCCCAGGTGCTGGTCCTCCAGCGAGGACTGGCCCGTCGCCCAGTGCCGGTTCAGCAGGTCCGTCGCCGCCAGCAGCAGCGACGAGCCCGGCACCCGCGCACGCTCGCCGTAGTGCGTCAGCCACCGCCCCAGCAGCGGCACGCGCGGCGGCGCCGGGAACGGCGTCTCCGGATCCTGCTCGGCCGTGCGCCGGAACCGCATCGACCGTCCCAGCAGCCGTACGTACTCGACGCCCGCCCGGCTCGGCACGATCAGCTGCGGCGCGTCCGCGCACAGCTCCAGCTCGACCTTGACCTTCTTGCCGGTCTCGGGGTCCGTCTCGTTGCGCTCGGCCGGCTCGACGTCGTCGGCGTACGCGTCGAGGTACGGGATCACGGCCTCCGCGAGCTCCGCGAGGAAGGCGAACCGCAGATCCCGGTCGCGCGGCTGCGGCACGACCAGCAGCCGCGGCTCCTCCGGATCGGTCCCGACCAGCGCCCCGAGCGGAGCACCGGCCTCACCGGCGGTCGTCAGCGGTACGAGGACGAGCGGCCGCTCCGAGAGATGGCGGTGCCGCACGGTGGCGAGCGGCTGCGCCCGCCCGGACTCGACGGCCTCCAGCCGCGCGAGCGTGGAGATCAACGACACGCGCCCACCCCCTCCGCGAGGGCCGGGCTCAGCACGCTCAGCAGGGACACGGTCAGCAGGGACATTCGACGTACTCCTTCGGCATCCGCGCGGGCGCCTGTGCGACCGCCTCCGCCCGCAGCGCCGCCGCCCGGCGCAGCGCCGCCACCGCCGGGTCGTCCGGGTCGCCGGCCTCCCCGCGCGCGGCCGCCAGCACCGCGCCGACCGTCGTCAGCCCGCCCAGCTCGCCCCGCACCGAACGGCCCAGCGCCTCCACCGCGCCCGCCTCCCTGGCCCGGTCGCGGCAGTGGAACGCCAGCTCGCACGCGGCCAGGCACTCCGGCGCGTACGCGTGCGGCACCGCGTCCACCGCCGCCGCCAGCTGCTCCGCCGAGCACGCCTCCACATCGAAGGTGACGCCGTCGGGGAGGGCGGCCGCGATGTCCTCCACGCGCGTCAGCCGGGCCAGCTGCCGCCGCGTCACGGACAGCTGCTTGCGCACGTCGACGAGCGAGCCCGTCGGCTGGTTGGAGAAGTCCTTGGGGCAGACCAGCAGCACCGAGTGCGTCACCCCCGCGCCGTCCGTCAGGGCCGCGACCCGCTCCAGCGCCAGCACGTACACGGCGGCCTGCCGGGCGGCCGCGCCCACCTTGGCCGCGTCCGCCGAGCCGTCGATCATCGGGAAGGACTTGATCTCGACGACCGTCCACCGCCCGTCGGGCCGTACGACGACGGCGTCCGGCTCCAGGTACGCGGGCGAGCCGGCGACCTCCAGCGCGAGCATCGGATGGTCGAGCAGCGACCACACCCCGGCCTCCGTCGCCTCACGCAGCGCCAGGGCCGTGCGCGCCGCGCGCCCCTCGGGCCCGGCCGCCGTGAGGTCCGGCACCCGCACGTCGCCCTGGCCCTCCACGCCGAGCAGCCGCAGCAGCTCCAGGCCGCCGTCGGCCTTGACCTTGGCCTCGAAGGCGTTGCCCCGCATGAAGGCGAACTGAGACTGCCCGAAGCCCGACGGCGAGCCGAGGGCGGTCGCCAGCGCGGCCTTGTCGACCCCCGCTCCGTCGAGCAGCGCGCGGCGCCGGCAGCCCGGATTGGCCGCCAGCGCGGCCAGCGCGCGGGCGTCCAGCGGATGCGGAGCGGCGGCGGGGCCGCGCAGCTCAGCGAGCCGGTGCCGGAGTGTCGTCTGCGGACGCCGATCGGGCCCGCTGCCCAGGAATTCGCTCACCCGCGGAAGTCTCGCATCCGCCACTGACAATCGGTGAGGTTCCCGGAAGGGAACCCCCGCCGAAACGCTCCCGTACCCGGTCCACCCCGCGCGCCACCGGCCCCGCCAGCACCAGCCCGGCGCCCATCACCGCGCACCCCGCGACCGCGTCGAGGAAGTAGTGGTTGGCCGTCCCCATCACGACGACCACGGTCAGCAGGGGGTACGCCACCCCGAGCGCCTTCAGCAGCGGTGTACGCCCGTACCGCCACAGCATCACCCCGCACCACAGCGCCCACCCCACGTGCAGACTGGGCATCGCCGCGTACTGGTTGGTCATGCCGCCGAGCCCGCGCGGGGCGCTCGCCTCGCCGCCCCACCAGCCGTAGGCGCTGTACTGCGCCATGGTGTCGACGAAGCCGTGCCCGGCGGCCAGCAGCCGGGGCGGGCAGGTCGGCAGCAGGGTGAAGCCGACGAGCCCGAGCAGCGTGGAGACCATCAGCCAGGTGCGGGCGGCCCGGTAGTGGAGGGGCCGGCGCCGGAAGAGCCAGACCAGGAGGGCGGGGGTCACCAGGTAGTGCAGGGTGGCGTACGCGAAGTCGGCGGGTATGCCGAGCGCGGGGGTCGTGGTGAAGAGACGGTTCAGCGGATGTTCGGCGTCGAGGTGCAGCGCCTGTTCCAGCCGGAGTATCGCCAGCCCGTGGTCCACGGCGTCGGCCACATCACCACGCGCGAGCAGCCGCCCGCCGGAGTACGCGGTGTACACCACCACGATCAGCAGCAGCTCGGTCCACCACCGGGGGCGACGGCTCACGACGGTGTGCGGCATCCGAACGGCTCCCCCTCCATGGCTCCCTCCTGTCATGGACGTGGAGATCGCGGCCGGGGTTGCTCCGGCGTGGGCCCCCGTTCACGTACGGGATGATGGAGGGGCACCTTCTGTGAACCTCAGGGAGAGCCCTCATGGCACCGCGCATCCTGCTCGCCCGGCACGGCCAGACCGAGTGGTCGCTGCTCGGCAAGCACACCGGCAGGACCGACATACCCCTCCTCGAGGAGGGCCGCCGGGGCGCGAAGCTGCTGGGCGAACGGCTGCACCGCGGCCCGTGGGGCGGCCTGGAGGGCGTCGAGATCCGTACGAGCCCGCTGGCCCGTGCGCGGGAGACCTGCGAACTGGCCGGCTTCGGCGACCGCGCCGAGCGCTGGGACGCGCTGATGGAGTGGGACTACGGCGCCTACGAGGGCATGACCCCCGCCGAGATCAAGGCCCTCCGTCCGGACTGGTTCATCTGGCGCGACGGCGTCCCGGAGGGTGAGTCCCTCGCCCAGCTCTCGGCCCGCGCGGACGAGGTCGTGGAGTGGGCCCGCTCGGCCGACCGCGACGTGCTGGTCTTCGCCCACGGCCACATCCTGCGCTCCATCGGCGCCCGCTGGCTCGGCGAGGACGTCTCCTTCGCGGCCCGCATCCGCCTCGACCCGACGAGCATCTCGGCCCTGGGCTGGGCGTACGGCGCCCCGGCGATCGAGCGCTGGAACGACACGGGCCACCTGGAGGGCTGACGGCGGCTCCGGCTCCCGGCGCGGCGGGGCGTCAGACCCGGTCCAAGGCCGCCCGCCGGTCCAGGAAGGCCGCCACCGCCGGCGTCGAGCGCTGCGGGGAGAGGATCCGGACGGTGTCGACGAGCATCGCCCGGATGCGGGACGACTGGACCTCGCCCAGCAGGTCCAGCACCCGCTCGCCCGCCGCGGCCGACTCCTCCAGGGCGCCGGAGCGGGCGAGGTCCGTGGCGAGCTGGGCGCGGTAGAGCGCGAGGTTCCGGGTGAAGTGCGGGTTCTGGAGGGCCGTCGCACGGCGGGCGTGGCGCACCGCGCGGGGCCAGTCGCCGAGCGCCGACCAGCACTGGGCCTCCAGTGCCTCCAGCTCGGGTTCGCCGAAGAAGGACATCCACTCGGGGTCCGCGTCGCACGGGCCCCGCCCGAAGAGCGCGTGCGCCCGGCCCAGGGCCTGCTCACACGCCGCGCGGTCGCCGAGGCCCGCCCAGGCGCACGCCTCGCGCAGCGTCAGCAGGGCGAGCAGGCGCGCGGAGGACAGCTGCCGGGCCGCGTGCTGGCCCGCCTGGGCGGCGCGGACCGCCTCCCGGAAGCGGCCCTCGTCGCGGGCGAGGAACGAGGTGTTGGAGAAGGCGTGCGCCTCCAGTGCCTGGTCGCCCGCCACGCGGGCGGTGGCCAGCGCCTCCGCGTAGTGGGAGCGGGCGTCCTCCAGGCGGCCCGAGTCATGGGCGAGCCAGCCCACGGAGAGGGCCAGCTCGCCGGTGCCCGCCTGCATCCGGTCGGCGGTCGACTGGCGGGCCGGGGTCCCCGAGTCGAGGAGCGCGTACGCCATGCGGAGCGGCTCGGCGGCTCTGCGGTACAGCCCGTCCGCGCCGTACCGGTCGTCGAGCAGGCGGATGCGCCGTACCGCCTCCTCGACGGCCTCCACCTCCGTCTCCCCGAACGTGCGGCCCGCGCGCGGCGCGGGGATGGTGCCGAGACCGGCACCGGCCAGGCCGCCGAGGCCGAGCGAGGCGGCCGCCACCGTGGCGGTACCGCTCGTCATGAATGCGCGACGCAGCACGTCGCTCTCCTCATCGTTCCGGATGGTGATCTGTGCCGCCGGTGGGGGGCCGGCGGGGGCGCGGGCCGCCCGGCCGCGCACCTGCTCACGTGCCGCGAACCCCAGATCGGCCAGGGTGAGGCCGGGGAACATGTGCAGGAACACCCGCTCGTACGCGTAGTTGGGGCAGCGGATCTCACCCGACTCCACGCGCCCGATGTAGCGGGCGTCACATGCGACCTGTTCGCCGATCTCCCGGGCGGACCGGCGGACCGCAGCCGCGAACTCGGCCGGGGAGCGCAGGCCGCGCAGCCGGCGGAAGGCGAGATTGGGAACTGCCCGTGACGACGCCATGGCCGAGCCCTCTCCTGCGTGCTGCCGTTGGTCCGGCGGAGGAAGAACGTACCTGCTGTGACCGGGTGCGCACGCTGCGTTTGGCAACAAACGGGATATCTCGCCCGCGATCCGCCATGAAATGCCATCCTTTGCGGCGGCGTGCCGCCGTAGCTGTTGACGCGTGTCGGCGTTGAACCCTCCGGAGAGACGGAACGTGTCTCCACACGGGGACTCGAGCGAGGAGGGATCCCTTGTTGGAGGTCGGCATGGCGTCGCAGCAGCAGTCGCACTACCAGTCCCAGTCCCAGCACGCGGAACCGCACACCACCGCACAGCACCGGCCGACGCAGGACGCGGGCGCCGCGCCTCCGGAGGCGGTCGGCGAACCCTGCGATCTGGTGACCGTGCCGACCCGTCAGGGCCTGGAGGCGGTCGACATCCTCCGCCGCGGCGGCGCCCCCGCCGTCGGCCCCGTCCTGCACGACGACCACCGCGACACCCTCGGCTTCCTGGTGCCCCCCGGCACCGCCGCCGACTGGGACATGCCGGGCAGCGCCTGTACGCAGACGGCGGGAAGGGGTCTGCGGATCCCCGACCTGGAGCCGGGCGTGCCGGGTGAGCCGCCGGTCGCCGGCGCCGGCTGGCTGCTGCCGCCCACCGGCCCCGACGCGGTCACCGACCCGGCCGTGCTGCGCCGGGCGCTCGGCGAGGCCGCCCGCCTCATCGAGGCCGCCGACAACTGTCAGTAGGCTCCCGCGGCCCCCGGCTCGCACGCCAGTGCGTCGATAATGGGCTGGTGGCGAGGAAAGCAGCACAGCACAAACAGCGCGGGCGGCAGGCCCCGGCGACCGTCGCCGAGGCCGTGGACGGCGGCCTCGCCGAGCTCGTACCCGACCCCGAGCGCTCCCGCGCCTGGACCCTGCTCATCGACCGCGCCCCGCAGTCGCACGTCGACCTCGACGACCCCGCCCACCTGAGCTTCGCCTACCAGCGCCGCCTCGGGCACATCGCCGACCTCGTCGCGCCGCCCGGCCGCCCCCTCACCGTCGTCCACCTCGGCGGCGGCGCCTTCACCCTCGCCCGCTACGTCGCCGCCACCCGGCCCCGCTCCACCCAGCAGATCGTCGAGCTCGACGCACCGCTCGTGGCGCTGGTCCGCCGTGAGCTGCCGCTCGACCCGGGGGCCCGGATACGCGTCCGGGGCGGCGACGCCCGCGCCGGGCTCGGCAAGATCCCCGACGGCTGGGCCGACCTCGTCATCGCCGACGTCTTCAGCGGGGCGCGCACGCCCGCGCACCTCACCAGCGCGGAGTTCCTCGCCGAGGTGCGGCGCGTGCTGAAGCCCGGCGGACACTACGCCGCCAACCTCGCCGACGGGCCCCCGCTGGCCCACCTGCGGGGTCAGATCGCCACCGCCGCCACGCTCTTCCCGGAGCTCGCGCTCGCCGCCGACCCGGCCGTACTGCGCGGGCGCCGCTTCGGCAACGCGGTCCTCCTCGCCTCGGACACCCCGTTGCCGGTCGCCGAGCTGACCCGCCGGGTGGCCACGGACCCGCACCCGGGGCGCGTCGAGCACGGGCGGGCGCTGGCCGACTTCACGGGCGGGGCGACAGCCGTCACCGACGCCGCGGCCAAGCCGTCGCCCGCACCGCCCGCAGACGCCTTCGAATAAGAGGACTACATCCGTCCGCATGGTGGGCGGCTGTTGCCCCGCACGGCCGCCGGAGGCCAGAATCGGGCAATTGTCCCAAAGAAGGTAGGGAGAGCCCCCATGGGTGCACATGTCCATGTTCGTATCCGCCAAGGCATGGGCGTCTCCGACGCCGGCGAGCTCGTCGAGCACTACCACTGCCGCTGCGGCGAGACCTGGACCAAGTCGTACCGGGTCGACGAGGGAGACCCGGAGCGCTAGCCGCTAGCGTTCGTCGATCTCGACGCGTGGCGCGGTGTCGTGCCAGACGCAGAACACCGAGATCTCCCGGCCGTCCTTCGTGAACGTCACCCGGATCCACGTCGGCTGCTTCCACACCTGCATCTGCCAGCCGGAGGCCGGGGTCGCCGAGACCAGCTCGGCGGAGGAGGGGCCCATGTCGAAGGCCACCCGGCCGCCGTCGACCGAGTAACTCTTCACGCTGCCGGTGGGCCGGCCGCTCGCCGACGGTGTCCTCTCCGGCGTACGGGACGGGGACGCGGGCGCGGACGGCTCGCGCGACGGCGACTCCGGCCGCTTCGACCCGGGCGTCCCGCCGGTGCGCGGGGGAGCGGAGGAGGCCGGCTTCTCCTCCGGATCCGGCCCCGGGCGCCGCGTCGACGACGACTGCGGCTCGGCGCCGCCCGCGGGTGCCGTGGGACGGTCGGCCGTGATCGGCAGGGCGCGCGGTGGGTCGTACGCCGTCCCGGCCATCACCGTGTGCACACCCCACCACGACAGAGTGACCGCCGCGCCGGTGGCGAGCGACCACGCCATGGCATGTACGAGTCCTCTACGCATCCGGGCCATAGTGCACTACCCGTCCGCGGCGTCCCTACCGGTCCCCCTCGTTCCGCCGAACGGATGAGGGATGGCGTACGGTGCGGGCCATGGCAAGTGTGCTCGTGGTCGAGGACGACCAGTTCGTGCGCTCCGCCCTCATCCGGCACCTGTCCGAGGCCGGCCACACCGTGCGGAGCGTCGGCACGGCCCTGGAGGCGCTGCGCGAAGTGGCCCATCACCGCTTCGACGTGGTCATCCTGGACCTCGGACTGCCCGATCTGGACGGGTCGGAGGCCCTGAAGATGCTGCGCGGCATCACCGACGTACCGGTGATCATCGCGACCGCGCGGGACGACGAGGCCGAGATCGTACGACTCCTGAACGACGGCGCCGACGACTACCTCACCAAGCCCTTCTCGGTGGAGCACCTCTCCGCGCGGATGGCCGCCGTGCTGCGCCGCTCGCGCGCCGCGGCCGGGGACGTACCGCCGCCGCGCCTGATCCAGGTGGGCGGGCTGTCCATCGACCCGCTGCGACGGCAGGCCGAACTCGACGGGGTGCCCCTGGACCTGACGCGGCGGGAGTTCGACCTGCTGACCTTCCTGGCCGGGCGGCCGGGCGTGGTCGTCCCGCGCAAGGAACTGCTCGCCGAGGTGTGGCAGCAGTCGTACGGCGACGACCAGACCATCGATGTCCACCTGTCATGGCTCCGCAGAAAGCTGGGCGAGACGGCGGCCCGACCACGCTACCTGCACACGCTGCGGGGTGTGGGCGTGAAGCTGGAGCCGCCGCTGTGAGCGTCGCACGCGCGGCCGCCAGGCCGCAGACAACCGACAAAGCCGCACCGCTGCTCCCCCTGCCTTCGGCGGGCGGTACCCCCAGCGCGGGCGGAGAAGCGAGCCGACGAAGGTGAGGTGGGCGCTCGTCAAGGTGGCGCTGGCGGTGACGGTGATGGTCGTGGTGGCCTTCGCCGTGCCCTTGGGCCTGGTCATCAAGGAGATGGCACGGGACCGGGCCTTCACCAACGCCGAGCGGCAGGCCGCCGCCATCGGCCCCACCCTCTCCATCACCACCGACCGCGACCAGCTGGAACGCGCCGTCGCCTCCACGCAGGCCGGGGCCGCCGGGCGCATGGCCGTCCACATCCCCGGCCGGGGGGAGGGCGGCGAGGCCGTGACCATCGGCACGGGGCGGGCCGCCGCGAAGGACCTCGCCACCGTGCAGCGGGTACCGCGCGCCTCGACGACCGAGGTGTCCGGCGGCTTCGCGCTGCTCCAGCCGACCGCCATCAGCACCGGCCGGATCGCGATCGTCGAGGTGTACGTGCCCGAGGGGGAGGTCACCAACGGCATCGCCACCGCGTGGCTGGTCCTCGCCGGGGTCGGGGCCGCGCTGGTCGTCGGGTCCGTCGCGGTCGCCGACCGGCTCGGCGTGCGCATGGTGCAGCCCGCCCAGCGCCTCGCGCGGGCCGCGCACGAGCTCGGCGAGGGCAAGCTGGGCGCCCGCGTCCCCGAAGACGGGCCCACGGAGCTGAAGTCCGCCGCGGTCGCCTTCAACTCGATGGCCGACCAGGTCGTCCAGCTCCTCGCCAACGAGCGCGAGCTCGCCGCCGACCTCTCCCACCGGCTGCGCACCCCGCTGACGGTGCTGCGGCTCAACGCCGCGTCCCTGGGCGACGGGCCCGCCGCCGACCAGACGCGCGCGGCCGTCGAGCAGCTGGAGCGGGAGGTCGACGTCATCATCCGCACGGCCAGGGAGGCCAAGCCCCAGACGCAGCCCACCGGTCCGGGCGCCGGCTGCGACGCCTCGGAGGTCGTACGGGAGCGGATGGACTTCTGGTCCGCACTCGCGGAGGACGAGGGGCGCAAGGTGCGGGTGGCGGGTGTCGACCGGCCCGTACGCATCCCGGTGGCCCGGCCCGAACTCGTCGCCGCGCTCGACGCGCTGCTCGGCAACGTCTTCCGCCACACCCCGGAGGGCACCGCCTTCTCGGTGGACCTCCACAACGGCGACGACGCCGTGATCATCCTCGTCTCGGACGCCGGGCCCGGCATCGCCGATCCGGAGGCGGCGCTGGCGCGCGGCAACAGCGGCGGCCGGGACGGCTCGACGGGGCTCGGACTCGACATCGTGCGCCGGGTCGCCGAGTCGACCGGCGGCGACGTGCGGATCGGGCACTCGGTGCTGGGCGGCACGGAGGTCCGGATCTGGATCGGACTGGGCGACGGGCGTGCCGACGCCCCGGCGCGGCGCGGGCACCGCGTCGTACGCCGCCGCCGCACGAGCGCCGGACGTGCCCCGCGTTAGTCGGCTCCCACCCGGCCGGAGCGCGCCCTCCCCCCTCCAGCTCGTCACCCGTCCAGCTCGTCGAGGAACGACGTGATGAGCTTGCCCCACCTCTCCGGTGCCTCGGCGAACGGCAGGTGCCCGGTGGCCAGCTCCTCCAGGCGCGCGCCGGGGATGCCGGCGGCGACGGCGCGGTGCAGGGCGGGCGGGACGAGCCGGTCCGCGGTCGTGGAGATCACCAGCGTCGGTACGGCTATGCCCGCCAGGTCCGCGCGCACGTCGGTGCGCGCCACCAGGTCGGCGTGGTCCCCCGTCCCGGGCGGCGCGGTCTCGCCCGTGGAACGGATCGCCGCCTCCAGCTGCTCGGGCGGCAGCGCCTCCAGCAGTCCCGGGCTGAGCGCGAGCGGTACGAGGAAGCGGCCCATCAGCTCCCGCTGCCCGCTTGCGAACAGGTCGCGCCACACCTCGGCGGCCAGCCGCGTGCGGTGGTCGGGCCGGGCGAACGCGGAGGTCAGGACCAGGGCCGTGACCCGCTCGGGGTAGCGGGCGGCGACCCGCACGGCCACCGAACCGCCCAGTGAGTACCCGGAGACGGCGAACCGGTCCAGGCCCTCCGCGTCGGCCGTGGCGACCAAGGCGTCGGCGAGGTCGTCCACTTCGAGGGCGCGCTCGGCGCGGGGCGTGCCGCCCGTACCCGGGAAGTCGACGCCCACGACGCGGCGCCCCTGCGCCAGGACGTCCAGGACCGGGCCGTAGTTGGCCTCGACGCCGCCACCGGCGCCGTGGGCGAGGAGGAGGCCGGGGCCGGAGGTGCCGCGGACGGTGCGGGCGAAGGCGGGCGGGGCCGACACGGCCGTCACGGATGACGCGGCCGTCACGGATGACGCGGTGGACACGGATGACGTGGATGGCGCGGTGGACGTGGACGACATGGGGTGGCCCCTCGTTTCTGTAGCGGTCGCTAGGGAATCTGGTGTAACCGTAGCACCTTTTCTAGTGACCGCTACAGAAATAAATCGCGGGCCCGGCCCCGGGTGTCGAAGCGTCAGGACGCGTCCCGCGACGGCAGTTCGCCGGACCGCGCCACCTTCGCGTACCAGTGCGCGCTCGACTTCGGCGTCCGCGCCAGCGTCTCGTAGTCCACGTGCACCGCGCCGAACCGCTTGGCATAGCCGTACGACCACTCGAAGTTGTCCATCAGGGACCACAGGAAGTAGCCGCGTACGTCCGCTCCGTCCGCGATCGCGCGGTGCACGGCTTCCAGGTGCCCGTGGACGTAGGCGATGCGCTCCGGGTCGTGGACCGAGCCGTCGGCGGCGACCTCGTCCTCGTACGCCGCGCCGTTCTCCGTGATGAGCAGGGGCAGGCCCGGGTGCTCGCCGGCCAGGCGCATCAGCAGGTCGTACATGCCCGTCGGGTCGACCGCCCAGCCCATCGCCGTCCGCGCGCCGGGCGGCTGGTGGAACGCGACGTCCTCCGCGCCCGGCCACGGCGAGTGGGCGCTGGCGCCGTGCCCGTCGTTGCGCGGGGCGGCCTCCCCGTCGCGGATCTTCGCCACCACGGCGGGGGTGTAGTAGTTGACGCCCAGGAAGTCGAGGCGCTGGTGGATGGCGGTGAGGTCGCCCGGCCGGACGAACGACCAGTCGGTGAGCGCCGCCGTGTCCGCGAGCAGGTCCTCCGGATACCCCCCCTCCAGCATGGGCCCGAGCCAGACGCGGTTGCCCACCGCGTCGATGCGGCGTACCGCGTCGATGTCCTCGGCCGCCGGGGTCAGCGGCCGCACCTCGTGCAGGTTGAGCGAGGCCGACACCTCGGCGTCGGCCGGCAGGGTGGCCCGCAGCGCCTGGACCGCGAGGCCGTGCCCGAGGTTGAGGTGGTGCGCGGCGCGCAGCGCGGCGACGGGGTCGGTGCGGCCCGGGGCGTGGACGCCGGAGCCGTACCCGAGGAAGGCCGTGCACCACGGCTCGTTGAGGGTGATCCAGCGGCCGACGCGGTCGCCGAGCGCGTCGGCGACGAGGGCGGCGTACTCGCCGAACCGCTCGGCGGTGGCCCGGTGCGGCCAGCCGCCCGCGTCCTCCAGCTCCTGCGGCAGGTCCCAGTGGTAGAGCGTCAGGGTCGGGGAGATACCGTGCGCGAGCAGCTCGTCGACGAGCTCGCGGTAGAAGTCGAGGCCCTTCTGGACGGCGGGGCCGCGGCCGGTGGGCTGCACGCGCGACCAGGAGACCGAGAAGCGGTACGCGCTCAGGCCGAGGTCCGCCATGAGCCGTACGTCGTCGCGGAAGCGGTGGTAGTGGTCGGTCGCCACGTCGCCGGTGTGGCCCTGGAACACCTTGCCCGGCGTGCGGGAGAAGGTGTCCCAGATGGAGGGGGTGCGGCCGCCCTCGGTGGCCGCGCCTTCGATCTGGTACGCGGCGGTGGCGGCGCCCCAGAGGAAGCCGGGCGGGAACTGACGGGTCGCGGTGAGAGGGCGAGCGTCGGACGCAGTCATTTGGGAGCGCTCCCAGGAGAAGAGGAGGGATGGGTGGAGGACGAAGGCTGATGTCCGGGGGCGGAGGGGCTGGCCCGAGGGCCTGGAGGGGGCGCACGCGAAGCGGCTGGGTGGCCGAGTGGCCGGGTGCCGGGGATCGGGTGGGGGTGGGGTGACGGGTATGGGGTGGGGGCGGGCGGCGACGGCGCTAGCGCGGACGTCCGCCCCCGGGCTCGCCCCCCGGGGCCGCCCCCGGGCCTGCCCCCCCGTGGCCGCCCCCGGCCCGGGCCCCGCGGGGGCCGACCCCGACGGTGCGTGGGCCTCAGCTCTTGACCGCGCCCGACGTGATGCCGCCCACGATGTGCTTGCCGAGCAGGGCGAAGACCAGCAGCAGCGGCACGGTCGAGATCAGGGCACCCGTCAGCACGATCGCCTGGTTGATGGTGTGGTTGCCCGAGCCCAGGCCGGCGAGCGCCACCTGGAGGGTCGGGTTGCCGTCCGGCGTGAGGGCGATGAACGGCCAGAAGAAGTCGTTCCACGCCTGGACGAAGACGAGCATGCCCAGCACCGCCATCGCCGGCCGCGCGACGGGGAAGACCACGTGCCAGATGATGCGCAGGCTGTGCGCGCCGTCCACCCGGGCCGCCTCGACCAGCTCCACGGGCAGTGCCTCCAGCAGGTACTGCCGCATGAAGAACACCCCGAACGCCGCCACCAGCGACGGCAGGACGACGGACTGGAGCTGGTCCACCCACCCGAGATCGGTGATGATCCGGTACAGCGGGATCACGCTGAGCTGCGGCGGGATGGTCATGGTCGCCACCACCAGCGCGAGCAGCGCGTTGCGGCCGCGGAAGGGCAGCTTGGCGAAGGCGAATCCGGCGAGGGTGGAGAACACCACGGTCGACGCCGCCACCAGACCGGCCACCACCGTGGTGTTGACCAGCGCCTCGCCCATGTCGACCTGGTTCCAGGCGAAGGTGAGGTTGTCGAGGAGGCGCGGTCCCGGCAGCAGCGGGGCCGGGGCCTCCACCACGCGCTCGCCGGTGTGCGAGGCGGCGACGAGGTTCCAGTACAGCGGGAAGAGCGAGAAGAGGGCGGCCAGTCCGAGGAGGACGTACGTCAGCGGGCCCGCGTGGTGCTGGCGCCCCGCCGCCGGCCGCGCCGGCCGGAGCCGCTTCAGCGGTGTTCCGAGGCTCATGACGTCCTTCCCTTGATGCCCTTGATCCCCTTGATCCCCTTGATCCCTTTGCGGGCGACGAGCAGCCGGGCCGCGCCGATCAGCAGCAGGAGCAGCAGCATCACCCAGGCGATGGCGGACGCTTGCCCCAGGGCGCCGGTGACCCAGCCCTTCTCGTACATCAGCAGGCTCAGCGTCTGGTACTGACCGCCGCTGCCGCCGCTCACCCCGAGGCTGCCGCCGAACAGCATCGGCTCGCCGAACAGCTGCGTGGCCCCGATCGTCGAGACGACGATCGTGAACAGGATGGTCGGGCGGATGGACGGAATGGTCACGCTGATGAACTGGCGCAAGCGCGACGCCCCGTCGAGGGCGGCCGCCTCGTACAGGTCCTGGGGAACGGCCTGCATCGCGGCGAGGTAGATCAGCGCGTTGTAGCCGGTCCAGCGCCAGATGACGATGACCGAGATCGCGATCTGCGCCGGCCACTTGGACGACTCCCAGTCGACGGGGTCGAAACCGACCCACCCCAGGACGGTGTTGACGAGGCCGTAGTCGCTGTTGAACAGCTGCGCGAAGACGAGCGTCGCGGCGGCGATCGAGGTGGCGTACGGGGCGAGGACCGCGACCCGGAAGAAACCACGGCCGCGCAGCTTGTAGTTGAGCAGGTGCGCGAGCCCCAGCGCCATCAGCAGCTGCGGAACGGTCGAGATGACCCCGATGGTGAAGGTGTTGGCGAGTGCCCGCCAGAAGAACTCGCTGTCCCACAGGCCCGTGTAATTGTCGAAGCCGCGCCACTCCGCCTCACCGCCGAGCTCCACGCGGTGCAGCGACAGCCAGCCCGTGTAGATCAGGGGGAAGAGCCCGAAGGCCGCGAAGCAGAGGAAGAACGGCGAGACGAAGGCGTACGGGGTCGCCTTGAGGTCCCAGCGGTAGAGGCGGCTGCGCCAGCCGCTGCCCGCGCGTACGGTACGGGGCGGCGGCGAGGGCGTGGGCGGCGGTGGCGCGGTGCCGCCATCGGCCGCCGCACGGACGGAGGTGGCCACGAGGGGCATTCCTTCCAGGTCGGTACGGGGCGGGGTGGCCGTCCGGCGGGGGAGCGCCGGGCGGCCACCCGCCTCAGGGGCACCCCGCTACTGATCGATCTTGTCGTCGACCAGCTTCTTGACGTTCTCCCAGGCGGCGTCGGGCGCGGTGCCGCGCTGCTCGATGTCGAGGATGCCGTTGTCGGTGATGAAGGTCTTCACCTGGCCGTCGTAGCGGCTGACCGGCGCGGGTGTGATGCCGGCCGCGGCCTCGGAGTAGATCCTGCCGACGGGGGTGTCGCCGAAGTACGGGATCTTGGCGTTCTGGACGGCGGCGGAGGCGAGGGTGGCCTTGGTGGAGGGGATGTTGCCGTTGACCCCGAACACCTTGGCGTGCTGCTCGGGCGCGGTCAGCCAGGCGGCGAGCTTGGCGGCCTCCTCCGCGTGCTTGCCGGACTTCGGTACGGCGAGGAAGGAGCCGCCCCAGTTGCCCGCGACCGGCGGCGCGGCGATGTCCCACTTGCCCTGGTTGGCCGGTCCGGCCTGGTCCTTGATGATGCCGGTCATCCAGCTCGGGCAGGCGACGGTGGCGAAAGTGGAGTTCTTGAACCCGGCGTTCCAGCTGCCCTTCTCGTCGAACTGCCGCAGCTTGGCGGTGATGCCGCTCTGCGCGGCCTCGACGGCCAGGTCCCACGCCTTCTTCACGCCGGGGCTGTTCGCGTAGTCCAACTCGCCCTCGGCGTTGGCGTACTGGAGGGGCTGGCTGGAGAGCACGGCGTTGAACAGGCCGCTCGCGGAGTCGTGGAAGGCGGTCCCGGCCGGGGCGCTCTTCTGGTACGTCTTGCCCGTGGCGACGAACTTCGCCCAGTCGCCGGCCCAGAGCCGGGCGACCTGGGTGCGGTCGGTGGGCAGTTTGGCCTTGGCGAAGAGGTCCTTGTTGTAGCAGATGGCCATCGGGCCGATGTCGGTGCCGAGGCCGATGACCTTGCCGTCGGCGGTCGTGGCCTGCTTGACCTTCCAGTCGAGGAAGGCGGAGGTGTCGGCGCCGCCGCTCTTGGAGAGGTCCACCCACTTGTTCGCCATGGCGGGGCCGGTGGCCTCCGCGATGTAACCGACCTCGATGGCCTGGATGTCGGCGAGGCCGCTGTTGCGGGAGAGGCGGAGCTTCAGCGTGTCCCAGTACTTCTGGCCGTCCGCGACGTTCGATTCCTCGATCTTGATGTTCGGGTGGAGCCTCTCGTACTCGGCGTAGAGCTTGGCCCCGTTCTTGTCGTCGTAACCGAAGGAGCCGAAGGTTCCGATGCGCAGGGTGATCTTCTCGTCGCCGGCTGCCTGGCCGGAACCGCCGCCGTCGCCGCAGCCGGTGAGCAGGACCGCGCAGGCCGCGACTGCGGCGGCGGCTCCGGTGTACGCGGTGCGCGTGCGGCGCGCGGTACCCGCGGGGCGCGTGGGGCGGCGGCCGGGCGCTCCGGCGCGCGTTCTGCCGCCGGACGTGCTGGAAGGGCGCATTCGACTCTCCTCGTCGTCTGTGGGAGCGCTCCCACGATGTTGGGTCACGAGGGTGGGTGTCAAGGGATGGGCGCGAATTGGAGCAGCTCCGTACGCAGGGACGCTCGCGGGGACGTCGCGCGGACGTCCGCAGGGACGTCCAGGGCTCGACCGGTGTCCGACGGGCGTCCGCTGGGTGCCCGTCCGGTGTCACGTCCGGCGTCGGGCTGGTGCCAAGCCGCGTGTCCGGCCCGCGCCGTTCGCGACCCCGTACCGCGAAGTGCCTGCCAGCGGAGGTCACTTGACCTTCTGCCGGCGCTTCCCCGGCCCCGCGCCACGGAATTGTGGCAATCCTGCGACATTCACCACGGCGCCACATAACGGAAGGTCGTGCGAACATTCCGTCGCCCGGCCCGCGCGGGACCGGGTGACAAGGGGAAGACTTCGTGAAGCGATCGACGTTCAGATCCGCCCTGGGGGCCGTATTGGCAGTCGCCGCATCGGCCGTCCTGCTGCCCACCGCTTTCGCGGGTGGCGACCCGGAGGCCGAGGCGGCCGTGAAGCCGACGGTGGACGGTGCCACGACGGCCTCGTTCGAGAAGCTGGCCGACGCCGTACTGACGCAGCGTACGGCGGCCCTGCTCGACAACGGCCAGGCGCGGCGTCCCACGCCGATGACGGACCGGAGGGCCGGCCTGTCCGCCGGGGCGGCGCGGTCGGAGAAGGAGGCGGTGTCCTCGCTGCGGTCCCGGAAGGACCGGCTCGCCGCACTGGGTGAGGTGTACACCGCGGCCACCACCGACGTCCGCGTGGACAAGACGCGCGTCAAGGACCGCCGCGCCACGGTCCGGGTCACCGAGACCACGACCCTGACGTACAAGAGGATCCGCGGTGACGAGCCGGCGAGCACCGGATTCCAGGCCCACCACGAGCTGAGCTTCGCCTTCACGCCGCGCGGCACGTGGGAACTGACGGGCATGAGGTCCACCGACGAGGGGCCCGTCGCCATCAACGAGCCCTTCGCGGCGCGGACGGCGGCGGCCGCGGCGGACACGGGCGTACCCTCGGCGACGCCCGCCTCGACCCGGCGGCCCTCGCAGCAGACGCAGAAGCCCCCGGGCACCGCCGGTTACGACTACCAGGCGATGGCGGCCTACGCCGAGAAGTACTGGAGCAACTACAACCCCGCCTACCCGGCGTACAACAGCGCCGGCGGTGACTGCACGAACTTCATCAGCCAGGCCCTGAAGGCGGGCGGCTGGAAGCACGATCCGGGGCTCTACTCGGACTACACCAACTGGTGGTACGACCCCACCCTGGGTGCCTCCGTATCGTTCGTGGGTGCCAACGAGTGGTCGTGGTTCGCGCTGCACAGCAAGCGGACGACCAACCTGGGCAACGTGTACGACATGGGCATCGGCGATGTGCTCCAGGTGGACTTCGACCGGGACGGGTCCAAGGACCACACCATGATGACCACGTACCGGAGCCGTTACGGGACGCCGTACCTGACCTACCACTCGACCGACACCTACCGGAAGTCGGTGGCGAGCCTCATCGCGTCCTACCCGAACGCGCTCTACTACGCCTACCGCACCTGACGCGCCGACGGCGCGGGGGTCCCGGGAACCCGCCGCCCCCGCGCCCGCGCACGTTCCCTGCCTCCGCGCCCGCGCGCGCTCCCTGCCCCCGCGTCCGCGCACGCCCCCCGCGCCCGCTCCCTGTGAGCGGTAGGCGGCTGGCGCCCCGGTGGCCTCGTCACTTACGGTGGGAGCGCTCCCAAGATCACGGGGGTGAAACCGGTACTCCCCTTCGGGCCGCGCAGGGGGCACCCTCTAGGTTGACTGGGTCACACCTCTTCTGAGGGAGAAACGTTCGATGGGAGGCCGATGGCGGTGAGCGGACGGCAGACCGGCAGGCCCACGCTGGAGGAGGTCGCGGCCCGGGCGGGGGTCGGGCGCGGCACGGTGTCGCGGGTGATCAACGGCTCGCCGCGGGTGAGCGACCGTGCGAAGGAGGCGGTCGGCCAGGCCATCGCCGAGCTCGGGTACGTCCCCAACCGCGCGGCCCGCGCGCTCGCGGGCGCCCGCACGGACGCCGTCGCGCTCGTCATCCCGGAGACCGAGGCGCGGCTGTTCGCGGAGCCGTACTTCCTCGACATCATCCGTGGCGTCAGCGCCGAGCTGGCGGACGCGGACATGCAGCTGCTGCTCACGCTGATCCGCTCCAGCAAGGAGCGGCAGCGCTTCGAGCAGTACCTCGCCGCACAGCGCGTGGACGGCGTCCTGCTGGTCTCGGTCCACGGCGACGACCCGCTGCCCGACATCGTCCAGGAGCTGGGGCTGCCCGCCGTGCTCAACGGCCGCCGCTCCGAGGCGGAGCCGGGCGCGTACGTCGACTCCGACAACGTCGGGGCCGGCCGTTCGGCGGTCGGCCACCTCGCCGCACGGGGCCGCCGCCGGATCGCCACCATCACGGGGCCGCTCGACATGTACGTGGCGCAGTGCCGCCTCGACGGCTACCGCCAGGGCGTCGAGGCGGCGGGCCTCCCGGCGGACGACCGGCTCGTGGCCGCGGGCGACTTCACCGAGGAGGGCGGCCGCCGGGCCATGCGCGAGCTGCTGGAACGCTGCCCCGACCTCGACGGCGTCTTCGCCGCGTCGGACGTCATGGCGGCGGGCGCTCGCGGAGTCCTGCGGGACGCGGGCCGCCGCGTACCGGACGACGTGGCGCTCATCGGCGTCGACGACTCGGCGGTGGCGCGCCTGATGGACCCGGCGCTCACCAGCGTGCGCCAGCCGATCGAGGAGATGGGCCGCCGGATGGCCCGCATCCTCCTCCAGGAGGTCACGGGCACGGCCGCGGAACCGCGACAGCTGGTGCTGCCGACGGAGCTGGTGGTACGGGAGTCGACGTGAGGGGCAATGCGCCGCGCCAGCGGCGGCGGCTCGGATCGGCGTGAGCGGCGGCGGCTCGGATCGGCGTGAGCGACGGCGTCGACTGGAGTCGGCGGGTGAGCGGAGCCGACCCGGGCCGGCGTGAGGGCGGCGACGGAACGGGTTACTCCGGGTAGGGCGCCGGGCCGAAACAATCAGGCGAACATGCTGGTCAGCGACGAGCCCTCGGGCCTTGTCAAAGATCGCCCGGGGCCCATATGTTCTCCCCCGCACCGCTTCTTTCCGGCCATACAGACGCCGCTCATGGTGCGCGCGGGACCACCTTTCCCGTTTCTGGTTCTCCCCCCCACGTTTCTCCACCCCTCCTGCCCGTATCGCTCCGGGCCTGCCCACCCTTCCGCCCGGCTCGACACCGGCGAGTACGACGACGCGTACAGGTCCCTCTGGAAGGACGGCGGTGGTCAGCGGCTGCAGCCAGTGCGCCCTCTGACTGGTGCCCGGCGCCCCGTCCTTCCAGAACGGACCCTGCCTTGCCCGCATCGCCCCGCCCCCGTCCCCGCCCCCTCCTCGGCCTCCGCCCCCTCCCTCACCTCACGCGGCGCCGCTCCACACCGGTCGCCCCCGCGCTGGCTGTCGTCACGCTGGCCGCCGTCACGCTGTCCGGGTGCGCGGGCGCGGGCGCGGCCGACTCCGCGGACGGTGCCGGAAGCGGCCCCATCGCGATCGGTGCGGTCACCACCGTCACCAGCGCGGAGCAACTCGCCTTCCCCCTGGACGCGTACGAGCTCACTCCCGCGCAGGCGCGTCAACTCCAGCTCGCGCAGGACAAGCTCGTCGCGACCTGCATGACCGCGCGGGGCTTCTCGTGGGCCGCGCCGCAGCGGCCCGCCCCGGCAGGGGGGAACCGGCACGTCCGCAGGTACGGCGTCCTCGACCCGGCGGAGGCCGGCCGGACCGGCTACCACGGCCCCGCGCAGACCGGCCCGGGCGCCAAGGAGCGGGAGGCGGGGCAGGACACGTCCGAGGCCGCACAGCAGGCGGCGGGCGCGTGCGTACTGGAGGCGCGGGCCCGGCTCAACGGCAGGAAGTCCATGGACAAGGCCGACACCACCAGCGACGACTACATCGAGCGGCTCGTCGTCGAGGACGCCGAGCGAGCCGAGCAGGACCCCCAGGTCGTCAAGGCGTTCGCCAAGTGGAGCGCGTGCATGGGCGAGGCCGGGCACGACTACGACGGCCCCTGGGCGGCCAACAACGACCCCGAGTGGGGCAAGTCGGAGACGGCGACGGACACCGAACGCCGCATCGCGACCGCGGACGTGACGTGCAAGGTGGAAACCAACCTGGCCGGGGTGTGGCTGGCGGTGGAGACCGCGTACCAGAAGCGCACGCTGGAGAGGAACGCGCAGGCGCTCGCCGAGGTGAAGAAGTCCAACGAGGACCGGATGCGCAGGGCGGCCGACGTCCTCGCCCAGGGCTGACCGGCGTAGCCAATCCCCGTCGAATTTCTTCGACTCCTCCCGCACCTTGACCCCTCTCGCGGCCCTCCCCATAGTGGGAGCGCTCCCACATGTTCACCGCTTGTGCTCACCCCCGACCCTCCCCGAGCCGCGAGGAGAAGCAGGCACATGTCACCGGGAACCCGAACCAGTAACAGAACCAGAACCTGGCTCAGAGGCAGGTCAAGGCCCCGCTCAACCGCCGCCCTCGTCGTCGCCCTGGCGTTACCGCTGGGCATGGCCGCCGTCGGCGCCCCCGCACCCGCCACGGCGGCCCAGGCCGCCGCCGTCCAGTGCAGCGTCGACTACAAGGTGGCCAACGACTGGGGCTCCGGCTTCACCGCCGAGGTCACGCTCACCAACCGGGGCACCGCGCCCCTCACCGGCTGGACCGTCACCTACGACCAGGCCGGCGACCAGAAGCTCACCAACGGCTGGAACGGCGTCTGGTCGCAGTCCGGCAAGACCGTCACCGTCCGCAACGCCGACTGGAACCGGACCGTCGCCGCGGGCGCGGCCGTCACCGCAGGCGGGCAGTTCACCTACACCGGCGCCAACCCCGCCCCCGCCGCCTTCGCCGTCAACGGCGAGCCCTGCGCCGGGGCGCACAAGCCGCCCGTCGCCGTGCTGACCAGCCCGGCCGCGGGCGCCGTCTTCACGGCGGGCGACCCCGTCCCGATGGCCGCCACCGCCGCGGCCGCCGACGGGGCGACCGTCACCAAGGTGGAGTTCTACAGCGACACCACCCTCCTCGGTACGGACACCACGGCGCCCTTCACCCACAGCGCGACCGGCCTCGCCGCCGGGACCCACTCGCTGTACGCCAAGGCGTACGACAACCGGGGCGCCGCCGCCGAGTCCGCGCCCGTCGGCATCACCGTCGCCGCCGGTGCCGCGCTCGTGGCGAGCCCCGCCCAGCTCGGCGTACGCCAGGGCTCCAGCGGCACGTTCGACCTGAAGCTCTCCACCCAGCCGTCCGCGAACGTCACGGTGACCGTCGCCCGCACCTCGGGCAACACGGGCCTCACCGCCGCGCCCGCCACCCTCACCTTCACCCCGGCGAACTGGAACACCGCCCAGAAGGTGACCGTGACCGCCGCGCCCACCGGCACCGGCTCGGCCGTCTTCACGGCCACCGCGCCCGGCCACACCAAGGCCGAGGTCACCGTCACGCAGCTGGCCGCCGACTCGACGTACGACGCCCGCTTCCTCGACCTGCACGCGCGGATCACCAACCCGGCCAACGGCTACTTCTCGCCGGAGGGCATCCCGTACCACTCGGTCGAGACCCTCATCGTCGAGGCGCCGGACCACGGCCACGAGACGACGTCGGAGGCGTACAGCTACCTGATCTGGCTCCAGGCCATGTACGGGAAGATCACCGGCGACTGGACGAAGTTCAACGGCGCGTGGGACACCATGGAGAAGTTCATGATCCCCACCCGCGCCGACCAGCCGACCAACTCCTTCTACAACGCCTCCAAGCCGGCCACGTACGCGCCCGAGCACGACCTCCCGTCCCAGTACCCCGCACGCCTCGACTCCGGCATCCCCGCCGGCGCCGACCCGATCGCGGGCGAACTGAAGAGCGCGTACGGCACGGACGACATCTACGGCATGCACTGGATCCAGGACGTCGACAACGTCTACGGCTTCGGAAACGAGCCGGGCAAGTGCTCCGCCGGACCGACGGCCACCGGCCCGTCGTACATCAACACCTTCCAGCGCGGCCCCCAGGAGTCCGTCTGGGAAACCGTCACCCACCCCACCTGCGACAACTTCACCTACGGCGGACGCAACGGCTTCCTCGACCTGTTCACCGGGGACGCCTCCTACGCCAAGCAGTGGAAGTTCACCAACGCCCCCGACGCCGATGCCCGCGCCGTCCAGGCCGCCTACTGGGCCGACGTCTGGGCCAAGCAGCAGGGCAAGGGCGCCCAGGTCACGGCGACCGTCGCCAAGGCCGCCAAGATGGGCGACTACCTGCGGTACGCCATGTTCGACAAGTACTTCAAGAAGTCGGGCAACTGCGTCGGCCCGGCCACCTGCCCCGCCGGCACCGGCAAGAACAGCGCGCACTACCTGCTGAGCTGGTACTACGCCTGGGGCGGCGCCACCGACAGCAGCGCCGGCTGGGCCTGGCGCATTGGCTCCAGCCACGCCCACGGCGGCTACCAGAACCCGCTCGCGGCGTACGCGCTCAGCGAGTACGCGCCACTGAAGCCCAAGTCGGCGACGGGCGCGCAGGACTGGGCGACCAGCCTCGACCGGCAGGTGGAGTTCTACCGCTGGCTCCAGTCCTCCGAGGGCGCCATCGCGGGCGGCGCCACCAACAGCTGGCAGGGCCGCTACGCCACCCCGCCGGCCGGCACGCCCACCTTCTACGGCCTCTTCTACGACGAGAAGCCCGTCTACCACGACCCGCCGTCCAACCAGTGGTTCGGCTTCCAGGCGTGGTCCATGGAGCGGGTCGCCGAGTACTACCACCAGAGCGGTGACGCCCTCGCCAAGAGCGTCCTCGACAAGTGGGTCGACTGGGCGATCTCCAAGACCACCATCAACCCCGACGGCACCTTCCGCATCCCGTCCACCCTCCAGTGGTCGGGCCGGCCCGACACCTGGAACCCGTCCGCACCCGGCGCGAACACCGGACTGCACGTCACCGTCGCCGACTACACCAACGACGTCGGCGTGGCCGCCGCGTACGCCAAGACCCTGACGTACTACGCCGCCAAGTCCGGTGACGCGAACGCCAAGCGGGTGGCCAAGGCCCTCCTCGACGGCATGTGGGACCACCACCAGGACCCCCTGGGCATCGCCGTCCCGGAGACCCGCGCCGATTACAACCGGTTCGACGACCCCGTCTACGTGCCGAGCGCCTGGACCGGGACCATGCCGAACGGCGACCGGGTCGACTCCTCCTCCACCTTCGCCTCGATCCGCTCCTTCTACGAGGACGACCCGGCCTGGTCGAAGGTCGAGGCCTATCTGAAGGGCGGCGCCGCGCCGGTCTTCACGTACCACCGCTTCTGGGCCCAGGCGGACATCGCCCTGGCCATGGGCTCGTACGCGGAGCTCCTCGAATAGCCCCGCGTGGCTCCGCGTACGTACGCACAACCGGGCCGGCCGCGCAGTCCGCGGCCGGCCCGGCTCGTCCCCCACCGAGAGGAAGCACCGTGCGCAGCACACGACACCTGCTCCTCGGCCTGGCGCTCGCCGCCGGCCTGCTGACCGCCGCGCCACCCACGGCCGCCGCCGAACCGGCGGTGGAACCGAAGGCCGCGGAGGCGTACACCTGGAAGAACGTCCGCATCGACGGCGGCGGCTTCGTCCCCGGCATCGTCTTCAACCGCGCCGAGAAGAACCTCGCCTACGCCCGCACCGACATCGGCGGCGCCTACCGCTGGCAGCAGTCGACCAAGACGTGGACCCCGCTGCTCGACCACATCGGCTGGGACGACTGGGGCCACACCGGCGTCGTCAGCCTCGCCACCGACTCCGTCGACCCGAACCGCGTGTACGCCGCCGTCGGCACGTACACCAACAGCTGGGACCCCGGCAACGGAGCCGTCCTGCGCTCCACCGACCGCGGCGCCACCTGGCGCAAGGCCGACCTGCCCTTCAAGCTCGGCGGCAACATGCCCGGGCGCGGCATGGGCGAGCGCCTCGCCGTCGACCCGCACCTGGGCAGCGTGCTCTACCTCGGAGCGCCCAGCGGCAAGGGCCTGTGGCGCTCCACCGACTCCGGTGCCAGCTGGTCGCAGGTCACCGCCTTCCCCAACCCCGGCAACTACGCCCAGGACCCGAGCGACACCAGCGGCTACGCCTCCGACAACCAGGGCATCGTCTGGGTCACCTTCGACGAGTCCACGGGCACGCCCGGCACCGCCACCAAGACGGTCTACGTCGGTGTCGCCGACAAGGAGAACGCCGTCTACCGCTCCACGGACGCCGGCGCCACCTGGACCCGGCTGCCCGGCCAGCCGACCGGCCTCCTCGCCCACAAGGGCGTCCTCGACAGCGCCAACGGCCACCTCTACCTCGCCTACAGCGACACGGGCGGCCCGTACGACGGTTCCAAGGGCGCGGTGTGGCGGTACGACACCAAGGCGGGCGGCGCCACGGGCGCCTGGAAGGACGTCACCCCCGCCGCCGACGCGTACTACGGCTTCAGCGGCCTGACCGTCGACCGGCAGAAGCCCGGCACCGTGATGGTGAGCGGCTACAGCTCCTGGTGGCCCGACACGCAGATCTTCCGCACCACCGACAGCGGCGCGAGCTGGACGAAGGCCTGGGACTTCACCTCGTACCCCGACCGCTCCAACCGCTACACCATGGACGTCTCCTCCTCCCCGTGGCTGACCTGGGGCGCCAACCCCGCGCCGCCCGAACAGACCCCCAAGCTCGGCTGGATGACGGAGGCCCTGGAGATCGACCCCTTCGACTCCCAGCGGATGATGTACGGCACCGGCGCCACGATCTACGGCACCGAGAACCTCGGCCAGTGGGACACCGGCGGCAAGATCACCATCAGGCCGATGGTGCAGGGCCTGGAGGAGACCGCCGTCCTGGACCTGGCGTCCCCGCCCTCCGGCGCGCCCCTGATCAGCGCCCTCGGTGACATCGGCGGCTTCCGCCACACGGACCTGACCAAGGTGCCGTCGATGATGTTCACCTCACCGAACTTCACCTCCACCACGAGCGTCGACTACGCCGAGACCAAGCCCGACGTCGTCGTACGCGCCGGGAACCTCGACGGCGGCCCGCGCGTCGCCTTCTCCACCGACAACGGCGCCCACTGGTTCCCCGGCACCGAGCCCTCCGGCGTCACGGGCGGCGGCACCGTCGCGGCCGCCGCCGACGGCAGCCGCTTCGTGTGGAGCCCGGACGGCGCCGGCGTCCACACCGCCTCCGGCTTCGGCACCTCCTGGACCGCCTCGCGGGGCATCCCGGCGGGCGCGGTCGTCGAGTCCGACCGCGTCGACCCGAAGACGTTCTACGGCTTCAAGGCCGGGGTCTTCTACGTCAGCACGGACGGCGGCACCACCTTCACCGCGTCCAAGGCGACGGGCCTGCCGGCCAAGGGAAACGTCCGCTTCAAGGCCGTCCCGGGCCGCGGCGGCGACCTCTGGCTGGCGGGCGGCGACCCCGACGGCGCCTACGGCCTGTGGCACTCCACCGACCGCGGGGCCACCTTCACCAAGGTCCAGGGTGTCGACCAGGCCGACACCATCGGCTTCGGCAAGGCCGCCCCCGGCGCCTCGTACCCGGCCCTCTACGCCAGCGCCAAGGTGGGCGGCGTACGCGGCGTCTTCCGGTCCACGGACGCGGGCGCGAGCTGGGTGCGCATCAACGACGACGCCCACCAGTGGGGCTGGACCGGCGCCGCCATCACCGGCGACCCGCGCGTCTACGGGCGGGTGTACGTGTCGACCAACGGCCGCGGCATCGTCTACGGCGACACCGCCCAGCCCTCCGACGGAGGGGGCGCCTGCCTCGCGACGTACAAGGTCACCGGTCAGTGGCAGGGCGGCTTCCAGGCCGAGGTGACGCTGAAGAACATGGGCGCGGCGGCCTGGAGTTCCTGGTCGGCCGACTGGACCTTCCCCGGCGACCAGCGGGTCACCCAGATGTGGAACGCCACCCACACCCAGACCGGCGCGGCCGTCACGGCGCGGAACACCGCCTGGAATGGCCGTGTCCCGCCGGGCGGTTCGGCCACCTTCGGCCTCACCGGCTCGTGGTCGGGGACGAACCCGCCCCCGACGACCGTGTCCTGTACGGGTACGGGTACGGGCACGGGGTAGCGATCGGCGGCCGGGGTGCGGTCCGCGTCCCGGCCCCCACGAACCTCACAGGCGCACCGGCCGGCCGGTCAGCGGCGGCGCACGTAGTCCAGGTCGTCCCGGGCGCTCGGCAGGTCCGTGTGCCCCTGCGACCAGTGGTTGACCCATCCGCACACGCCGCACGCGTAACGGCCGGTCAGCCCCGCGATCCGCGTGCCGCACCGCTCGCAGTCGGTCTCGGTGATCTCGGGCATGGGCCCGCCCGGCCGTCGCCGGAGGGCCGCTGCGGGCTCTGACCGCCGGTCGGCGGTCGGGCGGTTGGTCATGCCCGCAGGCTACCCGCGCGGGCTCAGGCGGGGCTTCCGGGCACGTAACGCGGCGCCTCGTCGTCCGGGGTCTCCGGGCTGCCGAAGTGGAACGGCACTCCCAGGTGGGCGGCCAGCTTTCTGCCGACGCGGTCGGCGGCCACGGCCGACGGGTGGAGCCCGCCGACGTCCTCGCCGCCGAGGTGCCGTACGGCCGTGCCCCGGTAGAGGGTGGCGAGCGGGTGTTCGCCGGCCGGGTCGGCGGTGAGGGCCAGCAGCTCCACGAACCAGTCGTGGACGGTGTCGCCGTCCCACACGGCCTCGATGGCCACGACTCGGCCGGGCGCCCCGGCGGCCAGGGCGGCCAGGGACTCCAGGTCGAGCGGGCTGTCGGGGGTGCGGGCGACCCGGTCGCCGTGGTGGACGTACCGGGCGTGGACCACCAGTTCGGCCTCGTGGAGGCCCATCCCGTGGGCGCGGCCGGCGGCGAAGACGACGCGGAGGGCCCGCATGCGCGCGTCCTGCAGGACGTGGCCGTCGGCCTGCTCCCGGATGCCGGCCGGGAGCAGGCCCCACCACGCGGACGCGGTGGCGTCGCTCATTCCTCGCCGAGCTTCCACTGCCCGGTCTCGTCGGAGAAGCCCGAGTTCATCGCGAACTGCACGGAGGCGAGCTTGGACGCCTTGGGCACTTCGAACACGACCCACCCGAGCACCTTCTCGCCGGGCGGCACATTGGCGTCGGAGGTCATGGACGGCCCGGCGCTGATGTCGGCGAGGGTGGTGCCGAACCGCTGCCCGTCGGCGTCGGCGACCTGGGCGCCGTTCCCGGGGCTGTCCGCGTAGACCTTGGTGCCGGTGTTGACCAGCTCGAACTGGGCGCCGACCCACCGGCTGCCGTCCTGGGGCTTGAAGAACTCGTCCTTCGGCTGGGCCGGGTCCACGATCTTCTTGAGGGTGACGGCGAGCTGCTCGCCCTCCTCCATGCCCTTGAGGGTGATCGTGCCGCCGACCTTCGCGGCGCTCGGCTTGTCGGCCTTGGGCTTGTCCGCCGGCGCCGCTGCCGTGGCGGCCGGGTCGGCGGAGGCCTTCACCTTCGGCGCGCTGTCGGCGTACTGCGGTCCGCCGCAGGCGGTGAGCGCGCCCAGGCAGAGGAGAGCGGTCAGGGTGGTGGTGGTGCGTCGCATGGTCCCCCCAGCGTTGATCGTGATCAGAGAGCCATCATGCGCGGTGTGGAGCGTATGTGGAGCCATCGCGACCGTTTCGTGACGGGAGGGCGGCTGCGGGATCGGTGGCGAGGAGCGGCCGGAGGGCCCCCAGAAGGGCGCCCGTGCAGGTGTCCCGCAGTTCGTCGCGGGGTCCGGCAGTCGCCGATCCCGGCGACGGCGGTGCGCTGGCCGGCCGGAGTGTTCCTGCTGGGCGCGGTCGGGCGGCTGCTCTCCTTCGCCGCGCACGGATGGCCGCACCCGTTCCAGGTGGTCCTCACGGCGATCGAGCTGGTGATGCCGCCGCTGTACTTCTGGCTGGCGGACGCGGAGGAGAAGGCGGTCCTGAACGGGACGGCGCGCGGGGCCGGCGTAGGACGGCGTATGACGGGAAGCAAACAGGCCGTCGACCTGCTTTCGCAGGTCGACGGCCTGTTCATCAAGGGTGAGTAACGGGACTCGAACCCGCGACATCCTGGACCACAACCAGGTGCTCTACCAGCTGAGCTATACCCACCACGACCGGTCTTCGTTTTTTCCCGACCGGCCGAGAAAAAGTGTACAGGGTCCGAGAGGGTGCTCGCTCCCGCCTTTCTCGTGGCGGCTCAGCGCGGGTGTCAGACGGCCGGTTCCGCGGGCAGGACGTGGCGGGACGCGATGGCGCGGGCGGTCTCGGAGTCCGGGCCGGGCTGGGGGACGAAGATCGCCTCGCGGTAGTAGCGGAGCTCGGCGATGGACTCGCGGATGTCGGCGAGCGCGCGGTGGTTGCCGCTCTTCTCCGGACTGTTGAAGTACGCCCTCGGGTACCAGCGGCGGGCCAGCTCCTTGACCGAGGAGACATCGACGATCCGGTAGTGGAGGTAGTCCTCCAGCGTCGGCATGTCGCGCAGCAGGAAGCCGCGGTCCGTGGAGACGGAGTTGCCGCACAGGGGTGCCTTGCCGGGCTCCTTCACGTACGCGCGTACGTAGGCCAGGACCTGCTCCTCGGCCTCGGCGAGGGTGGTGCCGGCGGCGAGCTCGTCGAGGAGGCCGGAGGCCGTGTGCATCTGGCGCACCACCTCGGGCATGGTCTCCAGTGCGGCGTCCGGCGGGCGGATCACGATGTCCACGCCGTCGCCGAGTACGTTCAGTTCCGAGTCGGTGACCAGCGCGGCCACCTCGATGAGTGCGTCGTCCGTCAACGAGAGCCCGGTCATCTCGCAGTCGATCCACACCATGCGGTCGTTCATGCGTCCTACCTTAGATGGGCCGCGCCGGAGGGGGTGTGGTCGTGCACCCCCTCCGCCGCGGCCCATCGTCACGGTGCGCTGCGCTGGCCCGGCAGGGCCACGTGCTGTCTGCCCGGCTCCCCGGGGCCTCCCGGGCGTCTGGCGCCCGGCAGGACCGCCTCCACGACCGCCTGCGGCGGCGGAGCGGAGGAGGCCGCGGTGTCGCCCTGCGGCCGCCGGGCCCGGTAGGCGGCCCGGTACGCGGCCGGCGACGAGCCCAGCTGGCGCCGGAAGTGGCCGCGCAGGGCCACCGGCGAGCGGAAGCCGCAGCGGCCCGCCACCTCGTCGACCGAGTAGTCGGACGTCTCCAGCAGCCGCTGGGCCTGGAGCACCCGCTGGGTGATCAGCCACTGCAGCGGCGCCGAGCCCGTCAGCGAACGGAACCGCCGGTCGAAGGTCCGCCGGCTCATGTACGCGCGGGCGGCGAGCGTCTCCACGTCGAACTGCTCATGGAGGTGCTCCAGTGCCCACGCGACCACCTCGGCCAGCGGGTCCGAGCCGATCTCCTCGGGCAGCGAGCGGTCCAGATAGCGCTCCTGGCCGCCGCTGCGCCGCGGTGGCACCACCAGCCGCCGGGCCAGCGCCCCGGCGGCCTCGGCCCCGTGGTCCGTCCGCACGATGTGCAGACAGAGATCGATTCCGGCCGCCGTGCCGGCGGACGTCAGTACGTCGCCGTCGTCGACGAAGAGCTCCCGCGGGTCCACATGGACCGACGGGTAGCGCTTCGCGAGCGTCGGCGCGTACATCCAGTGCGTGGTCGCCGGGCGGCCATCGAGTAAACCGGCCGCCGCGAGCACGAAGGCACCGGTGCACAGCCCGACGATGCGGGCGCCTTCCTCGTGCGCGCGGCGCAGCGCGTCGAGCGCCTCGGGCGGTGGCGGCGATGTGATCGAGCGCCACGCCGGTACGACGACGGTGCCGGCCCTGCTGATGGCCTCCAGGCCATACGGTGCGGAGAGTTCCAGTCCCCCTGTGGTCCGCAGGGGTCCTTCCTCGCCCGCACAGACAAGCAGCCTGTAGCGGGGCACTCCGGCGTCCTGGCGGTCAATCCCGAACACGGAGAGAGGAATGGAACTCTCGAAGATGGGGCCGCCGCTGAACAGCAGCACCGCGACGACCTCGCGACGACGGCGTCCGGACAGTCTGCGTCCGTTCTCCGGTGCGGCGGAGTCCTGGCTCATGACGCTAAGCCCCCCTCGGTGTTCGCGTCTCCTAGGTCCTGTCGCTCCTGCACGTTTCCCCTCGGTTTTGCACGAGTCCCCAGTCTTCGATACTCATGATCGAATCTACTGTGTCCCGTGGCGCCGCAGTGACAAGTTCCGCATCCGGGACTATGTCGACAAGGCAACTTGGCGCGAAGCATTCGATCACGAAGGCTTCCACTCCCGAGGCCCGCAGGGAAGTGCGCGTCGCGTGCATGGCCCATCCGCGTAGGGTTCCCGCGACCCCGTCGAGGCTTTCTTCCCTGGTGGCAAGGGGGTTGGCAGGCCATTTTGGCAAGGACTCGCCACCTCCCCGAAGTTGGCTGAAAACCAACGGGCGCAGGTGTGCGAAACCCTCAGCCCGCGGGCGTACACCGTCCCCCGTGACGGCCTCCCCGGTGCGCCCCCGCCCCCGTGCGCGTACCCGTACGCGTACCCGTGCGGGAGTGACGGGCCCGGTACGGCGCGTACGGCTCCGCCGGCACGCGGGCGGCGAGCCGCTCCGAGCGGCGCAGCAGCGCCCGGCAGGCGGCGGTCACGGCCGCCAGGCCCAGCGCGGTGCTGACCGCGCCGCCGAGGGGGGCTCCGTTGGCGACGAGGACCACGGGGACCAGGGCGCAGCTGAAGGCGGCCCAGCGCACCACCTCGCTCGCCGACTCGGAGGCTCCGGGCGCGGTCGGGGGAACGGGCGGGGGGACGGGCACGAGGGGCTCCCTGGGCGGCGCGGCGGCGGGGTGGACGTGTGGGCCAACGACGGGCCGCAGCTCGGGTCACTGCGCGCGCACGGGGGTGCGCGCGGCACGGGCGGGTGTCCGCGAGGTCACCCGGCGGTCACGTTCCGTGTCCAAAGGGCGCCTGTACGGCACAACCGGCATTGCCATCCTGGGCGGGCTCGGGCATGCTCCCTGGAACGCCTGTGAGCGCCGTGGGCAGGGCGGCGGGCACTGGGCAGGGCAGGAGTGTCGCCGTACCCTTGGGGGTATGGGGTTGGGAAGATGATTCCCGGACACGCCGCCTACCGTTGTTCCCCCGTCCCTTCTCACGAGGACTGTCTTCGCCGAGACTCCGATGGCCGGTCACGAATTCCCTGAACCCGCGGACCGCAGGCAGGTCGCCGACTCCACGGTCGACCCCCTCGCGGCGGACCAGACGCGCCACGCCTGCGATCCCGCCTTCCTCCACGGCGTCGTCGTGGGGTTCGACGGCTCCACCTCCAGTGAGCGCGCTCTGGCGTACGCCATCGGCATGGCCCGGCGGGCCGGCTCCGGACTGATCATCGTGCACGTGGCCAACCGGCTGCCCACCACCGTCTGGGCGGGCTGCGAGCCGCCGGTCTTCGTCGACGTACCGGATCACCGCACCGAGGTGCTCGGCCTGGAGCTGGCGTGCGCCGACTACCTCTCCGAGGTGCCGTGGATCCTGGTCGAGCGCGGCGGTGACATCTGCCACGAGCTGGAGGAGGTCGGCCGGGAGTACTCCGCCGACGCGATCGTGGTCGGCTCGACGCACGGCATCGTCGGGCGGATCTTCGGCTCGGTGGCCGGGCGGCTGGCGCGGCGCGCGCAGCGGCCGGTCGTCGTCATCCCGTAGCCCTCCCCGTCCCCGGGACCGCACCCCGTGGCCGGGTCGTAATCCGGCCGTTGCCCCGGCGTTATCGCTGGTGAGGCTGCGTCAACTTCCTTCCGTACCGATGGAATTCAGCCCCGCTCACAGGTGGATTGTGCGCTTGTGAAGGGTATATCCAGATGGCTGGGATCCAGTGCTCGGCACACTCACGAAGGGAGCCCGCCGTGGACAACGACGTCTCTGCGGGGAGCACCACCACCTCCACTCTCGGCCATCTCGCGCTCGGACTGACCCTGTTGGCCTTCGGCCTCGGCAACACCGGTGTGATCGACCACGTCGCGGCGGCCGACACCTCGGCGCTCGCCACCTGGGTCGGTGGAGTCGCGCTGTTCGCGACCGGGCTGCTGGCGCTGCGCGCGGGCAACGGCGGCGAGGGCACGGCCTTCGCCGGGCTCGGCGCCTTCTGGTTCACCTGGGGCACCGCCGTCGGCGGCGGGGCCTCGGCGGAGGCATCGGGTCTGTTCCTGCTGGTGTGGTCGCTCCTGGCGCTCACGCTGACCGTCTCGGCGAAGGGCGGCGGCCTGATGGGGCAGGGCGTGTACGGCCTGCTGTTCCTGTCGCTGCTCTCGTCCGGCGTCGGCGCCTTCGCGGAGGCGGGCGTCCTGACCAAGGCCGGCGGCTGGGCCGCCGCGCTGGCGGGCCTGGCGGCCTGGTACGGCGCGACGGCGACGGTCGCCAAGTGGCCGACGCTGTCGAACAGGGCCGCGGGCCGCAGCCGGGGTGTGACGGCCACGGGCTGAGAGGGCCACGGAGGCCGGTGTGAGGGCGACGCCGGCCGTACGAAAAAGGGCGACCCCCGGCGCGTTGGTGGCACGCGCCGGGGGTCGCCCCCTGTCCGGGAGGCAATCGCTCCGGGGGGATTTACTCCACGGTGACCGACTTCGCCAGGTTGCGCGGCTTGTCGATGTCCCGGCCCAGGGCCAGGGCCGTGTGGTACGCGAAGAGCTGGAGCGGGATGCCCATCAGGATCGGGTCCAGCTCGTCCTCGTTCTTCGGGACGATGATCGTGTGGTCGGCCTTCTCCTGCTCGGCGTGCGCCACCGCGAGGATCTTGCCGCTGCGGGCCTTGATCTCCTCCATCGCGGCGCGGTTCTTCTCCAGCAGCGAGTCGTTCGGGACGATCGCGACCGTCGGCATCGCGGGCTCGATGAGCGCCAGCGGGCCGTGCTTGAGCTCGGAGGCCGGGTACGCCTCGGCGTGGATGTAGGAGATCTCCTTGAGCTTCAGGGAGGCCTCCAGGGCGACCGGGTAGCCCCGGACGCGGCCGATGAACATCATCGACTTGGCGTTCGCGTACTCCGCGGCCAGCTTCTTGATGTCCTCCTCGCCCTGGAGGATCTCCTGGATCTGCTCCGGCAGCTTGCGCAGGCCCTCGATGATCCGCTTGCCGTCGGAGACCGACAGGTCGCGGATGCGGCCCAGGTGCAGTGCGAGCAGCGCGAAGGCGACGACCGTGTTGGTGAAGCACTTGGTGGAGACGACGCAGACCTCCGGGCCCGCGTGCACGTACACGCCGCCGTCCGCCTCGCGGGCGATCGCGGAGCCCACGACGTTGACGACGCCGAGGACGCGGGCGCCCTTGCGCTTGAGCTCCTGGACGGCCGCGAGCACGTCGTACGTCTCACCGGACTGCGAGACGGCGATGTACAGCGTGTCGGGGTCCACGACCGGGTTGCGGTAGCGGAACTCGGAGGCCGGCTCGGAGTCGGCCGGGATGCGGGCCAGGCCCTCGATCAGCGAAGCGCCGATCATGCCCGCGTGGTACGAGGTGCCGCAGCCGAGGATCTTCACGCGGCGGATGCCGCGGGCCTCGCGGGCGTCGAGGTTCAGGCCGCCCAGGTGGACGGTGGAGAACTTCTCGTCGATGCGGCCGCGCAGGACGCGGTCCACCGCGTCGGCCTGCTCCGAGATCTCCTTGTGCATGTACGTGTCGTGGCCGCCCATGTCGTACGAGGCGGCCTCCCACTCCACGGTCTCGGGCGTGGCGGTGGTCAGCGTGCCCGAGGTGGTGTACGTGCGGAACTCGTCGGCCTTCAGGGTGGCCATCTCGCCGTCGTCCAGGGTGACGATCTGGCGGGTGTGGGCGATCAGCGCGGCGATGTCGGAGGCGACCAGCATCTCCTTCTCGCCGATGCCGAGGACGACCGGCGAGCCGTTGCGGGCGACGACGATGCGGTCGTTGAAGTCGGCGTGCATGACGGCGATGCCGTACGTGCCCTCGACGACCTTGAGCGCCTCGCGGACCTTCTCCTCCAGGGTCTCGGCCTGGGAGCGGGCGATCAGGTGGGTGAGGACCTCGGTGTCGGTCTCGGAGGCGAAGACCACGCCGTCGGCCTCGAGCTTGGCGCGCAGCTCGGCGGCGTTGTCGACGATGCCGTTGTGGACGACCGCGACCTTGTTCTCGGGGTCCATGTGCGGGTGCGAGTTGATGTCGCTCGGGGCGCCGTGCGTGGCCCAGCGGGTGTGGGCGATGCCGGTGGTGCCGGTGAAGCGCTTGGGGACGCGGGCCTCCAGGTCACGGACCCGGCCCTTGGCCTTGACCATCTTCAGCCCCGGCGACTTGGGGCTGGTGATGACCATGCCCGCGGAGTCGTAGCCCCGGTACTCCAGCCGTGCCAGACCCTCCAGCAGCAGCGGAGCCACATCGCGCTTACCGATATAACCGACAATTCCGCACATAAAGTTCTGCCCCTCCGAGTGATTGCGGGTGTGCCCGGCTCTGGACCAGCCGTCAGCCGTAGACGATGCGGCGCAGCTGCCGGAGCGAGAGCTCCGGAGGCGCCACGGCGCGGTGCGGCAGCTCGGCCGCGATGCGCTCGAAGATCGCGGAGTTCACTTCGCCGCCGGACTGCAGTTCGCGGTGGCGGCGGCGGACGAACTCCTCGGTCGTCTCGTCGAAGTACGCCAGCACGTCGAGCACCACCCGGGCGGCCTCACCGCGCTGGAGCGCGGTGCTGCGGACCAGGTGGTCGATGAGGTCGTCATGCGACGGGCGGCGTTCGAGCACCCGTAGATACTGAGGGCTGAGGGGGTGCCTTCGCAAGATTTCTGCCCGATATCGGGCAGGACCTTCATGATCGACGGAAAACCACAGTCGGTCGGCAGCAGCTCCACGCTCGTGTCGGCCCCGGCACGCCGCCTATGACGTACCCGTCGAAACTCCAGTGCCGTGCTTCTGGATGATTTCCGCCGGGAGGTCGATTCTGGCATGGGGCACGCCCGGTGCGGCTGCCCGGCTCCACGGTTGCGACGCCCGTGCGACACCCGTCGAAGGGACCAGCTCGTGAGACAGCATTCAACGTTCCTCCGCCTCTGCTCCCGCCCCCGCCCCCGCCTTCGCCCGCGCTCCCGCCCTCGCCTGAGGCTCCTCGGACCGCTGCTGCTCGTCGTGGCCGCCGGGGTCGCGGGGGCCGGGGCCGCGCCCGGCGGGGCGTCCGCCGCCGCGCCCGCCGTGCGGCCGCTCGGCGACATCGTGCCCGTACCCGCCTCCGTACGCCCCTCGGGAGGCCCGTACACCCTCACCGCCCGCACCCGCGTCCACGCCGACGACGGCTCACCCGAGGCGCGCCGCGTCGCCGCGTACCTCGCGGAGGCGCTGCGGCCGTCCACCGGGTTCGCGCTGCCCGTCGCCGACGACGACGGCGAGGGGCGCGGCGGCATCCGGCTGCGGCTGAGCCGGGGCGAGCAGGAGCTGGGGGAGGAGGGCTACCGGATGGAGTCCGGGCGCCAGGGCGTCGTCCTCACCGCCCGCACGCCCGCCGGGCTCTTCCACGGCGTGCAGACCCTGCGCCAGCAGCTCCCGGCGGCGGTGGAGAGCGACACGCGGCAGCCCGGGCCCTGGACGGTCGCGGGCGGCACCATCGTCGACACGCCCCGGTACGCGTACCGGGGCGCGATGCTCGACGTCTCCCGGCACTTCTTCACCGTGGAGCAGGTCAAGCGCTACATCGACCAGCTCGCCCTCTACAAGGTCAACGCGCTGCACCTCCACCTGAGCGACGACCAGGGCTGGCGCATCGCCGTCGACTCCTGGCCGCGCCTGGCGGCCTACGGCGGCTCCACGCAGGTCGGCGGCGGGCCCGGCGGCCACTACACCAAGGAGCAGTACCGCGACATCGTCGCGTACGCCGCCTCCCGCCACCTGGAGGTCGTGCCCGAGATCGACATGCCGGGCCACACCAACGCCGCCCTCGCCTCGTACGCCGAGCTGAACTGCGACGGCGTCGCCCCACCGCTCTACACGGGCACGGCCGTCGGCTTCAGCTCGCTCTGCGTCGGCAAGGACATCACCTACGACTTCGTGGACGACGTCGTCCGCGAGCTCGCCGCGCTCACCCCCGGCCGCTACGTCCACATCGGCGGCGACGAGGCCCACTCCACCGGCCACGCGGACTACGTCGCCTTCATGGACCGGGCGCAGGCGGTCGTGGCGAAGTACGGCAAGACCGTCATCGGCTGGCACCAGCTGGCCGGCGCGACCCCGGCGAAGGGCGCGCTCGTGCAGTACTGGGGCCTGGACCGGACGAGCGACGCCGAGAAGGCGCGGGTGGCGGCCGCCGCGCGCGGCGGGACCGGGATCGTCCTGTCGCCCGCCGACCGGCTCTACCTCGACATGAAGTACACCAAGGACACCCCGCTCGGCCTGTCCTGGGCCGGGTACGTCGAGGTGCGGCGCTCCTACGACTGGGACCCGGGGAGCTACCTCCCGGGCGTCCCGCCGGGCGCCGTCGCGGGCGTCGAGGCGCCGCTGTGGACCGAGACCGTCGCGTCGAGCGCGCACATCGACCGGATGGCGTTCCCGCGCGTGCTGGGCGCGGCGGAGCTGGGCTGGTCCCCGGCCGCCTCGCACGACTGGGAGGCGTACCGGCAGCGGCTCGCGGGACAGGGGCCGCGCCTGGCGGCCCTCGGGATCGACTTCTACCGGTCGCCACAGGTGGAGTGGCGGACGGAGTAGGAGATGAGCCGGCGCCCGGGGGGACCGTACCCCCGGGCGCCGGCTGGTCCCGTTACGCGAACCGCGCCAGCGGGTTCTTCAGCGTGCCGACGAACTGCAGCGCGGCGGACGGGTCCGCCAGGTCCACCATCTGCTTGTTGTTGCGCAGCTGGAGCCGGTTGAGGCAGGACAGCGTGAACTCGTCCGCGAAGACGTCGTACTGCGCGAACTTCTCCGCCAGCTCCGGCTTCGACGCCTGGTACGCCTTCACGCACGCGGCGACCGTGCCCCAGAAGTCGTCCTCCTCCAGGACGCCCTCGGCGGCGAGCGTGGCGCTCAGGAAGCGGAAGAAGCAGTCGAAGACGTCCGTGAAGACGGACAGCAGCTTCGTGTCGTCCGGCACGTCCACCCGGATGCGCTCGACCGCCGGCGGCAGCACCGCGTCCGGGTCCATGACCACGATCTCCTCGGCGATGTCCTTGAAGATCGCGCGCTGCACCGCGCCGCCCTCGATGACGAGGATGACGTTCTCGCCGTGCGGCATCCACGCGAGGTCGTACGCGTAGAAGGTGTGCAGGATCGGCAGCAGGTACGCGTCCAGGTAGCGGCGCAGCCACTCGGTCGGCGCGAGCCCCGACTCGGCGATCAGCGCGCCCGCGAACGACGCGCCCGCGTGGTCGACGTGGAGCAGCGACGCCATGGTGGCGAGGCGCTGGCCCTCGGCGATCGTCGGCACCGGGCTCTCGCGCCACAGCGCGGCGAGCATCTTGCGGTACGGCGAGTACCGGTCGGTGGCGGCCTCGTACTCCAGGTGCCGGTAGCCGACCGCCGCGCGCTCGCGGATGATCGAGAAGCGGACGGACTGGAGGGTGTCGTCGCCGGCGATGAGGGTGGCCAGCCAGTCGTTGATGGCCGGGGTGGCCTCCATGTACGCGGCGGACAGGCCGCGCATGAAGCCCATGTTGAGGACGGAGATGGCCGTCTTCACGTAGTGCTTGGCCGGGTCGCTGGTGTTGAAGAAGGTGCGGATCGACTGCTGGGCCAGGTAGCGGTCGTCGCCCTCGCCGAGGAAGACCAGCCGCCGCTGGGCGATCTCGGCGGCGAAGGTGACGGACAGCTTGTTCCACCACTGCCAGGGGTGCACCGGCATCAGCAGGTAGTCGGCGAAGTCCAGGCCCAGGTCGGCGAGGGTCTTGGCGAAGCCGTCGACGGTGGCGTCGCCCAGCTCGGCGCGGATGAAGGCCTCGTAGTCGATGCCCGCGCCCGCCGTGAAGGTGGTGCGGTCGCGGCGCGCGGCCAGCCACACCAGCTGCAGAGGGCTCGCGGCCTCGGGGGCGTACGCGTGGTACTCGTCGATGCCGAAGCCGAGCCGGCCGTTGTTGGCGACGAAGCAGGGGTGGCCCTCGGTCATGCCCGTCTCGACGGCCTGGAAGTCGGCCTTGGCGAGCTCGGCGGCGGGGACCTGCGGCTTGGTCGCCTTGTAGGCCGTGCCGGAGAGGGTGGAGGAGATCTCCTCCAGGTAGACCGGGAGGATCTCGTCGCTCAGGCCGAGGGAGCCGCGCAGCTCGATGATGAAGCGCAGCGCGTCGAGCGGGAGCTCCTCGCCGTCCCGGTGGAGGCTGATGGAGTCGGCGTCCACCTGCCAGTGGTCCAGGGCGTACCGGCGGGCGTTGAAGCGGTACTCGGCCGTGCCGTCGTCGGTGCGCACGCGGTAGCGGTCCTCCCCGAGCGGCTCGGGGGTGAGCAGGCGCTCGTGGGTGAACTCGGCGAGGCCCTTGCGGATGAGCTGGCGGTTGGCCTGGGCCCAGCGCTCGGGGGTGAGGTGCGCGACGGGGTTCATGGGGTGCGTGGTGCTCATCGGGCGGCTCCCACGGCGGCGAAGAACTGCTCGCGGGTGCAGACGCTGAGGTAGGCGTCCTTCTCCGGCTTGGCTATCTTCTCGACGATCTCGAAGCCGACGGCCTCGTTGAGCGCGTGGACGGCCTTGTTGGCGACGTCCGGCTCGACGACGACCCGCTCCGTCGCCGGGTCGCGGAAGAGCTCCGCCATCACGGCGGTGATGACGGCGCGCGTGAAGCCGTGGATCCGGACGTCGCTGGGCGCGACCAGGAAGTGCATGCCGACGTCGCCGGGCCGGGCGTCGTACAGCCCGACCAGTTCGACCTTCGAGGGGTCGTACCGCTCCATGAGGAAGGCGGGCTCGCCGTCGTGGAGGCCGATGAAGGCGTCGTGGTGCGGGTGGGCCGCGATGGCCGCGTAGTCGCGCTGCACGTCCGCGACGGAGTGCTCGGCCATCAGCCAGAAGGACGCCTTGGGGTGGGTCACCCAGCCGTGGACCAGTTCGGCGTCGGCGAGGGGGTCGAGCGGCCGGAAGGAGAAGCTCCCGACCGACCGGGTGGTGCTGAGGGTGCTGGTGGTGCTCATACGGCGAACTCCTGGAACGCGATGGACTTCTCGATGGGGTAGTACTCGGAGCCCAGCAGCTCGCCGATGATGTACGCGTTGCGGTAGGCGCCCATGCCCAGGTCGGGGCTGGTGATCGAGTGGGTGTGCACGCCGGCGTTCTGCAGGAAGATGCCGCGGCCGGTCGTGTCGATGGAGTAGTTGCGGGCGACGTCGTAGCGGCCCTGCCCGTCCCAGCGGATGCGGTCGCGCACCGGCTCCAGGAAGGCGGGGGTGACGTACTTGTAGCCGGTGGCCAGGATCAGGCCCTCGGTCTCCAGCTCGAAGTCCTTGCCCTGCTCCTCCTGGCGCAGCCCGAGGGTGTAGGTGCCGTTCTCGTACGACGCCGAGTTCAGCGACGCGTTGGTGAGCAGGCGCGTCTGGACCGGGCCGCCGAGGTTCTTCTGGTACAGCAGGTCGAAGATCGCGTCGATGAGCTCGCCGTCGATGCCCTTGAACAGGCCCTTCTGCTGGGCCTCCAGGCGGTAGCGGGTGGTCTCCGGCAGGGCGTGGAAGTAGTCGATGTAGTCCGGGGACGTCATCTCCAGCGTGAGCTTGGTGTACTCCAGCGGGAAGAACCGCGGGGAGCGGGTGACCCAGTTCAGCCGGTAGCCGTGGACGTCGATCTCGCTCAGCAGGTCGTAGTAGATCTCGGCGGCGCTCTGGCCGCTGCCGACGAGCGTGATCGACTTCTTCTTCTGCAGCGCTTCCTTGTTCGGGAGGTAGCGCGAGTTGTGGATGAAGTCGCCGCCGAGGCCCTGGCAGGACTCCGGGATGTACGGCGGGGTGCCGGTGCCCAGGACGAGGCGGGGCGCGCGGAACGTTTCGCCACCCTCGGTGCGGACCGTGTAGAGGCCGGCCTCGTCGTCGTACTCGACCGTCGTGACCGTCGTGTCGAACCGGATGCTGCTCAGCTTCGCGGCGGCCCAGCGGCAGTAGTCGTTGTACTCGGTGCGCAGCGGATAGAAGTTCTCGCGGATGTAGAACGAGTACAGCCGGCCGTTCTCCTTGAGGTACTGGAGGAAGGAGTACGGCGACGTCGGGTCGGCGAGGGTGACCAGGTCCGACATGAACGGCGTCTGGAGGTGCGCGCCTTCGAGGAACATCCCCGAGTGCCACTCGAAGTCCGGCTTGGACTCCAGGAAGACGCCGTTCAGCTCGTCGATCGGCTCGGTGAGGCAGGCGAGGCCGAGGTTGAACGGACCCAGTCCGATACCGATGAAGTCGTGGATGTCACGAGGCGTGGACAAGGTTCTCTCCAAGGTACTGCTCGGCGTGGCCGGCGATCAGGTCGAGGACGGCGGCGATGTCGTGCACGGTCGTCTCGGGGTTGAGCAGGGTGAACTTCAGGTACTGACGGCCGCCGACCTTCGTACCGGCGACGACGGCCTCGCCCGAGGCGAACAGCGCCTTGCGGGCGTGGAGGTTGGCGCGGTCGATCTCCGCGGGGGAGGTGACGGCGTCCGGGACGTAGCGGAAGACCAGGGTGGACAGCGACGGCTCGACGACGACGTCGTAGCGCGGGTCCGCGGCGAGCAGGTCCCAGCCGGCGGCGGCCAGGTCGCAGACCTCGTCGAAGAGCTGCCCGACCCCGTCGGCGCCCATGACGCGCAGCGTCATCCACAGCTTGAGCGCGTCGAAGCGGCGGGTCGTCTGGAGCGACTTGTCGACCTGGTTCGGGATCTTCTCCTCGACGGTGCGCCGGGGGTTGAGGTACTCCGCGTGGTACGTGGCGTGGCGCAGCGTCGCCCCGTCCCGTACGAGCACGGCCGAGGAACTGACCGGCTGGAAGAAGGACTTGTGGTAGTCGACCGTGACGGAGTCGGCGCGCTCGATGCCGTCGAGGAGCCCGCGGCGGGTCGGGGAGGCCAGCAGGCCGCAGCCGTACGCGGCGTCGACGTGCATCCAGGCGCCGTACTGGGCGGCCAGCTCGGCGATCTCGGGGAGCGGGTCGATGGAACCGAAGTCGGTGGTGCCGGCGGTGGCGACGATCGCCATGGGCGTCAGGCCCTGGGCGGCGCACAGCTCCAGCTCGGCGGCGAGGGCGACGGACTGCATGCGCTTGTCGCGGTCGGTCGGGATGGACACGACGGCCTGCGGGGAGAGGCCGAGGAGCTTGGCCGACTTCTGGACGCTGAAGTGGCTGCACTCGGAGGTGAAGACGCGCAGTTTCGCCAGGTCGTCCGTCTTGGCCTCCTCGCGGGCGAGGAGCAGGGCCTGGAAGTTGGACTGCGAGCCGCCGCTGGTGAAGACGCCGTCGGCGGCGGGGCCGAGGCCGATGCGGCTGTTCGTCCAGTCGATCAGCTTGCGCTCGATGAGGGTGGCGCCGGCGCTCTGGTCCCAGGTGTCGAGGGAGGAGTTGACGGCGGAGAGGACAGCCTCGCCGAGGACGGCCGGGATGACGACCGGGCAGTTGAGGTGGCCCAGGTAACGGGGGTGGTGGAAGTAGACGGCGTCGCGGAGGTAGACGCTCTCCAGCTCGTCGAGGGCGGCGGTGGCGTCGCCGAGCGGCTGGTCGAGGTCGACCGCCGCGATCTGCGGGGCCAGCTCGTCGGGCGTGATGCCGGTGAACGGCCGCCGGGTGGAGGCGAGTCGGTTCGCCACCCGCTCGACTCCTTCGGTGACGGAACGCCGGTACTGCTCGGCGGTTGCGTCATTGAGCAGGTGCGAGCGCATGGAATGTCCTCCCGGGTACGGGGACTTGATCGGCCCTCAGGGGACAGGAGGGCGAGGAACCGTGTGGTTAGTAAGGTTAGCCTAACCTCAGTTGAAATACCAACGGCCACAAGGGCCTCAGAAAGCGCACCGGGCGCAGTTGTTGCCCCATCCGGGGCGCGTGTGCGGCGCGGGTCGCCGCCGGGTGTGTGCGGCGCGGGCCGGCCGCGGGGGCAGTGCTACGCCGCGGGGCAGTGCTACGCCACGGCGGCCCGCCCCGGGGATCCTCCCGGACGCAAGCCGCCGTGGCGGGGTGGGTCGGCCTACGCCTCGTCCTCGGAGGTCTCCGGGACCTCGCGCAGCGCGTCCTCGCTCATGCCCTTGCGCCAGTAACCGACGAACGTCACGCGGCGGCGGTCGATCCGGCGCTCGTTCACCAGGTGGCGGCGCAGCGCCTTGACCGATCCCGACTCGCCCGCGATCCAGGCGTACGGCGACGAGCCGGACAGCTCGGCGGCGCGGACGGCGTCGACGGCGGCGGGCGCGCCCTCCTCCCGTACGAGCCAGGTGACGGTCGCGTCCGCCTTCGTCGCGAGCTCCAGGCGGTCGGCGGCGTACGGCACTTCGAGCCAGACCCGCGCCCGCAGGCCCGCCGGCAGTGACTCCAGGATGGCGGAGGCGGCGGGCAGCGCCGTCTCGTCACCCCAGATCAGCACCTCGTCGGCGTCCTCGGGGAGCCGGAAGCGCACGCCGGTGTTGTCGGCGACGGCGGGGCCGAGGACGACCACGCGGTCGCCCTCGGACGCCTGCTGGGCCCAGCGGCACGCCGGACCGCCGTCCTCGTGGAGGGCGAAGTCGATGTCGACCTCACCCGCCTCCCGGCGCTGCTCCCGCACGGTGTACGAGCGCATGACGGCCCGTACGTCGTCGTCCATGGCCCGCCAGGCGCCGAGGACCGCGTACAGGTCCTCGGTGTCGAGCGGCGGCAGGACCGGCTCCGGCTGGCCGGGGTGCGGCAGGAAGAGGGAGAGCGACTGGTCGCGTCCGCCGGAGGCGAAACCTTTCAGCGCGTCCTCCGACGCCCCGGTGAAGGTGACGCGGACGAGCGACGGGCCGAGCCGCCGCGTCCGGGCGACCCGCAGGGCGAAGAAGCGGAACGGGACGGCGGCGGTCTCGGCTGTCGTCATCGGGTCAGGCCACCTTCTTGGCGTTCTCGATCGCCTTGGCGAGGTCCTCCAGGATGGGGGCGCACTTGGCGTACGAGTAGATGGGCTCGGTCACGCGCGGCACGACCTGGCCGGCCTTGACGGCGGGCAGCTGACCCCAGGTCGGCTTGGACTTCAGGGCCTCCGGCTGGAGCTGGGAGGAACGGTTGTCCAGGAGGATGATGTCGGCCTTGTACGTGTCGACCTCCTCCCAGCTGAGGCTCTGGAACCAGCCGCCCTCGTCCAGCTTGGTCGGCGCGACCAGGTTGACGCCCAGCTCCTTGAAGTAGAGCGTGTCGGACGGGCGGGCCGGGTCGGAGACGTAGAACGTGTCGGCGGCGGCCGAACCGATCAGGACCTTGATCTCCGGCTTGGCCTTGGCGGCCTGGCGCAGCCGGGCGGCCGCCTTCTCGAAGCGGGCCTTGTCGTCCTGGACCTTCTTCGCCTTGACGTCGGCGCCGAGCGCCTCGGCCAGGTCGACGTGGCGCTGGAGCACCTTGGGCATGGTGGCGTCGGCGGCCCACAGGGCGACGGCCGGCGCGACCTTGAGGATTTTGGCCTTCTGCTCGTCCGGGACGTACCAGAGCTGGTCCTTCTCCCACATGTCGGTGATGAGCAGCTCGGGCTGGAGCTTGAGGTACTCCTCGATCTTGAACTCGCCCCAGACGTTGCCGATGACCGCGACCTTGTTGATGTCGAGGTCGCCGGCCTGGACGTCGGGCACGCGCTTCTTGGTCTTCGGGTCCTCGACGTACGTCGGGCCGAAGACGCCCTTGACCTCGACGCCGAAGTCGTGCAGCGCGGCGGCCATGCCGGTGAAGGCGACGATGTTCTTCGGGGCGGCCTTCAGCTCGACGGTCTGGCCGCGGTCGTCCTTGAAGGTGAAGGGGCCGGACTTGGCGGCGCCGCCCTTGGCGTCGTCCTTCTTCGCGTCCTTGCCGCCGCAGGCCACGAGCGCGGCGCCGAGCCCGAGGGCGCCGCCCGCGGCGAGCAGACCGCGACGGGTGAATTGGGTGGCTCGTGCGTTGCTGGGCATGGCGGATCGCTTTCGTACGGCCGGTTTCGGCCACTGGGCAAGTTCGAGGGTAGGTTAGCCTAACCTCAGCCGTTGTCCAGAGTGGCCCCCGCCACATAGCCCGTCACGCGCCCCTGCCGCACCTTCTGACGCACGGCCAGCACCACGCACACCACCGTGCCCACCGCCCCCACCGCGAGGCCCGGGTTCACATAGCCGGGGACCAGGTCGTACGACGCGTTGCACCGGGCCGAGAGCGGCAGCAGCGAGTCCGGGCCGGCCTCGTCGGGGGCGAACTCCTGGCCTCGCGACAGCGTGCAGAACTCCTGGCGGTCGAAGGTGAACAGGCCCGCCAGGCCCCAGAGGTAGAGCAGCCCCGTGCCCAGCGCGAGGAGGACCCCGGCACGCGCCCAGGGGTGGCCCGCCGTGGCCCTGACCACCATCCAGGTGACCAGGGCCACGACGCCGATCGGGAGCGCCAGAACGCCGATGATGTGGACAGCGGCCTCGAAATGCACCTGTTCCCCCCGGTTTTCGTCCGAGGGGTCAGGCTACGGTGGCAGGCGCTGCTCGCGGAGACCGGCTCAGGCCGAGAAGCCCAGCTCCCGGGCGATGAGCATGCGCTGCACCTCGCTGGTGCCCTCGCCGATCTCCAGGATCTTCGAGTCCCGCCACATGCGGGCGACCGGATACTCGTTCATGAAGCCGTAGCCACCGTGGATCTGGGTGGCCTCCCGGGCGTTGTCCACCGCCACCGTCGACGAGTACAGCTTCGCCAGGGCCGCCTCCTTCTTGAACGGCTCACCGTGCACGAGCCGCGAGGCGGCGTCGCGCCAGCCGATCCGGGCCATGTGGGCCCGCATCTCCATGTCCGCGAGCTTGAACTGAATGGCCTGGTTGTCGCCGATGGGCCGCCCGAACGCCACGCGCTCCTTGGCGTACTTCACCGACTCGTCCACGCACCCCTGCGCGAGGCCGGTGGCGAGCGCCGAGATGGCGATCCGGCCCTCGTCCAGGATCCGCAGGAACTGCGCGTACCCGCGGCCCTCCTCGCCCAGCAGGTTCGCCGCCGGGACGCGGACGTCCGAGAAGGACAGCTCGCGGGTGTCCGAGGCGTTCCACCCCACCTTCGAGTACGGCGCGGCGACCGTGAAGCCCGGCGTGCCGGACGGGACGATGATCGACGAGATCAGCGGCTTGCCCTCCGGGGTGCGGCCGGTGACGGCGGTGACCGTGACCAGGCCGGTGATGTCCGTACCGGAGTTGGTGATGAAGCACTTGCTGCCGTTGACGACCCACTCGTCGCCGTCGCGCACGGCCGTCGTACGGGTGCCGCCCGCGTCCGAGCCGCAGCCCGGCTCCGTCAGCCCGAACGCGCCCAGGATCTCGCCGCTGCACATCCGCGGCAGCCACTCCCGCTTCTGCTCCTCGGTGCCGAAGCGGTAGACCGGCATCGCGCCGAGCGAGACGCCCGCCTCCAGGGTGATGGCGACCGACGAGTCGACGCGCGCCAGCTCCTCCAGCGCGATGCCGAGCGCGAGGTAGTCCCCGCCCATGCCGCCGTACTCCTCGGGGAAGGGCAGGCCGAACAGGCCCATCCGCCCCATCTCGCGGACGATCTCGTACGGGAACTCGTGGCGCTCGTAGAAGTCCCCGATCTTCGGGGCGACGACCTCGTGGGCGAACTCCTCGACGGTACGGCGCAGTTCCTCGTGTTCCGGTGAGAGCCGGTGGTCCAGGGACATGGGTCGGTCACTCCTTGTGGGAGGCGTCCGCGCCGGCGAGGGCGCGGACGGTACGGGAGGGGCTCGGGCGGCCCAGGTGTCCGGCCAGCCACACGCTGGTGGCGGTGAGCAGGCCGAGGTCGACCCCGGTGTCGATGCCGAGGCCGTGGAGCATCCACACGAGGTCTTCGGTGGCGAGGTTGCCGGTGGCGGACTTGGCGTACGGGCAGCCGCCGAGGCCGCCCGCCGAGGCGTCGACCGTCGTCACGCCGTGCTGCAGCGCGGCCAGCGTGTTGGCCAGGGCCTGGCCGTACGTGTCGTGGAAGTGCACGGCGAGGGCGCTGGTGGGGACCTGCGCCTCGTTCAGGGCCGTGAGGAGCCGCCCCACGTGGCCGGGCGTGGCCACGCCGATGGTGTCGCCCAGGCTCAGCTCGTCGCAGCCCATGTCCTTCAGGCGGCGGGCGACCCGGACGACCTGCTCGACGGGGACGGGGCCCTCCCACGGGTCGCCGAAGCACATGGAGAGGTACCCGCGCACCGACAGGCCCGCCTCTATGGCGCGGGTGACGACCGGCGCGAACATGTCGAGCGACTCGTCGACGGTGCGGTTGAGGTTGGCCTTCGCGAACGACTCGGTGGCGCTCGCGAACACGGCGACGTCCCGCGCCCCGAGCGCCAGCGCCCGGTCCAGCCCGCGTTCGTTCGGCACGAGGACCGGCAGGCGGACGCCGGTCTCGCGGACGAGCGGGAACAACTGCTCGGCGTCCGCCAGTTGGGGCACCCACTTGGGGTGGACGAAGCTGGTGGCCTCGACGGTGGTGAGCCCCGCGGCGGCGAGGCGCCGGATGAACTCGGCCTTCACCTCGGTGGGGACGGTGCCCTGCTCGTTCTGCAGACCGTCGCGCGGGCCGACCTCGTGGATCCGCACGCGGGCGGGCAGCCCGGGGGCGGGGACGGTCATGGGCAGTGCCCCGGGTTCGGGAACGGCTCCGGTCGTCATGATTCCTCCCTCGGGACGACGACGGCCAGCACCTGGTCCATGGCGACGGTGGTGCCGGGGGTGACGTCGAGCTCGGCGACGGTGCCGTCGTGGGGGGCGGAGATGACGTGCTCCATCTTCATCGCCTCCACGACGACGAGTCCCTGACCGGCGGTGACCTCGTCGCCGACGGCGACCTTGACGACGGTGACCGTGCCCGGCATGGGCGCGGTGAGCGAGTCGGCCCCCGCGTGCGCGGCGCGGCTCAAGGACGCCTCGACGGGGTCGTGGTCCAGGACGTTCCAGCTGTCCCCGTCCCGGCCGAGCCAGGTTCCGGCACGGCGGAAGGTGTGGGTGAGGCCGTCGAGGGTGACCGTGACCCGGTCCTCGGTGACGTGCGCCTGACCCCGGGTCCGGTGAGTGACGGGTTCGGCTCCCGCTACGCGAAGCCAGTGGGTGACCGGCACGGGTTCTCCTCCGAGGCGCCAGCCGCTCGGCATCGAGAACGGGTCGGTCCAGCCGGTGGTGGCGTCGGGCCGCGGCTGGAGCCGGGCCTCCCGTACCGCCGCGGCGGCCTCGTACACCTCCTCCGGGACACCCTCCGGAACCAGGCCGTCCACCTCACGCTCCACCAGCCCCGTGTCGAGGTCGCCCGCGACGACGTCCGGGTGGGCGAGCAGCCGGCGCAGGAACCCGGCGTTGGTCGGCACGCCGAGGGTGACGGTGTCCGCGAGGGCGGCGCGGAGCTTGCGCAGGGCGGTGGGGCGGTCGGCGGCGTGGACGATGACCTTCGCCAGCATCGGGTCGTACAGGCTGGAGACCTCGGTGCCCTCGCTCAGGCCCGAGTCGGTGCGTACGCCGTCGCCCTGCGGCTCGTCGAGCGCCAGCACCGTGCCGCCGGAGGGGAGGAAGCCGCGGGAGGGGTCCTCCGCGCAGAGGCGGGCCTCGATGGAGTGCCCGGTGAGGGTGATGTCCTCCTGGGCGAAGGGGAGTGCCTCGCCGGCGGCGACGCGCAGCTGCCATTCCACCAGGTCCAAGCCCGTGATCAGCTCGGTGACCGGGTGCTCCACCTGGAGGCGGGTGTTCATCTCCATGAAGTAATAGGAGGAGGGGTCACCGCCCGGGACGATGAACTCGACCGTGCCCGCGCCGCGGTAGCCGCAGGAGCGGGCCGCCTGGACCGCCGCCTCGCCCATTGCCGCGCGCGTCTTCTCGTCCAGCAGGACGGACGGCGCCTCTTCGATGATCTTCTGGTGGCGGCGCTGGAGGGAGCACTCGCGCTCGCCGAGGTGCACGACGTTGCCGTGGCCGTCCGCCAGGACCTGGATCTCGATGTGCCGCGGCCGGTCGATCCACCGCTCGACCAGGAGCGTGTCGTCGCCGAAGGAGGCGCGCGCCTCGCGCCGGGCCGCCGCGATCTCGTCCATCAGGGCCGACTCCACGCGCGTGAGGCGCATGCCCTTGCCGCCGCCGCCCGCCGAGGGCTTGAGCAGGACGGGCATGCCGATCTCGCGGGCGGCGGCGGCCAGTTCCTCGTCGCTGAGCCCGCTCCCGGAGGAGCCGGGGACGACGGGGACGCCGGCGGCCTTCACCGTCTCCTTGGCCCGGATCTTGTCGCCCATCAGGGCGATGGCCTCGGCCGGCGGCCCGATGAAGACGAGTCCGGCGTCCTCGCAGGCCCGGGCGAAGGCGGCGTTCTCGGCGAGGAAGCCGTACCCGGGGTGGACGGCCTCGGCGCCGGTGCGGGCGGCGGCCTCCAGGAGCCGGTCGACGCGCAGATAGCTGTCGGTCGCCGCGGGCGGTCCGATGCGTACGGCCGTGTCGGCCTCCCGTACGTGGCGGGCGTCGGCGTCCGCGTCGCTGAAGACGGCGACCGAGCGGATACCGAGGGCCCGCAGCGTACGGATCACGCGTACCGCGATCTCGCCCCGGTTGGCGACAAGAACAGTCGTGAACATCCCACCCTCACATCCGGAAGACGCCGAACTGGGGGTCACCCAGGGGCGCGTTGGCACAAGCCGTCAGGGCCAGACCCAGCACCTGGCGGGTCTCCAGCGGGTCGATCACACCGTCGTCCCACAGCCGGGCCGTCGCGTAGTAGGCGTTGCCCTGCCGCTCGTACTGGCCGCGGATCGGGGCCTTGAAAGCCTCCTCGTCCTCCGCCGGCCACTGCTCGCCGCGTGCCTCCAGCTGGTCGCGCTTGACCGTGGCGAGGACGGAGGCGGCCTGCTCGCCGCCCATGACGGAGATCTTGGCGTTCGGCCACATCCACAGGAAGCGGGGCGAGTACGCCCGGCCGCACATCGAGTAGTTGCCCGCGCCGTACGAGCCGCCGACCACCACCGTCAGTTTCGGCACGCGCGTGCAGGCGACGGCGGTGACCATCTTCGCGCCGTGCTTGGCGATGCCGCCCGCCTCGTAGTCCCGGCCGACCATGAAGCCGGAGATGTTCTGCAGGAACAGCAGCGGGATGCCGCGCTGGTCGCACAGCTCGATGAAGTGGGCGCCCTTCTGGGCGGACTCGGCGAAGAGGATGCCGTTGTTGGCGACGATCCCGACCGGGTGGCCGTGGATCCGGGCGAACCCGGTGACCAGCGTCTGCCCGAACTCCGCCTTGAACTCCTGGAACCGCGATCCGTCGGTGATCCGCGCGATGACCTCCCGGGCGTCGTACGGGGTGCGCGGGTCGACCGGCACCGCGCCGTACAGCCCGTACGGATCGACCTTCGGCTCCTCGACCGGCTCGACGGACCACGGCAGCGGGGCGCGCTCCGGCAGGGTCGCGACGATGTTCCGCACGATCCGCAGCGCGTGCGCGTCGTCCTCCGCGAGGTGGTCGGTCACCCCGGAGATCCGGGAGTGGACCTCGCCGCCGCCGAGCTCCTCGGCCGTGACGACCTCGCCCGTGGCGGCCTTCACCAGCGGCGGGCCGCCCAGGAAGATGGTGCCCTGGTTCCGCACGATCACGGCCTCGTCGCTCATCGCGGGGACGTACGCGCCGCCGGCCGTGCAGGAGCCGAGGACGGCGGCGATCTGCGGGATCCCGGCGCCCGACATGCGGGCCTGGTTGTAGAAGATGCGCCCGAAGTGCTCGCGGTCGGGGAAGACCTCGTCCTGCATCGGCAGGAAGGCGCCTCCCGAGTCCACCAGGTACACGCACGGCAGCCGGTTCTCCAGCGCCACCTCCTGCGCGCGCAGGTGCTTCTTCACCGTCATGGGGTAGTACGTGCCGCCCTTGACGGTCGCGTCGTTCGCGACGACCACCACCTCGCGGCCGCTGACCCGCCCGATGCCGGCGATGACGCCCGCGGCCGGCGCCTGGTCGTCGTACATCCCGTTCGCCGCGAGCGGTGCCAGCTCCAGGAACGGCGACCCCGGGTCCAGCAGCGTGTCCACCCGCTCGCGCGGCAGCAGCTTGCCGCGCGCGGTGTGCCGCGCCCGGGCCTTCTCACCGCCGCCCAGCCGCGCGGCGGCCAGCCGGGCGTGCAGATCCTCGACGAGCTCGCGGTGCGCGGCCTCGTTGGCCTGCCAGGCCGCGGAGGCGGGATCAGCCGCGCTGGTCAGCACGGGTGCCTGCTGCATCATGCCCCCAGTTAATGAGCGTTAACGTATGTCCATCAGGTTAACGACCGCTAACCGCGTTGTCTAGAATCAATCCCATGAGCACCAGGACCGACGCCCCGACGCGCCGCGAACAGATCCTCAAGGAGGCCGCCCGCCTCTTCGCCGAGCGCGGCTTCCACGGTGTGGGCGTCGACGAGATAGGGGCGGCGGTCGGCATCAGCGGCCCCGGCCTGTACCGGCACTTCCCCGGCAAGGACGCGATGCTCGCGGAACTGCTGGTCGGCATCAGCGAGCGGCTGCTCGACGGCGGCCGGCAGCGGGTGGAGGAGTCGGACGGCGACCCCGAGGCCCTGCTCGGCGCGCTCATCGACGGCCACATCGACTTCGCGCTCGACGACCGCCCGCTGATCACCCTGCACGACCGGGAGCTGGACCGCCTCCGCGACACGGACCGCAAACGGGTGCGCCAGCTCCAGCGCCAGTACGTCGAACTGTGGGTGGCGGTGGTGCGCCGCCTGTACCCCGCGCCGCCGGAGGCCGAGGCCCGGGCGACGGTCCACGCGGTGTTCGGCCTGCTGAACTCCACCCCGCACCTCGGCTCCGCCTCCGCGGGCAGCAGGGTGCTGGGCCGCGCGGAGGCGGAGTCCCTGCTGCGGCGGCTGGCGCACGGGGCGTTCGGGGCGCTGGCGTCGGTGCCGGCGTCGGCGTCGGCCTCGGCGGAGTGAGGGGCCGGGCCCGGGGCCGGGCGCTTGCCCGGTCTATCGAATTTCGATAGATTCCCATCGTTGCTCGATAAAAGGAGGAGCGATGGGAAAGCTGACCGTGCTCGCGCTGCGTGCCGTGCTCGTGGCGCTGCTCGCCGGATCGGTGTTCGTCGAGGCGGTGATGGTGCCGCTGCTGGCCATCGACCTGAGGCAGCTGAACCCGGAGTACGCGTACCTGCGCGCTCCGCTCCTCGCGATCATGTTCCTGGGGGCCGTGACGTTCCAGGTCGTCCTGGTCTGCGTGTGGCGCCTGGTGACGATGGTGCGGCGCGGGACGGTGTTCTCGCACGCCGCCTTCCGGTACGTGGACGTCGTGACCGGCGCCTTCGTGGCGGCCGCCCTGCTGGTCTTCGCCCTCGCGGTCGTCCTGGCCCCGGGCGAGGCCGTCGCGCCGGGCATCGTGCTCCTCGTCTGCGGGGTCAGCCACGCCGCCCTGGGGGTCGCGCTCATCGTGCTCGTCCTGCGGATGCTGCTCGCCCAGGCGACGCGGATGCAGGCCGAACTGGCCGAGGTCATCTGATGCCGATCACCGTCGACATCGACGTGATGCTGGCCAGGCGCAAGATGTCCGTGGGCGAACTCGCGGAGCGCGTCGGCATCACCCCCGCGAACCTGGCGGTCCTCAAGAACGGCCGCGCCAAGGCGGTCCGCTTCGCCACGCTCGCCGCCCTCTGCGAGGCGCTCGACTGCCAGCCGGGGGACCTGCTGCGCTGGGAGCCGGAGGACTGACGGGTGAGGCCCCGCCGTACCCCTCCACCCCAGGTCGGAGAGGCCGGTCCTGCCCAGGTGTGATGCCGCCGCGGCCCCCCGACTGACATGCTCGTCGCCGGGGTTGACCGAACGGACGACGGGGGCATGGCGTGACGGGGGAACAGGCGGGCACCGCCACCCAGCCGGTGGCGGGACAGGGGGACACCGGACGGCGCGTGCCGGAGGTCGACGCGCTGCGCGGCTTCGCGCTCGGCGGCATCGTCCTGGTGAACGTCCTGGTGCTGTCGGGGACCTACGGCCGCACGGCGGTCGACCCGGCCGTCGCCGGCGCCGACCTCGTGGCGCACTGGCTGGTCATCGCCTTCTTCGAAACCAAGTTCTACCTGCTGTTCTCCTTCCTCTTCGGGTACAGCTTCACCCTGCAGATGGAGTCGGCGCGGCGGGCGGGCGCGGCCTTCGTCCCCCGCATGCTGCGCCGGCTGACCGGCCTGCTGCTGCTCGGCGCCGCGCACATGGCGCTGCTGTACAGCGGCGACATCCTCACCATGTACGCCGTGCTGGGGCTGATCCTGCTCGCCGCGCGCAACGCGCCCCCCGAGCGCCTGTGGCGGGCCGCGCGCTGGTTCTACGCCGTGCCCGTGGTCCTGCTGGTCCTCGTCGGCGCGCTGGCCGCGGCCGCGTACACCCCCGACCCGTCCGCCACGGCCGACGCCACCCGGGAAGCCGCCCGGATCGCCGAGGAGATGCGCGGCGGCGCCGCCGACGTCATCGGCGCCCACCTCGCCACCTGGCCCGAGGCCATGGGCGCGCTGCTGCTCATGGGCGGTTCGATCGTGGCCGCCTTCCTGGTCGGCTGCGGGGCGGGCAAGCGACGCCTGCTCACGGGCGGCGTCGTCGACCCGGCCCGGCTGCGGCGCACCCGCGCCATCGGCCTCGCCGTGGGCCTGCCGGGCGGTCTCCTCATGGCCGCGGGCACCGTGACACCCCTCCCGGAGCGCTGGGAGGTCGTCTGCTTCGCCCTGGGCATGGCCGCCGCCCCGATGCTCACCGCCGCCTACGTGAGCGCGCTGATGCTCTGGTTCACCACGCCGCGCGGCGCCCGCGTGGCCGCGTGGCTCGCGCCCGCCGGCCGGATGGCGCTCACCAACTACCTGTCCCAGTCGCTGGTCTTGGCGCTGGTCTTCACCGGGTACGGCCTCGGCCTGTACGGCCGTACGGGCGCGGCGGTCGCGTGCGCCGTGGCCCTCGCCGTGTACGCGGCCCAGCTGTTCCTCAGCGCCCGGCTGATGCGGCGTTACTCCCACGGCCCCGTGGAGTGGGTGCTGCGCACGGTGACGCTGGGCAGGCCGCCACGCCGCTCCTGAACGCGGCCACCGCCGCCGCGCGCCGTCCACCCGACGGAATGGCGCCGCCACCGCGGGCGGCGGGCGGCAGAATGGGGGGCATGCCGATACCCAGCCGCGCCGCCCTCGTCGAGCACCTCGTCCGCACCCGGATCGCCGGAGACGTCGCCACACCCCGCGACAACAACCTCTCCCACTACCGCAAGCTCGCGAACGGCGACCGCCACTACTGGCTCGGGCTGGAGCTCGGCGACCGGTGGACGGACGAGCAGGACGTGCTCGCCGTCATGGCCGAGCGGTGCGGCGTGAACGACGACCCGGCGCACCGGGCCGGTCAGGACACCATCGATCCCGAGCTCACCGTCGACGGGCTGGAGCGCGCGGCGGCGCGGCTGCGGAAGGCCGCCGCCGGGAGGCAGCGCGTGCTGTTCGCGACCGGGCACCCCGGGGCGCTGCTCGACGTGCACAGCAGGACCGCCGCCGCGCTGCGCGCCGCCGGGTGCGACGTCGTGCGGATCCCCGGCGGGCTCACGGCCGACGAGGGGTACGTCGTGCAGTTCGCGGACGTCGCCGTCTTCGAGCGCGGCGCGAGCCTGTGGCACACGCACTCGCCGGAGCCGATGAACGCCATCCTGGACCGGCTCGACGTGCAGCCGGACCTGGTCGTGGCCGACCACGGGTGGGCGGGACGGGCCGGGCAGCGCGGCATCGACTCCATCGGGTACGCCGACTGCAACGACCCCGCCCTCTTCATCGGCGAGGCCGAGGGCACCATGCAGGTCACGATCCCGCTCGACGACCACGTACTGGACCCGCGCTTCTACGAGCCGATGACGGAGTACCTGCTGGGCGCGGCGGGGCTGCTCTGAGGGTGCCCCGCTGTCACAGGGTGCCCGGGGGAGCCACCCACAGCGTGGGCTGACCGGTCGCGCGTGCCACGGTCTCGAAGTCCGCGTCGTAGTGCAGGACCGTCAGCCCGGACAGCTCGGCCGTGGCCGCGATCAGCAGGTCGACCGGGCCGGCGCTGCGGTGCTCGCCGCGCTTCGTGAGCGTGCGCTGCACGGCGCCGGCCCGGCGGTAGACGCCGTCGGGGACCGGCGTCCAGTTGAAGAGTTCGGTGAGCAGTTCCTGCTTCTCCAAGCGGTCGGCGAGAGAACGCGCGGAGAAGAGCATCTCCAGCTCGGTGATCTCGCACATGCCGATGACCCCCTCGGCGAGGTGATCGCTCCAGCGCTCGCGTACACCCTTGTCCGTGAGGATCCGTGCCGCGGCGGAGGTGTCGATGAGATGAGTGACCGGGCTCATCCGCGGTAGTTCTCCTTGGTCAGGAGTACGTCGAAGTCACCGCGCTCGCCCATGGCCGCGAGCTCCTCGAGGGCCTTGAGGCGCCGACGGCGTTTCGCCACCTCCAGCAGCGCGGCGTTGACCGTGTCCTTCTTCGTGGTCGTGCCCAGTATCGACGCGGCCTCGGCCAGGGCGTCGTCGTCCACCTCGACGTAGAGATTCGACACGGCATATCCTCCCTATGGCGTTGGCATATGAAGCATATGCCCGCCCGGGTCGAAGCGCACCGCGTCGACGCCTCACCCCCGCGGCACCCGCACCACGCCCTCCTGGATGACCGAGATCGCGAGGCGGCCGTCCCGGGTCCAGATGCGGGCCTGGCCCAGACCCCGGCCGCCCGAGGAGGACGGGGACTCCTGGTCGTACAGGAGCCAGTCGTCGGCGCGGAAGGGGCGGTGGAACCACATCGCGTGGTCCAGGGACGCGCCGACCACGTCGCCGACCGCCCAGCCGCCGCGGCCGTGGGCGAGCAGGACCGAGTCGAGCAGCGTCATGTCGGAGACGTACGTCGCCAGGCAGACGTGGAGCAGCGGGTCGTCGGCGAGCTTGCCGTTGGTGCGGAACCAGACCTGCGACCGGGGCTCGCGCGGCTCGCCGACGCTGCCCCAGGGCGGGGTGTCGGCGTACCGCAGGTCGACCGCCGCGCGGGCCTCGATGAGGCGTTCGGCGACCGGGGCCGGGAGGTGGCGCGGCAGGATCTCGGCGGCCGTGGGGAGGGTCTCGGGGTCCGGCGCGGGCGGCATGGCCGCCTGGTGGTTGAGGCCCTCCTCGTACGTCTGGAACGACGCCGAGAGGTGGAAGATCGGCTGGCCGTGCTGGACGGCGACGACCCGCCGCGTGGTGAAGGAGCGGCCGTCGCGGATGCGGTCCACGGTGTAGACGATCGGCGCGCCCGGGTCACCGGGGCGCAGGAAGTACGCGTGGAGCGAGTGGGCGAGCCGGTCCTCCGGGACGGTCCGGCCGGCCGCGACCAGCGCCTGCGCGGCGACCTGGCCGCCGAACACGCGCGGGACGAGGGCCGACCGGGACTCGCCGCGGAAGATGTCCTGCTCGATCCGCTCCAGGTCGAGCAGATCGAGCAGGGCGTCGAGCGGTTCCGTCACCTGGCTTACAGGCCCATCGACTTGGCGATGATGGTCTTCATGATCTCGCTGGTGCCGCCGTAGATGCGGTTGACGCGGTTGTCCGCGTACAGGCGGGCGATCGGGTACTCGTTCATGTAGCCGTAGCCGCCGTGCAGCTGGAGGCAGCGGTCGATGACGCGGTGGGCGACCTCGGTGCAGAACAGCTTGGCGCTCGCGGCCTCGGCCGGGGTGAGCTCGCCGGCGTCCAGGGCCTCCAGGGCGCGGTCGGCGACCGCCTGGGCGGCGTCCACCTCGGCCTGGCAGGCGGCCAGCTCGAACTTGGTGTTCTGGAAGGACGCGACCGGCTTGCCGAAGACCGTGCGGTCGGTGACGTACTGCTGGGCGAACCGGATGGCGGCGGCGGCCTGCGCGTACGCGCCGAAGGCGATGCCCCAGCGCTCGGAGGCCAGGTTGTGCCCGAGGTAGTAGAAGCCCTTGCCCTCCTCGCCGAGGAGGTCCTCGACCGGGACCTTGACGTCGACGAAGGCCAGCTCGGCGGTGTCGGAGGTCTTCAGGCCCAGCTTGTCCAGCTTGCGGCCGACCGAGTAGCCCTCGGACTTGGTGTCCACCGCGAAGAGCGAGATGCCGAAGCGGCGGTCCTCGGCGGTGGGGGCGGCGGTGCGGGCGCAGACGATGACGCGGTCCGCGTGGACACCGCCGGTGATGAAGGTCTTGGCACCGTTGAGGACGTAGTGCGTGCCGTCCTCGGAGAGCTTGGCGGTGGTCTTCATGCCCGCGACGTCGGAGCCGGTGCCCGGCTCGGTCATCGCCAGCGCCCACATCTCCTCGCCGGTGACGAACTTCGGCAGGAAGCGCTTCTTCTGCTCGTCCGTGGCGAGCATCTTGAGGTAGGGCAGGGCCAGCAGGACGTGCACGCCCGAGCCGCCGAACTGCACGCCCGCGCGCGCCGTCTCCTCGTACAGGACGGCCTCGAACTTGTGGGTGTCCAGACCCGCGCCGCCGAACTCCTCGGGCACGTTGATGCCGAAGACGCCCAGCTCGCCGAGCTTGTAGTAGAAGTCGCGGGGCGCCTGGCCGGCCGCGAACCACTCGTCGTAGACGGGGACGACCTCGGCCTCGATGAAGGCGCGGATGGTCTCCCGGAACGCCTCGTGGTCCTCGTTGAATACGGTACGGCGCACGAGCCGCCTCCTTCGGTTCCTGTCCTGGTCCGGCCGGTCGCTCCCACGCTCCGGCATGTGCCTAAGCGCTTGCTCAGCCTATGTCAGACGAAGTTACTCATCGGTCACCCGGTCTGTCCAGACTCCGCGTCTGTGATCCAGCGCCCTTCGGTGGAGTCGTACCCGTACGCCGGCCTCCCCGCGGTCCCGCTCGTGCGGAACGGCTTCCCGCCGTCCGTGATCCGCACCGTCCCCGAACGGCCCCCGGCGCTCCACTCCAGCTCCAGGTACCAGCGGCAGTCGCAGCCCGCCGTCCGGGCGGAGACGAGCAGCTCCTCGGGGTCGGAGGAGGTGACCTTGTACGGGAAGGAGACGGCCGGGATCGTCCGGACCTCGGCGCCGGAGGCGTCGACGCCGTCGACGGGCCTCGCGAGCGGGCGCGGCCGGTCGAGGTCCACGGCGAAGTGGCGGGGAGTGACGGCGCCGCCGCAGCCGTTGTCCATCCGGTACGCGGTCCACGGCAGTGGTGCGGCCCGGTCGACCACGCGCACGTGCAGGGCGTGGAGGACGACGGCGTCGGACGGGGACCGGCCCTGGAGCGTGATCCGCACCAGCGCCTCCCCGCCGTGCACGGCACCGTGCGTCCCGGCCCACGCCCCGGAGTCGGCCGCGACCGGCGGCGGGGCGACCGCGCCGGGGGCCCGGTCCACGAGGTAGGTGTGACCGCAGCCGCCCTGCCAGAGCTCGGAACCGATGGTCCAGGTGAAGGGGAGGGGGGCGGCGGGCCGCCCCGGAGGGGTGGAAGCGGGAGCGGGGGCGGGGGCGGAAGCCGTACGGGTGGGGCGGCCGAGCAGGGCGGCGGCGAGGGCGAGCACGACGAGGGCGACGGCGACGGCGACGAGGAGGGGAGCGGGGACGGCACGACGGGGGCGGGCGCGTGGCGCCTCCGGCGCGGTCGGGGCCGGCGCGGACGGTTCCGGGTTCGGTTCCGGCGCGGCCGGTTCCGGCGCGGCCGACATGGCCGGCACAGGCACAGGCGAGGGCACGGGCGAGGCCGTTCGGCGGCGGGCGCGGTCCGCCTCCGTCCAGGCCGCCTCCAGGGCCCGCCGTTCCTCCTCGTCCGCCCCGCACAGCAGGGCGAGGCGGTCGACCACGGCGAACCCCTCCGGGACGGTCGCGCCCGAGCAGTAGCGGTGGAGTGTGGACGCGCTGACGCTCAGGCGCCGGCCCAGCGCCTCGTAACTCCTCCCGTCCCGCGCCTTCAGCGTGCGGACGAGCCCCGCGAACTCCTCGACGGCGGCGTCCTTCGGCATTCCATCCCCCTCGACCCTGCGTCCCACCCTTTACATCCCTGCACGTCAGTGGGGGTGGAATGGTTCCGGGACGGATGGTGGGCGTGTGATCGTTGCAGGCGGCGGGCGCCGGCCCCACGCTGGTTGAGCACTGACCGAGCGAACGACCCGACGGGGGAACCACCACCGTGAACAAGCTCCGTACCGCATTCGCCGCCGCCGCCGCTGCCGCCCTGGGCCTCGCGGCCCTCGCCACGGCCCCGGCGCAGGCCGCCGCCCAGCCCGCCTTCCTCGCCGCCTCCGAGATGCCGAAGTCGTCGACGCCGTGGACCGCCTCCAAGGTCTTCGCCGGCGTCCCGGAGAACGGTGGCACCCTCTGCGCCCCGTACAAGATCCCGGCGCAGAACAGCCGCTACCGCGATTTCAGCAACGAGCTCGACGCCTACGGCGTCCAGATCACCAACGTCGCCCGCACCGAGGCCGACGCCGTGAAGCTGGTCGACACCCTCCGCACGGCCCTCGCCGGCTGCGGGCCCCTGCTGGAGCGGCAGAACCCGGGCCTGAAGGCCGTCAGCGCCTCCCACGGCAAGCTCGCCGTCGAGGAGGGCGCCTGGGTCTACAGCCTGGACACCGCCGACCCGCAGATCGGCAACAGCGACATCCACCTGTTCGCCGTCGGCCGCGACGGCCGCACCGTGACCCTCGTCCGCTGGGGCCAGATGGGCGACCTCAAGGACGCCCCGCTGACCGCCTTCCGCACCACGACGAAGACCGCCGTCAACAAGCTCCACTGATCCGGGGGCTCTCCCAAGGGCTCACCACAGCTCCGCAGCGGCGCGTCCGGAACCTGGGCGCGCCGCTGTCGTGCCCACCTACTACGCTGGCGGCGGAGAGGGGCCGGCATGCTGCTGAGATTCCGCACGGCCAATGTGCGGTCACTGCGCGACGAGCAGGAGCTGTCGTTCGTCGTACCCGAGGACGATCCGAGCGCCGCCGCGCGGCGCGTTGAGCTCGCGGGGGGCTCAGTGGGCGTGCTCCCCCTGGTGGGCATCTTCGGCGCCAACGCCTCGGGCAAGTCGAATGTTCTTGCTGCGATGACGGACATGAGCAGCGCGGTGCAGAACTCCTACGCGCACTGGGCCTCGTACGACGGCACGGACCGCGTCCCCTTCGCACTGGACGCCAAGGGGTCTGCGGAGTCGAGTTTCTACGAGGTGGATCTCGTCCTCGACGGGATCCGCTGGACGTACGGCTTCGAGCTGGGCTCCGAGCGGGTCGAGGCCGAGTGGCTGCACAGCTACCCCCGCGGTCACCGGCAGGTGTGGCTGGACCGTGACGCCTCGCGCCCCAAGGTCTACGACTGGCCGGGTGCCCGGGTGAAGGACCGCGCCGGTCTGGAACGGCGTACACGTCCGAATGCCCTGGTGCTCTCCACGGCGGGCACGGACAACCACCCGCAACTCACCCCCTTGTTCCACTGGTTCCGTCGGAACCTCTGGCTGATCGACCCCGAGCTGGAGCGCCAGGAACGGGAGACGTTCACGACGCGCCAGCTGTCAGGCACCCGGGCAAGCCGTATCAACGAACTGCTGCGGGTCGCGGACCTCGGTATCACCGGCGCGGAGACGATCGAGGGAGGCAAGGGACGCCCGGAGGTCCGGCTCACCCACCGGTCCGCGGCCGGAGACGTCCCCCTCGACTGGCGGCACGAGTCCTACGGCACCCGCTCATGGTTCGCCCTGCTCGGCCCGCTGCTGCTGGCCCTGGACGAAGGGGCGGTACTGCTCGTCGACGAACTTGACGCCAGCCTGCACCCGCGTTTCGCGGCCGAGGTCGTCAGGCTCTTCCACGACCACCAAGCCAATCCCAAGGGCGCGCAGCTCGTCTTCACCTCCCACGACCCGTCCGTGCTCACCACGCCGAGCGGCGGTCGGCTCCTTGAGCCCGCGCAGGTGTGGCTCACCGAGAAGGACGAGGACGGGGCGACCCAGCTGTATCCGCTGACCGCCGCCTCGCCGGGAGAGGAAGAGGACCTGATGAAGTCCTACCTGGCCGGGGCTTTCGGAGCCGTTCCCGCCTTGTTGGAGGGGCAGATCGCGCGGCGACTGATGGCGGCGAATGAGCGGGAACGCGCGTACGGGGCGGAGCGGAGCGGCAGCTGATGGCGTACGCGAAGGGAAAGGACTCGCTGGGCCCCGCGAGCAAGGGACAGCGACGGAACAAGATCGTTCATGTCTTCACCGAGGGCCGGGTGACTGAGCCCGAGTACATCCGGATCGTGCGTGAACGGGCTCGCGTGACGGGCATCGAGGTCCGGATCGCCAACGCGACCGCGCCCGGGTCGCAGCGCAAGCCCATAATCCTGGTCGAGGCGGCGGCGCGGCTGATGCGTGAGGAGACGCGGACCGCGAAGAAGGCGAAGATCGCCAAGAAGTTCTGGCCCGAGGTCTGGTGCCTTTTTGACAGGGATCAGCACGAGCAGATTCCGGACGCCTTCAAGCTGGCGAAAGAGGCGGGCGTGCGGATCGCCTTCTCGCACCCCTGCTTCGAGCTCTGGCGGCTGCTCCACCACAAGCCGGTCCAAAGCACCTTCGGCGGTGTCTGCCGGGAAGCGGTGAAACTTCTCCCCTTCGCGAACGACGCCGAGAACATCAAGAGCGTGCTGCCCGAGCAGATCCCGAAGGGCAGTTTCGCCCTCGCGAAGAAGCGAGCCCAGGAGATTAACGCCCAGCACCCCGCGCACAAGGCCAAGGACCTGCGGGACCCGTACACGGATGTGTACGAGTTCGTCGAGGAGGGCCTGGGCATCACCGCGTACTGACGGAGGGTGACAGTCCGGGTCCGGGTTATCACCCCGGCCCCGAATCACCGTAGGGTTCCCTGGTCGTATCGGCTCGTAGGGAAGACGGTGACGTGGCCAAGCTCACGCTCGCGCAGTTGGAGCGGCATCTCTTCGCCGCCGCGGACATCCTCCGCGGCACGATGGACGCCTCCGAGTACAAGGACTACATCTTCGGCTTGCTGTTCCTGAAGCGGGCCAACGACGAGTTCGAGGCGGCGCGCGAGCGGATCAGGGAGAGCGCGCCACGGGGCCTGACCGGGGAACATTTGGAAGGCTGGCTGGAGAAGCCGACCCCCTACAACACCAGTGGAGTCCTCTTCGTTCCGGAGAAGGCTCGCTGGGCCAGGATCTCGTCAGCCACCCACAACATCAACGAGGAATACCTGCGGCCCGCGCTCCAGGCCCTCGAAGGACAGAACGCCAAGCTCAAGGGCCTCTTCGACCAGCTCGACTTCAACCGCATCGGCGGCTCGGGCGCCACGGCCGGCGCGGCCAAGCTCGCCGACCAGCGGCTGAAGCTGCTGATCGCCCACTTCGGGCGGGTCCGCCTGAGGACGGACGACTTCGAGTTCCCGGACCTGATCGGTGCCGCGTACGAGTACCTGATCAAGGAGTTCGCCGACACGGCCGGCCGGAAGGGCGGCGAGTTCTACACCCCGCGCGCCGTGGTCCGGATGATGGTCGAGCTGCTCGACCCCAAGGACGGCACGCGCATCTACGACCCCTGCGTCGGCTCGGGCGGCATGCTCATCCACGCCAAGGAGTACGTGGAGGAGCACGGCGGCGACGCCACGAACATGTTCTTCGCGGGCCAGGACGCCAACAGCGGCTCCTGGATCATGTCCACGATGAACATGGTGCTGCACGGCGTCAGCACCCGCTTCGACCTGCGGACCGGCGACACCTTGTCGGAGCCGGCGCACGTCCCGAAGTCGGACGACGACCGTTACGACGGCGTGCTGAGCAATCCGCCGTTCTCCATGGACTACTCGTACGAGAGCTTCCCGCACAAGGCGGAGCGGGCGAAGTACGGCGCGACGAGCGAGCGCGGCAAGGCCGACCTGATGTTCCTCCAGCACATGCTCTGGATGACCAAGCAGCAGGGACGCGGAGGCATGGTCATCACGGTCATGCCGCACGGCGTGCTCTTCCGGGGCGGCGGCGAACGGGACATCCGCGCCGAGCTGATCGAGAAGGACGCGATCGAGGCGGTCATCGGCCTCGCCCCGAACCTCTTCTACGGCACGGGCATCCCCGCCTGCATCCTGGTCCTCCGCCCTCCGGGCAAGAAGGACCGCGACCGTGAGGGCAAGATCCTCTTCATCAACGCGGACCGCGAGTACCACGCGGAGCGGGCGCAGAACGTACTTCTCCCCGAGCACGCGGAGAAGATCGTCACCACGTTTCGCGCGCAGGAGGACGTACCCGGCTTCGCCCGGTGGGTCGACCGCGAGGAACTGCGGGAGAACGACTACAACCTCAACATCCGCCGGTACGTCGACAACACGCCCCCGCCGGAGCCACAAGACGTGCGGGCTCACCTCACGGGCGGGATGCCTCGCGCCGAGGTCGCGGCGAAGCAGGACCTGCTCGACGCGTACGGGATCCGGCTGGAGGACCTGTTCGCGGAGCGGGACCCGGTGGACCCGGCGTACGTCGACTTCCTCCCGGAGGGCGAGCGCCCGGACACGGCCCGGCTGGCGGAGCTGGCGCGCCCCCGTGAGGAGGCGTTGCGGACGGCCTTCACCAAGTGGTGGGACGAGGAGGCCCGCCACCTGGAGGCCGTCGCCGCCACCGACGAGCGCCTGGCCGACCTGACGGCCTCGGAGCGCAAGGCGGCCCTGATGGCCGTACGGGGCTCGCTGATCGAGTCGTTCGTGAAGCGGCTCGGCGGGATCGGCCTCCTCGACCGGTACGCGCTCGCGGGCGCGGTGGCCGGCTGGTGGTACGAGGCCAAGTACGACCTGCTGGCCCTGTCGGAGAACGGCTTCGCCGGAGTCCTCGACGGCTGGGTCGAGAACGTCGAGACGATGCTCGCCCCCGAACAGGACCCGAAGACGCGGAAGCTGCGCAAGCGCACGGCGGCGGAGCGGCGCCAGGCGTACGACCACAAGGTGGTCGCGGCGATCGTCCCCGAGTTCCTGACGGAGCTGGCGGACGCGGACGCCCGCAAGGCGGAGCTGGACGCGCGCTGGAAGGAACTCAACGCGGAGCCGGAGGCTTCGGAGGACGGCGAGACCGAGGGTGACGAGGACGCTGTCACACGGGAGCGGGCCGAGCTGAGCGTGGAGCAGCTCGCGGAGCTGGCGCACGTGAAGAAGGAGCGGACGAAGGCCGCGGCCCGCATCAAGAAGCTTGAGGCGGAGTTCTGGTTCACCCCGTGGCCAGACCCCGACAAGCTGGCGGAGGACCCGCCGAGGCTGACCGCGGCGCGGCAGCGGTTGGCGGAGGACCCGGAGGGGGAGCGCCGGGTGGTCCTTGAGCTGCTGCGCGACGACCTGGCGGGGAAGCTGGAGGGGCATGTGGTGCGGCGTCGGCGGGAGTTCAGCGATTCATACTTGGCTTGGGTGGAAAAGTACGCTGTCTCGTTTCGAGAGATTCAGGCCCTGCGTGAGAAGGCTACCGAGCGGTTCGGTGGATTCCTGAAGGAGCTGGGCTATGAGGACTAGTGGCTGGGTTGCGACACGCCTGTCGAAGGTCCTGGATGAGGTGTTTGCGGGCGCTTGGGGGGAGAGTCCTTCGGACTCTGTGAATCCGAATGTACATGTGCTCCGGGCGACGAATATCGATAATGAAGGCCGTATTGACTACAGTAAGCCTGCCCCAAGGGTGTTTTCTGCGCAAGAGCTGGCTCGAAAGGAGCTGATCGCTGGCGATCTCATCGTCGAGGCATCGGGTGGAGGCCCCGGGACCCCTGTGGGAAGGGTGGCCCTCCATAAGGGGGGGACTGATGGGCGCGTGTATGCCTGCTCAAACTTCTTCCGCGCTATGCGGCCGAACTTGGATGTCGTAGACCCCGATTTTCTGACGCAGGTCCTCGTCAAGGTTTACCGATCGCCTGAGATCTGGCGTTACCAGCAGCAGACCACAGGTCTAGTAAACCTTAAATTCAGGGACTATCTGGAACAGCCTCTATTTCTTCCTCCGCTTAACGAGCAGCGGCGAATCGTCGAGGTGATCGATGCGATGTCGGCGCAGGAGCACGCCGTTCAAGCTTCGATCGCGAAGCTTCTCAAGCTTCGCGAAGGGGTCCTGCAGAACTTCATGGAACGCCTCGCGCGGGCAGATATCCCCATGGAATCGATCCCTGTGTGCGAGGTCGGAAGTATTCGAATGGGGAAGCAACTTTCACCCGAGAGTCGCGCAGCAGGGGGCCAGTTCCCATACCTGCGTGTGGCGAATGTCCTCGCCGGAGTAATCGACTACTCGGACGTGAAGTCCATGGGGTTCTCGTCCAGGGAACGCTTCACCTACGGGCTGCGTCCTGGCGACATCCTCTTGAACGAGGGGCAAAGCCTGGAGCTGGTCGGACGTAGCGCCATCTACAAGAGGGCAGCGGGTGAGTTCTGCTTTCAGAACACCCTGATCAGGTTTCGTGCGGGGGAGGGGCTGCATCCTGAGTATGCGCAGGTCGTTTTCGAATACTGGCTTCAAACCGGCGTATTTGCCAGCATCGCGAAGAAGACCACGAGTATCGCCCACCTTGGTGGAGATCGCTTCGGAGCGCTTGCTTTCCCGCTCGTCTCGCCTGAGGAGCAGGCCAGGCTCGTCTCCGTCGTCGGTGCCTGTGATGCACAGGTGGAGAGCGAGAGACGGGAGCTGGCGCGCCTGCGACTCATCAAGCAAGGACTCGCGGACGACCTGCTGAACGGAAATGCCTGAGTCAGGCCAAGGTGTCCGTGATGCTGGGGACAAAGGATGACCAGCTGGCACCATGGGAAGATCAACGCGGGTCCATGCGGGGTCTTCGAATCGCGGACGGCACGCCGGATGGGTAGCCGTCCCGGACCTCGACGCAGCTGCCTCCCTCGGGACCGCTATATGACGACTTGCGCCAGCCGCCGCGCAGGGCGGAGCTGCCGGGGATGGTGTAGTCAGCCACGATTTTCGTAGTCCTTTGCCGTTGCTCTCGGGAAAGCGAGCGATTCCTGTAGCGAAAGCGCGTCGCTCAGTGCGGATCGTAGGCACCTTATGGAGTCGGGTGACCAGCGCGGGTGAGTCGTGGACCGTGCCATCGCTGTTTCCTTCCGAGTAGGCGAGGGGCGGCTGGTCCTCGAACTCCAACAGGCTCAGCGTGCCCTGGATCAGCCGGTAGGCGCCGACGCCGAACGGCAGCACGTGGACACGGATGCGCCCCGCCTCCACGAGGCGAACCAAGTGCGTGATCTGCTCCGCCAACAGCCCCTCGTCAGGCCCTACCTCCTCGCCCGCGAGCGCCTCAGGCCAAGGCCCGGCGTCAACGATGCCGCCGCCGTTCCCTCCGGCTCGCCGTGCACGGCATCGACACCGGCCCCCGCGTCATCCATGGAAGGGAGGTCGCGGCTTGATCCGGCACACCACGCAGGCCGCCCGGCTGCTCCCCCGGACTGGTGACGAGGGGAAGCCCTGTTATCTCCTCGGTGACGGCGAGGGCTACGTCTCCCGCGTGGCCGACAACATCGAGAGCGTGCAGCTCGGCATGGCCGCCGATCTCCTCGGTCATGTCGAGGACCTGCTGAGTGACCGTTCGGCGACGCCCGAGCAACTCCGCTACGTCGTCGCCCGTCTGTCGGAGTCCCTGCGGGAGGTGCATCGTGTCGCACGGAGCCGGGGTGCCCGCCTGGTCGGAGACACCGTTCGCGCCGATCACCCCGAATAGTCGGAGCCGTCCGGCGGCCTGAACTCTCGCCCGTCCTCCGTCCATCGCGCAGAATGGATCACCTGCACGGTGTGGTGGGCGGGCGAGAGGGCGTGGGGGCATGGCGGCGATGCAGTTCGAGCGGGACGAGGTGGAGCGGCCGACCGTCGCGCAGCTGCAGGCGATGGGCTGGACGCACATCCCCGGCAAGGACGTCGGCACGCTCGACGTTGAAGCGCCCTTCCTCGATCACCAGCTCACCAAGGCGCTGCGCCGCATCAACGTCCGGGCCGACGACAGCCAGCCGTGGATGGACCTGACAGATATCAGGCGGTCGATCTCCGAACTTGCCTCGGTCTCCCTCGGTCAGGGTGTCGACGCGGCCAACCTCGAGGCCACCGATCTCCTCCTCAGCGGACTGACGCTCTTCAACCCGTCCGCCGCGCACGGCGGTCCGTCCGCCACCGTCCAGTATGTCGAGTGGCACGAGGAGCGCGCCGACCGCAACGAGTTCACCGTCGTCGACCAGCTCCGCGTACGGAACCGGTCCGGTGACGTGTCGGTCCTCGACATCGTCCTCTTCGTGAACGGCATTCCGCTGGTCGCCGTCGAGTGCAAGAGCTCTGAGCTCGCCGACCCGATCCGCAGCGCGGTCCTCGATCTGCGGCACTACGCCGGATCGCCACTCCCCGATGACGAGCGGGGCCCCGCCGGGCTGCTGCCCGCCGGAGTCCCGGAACTCTTCCGTACGGTGCAGCTGCTCGTGGCCGCGACGGCGGAGACCGCCTATCTCGGCACGATCACCTCCACCCCGGAGCACTTCCACCCGTGGCGGAGCGTCGAGCCGGAGGACCCGGCGGCGCTCATCGCCGACCTCCCCGACGGAGTCGGCAAGCTCAACGAGCGCCACAAGCTGGTGGGCGTCGTCCTGCGCCCGGCGGCACTGCTCAGGATCGTCCGGCACTACGTCATCCCGATGACCGTACCGACCGAGGCGGGCGGCGCCCGGATGGTCAAGGCCGTCGCCCGGCACCAGCAGTACCGGGCCGCCGAGAAGGCGGTCCACAAGCTGCTCACTGGCAAGGCACGCGGCGGACCCGTCCTCGAAGACGAGCGAGGGGGTGTCATCTGGCACACCCAGGGCTCCGGCAAGAGCCTCACCATGACGTTCCTCGTCCGCCGGATGCATCTGCACCACCGGCTCAGCGAGTTCATGGTGGTCGTCGTCACCGACCGGACGCAGTTGCAGGAACAGCTCGCCGGCACCCTGCGGCTGAGCGAGTCCGAGGTGGAGACCGCCAAGAACGCGGCCCAGATGGAGGGGCTGCTGCGGGACGGCGGTCGGCGGGTCGTGTTCGCGATGATCCAGAAGTACGGGGCCGGCGGCTTCACCTTCGCTGCCGAGGCCGAGGAGGACGGCGACGACCGGGACTTCGCCGCCGAGTACGACGAGGCGGAGAAGTCCCGGCGAGAGCGGCGCGCGGCGAAACTGCCGCCGGTGCCGAACTTCCCCGAGTGCAACACCTCGCCCGACATTCTCGTCCTCGTCGACGAGGCGCACCGGTCGCACACGAAGCTGCTGCACGCCGCCCTGCGCAAGGCGATCCCCAACGCGGCGAAGATCGGTTTCACCGGCACCCCCATCATGACCGGTAAGGCCGAGGACACGCGCCGGATCTTCAGCGGCGGCCCCGACCGGGGGTTTCTGGACGAGTACCGCATGGCGGACGCCGAGCATGACGGCGTGGTCGTCCGTATCCGCTACGAGGGCCGCACGGGTGAGGGGACGGTCCTCGACCAGGAGGGCCTGGACCGGCGCTTCGAGGACCTCATCAAGGACCGCAGTGAGGAGGAGCGGCGTGAGCTGCTCCACCGGTGGCCCACGGAGAGGGACGTCGCCGAGTCGACGCCGATGATCCGTGCCAAGGCCGAGGACATGCTGGAGCACTGGGTGACCACGGTGCTACCGGGCGGCGGCTTCAAGGCGCAGGTCGCGGCGGTCAGCCGGAAGGCGGCCGTCGAGTACCACCACGCGCTGCGGGCGGCGCGGGACGCCCTGCTGGTCGAGCTGGCCGAGTTCCGTCCGGAGTCGGTCGCCGGGACGCCGATCGAGCAGATGGACCGGCGGACCCGGTACCTCTTCCAGGCGTATCCGTTCCGGTCGCTGCTGCGGCGGATCGACTTCGTGCCGGTCGTCTCGCCCGGCAAGGAGCGCAAGCGGCGCGAGTGGCTGCACTGGACGGACCCGGTGCGGCAGGCCGCGTACATCGAGCGGTTCCACAAGGCGTTCCCCGTACTGCCGCCAGAGCCCGACTGGGTCGTCACCACGCCCTTCCACGCCCCGGCGAACGAGCCCCAAGCCCCGACGGAGACCGGCGGCAACCCGTGGTCCCAGGACGACGCGGACCAGGCCGGGAAGCCGAACACCGAACCCGACCCCGTACACCCCGAGAGCCCCATCGCCTTCCTGATCGTCAAGTCCATGCTCCTCACGGGCTTCGACGCCCCGCGTGAGCAGGCGCTCTACCTTGACCGGCCGATCCGGGACGCCGAGCTGCTGCAGGCCGTGGCCCGGGTGAACCGGCCCATGCCGGGCAAGGAGATCGGGTACGTCGTCGACTACTACGGGGTCTTCGAGCACCTGACCAGCGCGCTCGCCGACTACAAGAAGGCCGACGTCGACGACACGATGCGCAGCATGTCCGTGGAGATCGAAGCTCTGGAACCGGCGGCGGAGGAGGTGCGCCGGTACCTCCGGGACCACGCCGGTGTCATCGACGCCGACCTCGTCGACTTCGCCGCCGTGCGGTCCGCCGCCCTGGCCTTCGACGACGAGACCGTCCGCCAGGACTTCGATCAGGTCCTGCACGAGTTCCTCGCCACACTGGAGCGGGTCCTTCCGCACGAGCGCGGCCTGGACTACGTGGGCGAGGCCCGCCGCTGGGGGCTGCTCCAGAAGCGGATTCGTACTCTCCACCGCGATGCGGCGGGGGGCGCCTTCACCATGCGCATGTACGGACGCAAGGTGCGCTCGCTGATCGCCGAGCACCTGGAAGGCCCGGAGATCGACCAGGTGATCGCCCCCGTGTCCCTGGCGTCGCCGTTGTTCGACGAGAAGGTGCGAGCCATGCCCGCGCGCGAGGCGGCGGCCGAGATGGGGCATGCCCTGCGCTTCCACCTGGAGGAGCGGGTGAAGCGGGAGGACCCGGAGAAGTACGCCAGGCTCTCGCAGCGGCTGGAGGAGATCCTGCGCGAGATGCCCGGCCGGTTCGAGGACCAGATCCAGGAGTTCGGACCGCTCTTCGAACAGGTGCGCCGGGAGACCGAGGAAGATCCGAGGCTGGCGGGACTCACCCGGCTGGAGCAGGTGGTGTACCGCCTTCTGGACAGGGACGCGGTGGAGAACCCGGACATCGACACGAGCGGGGCGGACCTGCGGGCCGTGGCCGAAGCGGTGTGCGAGACGGCGGCCCGAGTCATGGGCAAGAAGTCCTACCAGGGCCAGGACCAGGACATCACTCTTCTCGCCGGTGAAATCGAGACCGCGCTTCTCCACCACGGGATGCTGCCGGGCGACGCGGGATGGGATCCGCTCAGCGCGCTCGCCCAGGGACTCGCGGCGTACGCCAATGACAACCAGGACTCGTTCCGGGCGAGGCTGAGGGGAGAATAGGCGGAGTGACCGCCTCCACCATCGACCCCGCCTCACCGGCCGCCCTCGCCGAGGGCGACCGGCTCGCCGTTGACGGTCTGGTGCTGGCCGTACGCGTCAGCCCCCGGCGGAAACGGTTCGCGCTCACCGTGGAGCTGGACGCCGAGGTCACACTGCACGCGCCGCAAGGGCGTCCCGCGGCCGACGCGGCGGACTTCGTCCGGGCACACCGGTCCTGGGTAGCGGACAAGGTGGCACTCCGCGAACGGACCCGCCCCCTGACCCCACCGAAGCGTCTCGTGGAAGGTGAGGTCTTCCGCTACCTGGGACGTACGTACCGGCTCACCATCGACGAGGAGTGCGCCGTGGAGGCCCCGGTGCGGCTGATCGCAGGGCGGCTCGCTCTCAGTGCGGCGCAGGCCGCCGACCCTGCGCTGGGGCGGACAGCGCTCGCCTCCTGGTACTGCCGAGCCGGGCGGCGGTGGGCCGGGGGGCGCCTTCAGCCGTGGGCAGCCCGGATGGGAGTGCCCGAGCCCGCCCTGGTCGTGTCCGATCTCGGTGGACGCTGGGGCAGCTACCGGCCCGGACCCGGCGATCGGGAGAAGGGGCGGATGAACCTTGGTTGGCCGCTGTTCCAGCTCCCCATGCACTTGGTGGACTACGTCGTCGCCCATGAGCTCGCCCACGTCAGGATCCACGGCCACGGCCCGGACTTCTGGGCGCTGCTCGGCCGGGCCCTCCCCGAGTACGAGGAGCGCAAGGCGGAACTCGACGAGCTGGGACGGCGCATGTGGATGGGGGACATCGCCTAAGGCCGCGGGGCGCTCTTGACGCCCCTGCGGCCAGCGCCCTGCTGTCCAGGGCCGTTCATGTCACAACGGCTCACAGCCACCGCAGCGCGAACCAGAGCTCCATCCGCACCTCCGCGTCGTCCAGGTCCGCCTCCAGCAGCGCCGCGCACCGCGCGATCCGCTGCCGCACGGTGTTGCGGTGCACCCCGAGCGCCGTGGCCGTACGGTCCCAGCTGCCGTGCAGCGACAGCCAGGTGCGCAGGGTCTCGGCCAGGGACTCCGTCAGCGGGTGCAGCAGGTCGCGGGCGTACGCCGCCGCCTCCTCGGGCGCCATCAGCCCGGCCAGGCCCGCCTCCCGGTGGTGCCGCGCCAGCGGTACGTGCCCGGCCTCGGCGCGGCGCAGGGCGCGGGCGGCCTGGAGGTCAGCGTCGCCGAGCGCGTCGGGGGCGGCCGGGGCGCTGACCCCGAGCGTCCAGCCCGGGTGCGGCGACGGCTCCCGGCCGGCGGGCAGCAGGGCCCGTACGGCGCCCGGCTCCCCGAGGTCCAGCAGCGGCGTGCCCAGCGGCGGCGGCGGGCCCTCGCCGCGCGCGTGCACCACGGTCCAGGGGGCCTCGCCGAGCAGCGGGGCCACCTCGGCGGGCGCGGCGCCCAGCAGCAGGCGCACCAGGGCGGTCGAGCGCGCGGCCTCGTCGGCGCCCTGGTGCGGAGCGGTCAGCAGCGACAGCAGCACCACCGCCACGCCCGCGATCGTGTGGTCGCCCGGTTCGCGGCGCGCGGTGGCGAGCGCCAGCGTCAGGCGCAGGTCGCCGCCGAGGGCGTACGCGGACAGGTGGGCCCCGCCCGAGGTGTCGGTCGCCGACGCCGGCGCCCGCGGGCCGGCCCGCACCACACCGACCAGGCGCACCAGCGCCTCCCGGGCCCCCGGCTCCACGGGCCGCCCGGCCGCCGCGTATTCCGTGCCGTCCGGCGCGTACAGGGCGGCGCGGCCCGACAGGCGGGACGCCAGCGCGTGCAGCACCGCCGGTACCGGGTCCGGCCGCGCCGCCGCGGTCGCGAGCGACTGCTGCGCCTCCGTCACGCGCCGCAGCTCGTGGTGGCGCGCCTGCGCCATGAGCCGCCACACCGCGCGCCCCACCGCCGCGAACGGCGTCCTCGGCGGCACCTCCAGCAGCGGCAGCCCGTGCCGGGCGCAGGCCACGACCAGGGCCTCCGGCACCGTGTCGTAGACCGGCGTCACACCGAAGCCCAGCGCCGCCGCGCCCGCCGCGACCACGCGCGCGACGTACCGCTCGGGGTCCGTCAGCTGCACGCCCGCCGTCAGCAGCAGCTCGCCGCCGAGCAGATACGGGTACGGATCGGCCATCTCCGAGGGGTGCACCCAGTGCAGCTCCGCATCCGGCGACCCGGCGATCAGCCGCAGGCCCAGGTCCTCGCGGGCGAGGAGCGCCGAGAGGGGGATGACCGGCCCGGGCGGGGCCGGCGCCGGTGTCGCCTCGGGCATGGACACTTCCTCCATCGAGAAGTGGGGTAGTGGAGGAAACGTACACTTCTGTCGGGCTTCCCAGCCACCTACTGTCGGGTCCAGGAGTACGAAATCCGCACCTCCGAACCTCCGCAGTCCGAACCGAAGGCAGAAGGCGACCGATCATGACCAGCAGCACCCCCGAGACGCCGCGCGGCCCCATCGACTCGTCCCGCGTCCCGCGGTACGCCGGACCCGCGACGTTCGCGCGGCTGCCGCGGCTCGACGAGGTCGGCACCGCCGACGTCGCCGTCATCGGCGTGCCCTTCGACTCCGGCGTGTCGTACCGCCCCGGCGCCCGCTTCGGCGGCAACGCCATCCGCGAGGCCTCGCGCCTGCTGCGCCCGTACAACCCGGCCCAGGACGCCTCGCCCTTCGCGCTCGCGCAGGTCGCGGACGGCGGCGACATCGCCGTGAACCCCTTCAACATCAACGAGGCCGTCGAGACGGTCGAGGCCGCCGCCGACGACCTGCTCTCCACCGGCGCCCGCCTGATGACGCTGGGCGGCGACCACACCATCGCGCTGCCCCTGCTGCGCTCGGTCGCCAAGAAGCACGGCCCCGTCGCCCTGCTCCACTTCGACGCCCACCTCGACACGTGGGACACCTACTTCGGCGCCGAGTACACGCACGGCACGCCGTTCCGCCGGGCCGTCGAGGAGGGCATCCTCGACACCGAGGCGCTCTCCCACGTGGGCACCCGCGGCCCGCTGTACGGCAAGCAGGACCTGACCGACGACGAGAAGATGGGCTTCGGCATCGTCACCTCCGCCGACGTCTACCGCCGCGGCGCCGACGAGATCGCCGACCAGCTGCGCCAGCGCATCGGCGACCGCCCGCTGTACATCTCCATCGACATCGACTGCCTCGACCCGGCCCACGCCCCCGGCACCGGCACCCCCGAGGCGGGCGGTATGACCTCCCGCGAGCTGCTGGAGATCCTGCGTGGCCTGTCCTCCTGCAACCTCGTCTCGGCCGACGTCGTCGAGGTCGCCCCGGCGTACGACCACGCCGAGATCACCTCCGTCGCCGCCTCCCACACGGCGTACGAGCTGACGACGATCATGTCCCGCCAGATCGCCGCGGCCCGCGCCTGACCCTCCCCCGGGCGTCCCGGTACCGTTCCCCCGGGCCCCGGTGACCCGCGGGGCCTCCACCGGGACCCCGGGGACCTCTGCCGTCGCCCGGGAAACCAGAGGCGAGTGAGGCGAAGGGGCGCGGCGGTGTCGAAAGGGATGGGGGTCCCCCCGCCGAAGGTAGGGGGAGCGCGGAGGTTCCGAGGAACGAGGAACCGAGCACGATCGACCGTCGACACCGACTGAGGCGCCCCGGAGCCGAACCGAGCCCCCAAAAAAGAGGGACCACACGCGTGACGCACGACCACGACCTGGTGCTGAGGCCCACCGCCGCGCAGACGGCCGCCGCCCTCAACCCTCCGCCCGGCCGCACCGGCGGCGACCTCGTCGTGGAGACGCTGGCGGGGCTCGGGGCCACCACGGTCTTCGGCCTGCCCGGCCAGCACGCGCTCGCCCTGTTCGACGCGGTGGGCCGCTCGACGCTCCGGTACGTGGGCCTGCGCACCGAGAACAACGCGGGGTTCGCCGCCGACGCGTACGGCAGGATCACCGGTGAGGCCGCGCCGCTGCTGCTGTCCACCGGGCCGGGCGCCCTGCTGTCGCTCGCCGCGCTCCAGGAGGCCGCCGCGGCCAGCGCGCCCGTGGTCGCCCTCGCCAGCCAGGTGCCGGTGGCCGGGCTCGGCGGGGGCCGCCGCGGCCACCTGCACGAGCTGCGCGACCAGCAGGCCTCCTTCCGCGACGTCGTGAAGTCCGTGCACACCGTCCGTACGGTGTCGCAGATCCCGTCGGCCGTCGCCGCCGCGTGGCGCTCCGCGCTGACCGCGCCGCACGGGCCCGTCTGGGTCGAGATCCCGCAGGACGTGCTGGCCGCCGAGACCCTCCTCCCGGTCGTCACCGCCCCGGACGCCTTTCCCGACGAGCTGGTGCCCCGCCCCGAGCTCACCGCCGTCGCCGCGCACCTGCTGGCGCACGCCGAGCGGCCCGCGATCATCGCGGGCGGCGGAGTCGTGCGCTCCGACGCGTCTGGCAAGCTGCGGGCCCTGGCGGAGCGGCTCAAGGCGCCGGTGGTGACGACCTTCGGCGGCAAGGGCGCCTTCCCCTGGACCCACCCGCTGTCCCTCCAGTCCTGGCTGGAGGACCGCCACACGACGGAGTTCCTGGAGGACGCCGACGTCCTGCTGGTCGTCGGCTCCGGGCTCGGCGAGCTCTCCTCGAACTACCACACCTTCGCCCCGCGCGGCCGCGTCGTCCAGATCGAGGCCGACCTCGGCAAGCTGGAGTCCAACCACCCGGCCCTCGGCATCCACGCCGACGCGCGGCTCGCGCTCTCCGCCCTGCTGGAGACGCTGGAGGCGGTTCCGCCGCGTGAGGACACCGGCGCCGCCGAGCGCGTCCGCACGGTGCTGGGCAAGGTACGCGACCGGCTCGCGGCCCAGGACCTGACGCTGGAGCAGCGGGTGCTCGCCGCCGTGCGCGAGGCCCTGCCGGACGACGCGCCCAGCTTCTGGGACATGACGATCCTCGCCTACTGGGCCTGGTCCGCCTTCGACGCCCGCCGCCCCAACACCATGCACTCCGCCCAGGGCGCGGGCGGCCTCGGCTACGCCTTCCCGGCCGCGCTCGGCGCGGCGTTCGCCGACCCCACCACCCCGGTCCTGGCCGTCTCCGGCGACGGCGGCGCCATGTACTCCCTCGCCGAGCTCGCGACGGCGAAGCAGTACGGCCTCGACGTCACCTGGCTCATCGTCGACGACGGCGGCTACGGCATCCTGCGCGAGTACATGACGGACGCCTTCGGCCGGGCCACCGGCACCGAACTGGCCCGCCCGGACTTCGTCGCCCTCGCCGGGTCCTTCGGCGTCCCGGCGATCCGTACGACGCCGGACGCGCTGCGCGAGGACCTCGCCGCCTCCCTCGCCACGCCCGGCCCTTCGGTGGTCGTCCTCCCGGCGGTCCTGCGCATGTTCGCGCCGACGCACCTCACGGCACCGGCCGCGGACGGTTCATGAGGGGCCCGTGCTTCTCCTCGTAGAGCGCCCGCTGGGTCTCGTAACCGGCGGTGAACTCGGCGGCCTCCGCCACGCCGAGGTTGCCGGCGGGCAGGCCGCCGGCCGGGACGAACCCGGGTATCGCGGCGAAGACCTCGGCGGCGGCCTCCGCGTGGGCGGGGCTCCGCCGTACCGCGAGGTGCAGGTGCTCGCCCACCGCCCGCAGGTGGCGTAGCAGCACGGTCCGCGGCGGCTGCATGGCCTTGCGGACCTCTTCCGGGCGCGCCATCCCCTCGCCGCCCGTGCCGATGACGCTCAGCGCCTCCAGCGTCGCGTACAACTGGCCGCAGAGGTACGGAGCCCTCCGCTCACCACCCGACATGGCCGTCCCCCGTCCCGTTTCCCTCGATGGCCGCCGGGACTGACTACCCCTCACGAGGCGCGCGGGAACGCGGTTTCGGCGCGCCGTGCCGTAGATCGCGTACAACCTTCCGGCCGGTCGCGGGTCTGGAAAGGCGTGACATCCATATTCCGCCATCCCCGGCGCGGCGCGCTCCGCGCCGCCCTCGCCCTCGGGGTGCTGCTGCCCGTCGTCGCCACGGCGACGCCCGCGAGCGCCGCGCCCCCGGCCGTGACGTGCACGTCCGGCAAGTCCGGACTGGCCGCCAAGCTGTCCCAGGACATCGCCGCGGCCCTCAAGGGCCGCACCTCCATGACGGCCGTCGTCGTGCACGACCGCGTCACCAACACGCACTGCGAGCTCCGCCCGACGCAGAAGTTCGACTCGGCGAGCATCGTGAAGTCGACCGTCCTCGCCGCCCTGCTGTGGGACGCGGGCAAGCAGGGGCGCGGGCTCACCCAGCGCGAGGTCGACCTGACCACGGCCATGATCACCAAGTCGGACAACGCCTCCACCAGCACCCTGTGGAAGCAGCTCGGCGTGACCAAGATCAACGCCTTCCTGCGGGCCGCCGGCATGACCCAGACCGTGCCCGGCTCCGGCGGCTACTGGGGCCTCACCCAGATCACCGCCCGTGACCAGCGCAAGCTGCTCGACCTGGTCTCCGTACGGAACACCGTGCTGACCGAGAGCTCCCGCTCGTACATGCGCAAGCTCATGCGGAACGTCGTCTCCTCGCAGCGCTGGGGCACCCCCGCGGGCGCGCCCGCCGGCATGACCGTCCACGTCAAGAACGGCTGGCTGTCGCGCGCCACGCACGGCTGGCGCGTCCACAGCATCGGCGTCTTCTCCAGCAGCACCGCCAACTACTCGATCACCGTCCTCACGCACGACAACAAGACGATGAACGACGGCATCAACACCATCCAGGCCGTCTCAAGGGTGGTCCACCGCGACCTCAACCCGACGCCGTCGAAGATGGGCAAGACGTTCCAGCTGCCCGCCGTCCCGCAGGAGGCCATGCCTCCGGTACCGGAGACGGGACCCGCCCACCCGGCGGGATGAAAATCGCATTTCAGCGTGTTGGTGCTTCCGGCGGAACAGACAACGGGAGGCACCAGTGGCGGCGGCGGACACGACCGCGGAACGAGGATGGGCACGGCGGCTGGCCGGTTACGCCTGGCGATACCGGCGCAACGTCGTGCTCGCCCTCGGTTCGTCCCTCGCGGGCATGGCCGTCATGGCCGTCGTCCCGCTGATCACCAAGATCGTCATCGACGACGTCATCGGTTCGGGAACCCGGTCCCTCGCCGTATGGACCGGGCTCCTCATCGGAGCCGCCGTCGTCGTCTACGCCCTGACGTACGTCCGCCGCTACTACGGCGGACGCCTCGCCCTCGACGTGCAGCACGACCTGCGCACCGAGATGTACGACACGATCATGAAGCTCGACGGGCGGCGTCAGGACCAGCTGTCCACCGGGCAGGTCGTCGGCCGCGCCACCAGCGACCTCCAGCTCATCCAGGGCCTTCTCTTCATGCTCCCGATGACGATCGGGAACATCCTGCTCTTCCTGATCTCCCTCGGCATCATGGCGTGGCTCTCCCTCCCCCTCACCCTCGTCGCCATCGCCGTCGGCCCCGCCCTGTGGTTCATCGCCAAGCGCAGCCGCACCCGCCTGCACCCCGCCACCTGGTACGCCCAGGCCCAGGCCGGTCACGTCGCGGGCGTCGTCGACGGCGCCGTGTCCGGCGTGCGCGTGGTCAAGGGCTTCGGGCAGGAGGAGCAGGAGACGCAGAAGCTGCGGGAGGCCAGCCGCAAGCTCTTCGCGGGCCGCCTGCGCACCATCAAGATGAACGCCCGCTACACCCCGGCGCTCCAGGCCGTGCCCGCCCTCGGGCAGGTCGCCATGCTGGCGCTCGGCGGCTGGCTCGCCACCCGCGGCCAGATCACCCTCGGCACCTTCGTCGCCTTCTCCACCTACCTCGCCCAGCTCGTCGGACCCGTCCGCATGCTCGCCATGGTCCTCACCGTCGGCCAGCAGGCCCGCGCGGGCGTCGAGCGCGTCCTGGAGCTCATCGACACCGAGCCCGTCCTGAAGGACGGCACGAAGGAGCTCCCGGCGGACTCGGCCGCGAGCGTCGAGTTCGACGACGTGTCCTTCGCCTACGAGGACGGGCGCCCGGTCCTGGACGGCTTCTCGCTGGAGATCCGGCCCGGCGAGACCGTCGCCGTCGTGGGCTCCTCCGGCAGCGGCAAGTCCACCGTCTCGCTGCTCCTGCCCCGCTTCTACGACGTGACGCACGGCGCCGTCCTGGTCGGCGGGCACGACGTGCGCGAGCTGACCCTCGCCTCCCTGCGGGACGCCATCGGGCTCGTACCGGAAGACAGCTTCCTCTTCTCCGACACCGTCCGCGCGAACATCGCCTACGGCAAGCCCGACGCGACCGACGACGAGATACGCGCCGCCGCCCGGGCCGCCCAGGCCGACGGCTTCATCGGCGAGCTCCCCGACGGCTACGACACCAAGGTCGGCGAGCACGGGCTCACCCTCTCCGGCGGCCAGCGCCAGCGGATCGCCCTCGCCCGCGCGATCCTCACCGACCCGAGGCTGCTGCTCCTCGACGACGCCACCTCGGCCGTCGACGCGCGCGTCGAGCACGAGATCCACGAGGCGCTGCGCTCCGTCATGGCCGGGCGCACCACCCTCCTCATCGCCCACCGCCGCTCCACCCTGAACCTCGCCGACCGGATCGCCGTCCTCGACGACGGCCGGCTCTCCGACATCGGCACCCACGACGAGCTCCAGGAGCGCTCCGCGCTCTACCGGCGGCTGCTCACCGACCCCGACGAGCTCGGCGGCGTCTCGCCCGGCCACGCCCTGCCCGTGGACGTCCCCGAGGACCACAGCGTCCGCGAGGAGCTTGACGCCGAGTTCGACGCGGAACGCGGCATCACGCCCGCCCTGTGGGAGCGCGACGCCGACGCGGCCGGCGCCGGCGTCGGTGCCGCCTCCACCTCCGCCTCCGAGACCCCCGGCGCCACGCCCGAGCTGCTCGCCCAGGTCGAGGCCCTGCCCCCGGCGGCCGACACCCCGGACATCGACGAGGCGCGGGCGGTCACGCCCGAGGAGTCGTACGGGCTGCGCCGGCTGCTGCGCGGCTTCGGGCTGCCGCTCCTCGTCAGCCTCGGGCTCGTCGCGCTCGACGCGGGCGCGGGCCTGCTGCTGCCCGTTCTCATCCGGCACGGCATCGACGAAGGCGTCGAGCGGCTCGCCCTCGGCGCGGTGTGGGCCGCGTCGGCCCTCGGGCTGCTGACCGTCGTCGTGCAGTGGGTGGCGCAGACCGGCGAGATCCGCATGACCGGCCGCACCGGTGAGCGGGTGCTGTACGCGCTGCGCCTGAAGATCTTCGCGCAGCTGCAGCGGCTCGGGCTCGACTACTACGAGCGCGAGCTGACCGGCCGCATCATGACCCGCATGACGACCGACGTCGACGCCCTGTCGACGTTCCTCCAGACCGGACTCGTCACCGCCTTCGTCTCCGTGGTGACCTTCTTCGGCATCATGGTCGCCCTCGTCGTGATCGACCTCCAGCTGGCCCTCGTCGTCTTCGCCACCCTGCCGGTGCTCGTCGTCGGGACGGTGTTCTTCCGCCGGTCGAGCGTCAAGGCGTACGAGCTGGCGCGCGAGCGGATCAGCGGCGTCAACGGCGACCTCCAGGAGTCGGTGTCCGGGCTGCGGATCGTGCAGGCGTTCCGGCGCGAGCGCGCGGGCGCGGCGCGCTTCGCCGAGCGCAGCTCGGAGTACCGCGAGGCGCGCGTCCGGGGCCAGTGGCTGATCTCGATCTACTTCCCCTTCGTGCAGCTGCTGTCGTCCGTCGCCGCGGCGGCCGTCCTCATCGTGGGCGCGGGCCGCGTCGAGGCGGGCACCCTCACCACCGGCGCCCTCGTCGCGTACCTCCTCTACATCGACCTCTTCTTCGCGCCCGTGCAGCAGCTGTCGCAGGTCTTCGACGGCTACCAGCAGGCGACGGTCTCCCTCGGCCGCATTCAGGAGCTGCTGCGGGAGCCGACCTCGACGGCCGCGCCCGCGCGGCCGCGTTCCGTGAGCGCGCTGCGCGGCGAGATCGCCTTCGAGAAGGTCTCCTTCGCCTACGGGGACGAGGAGGAGGCGCTGGCGGGGGTCGACCTGCGCATCCCCGCCGGTCAGACCGTCGCCTTCGTCGGCGAGACCGGCGCCGGCAAGTCGACGCTCGTCAAGCTCGTCGCCCGCTTCTACGACCCGACCGCCGGCCGCGTCACCGTCGACGGCACCGACCTGCGCGAGCTCGACCTCACCGCGTACCGCCACCGCCTCGGCGTCGTCCCCCAGGAGGCGTACCTCTTCCCGGGCACCGTCCGCGACGCCATCGCGTACGGGCGCCCCGGGGCGAGCGACGCGGAGGTCGAGGCGGCGGCGCGGGCCGTCGGCGCGCACGACATGATCGCCACGCTCGACGGCGGCTACCTCCACGAGGTCGCCGAGCGCGGCCGCAACCTCTCGGCCGGCCAGCGCCAGCTGATCGCTCTCGCCCGGGCCGAGCTCGTCGACCCGGACGTCCTCCTCCTCGACGAGGCGACGGCGGCGCTGGACCTCGCGACGGAGGCCCAGGTCAACGCCGCGACCGACCGCCTGGCCGGGCGCCGCACCACCCTGGTGGTCGCGCACCGGCTCACCACGGCGGCCCGCGCGGACCGCGTGATCGTCATGGACCACGGCCGCGTGGCGGAGGACGGCACCCACGAGGAGCTCCTGGCGAGGGGCGGGCGGTACGCCCGGCTGTGGGCGACGTTCGTGGGGGAGGCGCCGCTGGTGGCGTGAGGGTGGCTGCCGCCGGTGGCTGGTTTGCGGTGCGCTATGGCTTGCGCCGGTGGGCGTGGGGCGGGTGCCGGGGGTTCCGGTGGGGGGTGGTCGGACTCTCGTTCACCGCGCTTCGCGCGTGTTCAGTCGTTTGACGTCCGACCACCCCCCACGCTCCACCCCCGTCCCCCTCGCGACGGTGGTCCCTCGCGCCGTCGGTGCGTGCAACCCCCGGTGGGTGGCTTGAGGCCGTTCCCTGGCCCGATGGGCGTGCCCGTCGGCACGCCCCGCGTACGTCCCTCGCCGGCCAGCGCCTGGTGCACAAGCCCCGCGGCGCGAAGCTGCCGCGCTCCGGGGTGTGGGGGCGGAGCCCCCGGTTACGGGAAGGGGAGGGGTGGGGGAAAGGCACCGCGCAACCGAGCGGCGTCCTCGTGCGTCGTACGCATGTACGCTCACGAGGCGAAGGAGTGCAAGGGTGTTCGGTGGTGCGACGGCCGCGGCCGGGGCGACTAGGCGACTGTTCACGCACGTCCTCGCGGTGCTCGTCGCCGTGAGCGCCCTCACCCTCGCCGGGCACAGCGCCCCCGCGGAAGCCGCCGCGGCCTGCTCCGGACGGCTCGTCAAGACCGTGCCGTTCTCGACCGGAGAGCTGAGGATCTACAAGAGCCGCCAGTACGCGTGCGCCGTGACCGTCGCCAGGAAGCCGGGCGTGCGCCGCGCCATGTTCGTCTCCATCCAGGCGCGCGGTGGCCGTGCGGCGATCGACAAGGGACGCTTCACCCAGCAGGCCGGCCCCGTGACGGTGTACGCCCTCAACCGCTGCGTCCGCGCGTCCGGCACGGTCGCCGGCAAAGGTGGGAACACCGGCTGGATCCTGTGCTGAGCGGGTAACCGCCTCTGGTGGCGGCGGTGTTGACCCCGCTAGGTTCACGGGCGACCACCGTGACCCAAGTGGAGGGTGCATGCGTAAGGCGCTCAGATGGCTGCTGTCGCTCGTGGTGCTCATAGGCACCGTGAGCGCGACCGGTACGGCCACGGCCACCGCCGTCGTACCGGCCGACAAGGACAGGGACATCAAGGACCGCATCCTGGCGATCCCCGGGATGACCCTGCTGGAGGAGAAGCCCTACCCCGGCTACCGCTTCTTCGTCCTCGGCTACACCCAGCCGGTCGACCACCGCGACCCGGCCCGCGGAACCTTCCAGCAGCGCGTCACCGTGCTGCACAAGGACACCGCACGCCCCACCGTCTTCTACACGAGCGGGTACGAGCTCGGCACCCGCCCCTGGCGCAGCGAGCCGGCGGCCATCGTCGACGGCAACCAGGTCGCCATGGAGTACCGCTTCTTCCGCCCGTCCCGCCCCGAGCCGGCCGACTGGTCGAAGCTGGACATCTGGCAGGCGGCCTCCGACCAGCACAGGATCTTCGCCGCGCTGAAGCCGCTGTACGACCGCAAGTGGCTGGCCACCGGCGTGTCGAAGGGCGGCATGACGGCGACGTACTACGAGCGCTTCTACCCCCGGGACATGGACGGCGTCGTCGCGTACGTCGCGCCCAACGACGTGGTGGAGAAGGAGGACTCGGCGTACGACCGGTTCTTCGCGACCGTCGGGACGCAGGAGTGCCGCGACCGGCTCAACGCCATGCAGCGCGAGGCGCTGGTGCGCCGGGAGCCGCTGCAGAAGAAGTACCGCGCGTGGGCGGAGGAGACGGGCGCGACGTTCACCACCGTCGGCAGCCTCGACAAGGCGTACGAAGCGGTCGTCCTCGACTTCGTCTGGGGCTTCTGGCAGTACCACACCGAGGCCGAGTGCGCCGACATCCCGGACGCCGCCACCGCCTCCGACCAGACCGTCTACGACACCATCGACGGCTACTCGGGCTGGTCGTACTACACCGACCAGGGCCTGGAGTGGGCGGTCCCGTACTACTACCAGGCCGCGACCCAGCTCGGTTCGCCGAGCCTGCGGATGGACCACCTCAAGGGGCTGACGCGGTACGGCTACCAGCCCGCCCGCGCCTTCGTCCCGCGTGACGTCCCGCTGCCCCGCTTCCAGGCGTGGGCGATGCGGGACGTCGACACCTGGGTGCGCACGCGGGCGCGGGGGATGCTCTTCGTGTACGGCGCCAACGACCCGTGGGGCGCGGAGCGGTTCCGGGTCGACCGGGGCGCCCGCGACAGCTACGTCTTCGCGGCGCCCGGCGCCAACCACGGGGCGAGCGTCTCCGCTCTGGTCGAGGCCGAGCGGGTGAAGGCCACGGCACGGATCCAGGCGTGGGCGGGCGTCGCCCCGGCGCCGGTCCGCACGGTCCCGGGCCTGGACAAGCGCACGCTCGTGCGGGAGCAGACGCTGCGGCCGTAGGACGGGGTGGTGGCGGCCGGGCGGGGCGTGGTCCCGCCCGGCCGCCGCGTTCAGTACGTCAGGCCGTAGCCCATCGGGTACAGCACCTGCGCCGGGTCGTCGGCACGCTGCACGGGCACCGGCAGCCGCCCCCCGGGCCGCGCCCGGCCGGCGATGACCCGCGCGGCGGCGCGCAGTTCGACGTCGGTCCAGGAGTACGCGGCGAGGGTGGCGCGCTGGCCGCTGAGGCGTGCGATGTCGTACGGGTTGCGCAGGGCGACCGTGACCACTGGGACACCGGTCGCGGCGAGCCGGGACACCAGCGTGCGCTGGCTGCTGGTGGCCGACACGTTGTACGTGCCCACGACGATCGCGTCCTTGCCGGCCGATGCCGCCACCGCCTCGTCGATCTTCGCGGTGGAGGGCGCCGTGCCGGTGGAGAGGACCGACGCCGTGAAGCCCAGCTCCGTGAGAGCGGCGGCGAGGGTGGCGGTCGGCGGCCCCGTGGTGCCGGAGGGGGACGCCGGGTCGGCACCGACGACGAGCAGGTGGGGCCGCTCGCGGCGGTCGAGCGGCAGCAGGCCGCCCTCGTTGAGGAGGAGCGTCGTCGTCCGTTCCGCGATCCGGTCGGCGGTGGCGAGGTGGAGGGGGGAGCCGACGGTGCGGTCCACGCCCTCGTGGGTGACGTACGGCTCGCGGAAGAGGTCGAGCTTCGCCTTGAGGCGCAGGATGCGCAGAATCGATTCGTCGATACGGGCTTCGCTGATCTCGCCGCTCTGTACGGCCTTGAGGACGGCGTTCCAGGCGGTGGGGAGGTGCGGCGGGTTGAGCAGCTGGTCGCAGCCCGCCTTCAGCGCGAGGACGGGCACGCGGGCGTCGCCGTACTTGGTGCGGACGCCCTCCATGCCGAGCGAGTCGGTCACGACCACGCCGTCGTAGCCGAGGCGCTCGCGCAGGATGCCGGTGAGGATGGGGTGGGAGAGGGTCGCGGGGTCCTCGGCCGGGTCGAGCGCCGGGACCACGATGTGCGCCGTCATGATCGAGTCGATGCCGGCGGCGATGGCCGCCCGGAACGGCGGCGCGTCCAGCTTCTCCCACTGCTCGCGGGTGTGGCCGATCCTCGGCAGCCCGTAGTGGCTGTCGACCTCGGTGTCGCCGTGGCCGGGGAAGTGCTTGGAGGTGGCCGCGACCCCGGCCCGCTGATACCCCTTCACCTGGGCGGCGACCAGCTCGGCCACGGCCTCGGGGTCGGCGCCGAAGGAGCGGACGCCGATGACGGGGTTGGCGGGGTTGACGTTGACGTCGGCGACGGGCGCGTAGTTCTGCCGGATGCCCATCGCGGCGAGCTCCCGTGCCCCGACGCGCGCGGCCCGCCGGGCGTCGGAGCGGGACCCGCCCGCGCCGAGCGCCATCGCGCCGGGCAGCAGGGTGGCGGGTTCCCCTATCCGGGCGACGACACCGTGCTCCTGGTCGGTGGAGATGAGGAGCGGTACGGGCGTGGGCTGCGCGAGCCCGGCGCGCTGGATGCCGTTGGACAGGTCGGCGATCTGGTGCGGGTCGCGGGTGTTGTGCGCCCAGGTGAAGTAGATGACGCCGCCGACGTGGTACCGCTCGACGAGCTCGGCGGCGGTGCGCACGCCGATCTCCTTGAGGTTCGCGTCGACGTCGGCCGGGTCCGGCGCGGTGGCGGAGTGCCCGTACACGCGCGAGACGAAGAGCTGGCCGACCTTCTCCTCCAGGCTCATGCGCGCGACGAGCTGCTGGAGGCGCCGGTCGTCGGCGGCCCGCGCGGGGGTGGCCACCCCGGTGGCGGCGGCGGCCGCCGCGGCGGCGGTGACGGTGAGAAGGGTACGTCTCGAGGTGGTGGCGCGGTGGTGCACTGGTGCTCCTTCCGGCCGTGCAGAGGGGGAGTGGGGGGCGGTGAAGGAAACTGCCAAGGAGTCACGCTTAGCCGGAAAGTAACTGCCAGGTCAAGAACCGTGACGGCAGCGCGCGACAAAGCCCCCGGCGCGGCCGCGCGGCTTATACGCCCCGACGGGCGGCGAGCATGAGGGCGAGCGGCCCGGCCGGCAGGAGGAAACGACCGGTCACGGCCGCGTCGATGGCCTCCTGCAGGCGCCACCAGGACAGCTTGAAGTCCCCTTCGGTCGCGGTGAGCTGCTGCGCGCCGAGGGTCAGGCCCTGTGCCTCGAACAGATGGACGCGGGCCGTGGAGCCGAGAGTGATGGCGTACGAGCCGAGAGAACGCCACGAGGAGGCGGTGATGCCCGCCTCTTCCCGCAGCTCGCGTCGCGCGCATTCGTCGGGAGTCTCTCCTTCTTCGCGGCGTCCACCGGGAAGGAAGAGGTACTCGCCGCCATGCGCCGGGAAGTCCGCGCTCAGCAGGGCGACGAGTCCCTTGTCGTCACGGGCGACGACGACCGAGGCGTCCGGCGCGGTGCTGTGCGTCGAGGAGCTGCTCATGGGGCGCGAGCGTAGTGGTCACCCGCGCACCATGGCCGCGAAGGGGACGTTCATGACGGCCGGGTGCGCGATGCCCCGGCCCTGATGGCCGTCGTCTCCGTAACGCGCCGCCATGGTCGGCGCACATGAGGATCGGCCACCGCCCAAGCGTCCGCTCTCGTCGCAGCAGGGCTTCCTCCGTATGGCCTGGGGTGCCCCCTACCCCAGCCCCGCCAGCCGCTCGCGCCCCGCCGCCAGCAGGGGCGGCAGCTCGGGCGCGTCGGCGTACCAGCGCTTCTCGTACTCCCAGCACGCCCAGCCCTGGCCGCGCGTCAGGCCCAGGCACTCCGCGAGCGGCAGCACCCCGGTGCCCAGCGGCAGCGGGGTCGTGTCCTCGGCGGAGGCGATGTCCTTGACCTGGACGTAGCCGAGGTACGGTGCGAGGACCGCGTGCGTCGCCTCCGGGGGCTCGCCCGCGAGCCAGGGGTGCATCACGTCCCACAGCGCGCCGACGTGCTTGTGGCCGACCGCGCCCACGACGCGGGCGACGTCCGCGCCCGTGCGGTGCGAGTCGTGGGTCTCCAGCAGGACCCGTACGCCCAGTTCCGCCGCGACCTCCGCCGCCGCGCCCAGCCGCCGCGCGGCCGTCGCGTCCGCCTCCGCCGGGTCCTGGTCGCCGCCGCCCGGGAAGACCCGGACGAACGGCGCGCCCAGGTCGGCCGCCAGGTACAGCAGCCGGTGCAGCTCCTCGTACACGGCTTCGTCGTCGCCGGGCGCCGCGACCCGCGCGTATCCGGCGACGGCGAGGATCTCGACACCGCCGCGCGCGAACTCCTCGACCACCGCGCGGCGCTCATGCGCCGGCAACCCCGGATGGACCGGTTCCTCGGGGTGGGCGCGCAGTTCGACACCGTGGTAACCGGTCTCGGCGGCGAGGCGTACGACGTCGGCGACGGGCATCCCGGGGACACCGAGCGTGGAGAAGGCGTACTTCATGGGCGCGAACCTACCCGCTCGCCACCCTTCTATGACCGAGGCGCTACCCCCGGGGCCGCCCCGTCGACGCCCGCACCATCAGCTCCGCCGCGATCGTCGCGATGCCGCCCGGGGGCACGGCCTCGGCGCCGACCGCGAGGCGGCCCGCCCGCGCGCCCGCCTCCGACAGCGGAAGCCGTACGGTCGTGAGCGCGGGCACCGCGTCCACCGAGAAGGGGAGGTCGTCGAAGCCCGCCACCGAGACGTCCTCGGGGATGCGCAGCCCCCGGTCCCGCAGCGCGGCGCAGGCGCCCAGCGCCACGGTGTCGTTGGCGGCGACGACCGCCGTCAGGTCCGGGTCGCGCCGCAGCAGTTCCAGCGTCGCGTCGTAGCCGGAGCGGCGGTCGTACGAACCGTGCACGGTGAGGTGGTCCGGGCCGGCGCCCGCCACCCCCGCCGCGGCCATCGCCTCGCGGTGCCCCTCCAGCCGGTGCCGGGTCGTCGTGCGGTCGGCGGGCCCGGCGACGTAACCGATCCGCCGGTGGCCGAGGGCCAGCAGGTGCTCGGTGAGCCGCCGCCCCCCGCCCCGGTTGTCGAAGGTCAGCGCGGCCACGGTCGCCTCGCCGCCGCTCCCCTCCGGCATCGGCGGCCGCCCGCACAGCACCACGCGCGTGCCCGCGTCCGCCAGCTTGGCGAACCGCGCCGCCATCGCCGTCGTGTGCGCCGGGTCCTCCAGCGCGCCGCCGGTGAGCACGACGGCCGCCGCGCGCTGGCGCTGCAGCAGCGTCAGGTAGCGCAGCTCGCGCTCGGGCGAGCCGCCGGTGTTGCAGACGACGGCGAGCTTCTCGCCGCCGGCCCGCCCCTGCGCACCCTCGCCGATCGCGCTCTGCGCCGCTCCCGCCATGATCCCGAAGAAGGGGTCGGCGATGTCGTTGACGAGGATGCCGACCAGGTCGGAGGTGGCGGCGGCCAGCGAGCTGGCCGGACCGTTCAGGACGTAGTCGAGTTCCTCCACCGCGCGCAGGACGCGCTCGCGCGTGGCCGCGGCGACCGGATAGTTGCCGTTCAGGACGCGCGACACGGTCGCCGGGGACACCCGGGCGCGCGCCGCCACATCGGCCAGGGTGACTGTCATCGCTATCGCGTTCCTCCGAGGAGAGTCGGGCGTGGCTCTTGTACGCGCCGCTGCCCGCAGGCTAGCGTCACCCCGTATAGAAAGCGCTTACTACGCCGCTTACCACGCCGCTTACCGACTCTTGGAGGGACCTTCGTGACACCCAGGACAGTGCGGATCGCCATGAACGGCGTCACGGGGCGGATGGGCTACCGCCAGCACCTGGTCCGCTCGATCCTCGCCATCCGCGAGCAGGGCGGCCTGGACCTCGGCGACGGCGAGGTCCTGTGGCCCGAGCCCGTCCTCGTCGGCCGCCGCGAGCACGCCCTGCGCGCCCTCGCCGAACGCCACGGCCTCACCGAGTGGACCACCGACCTCGACGCGGTCCTCGCCGACGAGCGCACGGACGTCTACTTCGACGCCCAGGTCACCTCCGCCCGCGTCGACGCCCTCACCAAGGCCATCGCCGCCGGCAAGCACGTCTACACCGAGAAGCCCACCGCCACCGACACCGCCGGCGCCCTGGAACTGGCCCGGCTCGCCCGGGCGGCCGGCGTCAAGCACGGCGTCGTCCAGGACAAGATCTTCCTGCCGGGCCTGCTCAAGCTGAAGCGCCTGATCGACGGCGGCTTCTTCGGCGAGATCCTGTCCGTACGGGGAGAGTTCGGCTACTGGGTCTTCGAGGGCGACTGGCAGCAGGCCCAGCGCCCCTCCTGGAACTACCGCGCCGAGGACGGCGGCGGCATCGTCGTCGACATGTTCCCGCACTGGGAGTACGTGCTCCACGAGCTGTTCGGCCGCGTGACGTCCGTGACCGCCCACGTCACCACCCACATCCCGCAGCGCTGGGACGAGGACGGCAAGCCGTACGCCGCCACCGCCGACGACGCCGCGTACGGCATCTTCCAGCTGGCCGGCGGCGCCGTCGCGCAGATCAACTCCTCCTGGGCGGTACGCGTCCACCGCGACGAGCTCGTCGAGTTCCAGGTCGACGGCACGCACGGCTCGGCCGTCGCCGGGCTGCGCGGCTGCCGCGTCCAGCACCGGTCCATGACCCCCAAGCCCGTCTGGAACCCGGACATCCCCGTGACGGAGGCCTTCCGCGACCAGTGGCAGGAGGTGCCGGACAACACCGAGTTCGACAACGGCTTCAAGGCCCAGTGGGAGCTGTTCCTGCGCCACATCGCGCTCGACGAGCCGTACCACTGGGACCTGCTGGCGGGCGCGCGCGGTGTGCAGCTCGCCGAACTGGGCCTGAAGTCCTCGGCGGAGGGCCGCCGCTACGAGGTGCCGGAGCTGGCGCTGTGACGATCCGCCTCCCGCACGGCACGTACGAACCCCGCACCTCCGCCGCGTCCTTCACACCGGGCGCCGCCCTCGCCTCCCGTACGGTCTTCTCCGCCGCGCACGTCGTGGCCAACCCGTACGCGGACGTCTCGCCCGACTCCCCGGCGGCCGTGGACTGGGACGCCACGCTCGCCTTCCGCCGCCACCTGTGGGCGCACGGGCTCGGCGTCGCCGAGGCCATGGACACCGCGCAGCGGGGCATGGGCCTGGACTGGGCGGGGGCCGCCGAGCTGATCCGCCGCTCGGCGGCGGAGGCCAAGGCGGTGGGCGGCCGGATCGCGGCGGGCGTCGGCACGGACCAGCTGACGGGTCCGGCGGACCTGGAAACCGTACGGCACGCGTACGAGGAGCAGCTCGCGCTGGTCGAATCCGCCGGCGCGCAGCCCGTCCTCATGGCGTCCCGCGCCCTGGCGGCGGCCGCGACGGGCCCCGACGACTACCTGGCCGTCTACACCCACCTCCTGCGCCAGGCGTCCGAGCCCGTGATCCTCCACTGGCTGGGCCCGATGTTCGACCCGGCCCTGGAGGGCTACTGGGGATCGGCGGACCTGGACGCGGCGACCGACACCTTCCTGAAGGCCATCGCCGAACATCCTGACAAGGTCGACGGCATCAAGGTCTCCCTGCTGGACGCGCGCCGCGAGGTCGACCTGCGCCGCCGCCTGCCGAGGGGCGTGCGCTGCTACACCGGCGACGACTTCCACTACCCCGAGCTGATCGCGGGCGACGACCAGGGCTTCAGCCACGCGCTGCTGGGCGTCTTCGACCCGCTGGGGCCGCTGGCGGCGGAGGCGGTCCGCCGCCTCGACACCGGTGACATGGCGGGCTTCCGCGCCCTCCTCGACCCGACCGTCCCCCTCGCGCGCCACCTCTTCCAGACGCCCACCCGCTACTACAAGACGGGCGTGGTGCTGCTGGCGTGGCTGGCCGGCCACCAGGACCACTTCACGATGGTCGGCGGCCTCCAGTCGGCGCGCTCCCTGCCGCACCTGGCGATGGCGTACGAACTGGCCGACCGGCTGGGCCTGTTCCCCGACCCCGAGCTGGCGGAATCCCGCATGAGGAGCCTGCTGACCGTGTACGGAGGCGACCGGTGAACCTGAGCCGCTTCAGCATCAACCAGATGACCGTCAAGCAACTCCCGCTCCCCGAGCTGATGGAGGCCTGCGTCCGGCTCGGCGTGCCCGGCGTCGGCCTCTGGCGCGAGCCGGTGCACGCGTACGGGGTCGAGGCCACGGCCAAGCTCGTCCGGGACGCCGGCCTGACGGTCACCACCCTGTGCCGCGGAGGGTTCTTCACCACCGCGACCGACCTCGACGACAACCGCGCCGCCATCGACGAGGCCGCGACCCTCGGCACGGACACCCTGGTCCTCGTCTCCGGCGGTCTCCCCCCGGGCGGCAAGGACCTGCCCGGCGCCCGCTCCCTCATCGCGGACGCCCTCGCCGAACTCGCCCCGTACGCCGCCGCGCGCGGGGTCCGCCTGGCGATCGAGCCGCTGCACCCCATGTACGCGGCCGACCGCTGCGCCGTCTCCACCCTGGACCAGGCCCTCGCCCTGGCCGAGCCCTTCCCCGCCTCGCAGGTCGGCGTCGTCGTCGACACGTACCACGTCTGGTGGGACGACCGCGCCCCTGCGGCGGTCACCCGCGCGGGCGCGCAGGGCCGCATCCACTCCTTCCAGCTCGCCGACTGGACCCTCCCCCTCCCGGCCGGCGTCCTCACCGGCCGCGGCCAGCTCGGCGACGGCACGATCGACCTCCGCGCCTGGCGCGAACTGGTCGACGCGGCGGGCTACACCGGCCCCATCGAGGTCGAGCTCTTCAACGACGGCCTGTGGGCGCGCGACGGCCTGGAGGTCCTGGAGGAGACGGCCCGCCGGTACGCGGAGCACGCGCTGTAGCGGCCCCGCTTGTGGAATCCGGCTTCCGGAAAAATTACCCCCCGCATCCGTGCAACCAACCGGCGGTGAGGGGAGTCGTACATGGCGTCAGGGCTTCCGGGGGGAATCTGGGGGGATTCGGGAGGCCTTGAGGGGTGGGGGGAGCGCACAGGGGCCCGGTCATCGGACCGGGCCCCTTGGTGTCGCTCACCCGGCCCGATGCGGGTTCCCCGGCTCTCACCCGCGTTCTCGCTCGCGCAAAGCGCGGGCTGTCTCGATGTCCTCCCGCAGTGCACTGAGCCGAGGTGGCTGCCTGGAATCGTCCAGAACAACGGCATGCAGTCGATCACCCACCCGCGGAGGAGCCACGCCCGTGGACCACCAGGACGGATGCTTGACCTGGTCGATGAAACCCGTAGTCCCGTTCGCGTCGACCTGTGATCCGACGGAGGCGACGGCCGTGACCGTGACCTCGACTTCCTGGTGGTTCGCGAGCGTCATCGAGTCAGCGGTACTCGCCGGCCAGATAATCGAGATGCTCCAGCTCCGAGCCGCGCAGCGCCTGGCGCTGAAGCTCCCACAACGGCGTGAGGTGCACGGCTTCCACGAAGCCGGTTTCGGTGAGTTCACCTAGCGCGTGCAGCTCGCTCTCCAGGCAGTCCCGCTCGCTCTCCAAGGCCGCGACGGATGACAGCAGTCCGGCGATCACGGCTACCTCGCGCCGGTCGAAGGAGTGCAGCCAGTCGCAGATTACCGCCGAGGTTTCCTCTCTGATGTCAGGGGATGCGGAAACCAACCCGCGGACCACTCTGAGGAGATTCTCGTTTCCTACCGTCATCCCACCCACTCCGACGCTGCGGCCCGGAACTGCTCCACGAGAGCACACCCTGGATACGTCTCGAACGCCGTGTACCTCCAGCGGTAGTGGCACGACCAGTAGCTCACCACGCGCCTCTCCGTCCGCGCGAAGAAGGCCGCGTTCCGCGCGATGAACTCTCCGTAGAGCCGGCGCTGGGCCGAGCCGGGGACAGCGAGCCCGGGAAGCCCCCGCCCGATCGCCTCGACGATCTCCACTACGTACTCGCCGGCCAGTTGCACCACGAACGGCACGACCCACGGCTCGCTTGACGACACGATCTGTTCGAGGCGGCGCTGACGGACCCGGCCGTCACTGTGCCGGGAGTACAGGCACTGCAGGATCAGGCGCTGGGTCCCGGTCAGGGACCGCTCCAGGCCGGCTTCCGGTTCCGGGTGGTAGATCCGCGAGGGGATGGCAACCATCTCGCCCCGCACATCGACGTGGAAGGGGTCCGCCGGCCCGAGCGCGGCGTCCGGCACGGCCGCCAGAGCACTCCGTACATCACCGGCAAGACCGGCCGGAAACGTTGCCACCAGGGGATGCGGGGCGCTCGACGGGCCAGGGGACAGCTGCACGCGACGAGGATAAGCGGCGGACTTCCCAATCCCGCCCTGTGGAGGGCGCTCAGCGGACCAGCCCGGCGCCTCGGGAGTTGTCCACAGGCCTGCCGGACTGTCCGACCTGCCCGGTAGCGTCGGGGCATGTCCAACCTGGCAGTCGTCGAAGGGGTCCTCGAGCGGATCACGTACGCCAACGAGGAGAACGGCTACACCGTCGCGCGGGTCGACACCGGGCGCGGCGGTAAGGAGTTGCTCACCGTCGTCGGCTCGCTGCTCGGCGCGCAGCCGGGGGAGTCGCTGCGGATGGAGGGGCGCTGGGGGTCGCATCCGCAGTACGGCAGGCAGTTCACGGTGGAGAACTACACGACCGTGCTGCCCGCGACCGTGCAGGGCATCCGGAGGTACCTCGGGTCCGGGCTGATCAAGGGCATCGGCCCGCGCATCGCGGAGCGGATCGTCGACCACTTCGGGGTGGAGACGCTCGACGTCATCGAGCGGGAGCCGAAGCGGCTCATCGAGGTGCCGGGGCTCGGGCCCAAGCGGACCAAGCTCATCGGGGCCGCGTGGGAGGAGCAGAAGGCGATCAAGGAGGTGATGGTCTTCCTCCAGGGAGTGGGCGTCTCCACCTCCATCGCGGTGCGGATCTACAAGAAGTACGGGGACGCCTCGATCTCGGTGGTGAAGAACCAGCCCTACCGGCTGGCCGCCGACGTGTGGGGCATCGGCTTCCTCACCGCCGACCGGATCGCGCAGGCCGTCGGCATCCCGCACGACAGCCCGGAGCGCGTGAAGGCGGGCCTGCGGTACGCGCTGTCGCAGTCCAGCGACCAGGGGCACTGCTTCCTGCCCGAGGAGCAGCTCATCGCGGACGCGGTCAAGCTGCTCCAGGTCGACACGGGCCTGGTCATCGAGTGCCTCGCCGAGCTCGTCGCGGACGAGGAGGAGGGCGGCGTCGTACGGGAGCGGGTGCCGGGGCCGGAGGGGCCCGCGGGGGAGCCGCTGACCGCCGTCTACCTGGTGCCGTTCCACCGCGCCGAGGTCTCCCTCGCCGCCCAGCTGCTGCGGCTGCTGCGCACCGAGGAGGACCGGATGCCCGCCTTCCGCGACGTCGCCTGGGACAAGGCGCTCGCCTGGCTCGCGGACCGTACGGGCGCGGAACTGGCGCCCGAGCAGGAGCAGGCCGTGCGGCTCGCCCTCACCGAGAAGGTGGCCGTGCTGACGGGTGGCCCCGGCTGCGGCAAGTCCTTCACCGTGCGTTCCATCGTGGAGCTGGCCCGGGCCAAGAAGGCCAAGGTCGTCCTCGCCGCGCCGACCGGCCGCGCCGCCAAGCGGCTGGCGGAGCTGACCGGCGCGGAGGCCTCCACCGTGCACCGGTTGCTGGAGCTGAAGCCGGGCGGTGACGCGGCGTACGACCGGGACCGGCCGCTCGACGCCGACCTGGTCGTCGTCGACGAGGCCTCCATGCTGGACCTGCTGCTGGCCAACAAGCTGGTCAAGGCGGTCGCCCCGGGCGCGCACCTGCTGCTGGTGGGGGACGTGGACCAGCTGCCGAGCGTCGGTGCCGGCGAGATGCTCAGCGACCTGCTGGCCCCGGACAGCCCGGTGCCCGCCGTCCGGCTGACGAAGATCTTCCGGCAGGCCCAGCAGTCCGGTGTCGTCACCAACGCCCACCGGATCAACTCCGGCCAGCAGCCCCTCACTTCGGGGCTGCCGGACTTCTTCCTCTTCGTCGCGGAGGAGACCGAGGAGGCCGGGCGCCTCGCGGTGGACGTCGCCGCCCGCCGCGTGCCGATGAAATTCGGCCTTGATCCGCGCCGGGACGTGCAGGTCCTCGCGCCCATGCACCGCGGCCCGGCGGGCGCGGGCACCCTCAACGGTCTGCTGCAGCAGGCGATCACCCCCGCCCGCCCGGACCTGCCCGAGAAGAGGTTCGGCGGCCGGGTCTTCCGCGTCGGCGACAAAGTCACCCAGATTCGCAACAATTACGAAAAGGGCGCGAACGGCGTCTTCAACGGCACGGTCGGCGTGGTCACCTCCCTGAACGTGGACGACCAGCGCCTGACGGTACTGACGGACGAGGACGAGGAGGTGCCGTACGACTTCGACGAGCTCGACGAGCTGGCGCACGCGTACGCCGTCACCATCCACCGCTCCCAGGGCAGCGAGTACCCGGCCGTGGTGATCCCGGTCACCACGGGCGCGTGGATGATGCTGCAGCGCAACCTGCTCTACACCGCCGTCACGCGCGCGAAGAAGCTCGTCGTCCTCGTCGGCTCACGCAAGGCGATCGCCCAGGCCGTCCGGACCGTCTCCGCGGGCCGGCGCTTTACCTCACTGCGGCACCGGCTGACAGGTGAGGTCCGGGTGGGAAACATCACCCAGAGCCCCCCGGGAGATCGCCGGACTTTCCTAACCGGGGCGAAGGGGGCAGGATGAGCAGGTTGACGGCACTGAGTGCCGCCAATTGGCCGAATGGTCGACCCCGAGTGCACTCTGCTGAGCCAAGTGGGGGATGGTAGAGACAGTCAGGGCACCTCGAAGAAGAGGCACTACGTCGGTGAGGGATGACGTGAGCGACAACTCTGTAGTACTGCGGTACGCGGACGGTGAGTACACCTACCCGGTGGTCGAGAGCACCGTCGGTGACCAGGGCTTCGACATCGGGAAGCTCCGAGCCCAGACCGGTCTGGTGACCCTGGACAGTGGTTACGGCAACACCGCCGCCTATAAATCCGCGATCACCTACCTCGACGGCGAGCAGGGCATCCTGCGGTACCGCGGCTACCCCATCGAGCAGCTGGCCGAGCGCTCCACCTTCCTCGAGGTGGCGTACCTGCTGATCAACGGCGAGCTCCCCAAGGTGGACGAGCTGGCGGCCTTCCGTAACGAGATCACGCAGCACACGCTGCTGCACGAGGACGTCAAGCGGTTCTTCGACGGCTTCCCGCGCGACGCCCACCCGATGGCGATGCTGTCCTCCGTCGTCAGCGCGCTGTCCACCTTCTACCAGGACAGCCACAACCCCTTCGACGAGAAGCAGCGCCACCTCTCCACGATCCGGCTGCTCGCCAAGCTGCCGACGATCGCGGCGTACGCGTACAAGAAGTCGATCGGCCACCCCTTCGTCTACCCGCGCAACGACCTCTCGTACGTCGAGAACTTCCTGCGCATGACCTTCTCGGTCCCGGCGCAGGAGTACGAGCTCGACCCGGTCGTGGTCTCCGCCCTGGACAAGCTGCTGATCCTGCACGCGGACCACGAGCAGAACTGTTCGACCTCCACCGTGCGTCTGGTCGGCTCCTCGCAGGCGAACATGTTCGCCTCGATCTCCGCCGGCATCTCGGCCCTGTGGGGCCCGCTGCACGGTGGCGCCAACCAGTCGGTGCTGGAGATGCTGCAGGGCATCCAGGCCACCGGCGGCGACGTCGACTCCTTCATCCGCAAGGTGAAGAACAAGGAGGACGGCGTCCGCCTGATGGGCTTCGGCCACCGCGTCTACAAGAACTTCGACCCCCGCGCGAAGATCATCAAGGCGGCGGCGCACGATGTCCTCTCGGCCCTCGGCAAGTCCGACGAGCTGCTCGACATCGCGCTGAAGCTGGAGGAGCACGCGCTCGCCGACGAGTACTTCGTCTCGCGCAACCTCTACCCGAACGTCGACTTCTACACGGGTCTGATCTACCGGGCGATGGGCTTCCCGACCGAGATGTTCACGGTCCTCTTCGCCCTGGGCCGCCTGCCGGGCTGGATCGCCCAGTGGCACGAGATGATCAAGGAGCCGGGTTCCCGCATCGGCCGCCCGCGCCAGATCTACACGGGCGAGGTCCTGCGCGACTTCGTGCCGGTCGAGGCCCGCTGACGCCCGACGCCTTCCGCTTCCCCCACGGGGGAAGCGAAAGCGCCCCGCCGCCGATCCCCCCACGGGTCGACGAGCGGGGCGCTTCCATATCCCGGAGCGGATTCCCCCCACGGGATCCGGCCGGGCGTCTGCCGGGTTCGACAGAAGCTCGCGGTTGCGATCTGCCGGGGTACGTACGGGAGGGCCGCTCAAAGCTCCCCGGTGCACGTGCCCCGGCCAACGCTTGCCTGGGACGTCCCCCAAGACATCCCATGAACGTCCCCCAAGACGTTCGTGGCATCGCCCATTTAGACTCGCGAGCCGTCCAAATGGTTACCCCCAAATATCTGTGATCTAGGTCTCTTTGTGAAGGTCTTGTGTGTCACGTGAAGGCAAACTCACGTGAACGATCGCAGACGAAGGCTGTTCGTCACCACGAAAACGGACGAAAACGCCATGGCGAGGCCCGCGATCATGGGGTTGAGGAGCCCGGCGGCGGCCAGCGGCAGCGCGGCGACGTTGTAGCCGAAGGCCCAGAAGAGGTTCCCCTTGATCGTGGCGAGGGTGCGGCGCGCGAGGCGGATCGCGTCCGCCGCGACCCGCAGGTCCCCGCGTACGAGGGTGAGGTCGCCCGCCTCGATGGCCGCGTCCGTGCCCGTGCCCATGGCCAGGCCCAGGTCGGCCTGGGCGAGGGCGGCCGCGTCGTTGACGCCGTCGCCGACCATCGCCACGGAGCGCCCCTGGGCCTGGAGGCGCTTGATGACGTCGGCCTTCTCCTCGGGCAGCACCTCGGCGTACACCTCCTCGATGCCGACCTCGGCCGCGACCCGTTCGGCGACGGCCCGGTTGTCGCCGGTGAGCAGGACCGGGGCGAGGCCCAGCGCGCGCAGCCGCCGCACCGCCTCCGGGCTCGTCTCCTTGACGGCGTCGGCGACGGCGAGGGCGCCGCGCACCCGGCCGTCCCAGGCGACGTGGACGAGCGTGGTGCCGTCGGCCGGGGCCGCCGTGATCTGCGCGCCGTCCGCGTCGTCCAGCAGGGCCGCGCGGCCGACGACCACCTTGTGGCCGTCGACGACGCCCCGTACGCCCAGCCCCGGCACGTTCTCGAAGCTCTCGGGCGACGGCAGTCCGCCCACCCGCTCGGCGGCGCCCGCCGCGACCGCGCGGGCGACCGGGTGCTCGGAGGCGTGCTCCAGCGCCCCCGCGAGGCGCAGCAGCTCGCGCTCGTCCGTGCCCTCGGAGGCGTACACGCCCTGGAGGGTCATGCGCCCGGTGGTGACCGTGCCCGTCTTGTCGAGGACGACGGTGTCGACGCGGTGCGTGGACTCCAGCACCTCGGGGCCCTTGATGAGGATGCCCAGCTGGGCGCCGCGCCCGGTGCCGACCAGGAGCGCGGTCGGCGTGGCGAGGCCCAGCGCGCAGGGGCAGGCGATGATCAGGACGGCTACGGCCGCGGTGAAAGACGCGGTCGCGTCGCCGGTCACGGCCAGCCACGTCAGCAGCGTACCGAGGGAGATCAGCAGCACGACGGGTACGAAGACGGCGGAGACCCGGTCGGCGAGCCGCTGCACCCGCGCCTTGCCGGTCTGCGCCTCCTCGACCAGCCGGGCCATCCGGGCGAGCTGGGTGTCGGCGCCGACGCGGGTGGCCTCGACGACGAGGCGGCCGGAGGTGTTGAGCGTGGCCCCGGTGACGGCGTCGCCGACGGTGACGTCGACGGGGACCGACTCGCCGGTGAGCAGCGACACGTCGACGGCCGAGGCGCCCTCGACGACCGTCCCGTCGGTGGCGATCTTCTCCCCGGGACGGACCACGAAGCGGTCGCCGGGCCGCAGGTCGCCGACCGGGATCCGCACCTCGCCGCCGTCGCGCAGGACGGCCACGTCCTTCGCGCCGAGGCGCATGAGGGCGCGCAGGGCCGCACCGGCGCTGCGCTTGGCGCGGGCCTCCAGGTAGCGGCCGAGGAGGATGAAGGTGGTGACTCCGGCGGCGACCTCCAGGTAGATCGTCGACGCGCCGTCCCCGGGGGTGGGGGTGAGGTCGAAGCCGTGGCGCATGCCCGGTGCGCCGGCGTGGCCGAGGAACAGCGCCCACAGGGACCAGCCGAAGGCGGCGAGGGTGCCGACCGAGACGAGCGTGTCCATCGTCGCGGCGCCGTGCCGGAGGTTGGTCCAGGCGGCACGGTGGAACGGCAGGCCGCCCCAGACGACGACGGGGGCGGCGAGGGTGAGCGAGAGCCACTGCCAGTGGTCGAACTGGAGCGAGGGCACCATCGCGAGCAGGACGACGGGCGCGGCGAGGAGGAGGGAGACGGCGAGCCGCTGCCGCAGGGCGTCGGTCTCCCGGTCCGGGGCCTTCTCCTGTCGCTCCTCCGGCGCCGGCGCCTCCGCCCCCTGTGCCGGTGCCGGTGCCGGCACAGGGGGCGGAGGCGGAGGGGCCGGTTCCTGGGCCGTGTAACCGGTCTTGACGACCGTCGCGATCAGATCGGCGACCTCCACGTCCGTGGAGTGGGTGACCTTCGCCTTCTCCGTCGCGTAGTTGACGGTCGCGGTGACGCCTTCCATGCGGTTGAGCTTCTTCTCCACGCGGGCCGCGCAGGAGGCGCAGGTCATCCCACCGATGATCAGTTCGGTGGTGGAGGTCTCGGTCCCGGCGTTGGTCCCGGCGCCGGTCCCGGCCTCGGGTTCCGGTGGAGTGGTGGTGCTGGTCATGGGCGATTCCAGAGCGGGGCGGGGCGGGGCCGGGCCGACCGTCGTCACGGTACGGCCCGGCCGATGGTCCGAGGAGCGGGCCGCGGCGCCGGGCGGCGGCCGGCGGTGCCGGGTCGCGGTGCCGGCCCGCTGCCCTCGCGCTCAGGCCTGGCCGACGAGTTCGTAGCCCGCCTCGTCGACGGCCGCGCGCACGGCGTCCTCGTCCAGTGCGGCCTCGGACACCACGGTAACGCGGCCGGTCGCGGCGACGGCCGTGACGGAGGTGACGCCCGGGATCTCCGAGATCTCGCTGGAGACGGCGCCCTCGCAGTGGCCGCACGTCATGCCCTTGACCTGGTAGACGGTGGTGACCGTGCCGGCGGCGGCCGGGGTGTCGGCGGCGCCGCCGTGGCAGCCGCCCGACGGCGAGCAGCAGGAGCCGGAGGTGGCCTGGGGCAGTTCGGTCTTCGTCTCGGCGGTCATGGCGTACTCCTTTGGGGTCGGTCATGGTGCGCCAGGGGTTCACGGGAATGCCGTGGCTGCCTGACACTCCTCACTCTATACCCCTAGGGGGTATGAATGCCAGGTGGGTCGGTGGGCGATTTCGCGCCGGTACGTGAGAGGGCCCCGCACCGGGGCCGGTGCGGGGCTGTGGATGGTGCGGGGCCGCGGAGGGTACGCGGCTAGTACGGGCCGAGGGGTGGCGGGAAGTCAGTCCTTGCGCCCCCGGTTGCCCGGTCGATTGGCGACCCAGGTGCGGATGGTGTCCGCGTACCAGTACGGCTTGCCGCCCTCGACGTGGTCGGGCTGGGGGAGCAGGCCGTGTTTGCGGTACGACCGGACGGTGTCCGGCTGTACCCGGATGTGTGCGGCGATCTCCTTGTAGGACCAGAGCCTTCTGTCCGTCATCTGTGGCACCTCCCTGCGGGCGCCGCGGCGGCGGCCCGGGAGGGCCGTCGGGGGAGCCGCGGCGGGACGCTGGCGATCACTGAGCCTGTGCCCGGACAACGACGCTGAGTGAGCGGCGGGGAGCGGCTGTCGAAGGGCTGTGACGGAAGCCGGGCGGAGTGGAGACAAGCGTGACGAGGAGGAGACGCCTGTGACGCGAGAGGCGCCGGCCGAAACCTCCCGTGCCTCAGGCGCCGCAGGAGCGGAGGAAGCGGCGCGTCCGCTCCGCGATGGGGTACGGCTTGTCCGGCGGGCACGGGTACATGTCCTGCTCGACGATGGCGAAGAGGTCCACGTCCAGCGCCTGGGCCGCGGCCAGCACCGGTTCGAGCGCGGGCACCCCGGCGGGCGGCTCGCACATCACGCCGCGCGCGACGGCCGGGCCGAAGGGGGTCCCCTCGGCGATGACCTGGGCGAGGATCCGGGGATCCACCTGCTTGAGGTGGAGGTAGCCGATCCGTTCCCCGTAGGTCTCGATGAGCTTGACGCTGTCGCCGCCGCAGTAGGCGTAGTGCCCGGTGTCCAGGCAGAGGGCGACGAGCCCGGGGTCGGTGGCGTCGAGGAAGCGGGTGACGTTCTCCTCGCCGTCGATGTGCGTGTCGGCGTGCGGGTGGACGACGATGCGCAGCCCGAAGCGGTCCTGCACCTCCAGGCCCAGGCGCTCCGTCAGGCGGGTCAGGTTCCGCCACTGCTCCGGCGTCAGCGTCCGGTCCTCCAGCACCCGGCCGGTCTTGTCGTCCCGCCAGAAGGACGGGATGACGACCAGGTGGTCGGCGCCCACGGCCCGGGCGAGGGCGGCGTTGTCGGCGACGTGCGCCCAGGTCTTCTCCCAGACGGCCTCGCCGTGGTGCAGCCCGGTGAAGACCGTGCCGGCCGACACCTTGAGGCCCCGGCGCGCGGTCTCCTCGGTGAGCCGCGCCGGATCGGTGGGGAGGTAGCCGTACGGGCCGAGTTCGATCCACTCGTAACCGGCTGCGGCCACCTCGTCCAGGAAGCGTTCCCAGGGGACCTGCCGGGGGTCGTCGGCGAACCACACGCCCCACGAGTCGGGGGCGGAACCGATCCGGATACGGGACAGCGGCGGCGGTGACTGCGGCGTCATGGTGGCCAGCTTGGAGGCGGGCGGAGGAGAGCGTCAAGGGATAGTCCGAATGTAAGGACAAAATGTTGACAGGTGTTCCGGGGGCGGCTAGACCTGACCGCGGTGCCGATGTGAAGGGGACATGGATGGCGACCGATCCGTACGACCTGATCACCATGGGGCGCATCGGGGTGGACCTCTACCCCCTCCGCACGGGCGTGCCGCTCGCCCAGGTGGACGCCTTCGGCAAGTTCCTCGGCGGATCCGCCGCCAACGTCGCCGTCGCCGCCGCCCGCCTCGGCCGCCGTACCGCGCTGATCAGCCGCACGGGCGCCGACCCGTTCGGCGACTACCTCCACCAGGAGCTGCGGGCATTCGGCGTCGACGACCGCTGGGTGACGCCCGTCGAGGCCTACCCGACACCGCTCACCTTCTGCGAGATCTTCCCGCCCGACCACTTCCCGCTCTACTTCTACCGGCAGCCCAAGGCCCCGGACCTGGAGATCCACGAACACGAACTGGACCCGGCCGCCATCGCCGCCGCCCGCGTCTTCTGGGTGACCGGCACCGGCCTGTCCGCCGAGCCCAGCCGTACGGCCACCCTCGCCGCCCTCGCACACCGCGCCGAGCGCGGCACCACCGTCTTCGACCTCGACTGGCGGCCGATGTTCTGGTCCGGTGCCGACAGCGCCCGCCCGCACTACCGCGAAGCCCTCCGGTACGCCACCGTCGCCGTCGGCAACCTCGACGAGTGCGAGATCGCCACCGGCGAGCGCGAGCCGTACGCCGCCGCCCGCGCGCTGCTCGACGCGGGCGTCCGCCTCGCCGTCGTCAAGCAGGGGCCCAAGGGCGTCCTCGCCGTGGCCGCCGACGGCGAGACCGCCGACGTACCGCCCGTCCCGGTGGAGGTCGTCAACGGACTGGGCGCGGGTGACGCGTTCGGCGGCGCCCTCTGCCACGGCCTGCTCGCCGGCTGGGACCTGGAGCGGACCGTCCGGTACGCCAACGCCGCCGGCGCGCTCGTCGCCTCGCGCCTCGCCTGCTCCTCCGCGATGCCGTTCCCGGACGAGGTGGAGCAGGCGCTCGAGGGTGAGGGCGGCGGCACGCCGTGAGCATCGACCTCGCGCACCTCGTCGCGGTCCGCACCCGCCACCCCGAGGCCATCGCCGAGGCAGCCGCCCGTCGCCGTCGGCGTCCTCTGCTCGGTGCCTCGGGCCGCGACTCCGGTTCGGGCCCCGGCCCCGGCCCCGGCCCCAGTCTGGGCCCCGGAGGCCCCGCTCACCACGGCCGCCTCATGGTCGTCGCCGCCGACCACCCCGCCCGCGGCGCCCTCGCCGTCGGTGACCGCCCGCTCGCCATGGCCAACCGCCTCGATCTGCTCGAGCGCCTCTGCCTCGCGCTCTCCCGCCCCGGCGTCGACGGCGTCCTCGCCACCGCCGACATCCTCGACGACCTGCTCCTCCTCGGGGCCCTCGAGGAGAAGGTCGTCATGGGGTCCATGAACCGCGGCGGCCTCGCCGGCGCCGCCTTCGAGCTCGACGACCGCTTCACCGGCCACCGCCCCGAGGACCTGGCGCGCCTGCGCTTCGACGCCGGCAAGCTGCTGCTGCGCATCGACCCCGACGACCCCGGCTCCCTGACCACCCTCCACTCCGCCGCCCGCGTCATCGACGCCATGGCCGCGCGCCGGCTCCCCGTCTTCGTCGAGCCGTTCCTGTGCCGCCGCGACCCGGACGGCCGCCTGCGCAACGACCTCGGTGCCGACGCCGTGACCACCTCCCTCGCCATAGCCTCCGGCCTCGCCGGCACCTCGGCGTACACCTGGCTCAAGGTCCCCGTCACCGACGACCCGGACGACATGGCGCGCGTGATGGAGACCTCCACCCTCCCCGCCGTGCTGCTCGGCGGAGAGGTCGGCCACGACCAGGACGCCACGTACGAGAAGTGGCGCAAAGCCCTGCATCTGCCCACCGTCCAGGGCCTGGTGGTGGGACGCTCGCTGCTCTACCCGCCCGACGGCGATGTGGCGGCCGCCGTCGACACGGCCGTGGGCCTGCTCTGAGACGACGAGCGACAAGACGACGAGTGACAAGACGACGAGTGACAAGACGACGAGCGACGAGACGACGAGCGACGAGACGAGACACCGAGGGGTACGCAAGGACCATGCGCGAACGACGGCAGCTGTACGTACCGAGAGGCGCGGCCGCCGACGGCCCGTACGCCCTCCACATCGACCCCGCGTACGCCGGCTGGGCCCACTCCGCCCTCCGCGTCCTCGACCTCCGCCCCGGCGAGGTGCACGAACTCGCCACCCGCGACACCGAATGGATCGTGCTTCCGCTGACCGGTGGTTGTACGGTGCAGGTGGACGGGGGCGAACGCTTCGAACTGGCGGGCCGCGCAAGCGTGTTCAGTGGCGTCTCGGACTTCGCGTACGTACCGCGTGACGCCCACGCCCAGATCGCCTCCGGCGCGGGAGGCCGTTTCGCCCTGGCAGGAGCGAGGTGCGAGCGACGACTCCCCGCTCGCTACGGCCCCGCGCCGGAGGTCCCGGTCGAGGCGCGCGGCAGCGGCACCTGCGCCCGCGAGGTGCGCAACTTCGCCGCCGCCGACGCCTTCGACTGCGACCGGCTCATCGCCGTCGAGGTCCTCACGCCCGGCGGCAACTGGTCCTCCTATCCGCCGCACAAGCACGACGAGCACCTCCCCGGCGAGGAGGCGGAGCTGGAGGAGATCTACTACTTCGAGATCGAGGGCGACGGGCTCGGCTACCAGCGCGTGTCGCCCTCCCGCCCCGGCGGCGCCGACGTCCTCGCCGAGGTCCGCACCGGCGACGCCGTCCTCGTACCGGACGGCTGGCACGGCCCGTCCATCGCCCAGCCCGGGCACACCATGTACTACCTCAACGTCATGGCCGGGCCGGGCGACGAACGGGAGTGGAAGATCCGCTTCCATCCCGACCACCGCACGGAGGGATACCGATGAGCAGCCGCACGACCGGTACGCGCCGACTCACCACCGCCCAGGCGCTCGTCGCCTTCCTGGCCCGCCAGTACACCGAGCGCGACGGGCGGCGCCACCGGCTCGTCAACGCCACCTGGGGCATCTTCGGCCACGGCAACGTGGCGGGCATCGGCCAGGCGCTCGTCGAGTACGCGGACGAGATGCCCTTCCTCCAGGGCCGCAACGAGCAGGCCATGGTGCACGCCGCCGTCGGCCACGCCCGCCAGTCGAACCGCCTGTCCACCCACGCCGTCACCACCTCCATCGGCCCCGGCGCCACCAACCTCGTCACCGGCGCCGCCCTCGCCACCGTCAACCGCCTGCCGGTGCTGCTGCTCCCCGGCGACACCTTCGCCACCCGCCCCGCCGACCCGGTGCTCCAGCAGCTCGAAGTCCCCTACGCGGGTGATCTGTCCGTCAACGACACCCTGCGTCCCGTCTCGGCGTACTTCGACCGCGTCACCCGCCCCGAGGCGCTGATCCCGGCGGCGCTCCAGGCGATGCGCGTCCTCACCGACCCGGCCGCCACCGGCGCCGTCACGCTGGCGCTGCCGCAGGACGTGCAGGCGGAGGCGTACGACTGGCCGGAGGACTTCTTCGCGGAACGCGTGTGGCGGGTGCGCCGCCCACAGCCGGACCCCGCCGAACTCCACGCCGCGGTCCGGGCCGTGAGGGCGGCGTCCCGGCCGCTGATCGTCGCGGGCGGCGGCGTCCATCACAGCCGGGCCGAAGCCGCCCTGCGGGAGTTCGCCGAGGCGACCGGCATCCCGGTCGCCTCGACCCAGGCGGGCAAGGGCTCGCTGCCGTACGACCACCCCGCCGACGTCGGCGGCATCGGCCACACCGGCACCGCCACCGCCGACCACCTCGCCCGCACCGCCGACCTCGTCATCGGCGTCGGCACCCGCTACACCGACTTCACCACCGCTTCCTCGACGCTCTTCGCCCACCCCGGCGTCCGGTTCGTCAACCTCAACATCACCGGCTTCGACGCCCACAAAATGGCCGCGCTGCCCCTGGTCGCCGACGCCCGCGCGGGGGTGGAGCACCTCGCCGCCGCCCTGGAGGGGCACACCGTGCCGGCGTCGTACGCGGCCGAGTACGCGGGGCTCAAGGCCGACTGGGAGTCGCGCGTCACCGCCGCGTACACGCCGGCGAGCGACGACGCGCGCCCCACCCAGCCGCAGGTCCTCGGCGCACTCGACACCCTGGTCACCGGGGACGACATCCTGATCAACGCCGCCGGCTCGCTCCCCGGCGACCTGCACAAGCTGTGGCGCGCCCGCTCCCGCGACCAGTACCACGTCGAGTACGGCTACTCCTGCATGGGCTACGAGATCCCCGCCGCCGTCGGCGTCGCCCTCGCGGCCCCCGGGCGTCCGGTCTGGGCCCTCGTCGGTGACGGTACGTACCTGATGAACCCCACCGAAATCGTCACGGCCGTCCAGGAGAACATCCCCATCAAGGTGGTCATCCTCCAGAACCACGGGTACGCCTCGATCGGCGGCCTGTCCGAGTCCGTGGGCGCCGAGCGGTACGGCACCGCCTACCGCTACCGCGCCCCCGACACGACGTACACCGGCGCGCCGCTCCCGGTCGACCTCGCCGCCAACGCGGCCTCCCTCGGCATGCGCGTCCTTCGCGCGCAGACCGTCCGTGACCTGCGGGAAGCCCTCGCCGAAGCGCGGGCGTCGACGGTTCCCACATGTGTCTACGTGGAGACCGAAACGGCAGACACAGTGTCGGGCGCGCCCCCCGCCGAGGCATGGTGGGATGTGCCCGTGGCCGAGACCGCGTCCCGCACGGCGGCGGTCAAGGCCCGCGAGGAGTACGACCGGCATGTCGCAGCCCGACGCCGCCATCTGTGAAGCATCCGAAGGAGCTTTCGTCATGACGAAGACCGTCAACCACTGGATCGGTGGCAAGTCCGTCGAGGGCACGTCGGGCAACTGGGGCCCGGTCACCGACCCGGCGACCGGTGCCGTCACCACGAAGGTCGCGCTCGCCTCGGCCGAGGAGGTCGACGCGGCGGTGGCCTCCGCCAAGGCCGCGTACGCCACCTGGGGCACCTCCTCGCTGGCCCAGCGCACCGGCATCCTGTTCAAGTACCGCGCGCTGCTGGACGCCCGCCGCAGCGAGATCGCCGACCTGATCACCGCCGAGCACGGCAAGGTCCACTCCGACGCGCTGGGTGAGGTCGCGCGCGGCCTGGAGATCGTCGAGCTGGCCTGCGGAATCACCGTCCAGCTCAAGGGCGAGTTGTCCACCCAGGTCTCCAGCCGCGTCGACGTCGCCGCCATCCGCCAGCCGCTCGGCGTGGTCGCCGGCATCACGCCGTTCAACTTCCCGGCGATGGTGCCGATGTGGATGTTCCCGCTGGCCATCGCCTGCGGCAACACCTTCGTGCTGAAGCCGAGCGAGAAGGACCCGTCCGCCGCGAACCTGCTCGCCGAGCTGGCCTCCGAGGCCGGGCTGCCCGACGGCGTGCTCAACGTCGTCCACGGCGACAAGGTGGCCGTGGACGCCCTGCTGGAGCACCCGGACGTCGCGGCTGTCTCCTTCGTCGGCTCCACGCCGATCGCGAAGTACATCCACACCACCGCCTCCGCCAACGGCAAGCGCGTGCAGGCGCTCGGCGGCGCCAAGAACCACATGCTCGTCCTCCCGGACGCCGACCTCGACGCGGCCGCCGACGCGGCGGTCTCGGCGGCGTACGGCTCCGCGGGCGAGCGCTGCATGGCGATCTCGGCGGTCGTCGCGGTCGGCGCCATCGGCGACGAGCTCGTACAGAAGATCCGCGAGCGCGCCGAGAAGATCAAGATCGGCCCCGGCACCGACCCGACGTCCGAGATGGGCCCGCTGATCACGGCCGCCCACCGCGACAAGGTCGCCTCGTACGTCACCGGCGCCGCCGCCCAGGGCGCGGAGGTCGTTCTCGACGGCACCGGCTACGCGGTCGACGGGTACGAGAACGGCCACTGGATCGGCCTGTCCCTGCTCGACAAGGTGTCGACCGACTCCGACGCGTACCGCGACGAGATCTTCGGCCCGGTGCTGTGCGTGCTGCGCGCCGACACCTACGAGGACGGCGTCCGCCTCATCAACGACTCGCCGTTCGGCAACGGCACCGCGATCTTCACCCGCGACGGCGGCGCCGCCCGCCGCTTCCAGCTGGAGGTCCAGGCGGGCATGGTCGGCGTGAACGTGCCGATCCCGGTCCCCGTCGGCTACCACTCCTTCGGCGGCTGGAAGGACTCCCTCTTCGGCGACCACCACATCTACGGCAACGACGGCGTGCACTTCTACACCCGCGGCAAGGTCGTCACCACCCGCTGGCCCGACCCGTCCGAGGCCCCGGCGGGCGTGGACCTGGGCTTCCCGCGCAACCACTGAGGGGCGCCCACCAAGACCGGGGGAGGAAAAACGGCTGGCTCCGACCGGGGCCGGCCGTTGATCCTTTCCGGGATGAACGAGAACACGAGCGAGCCGAAACACCGGATCCGCGCCCTCCACACCGAGGACACGATCACCGTCTACCAGGCCTACCGTCCCGCCATCGGCGGCCCCGCCGCCCGCGACGGCCGCTTCCCCGCCGCCTGGAAGCGGGACCGGATGACCTGGATCAAGCCGAGCTTCCTGTGGATGATGTACCGCTGCGGCTGGGCGACCAAGGAGGGCCAGGAGACGGTCCTCGCGGTCGAGATCACCCGCGAGGGCTTCGAGTGGGCGCTGCGCCACGCCTGCCTGTCGCACTACGTGCGGGGCTTCCACCCCGACCAGGCCACCTGGAAGCGGCAGCTGCGCGAGTCGCCCGCCCGCGTCCAGTGGGACCCCGAGCGTGACCTGCGCCTGGCGCCGCTGCCGTACCGCTCGCTCCAGCTGGGCCTGGCGGGCGAGGCGTCGGCCCGGTACGCCGACGAGTGGACGGTCTCCATCCGCGACGTGACGCCGCTCGCGCAGGAGATGCACGCCCTGGTGCGCGCGGGCGACCTGGAGGGCGCGGCACGGCTGATGCCCGAGGAGCGTCCGTACCCGGCGGGCGCGGAGCTCCTCGGGCACCTGGTCCCAGTTCGGTAAGGGCTCTAGAAGAGCGAGTACAGCAGTCTGTTCGGGGAGCCGGTGAGGGCGTTCTGCACCTTGCCGGTCGTCGCGCCGTTCACAAGAGCGGTGCTCACCTGCGCCGGGGACGCGGTCGGGTTCCGCGACAGGTACAGGGCCGCCACACCGGCCGTGTGCGGGGCCGCCATCGACGTACCGGAGATCGTGTTCGTCGCCGTGTCACTGGTGCGCCAGGCCGAGGTGACCTTCACGCCGGGCGCGAAGAGGTCCAGACAGGTGCCGTAGTTGGAGAACGAGGCGCGCTTGTCCGCGCTGTCGGTCGCGCCGACGGTGATGGCCTCGGGGACGCGGGCCGGGGAGGTGTTGCAGGCGTTCTCCGGCAGACCCAGGATGTTGCCGTTGCCGGCGGCGATCGTGTACGAGACGCCGGAGGCGATCGACCGCTTGACGGCGTTGTCGAGCGAGGTGTTGGCGCCGCCGCCCAGACTCATGTTGGCGACCGCGGGCTTGACGGCGTTGGCCGTCACCCAGTCCACACCCGCGATGACCCCGGCCGTCGTGCCCGAGCCGTTGCAGTCCAGCACCCGGACCGCGACCAGCTTGGCGGCCTTCGCCACGCCGTACGTCCTCCCGCCGACCGTACCGGCGACGTGCGTGCCGTGGCCCTGGCAGTCCTGGCCGTTCTGCCCGCCGCCGACGGTGTCGGTGCCGACCACCGCGCGCCCGCCGAACTCGCTGTGCGAGGTGCGGATGCCGGTGTCGATGATGTAGGCGTTCACGTTCGACGCGGAGGTGTCGTACGTGTACGTCGTCGACAGCGGCAGGCTGCGCTGGTCGACGCGGTCGAGGCCCCAGGTCGCGTTCGCCTGGGTGGCGTTGAGGCGGACGGTCTCGTTCTGCTCGACGTACGCGACCCTCGGGTCGGCGGCGAGGGCGGCCGCCTTCGCCTTCGACAGGGTGGCGGAGAACCCGTCGAGGGCGCTGCGGTACTCGTGCCGGGGCGTGACGCCGAGGTCGGCGGCGCGCGTGGAGCCGTCCTTGAGGACGACGATCCAGCTGTTGGCCACGGCGGTTTCCGCGGGGGCGAGACGGAGGTCGCCGACGGGCGCGCCGTGCGCCGTGGGGAGGGCGGCGAACTGCAGACCGGCCGTGAGGGCGATGACGGGTATCAGCGCGCCGACGCGGCGCCGGAACCTGCGGGTGGGGGCTCTCATCTCGGGGGCACCTGACCTTTCTTCTACCGGACGGCCCCACAGCGTCTCGGCTGGTCATGTACCGCACAATAGCGCTAGCGGTTCCTCCCAACTTCGTCTCCGAATTCCCACGTCAGCATGGCGAATTCTCCATCGTCGGCCGCGCCCGCCGAGCGGTACGTCGCCAGGGCAGGGCCGTTGTCCGCGTCCACACCGACCCACATGCCGTAGCCGCCGCGCGCACGGGCCTCGGCGGCGAGCGCCTCGGTCAGCGCCCGGCCGATGCCGCGCCGCCGGTACCGCTCGTCGACGGACAGCTCATACAGGCACATCTCCATGCCCTTGTCCGGGTGCAGCATCTCGACGCCCGACACCATCCCGGCCGGCACGCCGTCGTCCGCGTACGCGATCAGCATGAGGTGGCCGGGCGCGGCGAGGAACCGCTCGGCCCACTCGGGGCGGGCCGGCCCGTCGTAGAGGTGCTCGGCGGCGACGAGTTCGGCGACGGTCGTGGCACGGCGGATCTCCATCGGGTGCTCCTGACATACCGCGGCTGGTGTACGGCGACGGTAGTGCGTACGCCGCAAGGAGGTGCTCCGGCTCCGCCCGGCGGCAGCGGACGGGCGGGCCGGGGGGACCGTAGGGTCTAGGCATGCCAGGCATGCAGATCCGACTACGCCGCGCCGCGTGGGCCCTCGTCTCCGCCGTCGTGCTGCTCGCGGGCGCCGGCACCTGGACCGCCGTCGCGTCGGACGACGAACCCGCCCCGCACCGCGAGGACCGGGTGCTGGAGATGGAGGGTGCGGGGATCGACACGTCGTTCTTCACCGCCGGTCCCGACGACGGCCGCCGCCCCGCCGTGCTCCTCGGGCATGGCTTCGGCGGCAGCAAGGAAGACGTACGCGCCCAGGCGGAACGGCTGGCGAAGGACGGCTACGCCGTGCTCACCTGGTCCGCCCGCGGCTTCGGCGGCTCCACCGGGCGGATCGGCCTGAACGACCCGGAGTTCGAGGTCAAGGACGTCTCGCGGCTCATCGACTGGCTCGCCAAGCGCCCCGAGGTGCGGCTCGACGCCCCGGGCGACCCGCGCGTGGGCGTCTCCGGCTCCTCGTACGGAGGGGCCATCTCGCTCCTCGCCGCCGGCCACGACAAGCGGGTCGACGCGATCGCCCCGCAGATCACCTACTGGAACCTCGCCGACGCCCTCTTCCCCGACGGCGTCCTCAAGAAGCTGTGGGCGGGCATCTTCTTCACCACCGGCACCGCGGCCCAAGGCGGCGGGGCCACCGCCTGCGGGCGGTTCCAGGACGAGCTGTGCCGCATGTACGAGCGGGTCGCCGTCACCGGGAAGCCCGACGCGGCCGCACGCGAGCTGCTGGCCGCGCGCAGCCCCTCCGCCGTCGCCGGGCGCATCAAGGTGCCCGCGCTCATCGTGCAGGGCCAGTCCGACTCCCTCTTCCCGCTGTCGCACGCGGACGCCATGGCCCGGGCGATCCGCGCCAACGGCGCACCCGTCGCCGTCGACTGGATCGCCGGCGGGCACGACGGCGGCGACCGCGAGACCGCCCGCGTCGAGGCGCGCATCGCCGACTGGTTCGACCGGTACCTGAAGCAGGACACCGGCGTCGACACCGGCCCCGCCTTCCGGGTCAGCCGCACCGGCGGCGTCGACTCCACCGACGGGCAGGCCCAGCTGCGCGGCGCCACCGGCGGCACGTACCCCGGGCTGCGCGGCGGCACCCGCACCCTCGCCCTCGCCGGCCCCCCGCAGACCTTCCGCAACCCCGCCGGCGCCAATCCGCCCGCCATCTCCACCGTGCCCGGCATCGGCGCCGGACTGTCCCGGTTCTCCTCCTTCGGCGTCGGCCTCTCCCTCGACTTCCCCGGGCAGCACGCCCGCTTCGAATCGGCGCCCCTGACCGAGCCCCTGCGCGTCACCGGTTCGCCCACCGTCCGCGTCAAGGTCGCCTCCGACAGCGGCGAGGCGGTCCTCTTCGCCAAGGTGTACGACGTCGGCCCCGACGGCCGCGGCCAGGTGCTGCCCGCCCAGCTCGTGACCCCGGTGCGCGTGGAAGCCACCGGCCCGGGCGGCGAGGGCGGCCCGGGCGGCGAGGGCGGCCCGGGAGGCAAGGGCGGCAAGGCTGGCAAGCCCGGCAAGGAGGTCGAGCTGACGCTCCCCGCCATCGATCACGAGGTGGAGGCCGGGCACCGGCTGCGGCTCGTCCTCGCCGCCACCGACCTCGCCTACGCCTCCCCGGTCGCCCCCGCGGCCTACACCGTCGAGCTGACGAGCGGGCTGTCCGTCCCCACCGCGCCCGGCGTCCGCACGCAGGCGGCGGGCCTGCCGTGGTGGGTGTGGGGCCTGCCGGCCGGCGGCGTCCTGATCGCCGCCGCCCTGCTCCTGACCGCCCGCCGCCGCACCGCCGCGCCCGCCCCCGATCCGGCGCTCGCCGACGTCCCGCTCACCATCAGCGGCCTGACGAAGCGGTACGCCAAGTCCGCCGACAGGTACGCCGTCCGCGACCTGTCCTTCCGCGTCGAGAAGGGCCAGGTCCTCGGGCTCCTCGGACCCAACGGCGCCGGGAAGACCACCACCCTGCGCATGCTCATGGGCCTGATCACCCCCGACGCCGGAGAGATCCGCGTCTTCGGCCACGCGATCCGGCCCGGCGCACCCGTCCTGTCCCGGGTGGGCGCCTTCGTCGAGGGCGCGGGCTTCCTGCCGCACCTGTCCGGCCGGGAGAACCTGGAGCTGTACTGGCGCGCCACCGGCCGCCCCGCCGAGGACGCGCACCTGGAGGAGGCCCTGGAGATCGCGGGCCTCGGCGACGCCCTGGCACGCGCCGTACGCACGTACTCGCAGGGCATGCGCCAGCGGCTCGCCATCGCCCAGGCCATGCTCGGCCTGCCGGACCTCCTCATCCTCGACGAACCGACCAACGGACTGGACCCGCCGCAGATCCGCGAGATGCGCGACGTGATGATCCGGTACGCGGCCGGGGGCCGGACCGTCATCGTCTCCTCCCATCTCCTGTCCGAGGTCGAACAGTCCTGCACCCATCTGGTCGTCATGGACCGCGGCCGGCTCGTCCAGGCGGGCCCGGTCGCGGAGATCACCGGCGCGGGCGACACGCTGCTCGTCACCACGGACGGCGCGGTGCGGGGGCCGCTGGTCGAGAAGGTCGGCGCGCTTCCGGGCGTCGACTCCGCGGTGCGCACCGACGGCGGGCTGCTGGTCCGCCTGGACGGCACGACGACCACGGCCGCCCTGCTCGCCGAACTCGTCCGGCTCGACCTGCCGGTGACCGGAGTCGGCCCGCACCGCCGCCTGGAGGACGCGTTCCTCACCCTGATCGGAGGAGGATCCGCGTGACGACCACCCCGGCCACCACCCCGGCCACGACCTCGACCTCGACCTCGGCCACGGCCTCGACCCGGACCGCCGCTCCCGGCTACCGGGCCGGGCACACCCTGCCGCTGCGCGTCGAAGCCGTACGCCAGCTGAAGCGGCGCCGCACCCTCGTCATGGGCGGAATCCTGGCCGCCCTGCCCTTCGTACTGGTCGCCGCCTTCGCGATCGGCGGCGGCTCGGACGGGCGGGGCGACACCCGGATCACCCTGATGGACACGGCGACCGCGTCCGGCGCCAACTTCGCCGCGACCTGCCTGTTCGTCTCGGCCGGCTTCCTGCTGGTGATCCCGGTGGCGCTGTTCTGCGGGGACACCGTGGCGTCGGAGGCGAGCTGGTCGTCGCTGCGCTACCTGCTGGCCGCGCCGGTGCCGCGCGCGCGGCTGCTCTGGTCCAAGCTGGCCGTGGCGCTCGCCTTCAGCGCGGCGGCGATGGTGCTGCTGCCGCTGGTGGCGCTCGCCGTGGGCACCGTGGCGTACGGCTGGGGCCCGCTGCGGCTGCCCACGGGTGGCTCCCTGGCCACGGCGGACACACTGCCGCGGCTGGCGCTGGTCGTGGCGTACATCTTCGTCTCCCAACTGGTCACGGCGGGGCTCGCCTTCTGGCTGTCGACCAAGACCGACGCACCGCTCGGCGCGGTCGGCGGCGCGGTCGGGCTGACGATCATCGGCAATGTGCTGGACGCGGTGACGGCGCTCGGCTCCTGGCGGGACTACCTGCCCGCGCACTGGCAGTTCGCCTGGGCCGACGCGCTCCAGCCGCACCTGGAGTGGACCGGCATGGCCAAGGGCGCGGCGGTGTCGGTGACGTACGCCCTCGTGCTCTTCGCGCTCGCCTTCCGGGGGTTCGCACGCAAGGACATCGTGTCGTAGCCGCGCACGGCCGCCCTCGCACGGCGGCCGGCCCGGAAGGTCAGATCCAGCCGCGGCGCGCCGCTTCCGCTCCCGCCCGGAAGCGGCTCGTCGTGCCGAGGGCCGCGAGCAGCTCGCCCACGCGCCTGCTGTACGTACGCCCCGATATCCCGAGCCGGGCGGCGGCCGTCTCATCGGTGAGCCCGGCCAGCAGGGCCTCCAGCACCGGCCGCAGGTGCGGCGGCAGCGAGCCCGCCGGAGCGGGCGTCGCCGTCACATCGTCGCCCGCCTCCCACCAGGCGTGGTGCGCGCGCACCAGCGCCTGGACGATCACGGGGTCGCGGATCAGCAGCAGACCGTTGTAGAGCAGCTCGAGGTCGAGCGGGACCGCCGCGACCGTCCGGTCCACGACGATCATCTTGAACGGGATCGACTCGGTCAGCCGCGCCCGTCCCGTCAGCCGCGCCGCCGCCGTGACGTCGGCGGCCGTCACCCGGTCCAGCGCGTGCCGCGGCACGATCTGGCGAACCGTACCCACCCGCTCGGTCGCGGTACGCACGCACGCGCCGGCGAGCTCCAGGAAGGGCTGCGGGATCGACTGGCCGAGGCACGCGGCCGGGTCGTCGAAGGTCAGCAGCTCCCGGCGGGCGGACTCGGCGAGCGCCGCGAGCGCCGCGCAGATCTGCCGCGTACCGCGCACCGACTGGCCCGCCGGTCTCGGTTCCTGACGCGGCGGCGCCTGCTGCGGTACCTGCTGACGTGTCATCTGCTGCGATGCCTGCTGTGTCGCTGCTTGCTGTGGTATGAGGGGCGCCACGTGCTGAGGTGACCGTGGTGACACCGCTCGTACCGGTGTCGACGTACCTCTCAGAGCCGTTCGGCCGAGCACAGAGCTCGGAGCGTTCGCCACGGCTGACCACCCCCGTCATCCCCTTGGAACGTACGCAACTCCATGTACGCATGCGACTGCGTACGGTGACAAGACCCAGTTCAGGGGTTGGCGAGTCCAAGCCACCGCCGGACAGGCGCCGATCGGGTGGTGGTGCTCCGTTTGCAGTAGTGCGAATGGCGGACGGCGTACGGCCGATTTCGGATGGTCACCGTGGACCCTCGCTCCGGAGACCGAGGAGTCCGAAGCGACCGACGAGACCGACGACACCGAAGCGACCGATGACACCGACGAGACCGACGAGAAACGGACAAGACACCGTGATCCGCTGCCGCTCCCCCCGGCGCTGGGCCGCCACGGCCCTCGCCTGCCTCACCCTCACCGGCATAGCCACAGGCGCCGCCGCCCCCGCGTTCGCCGCCGGCGACGCGAACCCCCTGCCCGTCGACAACGCCTTCCTGCGCGCCTCACACCAGGGCAACCTGGCGGAGATCGCCGCCGGCCAGGACGCCCAGAAGAACGCCACCACCGAGTGCGTCAAGAACGTCGGCAAGGTTCTGGTCCGCGACCACACCAAGCTGGACGCCTCGACCAAGTCCCTCGCCGACAAGCTCGGCGTCGACCTGCCCGTCGCCCCCACGGCCGAGCAGCAGGAGACGCTCGCGAACGTCATGAAGAAGGCCGGCACCAGCGCGTACGACACCGCCTGGCTCCAGGCCCAGTCCGCGGCCCACCAGAAGACGCTGTCGATGATCGACAACCAGGTGGCCCACGGCAAGAACGCCGAGGTGACCGCCGCCGCCAAGTCGGCGCGGCCGGTCGTCGCCATGCACCTGGACATGGTGCGCGGCGGCACCTGCCGCGGCGCGGCGGCCGACGCCGCGACCGCGCCGAAGTCGATCCACGCGGGCAACGGCGGACAGGCCGCCCTCGCGGCCGACGTGCCGGTGATGCTCGCCGTTCCCGCGCTCGCGCTCGGCGGCGTCCTCATCGCGGGCGGCGCCTTCTGGGCCGCCAACCGCATCCGCCGCAACGACGGCCGCTGACGCCGGCGGTGGTGCGCCCGTGACGGACAAGGGCAGCCTCTGGCTGCGCGGCGAGCCCGGCCCCGACCGGCTCCTGGTCTGGGCCGGGATCGCCGCGGCCGCCTCGGCCGCGCTGACCTGCCTGTGGCCGCCGCCGGCCGCGGACCCCGCCGTGCGCGCCCCGGACGCGGGCGCCCTCCCGGCGGCCACCGCGGCCGGCGGCGCCGCCCACGCGGCCTCCCCGCCCCTCACCCTCACCATTCCGGGCCACGTCGAACGGACCCCGGTCGACCCCGTCGCCACCGACACCAAGGGCGTCCTCGCCGTACCGGAGTCCCCGGCGCGCCTGGGCTGGTGGGCTCTCGGCGCCCACCCCGGCGCCACCCGGGGCACCCTCCTCCTCGCCGGCCACCTCGACTCGGCGGATGAGGGGGCGGGCCCCCTGGAAGCCCTGCACGAGGTGCCGTTGGGCGCCCGCGCCCACGTCACCACGGCCGACGGCGCCCGCCACACGTACGAGATCGTCGCCCGCCGCACGTACCCGAAGTCCGCCCTCCCCGCCGACCTGTTCGGCACCGACGGCACCCCGCGCCTCGCCCTGGTGACCTGCGCGGGCCGCTTCGACCGGGACGCGCACGCGTACGCCGACAACCTGGTGCTCTACGGCGCACCCCGCTGACAACGGACCCCCGAGGAAAGGCACATGATGCCGCTCTATCTGTCGAGGTTCAGTTACACGCCGCAGACGTGGGCGAGGATGATCGGCCACCCCGAGGACCGCACCGAGGCCGCCCGGACGTACATCGAGTCCGTCGGCGGGAGGCTGCACGGCTTCTGGTACGCCTTCGGCAGCCACGACGGATTCACCCTGTGGGAGGCGCCGGACAACGTCTCCATGGCCGCGGTCGCGCTGGCCATCAGCGGAGGCGGCGCGCTCGGCTCGTTCGAGACGACCGTGCTGCTGACCGTCGACGAGACCCTGGACGCGCTGCGCCGGGCCGAACAGGTGCGGTACCGCCCTCCGGGCGCCTGACGCCGCGCCCGGCGTGCGCCGGCGCCGGCCGAAGAAGTCCCGATGGCGCCCCCGGCAGGACTCGAACCTGCGGCCAAGCGCTTAGAAGGCGCCTGCTCTATCCACTGAGCTACGGGGGCCGGTGGTGGCCTTGGTGACCTGGAGCCCCTGGTCGGGCGGTCCGTGACCTTGCCGGGCACAAGGATAGGGCTCCGATCCCCTTGGCCCGGTCGCTTCACCTGCGTGGCACGATGTGGAGGTTCGGTGAAGCGAACCGATAATCGCAGGCAGGTGCGATTCTCGCAGCGCTTTTTGCGCCACGCGCGCCGGGTGTTGTGCACTCGTTATGCCTGCGTCCCACTCGTCCCCTGTGTCCCTTGCCCTTGATCGGCGCGCAGAGGCATCCATACGCTTCAAAAGCGTGCCGAAATTGGGCATTCTTCGCATGTGGTGACCTTGGACGTACGGCCTCAGCTCATCGACGCACTTTCCGCCCTGCGCGACCGTGTCGCCGCCGTGCGTCTTCCCCTCCCCCTTCCAGGGGCGCCGCGGGCTCGTCAGACGCGGGCCGAGTTGCTCGCGCAGCTCGACGACTATCTGGTGCCGCGGCTGAAGGAGCCGGAAGCGCCCTTGCTCGCCGTCGTCGGCGGTTCGACCGGGGCGGGGAAGTCGACGCTTGTCAATTCCCTGGTCGGGCGACGCGTCAGTGAGGCCGGGGTGCTGCGGCCCACCACGCGGACGCCCGTCCTCGTCTGCCACCCCGAAGACCACCACTGGTTCGCCGGCATGCGGGTGCTGCCGCACCTCACCCGCGTGTGGGTGCCCGAGGACGGCGAACAGGAGCCCGCCGGCGAGAAGGCGCTGCGCGTCGAGACCGCGCACAGCCTGCCGCGTGGGCTCGCCCTGCTCGACGCGCCCGACATCGACTCCCTCGTCGTCGAGAGCCGCGAACTGGCCGCCGAGCTGATGTGCGCCGCCGACGTGTGGGTGATGGTCACCACCGCGTCGCGCTACGCCGACGCCGTGCCGTGGCATCTGCTGCGCACCGCCAAGGAGTACGACGCCACGCTGGTCACCGTCCTCGACCGGGTGCCCCACCAGGTGATCGGGGAGGTGTCGCGGCAGTACGAGGCCCTCCTGGCCAGGGCCGGGCTCGGCGACGTACCGCGCTTCACCATCCCCGAGCTGCCCGAATCGGCCGGCGGCGGAAGCGGGCTGCTGCCGGAGAACGCCGTGGCCGCGCTGCGGGCCTGGCTGGCGTACCACGCCCAGGACCCGGCCGCCCGCCGCCAGGCCGTCGGGCGGACCGCCAAGGGCGTCATCGACTCGCTGCGCCTGCGCATGCCCGAGCTGGCCGGCGCCGTCGCCGCGCAGTACGCCGCCGCCGTACGGCTCTCCGGCACCGTCGAGGCGGCGTACGAGAAGGAGGGCGAGCGCGTGCGCCGGGAGCTCGGGCGCGGCGCCGTCCTCGCCGGGGACGCGCGCACCCGCTGGCGCGGCTACCCCCGCGACTGCACGGCCGCCGAACTGCTCGACTCGCTCACCGAATCGCTCGGCGCGCTGCTGCAGTGCGCCGTCGCCGCCGCAGACGAACACGTCCAGGAAGTCTGGCGGCGCGAACCTGCGGCCGGGGCCGTCGGCGGGGGACAGGCGCCGCCCGACGGGGAGGCCGGCGAGCGGATCGGCATGGCCGTACGGCGCTGGCGGCGCGTCCTGGAGGAGCTCGCCGAGGAGGAGGTGGGGCGGATGGAACGATCCGCCGCGCCCGACTCCGACACCGTCGCCGCGCTGCTGGCGGCCGCGCTTCTCGGTGGGCGCCGCACCCGCGGCGCGGGCGAGCGGCTCGCCGAACTGATCGGCGCGCAGGGCGCCCTGAGGCTGCGCGACCGGGGCGGTGAGCTGGTGGAGACGTACATCGACCGCGTACTGCACGAGGAGAGGGACCGGCGCCTCGCGCCGCTCGACCGGCTCGACATCACGCCCGAGCCACAGGCCGAGCTGATCGCCGCGCTGTCCGTCCTCCAGAGGGAGAGGTGACCGCGGTGAGCACCGTGGAGGAACGCTGGGACGACGGGCTCATCGCCCGGCGCGTGCAGGAGCAGCAGGGGGTGACGGCGGACGAGGAGCCGGCCTCGGCGGCGGAAGCGCAGGGGCCGACCGGCCCGTACGCGACCGCCCTGCGCGGCCGGCTCGACGCCCTGCGCAAGCTGGTGGGGCTCTCCGCGACCCGGCTGGACGGCCAGACGCTCGCCGAGGCGGGGCGCGTCCTGGAGGAGGCGGCGGCCCGTCAGAGACTCTCCACCCGGCACACGGTGGTCGCCATCGCCGGAGCCACCGGGAGCGGGAAGTCAACTTTGATCAACGCGTTGGCAGGGGTACCGGTCTCCGAGACCGGCCTGCGCCGGCCGACCACCTCCGCGCCCATCGCGTGCGCCTGGTCCGAGGGCGCGGGCGGGCTGCTGGACCGGCTCGCCATCCCGGGGCGGCTGCGCCGCCGGCCCCTGGCGGGCGGGGTCGGCGACGAGGCGCTCCAGGGGCTGGTCCTGGTCGACCTGCCCGACCACGACTCGGCGGTCACCGCCCACCGTGAACAGGTCGACCGGCTGCTGGCCCTGGTGGACGCGGTGATCTGGGTGGTCGACCCGGAGAAGTACGCGGACGCCGCGCTGCACGAGCGCTACCTGCGGCCGCTCGCCGGGCACGCGGAGGTGATGTTCGTCGTCCTCAACCAGGTGGACCGGCTCCCCGGCGACGCCGCCGACCAGGTCCTCGACGACCTGCGGCGGCTCCTCGACGAGGACGGGATGGCGCTCGGCGAACACGGCGAACCCGGCGCCACGGTCCTCGCCCTGTCGGCCCTCACCGGCGAGGGCGTCGGCGAACTGCGCGAGATGCTCGGAGCGTTCGTTCAGCAGCGCAACGCCGCCCAGCGGCGGCTGTCGGCCGACGTGGACGCGACGGCGCGGCGGCTGCGCCCCGTGTACGTCGCCGACGGCCGGCCCGGACTCGACGAGCGGTCCCGCGAGGACTTCGGGGCCCGGCTCGCGGTCGCCGTCGGCGCCCACGCGGCGGGCGAGGCCGCCGAACGCGAGTGGCGCCGCAACGCCGGGCGCGCGTGCGGGACTCCGTGGCTGCGGCTGTGGCGGTGGTACGAGCGGCTGCGCACGCCGGGGGGCGCGCCACCGCAGGGCGACGCCGAGATGCCGGTGGAGGACGAGCTCACGGCGCGGCAGCGCGTGGAGCAGGCCGTACGCGTGGTCGCGGACGAGGCCTCGCGCGGGCTTCCGGCGCCGTGGGCGCAGGCGGTGCGCGAGGCGGCGGTACGCGGGGCGCAGGGGCTGCCGGAGGCGCTGGACGAGCTGGCGGTGACGGCCGGGCGGCCGGGGCGGGACGGCAAGCCGCCGCGCCCCTCCTGGTGGCCGGCGGCGGTGCTGGCCCAGGCGGCGATGACGCTGCTGCAGTTCTACGGCGGCCTGTGGCTGGTGGGGCAGATCGTCGGCGTGCTGGAGCCGGGGCTCATGGTGCCCGCGCTGATCATGCTCTCCGGTGTCGTCGGCGGCCCGCTGGTCGAGTGGGGCTGCGCGGCGGCGGCGCGGGGGCCCGCGCGCCGGTACGGCCAGGAGACCGAGCGACGGCTGCGCGAGGCGGCGGCGGGGTGCGGGCGGGCCATGGTCCTCGACCCGATCGCCTCCGAGCTCATGCGCTACCGCGAGGTGCGCGAGCAGTACGCGACGGTGGAGGCGGGCCGCCGGGTGGGGTGACGGGCAAGCCGCAGGGGGGAGTGACGGCGGGCCGCCGGGTGGGGTGCCGGGGCCGCGGCGGTCGCTGCCCCGGCTGCGGGGTTCCTCAGGCGCACTCGCCCGTATGGGTGACGGAGTTCTGCACACGTCTGGGGTTGTCCACACCCGTCAGCGGGATTTCGGCGCGGCGGCCAGCATGGGTGACGTCGACGGTCGGTGCGGTGCCGGCGGGCGTAGCGAAGAGGGACGGGGTGGGTGTCATGGCCGAGACCATGGTGACGGTCGTGGGCAACGTGGCGACGAGCGTGGACTACCGGGACACCGCGGCCGGTGGGGTGGCGAAGTTCCGGCTCGCGGCCCGGGCGCGACGGTGGGACCGCGAGAAGGCGGCGTGGGTCGACGGACCGACCAGCTTCTACTCGGTGAGCGCCTGGCGGACGCTCGGCGCGAACCTCGCCGCGTCGGTCGCCGTCGGCGATCCACTGATGGTGCACGGGAGGCTGAAGGTGCGGGAGGAGGAGTGGGAGGGCCAGCGCAGGACGTTCGTGGACATCGACGCGGTGGCGGCGGGGCACGACCTGACGCGCGGCACGTCGGCCTTCAGACGAGCGGCGCGGCTCGAACCGGAGCTGACGGAGCGTCAAGCAGGCGCGGCGCAGCGTGAGATGGTGCCGGACGCCGCTCCTGCCGGGGAGTTCGCCGGATGACGGAGCCGCGCCCGGCCGTGAACGGGTCATTCCCGGCGCGCGACCGCTCGGCGATAACGATTGCGATTCGGAATGGTTATCTGACGGTATGACAGGGGACTGTGTCGGGTCGCCTCTTTAGGATCACCGGGGTACTCCTGGGTACCCACGGGCCACTTGAGTCGGCAGGCGAGGCACTCCCCCCACGCGTCCCACGCGACAACACCTCGCCCAGAGGGGAATTCTGTGTTTGCTGCGTTTTGTGTACGGAGGCGGAAGCGCCGCGCCGCCCGCTTCGCCGCCGCGGCCGTCGCCTCCGGGCTGGTGGCGGCCGGCGCCGCCGTCGGCGTGACCCCCGCCGCCGCCGACGAGGCGCCCCAGCACCAGGGGGGCGCGGCAGCGACCCTCAACGGCCTGACCACCTTCCACCAGGCCGTCCTGCACATCGGCAACCAGACGCAGCAGCTCCCCGCCGGCCTCTTCGAGATGACCGTCGACGGCGGCGGCACCCTCAAGACGTACTGCATCGACGTACACAACCCCACCCAGGAGAACGCCAGGTACCTGGAGACCTCCTGGGACCAGACCTCCCTCGGCGGCAACAAGGACGCGGGCCGGATCCGCTGGATCCTCCAGCACTCCTACCCGCAGGTCGACGACCTCGTGGGCCTCGCCAAGGAGGCCGGCACCGGGCCGCTCACGCCGGAGACGGCGGCCGCCGGCACCCAGGTGGCGATCTGGCGGTACTCGGACGGGGCCGAGGTCGAGGCGCTCGACCCGGCGGCCGAGAAGCTCGCCGACTGGCTGCAGGGGGAAGCCGGCAGCGTCGCCGAGCCCGAGGCCTCCCTCCGCCTGGAGCCGGGCGCGGTCGCCGGCCCCGCCGGCACCCGGCTCGGACCGGTCACCGTGCGCACCAACGCCGACCAGGTCACGGTCAGCCCGCCCGCCGACGCGGCCGCCAGCGGCGTACGGATCACCGACGCGACCGGGAAACCGGTCGACTCGGCCGTCAACGGCAGCAGCCTCTACTTCGACGTGCCCGCGGGCGCCGCCGCCGGCACCGCCGCGCTGAGCGTGCAGGGCACCACCTCCGTACCGGTCGGCCGCGCGTTCGCCGGGGTCACCAGGAGCCAGACGCAGATCCTGGCCGGGTCCAGCAGGTCGACCGTCTCCGCGACGGCCACCGCCACCTGGGGCACCACGGGTGCCATACCCGCCCTGTCCGCCCGGAAGAACTGCGCCAAGGGCGGCGTGGACATCACCGCCACCAACAAGGGCGACGCCCCCTTCTCCTTCGAGCTCATGGGCCTGCGGTACGCGATCGAGGCGGGTGGGACGAAGACGGTGACGGTCCCGGTCGCCGAGGACCAGGCGTACCACCTCACAATCACCGCGCCCGGCGGCGTCACCAAGACCTTCAAGGGCGTCCTGGACTGCAGGACCACCGGTTCCACGGCCACCATGGCCGGGCAGCCGGGCTCACAGCCCAGCCCCCTGTCCGGCGGTGCCACCACCGGCGCCGGGACGGCCGCGGCGGGCGGCGAGAGCGACCTGGACCTGGCCGAGACCGGCGCGTCCGGAGCCACGCCCATGATCGCCGGGACGGCCATCGCGTTCCTGCTCATCGGCGGGGCGGCGGTGCTCTTCCTCCGCAAGAAGTCGTGACCACGCGCAAGCGGGCGATGACGCCGCGCTGGTGAGGGCGGCGTCCGGCGGCGCGCCCCTCGCCCCCTCCACCCACCCCCTCATACAACTGGTTTCCATCGAGGGATGGACGTCAGGCAAGATGGGGTGTATCTGCCCACTCACGGATTGCCGGACGGTTTCTCTTGGCTGAGTACATCTACACGATGCGCAAGACGCGCAAGGCGCACGGCGACAAGGTCATCCTCGATGACGTGACGCTGAGCTTCCTGCCCGGTGCGAAGATCGGTGTGGTCGGCCCGAACGGCGCCGGTAAGTCCACCGTCCTCAAGATCATGGCGGGTCTGGAGCAGCCGTCCAACGGCGACGCCTTCCTCTCGCCTGGTTACAGCGTCGGCATCCTGCTCCAGGAGCCCCCGCTCGACGAGTCGAAGACCGTCCTGGAGAACGTGCAGGACGGCGTCGCCGAGATCAAGGGCAAGCTCGACCGGTTCAACGAGATCGCCGAGCAGATGGCGACCGACTACACCGACGAGCTGATGGAGGAGATGGGCAAGCTCCAGGAGCAGCTCGACCACGCCAACGCGTGGGACCTCGACGCCCAGCTGGAGCAGGCGATGGACGCGCTGGGCTGCCCGCCCGGCGACTGGCAGGTCACCAACCTCTCCGGTGGCGAGAAGCGCCGCGTCGCGCTCTGCAAGCTGCTGCTGGAGGCCCCGGACCTGCTGCTGCTCGACGAGCCCACCAACCACCTGGACGCCGAGTCCGTGCAGTGGCTGGAGCAGCACCTCGCCAAGTACGCCGGCACCGTCGTCGCCATCACCCACGACCGGTACTTCCTGGACAACGTCGCCGAGTGGATCCTCGAGCTCGACCGCGGCCGCGCCTACCCCTACGAGGGCAACTACTCCAAGTACCTGGAGACCAAGCAGACCCGTCTCAAGGTCGAGGGCCAGAAGGACGCCAAGCGCGCCAAGCGGCTCAAGGAAGAGCTGGAGTGGGTCCGCTCCAACGCCAAGGGACGCCAGGCCAAGTCCAAGGCCCGTCTCGCCCGCTACGAGGAGATGGCCGCCGAGGCCGAGAAGACCCGGAAGCTGGACTTCGAGGAGATCCAGATCCCGCCGGGCCCGCGTCTGGGCAGCGTCGTCGTCGAGGTCGAGAAGCTCAGCAAGGCCTTCGGCGACAAGGTCCTCATCGAGGACCTGAGCTTCTCGCTCCCGCGCAACGGCATCGTCGGCGTCATCGGCCCGAACGGCGCCGGCAAGACCACGCTGTTCAAGATGATCCAGGGCCTGGAGCAGCCCGACTCCGGCTCGATCAAGGTCGGCGAGACCGTCAAGATCTCGTACGTCGACCAGTCCCGCGCCAACATCGACCCCAAGAAGACGCTGTGGGCCGTCGTCTCCGACGAGCTCGACTACATCAACGTCGGCCAGGTCGAGATGCCGTCCCGCGCCTACGTCAGCGCCTTCGGCTTCAAGGGCCCGGACCAGCAGAAGCCGGCCGGCGTCCTGTCCGGCGGTGAGCGCAACCGCCTGAACCTGGCGCTGACCCTCAAGCAGGGCGGCAACCTGCTGCTCCTCGACGAGCCGACCAACGACCTCGACGTCGAGACCCTGTCCTCCCTGGAGAACGCGCTGCTGGAGTTCCCGGGCGCGGCCGTGGTCGTCTCCCACGACCGCTGGTTCCTCGACCGGGTCGCCACGCACATCCTGGCGTACGAGGGCGACTCCAAGTGGTTCTGGTTCGAGGGCAACTTCGAGTCGTACGAGAAGAACAAGATCGAGCGCCTCGGTCCGGACGCCGCCCGTCCGCACCGTGCCACGCACAAGAAGCTCACCCGGGGCTGAGGCGGAGGCAGTGGCTCGTCACATCTACCGGTGCCCGCTGCGCTGGTCGGACATGGACGCCTTCGGGCACGTCAACAATGTGGTCTTCCTCCGCTACCTGGAGGAGGCCCGCATCGACTTCATGTTCCGGCTGGCGCCGGGCAACGGCTCGCCGTCGTTCTCCGGCGGGTCGGTCGTCGCCCGGCACGAGATCGACTACGTACGGCCGCTGGTCCACCGGCACGAACCGGTGATCATCGAGTCGTGGGTCACCAAGATCGGCGCCGCGTCGCTGACGATCGCATACGAGATCAAGGACGCCGAAGGCTCGGCCCAGGTGTACGTGCGCGCCTCGACGGTCGTCGTGCCCTTCGACCTGGAGGCGCAGCGGCCGCGCCGCATCAGCGCGGAGGAGCGGTCGTTCCTGGAGGAGTACGTGGACGACGGCATGCGCGCGCAGCCGGCTCGGGCACAGACGCCTGCGCAGGCACCGGCACAGGCGTCGGCGCCGGGGGAGGCCGCGGCCGTATGACGGCGCCGCTGCACTTCGCCGACGCCAGGGAGGCGGCGGACCTCGCCGCCTTCCTGGCCCGGCTGATCCACTACGACCGGGCCGCCGTCGTCCGCCTCCAGGCGGCCGGCGGCGCCCTGGCCGTGTTCGGGCGCCCGCCGTCCTTCGAGGTGCTGGCCATCCGCACGGCCACGCTCATGGACGAGGCGCCGCTGGACATCACCGTCTCCGCCGGTCAGCTCCTGGAGGGCATCGAGGAGTCGGCAGGCAAGGCGATGGTGCCGGCGCCCGTCACCGGGCCGCCCTGGACCGGGCTCCTGCCCCCGCGCGGCGGCTGGAGCGAGGTGCCCGGACTGCCGGACGCCGGCGAGCTGCGCGGCGCTGTCGCCGCCGCGGTGGCCGAGTTCCGCGCACGCGACGAGGAGTTGCCGGCCGAGAGCAGGACGCGCGCGGAACGCGACCGGATCGGCCGCGAGATCTGGTCCCGGCTGATCGGCTCGACGGGCCTGCCGCTGCGCGCCGTCCACGCCGCCCAGGCGCTGGGCTTCCTGCCCTCGCACGAGGTGCCGGTGGCGCTGCTCGGCGCCGGGAGCTGGCTCCGCCTGCGTACACCCTTCGGCTCGGTCGCGGTCCGCACCGCGGGCGGCCTCGGCGGCCTGACCGTCACCGCGGTCCCGCACCAGCGGTGAGCGGCGCGGCTCAGCCCGCGGTGTTGACCATCGACGCCGCGGCGTACGTCAGGTAGTTCCACAGCTGCCGCTCGTGCTCCTCGGACAGGCCGAGCTCGTCGACGGCGGCGCGCATGTGCTTCAGCCAGGCGTCGTGCGCGGCCTTGTCCACGGTGAAGGGCGCGTGGCGCATGCGCAGCCGCGGGTGCCCGCGGTGGTCGCTGTAGGTGCGGGGGCCGCCCCAGTACTGCATCAGGAAGAGCGCGAGCCGCTCCTCGGCGGGCCCCAGGTCCTCCTCCGGGTACATCGGCCGCAGGACGGGGTCCTCGGCGACACCCTCGTAGAAACGGCGGACGAGGCGCCGGAAGGTCTCCTCGCCGCCGACCTGCTCGTAGAACGTCTGCTCCTGAAGCGTGCCACGCGGAATCTCCATCACCCGTCCATGGTCTCAGACGGACCGACCCAGGTCCCGGGTCCTAGGTCCTTGCCCGATCGGCCCCTGCCAGCGTCGGCTCCCGCTCCCGCTTCCGCTCGACGGTTTCCGCTTCCCGTTCCTCCCCGGCCGCAGGAGAGTGGAGGTATGGGGACAGGGCGTGAGGACCCGTTCGCCGCACGCGCCGCCGAGGCGCGGCGCGCGATGGTGCGCGAGATCACCGACGCCGGGGACCTGACCGACCCGGCCTGGCGGGCGGCGTTCGAAACAGTGCCCCGGCACCTGTTCGTGCCGTCCTACTACATCGGTGTCATGGGCGGATACGAACGGCTCTCGTGCGAGGACCCCGACCCGGCCCAGCGCGAGCGCTGGCTGGCGGGCGCCTACGCGGACCGGCCGCTCGCCACGCGGCTGCGCGACGGCGACCTGGTCTCCTCCGCCAGTCAGCCCTCCCTCATGGCGTACATGCTGGAGGCCCTCGACGTACGGGACGGGCACGACGTCCTGGAGATCGGTGCCGGGACCGGCTACAACGCGGCGCTGCTGGCGCAGCGGCTGGGCGACGAGCACGTGACCACCATCGACCTGGACGAGGACATCACCGAGGCGGCGCGGGCCCACCTGGCGGCGGCCGGACACCGGCCCACCGTGGTCACCGGCGACGGGGCGCGCGGCTGCCCGCAGCGGGCGCCATTCGACCGGATCATCGCCACCTGCGCCGTACCGTCCGTGCCGGGGGAGTGGCTCGCGCAGTGCCGCCCCGGCGACGCGCACGTCCTGGCGCCGATGGCCACCGGCGTGATCTCGCTGCGCGTAGGGGACGCGGAGCACGCCGAGGGCCGGTTCCTGAGCACCTCCGCGTACTTCGTCCCGCTGCGCGGCGCGGTCCCGGCCGCCGTGCCGCCGCACACCGGCGGACTGCCCCGGCGCGCGACCGAGAACGACCTGTTCCGCTTCCTGCTGACGCTCACGGCGGGGAGCCTGGACCCGCAGGAGGCCTACTCGCTCTGGCAGCGCGAGGGGCAGCCCGCGCGGGAGCGGTTCGGCGTGACGGTCAGCGGCGAGCGGCAGTGGGCGTGGCTGGACGAACCCGAGGGGCCGTACCTCTGGCCCCTCGGTCCGCCCCCGGCTGCGGACACGACCTAGGGCCTAACCGCGGCGGATTGTGATCGTCGTCCAGGCGCCGACGTGGACCCGGTCGCCGTCCTTGAGCGGGACGGGGACGTAGGGCTGGATCGGGTCCTCGGCGCCGTTGAGCGTGGTGCCGTTGGTGGAGTTCTGGTCGACCACGGCCCAGGAGCCGTCGGGCTGCTGGACCAGCACCGCGTGCTTGTGGGAGACGCCCGGGTCCTCCGGCGGCACCGACAGGTCGATGTCGGGCGCCTCGCCCGTGGAGTGGCGGCGACGGCCGATGGTGATCTGGTTGCCCGAGAGCGTGAGCCGCTGCTCCGGGGAGTACGCGGGCAGGTTGAGGCCCGCGGCCTCCGGGCCGCTGCGCTGCATCATTGCCATGAAGTACTCGCGGTCGGGGCCGACCACGGCGGTCCAGCCGGCCGGCGCCTGGGGCGCCTGGGGCATGTGAGCCTGCTGGGCCTGCTGGGGTGCGTGCGGCTGCTGCTGGGGCGGCTGCGACGCGTGCGAGGGCGGAGGCAGCATCCAGTCGTCACCGCCGCCACCGGTCTGCGGCGGCTGGGGCTGCTGCGGTGCGTGAGGCTGCGGCGGGGCCGGAGGGCCCGGACGCTGGAAGCCCTGCGGCGGGGGCGGGGCCGGCGGGCCCGGCTGCTGGAACGCCTGAGGAACCTGCGGCGGGCCCTGCGGTGCCTGCGGCTCGGGCGGCAGCGGCTCGGCCGGGCGGTTCATCTGCGACGGGCGGGAGCTCTGGTACTCGAATGGGTCCGGCGGCCGGGGCTGCTGCTGCTGTGCCTGGAAGCCCGGCGGCAGGTTCAGCCCCGGCGGCGGGCCTGGAGGAAGGCCCGGACCACCCGGGCCGCCCGGACCACCGGGGCCGCCCGGACCACCCGGACCGTTCGGTCCGGTGAGGCGGCCCTGCGGCGGGGCGGCCGGGGTGTAGGAGGTCGCCGTGTTGGTGAGGAAGTTCCAGCGGCACTCCTCACAGAACGGCGCCATCGCCTCGCGCGGCGTACGGCACTGCGGGCAGAGCTCCGCCTGGGCGGTGGCGTTCGGGTCGCCGGCCGGGCCGCCGCCCTGCGCCGGGCCGGGACCCGGATAGCCGTACGCGGGCGGCGGCGGGGGCGGGGGAGGCGGCGGTACGGCGCCCGCAGGCGCGCCCGCCCCGGACATGCGGTGGCCGCAGACCTCGCACCAGTCGTCGGAACCCGACTGGTGTCCGTTCGGGCAGGTCGGCATGTCGGCGCTTCCCCCTCTCCTCATCCGGCCCGCAGGCCGAGCAGATCGTGCGTTACTTCTTCACGCGAACCGTCTTGGTGGAGCGCGTTTCGAGCGTCATCTCGTCCGCCTCCGCGACCTTCGCCTTCAGTCGCACAGTACCTGTCGCCGCGTCGACCACGTCTACCACCTTCGCAAGGAGTTTCGCAGTGTCCGCGTTCCCGGATGCGGCCGCCAGCTGCACGGCCCGCCCGAGCTTCGCCGTCGCGCCGTCGAAATCGCCCGACTTGCGCGCTTCCAGCCCCTGCTGGATGACTTGGGCCAGTTCGGCCTGTCCTGTGTAGTGCGCGACCTGGGGGTTGATGGACGTCGAGGCCGCCATGTCGTCCGTCCACACCGCCCGCACCAGGCCCTGCGACAGCGTCTGCGGCGGCGCCCCGGCGGCGCCCGTCGGATCGGGGAGGACCAGCGAGACCCGCGCCGCCAGCATCTCCTGGCCGATGGCGGCTTCGGGCACCCGTACGCACACGTGGTAGTCGCGGGACTCGTCGCCCCACGAGCCCGTCGGATAGTCCCCGGCGCGCGGCCCCGCCTCCGTACGCCGGTCGGTCAACTCCTCGACGGTCGGGGCGACCTGCTTCACGAAGACGATCTCCGCGCCGACGGGCGTCCACAGGCGCAGGCTGACGTCCGCGACCTCCTTGCCCATCGCGTTCTCCATCATCCGCGTGAAGTCCGCGGCCAGCCCGGCCGGATCGGCGACGATGTCGGCCGTGCCGAGGAGCGCCGACGCGATGCCCGTGACCTCCTTCACCTCCCAGTCGGTGCCCACGCCGCGGGCGTCGCAGGTGAAGCGGCCCGCGCAGGCGTCGAGCGCGGCCCGCAGATCCTCGGGCGACTCGTGCTCGTTGCGGCCGTCGGTCAGCAGGATGCCGTGGCGGATCGGTACGTCGGCCGAGTTCAGCAGCCGGTCGGCCAGTTTCAGCCAGGTGCCGATCGCGGTGCCGCCGCCCGCGCTCAGCCGGCGCAGCGCCTGCTTGGCCTCGGTACGGGTACGGGCGTCGGCGACGGCCAGCCGTCCGCCGCCCGGGTACACCTCCTCCGCCACATGCGTCCCGGCGACCACGGCGAAGGCGACTCCGTCGCGGAGTGTGTCGATCGCGGCGGCTGTGGCGTCGCGCGCGTTGCGCATCTTCGTCGGCGGATAGTCCATCGAACCCGAGCAGTCCACCATGACCACCACGGCGGCGGTCGGCGCCCGGCCCGGTATGTACGAAGGGTGCGAGGGGGAGGCCGACGCTCCGGACAGCGGTGCCCCGCCGGTCGTGCCGCCGCCGGTCGAGGTGACCGTGACGATCGCGTTGACCTCGCGCCCGCCTTCCGGCAGGTACTCGTTCTGGTACACGTCGACCGAGAACCGCGGCACGCTCGACTTGGAGAAGATCGCCATCTGAGGGGCTCCTCGGGACTTCACACACACAAGACGGAACGGAAAGGACAGGCAGGTCGATTCAGGCCGATCCTGCCCCTTGCGGTGCCAGGGTGAACGGCAGCACGGCCACCGTTACGTTGTCGTGCCCGCCGCCGTCGAGCGCGTGTCCGACGAGAACCTGCGCGCTGTGCAGCGGTCGGCCCGCCGCGTCGGGCGGCACGACCCTGGCCATGTCCTCCGCGCCCTCCGCGTAGTTCCACAGACCGTCCGTGCACACCACCACGACGCCGGGGCGGTCCGGTTTGAACGCCGCCGTGTGCGGCTCCACTTCGTACGCGTCGGCCCCGAGCCAGCCGGTGATCGCGTGGGCGCGTTCGTCGGCGTACGCCTCCGCCTCGCTCATCAGGCCCGCCGCCACCATCTGCGCGGCCCACGAGTCGTCCTCGGTGAGGCGGGCCGGCGGGCCGGTGCGGTCGTCCGGCACCCAGTAGGCGCGGCTGTCGCCGACCCAGCCGACCACCAGCAGGCCGCCCGCCGCCACCGCGCCGACCAGCGTGCACGCCGGGGCGTTCTGGTGACGGTGCGGGTCGTGCTCCATGGCGGTGCCATGGCCGTCGGCGGCGTCGGCGAGGGCGTTGACCGCCTGGGAGGCGGCGACAATCGCCTCGTGCATCGCCTGTTGCGGGTGCGTGCCGCGCGGCAGCGACTCCAGCAGCGACTCGCTGGCGGCGGCCGCGGCGGCCGCCGACGCCTCGTCGGGGCGGGTCGCCGAGGACACGCCGTCGCAGACGATCGCCACGACGGCCGGCGAACCGTCCGGCAGGGCGGTCGACGAGACGGCGAACGCGTCCTCGTTGCGGTGGTGGCGCAGGCCGCGGTCGCTGACGGCGGCGACCGAACCGAGCTCCTCCTCCATGTGGTCGCGCTCGCGGGGCTGTGCGTGGCCGCAGTTCTCGCAGTAGCCGTCCGGGTCCACGTGCCCGGCCCGGCACGCGACGCACAGCTTCGTACCCGCGGGCGGGGTGTGCGCGTGCTCGGCGGTCCGCGGATCCGGCACGGCGGCCACGGGCGCGGCTGCGGGCGGGGGCATGGGCGCGGGCGGGGCCGCCGGGGCCGGGGGTGCGGGCGGGACCGGCGGTGCCTGCGGCGTCGACGCCGGTGCCGGTGCCGGTGCGGGTGCCGGCAGCGGGAAGTCCGTGTCCGTGCCTGCGGCGCCCGTGCCTGCGGCGGCCGCGTCGGGGCGCGCCGGGCCGTGCGTGGCGCGGGCGTCGAAGCGTATCGGCGGCTGCCCGGCCTCCCCGGGCTCGCCCGGCCACGCCGCCCCCTCCGCCGGTGAGCCCATCACCATGGTCGGGTTGTCGCGGGGCGGCTCCGGTACGGCCGACAGGTCGTACCCGCACGCCCCGCAGAACAGGTCCCCCCGCTCCAGCGGCTCCTCGCAGCCGGGGCAGGTCGACAGCTGGTGCATCTGCGACATCTTCACACCCATGTCCGGGGGCGGAGGCGGTTCGCCCGCTCCACCATCTCGATCCTTTCCTCGCCGCGCTGAGCGAGCCGGGCGAGCACCCGGTAGGAGCGCTCCAGTCCGAAGCGCAGGCCGCGCTCGTCCAGTTCGCTGCCCAGCAGCGACGTCTGTACCGGGCCGGCCCCGGGGCTTCCGGAGAGGACCCAGTCCAGCGCCGTACCCAGTACCTCCGTAGCCAACCGCTCGCGGCGCACCGCGTCCAGGCCGAACTGCTGGAGTGCGGACACCTGCTCGGCCGCCGCCGTCAGGTCCGCGAGCAGCGGGTCGGTGGGGGAGCGGTGACGCAACCGGGCCCGTACGGCCGCGACGCGCGCGGCCGTGTAGTGGATGGACGCCTCGGGCACGGACTCCAGCGTCCGCACGGCGCCGACGCGGTCGCCCGCGGCCAGCTGTACCCGGGCGAGGCCGAACGCCGCGCTCACATAGCTCGGGTCGGTCGTCCACACGAGGCGGTAGTACTCGGCGGCGTTGTCCAACTGGCCCAGCACCTCGGCGCAGACGCCGAGCGCCAGCTTGGGCGCCGGCTCCCCGGGGAAGGCGTCGTAGACGGCGTCGAAGGAGAGCGCGGCGTTCTCGTCGTCGCCGGTCGCCAGCGACGCCACGCCCCGGTACCAGACGACCCGCCAGTCGTCGGGCCGTCCGCTCTCCAGGTCCTCCAGGGCCCGCTGCGCCGCAGGCACCCGGCCCATCTCCAGGTGCGCGCGCAACTCGCGCAACCGCAGCTCGACGGAGCTCGCGGGCGCGGTGTGCAGGGCGGCGACCAGCTCGGCGGGGCCGGCGGCCATCAGCCCGGCGAGGAAGCCCGCGTTCGGGTCGCCGGGGTCCACGTGCGGCACGGGCAGCGCGAGCGCGGTGGCCCGCGCGTCCAGCGCCCCGAGCAGCGGGGCGGCGGTACCGGGTGCCATGGGCGCCATGGGCATCTCGGTACGCGGCCGCGGCACCGAACCAGGCCCCGCGCCAGGCCCCGCCGTCGCCGGCACCGACCCAGGCACCGGACCCGTGGGCGCGTGCCCGGGACCCGGAGCCCCGGGCGCCGGGCCCGGGCCCCCACCCGGAACCGACGGCCGCGCGACCGGCGCCGGGCCCGTCGCCCCGCCCCGCCTCCGGCCGCCGAACAGCGCTCGCGGCAGCTCCCGCGCGCCGAGCGCCGACACCTCGGCCGGCGGCTCCGCGAACAACTCCGTGTCCGGCACCCGCAGTTCCGGACCGAACAGCGTCGACAGCGCCGGCCTCGGCCGGCCCGTCTGGAGGGCGACCACCTCGCGCAGCACACCCGTCAGCTGCTCCGCCATCTCCTGCGCGGAGGCGAACCGGCGCGCCGGGTCCGGGTCCGTCGCCCGCACCAGCAGCCGGTAGAACGACTCGTACCGCCGGAAGACCTCGATGTTGTCCGGGTCCGGCAGCGAGTCCACGAACACGTTCGTGTACCCCTGGAAGTCGAACGTCAGCACCGCCAGCGTCCGCGCCACCGTGTACAGGTCGGACGCGACCGACGGCCCGACCTCCGCGACCTCCGGCGCCTGGTAGCCGACCGTGCCGTAGATGGCCGACTCGTCGTCGTCCATCCGGCGCACCGCGCCCATGTCTATGAGCTTGAGCTGGTCCTCGGTCTGGATCGCGTTGTCGACCTTGAAGTCGCAGTACAGCAGGTTCCTGCTGTGCAGGTGCCCCAGCGCCTCCAGCGCCTCGATGCCGTACGCGCACGCCTGCTCGACCGGCAGCGGATCGCGCCGGCCGTCCGGGCCCCGCCGCTCGTTGGCGATGTCCTTGAGCGACTTGCCGCCCACGTACTCCATGACGATGTACCCGTCCAGCGAGCCCGTGCGCTGGTCCAGGTGCTCCACGAAGTTGTAGATGCGGACGATGTTGGAGTGCTCGATCTCCGCGAGGAACCGCCGCTCCGAGATCGCCGCCGCCATCGCGTCCTGGTCGCCGGTGTCCAGCAGGCCCTTGAGGACGACCCACCGGTCGGAGACCGCCCGGTCGACGGCCAGGTAGATCCAGCCGAGGCCGCCGTGGGCCAGACAGCCGGCCACCTCGTACTGCCCGTGGACGATGTCACCGGCGCGCAGCTTCGGCACGAAGGAGTACGGGTGGCCGCACTTGGTGCAGAAGCCCTCCGTGCGCCCCGGCCGGCCCCCGCGCGCACGCCCCACCGGCGCCCCGCAGTCGGAGCGCGAACAGAACCGCTTGCGCTCGGGCACCTCGGCGTTCGCCATGACCACCGAGCGCGGGTCGGGGCGCGGCACGGACGGGATCGCGACGAGCCCGGCGCCCAGCCGGTTGCGCGCGGACTGGCCGGTGGACGAGCCGGAGCTGCGCACCGAGACCGAACGCGACGACTCCGTACCGCCCGTCAGGGAACGCGACAGCCGGCCGGACACCGAGCGCCGTGACGACCGGGACGAGGAGCGGGACGAGCGGGACGACGAGCGGGAGCTGCTGCCGGAGCCCTTGCCGCCCCCGGCCCCGCCGCCCGCCACACCGGTCGGCGGCGACGCCACCATGCCGCTGGGCGAGACGACGGGCGCCAGCCCGCACGTGTCGCAGTACAGCTCGCCGCCGCCCATGTCCTCGTACGAGCCCTCGCAACCGGGCCGCTGACACGTCTTCACTGACTCCCCCTACGGTCGACGGGCCCGGCCCCCGACAGCATGTCCGCGGCGGCCCGCTGGTAGCGCAGCACCGCCTGCTCCGCGGCGCGCAGGTCGCACGGGGCGCTCCACAGCATCCGCCGCGCCTGGTCGTACCGCTCGATCAGCAGCGGGTCCTCGGCCATGCCGTGCCGCGCCACCTTCGCCTTGTACGCGTCGAGCCGGCCGCGCAGCTCCGCGCGGACCGCGAGCGGCGCGGTGACGGCCGTCAACTGCTCGCGGGCGCGCAGCAGCTCCTCCTCGGCCTCCTGCTCCAGCGCCTCCAGGAGCGGGGACAGCCGGTGCCACCGGGCGTGGCGGCGGTACTCGGCGGCGGTCGCCAGCCGCTCCTGCAGCGCGGTCGGCGGGCCGCTCACCGCAGGAACCTCCGAGGCGGCGATCTTCGCCAGCACCTCGCCCCGGGCCGCCCGCGCCTCCGCGAGCGTCCGGTCCGCGCGTGAGAGCACGTCCCGCAGGCGCAGCAGCCGCGCCTCGGAGTCCTGCCGGACCTGGAGCACGGCCTCGATCTCGCGCCGTACGTCCTCCAGGGCCCGGGCCGCCCGGTCGTACCGGTCGGTGTCCGGGCGCCCGCCGCCGGGCGCCGAACTGCCCGCGGCCGGCCGCCAGAACGCCAGCGGGTCCGTCACCACCTCCGCCCGCAGCGCGGTCAGCTCGTGGGTGATGGCCTCCAGGTCGTCCCCCGCAGGGTGCTCCCCGGGCCGTACGCCCACGGAGTGCGCCAGCGAGCGCGTACGGCCCAGCTCGGCGGCGAGCAGGTCTATCCGCGCGGGCAGCGCCGACCAGACCGCGTCCGCCGTGACCACCATGTCGAGCGAGCTCGCGTACAGCTCGTTCATCCGGGCCACCAGCCGCTCCAGCGTGAAGTGCTCGGCCAGCGTGGACGTACCCGAGACCGTGACGCTCTCGCCGCGCAGCCGCTCCGTCAGCTCGGCCAGCTCCTCGCGGCCCGGCCAGCGGCGCCGCGCGCGCACCTCGCGGGCCTCGTGCAGGGCGGCGGTGTACGCGTCGAAGTACGTCCACAGCAGGCTGATCGTCCGCTCGGTGGCGGCCCAGCGGTCCTTGGTCGTACCGGTGAGCTCGGCGCCCTCGAGGAGCCTGCGGCCCGCGTGGTCCTGCAGGGCGAGCAGCGAGTCCTCGACCGCCTTGTGCTCCGCCCCGAGCCGCGCCAGCGCACGGTCCACCTCGTCCCGGTCCATCACCGGCCCAGGGGGCTCCGTGCCGCCCATCGATCACCTCTCCGCCTCGTGCCCATGTCGGTCAGCTGCTCCGGTACTTCGGCGCCGGGGGCCCGGCTATCCCGGGCAGGTCGGCCTTCAGCCACTTGCCGTACGCCTGTGCCCACGCCCCCTGCCGGTACCTGACGAGCACCTGGTTGACCCGGCGCACCAGGTCGTCCTTGCCGAGCTTGGCGGCGATGCCGTAGTACTCCGTCGTGAACGGCCGGCCCTTCAGCTCGACGGCCGGGTCCTGCGCCGCCTGGCCGGCCGCCAGCGCGTTGTCCGTGACGACCGCGTCGACCTCGCCCATCTGCAGCCGGACCAGGCAGTCCAGCTGGTTGGGCACGGTGTAGAGGTCCTTGTCGCCCTTGCCGCCGTCGTCCTCGTCCTTGAACGTGGCGCCGAAGGACTCCTTCGCCAGCGCCTCGTACGCCGTCGTGCCCTCGCCGGAGCAGACGCGCTTGCCCGACAGCGTCGTGTTGTAGCCCGTGACCGGCGAGTCCTTGGGTGCGAGAACCTGCTGGCCCACCTGGAAGTAGGCGGTGGAGAAGGCCACTTGCTCGACGCGCTTGCAGGTGATCGTCATCGTCCGGACGACGAGGTCGACCTTCCCGCTCTCCAGCGCGGCGATCCGCTGGTTGGTGGGGATGGCGCGGAAGATGACGGCATCCGGGCTGCCGAGGATGTCGGCGGCGATGGCGCGGGCGAGGTCGATGTCGAAGCCCTCCAGCGTCCCGGTGGCGGGGTTGCGGTAGCCCCACCGGTAGCTGTTCTGGTCGACGCCGACGATGAGCTTGCCGCGCGCCTTGATCGCGGCGATGGCGGGGCCGTCGGCGGCGGACGGGGTGAGGGAGGCCTCCGGGTCCTTGCAGGTGTCCGCCTTGGCCGGGACGGCGCCGCTCGCCCCGGACACGGCGGAAGCACCCAGTCCGGTGCCCTGCGACAGCGGCACCAGGGTGAGCGCGGCCGTCAGCCCGCACGCGGCCGCCATCGCGGCGACCCCGCCCCACCCGCGCAGCCGTCCGGCGGCCCGCCGGGTCGGGCTCCGCTCGCCGGGGGTGCCGTCCCCTTCGAAGTCCAGGTTGCTCATCGTGCCTCCCCTCACCCTCACCGGTACTCCGAAAGCCTGCGGTTGATGCCCATGATGGCCCCCACCGCCCCCAGGACGGCCAGCGCCGCCGCCCCGACCGGCAGGCCGGTCAGCGCGGAGCGGCCGCCTTCGGCGGCGCGGGTGAACTCGCCCTGCTCATGGTCCAGGGCCTTCTTCAGCGCCGCGTCCACCTCGTCGAACGACTGGCCGGTGGACTCCTTGTCGCCGATCACCTTGGCCAGCGCGCCTTCGTAGTCGCCCGCGTCGTCCGTGGCGCGCGCCGCCGCGTGCCGCTTCTGCCACTCGCCGACCCGCTGCACCGCGTCCTCGACCGGGCCGCGGCCCGCGCCGTCGTCGGCGAGCCGGCCCGCCTCGGCGAGCGCTGCCGTCAGCTTCCCCATGCCCGCGCCGTACTCGGTCTCGTACTTGTCCTTCTTGCCGTCGTCGGTCAGCACGGCGCCCCGCGCGACCAGGGTCAGGTTCTCGTTGGCGCGGGCCTTCAGGGAGTTGATCCGCGCATCGTTCAGCACCTTGAGCGAATCCTGGCCGTGCCGGCCGGCGTCGGCCAGCCGGCTGCTCGCGACCGTGTGCCCGGCCGCCAGCCACAGCAGCACCACCACGGAGGCGGCCGTCGCGGCCAGCAGGCCGTGGTTGAACACCCGGTTGGTGTGCAGGTACGTGCGCCGCTGCGCCCAGGCCAGCGCGCCGACGACCACGACCCCCACCGCGAGGGAGAGCCACGGCCAGGCGCGGGCGTCCCGGTCGTCCCGCGCGAGCCGCGCGGTCTCCGCCGCGTACAGCCGCTCGGCGGCGGGCAGCAGCTCGGTCGTCATCTGCTGGTTGGCGTACCGCAGATACGCGCCGCCGAGCGGGAGGCCCTGCCGGTTCGCGGCGCGGGCGCGCTCGATCAGGCCCGTGTAGCGGGGCAGCCACTCGTTGAGCGTGGTGATCTCGCGCGTCGACTCGGACGAGCCCTCGGTGTTGGCCGCGGCCTTGACCAGCAGCCGCGAGGCGGTCGCGATGTCGTCCTCGTAGCGCTCGCGCACATCGGCGGGCTCCTGCGCACCGGCCAGGAAACCGCTGGCCGCCGCGGTGTCGGCGTCCGCGAGCGAACGGTAGATGTGCGCGGCGTCGGCGCTCAGCGGCTGGCTGCGGCTGACCACGTCGTCGGCGGCGGCGGAGCGGTCGGCGACCTCGAAGGCGGTGACGGCCCCGAACGCCACCACGAGCAGGGCCAGTACGGCACCGATGATCTGCAGCCGTCCTGGCTCCGTGGTCGCCGCGGTACGCAGCCGCGCCCGCCCCTCGGCCCACGCGCCGCGCCCGGCGGGCACGGGTGCGCCGGGCGGCGACGCCGCGGGAGCGTGCACCACGGCCGCGGGCACCATGGGCGTCGGCGCCGGCGGCGGTGCCAGGGTCGCGGGCGCGGCCGATGGCGGCGGGCCCGCCGGTGGCGGCGGCACGCGCGGCCCGTTCGGCACATTCGGTGCGTATGTCACGTGACCTCCCCCTCGGTCGCTGCCCGCAGTATGGCCGTAGGGGCCGACATTCACACCAGGCTTGACTCGATCTTGTTCCTATCGTGCTGAACGGCGTGTGGAAACCCCGCGGCGGCCCCCCACTCGCACCGCCATTCGACCTCCTGTCCTTGAATACGCCGCTCCACCCCCATCGGTTCCCCGTCCGACCCGTACAGCCGTTTCCCGTTCGAGTGAATCGGCGGGCGCCGGTGGGACGTCGGTCTACGCGGCCGTGATCACCACGGCGGCGTTCTGGCCCCCGAACCCGAACGACGAGCTGACGACGGCCCGCAGGGCGGCGCTCCGGGGCGCTTTGGCGACGACGTCGAGGTCGATCTCGGGGTCGAGGGCGTTCAGGTTGGCGGTGGGCGGGATGGTCTGGTGTTGCAGGGTGAGGACGGCACCGGCCGCTTCGATGCCTCCCGCGCCGCCGATGGCGTGTCCGGTGACGCCCTTGAGGGAGGTCACGGGCGGGGGGCTGCGGAAGACATGGGTGAGGGCGCGGCTTTCGGCGATGTCGTTGCGCGGTGTGCCGGTGCCGTGGGCGTTGACGTGGTCGATGTCCGCCGGTTCCATGCCGGCGTCCGCCAGGGCGGCCCGCATCGCTTCGGCCGCGCCGCGGCCCTCGGGGTGCGGCGAGGTGAAGTGGTGGGCGTCGCAGGTGGCCCCGTACCCGCTGAGGTAGGCGCGGGGGCGCACGCCGCGGCCGCGGGCGTGCGCGGGGCGCTCCAGCACCAGGATGCCCGCCCCTTCGCCCAGCACGAAGCCGTCGCGGTCGGCGTCGAAGGGGCGCGACGCCGCTTCGGGGGCGTCCGTACGCCGGGAGAGCGCGCCCATGCGCGCGAAGCACACGGCGGGAACCGTCTGGCGCACGGACTCGCTGCCGCCGGTGATGACGATGTCGCAGGTGCCCGAGCGGATCAGGTCCCGGGCGATGCCCAGGGCGCTGGTACCGGAGGCGCAGGCGGTGCTGACGGTGAAGGCGGGGCCGTGCGCCTTCAGGTCCAACGCGACTTCCCCGGCGACCATGTTGGGCAGGCACCGGGGCAACAGCACGGGTGACACACTGTCGTACTGCCGTGCGGCGATCTTGGCGAACTCGGTCATGTAGTGCGTCATGCTGACGCAGCCGATGCCCAGGACGACACCGACCCGGGACGGTTCCCAGTCACCCGCTCCGAGCCCCGCGTCGGCGACGGCCTCGCGGGCGGCCACCAGCGCCATGGTGGCGAACGGGTCGAGGCGCCAGGTCAGTCGGCGGCCCAGAAGGGCCTCGGCGTCGTATCCGGGGACGCGGCAGGCGAAGTCGACCGGCAGGCCCGCGAGGTCGGGGTCCTTGGCGGCCGTGGGCGTCCCGGCGAGGAGCCCCGCCCAGGTGGCCTCGGTTCCGATGCCGGCGGGGGTGACGAGGCCGATGCCGGTGACCGCGACTTCTCGTACGGCCCCGCCGTTCATCGCACCATCTCGTCGGCCTCGGCCGGCGTGTGCGGCTGCGCGGGCATGTGCGGCTGGGCGGGGAGCGCCGGCCGGCCGTCGGGCCCGTCCTTCTCCCGGCGCAGGCGCTCCAGCAGCCGGGCCGCCTCGGCGACGGTCGAGTCGGCCGTCAGCTGCTCCGCCCTCAGCCCGGTGTTCTCCTCGACCACCAGGGCCATCTCCACCAGGGCGAGGGAGTCGAGGTCCAGGGAGTCGAAGGTGGTGTCGGGAGTGATGTCCTCGGGCGGGATGCCGAAGGTCGCCGTCAAGGCGCTGACGATCTGGTCGTACGTCCCGTTCTCGTGCGGTCCGTTCTTGTACGTGCTGTTCTCGTAGGTGCCGTTGTCGTGGGTGTCGGTCATCGCGACCCTCATTTCTGCGTGGCCTGAGCCGGGCCCGGCGGGCCCCCCGCCGCACCATTAATAGGGCGGTCGCCATCCGGCCACAGGCAACGCGTGGCCCGCTGCCGGGGCAATCACTGGATCGGCCCCTTCGCGCCGTGCGGTGGGGAACGCCTCCGCCGAAGTCCGCGACAACTCCGTTACGTTCGTGACGTTTCCTCCCCGTTCGGCTCCTCTCGGCTCTTCACCACCGGAGAACTACATGTGCGGAATCACCGGCTGGATCTCCTACGACCGTGACCAGAACCGCGCACCGGGAGCCTCGGACGTCATGGACGCGATGACGCGCACCATGTCCTGCCGCGGGCCGGACGACTGCGGGACGTGGGCGAAGGGGCCGGCCGCCCTCGGCCACCGCCGGCTCGCCGTCATCGACCTCCCCGGAGGACACCAGCCCATGACGGTGCGGGGCGCGGCCGACCGGACGGTCGCCCTCGTCCACTCCGGCGAGGTCTACAACTACCGCGAACTGCGGGACGAACTCGTGCGCCACGGCCACCGGTTCACGACGGAGTCCGACACCGAGGTGGTCGTGCGCGGCTACCTGGAGTGGGGCGAGGCGGTGGCCGGGCGGCTCAACGGCATGTACGCCTTCGCCCTGTGGGACGACCGCGAACAGCGCCTCGTCCTGGTCCGCGACCGCCTGGGGGTCAAGCCCCTGTACTACTACCCGACCGCCGACGGCGTGCTGTTCGGCTCCGAGCCCAAGGCGATCCTCGCCAACCCGCTCGCCCGGCGCTCCGTCTCCCTCGACGGGCTGCGCGAGGTGTTCGCGTTCATCAAGACACCCGGGCACGCCGTATGGGACGGCATGTACGAGGTGGAGCCGGGCACGCTCGTCACCGTCGACCGCGGCGGACTGCGCCACCGGCGGTACTGGGCTCTGGAGACCCGGCCCCACCCGGACGACCGGGAGGCGTCCGTGGCCACGGTCCGCTCGCTCCTGGAGGACATCGTCGACCGCCAGCTCGTGAGCGACGTACCCCTGTGCACGCTGCTGTCGGGCGGCCTCGACTCGTCGGTCATCACCGCGCTCGCGGCCCGGCGGATGGAGGCGGCCGGGAAGGAGGTGCGCAGCTTCGCCGTCGACTTCCTCGGCCAGGCCGACGCCTTCGTGGCCGACGACCTGCGGGCCACCCCCGACGCCCCGTACGTGCACGACGTGGCACGCCGGCCGGGCATCGCCCACCAGGACATCGTGCTGGACTCCCTCGCGCTGGCGGACCCCGCGGTACGCGCCGAGATCATCCGGGCCCGGGACATGCCGGTCAGCCTGGGCCAACTGGACGCCTCCCTGTACCTGCTGTTCAAGGCGGTCAGGGAGCGCTCCACGGTCGCCCTGTCCGGAGAGGCGGCCGACGAGGTGTTCGGCGGCTACAAGTGGTTCTTCACCCCCGAGACCCGCGACGCGGACACCTTCCCCTGGATCCTCCAGTTCGCCGAGAACTTCGGCGACGAGGGCAACAACCTGCGGGGCGAACTGGTGGAGGCGCTCGACATCGTCTCCTACATCCAGGACGGCTACCTGGCCGCGTGCAAGGAGGTGCAGCGCCTGGACGGCGAGGACGACACCGAGTTCCGGATGCGCCGGCTGTCCTACCTGCACGCCACGCGCTTCCTGCGGCTGCTCCTCGACCGCAAGGACCGCATGAGCATGGCCGTCGGACTCGAGGTGCGCGTGCCGTTCTGCGACCACCGCCTGGTCGAGTACGTCTACAACGCCCCCTGGTCCGTGAAGACGTTCGACGGACGCGAGAAGAGCCTGCTGCGCGAGGCGACCGCGGACCTGCTGCCGAAGAGCGTCTACGACCGGGCCAAGAGCCCCTACCCCCTCAGCCACGACCCGGCCTACGCCGCGGCGATCCAGGCACAGGCCGAGGACCTGCTGAGCACCCCTGCGCACAGCGTCTTCGACATCGTCGACCACGACTGGCTGCGGCGCATGGCGCACCGCGACCCCTCCCGGATCACGGAACCGGCCCGCTGGGGCATCGAGCGCTCCCTGGACCTGGCGGTGTGGCTGGAGACGTACGCGCCCGACATCGCGCTTCCGTGACGGCCCGCACCGGTCGTCCCGGCGGGCGGAAGGCCTGCGCCAGGCGCCCGCGCCAGGTGTCCTCGGCCCGTACGTCCCGCGCGAGCTCGACGTAGCCGTGGAAGGCGACCCGGAGCGGGTTGTACGTCCGCACGTCCTTCGTCAGGCCGTACACCGGGCGCTCCTCCTCGGCGACGAACGAGCCGAACAGCCGGTCCCAGGTGATGAGGATGCCCGCGTAATTGCAGTCGAGGTAGGCACGCTGGCTGGCGTGGTGCACCCGGTGGTGAGAAGGGGTGTTGAAGACCGCCTCCACGAAAGGCGGGAGTTTTCCCACCCGTTCCGTGTGGAGGAAGAACTGGTAGACCAGGTTTGCCGAGGCGCAGAACAGGACGGCCGCCGGATGCACCCCCAGCAATACCAGCGGCAGGTAGAAGAGCCACACCGCCGCATTCGTCCACGGCTGGCGCAGCGCACTGGTCAGGTTGAATTTCCTGCTGGAATGGTGCACCACATGGCACGCCCACAGGACGCGCACCCGATGATGCGCGCGGTGCGACCAGTAGTACAGGAAATCCTGGGCGATCAGCGCCAGCGGCCAGGCCCACCACGTCAGCGGCGCCCGCAGGGGCGTCACCGAGTACGCCGCCGCGTAGAGCGCCACGACCGGGATCTTCCACAGGGCGTCGGTCGCGAGGCTCACCAGGCCGAGCGTGACACTCGTCAGTGTGTCCCTGAACCCGTATCCCATCGCTTCGGCGCTCGGGCGCAGCCGATAACTCAGCAACTCCGCCACGGAGAACAGCGCGAAGGCCGGAGTGGACCACAGGACGATATCCGGCAGGTTGTGCATGCGTGCACCCTACGCAAGCCGATGGATATTCTCGGCAGCCGCTTGTCCGGCGCGGTTCGGGAATTACGCCGTTTCGCTGTGCCATGGTGGGTGGGCCGTCCGCTGCTTCCTTCAGGAGTAGCCCATGCCGAGAACCCTCCGACGTATCGTCGTCAAAGCCGGAACCCCGCTCCTCTTCAACGACTCGTTCCGCATCGACGCCATCACGGTCCCCCCTCACCCCGCCCGCTGCGGGCCCGAGACGGGCGACCCTCTGCAGCTGGCCGTGCTGGGGGACTCGCTGGCCCTGTCGGCGGGCGTCCACCACCCCGACCAGGCGCTCGCGACCCTCGCGGCCCGCGCCCTGGCCGACGCGGCCCACCGCCCCGTGGAACTGCGGATGCTCGCACGGATCGGCACCACGAGCCGCTGGCTCGAACGGCAGGTCACCACCGCCCTGCGCGGTACACCCGGACTGGCCACGATCGTGGTGGGCGGCAACGACGTCCTCAGCCCCACCCGCACCCGCACCGCGGCGCGCCTCCTGCGCGTCCAGGCCGAACGCCTGCGGGAAGCCGGCTGGCAGGTGCTCGTCGCCACCTGCCCCCACGTGGGCGACCAGCCGGCCCTGCGCGCCTGGGTACGCGAGACGTCACGCCGCCGCAGCCGCCGTCTCGCCAGGCAGCAGACCGTGGCCGCCTTGCAGGCGGGGGCGCGCACCGTATCGCTGTACGACCCGGAGGCGCACACCACCGAGGAGGGCATCACCTCGCCGGACCGCTTCCACCCGTCCGCGCGCGGATACGCGCTCCACCTGCCCAGGCTGCTCCCCGCCGTGCTCGCGTTCCTGGACGAGGCACACGGGACCCGCCCGGCGCCCCCGGCCGACGTCTCGCTCGACGAGGCCGCCGCCCTGGCCGTACAACACCCGGGGACGCACTGCGTGCCCCTGGGGCCCGGGCGTGCCGCCGTCCACCTGCCGCCCGGGTGCGCGGTACGGCTGCCCTCCTCGCGCAGCGCGGAGTACGCCGGCGACCCGCCGTAGCCCGGTCCCAGGCCGGGTTCCAGGCCCGGCTCGGGCTCAGTCCGGGCTCAGTCCGGGCTCAGTCCGGGCTCAGTTCGGCCGAGCCCCGGCCGCCGCACCGCCGTCCTCCCCGTACTCCGCCCGCAGCCGCGCCCGCGCCCGCGCCGGCGCGCCCACGTGGTCCAGCCCCAGCAGGCCGGCGCCCAGCACCGGCGGCGCGGTCACCACGCCCACCACCGCCCGCGGGGCCTTCGCCGCCAGCAGCTCGGCGATCCGCGGGTTGAGCCGCGGGTGCCGCGCCGCCAGCACGCCGCCGCCCAGCACCACCGGAACCTCCTCGTCCAGCAGGTCCAGCCGGGCCAGGGCGACGGAGGCCATCGCCACGACCTCCTCCGCCAGCCGCTCCACCAGCGCACGCGCCACCGGGTCGCCCGCCGCGCTCGTCGCGAACAGCACCGGCGCCAGCTCGTGCCGCCGCTCCGCCGGGATCCGGCCCCGGTGCAGCGCCTCGATCAGCGCGTACATCGAGTCGAGGCCGAAGTGCGCGGGCAGCGTACGCGCCAGCTCCGTCGGCTCGCCGCGCCCGTCCTCGGCGCGCGCGGCCCACCACAGCGCCTCCTCCGCGAGCCCGCTGCCGCCGCCCCAGTCGCCGGAGATCCGGCCGAGCGCGGGGAAGCGGGCCGTGCGCCCGTCCGGGGTCATGCCGACGCAGTTGATGCCCGCCCCGCACACCACCGCCACGCCCCGGGGCTCCTCCACCCCCGCCCGCAGGACGGCGAACGTGTCGTTGCGCACCTCGACGGAGCCGGCCCAGCCCCGGGCCCGTACCGCCTCCGCCAACTCGCGCTCCTCGACCGGCAGGTCGGCGTTGGCGAGAGCGGCGGACACATGGGCGGCGTACGGGGGGCCGTCCAGCCCGGCGGCCCGGGCCGCCGCGCCGACGGCGTCGGCCAGCACGTCCACCGCGGCCTCCACCCCCACGGCCGGCGGCTGGAAACCCCCGCCGCGCGCCGCGCCGAGCACCGCCCCGTCCGCACCGACCACGGCGACGTCCGTCTTGCTGTTGCCCGCGTCGATCGCCAGGACGGCACCGGTGTTCACGCCCACGCGAGGTGCTCCCGGTTGTGCGCGACCAGCCGGTCCGTCAGACCGTCGGCGAGCGCGTACTGCCCCACCAGCGGATGCGCCAGCAGCGCCTTGAACACCCGGTCCCGCCCGCCCCGCAGCGCGGCGTCCAGCGCCAGGTCCTCGTACGCCGAGACGCCCGCGACCAGCCCCGCGTACAGCGGATCGAGCTCCGGCACCGCCAGCGGCACCGCGCCCGAGCCGTCCACCGCCGCCTGCACCTCGATCACGGCGTCGTCCGGCAGGAACGGCAGCGTCCCCTTGTTGTACGTGTTGACGACCTGCACCGCCGGGCCGCCGGCGCCGGAGCCCAGCAGCGCCGCCGCCAGCCCCACCGCCGCCTCCGAGTAGAAGGCCCCGCCCCGCTTCGCCAGCAGCTCCGGCTTCTCGTCCAGCGCCGGGTCGCCGTACAGCGCCAGCAGCTCGCGCTCCATCGCCGCCACCTCGGCGGCCCGCGACGGCTTGGTCCCCAGCTCCCGTACGACCTCGTCGTGCGCGTAGAAGTAGCGCAGGTAGTAGGAGGGGACGACGCCGAGCCGGTCGAGGAGGGCGCGCGGCAGCCGCAGATCGGCGGCGATGGCGTCGCCGTGCCCGGCGAGCAGCCCGGGCAGGACGTCCTCGCCGTCCGGCCCGCCGAGCCGCACCGCCCGCTCCCAGGTGAGGTGGTTCAGCCCCACGTGGTCCAGGTGGATCGCGCCCGGCTCCACGCCCAGCAGCCGGGCGAACTTCCGCTGGAAGCCGATGGCCACGTTGCACAGGCCGACGGCCTTGTGGCCGGCCTGGAGCAGCGCCCTCGTCACGATCCCCACCGGGTTGGTGAAGTCGATGATCCAGGCGTCCGGGTTGGTCCGGCGTACGCGCTCGGCGATGTCCAGCACCACGGGCACCGTGCGCAGCGCCTTCGCCAGCCCGCCCGCGCCGGTCGTCTCCTGCCCGACGCAGCCGCACTCCAGCGGCCAGGTCTCGTCCCGCTCGCGGGCCGCCTGCCCGCCGACGCGCAGTTGCAGCAGGACGGCGTCGGCCCCGTCGACGCCCGCCTCCACGTCGGAGGTGGTCGTGATGCGACCGGGGTGCCCCTGCCTGGCGAAGATCCGCCGGGCCAGCCCGCCGACCAGCTCCAGGCGGTCGGCGGCCGGGTCGACGAGGACCAGCTCACCGATGGGGAGCGTGTCGCGGAGCCGCGCGAAGCCGTCGATCAGTTCGGGCGTGTAGGTGGACCCGCCGCCCACGACGGTCAACTTCATGGTCAATGCCTCAGCCCTTCGGTCCTTCAGCCCTTGACGCCGGTCAGTGTGACGCCCTCGACGAACGCCTTCTGCGCGAAGAAGAAGACGAGGATGACCGGGGCCATGACCAGGACCGTCGCGGCCATGGTCAGGTTCCAGTCGGTGTGGTGCGCGCCCTTGAACGACTCCAGGCCGTAACTCAGCGTCCACGCGGCCGGGTTCTCGGAGGCGTAGATCTGCGGCCCGAAGTAGTCGTTCCAGGCGTAGAAGAACTGGAACAGCGCGATCGCCGCGATACCCGGCTTCGCCATCGGCAACACCACCCGGACGAGTGTGCGCAGCTCGCCGCAGCCGTCGACCCTCGCCGCGTCCAGGTACTCGTCCGGGATGGTGAGCAGGAACTGCCGCAGCAGGAAGATGGAGAACGCGTCCCCGAACGCCATCGGGATGATCAGCGGCCACAGCGACCCCGACAGATCCATCTGCCGCGCCCAGAACAGGTACATCGGGATGATCACCACCTGCGGCGGCAGCATCATCATCGAGACCACCAGCATCAGGGCGAGCCGTCGGCCGCGGAAGCGGAACTTCGCGAGGGCGTAGGCCACGGGGATCGACGAGACGACCGTCAGCAGCGTACCGAGCCCCGCGTACAGGAGGGTGTTGCGCCACCAGGTCAGGAAGCCGGGCGTCTCCCACACCCTGCCGTAGTTGCCCCACTCCCAGGTGTCGGGCGTGAGGTCGCGGGTGAGGGCCTGCTCGTCGCTCATCAGCGAGGTGAGGAAGAGGAAGACGAACGGCAGCACGAAGAAGAGCGCGGCCGCGACGCCCAGCGCGTGCACGCCGATCCAGTGCAGCACCGCCCTGCGGCGGGCCGTCCGCCCGGCGGCGGCCGACGCCCCGGCCCGTACCGCCGGCGTCCTCTCCACGGTCTGTACGTGGCTCATGCGGTCAGTCACCCGCCTGTACGAGGCCGAGGCCGCCGCGGCGCCGCATCAGCAGCGCGGTGAAGGCCATGGCGAGGGCGAAGAGCACCAGGGCGACGACACACGCGGACCCGTAGTCGAAGCGCTGGAAGCCCAGGTTGTAGACGAGCTGGGGGAGGGTCAGCGTGGACTTCTCCGGGTAGCCCGGCTCGAAGGTCTGGCCGCTGTTGCCGATGATGCCGGAGGCGACCTTTCCGGCCACCAGGGGCTGTGTGTAGTACTGCATGGTCTGGATGACGCCGGTGACCACGGCGAACAGCACGATCGGCGAGATGTTCGGCAGCGTCACGTACCGGAAGCGCTGGAAGGCCGACGCCCCGTCCAGCTCGGCCGCCTCGTACTGCTCCTTCGGGACGTCGAGCAGTGCCGCCATGAAGATCACCATCAGGTCGCCGACGCCCCACACCGCCAGCATCGTCAGCGCGGGCTTGGACCACGCCGGGTCGCCGAACCAGGCGGGGGCCGGCAGCCCGAGGTCGGCGAGGAGCGCGTTCACCGGGCCCGTGCCGGGGTTGAGGAGGAAGACGAAGCCGAGCGTGGCGGCGACCGGCGGCGCCAGGTAGGGGAGGTAGAACAGCGTCCTGAAGAAGCCGGCCCCGGTCTTGATCTTCGTGATGAGCAGGCCCACACCGAGGCCGAAGACCACCCGGCAGGTGACCATGACGAGCACCAGCCACAGCGTGTTGCGCATGGCCGGCCAGAAGGCCGGATAGCCGGAGAGGACGTACGTCCAGTTCTCCAGGCCGTTGAAGACGGGCGGCTGGAAGCCGTCGTACTTCATGAAGGAGAAGTACACGGTGGAGACGAGCGGGTACGCGAAGAAGAGGCCGAAGCCGACCAACCAGGGGGAGAGGAAGGCGAGGGTGCGGAGCGCACCGCGCGTGCGCCTGGCCCGCAGGGCGTGCGTGGTCACTTCGCCTTCTCGATGTCCGTGTCGATCTGCCGCGCCACCCGTTCCAGACCGGCCTTGAGGTCCTTCTCCCGCCCGGACTCGTAGCGGTAGCCGAACTCCTGCAGCGTCACCTGGTACGCGCCGCCGTTGACGGAGGCCGGGGTGGTGTTGGACTTCGGGTGCCGGGCGATGTCCAGGAAGGTCGTGAAGCGCGGGTCCAGCTTGAGCTTCGGAGAGGCGAGCGCGTCGTGCGTGGAGGGCACGTTGCGCAGCTCGTTGGCGAAGTCGACGACGGAGTCCGTGTCCGTGGTCAGGTACTTCACCAGCTCCCAGGCGGCGTTCTGCCGGGCGCTGGTGGACGCGATGCCGACGATCGTGCCGGACAGGTAGCCCTTGCCGTAGTCGGCCACCTGGTCGTCCGGTACGGGCAGCGGCGCGACACCCACCTCGAAGGGCACCTTGGCGTCGGCGGTCATGCCGAGCCGCCACTCCCCGTCGAGCTGCATGGCGACCTGACCGGTGTGGAAGGGGTGCTTGGCGCCCCACTCGTCACCGAAGGTGCTGCGGTACTTCTCCAGCTTCGCGAAGCCGCCGAGCTTGTCGATCAGGTTCTTCTGCCAGGTGAACATGGCGGCGAAGGCCGGGTCCTCGGCGACGGCGGACCTGCCGTCGGCGTCGAAGTAGGTGGGGCTCCACTGGGCGACCAGGTGCCCGGGGGTCGTCTCGTAGCCGTGGAAGACCGGCATGAAGCCGAGCTGTTCGTACGAGTCCCCCTTCGGCTTCGTCAGCTTCCGCGCGACGGTGTCGAACTCGCTCCACGTCTTCGGCGGCGCCGTGATGCCCGCCTCCGCGAAGGCGTCCTTGTTGTAGTACAGCCCGTAGGCGTCTCCGAGCAGCGGCAGCGCGCAGCGCTTGCCCTCGAAGGTGGTGTAGTCGAGGCGCGGCTTGGCGAAGGTCTTCTCCAGGTCGAGCTTCGCCTTGTCGATGAAGGGCTTCAGGTCGGCGAAGGCACCGGAGGAGCAGAACTTCCCCACGTTGTCGGTGGTGAAGGACGACACCACGTCCGGGGCGTTGGAGCCGCCGGCACGCAGCGCCTGCTGGATCTTGTCGTCCGTGATGTTGGGGACGGCCTTCACCGTGATGTTGGGGTGGTCCCTCTCGAACCGCTCGACGGCGGCGTTGACCGCCTTCACCTCGCCGGGCGCGGACCAGCCGTGCCAGAAGGTCAGCGTCGTCCTGGCCTTCGGGTCGTCGGTGGCGCCCGAGGGCGCGGCGCCGGTGCAGGCGGTGGCGGTGAGGGCCGCGGCGGCGGTGAGCGCGAGGGCGGCGGCCGCGGTACGACGTCGTGCGGGCATGACGGAGTCTCCCTGGACGGGTCGGGGTCTGGTGGGTGCCGGTCTCAGTGGGCGGAGGTGTCGAAGACGTCGTCCCGGGTGGCGGCGAGCGCGCTCTCCAGCGCCCCGCGCAGGACGGGATGCCGCTGTACGCCGCCGATCACGAGGCGCGGCCGGGAGGCGGCCAGCTCGCCGAGCTCCGCCTGGACGCGCTCGCGCAGCGGTTCCCCGCCGGCGGTGATCACCCGCCCCGAGAGCACCACCAGCTCGGGGTCGAGGACCGCGACCAGCGAGGCCAGCCCGGTCGCGAGCCCGGTCGCGTAGGCGTCGAGGAACCTGCGGTACGGGGCCGGCGCGTCGTCCCGGGCCGCGCGCTCGACGAGCCGGGCGGCGACGTCCGCGTACTCGCCGCGGTCCCCGCCGGGCGCGTCCTCGATGCCGCACTCCCGCGCGAGCCGGGGCAGCGCCTGGGCGCCGGCCAGCTCCTGGAAGCCGCCGGCGTTCGCCCGGGCGACCTGCCGCACCAGGGGCGCGCCGGGGACGGGCAGGAAGCCGACCTCGCCGGCGCCCCCGGTGAACCCGCGGTGCAGCCGCCCGCCCAGCACGAGCGCGGCGCCCAGGCCCTGTTCGTTCCACAGCAGGACGAAGTCGGCGTGCCCGCGGGCGGCCCCGAGGCGCTGCTCGGCGAGGGCGACGAGGTTGACGTCGTTCTCGTACTCGACCGGCATCGGCAGCGCGGCGGCCAGCTCGTCCAGCAGCGTGGGGGAGTGCCAGCCGGGCAGATGGCTCGCGTACCGGAGCCGTCCCGTGCCGGGGTCGAAGGCGCCGGGCGTGCCGATCACCAGCCGGTGCACCTCGCTCCGCGTGATCCCGGCGGCCTTCACGGCGCCGTCCAGCGCGTCGGTCACCTGCCGTACCGCGTCCCCGGCAGGGCGCTTGGGCGTGGCGAGCTCGAACGCGCCGACCACCTCCCCGGTGACGTCGGCGACGGCGGCGCGGATGCGGTCGGGGCTCACGTCGAGCCCGGCGGCGTACGCGGCCCGCGCGTTGACGGCGTACAACTGCGCGTTGGGCCCCGGCCGCCCCCCACTCGTCCCGGTCGCCACCACCAGCCCGGCCGCCTCCAGCCGCGCGAGCAACTGCGAGGCGGTGGGCTTCGACAGCCCGGTGAGCTTCCCGATCCGGGTGCGCGACAGGGGCCCGTGCTCCAGCAGCAGGTCGAGCGCGGCCCGGTCGTTCATGGCACGCAGGAGGCGGGGGGTACCGGGGACGCCGGTGCCGGGGGTGGTTCCGGGGGTGGTTCCGGACACGAGGGGGATCACCTGCCGATGACTGTTAGGAAAGTTTCCTGTCTGCGTGGCGCAGAACGTAGGGCGCAGGTCAGGGGGGTGTCAATACCTCTCGGCCGAGGCGTGTGTCGGCGTCGACGCTTCGTCAGGACGTTGAGTTGTAGGCCTTTCTGAGGGTGTGGGCCGATGTGTGGAGGGCCAGGTTCTTGTACCTGGCAGTAGTTCCCTCCGCACGTCATTGACCCCGTGCGACGGCGCTCCGTAGCGTCCCCACGGTCTTCAACAAAGTGTGTGTTTCGTGAGAGGTCCGAGGAGACCTCAGGGAGTGGGGGATTCCCATGCCTCTGGGCATGTCGTACGTCGGGGGGAACAGCATGAAGGGAAGAGGGGCGCGCACGGCCGTCGTCGCGGTGACGAGTCTGGCGTCGCTGCTCGCGGCCGGTGCGGGGCCGGTCTACGCGGACGGGGTGGACGACCCCCTGCCGCAGGCGCCGCGGATCACCTCGCTGGGGCCCTACAGCGAGTGCACCGCGAACGCGTGCGTGGGCGAGGGCGGGCCCGGGATGCCCGCCCGCTTCTCGCTCGCGCCCAACCCGGCGGACACGGACGTCACCGGCTACCGGGTATCCCTGTCCGGTGGCCCCGTCCGTGAGGTCGGACTGGAGGAAGCCGCTTCCCTCGCGGTGGTTCCTGCCCAGGCGGGCCTGACGACCCTCAGCGTGGCGGCGAAGGACCGGGACCTGCGCTACGGGCCCGCGACGCAGTTCGTTTTCAAGGTGAAGCCCGTCGAGCAGGCCGGCCACTGGCGCTTCGACGACGGGCTGGCCGATCCCGCGAGCAATGTGGCCAAGGACTCCGCGCCCGTGGCGGAGCCGCATGACGCGAGCGTCCACGCCTATGGCGAGATCTGGTCGCCGCTCGCCCGCCGCGGCGAGCAGGACCGTTCCCTGCTGCTGGACCGCAAGCCCGCCGGCCGGCCGGCCGAGTACGCGGCCACTGCGGCGCCCGTGGTGAACACCGCCCAGTCCTTCACGGTGTCGGCCTGGGCCTATCTCGGCGACCGCACCGCCGACCGGGTGGTGCTCTCCGCGGGCGGGAAGCAGGACTCGGCGTTCGCCCTGTACTACTCGGCCGCGGACAAGAAGTGGGCCTTCCGGCGGGCTGCCCAGGACGCGGCCGGCACGGCGAGCGCCCGGTCGTTGGCCGACACGGCGAACCCGCCGCTCAACGTGTGGACGCATGTCGCCGGCGTTTTCGACACCAAGTTCGACGCGGACCCGTCCAACGACACCGTCCAGCTGTACGTCAACGGTCACGCCCAGGGCGCGCCGGTGGCGGTGGCGACGGCGGCGCCCGGTTACGAGCCCTGGCGCGCCACCTCCGGTCTCCAGTTCGGCCGTGGCCGTGCCGCCGGCGCGTACGGCCAGTACTTCCGGGGTCGCATCGACGAAGTCACCGCCCACCAGTGGGCTCTCGGCGAGGAGGCGCTGCGCGCTGAGGCGGCCGTGGCGGAAGAGGGGCTGCCTGCCGTCGTGCTCGCCGGTCACTGGGACGCGACGGTCTCGGAGGGGTCCAGCATCGAGCAGCTGTCCCCGTACCCGGCCCGTGACATGAGGCTGTCGCCCACGGGGGCCAGGCTCCAGAGCGACGGCAGTGGCCTCGCGCTGGACGGTGCGAGCGGATACGCGGCGGTGACCGGGCCCGTGGTGGACGAGACCGGTTCCTTCACGGTCTCCGCCCGCGTACGCCTGGACCGCGCCGCGCTGGAGAGCAAGCCCGTCGGCTACCGGGCCCAGGTGGCGGGGCAGGCCGCGGCCGCCGGCGCCTCGTGGGGTCTCTGGGTGACCAAGTTCGGCTCCGGCGTCTACCAGTGGCAGTTCTCGCGCACCGCCGCCGGAGCGGACGGCACACCGGGTGAGACCGTCACCGTGGGGGCGGACGAGGTGGCCGAGTTGGACACCTGGGTGGACCTCACGGGTGTCTTCGACGCCCAGCCGCACATCGGGCGGGCAGGGGAGATCTCCCTCTACGTCGGCGCGTGGCAGCAGGTCCGCCGGGGCGAGTTCGGCGCGCCCCAGCAGGGCAGCGGTGCCCTGACCGTCGGCAGCGACGCCGGCGCCGGAGGCTTCCTCCCCGGTGCGCTGAAGTCGCTGCGGGTGTGGACGGGAGCGATGACGTCGCACCAGGTCGGCACCGAGGTGGCCGCCCAGTAGCCGCGGGGCCCCTGGTACAAGAGAGGGCGCCCCTCCGCCGTCACGGCGGAGGGGCGCCCTTCGTACGTCCGAGCTACTTCGTCAGGTTCGGCCCCGGCGTGACCGGCCCCGGGGTGACCGGTGCCGCCGGCGGTGTCAGGGGCGTCGCCGCCGCCGACTGCGGGGACGTGGTGGACGCGAAGGCCGACGGGGCGGCCATCCCGGCCGTCGGGTCCGGCTTCGGTTCGTCGTCGGACTGCTGGGGGAGGCCGCCCACGATGCGGATGCCCTCCGCGTCGAAGGCGCGCTTGATGCGCCAGCGGAGCTCGCGTTCCACGCCCAGGGACTTGCCCGGCATCGTCTTGGCGGAGAGGCGGACCGTCATGGAGTCGAGCAGGACCTCGTTGAGGCCGAGGATCTCGACCGGGCCCCACAGGCGCTCGTTCCAGGGCTCTTCCTTGGCCATGGCCTCGGCCGCGGTGGTGATCACCGCGCGGACGTGGTCCAGGTCCTCGGAGGGGCGGACCGTGACGTCGACGGTGGCCGTGGCCCAGCCCTGGCTCAGGTTGCCGATGCGCTTGATCTCGCCGTTGCGGACGTACCAGATCTCACCGTTGTCGCCGCGCAGCTTCGTCACGCGCAGGCCCACCTCGACCACCTCGCCGGAGGCGACCCCGGCGTCGATGGAGTCGCCGACGCCGTACTGGTCCTCCAGGATCATGAAGACGCCGGACAGGAAGTCGGTGACCAGGTTCCGCGCGCCGAAGCCGATCGCGACGCCCGCGACACCGGCGGAGGCCAGCAGCGGGGCCAGGTCGATGCTGAAGGCGCCGAGGATCATCAGGCCCGCGGTGCCGAGGATCACGAAGGACGACACCGAGCGCAGCACGGAGCCGATGGCCTCGGAGCGCTGGCGGCGGCGCTCGGCGTTCACCAGCAGGCCGCCGAGGGCCGTGCCCTCGACCGCCTGGGCGCTGCGGTTCATGCGTTCGATCAGCTTCGTCAGCGCCCGGCGGACCAGCATCCGCAGGACGAAGGCGACCACCAGGATCAGCAGGATGCGCAGGCCCGTGTTCAGCCAGGTGGACCAGTTCTCCTCGACCCAGCCGGCGGCCTCGTTGGCCTGCCGCGCGGCCTCGTCGAGGGACACCGGTTGGGGTGTGGGGTCAGCAGCCAGTACGGCGGACCGGAACACGGCGGGGTACCTCCAGGCATGGGCCATGGCATGAAAAGCGGTAGACAAAACAATCTAACGGGGGACAGAGGGGGGTTCGTTGCCATGTTCGAGGGAGAGGTACGTCTCACCGGGGGATGACCAGGTTGTGTCAGGGTGTGTGCAGGAGTGTGGTCGAAAACACTCGGGGCCCGTTACCCGTACGTGGTGGCGCTTCGACCTGGCATGAGGAGAGACTGAGAGCAGATCGTCCCGGCGCGAGCCACGCGCCGCCGGCGTACAAGGAGGCATCCGTGCCGCATGTCCTGGTCCTCAACGCGTCGTACGAGCCCCTCGGCGTCGTACCGCTCCGCCGCGCGCTCGTCCTCGTCCTCGAGAACAAGGCCATATGCCTCGAGGAGTCCGGCGCCTTCATGCACAGTGCGACCCGTGCCATGGCGGCACCCAGCGTCGTCCGCCTCAAACGGTTCGTCCGGGTCCCCTACCGGGGGCCCGTTCCTCTGACCCGCAAAGCCCTCTTCGCCCGCGACGGCGGGCGTTGCATGTACTGCGGTGGCGTCGCAACCAGCGTCGACCACGTCATCCCGCGCAGCCGGGGCGGCAAGCACGCCTGGGAGAACGTGGTGGCGGCCTGCCGCCGCTGCAACCACGTCAAGGCCGACCGGCACCTGCGCGAGCTCGGCTGGCGGCTCCATCAGCAACCCGCCCCACCCTCCGGCCTGGCCTGGCGCATCATCGGGACCGGCCATAGGGACCCGCGCTGGCTGCCCTACCTGCAGCCGTTCGGCGCGGACGACGCCCTGGCCCGGATCGACGGCACGCGACTCGTGCCCGATGATCCGGGCCTTCGTGCGTCCTGACCCCTACGGCACGACCGCGTAGGCCTCCACCGCGAAGAGCGAGATGCCGAACCGCGTCGCACGCGTGTCGGCCTGCACGCGGATGAAGCGGGTGCCCGGGGCGTCCATCCGGACCGCCTCGCGGCCCCCCTTCCCGTCCCGTACGGTCGCCGCCGTCCGCCACGTACGGCCGTCCGCCGAGACCTGGACGCGGTATTTCGCCGCGTACGCGTCCTGCCAGTGCAGCACGACCTGGCCCAGGCGCACGGGCTGCCCGGGCAGCTCCGCCTGCCACCAGGCGCCGTCCTCCGCCGGCGAGGACCAGCGGGTCTTCGGGTCGCCGTCGATCGCCGCCGAGGCCGGGAAGTCCGGGGTCTCGTCGCCCGAGGAGGACGCCTTCGCCGTACGGGCCAGGTCGGGGCCGCCGGTAGGCGGGTAGGCGCGCACGGTCAGCACGCGCTCCTGGCCCGCGAAGGAGACGGGCACCCGGTACTCGCCCGCGGGGGTGTCCTTCGCCACCGTGATCCGGACTGGGACGGTGGCCGCCGTGCCGCGCGGAAGGACGACCTCCTTGGGGACGGTGACCTGGACGCCCTTCGGCGCCGTCGCGGACAGCGCGCCGCGCACCTCGGCGGGCCGCTGCGCGGACAGGACCGCGTCCACGCGCTGCGGAGGGCCGCCGATCACCGCGTCCGTCTCCGTACGCCGCAGCTCCAGCCGGGCCGCCGGCTCGTCCGCGAACCAGGGGACCACGGTCCGGATGTCCAGCGGCCCTGTCCCGCCGACCCGGACGGCCTCCGCGCGCAGACCGCGCGCCGCCGTCTGCGTGAAGCCCGTCGGCGACAGCGCGCCCAGCCGCCGCCAGCCCTCGCCCGGGACGTACGCCTCGACGCTGCCGTTCACCGCACCGGGGGCGGCCAGCACCGTGACCGCCTCCAGGGCGCGCGGCCGGTCCAGGCGCACGGTGTACGCGCCGTCCTCGCGGGAGACGGAGCCCGCGTCCCGAGAGGCGCCCGTCCACGCCGCCGCCTCCCCGGCCGCCCGGGCCAGGAACGGGTCCAGCACCCCGTGCCCGACCTTGACCGTGCTCTTTTTCACACCCGTACGGAGCGGCTCCAGCTCCAGTGAGGAGCGCCAGGCCGCGGCGCCGTCGCCGCGCGCCTGGGCCTGGAGCATGTCGACGGCCGCCTCGCCCGCGCGCCCGTACCGCGCCAGCTCGTCCAGCCACGGGCGGACCTCGTCGTCGAGCCGGCCCTCCGCCGCGCCCGCCAGCCGCCGCGGCGCCTCGCGCATCACCGTGAACGCGGCGCGCAGCTCCCCGGCCGCCCTGTCGCGGGCCGCCGCGTCCGCCCCGGCGCGCGTACGCCAGAAGGAGGCGAGGAGCGGCCGCAGGTAGGCGGACTCGTCGGCGCTGAGGATGGAGGAGGCGTCGTTGCCGGCGAGGGCGCCGAGCGCCTCACGGGTGCGCGCGTCGCCGCCCGAGAGGTCGTCGATCGCGGCCCGCCAGGATTCCTGGGGGCGGTAGCCCTTCGGGTTCCAGGCGAAGTCGGCGGCGGTGAACAGGGGGATGCGGGAGGCGGCCGCCTGCTCCATGGCGTTGGCCAGCAGCACCGCCGAACCGGCCGCCACGGCCGGCTCACGGCCGGTGTACGGGCCGAGGAAGATACGGTCCTGCGCGTAGTCGTTGACCGGATAGTTGTCCATGGTGACGAGCGGGTGCTGTTTGAACGCGTCACGGGCCCCGGCCAGCTCCCGCCCGGTGATGGTGCGGGGCACCACCCCGACACCCGTCCAGGCCACCTGTACGCGCGGGTCCAGCTCCTCGGCGAGCGCCGTACGGTACGCGGTCTCCCCGTCCTGGTAGTACTCCGTCGGCATCAGCGACAGCGGCTCGGCGTCCGGGTACCGCTCGGCCAGGTGCCGCGACAGCTCGCTCGCCACGCGCGCGTGCGCCCGGGCCGCCGACTCGGGACCGGAGCCGAAGGTGTCGGCGTCCTTCGAGCAGTGCCACTCGTCGTAGCTGGCGTCCTGGAACTGCAGCTGGAACGCCCGCACCCCGAGCGCGTACATCCCGTCCACCTTGCGCTTCAACGCGTCGACGTCACCTCCGGACGCCAGGCACATCGACTGCGCGGGCGCCACCGCCCAGGCCAGCGTCACGTGGTTGCGCCGGGCCCGTTCCGCCAGCTCCCGGAACTCGGCGCGCTGCGCGGACGGGTAGGGATCGCGCCACTGCGCCTGGCGGTACGGGTCGTCACCCGGGGCGTAGAGGTACCGGTTCTGCTTCGTGCGGCCCATGAAGTCGAGCTGGGCGAGGCGCTGTCGGTGGCTCCAGGGGCGGCCGTAGAAACCTTCCGCCATGCCGCGTACGGCGGTGCCGGGCCAGTCGCGTACGACCACGCCCGGTACCGTGCCGCCGGCCCCGATGAGCTGACGCAGCGTCTGCACCGCGTGGAACAGGCCGTCCCGGCCCGCGCCGTCGAGGGCGATGGTGGGGCGTTCGCCGTACCGGCCGGTCGCGAGGCGGTAGCCGCCGGACGGCAGGTCCGCGCGCTCGGGCGCACGCAGGGCGCGCAGGGCCTGCTGCGCGCCGGTGCCGCCCATCAACACAACCGCTCCGGAGGCGGGTGCCGTGGGCGCGGTACGCACCGTCCGCACCGTCCGTACGCCCGCGTCGCGCAGGACGGCCTCCAGGGCCTCGACGGCGTACGGATCGGTCTCCGCGCCGGCGACGACGGTCACGGTGTCGCCGAGGGATATCGCGGCGCCGGCGGGGCGCAGGGACTGCGGTCGCGGCCATACGGACGGCAGTCGGGCGCCCGTCCGCTGGGTCCCGTCCCGCTCGGGGGCGGTCGCGGACGGCGAGCCGGGGTTCCCGGGGGCGGCCAGCGCGCCCGGCGCGCCGCCCAGCAGACCGCCGATCACGGCGACCGCGACGGCGGTCGCGGTCCGCTTTCCGCGCCCGAACTGCCCGAACTGCACGCGCGTCTCCCCTCGTTTTCCGTTGGTGCGCGAGTAGCTTGGCCGGTGGCTGAACCGGACGGTTTCGAGCCCACCACCCCCTCGCCGAAGGTGTCAATGTGCGTGGCCGTTGTGTCGTATTTGCCTACCGGGGTAGCAGGAACGGTTCGACAGCCGCCCGCGGAAAGCGGGAACTCGATGTGACGGACGCCACGTTCTGCGGATGCGAGGGCGGCCACTGGGTAGGGCTGCTGTGACCCTTGTTCCCCCACGCCCAGGAGGCCACCGTGGCCGCGTCCGCTCAGCTCCTGCTCTCCGCCCTCTCCAAACAGGTCCCCGCGCGGATACCGCCCCGGACCCGCGTGCAGGCCGTCCTCGCCCGGATCCCGGGCCCCGCGCCCGCCCCCGCCGGGCCCCTCACCTCCGAGCCGCCGCTCGCCGACGCCGCCCCGCTCACCAGCGAACCGGCCCTCACCGACTTCACCCCCCTCACCAGCGAGCCGACCGCGCACGGCACGGCCGGCGGACCGGAGTCCCCAGGAGCCTGAATGACCCTCGCCCGGCTCGCCGCGCTGCACGGTGTCGCCACCGCCTACTCGCCCTCCCCGGGCGTCACCGTCCCGGTCGCCGACGCCACGGTGGTGGCGGTGCTCGGGGCGCTCGACGTCGACGCCGCCACGCCCGCGGCGATCCGCGCGTCCCTCGCCGCCACCGAGGACGCGGCCGCCCGGCGACTGCTCCCGCCGACGGTGGTCCTGTGGCGCGACGCCGGGGCGCGGCTCCCGCGCCCGCTCGCCACGCTCCCGCCGGGCACCGCGCTGCGGGTCCTCGGTGAGGACGGCACGGAGCTCCCGGCGGTCTGGGAGGAGCTGCCGCTCGGAGCGCACCGCCTGGAGGCCCGGGCCGGCGACGGGCGCACGGCGCACAGCACCCTCGTCGTGGCCCCCGCGCGCGTGCCGCAACCGCCCGCCGCGCGCGGGTACGGCCTGCTCGTCCAGCTCTACTCGCTGCTGTCCACCCGTTCCTGGGGCATGGGCGACCTCGGCGACCTGAGGGAGCTCGCCGCGTGGGCGGGGCGGGATCTCGGAGCCGGGTTCGTGCAGGTCAACCCGCTTCACGCGGCTGTGCCCGGCACCCCCACGGACCCGTCCCCGTACCGCCCGTCCTCGCGCCGCTTCCCCGACCCCGTCCACCTGCGGATCGAGGACGTCCCCGAGTACGCGTACGCGCGCGGCCACCTGACACCCGAGCAGCGCGACGAGCTGGACGCGGTGCTGGGGCGGGCGGCCGAGCTGCGCGAGAAGGTGCTGCGCAAGGGCGAGCTGATCGACCGTGACGCGGTCTGGGTGCTCAAGCGCCGCGCCCTGGAGCTGCTGTACGCCGTACCGCTCGGCCCCGGCCGCGACGCCGCGCTGCGCGACTTCCGGGCCGCGCAGGGGCGCGCGCTGGAGGACCACGCCACATGGTGCGCGCTGGCCGAGCGGTACGGCGCCGACCGCGCCCAGTGGCCCGAGGACGTGCGCGACCCGCGTTCCGCCGCCACCGCGCGCGTACGGGCCGAGCTCGCCGACCGGGTCGACTTCCACTGCCGGCTCGCCTGGCTCACCGACGAGCAGCTCGCGGCCGCCGCGCGGGCGGCGCGCGAGGCGGGCATGGACGTCGGGATCGTCCACGACCTCGCGGTGGGCGTGCACCCGGACGGCGCCGACGCCTGGGCGCAGCAGGACGCCTTCGCGGCGGGCATGTCGGTGGGCGCCCCGCCGGACGCGTTCAACGCGCGCGGCCAGGACTGGGGCCTGCCGCCCTGGCGCCCGGACGCGCTCGCCGCCTCCGGCTACGCCCCCTACCGGGACCTGCTGCGCGGGCTGCTGCGGCACGCGGGCGCCCTCCGCATCGACCACGTGATGGGGCTGTTCCGGCTCTGGTGGGTGCCCGAGGGCCGCGAACCCACCGAGGGCACGTACGTCCGGTACGACGCCGAGGCCATGCTCGCGGTCCTCGCCCTGGAGGCCCACCGCGCGGGCGCCGTCGTGATCGGCGAGGACCTCGGGACGGTCGAGCCCGGTGTACGGGAGGCCCTGCAGCGGCGCGGCGTCCTCGGCACGTCGGTGCTGTGGTTCGAGCGGGACTGGGAGGGCGACCGGCGGCCGCTGGCCCCCGAGGCGTGGCGCGCGGACTGCGTGGCCACGGCGACGACGCACGACCTGCCGTCCACGGCGGCGCGGCTCACCGGCGAGCACGTCGAGCTGCGGCACCGCCTCGGCCTGCTGGCCCGGCCGCTGGAGGAGGAACGGGCCGAGGACGCGACCGAGGTCGCCGAGTGGCTCGCGTACCTGCGCGAGCTGGGGCTGCTGGAACAGGAGCCGGACGACGGGGCGGGCTCGCGCGACGAGGAGGCCGAGATCCGCGCCTTCTACCGCTTCCTGCGGCGCACGCCCGCGCGCATGACCGGGGTGTGGCTGCCGGACGCGGTGGGCGACCGCCGCCCGCAGAACCTGCCCGGGACGTGGGACCAGTACCCGAACTGGCGGCTGCCCGTCGCGGACGCGGAGGGCCACCCCGTCACCCTGGAGGAGCTGGCCGCCTCACCCCGGCTGCACGCCCTCATGGCGGTGCTCGGGACCGGTGCGGAGCCTCCTATGGGACCCCCGGGCGCGCGGCGCCTTTAGGCGTTCGCTACGTTTGCACCGTGGACAAGAAGAACGCCCTGCGCGCCGGCGCCGTCGCGGCCGGTACGACGCTGATGATGCTGCTCATGTCGTCCCCTGCGGTCGCGCTCGTCCGCGACGACGGCGACGACCCGGGCCCCGGCCTGAGCCTGATCGACACGCTCGGCCTGTTCGTGGGCGCCCCGATCCTGCTGTTCCTGGTGATCGCGGGTCTGGTGATGGTGCTCGACAAGTCCAAGAAGCAGGTCTGACGCCTCACTGAGGCTTTCCGAAGGCGCTGCACGGTGGTGAGACCGCCGTGCGGCGCCTTCGTGCGTTCTCCCGCGCCTTCTCCCGCGCCTTCTCCCGCGTTCACGCGCCCGTCGTCTTGAGCAGCTTGCGCAGCAGGGCCGCCAACTGCTCGGCCTCCTCCGGCTCCAGGGCGGCCGCCAGGGCCTCCCGCTGGACCGCCAGCCCGGCCGCCACGGCCGCGTCCACGAGCTCGCGGCCCCGCTCGGTGAGCGTCACCCGCAGGCCCCGCCGGTCGTTGGGGTCGGGGTTGCGGGTCAGCAGCCCGGCGCGCTCCAGCTTGTCGAGGCGGCCCGTCATGCCGCCCGTCGTGAGCATCAGCGTCGCCGACAGCTCGCGCGGCGAGAGCGTGTACGGCTCGCCCGAGCGGCGCAGCGTCGCCAGGACGTCGAACTCCCCGCGGGAGACCCCGAAGGGCGCGTACGCCTTGTCGACGCGGGCCCCCATGGAGTGGGTCAGCCGGTAGACGCGCCCGAAGACGGCCATGGGGAGGGTGTCGAGGTCGGGCCGTACGACCGCCCACTGGGCGGTGATCGCGTCGACGGCGTCCTGCTGCTCGGGGCCGGGGCCGGGGGCCGGAGTGGTCGGAGTCATGAGCGCAGTTTCCTTCGCGGTGCGTACGGGCGCAAAAGATGCTTGCAAGTAAGTTGCTTAGCGTTAAGCTACTTACCATCAAGCTAGTCGAAGGGGGATCCCGATGTCCCACAAGGCCGCAGTCGTAGCCCTCACCGCCCTCGCCCCGATCTCCTGGGGCTCCACCTACGCCGTCACCACGGAGTTCCTGCCGCCGGACCGGCCTCTGTTCACGGGGCTCATGCGGGCCCTGCCCGCCGGCCTGGCGCTGCTCGCGCTCACCCGGATGCTCCCGCGCGGCGCCTGGTGGGGGAAGTCGGCGGTGCTCGGGGCGCTGAACATCGGGGCCTTCTTCCCGCTGCTCTTCCTCGCCGCGTACCGGCTGCCCGGCGGTGTGGCCGCGGTCGTCGGCTCGGTGGGGCCGCTGTTCGTCGTCGGCCTCGCCGCGCTGCTGCTGGGGGAGCGGCCCACCGTGCGGGCGCTGGTGGCCGCGATCGCCGCCGCCTTCGGGGTGAGCCTCGTCGTGCTGAAGGCGGGCGCCGCCTTCGACCTCGTCGGCGTCCTCGCCGGGCTGGCCTCGGCGGCGTCCATGTCGGCGGGGACGGTGCTGACCAAGCGCTGGGGCCGGCCCGAGGGCGCCGGGCCACTGGCCATGACCGGCTGGCAGCTGAGCGCCGGCGGCCTGCTCATCGCGCCGGTCGCCTTCCTGGTGGAGGGCGCCCCGCCGGCCCTGGACGCGCGGGGGCTCGCCGGGTACGCGTACCTCGCGCTCGCCAACACCGCCGTCGCGTACTGGCTCTGGTTCCGCGGCATCGAGCGGCTGACCGCCACCGCCGCCACCCTCCTCGGGCCGCTCTCGCCGCTGACCGCCGCCGTCGTCGGGTGGGTCGCGCTGGGGCAGGCGCTGGGGCCGGTGCAGCTGATCGGCATGGTGATCGCCTTCGGTGCGACGCTCGCCGGGCAGTGGGCGACGAGGCCGCGACCCGTCACCACGGGAACGTTCAGCTCTACTGAAGAGAAGGCTCAGGAACTTTCGATGGACGCGATCGGTCCGGGGGTGCGACGGTAGGTCCACCGCACACCAGAAGGGGATCACCGTGGCAGTCCTGGACCGCGTCCGTAACGGCGAGACGACGACCGCGAGGAGAGGGGGGAGAGCCGGGCAGGCCGCCGGCCTCGGTCTCCTCCTCGCAGCCGTCGCCACGGTCGTCTGGTCCGGCAGCTTCGTCACCTCCCGCGCCCTGCACGACTCCGTCCCGCCCGTCCAGGCCGCCTTCTGGCGCTGGGTCGTCGCCATCCTCGCCGTCGCCCCCCTCGCGGCCCGCGCGACCTGGCGTCAGCGCCGGGTCATCCGGCGGCACTTCGGCTTTGTCACCCTCGCCTCGCTGCTCGGCGTCACCGTCTACAACACCCTCGTCAACCAGGCCGGGCTCACCACCTCCGCTTCCACCATGGGCATGGTCATGGCCGCCTCTCCCGTTCTGATGGCGGTGTACGAGCGGCTGGGAGGCGCCCGGCTCGGGCCACGACGGCTGGCCGGCCTGCTGATCGCCTGCGCCGGAGTGGTGCTGCTCGTGGGCAAGGGGTCCCTCGTCCCGGACTTCGCCGCCGGAGACCTGTGGATGGTGGCGGCGGCCGTCTCCTTCGCCTCGTACAGCGCCCTGCTCAGGCGGCGCCCGGCGGAGCTCGGCGGGACCGTCTTCCTGCTCACCACCTTCGTGCTGGGCGCGGTGATGCTGCTGCCGGCCTACGCGATCAGCGTCGCCGTGCAGGGCGGCTTCGAGGTGTCGGCGGGCACGGTCGGACCGCTGGTGTACGTCGGGGTGTTCTCCTCCGCGGTCGCCTTCTTCGCCTGGAACAAGGCGGTCTCGCTGATCGGCGCGGCCCGGGCGGGGGTCGTCTACTACCTCCAGCCGGTGTGCGTGGCCCTGCTGTCCTGGCTGCTGATCGACGAACGGCTCGGCGTGCTGCAGGGGGTCTGCATGGCGCTGATCCTGGGCGGCGTGATCCTCGGGACGGCCCGCGCGAAGGCGTGACGGCGGGGACGACGTGAGGGCCTCGGCCGCCGGTGGTCAATCGGCGGACGAGGCCCTCACGTGCTCGGGGTGGGGGAGGGAGGGTGCCGGGGTGACGCGGGGAGGTGCGTCACCCCGGCGAGGGGGGGTATCGGGTGCCGGTGTCAGCAGTTGACGACGTACCAGACCGGGTTCCAGTTGTAGCTGGAGGAGGCGGAGTACGCGCCCGGCGTGGTGAAGATGGTGTTCCGGTTGCTGTCCAGGAAGCGGGCCCGGGTGCCCGGCGTCTGGTTGTTGATCCAGGAGCCGTAGCCGGTCCAGTTGTCCAGGGCGTACGTGGCGCACCGGTAGAGGTTGAACTGCGCGCCGGTGAAGTTGGTGCCGGTGAACATGCAGAAGTTCTGGGCCGGGCAGTCGGCGCGGCCCTGTCGCGCGCCCGGCAGCGGCAGCACGATCTCGCCCTTTCCGTCGATCACGATCCGGTTGAGGGCGACCTGCGTGCCGCCGTGGCGGGCGAGGTGGGTGTCGACCTGCTCCTGGAGGTCTTCGGCCTCGTCGTCGTCCAGGCCCGCCGCCTCCGCCTCCGCGGCGAAGTCGTGGTGGCCGAGGACGGACGCGGCGGCGGCCGGGTTGGTCAGGCCGAACGCCATCGCGGCGACGAGTGCCATGACCGCGAACAGCGCCGCGGTCAGCTTGCGCAGTGTCATGCGGTGTTCCCCCTGTTTTCGGGACGAATGCCGTCGCGTGTGCGGCGGGCATGACTCTGAGTGTCCAAGCCTGTGCGAGCGCCAGGCAACCGGTTCCCGCGTTGCTGTCCGGTAGACGCCAAAGCCGCCTGGAGCGGCGGGAGTCGGCGGGTGCCGGCGGGTGCCGGCGGGTGTGGATGCGCGTCGGCGGGTGACGGTGTGCGTCGGGGCGCATCGGATGCGGCGGGGCGGCGGCGGATAGGTTGCGGACCATGACCGAGTGGGACATCAAGAAGCTCCAGATCCTGCGCACGCTGCGGGACCGCGGCACCGTGACCGCGACGGCGGAGGCGCTGCTGATGACCCCCTCGGCCGTCTCGCAGCAGCTGTCCAACCTCTCCAGGCAGCTGGGCGTGCGGCTGCTGGAGGCGCACGGGCGGCGCGTGCGCCTCACCGACGCCGCCCACCTCGTGCTGCGCCACGCCGAGGTGGTCTTCGCGCAGTTGGAGCGGGCGGACGCGGAGCTCGCCGGATACCTCCAGGGCGAGGCCGGCGAGGTGCGCGTCGGGGCCTTCTCCACCGCCGTGCCCGCTCTCGTCGTCCCTGCGGTCCTGCGGCTGCGCACCGCCCACCCGGGCCTGGAGGTGCGGGTCCGGGAGGCGGAGGCGGCCGAGGCGTACGAGCTGCTGTCGGCGGGGGCGGTGGACCTGGCGCTGTCGCTGGCTGCGCACGCGCCGACGGCCCGGGACCCCAAGTTCACGCGCGTGCCGCTGCTCGCCGATCCGCTGGACGTCGCCCTGCCGGCGGCGCATCCGCTGGCGGGGGCGCCGGGGCTGCGGCTGGCCGACCTGTCGGGGGAGCGCTGGATCTTCGGGGGCAGCGGCCCGTGGTCGGAGATCACCACGGCGGCGTGCGAGGCGGCCGGGTTCGTCCCGGAGCAGGCCCACTCGGCGGCCGGCTGGACGGCGATCCTGGCGATGGTGGAGGCGGGCATGGGCATCGCCCTGGTGCCGCGCATGGCGGCGGCGGAGCGGGCGACGGGCGTGGTGATGCGGGTCCTGGAGGCCGACCAGCCCCGCCGCCACGTCGTCGCGGCGGCCCGGCGCGGCGCGGAGTCGGCCCCGGCGGTCGCCCGCGTGCTCGCGGCCCTGCGCGAAGTCGCGGCCCTGAGGTAGGGCCTGCGTCGGGGCGCCGGCGTGGGATAGGGCCTGTGCCGGCGCCGGTCGGGCGGTGCGGGCCCGCGCCCGTCAGGCCGCCGGGGGTCTCGCCAGGCCCAGGAGGAGTTCGTCCGTCGCCGCCTTGACGCCGTCGAGCGTGCGGCCCTCGACGTGCGTCACACGGTGCATGAGGCTCGGCATGAACGGCGCCAGCAGCATGTGCGCCAGCAGCGCAGCGTCCCCGTCGGGCCGGATCCGGGCCACGAGCATCGCCGTGTGGGTGTGCATCGTGGCGTAGGCGCCGCTGTCGTAGCGCGCCAGCGGTCCCGCCTCCTCCGCCGCCAGCATCATGTCCCGCTGCTCGGCGACCCGGTCGGCGAGCGCGTGCAGGAACGCGCGCAGGCGCTGGAGGGGCGGTGCCTCCGGACCGAGCGGTGGCGGGCCGGACATGAAGGCCTGCTGGAAGCGCTTCTCGCGCTCGTCGAGCAGCGCGAACAGCAGCTGCGCGACATCGCCGAACCGGCGGTAGACCGTGCCCACGCCGATGCCGGTCGCGTGCGCGACCGCGTTCATGGTCAGGGCCCCCGGCCCCTTCTCCGCCACGATCGCGGCGGCGGCCTCCAGGATCCGGCGGCGGTTGTCCGCGGCGTCCGCGCGCTCCTGGCGCTCCGGACGTGCGGCGGCGGGCCCGTCCAGCAGCGGCAGGTCGATGCGGCGGGGCGGGCGCTTCGACGGCGGCGTGCTCATGGCCCGAGCATAGCGGAGTACCGGAAAACTATCCGGTTTCGCTGCCGGGAGCTCTTGCCATGCGGATTTCTATCCGCTTAACTCGTGGGTGACAGGAAGCGGATAACGATCCGCTTTCCCCGTATGTGTCGAAGGGTTACGTCATGGCTCCGAAGATCGCCGTTGTCTACTACTCCTCCACCGGCAACGTCCACCGCCTCGCCGAGGCGGTCGCCGAGGGCGCCGAGAAGGCCGGCGCCGAGGTCCGGCTGCGCCGCGTACCCGAGCTCGCCCCCGATGCGGCCATCGACTCCAACCCCGCCTGGCGCGAGCACGTCGAGGCCACCCGCGACGTGGAGGTCGCCACCCTCGACGACCTGGCCTGGGCCGACGCGTACGCCTTCGGCACGCCCACCCGGTACGGCAACGTCGCGGCCCAGCTGAAGCAGTTCCTCGACTCCACCGGCGGCCTGTGGCAGCAGGGCGCGTTCGCCGACAAGCCGGCCACCGGCTTCGTCAGCGCGTCCAACGCGCACGGCGGCAACGAGTCCACGCTGCTCGCGCTCTACAACACCATGCACCACTGGGGTTCCCTCATCGTCTCGCCCGGCTTCACCGACCCGTCGGTCTTCGCCGCCGGCGGCAACCCCTACGGCACCTCGCACGCCTCCGCCGCCGGAGCCCCCGGCGACAACGTGCTCACCGCCGCCCGCTACCAGGGCCGGCGCCTCGCCACGATCACCGCGCGCCTCGCCGGTACCGCGACCGCGTTCTGAGGCGACCTTTCAGCTGAGCTGAAGATCTATTGAAGGAACTTTCGATGGACCTGTTGGTTCCGCAGGGCCGACAGTAGGTCCATGACCTTCGACCCGAGCACCCAGGACGCCCCGGACCAGGACCCGCACGCCAACGACGCCGCGCCCTACGGCGGTGGCGACCCGTACGCCGACTACCGCGCCGGTGACTTCCCGTTCACCGACCTCGTCGACCTGGCCGACCGCCGCCTCGGTGCCGGAGTCGTCGCCGCCAACGACGAGTTCTTCGCCGAGCGCGAGAACCTCCTGGTGCGCGAGCGCGCGGTGTTCGATCCGGAGCACTTCGGGCACAAGGGCAAGATCATGGACGGCTGGGAGACCCGCCGTCGGCGCGGTACCGACGGCGAGAACCCCTTCCCGGCCCCCGAGGACCACGACTGGGCGATCGTCCGCCTCGGCGCCCCCGGCGTCATCCGCGGCGTCATCGTCGACACCGCGCACTTCCGCGGCAACTACCCGCAGCGCGTCTCCCTCCAGGCCGCCTCCGTCGAGGGCAGCCCGAGCCCCGAGCAGCTCCTCTCCGACGACGTGAAGTGGGAGGAGATCCTCCCGCCCACCCCCGTACGCGGCCACGCCGCCAACGGCTTCGCGATCGACGCCGAGCGCCGCTTCACCCACGTGCGCGTCTGCCAGCACCCCGACGGCGGCATCGCCCGCCTCCGCGTCCACGGCGAGGTCGTCCCCGACCCGGAGTGGCTGGACCTCCTCGGCACCCTCGACCTCGTCTCCGTACTCAACGGAGGCGTGTACGAGGACGCGTCCGACAAGTTCTACTCCTCGCCGACGCAGATCATCCTGCCGGGCACCTCCCGCAAGATGGACGACGGCTGGGAGAACCGCCGCCGCCGCGTCCGCGGCACCAACGACTGGGTGCGCTTCCGCCTCGCCGCGCAGGGTGCCGTACGGGCCGTCGAGATCGACACCGCGTACCTCAAGGGCAACTCCGCCGGCTGGATCTCCCTCCAGGGCCGCGACGGCGAGGACGGCGACTGGTTCGAGCTCATCCCGCGCACCCGGCTCCAGCCCGACACGCTCCACCGCTTCAAGCTGCCCGCCGAGGCCGTCGTGACCCACGTACGCCTCGACGCCTTCCCCGACGGCGGCATCGCCCGCATGCGCCTGCACGGCTCCCTCACGGAGCAGGGCGCGGCGGACCTGCGCGCCCGCTACGCGCGGCTCAACGGCTGACGGCCCGCTCGTTGGCCCGCTTGACGGCCCGCTCGATGGCCCGCTCGATGGCCGGCTGACCCGTCGGCCCACGGCTTCCGCCCGGCGGACGGCGCGCACGAACGCCCGCCCGCCGGGCGGATTTCCATCCACGACGAAGGGGCGCCCCCCGGGGGGAGGGCGCCCCTTTTTTTGGCGCTCGGTTCGGCTCCGGGGCGCCTAAGACGGTGTCGACGGTCGATCGTGCTCGGGTCGATCGTTCCTCACGACCCTCCGCGCTCCCCCTACCTTCGGCGGGGGGACCCCCATTCCTTTCGACACCGCCGCGCCCCTTCACCTCACTCGCGAGGTCTCACGCACCCGCCGCCCTGTCCGCCGCCTGCGCCTTCAGCGCCCGCTCCACGCCCGAACGGGACTCGGAGACCAGGCGGCGCAGCGCCGCGTTCGGCTCCGCGCTCGCGAGCCACGCGTCCGTCGCCGCCAGCGTCTCCTCGGAGACCTGGACCGCCGGGTAGAGGCCGACCGCGATCTGCTGGGCCATCTCGTGGGAGCGGGACGCCCACACGTCCTTGACCACGGCGAAGAACTTCTCCGTGTACGGGGCCAGCAGCTCGCGCTGGTCCGTCTGGACGAAGCCGCCGATCACGGCCTCCTGCACGGCGTTCGGCAGTTTGTCGGAGTCGACGACCGACGCCCACGCCTCGGCCTTGGCCTCCGACGTCGGGCGTGCCGCCCGCGCGGTGGCCGCGTGCCGCTCGCCCGCCGCCGTCTTGTCGCGGTCGTGCTCGGCGGCGATCTCCGGCTCGTCGTACACGCCCGTCGCGGCCAGCCGCTCCACGAACGCCCAGCGCAGCTCCGTGTCCACGACCAGGCCCTCGATCGTCTCGCGGCCCTCCAGCAGCGCCGCCAGCAGGTCCAGCTGCTGCGGCGTACGGGCGGTCGCCGCGAAGGCCCGCGCCCACGCCAGCTGGTGGTCGCTGCCCGGCTCGGCGGTGCGCAGGTGCGTCAGCGCCGCCTCCGTCCAGCGGGCCAGGCCCGTCTCGCGCCACTCCGGCGCCGCGTACAGGTCGAGGGCCAGCTTCACCTGGCGGTGCAGCGACTGCACCACACCGATGTCCGACTCCTTCGCGATGCCGGACAGCACCAGCTCCAGGTAGTCGCGCGTGGCCAGCTCGCCGTCGCGCGTCATGTCCCACGCCGACGCCCAGCACAGCGCGCGCGGCAGCGACTCGGTGAAGTCGCCCAGGTGCTGCTTCACCGTGGCCAGCGACTCCTCGTCGAGGCGCACCTTGGCGTACGACAGGTCGTCGTCGTTGAGCAGCACCACGGCCGGGCGGCGCACGCCCGCCAGCTGCGGCACCTCGGTGCGCTCGGTCGCCGTGACGTCCAGCTCCACCCGGTCCGTACGGACCAGCTTCCCCGACCCGTCGAGGTCGTACAGGCCGATCGCGATCCGGTGCGGCCGCAGGACCGGCTCGCCCTTCGCGCCGGCGGGCAGCGCGGGGGCCTCCTGGCGTACCGCGAAGGAGGTGATGACACCGTCCCCGTCGACCTCGATCTCCGGGCGCAGCACGTTGATGCCGGCCGTCTCCAGCCACGCCTTCGACCACGTCTTCAGGTCACGCCCGGAGGTCTCCTCCAGCGCGCCCAGCAGGTCCGACAGGCGCGTGTTGCCGAAGGCGTGGCGCTTGAAGTACGCCTGCACGCCCCGGAAGAACTCGTCCTCGCCGACGTACGCCACCAGCTGCTTCAGCACGGAGGCGCCCTTGGCGTAGGTGATGCCGTCGAAGTTGACCAGGACGTCGTCCAGGTCGCGGATGTCGGCCATGATCGGGTGCGTCGACGGCAGCTGGTCCTGCCGGTACGCCCACGTCTTCATCTGGTTCGCGAACGTCGTCCACGAGTGCGGCCAGCGCGAACCCGGCGCCGCCGCCTGGCAGGCGATGGAGGTGTAGGTGGCGAACGACTCGTTCAGCCACAGGTCGTTCCACCACTCCATCGTCACCAGGTCGCCGAACCACATGTGGGCCAGCTCGTGGAGGATGGTCTCGGCGCGCACCTCGTACGCCGCGTCCGTCACCTTCGAGCGGAAGACGTACTGGTCGCGGATGGTCACCGCGCCCGCGTTCTCCATCGCGCCCGCGTTGAACTCCGGCACGAACAGCTGGTCGTACTTGGCGAAGGGGTACGCGTAGTCGAACTTCTCCTGGAACCAGTCGAAGCCCTGCCGCGTCACCTCGAAGATCGCGTCCGCGTCGAGGAACTCGGCGAGCGACGGACGGCAGTAGATGCCCAGCGGCACGACCTGCCCGTCCGGGCCCTCGTACGTGCTGTGCACCGCGTGGTACGGGCCGACGATCAGGGCCGTGATGTACGTCGAGATGCGCGGCGTGGGCTCGAAGACCCAGACGTCGTCCTTCGGCTCGGGCGTCGGGCTGTTCGAGATGACGGTCCAGCCGGACGGCGCCTTCACGGTGAACTGGAAGGTCGCCTTCAGGTCCGGCTGCTCGAAGCTGGCGAACACCCGCCGCGCGTCCGGCACCTCGAACTGCGTGTAGAGGTACGCCTGGTCGTCGACCGGGTCGACGAACTTGTGCAGGCCCTCGCCGGTGTTCGTGTACGCGCAGTCCGCGACGACCGTCAGCTCGTTGCGCCCCTGCTTCAGGTGCTTCAGCGCGATCCGCGAGTCGCGGAAGACGGCCGCGACGTCCAGCGCGTGGCCGTTCAGGGTGACCTTGTGGACGGCCGGGGCCACCAGGTCGATGAACGTCTCCGCGCCCTCCTCGGCGGAGTCGAAGCGCACGGTGGTGACGGACCGGTAGGTGCCGCCCTCCTGCGCGCCGCTGAGATCCAGGTCGATCTCGTACGAGTCCACGGTCAGCAGCTTCGCCCGCTGCTGCGCCTCTTCACGGGTCAGGTTCGTGCCAGGCACCCGGTCATCTCCTCGTTGTGTGACGTTTGCGGCCATCCTTCCACGGACGCCAAGGGGCCGCCCCACCGTTACGGCGGGGCGGCCCCATCGGCATGAAACCCGAGGTCAGCCGGGCGGTGACGTCAGCCGTTCAGCTCGGCGGCGACCAGCTCCGCGATCTGCACGGCGTTCAGCGCCGCGCCCTTGCGCAGGTTGTCGTTGGAGAGGAAGAGCGCGAGGCCGTGCTCGACGGTCTCGTCCACGCGGATGCGGCCGACGTACGAGGCGTCCTTGCCGGCGGCCTGGAGCGGGGTCGGGATCTCGGAGAGCTCGACGCCCTCGGCGTCCTTCAGCAGCTCGTAGGCGCGCTCCACGCTGATCGGGCGCTCGAAGCGGGCGTTGACCTGGAGGGAGTGGCCCGAGAAGACGGGGACGCGCACGCAGGTGCCGGAGACCTTGAGGTCGGGGATCTCCAGGATCTTGCGGGACTCGTTGCGGAGCTTCTGCTCCTCGTCCGTCTCGAAGGAACCGTCGTCGACGAGGGAGCCGGCCAGCGGCAGCACGTTGAAGGCGATGGGGCGCTTGTAGACGCCGGGCTCGGGGTAGTCGACGGCCTCGCCGTCGTGGGTGAGCTCGGTGGCGCGCTCGGCGACGGCCTTGACCTGGCCGTCCAGCTCCGCGACGCCCGCCAGGCCCGAGCCGGAGACGGCCTGGTAGGTGGTGGCGACCAGGGCGGTCAGGCCCGCCTCCTGGTGCAGCGGCTTCAGCACCGGCATGGCGGCCATCGTGGTGCAGTTCGGGTTGGCGATGATCCCCTTGGGGCGGTCCTTGATCGCGTGCGGGTTCACCTCGGACACGACCAGCGGCACCTCGGGGTCCCGGCGCCAGGCGGAGGAGTTGTCGATCACCACGGCACCCTGGGAGGCGACCTTCTCGGCGAGCGCCTTGGAGGTGGCGCCACCGGCGGAGAAGAGCACGATGTCCAGGCCGGTGTAGTCGGCGGTGGAGGCGTCCTCGACGGTCACGCCGTCCAGGACGGTGCCCGCGGAACGGGCGGAGGCGAACAGCCGCAGCTGGTCGACGGGGAACTTCCGCTCGGCAAGGATCCTGCGCATGACCGTGCCGACCTGACCGGTCGCTCCGACGATTCCTACCTTCACGGGGACTCCTCCGTACGTGCTTGTCGGCCCTGGCGGCCTGGGTGCCTCACCCATGATGCGTATCACCTGACCGGGCTTGTCCAATTCATTGTCCGCGACGTGAGAAGCAGCACGCGAAGGGCGGGCGCCCGCAGGACGCCCGCCCTCACTCACCGTACGAGACGTGCTACGGCGTGACCTTGCCGATCATGACGCTGCCGCTGCCCGCGACCGTGCCGCGCGCCGTCACCAGCGACACCTCGCCGAAGAACTGCCGGCCCTCGGGGGCCTCGCCGTTCACCAGCACCTCGGCCGCGACCTGCGCCGACGCGCCCGTCGCCAGCTTCACCGGCTTGGCGGCGTCGACCTTGACCGTGCCGAGTGCGGACGAGAAGTACACGTCCTTGTAGTCGTACGTGGTCGAGCCGGCCGGGATCTCGTAGCCGATGACCTCGATCGTGTACGTACCGGCGGCCGGCTTGATCAGGGAGACGGACTCCTCCGAGTCGCCGTCCGCCGACGAGCCGACCTCCACGCCGTTCAGCGAGACGGTCAGGTCCAGGTCGGCCGCCTTGTCGGAGGTGTTGCCGATGGCGACGTCCAGCCGCTCGACGCCCTCACCGAGGGTGACCGTGCTGGTGTGCGTGGCGTGGTTGGCGAGGGTCGGCGTGGCGACCTTCGCGGAGCCGAGCGGGCCGCCCTTCAGCGTGCCGTCGATCGCGGCGAAGCCGTTGGTGACCTTCCAGTCCACCGCGGCCGGCGTGCCGACCTTCGCCTCGGGCACCGTCCGCACCGCCGGGTCGAAGGCCGCACCCAGCAGGGACACGTCCAGCTTGTACGGGTTGTCCAGGTCCGGCGAGGTGCGCCGCGCCTCGACCTCGATCTCCCAGACGCCCGGCGTCGGGTTGGCGTACGAGCGCGCGTCGGGGCGGCACGTGTTCGCCGGGTTGTAGTGCGGGTAGCACGCGTTGGACGCGGTGGTGTCGACGGGCACGCCGTACGGGTGGATGGCGATGAACCGGGTCTGGCTCTTCTCCTTCAGCCCGCCGAGCGCGACCTCCAGCGCCTTGGCGCCCTTGGGCACCGTGACGAAGTAGGACTTGTGGCTGTTGCGCTGCACGGTGCCGGTCGCGCTGTAGGCGTACGCGCTCGGCGCCGCCAGGTCGTACGCGACGACGACGGTGGCGAGGATCTGCTTGTCGACGCCCTCGGTGTCCTCGTCGTCGGCCTCCAGGATGGCGCTGTGCACGCCCGCGGAGCCCGGCTTGGCCTGCACCTTGACGGTGACGGGCTTGTTCAGCGGCAGGTCCACCTCGTCGTCGCCGAGGATGCGGAAGGTGCCGTCGTTGTACTTCAGGTCCAGCTCGTGCTCGATCGGCCGGTCCGGGCCGGTCGTGCGCGTGATGGTGACGTCGTAGACCTTCTTCTGGCCGGCCTTGAGGCCGCCCTCACGGTCGTAGATGCCGGTGCCGGGCTTCTTCAGCTCCTGCTCCAGCGCCGTGTCGACGGGCGCGGCGACCGTGTACTCGTGCGCGGTGGCCCCGTCCGTGATGGACTCCCAGGCGTCGACGACGTCGATCAGACCGGCGCCCTGCTCGTGCGCCGCGACACCCGAGATGCGGTTCGCGGTGCTGGTGAGCGCGGTGCGCAGGCTCAGCGGGGAGAGCGCGATCTTCCGCTGCTTGGCGGCGGAGATCAGCAGCGCGCTCGCGCCGGCCGCCTGCGGCGACGACATCGAGGTGCCGTTGAGCATGCCGTAGCCGGCGGGCAGCTTGTAGGAGGTCTCCGGGACGCCGGCGCCCGCCATCCACGTCGGGATGGTGTTGATCGCCGAGCCGGGCGCGGAGATCGTCGGGGTGAGGCCGCCGTCCTCACGCGGGCCGCGCGAGGAGAAGGGGAACATGGCGTACTTCTTCTCGACGACCGAGGCGTAGTTGGCGGCCCACGTCTCCTTGGAGATCGCGGCGCCGACCGAGACGACCTTGTCGGCCAGGCCGGGGTCCCCGATGGTGTTCAGGCCCGGGCCGGAGTTGCCGGCCGAGATGACCAGCTGGACGCCGTAGGTGTCGATCAGGCGGCCGTAGAGCGCGGCGCGCGCGTTGTCGCCGGAGTTGAGCGCGGGCAGGCCGCCGATCGACATGTTGACGATGTCGACACCGCGGTTGACGACCAGGTCCGCCATGCCCTCGGTCAGGGCGGTGTTGGTGCAGCCGCCGGACCAGGTGCAGGCGCGCGAGGAGACCAGCTTGGCGCCGGGCGCCGCGCCGTTCATCTTGCCGCCGAACAGACCGTGGGCGGCGGTGATGCCGGCCACGTGCGAGCCGTGGTCGGAGTTGACGACGCCGATGTTGACGAAGTCGGCCTTGTCCTTGTTGGCGTTGTAGACGACGTCCTTGCGGATCTCGACCACGAACGGGATGCGCTCCACGACGTCGGTCTCCGGCTTGTCCGTGCCGAAGTAGCCGACCTGGAACCCGTCCTTGTACGGCTTCATCGCGACGTCGTCGGTGAAGTCGTTGTTGCCGTTGAGGTCGACGCGCACGGTGCCGGCGGCCGCGTCGTACAGCACGCCCCACACGTCGGTGGTGTCACCGTCGCGGTTGAGGTCGCCGTTCATGTCGCCGCCCTTGGTGGCGGCCTCGCGGAAGTCGCGGTAGCGGTACGAGCCCTCGGGCGCCGTCCAGGTGCGGCCGTCGGCGGTGAACGTCGGGCCGGCCACCGCCGGGTTGTTCATCGGGCGCCAGGTGCCGTCGCCGTCGGTGACGGGGTGGGTGGCGGTCACCCAGTCGACGATCTTGCGCTCGCCGGTGGTGGTCTTCTGCAGCGCCGGGTGGCCCAGGTCCACGCCGGAGTCGAGGATGCCGATGGTCACACCGCGGCCGTCGGCCTTCGGGTACTTCTTGACGAAGTCCACCGCGCCGGTCTCGAAGGCTGGGTTGTACGGGTTCTTCGCCGGCGTCCGCGCGTCGGGGCCGGGGTACGTGGTGGCCGTCGAACCGGTCGTGGTACCGCCCTCCCCGACGGTACCCGCGTCCGGGGACGGGTCTTCCAGCGCGATCTCGTACTGGAGGTCGATGCCCTGCACCGAGGAGAGCTTGGCGGCCGCGGTGAGCGCGGACTTCGCCTTCCCGGTGGGCAGCGTGGCGCGGACGTAGCCGAGCTTGTCGTACGTCGTGCCGACCGTGGCGCCGGCGACGTCGTCGAACTGCTGGGCGACCTGCTCGGTCTGGCCGGGGGCCGTGGCCACCATGACGGTGACGGTCCGGTCGCCCTGGGCCTCCGCCTCGGCCAGCCGCTCGGCGTCGGCGGCGCCGAGCTTCGCGTCGGCGGCGGAGGCGTCCGACTTGGCCGGGGCCGTACCCGCGGGGGTGCCCGCCGGGTCGTCGGCGGCGAACACCGGGGCGGTGCCGGCCGCGGCCAGCGCGGCCACCAGGCCGGCGGCGACGACGCGGGCGGTGCGCCGAGCCGTCCGTCTGTGGCCGGGGGTCGAGCTCCCTGGTATGGAGCTCTGGGATTCGAGGGTGGTCATCTGCATCCCTGTATGTGAAAGAGACGGTCCGGTATGTGGTGCCGGATGACCGCTCACCCTTTCGCACGGGACAGGGGTTTGTGGAGAGCTGCCGGAGACGGGATGCGGGTTGTGGCGCACATCCGCCACTGTCGCTGATACGCCATGGGGGATGAACGGGGTCAAATCCCCGGTTTACGCAGGCTGTTCGGCTGAGCGTTCAACTTTCCTTGGTGCGCGCGTAGTGGCGGGAGGCCTTCGCGCGGTTGCCGCACACCGCCATGGAGCACCAGCGCCGGGTGCCGTTGCGCGAGGTGTCGAAGAAGTGCAGGACGCACGCCTCGTGGGCGCAGGCGCGGATCCGGTCGGGCGCGGTGCGCAGCAGGTCCAGGTAGTCGCGGGCGGCGAGCCAGCCGGGGCCCCAGGAGGGGTCGGCGAACTCGGCCTCCTCGGCGGGGCCTTCCGCGGTGAGCACGGCGCGGATGCGGCCGTGCGCGAGGACCTCGTTGAGTGCGGCGGCCGCGGCGGTGTCGCCGGGCCGGTCGACGGCGGCGGCGAGTGCGTCGCGGGCGGTGAGGGTGCGCTCCAGCGTGGGCGCGTCGGCCCGGAAGCGGGCGTCGGCGTCGAGACCGTTGGCCGCCAGCCAGACGGCCAGACCCTCGGGGCCGGTCAGCAGGTCCTGGGCGGCGCCGTCGTGCACCCAGCGGGTGTTGAGCAGATCGAGGGAGACGGGTTCGCCGACGAGCGGCCGCGGGTCCGGTGCGGGCATCTGTGGGCTCCCTTTCGCTGCCTGGCCGAGGCGCCTAACCCCTCAATCTTACGTAACTGGTTGCGCGCCCCCGAATCTAACCTCTAAAGTTCCAATCACAGGTTAGAAGCACGCCCAGGAAAGGGGCACCGCCATGACGGCGACCACCCACAGCACGCTCCGTACCGGCCACGTCGGCATCAACGTCACCGACCTCCCGCGCTCCCTCGCCTTCTACGGGGACGTCCTCGGCTTCGACGTCCTCGTCGAGGGCAAGGAGGACGGCCGGCGGTTCGCCCTCCTCGGCCGGGACGGCCGGCTCGCCCTCGCCCTCTGGCAGCAGGCCGAGGAGCCCTACGCCCCCGCCCGCGCCGGCCTGCACCACCTCGCCTTCGAGGTCGACACCATGGACGAGGTCCGGGCCGTCGAGGCCGAACTGCGATCGCTGGACGTGACGTTCGCGTACGACGGGGTCGTCGCGCACCGCGAGGGCGCGGCCTCCGGCGGGATCTTCTTCCACGACCCCGACGGCACCCGCCTGGAGGTCTACGCCCCCGTCGGCGCCGAGGAGGCACCGGCCCCCCACGCCGCCGCCCCCACCTGCGGCTTCTTCTAGGAGGCGGTCACCCGTGTCACGCCCCTACCACCAGGGATCGCTCGCCGTGCAGACCCGCGTCGGCGTCCGCGGCCTCGCCGACCACGTCGGCCGCTCCATCGGCCAGGACATCCGCCGGGTCGCCGCCGCCTTCCTGGAGCTCCAGCCCCTGCTGGTGATCGGCGCGCAGGACGAGCACGGCCGCGTCTGGAGCTCCCTGCTCACCGGCGCGCCCGGCTTCGTCCGGGCCACCGGGCCGCGCTCCGTGGCGGTGGCCGGGGGCGTGACGGACGGCGACCCGCTCGCCGCCACGCTGGCCCGCGCCGCCGACACCCCCGTCGGCACGATCGCCCTCGACCCGCGCACCCGGCGCCGCATGCGGCTCAACGGGACGGCCCGGCCCAGCGCCTCCGGCCTGGCCATCGCGGCGCGGCAGGTCTTCTCGAACTGCCCGAAGTACCTGCAGAAGCGGGAGCTGTACGCGCCCGGCGACGGCGCGGCGGCGCGTCCCGGCGCCGTACGCCGGAGCGACCGGCTCACCCCCGCGCAGCAGGAGTTCGTCCGCGCCGCCGACACCTTCTTCATCGCCACCGTCGCCCCCGGGCACGGCGCCGACGCCAGCCACCGGGGCGGCAACCCCGGCTTCGTCCAGGTCGCCTCGCCCACCGAGCTCGGCTGGCGGGACTACGCGGGCAACGGCATGTTCCTCACCCTCGGCAACCTGGAGGCCGACGCCCGCGCGGGACTGCTGTTCCTCGACTGGGCCACCGGCACCACGCTCCAGCTCACCGGCACCGCCCGCACCGCGTTCACCGCGACCGGCCGCACCGTCCGCTTCACCGTCGACGGGGTGCTGGAGCACGAGGGCGCGAGCCCGCTGCGGTGGTCGGCGGTGCCGGAGTACTCGCCCCACAACCCGGAGGCGGCGGAGGTGATCGAGGAAGGCTGAAACCGGCTCAACCCGGCGGCCCCGGTCAACTCCCCGCGCACCGGCGCGGTCCCCTCCACCGACCGCAGTCGAACAGCGAGGGGAACAAGCATGGCGATACGCAAGACGGCCCTGACGGCGGCGATCGTGGCGGCGGCCGTCGCCACCACCGCCTTCACCGTCCCGGCAGCCGCCACCGACCGCACCGACCGCACCACGCGCACCACGGACGGGCACGAGCGGACCCAGGCGGCCCTCGAAGCCGTCGTACGGGAGGGAGTGCCGGGCGTGCTCGCCCAGGCGCGGGACGGCGACGGCGTCTGGAACGGCACCGCCGGGGTCGCCGACCGCGACACGGGCCGCGAGCGCCACCCGAACGACCGCTACCGCGTGGCCTCCATCACCAAGACCTTCGTCGCCACCGTCGTCCTGCAACTGGAAGCCGAGGGCAGACTGGACCTCGACGACACCGTGGACCGCTGGCTCCCCGGCGTCGTACGCGGCAACGGCCACGACGGCCGGAAGATCACCCTCCGCCAACTGCTCAACCACACCAGCGGCATCTACGACTACACCTCCGACCCCGGGTTCCGGGCGAAGGTCTTCGGCCCCGGCTTCTTCCAGCACCGCTACGACACGTGGACTCCGCGGCAGCTGGTCGGCGTCGCGATGGGCCACCGGCCGAACTTCGCGCCCGGCACGGACTGGGCCTACTCCAACACCAACTACATCCTCGCCGGCATGGTCATCGAGAAGGCGACCGGACGGCCGTACGGAAAGGAGATCGAGCGCCGCCTCATCAAGCCGCTCAAGCTCCGCGCCACCTCCGTGCCCGGCACGGACGCGCGGATGCCGAAGCCCAGCGGCCGCGCCTACTCCACGCTCATGGCGGCGGAGCCGAACGCACCCGTCCACGACGTCACCGAGCTGAACCCGTCAGGGGCGTGGGCGTCCGGCGAGATGATCTCCGACTCGGCCGACCTCCAGCGGTTCGTACGGGCGCTGCTGAAGGGGAGGCTGCTGCCGCCGGCGCAGATGAAGGAGCTGACCACCACGGTCCCGGTCAGGGAGGGCGTGCCGTCCCCCCGCTACGGCCTGGGCGTGTACGTGGTCAAGCTGAGCTGCGGCACCGAGGTGTGGGGTCACACCGGCGGCATCCACGGGTCCGTCTCCAACGTGGTCGCCACCCGGGACGGGGAACACTCACTGGCGCTGAACCTCAACGGCGACTGGGCGGGCAACACGCAGGGGATCGTCGAAGCCGAGTTCTGCGGCTGAGCCCTCGCCGTAGCCCTCGCCCTCACCTGGGCAGCACCACGAGGTACGCGGCCGGGGCCCGGTCCCCGGCCGCCATCAGGGCCGTCCGCACCACGACCGCCTGCTGCTCCAGCGCCTCGCGCAGCTTGCGGGGCGTGAGGTGGACGACGGTGACGCCGAGCCGCTCCAGGTGCTCGCGCTTGCGTGTGTACGCGGTCCAGGTGCTCTCGTCGTCGTCCCGGCGCGACGAGCGGGTGTCGAGCTCGACGGCGACGGCCTGGTCCGGCCAGTAGGCGTCCACGCCGCCGAGGTGAGGGCCGCCGGGCAGCCGGAGGTCCACGTTCCACAGCGGGTCGGGCAGTTGGTGCACGCGCACCATCTCGTACAGCCGCTCCTCGGCCAGCGCCCGGCCGTCCGCGAGGAGCGCGTCGACGGCGTCCACGACGTGCGGCCGGGTCAGCAGCCGGGCGCGGTTGAACTCCCGGACGACGGCGGACGGTTCGCAGTACCCCTTCCGCACGGCCTCGGTGAGCAGCCGGCGCACGGTGTGGGCGTCGGCGAGGTGCGGGACGGCGTCCGCGAGGGCGCGGGCCACCGGGGCGACCGGGAGGCCCGTCACCTCCCGGGCCACCGGCGGGTCCGCCGAGGCGCGCACGATGCGCACGCACCCGGTGGACCGCAGCCGCCGGGTGCGCGGCACCAGCACGTCGATGTGGTCCAGCGCGGGCAGCGGCGGCGCGGCGGCGAACCGGTACAGCGCCAGCGCCGCCAGCCCGGTGATCATCGCCGCACCCTCACCGCCGGGCCGCCGCTCGGCGTACAGCAGCGCGGCGTGCAGCCGCTCCTCGCTGGTCGGCTGCCCGGGGCGCAGCAGGTACACGCCCGGCAGCACCTGCTGCCAGGGCCCGCCGGCCCGGCAGTGCGCGCCGGCCTCGGCGGCGGACACGCCCTGGGCCCGCAGCTGCGCGGCGGACAGCACGCGCCGCCGTACGTCGGAGGAGCCGGAGAGAGGACGGGGGGAGAGCGGGGTGTTGGTCATGCCCCGGGACTTCCCGCCAACTCCCCGCCCTCTAACCGTTGTTACAAGTCCGTCGACAATCCGGGACAACCCCGTCCTAAAGTACGGGCGTTCGACTGCCGATCAGGAACTCCCGCCCCCCCGGAACCCGCAGACCGAAGCCGCCGCCCGGCCCCCAAGCGGGCCCCGCCGGCCGGAGGGAACAGCCGCGCCCTAGCCGGGCGCCGTCGGGCGGGCCGGGCTCAGCCCGAGCCGCAGGCGGGCGCCGTCGGCAGCCCGGGGCCGCCCCGGCGCTCAGCCGGGCGCAGCCCGGCCCCAACCCGGGCCCGCCCCCAACGCCGGCCTCAGCCCGCCGCCGCGTCGCGCGCCTGGGCGCGCAGTGCGCGGGCCAGGTCGTCGCGGGCCTCCAGGACCAGGCGGCGCAGGGCCGGGGCGGACGCCTCGTGGGCGGCGAGCCAGGCGTCCGTCGCCTCCAGCGTCGACGGGTCGTCCTGGAGCGACGGGAACAGGCCCCGCACCACGTCCATGCCGATCTGGATGGACCGCTCCCGCCAGACGCGCTCGATCGCGTCGAAGTACTTCGGCGCGTACGGCGCGATCAGCGCCCGCTGCGACGGCTGGGTGAAGCCCGCGATCGTCGCCTCCACCAGCGCGTTCGACAGCGCGTCGGACTCGACGACCTGTGCCCACGCCTGCGCCTTGACCGCCTCCGACGGGCGGGCCGCCAGGCACCGCACCTGGTGGCGCTTGCCCGAGGCCGTGTCGTCGCGCGCCAGCTCGGCGTTGATCACGCTCTCGTCGGCGCGGCCGTGCGCGGCCAGCGGCCCCAGGAACGCCCAGCGCAGCTCCTGGTCGACGTCCAGCCCGTCGATCTTGGCCGAACCGTCGAGCAGCCCCTGCAGCAGCGCGAAGTCCTCGTCCCCGCTCGCCGTCGCCGCGAAGAACCGCGCCCACGTCAGCTGGTGCTCACTGCCCGGCTCCGCCGCCCGCAGCTCCCGCAGCGCGCCCTCCGCGACCAGCCGGCCGCCCTCCTCGCGCCACGCCGGGGCGGCGTAGTGCGTCAGCGCCGACTGCGCCCAGGCGTGCAGCATCTGCAGGACGCCGATGTCCGACTCGCGCCCCGCGAAACGCAGCACCAGCGCCACGAAGTCCCGCGCCGGCAGCAGCGCGTCCCGCGTCAGGTTCCACAGCGCCGACCAGCACAGGGCCCGCGCCAGGGGGTCGGTGATGTCGCCGAGGTGCTCGCGCAGGGTGTCCAGCGAGCCCTCGTCGAAGCGCACCTTGGCGTACGTCAGGTCATCGTCGTTGACGAGCACCAGCGCCGGGCGCTCGCTGCCCGCCAGCTCCGTCACCACCGTGCGCGCGCCGGTGATGTCCACCTCCGCGCGGGCGTACCGCACCAGCTCGCCGCCCTCGGACCGGTACAGGCCCACGGCCGCCCGGTGCGGACGCGGCTCGTCGCCCTCCTGCTCGACCGCGAGCTCCGCCACCCGGCCCTCGGCGTCGCACGTCACGGCCGGCGTGAGCACGTTGACGCCCGACGTCTGGAGCCAGGACCGCGCCCACGCCGTCATGTCGCGCCCCGAGGTCTCCTCCAGCACCGACAGCAGGTCGTCCAGGCGCGTGTTGCCGTACGCGTGCCGCTTGAAGTAGCGCCGGGCGCCCTCCAGGAAGGCCTCCCGCCCCGCGTACGCCACCAGCTGCTTCAGGACGGCCGCGCCCTTGGCGTACGTGATGCCGTCGAAGTTCAGCTTGGCGTCCTCCAGGTCACGGATGTCGGCCGTGATGGGATGGGTGGACGGCAGCTGGTCGGCCCGGTACGCCCAGGCCTTGCGGTTGTTGGCGAAGGTGACCCAGCTGTTGGTGAAGCGGGTGGCCTCGGCCAGCGAGAAGGACCCCATGAAGTCCGCGAACGACTCCTTCAGCCACAGGTCGTCCCACCACTTCATGGTGACCAGGTCGCCGAACCACATGTGCGCCATCTCGTGCAGGATGACGTTGGCCCGCCGCTCGTACGCCGCGCGCGTCACCTTGCCGCGGTAGATGTACTCCTCGCGGAAGGTCACCATGCCGGGGTTCTCCATCGCGCCGAGGTTGTACTCGGGGACGAAGGCCTGGTCGTACTTCCCGAAGGGGTAGGGGTAGTCGAAGTTGTCGTGGAAGAAGTCGAAGCCCTGCTTGGTGACGAGGAAGACGTCGTCCGCGTCGAAGTGCTTCGCCAGCCCCTTGCGGCACATCGCGCCGAGCGGGATCTCCAGGTCACCGCGCCGGTAGGTGTCCGTGACGTAGTGGTACGGGCCGGCCACCACGCAGGTGATGTACGTCGAGATCGGCGCGGTCTCCGCGAACCGCCAGACCCCTCCCTCCCGCGACTCCTCCACGCCGTTGCTCCACACCGTCCAGCCCTCGGGCGCCGTCACCTCGAAGCGGTACGGCGCCTTGAGGTCGGGCTGCTCGAAGTTGGCGAACACGCGCCGGGCGTCCGCCGGCTCGTACTGCGTGTAGAGGTAGACCTCGCCGTCCTCCGGGTCGACGAAGCGGTGCATCCCCTCACCCGTCCGGCTGTACGCGCACTGCGCGTCCACCACCAGAACGTTCTCCTCGGCCAGCCCCTCCAGGGCGACCCGCGTGCCGTCGAAGACGACTGCCGGGTCCAGCTCGCGGCCGTTGAGCGTGACGGCGTTCACCGACGGGGCGACCAGGTCCGCGAAGGTGGTGGCCCCCGGCGTGGCGCAGCGGAACCGGATCGTCGTCACCGACCGGAAGGTCCGCCGCTCGGACCCGCCGCCGGCGGCCTCCCCGACCGCGGACCGCAGGTCGAGAGCCACCTCGTACCCGTCGACGGTCAGCAGCTCGGCCCGCTCGCGGGCCTCGTCGCGGGACAGATTCTCACCGGGCACGGGCACTCCTTCGTAGCTCGTTCTGACAGCAGTGATCCTCCCATGTGCCTCTGACCGCCGGTATGGGGAATGCCGGTGGCGCCCGGTGGTGTTGCCCCCCTCAGGCACGCCCGACCCATCAGCTGAGGAGACGCATGTCCGAGAGCAGGACCACCGCCGACTTCTGGTTCGACCCCATGTGCCCCTGGGCCTGGATGACCTCCCGCTGGATGCTGGAGGTGGAGAAGGTCCGCCCGGTGGACGTGCGCTGGCACGTGATGAGCCTCGCCGTCCTCAACGAGCCGAAGATGGACGAGCTCCCCGAGGACTACCAGGCACTGCTCAAGACGGCCTGGGGCCCGGTGCGCGTCGCCATCGCCGCCCAGCAGCTGCACGGCGACGACGTGCTCGGCCCCCTCTACACCGCGATGGGCACCCGCTTCCACAACAAGGGCCAGGACGCCACCGACCGCGCGGTCCTGGAGGCGGCCCTGGAGGACGCCGGGCTGCCCGCCTCCCTCGCGAGCTACGCCGACAAGGACACGTACGACACGGAGCTGCGCGCCTCCCACAAGGAGGGCATCGACAAGGTCGGCCAGGACGTCGGGACGCCGGTCATCGCGGTCCCGGGCGCGGACGGCGAGCAGATCGCCTTCTTCGGCCCGGTCGTCACCCCGGCGCCGCAGGGCGAGGCGGCGGCCCGTCTGTGGGACGGCACGCTGATGGTGGCGTCGACGCCCGGCTTCTACGAGATCAAGCGGACCCGGACCGCCGGCCCGGACTTCAGCAACCTGTAACCTCCGGCGACCCGTAGGCCGGCGCCCCCCCGGACGCCGGCGTACGACAGCGGACGGCCCCCCGCGATTCACGTCATCGCGGGGGGCCGTCCTTCATCCGCCTGCCCGGTGAAGGTTGAGAAGACGATCACGAGCAGGACGATTCAACAGCGCCCCGGTCCGAGGGGCGCACGCGTCACGGCGCGATCAGCGGCGTGCGCTCCTTGGCCTGGGCGTACCGCTTGGCCACGTCCTGCCAGTTGACGACCTCCCACATGGCCTCGATGAAGTCCACCTTCTGGTTCTTGTACTGCAGGTAGAAGGCGTGCTCCCAGGCGTCGAACACCAGGATCGGCACCGAGCCCTGGCCGACGTTGCCCTGGTGGTCGTAGACCTGCTCGACGATGAGCCGGCCGCTGACCGGCTCGTACGCGAGGACGCCCCAGCCCGAGCCCTGCGTCGTCGCGGCGGCCTTGGACAGCTGCGTCTTGAACTTGGCGAAGGAGCCGAAGGACGCGGCGATCGCGTCGGCGAGCTCGCCCACGCCGTCGGCCGCCAGCGGCTCGCCACCGCCGCCGTTCTTCTTGCCGGTCATGTTGTGCCAGTAGATGGAGTGCAGGATGTGGCCGGAGAGGTGGAACGCGAGGTTCTTCTCCAGGCCGTTGATCGAGCCCCACTGCTCCTTGTCGCGCGCCTCTTCCAGCTGTTCGAGGGTGTCGTTCGCGCCTTTGACGTAGGCGGCGTGGTGCTTGTCGTGGTGCAGCTCGATGATCTGCGGGTTGATGACCGGCTCGAGCTCGGCGTAGTCGTACGGAAGTTCAGGAAGTGTGTAGATCGCCATGTCCGTGCCCTCCGACTGCTGCTGCATTCTGCTGCTTATTGCAAAGGCTGTGCAAGTGCAGGCTAACAGCAGGAAGGGTCGGAAGTTGATCAGCCCTTCGTCCTAGGCCGCGCGTCCCCGTCGCGTTCCCGCCACGCGTCCCGGGCGATCACCGCGAGATCGGGGAAGTCGGTCACCACGGCGTCCACCCCGAGCGCGTAGTGGCGCTCGTACTCGGTGAAGGCGTCCCCGAAGCCGTCCGGGTCGGTGCCGCGCCGCAGGTCGGCGGGGAGGTAGCGGTTCTCGGCGCGGAAGGTGTAGGCGCCGACGCGCAGCCCCGCCGCGTGCGCGTCCGCGAGCAGCGGGGACGGCGGCAGGAGGGACGACTTGTCGGGCCCGATCCAGCGCGCGTACGCGGCGATGGCGCGCAGCCCGGCGGGCGTCGTCATCTCCGCGTACGTGGCGGAGTGGGCGTACGGGCCGCCGCGCGTGCCGAGGGCCTGCCACAGCGGCACGCGCAGCCGCTCCTCCTCGGCGAGGCGCAGCAGGCTGGACGGCTCGAAGGACTGGATGACGCACTCGCGCGGACCGAGCCGGTTCCGGCGTACGGCCTCGGCGAGGACCGGCTCCAGGGGCAGGCCGAGGGAGCGGAAGTACGTCGGGTGCTTGGTCTCCGGGAAGACGGCCACGGTCCGGCCGTACCGCCGCGACAGCCCGCGCGCGAGGTCGACGACCTCCTGGAAGGTCAGCACCCGCTCGCGGCCGTCGAAGACGGTGTTCCGGTCGCGCACGAGGGGGAGGCGTTCGGCCGCCCGCAGGGTCTTCAGCTCGGCGAGCGTGAAGTCCTCGGTGAACCAGCCCGTCACGGACCGGCCGTCGACGGTCTTGGTGGTGCGGCGCCCGGCGAACTCGGGGCGCCGGGCGACGTCCGTGGTGGCCGAGATCTCGTTCTCGTGGCGCACCACCAGGTGGTGGTCGCGGGTGGCGACCAGGTCCGGTTCGATCCAGTCGGCGCCGCACTGGACGGCGAGGGTGTACGAGGAGGCGGTGTGTTCGGGGCGCCAGCCGGCCGCGCCGCGATGGCCGATGACGAGGGGGCCCGCATGGGGGGAGCCGGCGGCCCGGGACGGGGGAGCGGCCGGGGGAGCGGACAGGGCGGCCGTGGCACCGGCGCCCGCGGCGAGGAGGACGGAACGACGTCTCATACCGCCGGACGGTAGGCGGCCCCCGCGCACGGACCGGGCCGGTTCACCCGCCGTACGGCCGGGTTTCACCGAAAACGCCGAGGGCCCCGGCGCACACGGTGCACCGGGGCCCTGCAGTGGTTAAGGCTCGGGTCAGACCTTCTCGGGGGCCTTGGCCTCCGGCTGCGCGGACTCCGCGCGGGTCATCTGGAGGATGTAGCCGATCACCGCGAGCGTCAGCGTCAGCCCGCCCGTGAAGTAGAGCTGCTCGCGCGTGCCCTCGTCGCGGGCCATCAGCACGAAGACCGCCGCCATGCCGGCCAGCGCCACGTACGTCAGGTACGGGTACGCCCACATCTTCACGACCAGCTTCTCGGGCGCCTCCCGCTCCAGCCGGCGGCGCAGCAGCAGCTGCGAGACCGCGATGAAGAACCAGACCACGAGGATGATCGCGCCGATGGTGTTGAGGAGCCAGCCGAAGAGCCGGTCCGGGCTCCAGTAGCTGAGCAGCACGCAGACGAAGCCGATGACCGACGACGCGAGGACGGCGACGCGCGGCACACCGCCGGAGAGCTTCCCGAGCAGCTTGGGACCCCACCCGCGGGCGACCAGCGAGTTCGCCATGCGGGAGGCGCCGTAGATGTTGGCGTTCATCGCGGAGAGCAGGGCGATCAGCACGACGACGTTCATGGTCTGCTCGGCACCCGGGATGCCCAGGTGCTCCAGCGTGGCGACGTACGGGCCCTTCTTGGCGACCGACTCGTGCGTCCACGGCAGCAGCGTGACGACGACGGCCATCGAGCCGACGTAGAAGATGGCGATCCGCCACATGGCCGTGCGGACGGCCTTCGCGACGCCCTGCACGGGGTTCTCGGACTCGGCCGCGGCGATCGTGACCGTCTCCAGGCCGCCGTACGCGAAGACGGAGGCGAGCAGGCCGACGATCAGGCCCTCGGAGCCGTTCGGCATGAAGCCGCCGTGGCCGGTGAGGTTGCCGGCGCCGGGGGAGTCCGTGCCGGGCAGGAGGCCCAGGATGGCGAGGACGCCGATGCCCAGGAAGAGCACGATCGCGCCGACCTTGAGGGCGGCGAACCAGAACTCGAACTCGCCGAAGTTCTTCACGGCCGCGAGGTTCGTCCCGCAGAACACCACCATGAAGAGGGCGACCCACATCCACGGCGGGCTGTCCGGGAACCAGCCGACCATGATCTGGGAGGCGCCCATGGCCTCCAGGCCGACGGCCACGCAGAGCAGGAACCAGAAGGACCAACCCGCGGTGAAGCCCGCCCACGGCCCGATGGCCCGCTCGGCGTGCACCGAGAAGGAGCCGGACGCCGGATTGGCCGCCGCCATCTCGCCCAGCATGCGCATCACGAGCATGACGAGCGCGCCGGATATCGCGTACGCGAGAATGATCGACGGGCCGGCGGCGGCGATGGCGGTGCCGGAGCCGACGAAGAGGCCGGCGCCGATGACGCCGCCGAGGGCGATCATCGACAGATGCCGCTGCTTCAGTCCGCTGGCGAGCGGTACGTCGACGACCGGCGACGAGGTGCCGGCAGGCGTCGACTCGGCGGGGGCCGAGTCGGCGGATGCGGGCGCGGGGGTCCGAGACATGGGTGTGCCCTGTTCGTAGCTGAGACGGGGGGCTGCGTGTGGCCCACAGTCTGTGGGGGCGCACCGCTCACAGGGAACAGCGGACCGCTATACGGACACCGTGCTCACACATTGTGAAGGAATGAACACGAATTCTTCACAAATGGCGGCGCGTCCGCCACTCCCGGGCCGCCGCAACGATCAGGACAACCGCCGTCGCCCCGCCCGACCACAGCACCTGGGGGCGCGTCCCGTCGTCGGCCAGCATCAGCGCCACCACCGCCGCCATCGCGGCCAGCGCCGCGTACGTCAGCCACGGGAACCCCCACATGCGGAGGGACAGCCTCTCCGGCGCCTCCCGCTCGATGCGCCGCCGCAGCCGCAGCTGCGACACGGCGATCAAGCTCCACACGAACAGCAGCACCGCGCCGACCGCGTTGAGCATGTAGAGGAACACGGATTCCGGCCACTTGAGATTGAGCAGTACGGAGACGAAGCCGAACGCCACCGACGCCAGCACCGCCCGCCGCGGCACGCCTCCCCGTGACACCGCCAGCAGACCCTTCGGTGCCTCGCCGCGCTCCGCCAGCGAGAACACCATCCGTGAGGACCCGTACAGATTGGCGTTGAGCGCCGACAGCAGGGCCACGAAGACCACGATGTTCATGATCTGTCCGGCCGACGGCACCCCGACCGCGTCCAGCACCGCGACGTACGGGCTCTTCCCGGGCTCCATCGACGTCCACGGCAGCAGCGTCACCACGACCAGCATCGAGCCGACGTAGAAGAAGAGGATCCGCCACACGGCGCTGCGCACCGCGCGTGCCACGTTGCGCGCCGGGTCCTCGGACTCGGCGGCGGCGATCGTCACGACCTCCAGGCCGCCGAAGGCGAAGACCACCACCAGCACCCCGGAGACCACGCCGTCCCAGCCGGCCGGCAGGAACCCGCCCTGTCCGGTCAGGTTCGCCATCCCCACCGGATCCGTCTCCGGCAGCCACCCGAGGATCGCCGCCACCCCCAGCGCCAGGAACAGCACGATCGCGCCGACCTTCAGCGCCGCGAACCAGAACTCGAACTCGCCGAAGTTCTTCACTGCCGTCAGGTTCGTGGCCGTGAACACCACCATGAACACCAGCACCCAGGCCCACTGCGGCACGCCCGGCACCCAGCCGTGCGCGATCCGCGCCGCGCCCGACGCCTCCACCGCCAGCACCACCACCAGCAGGAACCAGTACAGCCAGCCGACGCTGAACCCCGCCCAGCGGCCCAGCGCCCGCTCGGCGTGCACCGAGAAGGCACCCGAGGCGGGCATCGCCGCCGACATCTCGCCGAGCATCCGCATGATCAGCATCGCCAGCGCGCCCGCGATCAGGTACGACAGCACGATGCCGGGCCCGGCGACCGCGATCCCGGCGCCCGAGCCGACGAACAGCCCGGCGCCGATCACCCCGCCCAGGCCCAGCATCGTCAGATGACGCTGCTTCAAGCCGTGCGAGAGGGGCTCGGGCTCCGGGGCAAGCGGGGCCGAGGGGGCGGCCGGAGGGGCGTCGTGCATGGTGCTCGTACTCTCGCAAAGGGTGCTGTTTGGTGGGAGCCCACAGTCTTCCCGCTGGAGCGCACCTGGCGCAAAAAGGACGGTCCGTCAGGACGTCCTAGTGACAAGGGTCACGCCGGACAGGGTGTGGGCGGCCGCCTTTGTACGAACTCCACCAAGTGCTCGGCCGGCGCTTTGTCATCGGCTGACGGTGATCGCCCGTTCACTCCTGGGCTAGCGTCAGCCTGTCCTCACCTGCCCTCACCCCGCGGAGCCCCCGATGAGCACTGCCGCCGCCCCCACCGTCCGTACCGGTACGGTCCTGGCCGACCTCCTGCCCGCCAGCCGCACCCGTGACATCGCGCTCGTCGTCGGCGGTGCCGCGCTCACCGGTATCGCCGCCCAGATAGCCGTCCAGCCGCCCGGCTTCGCGGTCCCCGTCTCCGGCCAGACCTTCGCCGCGCTCCTCGTCGGCACCGCGCTCGGCGCCCGCCGCGGCTTCCTCTCCCTCGCGCTGTACGTGATCGCCGGCGTGGCGGGCGTGCCGTGGTTCGCGCAGTCGAGCTCCGGGTACGCCATGCCGTCCTTCGGCTACATCCTCGGCATGCTGCTCGCCTCGACCGTCGTCGGCGCCCTGGCCCGGCGCGGGGCCGACCGCTCCGTGGCGCGCATGGCGGGCACGATGGCGCTCGGCTCCCTGATCATCTACGCCGTCGGCGTGCCGTACCTGGCGCTCGCCACCGGCATGACGCTGACCGAGGCCGTGGCGAAGGGCATGGTGCCGTTCCTCATCGGCGACGCCCTGAAGGCGGCGCTGGCGATGGGCGCGCTGCCGGCCGCGTGGAAGCTGGCCGGCCGCAAGGGCTGAGGCGGCGCCTCCGGCCGTACGAACCGGCCGCACGAACCGGCCGCACGAACCGGACGTACGAAAAGGCTCTCCGCACCCGATGGGGTGCGGAGAGCCTTCTCATGTCCCTCTGGTGTCCCTACGCGCGGCTCTGGCGCCGCATCGCGTCGCGCACCAGCGCGATCACCAGGACGACCGCGGCCACGGCCAGCGACAGGACGACCTGCTCACGCGCGTCCCCGCCCTTGTAGAGCATGTAGCCCAGCACGAAGGTGATCATCGCGATCGTCGCCCACGTCAGGTACGGGAAGAGCCACATCCGCACGACGAGCTTCTCGGGCGACTCGCGCAGGATGATCCCGCGCATCCGCAGCTGCGTGACGCAGATGACCAGCCACACGAAGAGGGCGACCGCGCCGGAGGAGTTCAGCAGGAACGCGAAGACGGTGTCCGGCCACTTGTAGTTGAAGAAGACGGCCACGAAGCCGAACAGCACCGACGACAGGATCGCGGCCTGCGGCACGCCCCGCGCGTTGGTCCGCGCGAACGCCCGGGGGGCCTCACCGCGCTGACCCAGCGAGAACGCCATCCGGGAAGCCGTGTACAGCCCCGAGTTGAGGCACGACAGCACGGCGGTGAGGACGATGACCTCCATGACCGTGCCGGCGTTGGGGATGCCGATCGAGTTCAGCGCGGCCACGTAGGAGCCCTTGTCCACGATGGACTTGTCGTTCCACGGCAGCAGCGTCAGGACGACGAAGATCGAGCCCAGGTAGAAGACCGCGATGCGCCAGATCACGCTGTTCGTCGCCTTGGTGACCGCCCGCTGCGGGTCCTCCGACTCGCCGGCGGCGAGGGTCACGATCTCGCTGCCCATGAACGAGAAGACCACCATCAGCACACCCGTGAGCACCGCTCCGGCGCCCATCGGGAAGAAGCCCCCGGTGTCCGTCAGGTGCGCGAAGCCCGCGCCCGGGTTGTCCGAGCCCGGCAGCAGGCCGAAGACGGCGAGCAGGCCGACCGCCACGAACGCGGCGATCGCCACGACCTTGATCCCGGCGAACCAGAACTCGAACTCTCCGTACGAGGAGACCGAGGCGAGGTTCGTCGCGGTCAGCACCACCATCACGATCAGGGCCCAGCCCCACTGCGGGACGGCCGGTATCCAGTGCTCCAGGATCTGGGCGCCGGCGGTGGCCTCCACGGCCAGCACCACGACCCAGAAGAACCAGTACAGCCAACCGATCGAGAAGCCGGCCCAGCGGCCGAGGGCCTGCTCCGCGTAGGCGGAGAAGGAGCCGGAGGTCGGGCGCGCGGCGGCCATCTCGCCCAGCATGCGCATCACGAACACGACCATCGCGCCCACGAGGGCGTACGACAGCAGGATGGCCGGGCCGGCGGCGGCGATACCGGCACCGGACCCCACGAAGAGGCCGGCGCCGATCACTCCGCCGATGGCGATCATGGACAGGTGGCGGTTCTTGAGTCCGGCCTTGAGACCGTCGGAGGACTGCGAAATGCCGGGGTCTCCGGTCGTTCCGCCTTCCTTCGGGAGGGTCGGCTGCGTCGTCATGGACGATTCCTTACGTCTGTGCGGTACTCGGGTGACGAGTCCGTGCATGCAAACACGGGACCCGTGAGGGCCGAAAGTCCCGATTCCGGATCGTGACCCTCGGGCACCCCGAGGGGCCCCGCTGACCGGCCATGGCCCGGGCGCGTGCCACACTCGTCCGCATGCGCGTGTACCTCGGTTCCGACCATGCCGGATACGAACTCAAGAACCACCTCGTCGAGTGGCTCAAGGCCCACGGCCACGAGCCCGTCGACTGCGGCCCCCACATCTACGACGCCCAGGACGACTACCCGCCGTTCTGCCTCCGCGCCGCGGAGAAGACCGCCGCGGACCCGGAGAGCCTCGGCATCGTGATCGGCGGCTCCGGCAACGGCGAGCAGATCGCCGCGAACAAGGTGAAGGGTGTCCGGGCGGCCCTCGCCTGGAGCGAGCGGACGGCCGCGCTGGGCCGCGAGCACAACAACGCCAACGTCGTCGCGATCGGCGGCCGCATGCACTCCCTGGAGGAGTCCACGAAGTTCGTGGAGACCTTCCTGAACACCCCGTACTCGGGCGAGGAGCGCCACACGCGCCGCATCGAGATGCTCTCGGCCTACGAGACCACCGGCGAGCTCCCCCCGATCCCGGCGCACCACCCCCAGCAGGACTGACCCCGGCAGACGAGAGGCCCCTCCCGACGGGTGGGGCCTCTTCCGCTGCGGCCACCCGGGCGCGGCACTCCCGCCGGGGGCCGCGCAGGATCACGGGGGCCTCGGCAACGGCCCGAGCCGTGAGCTCCCGGTTCCGGATGGGGGACGCCCCCGCTCCGTGAGGCCTCCGCCCGCGAGACGCCCCCGCTCCGAGAGGCCCCGCCCCACGAGGCCCCCGCCCCCGAGAGGAGAACCGCATGCCCGAAGGGCACACCATCCACCGCCTCGCGCAGGACCACCTCGCCCGCTTCGGCGGCCGCGCGGTCCGCGTCTCCAGCCCCCAGGGCAAGTTCTCCGACAGCGCCGCCCTCCTCGACGGCCGGGTCCTCACCACCGCCGACGCCCACGGCAAGCACCTCTTCCTCGGCTTCGACGAAGACGGGACCGACTGGGTCCACATCCACCTCGGCCTCTTCGGCAAGCTCGGCTTCGGCCCCACCCCCGCGCCCCCGCCGACCGACACCGTCCGCCTGCGCCTGGTCAACGGCGAGCACTACGCCGACCTCCGCGGCCCCACCGCCTGCGCCCTGATCACCGAGCCCGAGAAGCGGGCGATACACGAGCGGCTCGGCCCCGACCCGCTCCGGGACGGCGACGACCCCGGCAAGGCGTGGCGCCGCATCTCCCGGAGCCGTACCACCATCGCCGCGCTGCTCATGGACCAGAAGGTCATCGCCGGCGTCGGCAACGTCTACCGCGCCGAGGTGCTCTTCCGGCACGGCATCGACCCGTACCGCCCCGGCAAGGACCTCACCGAGGGCGAGTGGCACGCCATCTGGGACGACCTCGTGGCGCTGATGCGCGAGGGCGTGCGGAACAACCGCATCGACACCGTACGGCCCGAGCACACGCCCGAGGCGATGGGACGCCCGCCCCGCGTCGACGACCACGGCGGCGAGGTGTACGTCTACCGCCGGGCCAACCTGCCCTGCCACGTCTGCGGCGGCGAGATCCGCACCGCCGGCCTCGCCGCCCGCAACCTCTTCTGGTGCCCCGGCTGTCAGAAGCCGTGAGGCAGCCAGGGCGCGACGGATGAGCCGAAGGCCAGGGACGCCTCGGCCAGCGCGCCCCGCCGCAGCTCCCGCACCCGGCCCGCGGCCGCGAGCGACGCCAGGCTGAACCCGCCCAGGTACGCCGCGCCCAGGTCCCGTACCGACAGGGCCAGGTCCGGCGTGTCGCGCGTCCGGGAGCAGACGGCGCCCTTGGCGTCGCCGGACAGCCGCCAGCGGCCGGCGTTCCAGGGGCAGAAGGGGTCCTCCACCTCCAGGACCACGTCCACCGGCGTCTGGTAGGCCCGTGCCTCCAGCGCCGCGCCCGCCTCCACCAGCCGCACGTAGAGCCCGTCGCGCGGGCTCACCCCGCAGCGGCGGATGTCCGAGACGAGCAGCTGCCAGGCGTCGTCCACCGGACGGTTCCAGAACTGGACCGTCGTCGTCAGGTCGATGCCGAAGAGGTACCGCCACAGCGCCGCGTACGCCGCCGGGTCCAGCGCCCCCAGGTACCGCACGGTGATACGCCCCTTGGCGCCGGCCGGCTCGAACCCCGGCGTGTTGGTGTGCAGCGCGTACCCCACCACCTCACCGGCCCGTTCGGCCAGCACGCACTGGAGCGGCGAGGCGCCCCCGCGCTCACCCGGCGGGTCCAGCAGCGGCAGCCGCTCCCAGCCGGGCTTGCGGGCGATCATCCCCGGCCGCTCCGTCACCATGCGCGCGTACACCGCCTCGCACGCCGCGCTCGCCTCCGCGGGCGCCACGAGCCGTAGCCCTACGTCATCCGTCCCGTCCGGCACGGACAGCCGGACCCGAGTCGTGTCGATCTCCGCGCGCAACTGCTGGGTCGCGACGCCGTATCCGAAGCGCCCGTAGATGGGTTGCTCGGACGCCGTCAGCACCGCCAGCGGCTCCCCCCACTCCCGTACGTCATCGAGCTGGCGCCGCATCATCGACGTCAGCACGCCCCGCCTGCGGTGCGTCGGCGCCACGCTCACCATCGACACGCCGGCCGCCGGCACCAGCGCCCCGCCCGGCACGGAGAGCCGGAAGGAGAACGACCCGGCCGTACCGACGCAGGTCCCCCCGTCCCAGACGCCCAGCGAGCGCTCGCACTCGGTCAGCTCACGCCACAGCTCGCGCTCCTCCGGAGCCTCCGGCACGCCCCCGAACGCCAGCTCGAGCTGCCCGTACCAGCGGTCCCATTCGTCCGGGTGGAGCACCCGTAATTCCGTCGTCATATGCCATGCCTAGCAGCGGGGAGCGCCCGGGGCGACCCAATTTCGAACGCATTGTCATAGGGGTCCCCCTGCACGCGGGCCGACCGGATGGATAGGGTCCAGGCCAATGGCCCGTAGCGCACGAGTGGACGCGTACCTGGCCCGGATGCGGAAGTCGACGCGCCGGGCCCGTATCGCCCTGCGCAAATCCGCCGTGGACTACTTCCGCGGCGACGGCTCCGACTGGATCGCCTTCGCGGGCCTGCTGCTCACCGTCCCGGCCATCACGCTCTTCACCATCGCCAACCCCGTGTGGGCCGCACCGGCGGCGCTCGTCCTGCCGATCGTCGCCGGCGGCCTGCTGCTGCGCCCCGCGAGCCTGCTGGGCCTGTACGCGGCGGCCGCCGCGGCGCTGATCGTCGAGTCGCTGGCCCTCGGCCCGTATACGGAGGGCGCGGCGCGCGTCACCCCCGGCACGGTGCTCGTGGTGGCCGCGTGCGGCCTGTTCGGGCTGCTGCTGGCGCAGTTCCGCGCCCGCGTCGGCGTGCCCTGGCGGCGCGGCGGCACCATGCTGTTCGACCTGCGCGAACGCATCCGGGTCCAGAGCGCCCTGCCGGAGCTGCCCAAGGGCTGGCACCACGAGATGGCGCTGCGCCCGGCCGGCGGCCAGTCCTTCTCCGGAGACTTCGTCGTCGCGGCCCGCACCCACGGCGGCCGCACCCTGGAGGTCGTCCTCACCGACGTGTCCGGCAAGGGCATGGACGCGGGGTCGCGCGCCCTGCTGCTGTCGGGCGCCTTCGGCGGCCTGCTCGGCTCGCTGCCGCCGCACGGCTTCCTCCCGGCCGCCAACGGCTACCTGCTGCGCCAGGACTGGCAGGAGGGCTTCGCCACCTCCATCCACCTCGTACTGGACCTGGACTCCGGCGACTACGAGCTGCTGTCGGCGGGGCACCTGCCGGCGCTCCAGCTGCACGCGGGCAGCGGCCGCTGGGAGGAGAAGACCGGCGAGGGCCCGCTGCTGGGCGTGTACGACGGCGCCGAGTTCCACCCGGTCAAGGGCTCCCTGCGCCCCGGCGACGTGCTCATGCTCTTCACCGACGGCCTGGTCGAGGCGGCGGACCGGGACATCGCCGAGGGCATCGACCGCCTGACGGGCGAGGCGGACCGCTACGTCGCCTCGGGCTTCGAGGGCGCGGCCTGGCACCTCATCGAGGCGTGCGCGAAGGACGTCAACGACGACCGGGCGCTGCTGCTGATCACCCGGGAGGCGTAGGCGGCGATGACGTACCTGACGCTGGAAGAGGTCGAGGCGCTCGCCCGCGAGGCCCACGCCGGCCAGACCGACAAGGCGGGCCGCCCCTACGCCGAGCACCTCCGGGCGGTGGCCGAAGGGGTACGCGCGCGAGGCGGCGACGACGCCCAGACGGCGGCCGCGTGGCTGCACGACGCGGTGGAGGACGACCGGCTGTCCGAGGAGTGGCTCGCGGCCGCCGCGCTGCCGCAGGAGGTCAAGGACATCGTCCTGGCCCTCACCAAGCGGCCCGGCGAGGACCCCGCCGCGTACGCCGCCCGCGTCCTCGCCGTGCCGGGCGCCCGCCTCGTCAAGGAGGCCGACCTCGCACACAACGCGGACCCGGACCGCCTCGCCGTACTGGACGAGGCGACCCGGGCCCGGTTGACCGCGAAGTACGCGACGATGCGCGCGCTGCTGGGGCTCAGCCCTTCCTGAGCCCGTCGGGCTCCCTGCGGAACGCCCACTCCATCTCCGGCTCCGTCACGCACCGCAGGACGCGCCGCACCGGCGGCGTACACAGCAGCGTCACGGCCGCCGCGGCGGCCAGGGTCGTGGCGACCAGGCCGGCCGGCTCGGTGAGCCAGGGGTGCGCGGGGACGACCTCGAAGTAGTCGAGGGACTTCGTCAGGAAGCCGTGCAGCAGGTAGCCGCAGATGGTGCCCGCGCCCAGCACGGTGAACCAGGTCCGCCGGCCCGGCACCCACGCCAGGAACGCCACCGTCAGCAGCAGCGCGCAGGCGAACAGGCCCAGCGTCATCAGGGGCCCCGTCCACCAGGCGTACCCCAGCTCCGGGGCGCTGGTGGAGCGGTAGAACCAGCCCATCCGCACCCGCGGTGCCACCCAGTACGCGAACACCAGCGCCCCCGCGGCCAGCGGGAGCGCCGCCAGCCGCACCGGCCGGCTCCGTACCAGCGCGAAGTGCTCGGGCTTCAGGGTCACGCCCAGGACGAAGAACGGCAGGAACTGCAGGATCCGCTGGAGGTCCAGGTCATCGCTGATGTCCGGCGTGAGCGAGGCGAGGCAGGCGATCACCAGCGCCACCGGCAGCGGATGGCGCAGGGTGCGCCACAGGGGCGCGGTCAGCCGCCACACGAACAGCGCGATCAGGAACCAGGTCAGGTAGAAGGGGTCGGTCAGGCTGAAGACCTGCGCGGGGTCGCCGGCCCAGCGCCGGAAGAGCGTGTACGCCGTCTCGAACACGAGGTACGGCACGGCGATGCCGGTGACCAGCCGCCGCATCTGGTGCGGCTTGGCGGTGAAGGTGCGGGAGAAGTAGCCGGAGATGAGGATGAAGGCCGGCATGTGGAAGGTGTACACGAGCATGTAGAGGGCCCGGGTCGCCCGGCTGCCCTCCATGACGGGCTCCCACGCGTGCGCCACGGCCACGAGCACGATCGCCAGGTACTTGGCGTTGTCGAACCAGGGGTCGCGCCCGGCGCCCTGCGCACCCGTCGCGGCGCGCCGCGTACCCGTCCCGGCACCCGTCTCACCCGTCCTCACGGGTCTGTCGACGGTGCGTGCCTCCGGTGCCTCCGGTTCCTCCCGTGCTTGCGGTGCCTCTCGGGCCGGCGGGAGCGGGGCCCTTTGATTTCCCTGCGGAGCGTGGAACATCCCAGGCACCTTAGTAGCGCTCCGGCGTATTCGTAAAACGCTTGGGAAGGCGCGCCCATTCGCGGCTGACACGACCGTCAACCGTGCGATATGCCCCAATTAATCCCTCTTAAATGGGGCATATCGTTACGTGATTTTCGACGAAGAATTACCACACGGACACGCTGCGAATTTCTTGTGACCACCCTGTGTGCGGAGCGGAACCATCACTTGGAATGAGCAGTAATTTTTTCGGAACGCGCGGTGGCGGGATGGTTCGGTCCGTCGACGATGCGTCAGGGGGGCGGGATCCGGGCAAGGTTGGTGGCACGATGAGCCGAACGGGGGTGCGCCGGGCTGCCCGCCCCCGGCCGGCAAGCGGAGACCGACCGACCGAGGGTGTGATCAGTGTGGCCATCTCACTGTCCATGGTACTGCTGTTGGCGATCATCCTCGTGGTGATGATCCGCAGCGGCTCGATCAAAGCCGGGCCCGCGATCGTCGCCGCGCTCTTCGGCTTCTTCCTCGCCTCCACCGGGATGGCGCCGTCGATCCAGAAGTTCCTGGACTCGATAGCGTCCTCCATCAACCAGATCCGCTTCTGACGCCCCGGCCGCGCGGGTGCGCGCGCCGCACGCGGAAGCGAGGTGCGGCGAAACGCGTCAGGGCCAGGTCGGAGGATGAACCTCCGACCTGGCCCTGAGCCGGTGAGAGCGGGCGACGGGAATCGAACCCGCGTAGCTAGTTTGGAAGACTAGGGCTCTACCATTGAGCTACGCCCGCAAGCGGCGCACCGCAGGTCACGTGGGCCGCGGCACGAAGAGCATCGTAACGGGTCCGGGCCCGTCGCCGCACGCCCCTCAAACATGCCGACGCACCGCCCGCGGCCATGTACCCTACGTGTCGCACCGACGGGGTGTGGCGCAGCTTGGTAGCGCGTCCGCTTTGGGAGCGGAAGGCCGTGGGTTCAAATCCCGCCACCCCGACCATTCCCCCTCCGCGTTCCCGTCGCCGGGCGTGCCGCGCAACCAAGATCACATTGTGGGCCCGATCCCGCTTGCGGTTACTATGCAAGCTGCGTGCCCGTGTGTCTCTGTGACCGGGCCGATCAGCCGGGCCGCCCGACCAAGCGGCCCCGGCAGAAACCAAGAATCAGTCACCAAGGAGACCGAACCGTGAAGAGCGCCGTGGAGACCCTGAACCCGACTCGGGTTCGGCTCACTGTCGAGGTGCCCTTCGAGGAGCTCAAGGCCAGCCTCGACGCGGCGTACAAGAAGATCAACCAGCAGGTCACGGTCAAGGGCTTCCGTAAGGGCAAGATCCCTGCCCGGGTGATCGACCAGCGGTTCGGCCGGGGTGCGGTGCTGGAGGAGGCCGTCAACGACGCCCTCCCGAAGTTCTACACGGAGGCCATCAACGAGGCCGACGTCAACCCGCTGGGCCAGCCCGACGTGGACATCACCGAGCTGAAGGACGGCGAGCTGCTGGCCTTCACCGCCGAGGTCGACATCCGTCCGGCGATCGAGATCCCGGACTACTCCGGCATCGAGGTCACCGTCGACGCCGTCGAGGTCAGCGACGAGGACGTCGAGAAGTCCGTGGAGCAGCTGCGCGAGCGCTTCGCCTCCACCTCCCCGGTCGAGCGCGCCGCCGCCGAGGGCGACGTCGTGACGATCGACCTCGAGGCCAAGGTCGACGGCGAGGTCCTCCCGGACGGCGTCGCGAGCGGCGTGCAGTACACCATCGGCTCCGGCGAGCTCCTCGAGGGCATCGACGAGGCCGTCACCGGCCTGGAGGCCGGCGGCGAGGCCACCTTCACCTCCACGCTGAAGGGCGGCTCCGCCGAGGGCAAGGAGGCCGAGGTCACCGTCAAGGTCACCCAGGTCGCCGCCCGTGAGCTCCCCGAGCTCGACGACGACTTCGCCCAGATGGCGTCCGAGTTCGACACCCTCGACGAGCTGAAGGCCGACAGCCGCAAGCGCCTCGAGAACATGAAGCAGTACGACCAGGCCACCCAGGCCCAGGAGCGCGTCCTCGACGAGCTGCTGAAGCTGGTCGAGGTCCCGCTCCCCGAGAAGCTCCTCGAGGACGAGGTCAACACCCGCAAGCACAACCTCGAGCACCACCAGCTCGGCCAGATGGGCCTGACCCTCGACAAGTACCTGGAGCTCCAGGGCAAGACCGCCGAGGAGTTCGACGCGGAGACGCGCGAGCAGGCGATCAAGGGCATCAAGACCCAGTTCATCCTCGACGAGCTGGTCTCCCGCGAGAAGCTCAACGTCAACCAGGACGAGCTGACCGAGCACCTGATGCGCCGTGCCGCCTCCTCCGGCATGAGCCCCGACCAGTTCGCCAAGGCCGTCGTCGAGGGCGGCCAGGTCCCGATGCTGGTCGGCGAGGTCGCCCGCGGCAAGGCCCTCGCGGCCGTCGTCGAGGCCGCCAAGGTCGTCGACACCAACGGTGAGCCGGTCGACCTCGGGGACGACGAGGACGAGGCCGAGGAGGGCACCGAGGCCGCTGAGGCCGCCGCCGAGGCGTCCGAGGACGAGGCCGAGGGCAAGTCCGAGGCCTGAGCCTCACCCTGACCGCTCTGCGGTCCGGTAGAACGTCCGACGGGCCCGGCCCGCACCCCGCGTGCGGCCGGGCCCGTCGCCGTACGGACGTACAGGCGTACGGACGTACGCACTATGGACCCCAGGTAGCCCCCGGACCTTGCGCTCCCAGCGAACAGTCCGGGAAGCAGGATGGTGTTGTCCCACCTGCGCGTTAGGGTCCATGAGTACGAGGGCAGGGGGATACCCGCCAAAGTACGAAGACGCTGAGACGGCCGCCGGAGCCGTCAGAGACGAGCAGGTGGATACGTGACGAATCTGAAGCCTCACGCCGCGGGTGAGCCGTCCATCGGTGGCGGCCTCGGCGACCATGTCTACAACCGGCTGCTCGGTGAGCGGATCATCTTCCTCGGTCAGGCGGTGGACGACGACATCGCCAACAAGATCACCTCGCAGATGCTGCTCCTTGCCGCCGACCCGGACAAGGACATCTACCTGTACATCAACAGCCCGGGTGGCTCGGTGACGGCCGGCATGGCGATCTACGACACCATGCAGTACATCCCGAACGACGTCGTCACCATCGGTATGGGCATGGCGGCCTCCATGGGCCAGTTCCTCCTCACCGGCGGCACCGCCGGCAAGCGCTTCGCGCTGCCGAACACCGACATCCTGATGCACCAGGGCTCCGCCGGCATCGGTGGCACCGCCTCGGACATCAAGATCCAGGCCGAGTACCTCCTCCGTACGAAGAGGCGCATGGCCGAGATCACCGCGCACCACTCCGGCCAGACCGTGGAGACGATCATCCGCGACGGCGACCGCGACCGCTGGTTCACCGCGACGGAGGCCAAGGAGTACGGCCTGATCGACGACATCATGTCCGCCGCCGCGGGCGTTCCGGGTGGTGGCGGCACCGGCGCCTGAGCTGCCCGAGCAGCCGCGCCGTACCGCCCCAACCTCCCGCCTCACAGCCCGCCGAACGCCACCAGGATGGTGAACACCCACATGAGCAACTTCTCAGCGAGCGGCCTCTACACCGGCCCCCAGGTGGACAGCCGGTACGTCGTCCCCCGCTTCGTCGAGCGCACGTCCCAGGGCGTGCGCGAGTACGACCCGTACGCGAAGCTCTTCGAGGAGCGCGTGATCTTCCTCGGCGTGCAGATCGACGACGCCTCCGCCAACGACGTCATGGCGCAGCTGCTGTGCCTGGAGTCGATGGACCCGGACCGCGACATCTCCATCTACATCAACAGCCCCGGTGGCTCCTTCACCGCGCTGACGGCGATCTACGACACGATGCAGTTCGTGAAGCCGGACATCCAGACGGTGTGCATGGGCCAGGCGGCCTCCGCCGCGGCCGTGCTGCTCGCCGCCGGTACGCCGGGCAAGCGGATGGCGCTGCCGAACGCCCGCGTGCTGATCCACCAGCCGTCCGGCGGCACCGGCCGTGAGCAGCTCTCCGACCTGGAGATCGCGGCCAACGAGATCCTGCGCATGCGTACGCAGCTGGAGGAGATGCTGGCGAAGCACTCCACCCAGCCGATCGAGAAGATCCGCGACGACATCGAGCGCGACAAGATCCTCACCGCCGAGGACGCCCTCGCGTACGGCCTCGTCGACCAGATCGTCTCGACCCGTAAGAGCACCGCCGCGGCGGCTGCCTGACGGACCAACCTCCCCTTGGCGCGGTGTGAACCGTGCCAAGGGGGGCCCGTACGGGGGGCCCGGCAAGGTACCGTCGGATATGAGGCACCAGGAGCAGGCTGAACCAAGCCGCTCCCAGGCGAAGGGGAAGCACCTCGTGGCACGCATCGGTGATGGCGGCGACCTGCTCAAGTGCTCGTTCTGCGGAAAGAGCCAGAAGCAGGTGAAGAAGCTCATCGCAGGCCCCGGTGTGTACATCTGCGACGAGTGCATCGACCTCTGCAACGAGATCATCGAGGAGGAGCTCGCAGAGACCTCCGAGGTGCGGTGGGAGGAACTCCCCAAGCCGCGCGAGATCTACGAGTTCCTGGAGGGGTACGTCGTCGGGCAGGAGCCCGCGAAGAAGGCCCTCTCCGTCGCGGTGTACAACCACTACAAGCGCGTCCAGGCCGGCGAGAACGGCGGCGCGCAGGGCCGGGACGACGCGATCGAACTCGCCAAGTCCAACATCCTGTTGCTGGGCCCCACGGGCTCCGGCAAGACCCTCCTGGCCCAGACGCTCGCCCGGATGCTCAACGTCCCGTTCGCCATCGCCGACGCGACGGCGCTCACGGAGGCCGGGTACGTGGGCGAGGACGTCGAGAACATCCTGCTGAAGCTCATCCAGGCCGCCGACTACGACGTCAAGAAGGCCGAGACGGGCATCATCTACATCGACGAGATCGACAAGGTCGCCCGTAAGAGCGAAAACCCGTCGATCACGCGCGACGTCTCCGGCGAGGGCGTGCAGCAGGCCCTCCTCAAGATCCTGGAAGGCACCACGGCCTCCGTGCCGCCGCAGGGCGGCCGCAAGCACCCGCACCAGGAGTTCATCCAGATCGACACGACGAACGTCCTGTTCATCGTGGGCGGTGCCTTCGCCGGCCTGGAGAAGATCATCGAGTCGCGGGCGGGCGCCAAGGGCATCGGCTTCGGCGCGACGATCCGCTCCAAGCGCGAGATCGAGGCCAGCGACCAGTTCCAGGAGGTCATGCCGGAGGACCTGGTCAAGTTCGGCATGATCCCCGAGTTCATCGGCCGCCTCCCGGTCATCACCTCGGTCCACAACCTCGACCGCGAGGCCCTGCTGAAGATCCTCGTCGAGCCGCGCAACGCGCTGGTCAAGCAGTACCAGCGCCTCTTCGAACTCGACGGCGTGGAGCTGGACTTCGACCGCCCGGCCCTGGAGGCCATCGCCGACCAGGCGATCCTCCGCGGCACGGGCGCCCGCGGTCTGCGCGCCATCATGGAAGAGGTCCTGATGTCCGTGATGTACGAGGTCCCGTCCCGCAAGGACGTGGCCCGCGTCGTCATCACGGCGGACGTCGTCCACAACAACGTCAACCCGACGCTGGTCCCGCGGGTCGTCAAGGACCAGGGGCGCCACGAGAAGTCGGCGTGAGGCGCAAGGCGTAAGGCGTAACGCAGCGGCACAGCGAAGGGGCCCGCACGGTTCACCGAACCGTGCGGGCCCCTTCCGCTTGCGTCAGACCTTGGTGCGCGAAGCGTTGTACGCCTTCGCGGCCATCTCCGCGACCTGCTCCTGCGGCAGACCCTTGCCGCTGGTCATCATCTGGGCCATGTCCACGACGTTCACCGCACCGAGCGTGCTGTAGTCGGCCCAGACGCAGAGCGGCACCTCGAAGCTCTTCGGGCCCATGCCGCTCGCGTCCCCCTTCGGGACGGACTTGAGCAGCTGGCACTTCATCAGCGCGCCCTCGAAACCGGCCGGCTCCATGGCGGTGGGGCTGCCCACCAGCTCGACGGTGATGTCCTCGTCCGGCTCCTCCTTCGACTTCTTCTCGATCATCGCGAAGTAGCCGTCGAGCGCCTTCTCCGGGTCGGCGATCTCACCCCACAGGCCGTTCAGGCTCATGGACTTGCCCTTGAGAGGCTCGGACTCCGACCCCGCCTTGTAGTTGGCGCCCGCCTGCTGCGGATTCTTGATGCCAAGGAGCGTTTCCGCCTCCTGCTTCTCCTTGGCGTCCATCGTCTCCGAGCTGTCCTTCTCCTTCTTGTACTCGCCGACCGACGCCGCCGGGGTCAGCTTGTACCCCTTGGTGTCGTCCCCGACCGCGCCGTTGCCGCCGCCCGCGCCGAACACGAAGTACGCGCCCACACCCAGCGCCACGACCACGGCGACCGAGCCCAGGATGATGCCCGTCTTCTTGCCGCCGCCGCCCGAGACCGGCGGCGGGGGCGGCGGGTAGGCACCCGGGCCCGCGCCGTAGGGCTGCTGCGGGGGCTGGCCGTACGGGGCCGGCGGCTGCTGCGGGTAGCCGTAGCCCTGGGGCTGCGGCGGCGGGGCCTGCTGGGGGTAGCCGTAGCCGGGCTGGGGCGCCTGCGGCTGCTGCGGGGGCTGGCCGTAAGGGCCCGGCTGACCGTACGGTCCCGGCTGCTGGGGCTGTCCGCCGTACGGGCCCGGCTGGTTGTAACTCATTAAAGGGTTCCCCTCCGAATGCTTATGCGTTCCTCACATCCTGGCCGAAAGGGGTTCCCCATGGCACGGCGGGGGCCCACACCGTTACGGAAGATTCCCGTTTCAGTACGGGCCTGTGACACCTCTAAACTGTGGCCCGTGACCGAGAACACTCAGCAGCAGCCAGCATCCGTCCCCGAACTGCCGACCACCTACGCGCCGGCCGAGGTAGAGGGGCCGCTGTACGAGCGCTGGGTGGAGCGCGGTTACTTCGAGGCCGACGAGCACAGCGACAAGCCGCCGTACACCATCGTCATCCCCCCGCCGAACGTCACCGGCAGCCTCCACCTGGGCCACGCCTTCGAGCACACGCTGATCGACGCCCTCACCCGCCGCAAGCGGATGCAGGGCTACGAGACGCTGTGGCAGCCCGGCATGGACCACGCCGGCATCGCCACGCAGAACGTCGTCGAGCGCGAGCTCGCCAAGGAGGGCAAGTCCCGCCACGACCTGGGCCGCGAGGCCTTCGTCGAGCGCGTCTGGCAGTGGAAGGCCGAGTCCGGCGGCCAGATCTCCGGCCAGATGCGCCGCCTCGGCGACGGCGTCGCCTGGTCCCGCGAGCGCTTCACCATGGACGAGGGCCTCTCCCAGGCCGTCCAGACCATCTTCAAGAAGCTCTACGACGACGAGCTCATCTACCGCGCCGAGCGCATCATCAACTGGTGCCCGCGCTGCCTCACCGCCATCTCCGACATCGAGGTGGAGTACCAGGACGACGACGGCGAGCTCGTCTCCATCCGGTACGGCGAGGGTGACGACGCCATCGTCGTCGCCACCACCCGCGCCGAGACGATGCTCGGCGACACCGCCGTCGCCGTCCACCCCGACGACGAGCGCTACCAGCACCTCGTCGGCCGCGAGATCGAGCTGCCGCTCACCGGCCGCCGCATCCCCGTCGTCGCCGACGAGCACGTCGACCCCGAGTTCGGCACCGGCGCCGTCAAGGTGACCCCGGCGCACGACCCGAACGACTTCGAGATCGGCCAGCGCCACAACCTGCCGAACCTCGCCGTCATGGACGAGCGCGCCGTCATCACCGCCCACGGCCCCTTCCAGGGCCTGGACCGCATGGAGGCCCGCTCCGCCATCGTCGCCGCCCTGCGCGCCGAGGGCCGGATCGTCGCCGAGAAGCGCCCGTACGTCCACTCCGTCGGCCACTGCTCGCGCTGCAAGACCACCATCGAGCCGCGCCTGTCCATGCAGTGGTGGGTCAAGGTCGGTCCGCTCGCCAAGGCCGCCGGTGACGCGGTCCGCGACGGCCGGGTCAAGATCCACCCGCAGGAGATGGAGAAGCGGTACTTCGACTGGGTCGACAACCTCCACGACTGGTGCATCTCCCGCCAGCTGTGGTGGGGCCACCGCATCCCCGTCTGGTACGGCCCCAACGGCGAGGTCGTCTGCGTCGGCCCCGACGAGCAGCCCCCGGCCGGCGACGGCTGGCACCAGGACACCGACGTCCTCGACACCTGGTTCTCGTCCGGCCTGTGGCCGTTCTCCACGCTCGGCTGGCCCTCGCGATCCGACAGCCTCGCGAAGTTCTACCCGAACTCCGTCCTCGTCACCGGTTACGACATCCTCTTCTTCTGGGTCGCCCGGATGATGATGTTCGGCCTCTACGCGATGGACGGCACGCCGCCGTTCCACACCATCGCCCTGCACGGCATGGTCCGTGACCAGAACGGCAAGAAGATGTCGAAGTCCTTCGGCAACGCGGTCAACCCGCTGGACTGGATGGACAAGTACGGCTCCGACGCGCTGCGCTTCACGCTCGCCCGCGGCGCCAACCCCGGCATCGACGTCCCGATCGGCGAGGACTGGGTCCAGGCCTCCAGCAAGTTCGCCAACAAGATCTGGAACGCCACCCGCTTCGCCCTGATGAACGGCGCGACGATCGAGGGCGAGCTGCCCGACCCGTCCCGGATGTCCGCCACGGACCGCTGGATCCTGTCGCGGCTCAACAAGACGGTCGCCGAGGTCGACGCGTACTACGACGACTACCAGTTCTCGAAGCTGTCCGACGCCCTCTACCACTTCGCATGGGACGAGGTCTTCGACTGGTACGTCGAGCTGTCGAAGACCGCCTTCTTCGCCGGCGGCGAGGGCGCCCGGGTCTCCGGCCGGGTGCTCGGTGAGGTCCTCGACGTCATGCTGCGCCTGCTGCACCCGGTGGTCCCGTTCGTCACCGAGACGCTGTGGACGGCGCTCACCGGCGGCGAGTCCGTCGTCATCGCCGACTGGCCGAAGGACAGCGGCTTCCGCGACGAGGCCGCCGAGCGGGAGATCGAGCTCGTCCAGCGGGTCGTCACCGAGGTCCGCCGGTTCCGCAAGGAGCAGGGCCTGCAGGACGCCCAGAAGGTCCCCGCCCGCCTCACCCTCGACGGCACCGTCCTCGTCGCCCACGAGCCGGCCATCCGCCAGCTCCTGCGCCTCCAGCCCGAGGGCGACGCCTTCCAGGCCACCGCGACCCTCCCGGTCGCCGGCGCCACGGTCGCGCTCGACCTCTCCGGCACGATCGACGTCGAGGCGGAGCGCAAGCGTCTGACGAAGGACCTGGCCGCCGCCGAGAAGGAGAAGGCGCAGGCGAACGCCAAGCTCGGCAACGAGGCGTTCCTCGCCAAGGCCCCCGACCACGTGGTGGACAAGATCCGCGCCCGCCTCGCCAAGGCGGACGAGGACATCACCCGCATCGAGAGCCAGCTGGCGAACCTGCCGAAGGCGTAAGCCGCGGCATGACAGTGCCGGAGCGGCCCCGGAACCACTCGGTTCCGGGGCCGCTCCGTAGACTGGACCGCGTGAGTGAGCAGCCCCCCAGCCAGTCCAGCGACGATTTCGACGACTTCGACGAGATTGTCGAGGCCGAGACCGAGCGCGACCCCGACCTGGCGGTGATCGAGGCCGGCAGCCGTACGCTGCGCGCCCAGGCCGGACCGCCCCAGGCAGCCGACCTCGTGCCCGCACGGCCCGCCGACCCCGAGGTCGACAAGGCGCTGCGGGAGGTGGAGCAGGAGCTCGCCACCCGCTGGGGCGAGACCAAGCTGGAGCCGTCGGTCACCCGCATCGCGGCGCTGATGGACGTCCTCGGCGAACCGCAGCACACGTACCCGTCGATCCACATCACCGGCACCAACGGCAAGACGTCCACCGCGCGGATGATCGAGGCCCTGCTCGGCGCCTTCGACCTGCGCACCGGGCGCTACACCTCGCCGCACGTGCAGTCGATCACCGAGCGCATCAGCCTCGACGGCGCGCCGATCAGCGCCGAGCGCTTCATCGAGACGTACCAGGACATCAAGCCGTACGTCGAGATGGTCGACGCGCAGCAGGACTACCGGCTCTCCTTCTTCGAGGTGCTCACCGGAATGGCGTACGCGGCCTTCGCGGACGCGCCGGTCGACGTGGCGGTCGTCGAGGTCGGCATGGGCGGCAGCTGGGACGCGACGAACGTCATCGACGGCGACGTCGCCGTCGTCACCCCCATCTCCCTGGACCACACCGACCGCCTCGGCTCCACGCCCGCCGAGATCGCCGGCGAGAAGTCCGGGATCATCAAGGAGGGCGCGACCGTCATCCTGGCGCAGCAGCCGGTGGACGCCGCCCAGGTGATGCTGAAGAAGGCCGTCGAGGTCGACGCGACGGTCGCCCGCGAGGGCATGGAGTTCGGCGTCGTCGCCCGCGAGGTCGCGGTCGGCGGGCAGCTGCTGACGCTGCGCGGGCTCGGCGGCGAGTACGAGGAGATCTTCCTGCCGCTGTACGGCGCCCACCAGGCGCACAACGCGGCGGTGGCGCTCGCGGCGGTCGAGGCCTTCTTCGGCGTCGGCGCGCAGGCCGCGCGCACGCTCGACCTCGACACCATCCGGCGGGCCTTCGCCTCGGTCGCGTCGCCGGGCCGCCTGGAGGTCGTACGGCGCAGCCCGACCGTCGTCCTGGACGCGGCGCACAACCCGGCCGGCGCGCTGGCGACGGCCGACGGCATCACCGAGTCGTTCAACTTCTCCCGGCTGATCGGCGTCGTCGGCACGAGCGGCGACAAGGACGTGCGCGGCCTGCTGGAGGCGTTCGAGCCGATCTTCGCCGAGGTCGTCGTCACCCAGAACTCCACCCCGCGCGCGATGGACGCCGACGAGCTGGCCGCCATCGCCGTCGAGGTCTTCGGCGACGACCGCGTGGTGGTCGAGCCGCGCCTGGACGACGCGCTGGAGGCGGCGATCACGCTCGCCGAGGAGGAGAGCGAGTTCGCGGGCGCGGGCGTGCTCGTGACCGGCTCGGTGATCACGGTCGGCGAGGCCCGGCTGCTGCTGGGGAAGGGCTGAGGTTTCCATGCGTACGCTCTGCGCGTCCACGCTGATCGGCGAGTTCTTCGTGATCGGGTTCGCCGGTCTGGTGGCGATGAAGGACGACAGCCTGACGATGGGCACCGTATGGACGGTGTGCGGCGTCGCGATGGTGCTGTCCGTCCTGCTGTGCGGCATGATCACCCGCCCGGGCGGGCTCCAGCTCGGCTGGGCGCTCCAGATCGCGCTGATCGCGAGCGGCTTCGTCGTGCCGATCATGTTCTTCCTGGGCGCGGTCTTCGCGGGCCTGTGGTGGGCCTCGATCCACTACGGCCGCAAGATCGACGAGGCCAAGGCGAGGTGGGCGGCCCAGAGCGAGGCGGCCACGCCGCCGACCGGGACCCCGTCCGCCTGACGCCCCGGATCCAGGCCGGGACCGGGTGCCGCCGCCCGCCCCGGTCCCTGTAGCCTCACCTCACCGCACACGTATGCCTGCAAGGAGCCGTTACCCATGACCCAGCGCACGCTCGTCCTGCTCAAGCCCGACGCGGTCCGGCGCGGCCTGATCGGCGAGATCATCGGCCGTATCGAGCGCAAGGCCGGCTGGACCATCACCGCGCTGGAGCTGCGCGATCTGGACCAGGAGACGCTGGAGCAGCACTACGGCGAGCACAAGGGCAAGCCTTTCTACGAGCCGCTCGTGGCCTTCATGTCCTCCGGCCCCGTCGTCGCGCTCGTCGTCGAGGGCGAGCGCGTCATCGAGGGCGTACGGCAGCTGGCCGGGCCCACCGACCCGATCGCCGCGGCGCCCGGCTCCATTCGGGGCGATTTCGGCACCATCGTCCGGGAGAACCTGATCCACGCCTCGGACTCGGAGGAGTCCGCCATTCGGGAACTGAAGATTTTCTTCCCCGGTATTGCCTGACCTGCTGTCAGCCATACAGAGTCATACCGCGCTCACGACCTGGGGCGACCGAAGGAATTCGGTCGCCCTTCGGCATATGAACGCCACAACCGGGAACGCATCGCTCCGACACGTCGTCACCTATACAGAGGCGGGCCACCGCGCCGTGTCCGCGCAGGCGGCACTACGATGTGAATCTCCGCGCCACACCACCCACCTCGCCGACCTGAGAAGCCGTCAACGCTCTAATTGGGAAGGCCCGACGCATCCTCATGGGAAACAAGGGGAACTCAATGTCGTTCATCGGCCGTGACATGGCTGTCGACCTCGGGACCGCCAACACGCTGGTGTACGTCAGGGGTCGCGGCATCGTCCTCAACGAGCCGTCCGTCGTCGCCATCAACACCAACACCGGTGGCATCCTGGCGGTCGGCGCCGAAGCGAAGAAGATGATCGGCCGGACCCCCGGCAACATCGTCGCCGTCCGCCCTCTGAAGGACGGCGTCATCGCCGACTTCGAGATCACCGAGCGGATGCTCAGGTACTTCATCCTGAAGATCCACAAGCGCCGTTACCTCGCCCGCCCCCGGGTCGTGGTCTGCGTGCCGTCGGGGATCACCGGGGTCGAGCGCCGCGCCGTCATCGAGGCGTCCACGCAGGCCGGCGCGCGCCAGGTGCACATCATCGAGGAGCCCATGGCCGCGGCCATCGGCTCCGGCCTCCCGGTCCACGAGGCCACCGGCAACATGGTCGTCGACATCGGCGGCGGCACCACCGAGGTCGCCGTCATCTCCCTCGGCGGAATCGTCACGGCACAGTCCATCCGGGTGGCCGGCGACGAGCTGGACAACGCGATCATCCAGCACGTCAAGAAGGAGTACAGCCTCCTCCTCGGCGAGCGGACCGCCGAGCAGATCAAGATCACCATCGGTTCGGCGTTCGACCTGGAGACCGACGAGCACACCGAGATCCGTGGCCGGGACCTCGTCTCCGGACTGCCCAAGACCGTGGTCATCTCGGCCGCCGAGGTCCGCAAGGCCATCGAGGAGCCGGTCAACGCCATCGTCGACGCCGTCAAGACGACGCTCGACAAGTGCCCGCCCGAGCTGTCCGGCGACGTCATGGACCGCGGCATCGTCCTCACCGGCGGTGGCGCCCTGCTGCGCGGCCTGGACGAGCGGCTGCGCCGCGAGACCGGCATGCCGATCCACATCGCCGAGGACCCGCTGGACTCGGTGGCGCTCGGCTCCGGCAAGTGCGTCGAGGAGTTCGAGGCGCTCCAGCAGGTCCTGGACGCCCAGCCCCGCCGCTAGCCGGCGCGTGGGCGCGTCGGCGCGTGAGCGACGGTCAGCCGTACGGGTGCAGTCGTACCCGTACGGCTCATCGTTGATCCGGTAGTACAGACCCAGTAGTACAACGGCACAGCACACACATTCCTACGAGGAAGGGCACGGCCGCCCCACGTGAGGGACACACGAGAAAGCCGGCTACTCCTGGTCCTGCTGGTAGCCATCGCGTTCGCGCTGATCACGGTGGACATCCGCGGCGGCGAGGAGTCACCCGTCGACGGCGCCCGGCGGGCCGCCGCGACGGTCTTCGGCCCCGTCGAGAACAGCGTCGCGTCCGCGGTCGACCCGATCGGCAACGCCATCGCGGCCGTACGGGACTCCGGGGAGCGCCACAGCCGCATCGCGCGGCTGGAGCGCGAGAACGCCGCGCTGAAGGCGAGACTCGGCAGCGACGACCGCAACCGCGCCCGGGTGCGCGAGCTCGACGGGCTGCTGAAGAAGGCCGGCGCCGGCCAGTACGGCATCAAGGCGGCCGAGGTCATCGCCATAGGAGCCGCCCAGGGCTTCTCGTGGACCGTCACCATCGACGCCGGCTCGACCGACGGCATCCAGCGCGACATGACCGTCATCAACGGCGACGGGCTCGTCGGCCGCGTCACCACCGTCGGGCCGAGCACCGCGACCGTCCTCCTCGCCAACGACCCCGACTTCACCGTCGGCACCCGCATGGAGAAGACCGACGAGCTCGGCTTCGCCACCGGCCAGGGCGACCGGCCGCTGTCCGTGCAGCTCCTCAACGGCAAGGCCAAGGTCAAGCCCGGCGACCGGCTCGTCACCTTCGGCTCGCAGGCCAACAAGCCCTTCGTACCCGGAGTCCCGGTCGGCGAGGTCGTCCGCGTCGACCCGTCCGGCGGCGACCTGACCCGCACCGTGTTCGTCCGCCCGTACGCCGTCTTCAGCAAGCTCGACATCGTCGGCGTCGTCGTCCAGTCGCCGCGCACCGACCCGCGCGACACGGTCCTGCCGCCCCGGCCCACGCCCGAGCCGACCGTGACCGTCACGGTCACCCCGAGCCCCACGGGCACCGGCGCCCCGAGCGGCGCCCCCAGCGGTCAGCCCAGCGGTGCCGCCACCGGCCGGCCGGAGGAGGAGTAAGACCATGCGCTTCAACCGGATCCTGCTCTCCACCACCCTGGTCGTCGTCGCGCTCGTCCTCCAGGTCTCGATCCTCGCCCGCCTCCAGCTCCCCGGCGCCGTCCCCGACCTGCTGCTGCTCGTCGTCCTCGCCCTCGCCTTCGTGTACGGGCACGTCAGCGGCGCCCTCATCGGCTTCGGCGCCGGCCTCCTCGCCGACCTGGCCCCGCCCGCCGACCACGCCGCCGGCCGCTACGCGCTGGTCCTGTGCGTCATCGGCTACCTCGCGGGCCTCACCAAGCCCGAGAACGGGCAGTTGCGCTCCGCCACCGGCCCCATGGCCATGGTGGTCGCCGCCGCCGCCGTCTCCACCCTGCTGTACGCGGGCGTCGGCGCCCTCGTCGGGGACACCGCCGCCCGCCACGTCGGCCTGGTCCCGCTGCTGATCAGCGCCGTCGTCTACGACCTGCTGCTCGCGCCGTTCACCGTGCCGCTGATCATGGCGCTCGCCCGACGCGCCGAGAACGACCCGCTCGCCGACACCACCACCGCCGGCACGGACGTCTCCACCGGCTGGATGGCCTCCGGCACCGGCCTGCGGATCGGCAGCCAGCGCAGCGGGCTGCGCATCAAGGCCGCCCGCAGCAGGGCGGCCCGGGCCGGGCGCATCAAGGGCGTCAAACGACTCTGACCAAGGGGGTACACGCGTATGGGCAACATCCCCGAGACGGGCCGGACCCCCCGGGTCCAGATCCGGCTCATCGCCATCCAGGTCCTGGTCTTCTCCATGTTCCTCACCCTCGTCGGCCGCCTCTGGTTCCTCCAGGTCCGCAACGGCGACGAGTACACCGAGGAGGCCCGCAGCAACCACGTCCAGCAGGTCGTGGAGCCCGCGGTCCGCGGCTCCATCCTCGACGCCCGCGGCATCCCCCTCGCCGACAACGAGACGCGGCTGGTGGTCTCGGCCTCGCGTACCGAGCTGATGAAGATGAAGGACGACGGCAAGGGCGTCCTCACGCGGCTCGCCGCGGTCCTGGGGATGGAGCCCAAGGAGGTCACGGACAAGGTCCGCCTCTGCGACGCCGACACCCCCCAGCCCTGCTGGAACGGCTCCCCGTACCAGCCGATCCCCGTCACCGACGAGGCCACCCCCAAGCAGGCGCTCCAGATCCGCGAGCGCGCCGAGGAGTTCCCCGGCATCACCGCCGAACCCGCCGCCGTACGCCGCTACACCGCGCCCGGCGGGGCCCGTGCCGCGCAGGTGCTCGGCTATCTGTCGCCGGTCACCGACCAGGAGATCGAGAAGGCCAAGGACACCGACTCGCCGTTCCTCCGCTCCGACATGGTCGGCCGCTCCGGCCTGGAACGCACGTACGACAAGGCGCTGCGCGGCAAGGCCGGCGTCACCCGCTACGAGGTGGACAAGCTCGGCCGCGTCCTCGGCGAGTCCGAGTCCGACCCCGGCCGCCCCGGCTCCAACGTCGTCACCTCCATCGACGCACGCGTGCAGGCGGTCGCCGAGTACGAGCTCCAGCAGGCGATGAAGACCGTCCGCAAGGAGACCGACAAGATCACCGGCCGCCCGTACGCGGCCGACGCGGGCGCCGTCGTCGTCATGGAGTCCAAGACCGGCCGCGTCATCGCGATGGCCTCCCAGCCGGACTACGACCCCAACGCCTGGGTCGGCGGCATCTCCGCCAAGGAGTACGCCAAGCTCACCGGCAAGGGCTCCAACTACCCCCTCCTCAACCGCGCCATCCAGGGCCAGGCCCCCGCCGGCTCCGTCTTCAAGGTGGTGTCCGCGAGCGCCGCCGTCCGGGCCGGCTACCCCTTCGACAGCCGCTACAACTGCTCCAGCTCCTACAGCCTCGGCGGCCGCAGCTTCGCCAACTTCGAGTCCAAGGGGCACGGCCCCATCACGCTCGGCGACGCCCTCAAGTTCTCCTGCAACACCGTCTTCTACGCACTCGGCCACAAGGAGTGGCAGCGCGACGGCGGCCTCAAGCCGAAGCACCCCCGCGACTGGTTCTACCGGACCGCGCGCGAGTTCGGATTCGGCTCCGAGACCGGCATCGACCTGCCCAACGAGGTCACGGGCCGCATCCCCGACCGCCACTGGAAGCAGAGCTTCTGGGCGGCCAACAAGGACTCCTGGTGCAAGCAGGGCAAGAAGGGCGGCAGCTACGTCGAGCAGATCGCCTACGAGAGCTGCCTCGAAGGCAACCAGCTGAAGGCCTTCGACAGCATCAACTTCGCCATCGGCCAGGGCGACGTCCTCATCACCCCCATCCAGCTGGCCACCGCCTACGCCGCCATCAGCAACGGCGGCACCCTCTACGACCCCACCATCGGCAAGGCCGTCATCAGCCCCGACGGCCGGAGGATCGAGGAGATCAAGCCGAAGGCCCACGGCCGGCTGCCCGTCGACGCCGAGACCATCAGCGACCTCGACAAGGGCCTGCGCTCCGTCGTCGAGCCCGGCGGCACCGCCGCCTGGCGGTTCGGCGGCTGGCCCCAGGACAAGATCCCGATGCGCGCCAAGACCGGCACCGCCCAGGTCTACGGCAAGCAGACGACGTCCTGGTTCGCCACGTACACCGACGAGTTCACCATCGTCATGACGATCTCCCAGGGCGGTACGGGCTCCGGCGCCTCCGGCCCCGCCGTGCGCAACATCTACGACGCCCTCTACGGCCTCGACGACGAGGGCAACCAGGACCTGGGGCGCGCCCTGCTGCCCAAGCCGCAGGCCACGCTGCCGAAGATCCAGCCCGACGGCACGATCGAGGCGCCGCCGATCAAGCCGTACGATCCCGAGGAGCAGAAGGTCGACCCGGCCGAGCAGGGCGACGGCGACGACGAGCAGCAACTCGCCGGACCGCCCGGCGTGTGGAGGGACTGACACCAGCACCATGGCCGGAACCAACAACTTCTCCGTCCCCCGGTACGCGCCCGAACGGCGCGGCGCCTGGGCGAAGCTGACCGCACGCGACTCCTGGGTGCGCAGGCTCGACTGGCCGCTGCTCTTCTCCGCGCTCGCGCTCTCCTTCGTCGGATCGCTGCTGGTGTGGTCCGCCACCCGCAACCGCACCGAGCTCAACCACGGCGACCCGTACTACTTCCTGCTGCGCCACGTCCTCAACACCGGCATCGGCTTCGCCCTGATGGTCGGCACCCTCTGGCTCGGCCACCGCACCCTGCGCGGCGCCGTGCCCGTGCTGTACGGCATCTCGGTGGTGCTGGTGCTGCTCGTCCTCACCCCGCTCGGCGCCACCATCAACGGCGCGCACGCGTGGATCGTGATCGGCGGCGGATTCTCGCTCCAGCCCTCCGAATTCGTGAAGATCACGATCATCCTCGGCATGGCGATGCTCCTCGCCGCGAAAGTCGACGCGGGCGACCAGCTCTATCCCGACCACCGCACGGTCGCCAAGTCCCTCGGCATCGCCGTACTGCCCATGGCCATCGTCATGCTGATGCCGGACCTCGGCTCGGTGATGGTCATGGTCGTCATCGTGCTCGGCGTGCTGCTCGCCTCCGGCGCCTCCAACCGCTGGGTCCTCGGCCTCATCGGCGCGGGCGCCATCGGCGCCGCCCTCGTCGCCGCGCTCGGCGTCCTCGACGAGTACCAGATCAACCGCTTCGCCGCCTTCGCCAACCCCGAGCTCGACCCCGCCGGCGTCGGCTACAACACCAACCAGGCGCGCATCGCCATCGGCTCCGGCGGGCTGTACGGCGCGGGCCTCTTCAACGGCCACCAGACCACCGGCCAGTTCGTCCCCGAGCAGCAGACCGACTTCATCTTCACCGTCGCCGGCGAGGAACTCGGCTTCATCGGCGCCGGCACGATACTCGCGCTGCTCGGCGTGGTCCTGTGGCGCGCCTGCCGCATCGCCCGCGAGACGACCGAGCTGTACGGCACGATCGTCGCCGCCGGGATCATCGCCTGGTTCGCCTTCCAGTCCTTCGAGAACATCGGCATGACGCTCGGCATCATGCCCGTCGCCGGACTGCCGCTGCCGTTCGTCTCGTACGGAGGGTCGTCGATGTTCGCGGTGTGGGTGGCGATCGGACTGCTCCAGTCGATCAGGGTGCAGCGGCCGATGTCGGCGTAGACCCCCTCCCGCGGGGTATTCCGATTCGAATGACGGCGGATACGAAGCGTGCTGATACGAAGCGTGAGATCGAGCGGAAGTACGAAACGGGCCCCGACATCCGGCTGCCCCGCCTGAAAGGCGCGGCCGGGATCGCGGAAGCGGCCGACCGGGGCGTCGCCGAGCTGGACGCCGTCTACTACGACACCGCCGACCTCCGCCTCGCCGCCGCCGGGGTCACCCTGCGCCGCCGCACCGGCGGCGAGGACGCCGGCTGGCACCTCAAACTGCCCGTCGCCCCGGACGTGCGCGACGAGGTGCGCGCCCCGCTCGGCGACGGAGTGCCGGAGCCGCTCGCCGCGCTGGTCCGCGCCCGGACCCGGGGCGCGGAGCTCACGCCCGTCGTACGGCTGCTGTCGGCCCGCGACGTACGCCACCTGCTGGACGCGCGGGGCACGCTCCTCGCGGAGCTCTCCACGGACACGGTCCGCGCGCAGCTGCTCGACGGCACCCCGGGGCGGGCCGAGTGGACCGAGGTCGAGGTGGAGCTCGCGGACGGCGGCGACCCCGCCGTCCTGGACGCCGTGGAGAAACGCCTCCGCAAGGCGGGACTGCGGCCCGCCGCCTCCGCCTCCAAGCTCGCCCGGGCGCTCGCCGACACCGGCCGGCAGGCACCGCCGCGGCGGGAGAAGACCGGAGACACCGCCGGGGACCACGTCCTGCGCTACCTCCGCGCCCAGGCCGAGGCGCTGCAGGCCGCCGACGCCGCCGTACGCCGCGACCTGCCGGACTCCGTCCACCAGATGCGCGTCGCCACCCGCCGCCTGCGCAGCGCGCTGCGCTCGTACCGCAAGGTCCTCGACCGCGCGGCCACCGATCCGGTCGCCGAGGAGCTCAAGTGGCTCGGCGGCGAGCTCGGCGTCGACCGCGACCAGGAGGTGCTCACCGAACGGCTCACCGCCCGCATCGACGCCCTCCCCGGCACGCTGGTCCTCGGGCCGGTACGCGGCCGGCTCCGCGTCTGGGCCACCGCCGGACGCGCCGGCGCGCGGGGCCGCACCCTCGCCGTCCTCGACACCGACCGCTACCTCGCCCTGCTCGACGCCCTCGACGCGCTCCTCACCGACCCGCCGCTGCGCCCGGCAGCCGGAAAGCCCGCGGCGAAGGTGCTGCCCCGGGCGGTCCTCACGGAGTACGAGCGCCTCGCCGCCCGTGTCGACCGCGCCCTCGCGCTGCCGCCCGGCGAGGAGCGCGACCTCGCCCTGCACGCCGCCCGCAAGGCCGCCAAGCGCACGCGGTACGCCGCCGAGGCCGCCGCCCCCGCCCTCGGCAAACCGGCGAAACGCCTCGCCCGGCGCGTGAAGTCCGTCCAGAAGGTCCTCGGCGACCACCAGGACAGCGTCGTCGCCCGCGCCACCCTGCGGGACCTGGCGATCAAGGCGTACGCGGCGGGGGAGACCGCCTTCACCTGGGGCTTGCTGTACGGCCAGGAGCAGGCGAGCGCGGCCGAGCGGGAGCGGGAGCTGGGGGAGGTGTGGGCGAGGGCGTCGGCGGGCAAACTGCGGCGGCTCTGACCGTCCGGGCACCGGGGTACGCTAGAGAGTCGCCCTGCCAGCTCACGAAGGTTCGCGAGATGCCTGCCGAGTCCGTCTTCCCTCAGCTCGAAGCTCTGCTTCCGCATGTGCAGAAGCCGATCCAGTACGTCGGCGGTGAACTCAACTCCACCGTGAAGCCCTGGGAGGAGTGCGACGTCCGCTGGGCGCTCATGTACCCCGACGCGTACGAGGTCGGGCTGCCCAACCAGGGCGTCATGATCCTGTACGAGGTACTCAACGAGCGCGAGGGCGTCCTCGCCGAGCGCACGTACAGCGTGTGGCCGGACCTCGAGGCGCTGATGCGCGAGCACAACGTGCCGCAGTTCACGGTCGACAGCCACCGGCCGGTCAAGGCCTTCGACGTCTTCGGCCTGAGCTTCTCCACCGAGCTCGGCTACACCAACATGCTCACGGCGCTCGACCTCGCGGGCATCCCGCTGGAGTCGAAGGACCGGACGATCGACGACCCGATCGTGCTCGCCGGCGGCCACGCCGCCTTCAACCCCGAGCCGATCGCGGACTTCATCGACGCGGCGATCATCGGTGACGGCGAGCAGGCCGTGCTCGACATGACCGAGATCATCCGCGCCTGGAAGGCGGAGGGCCGCCCCGGCGGCCGCGAGGAGGTCCTCTTCCGCCTCGCGAAGACCGGCTCGGTCTACATCCCCGCGTTCTACGACGTCGAGTACCTCCCCGACGGCCGCATCGGCCGCGTCGTGCCGAACAGGTCCGGCGTGCCGTGGCGCGTGTCCAAGCACACCGTCATGGACCTCGACGAGTGGCCGTACCCGAAGCAGCCGCTCGTCCCGCTCGCCGAGACGGTCCACGAGCGCATGTCCGTCGAGATCTTCCGCGGCTGCACCCGCGGCTGCCGCTTCTGCCAGGCCGGCATGATCACGCGCCCCGTGCGGGAGCGAAGCATCACCGGCATCGGCGAGATGGTCGAGAAGGGTCTGAAGGCGACCGGCTTCGAGGAGGTCGGCCTGCTGTCGCTCTCCTCCGCCGACCACTCCGAGATCGGCGACATCGCCAAGGGCCTCGCCGACCGGTACGAAGAGGACAAGATCGGCCTGTCCCTGCCCTCGACCCGCGTGGACGCCTTCAACGTCGACCTCGCCAACGAGCTGACCAGGAACGGCCGTCGGTCCGGTCTCACCTTCGCCCCCGAGGGCGGCTCCGAGCGCATGCGCAAGGTCATCAACAAGATGGTCTCGGAGGAGGACCTGATCCGTACGGTGTCCACCGCGTACGGCAACGGCTGGCGCCAGGTGAAGCTGTACTTCATGTGCGGCCTGCCCACCGAGACCGACGACGACGTGCTCCAGATCGCCGACATGGCGGCCAACGTCATCGCCGAGGGCCGCAAGGTGTCCGGCCAGAACGACATCCGCTGCACCGTCTCCATCGGCGGCTTCGTGCCCAAGCCGCACACGCCGTTCCAGTGGGCCCCGCAGCTGAGCGCCGAGGAGACCGACGCCCGCCTGGAGAAGCTCCGCGACAAGATCCGCGGCGACAAGAAGTACGGCCGCTCCATCGGCTTCCGGTACCACGACGGCAAGCCGGGCATCGTCGAGGGCCTGCTCTCGCGCGGCGACCGCCGCGTCGGCGCCGTGATCCGCGCCGTGTACGAGGACGGCGGCCGCTTCGACGGCTGGCGCGAGCACTTCAGCTACGACCGCTGGATGGCGTGCGCCGAGAAGACGCTGCCGCAGTACGGCGTCGACGTCGACTGGTACACCACGCGCGAGCGCACGTACGAGGAGGTCCTGCCCTGGGACCACCTGGACTCCGGTCTCGACAAGGACTGGCTCTGGGAGGACTGGCAGGACTCGCTCGACGAGACCGAGGTCGAGGACTGCCGCTGGACGCCGTGCTTCGACTGCGGTGTCTGCCCGCAGATGGACACCCACATCCAGATCGGCCCGACGGGCAAGAAGCTGCTGCCGCTCACCGTGGTGAAGTAGCCGCGGGACCGCTCGCGTCACGTCCGCGCAACGGCCCGGCCGGGGGAGGAAACCCCTGGCCGGGCCGTTGCGTCATCCCAGGCATGGACATGGAGAAGCGCGGCCCCGAGGCGTACGAGGGCGGCGAGGGATGCCTGACGACGGTCATCAGGATCCCGGTGCGGATCGTGGTGCTGCTCGTCGTCGTACCCGTACGGATGGTCTGGGACGTTCTGACCGTCTGCGGCCGCTTCCTCGAACGCGTCCTGCTCCGCCCGCTCGACAGGGCGCTGGGCTGGGTGTGGGACACCCTGCTCGCGCCCGTCGGCCGGGCCGTCGCCCGCCTCGTGCGGGGGCTCGTCCACTACGGCCTCGTCGTGCCCGCCGTCTTCGTGTACCGGTGGGTCCTCGCGCCGGTGGGGCGGGGCGTCGCGTGGCTCGGCAGCGGCCTCGCCGCGGCGGTGGTGTGGGTGGTCACCACCCTGATCGTCACCCCGCTGGCCTGGCTCTTCCGTACGGTGCTGCGACCGCTCGGGCACGGCGCGGGCCTGGTCCTGCGGGCCGTGTTCGTCTGGCCGTGGACCGCGCTGTACCGGTGGGTGCTGACGCCGCTGTACGTCCACGTCCTCACGCCGCTGGGCCACGGCGCGGTGTGGCTCGGCACGGCGGTGGTCAGGGCGCTGGTCGTGGTGCCCGCTGTCTTCCTCCACCGCTGGGTGCTGCGCCCCCTCGGGCGCGGTCTGCTCGCCGTCGGCCGGGAGATCGTCGCGGCGGCCGAGGTCGCGTGGCGCGTCGCCGGATACGTGTCGCGGGCCGTCGGGCGCGCGCTGGTGTGGCTGGCCTGGAACCTGCTGGGGCGTCCGGCCGCCTGGTTCTACCGCGGCGTGTGCGTGCCCGTCGGGCACGCGGTCCGCGACCACGTCTGGCGTCCGGCCCGCAAGGCGGCCGCCGAGGCGGGGCGCGCCGTGAAGGCCGCGCTCGTCTCCGCAGGTGAGGTGGTACGCAGGGCCCGTCGTGACGCGTGGCGCGCGCTCGTCGGCGGGGCTTCCGCGCGGCAGCCCCTGGAACCTTCTTCCGTCCCGGCGCGTACTCTGGGTAGTACAACGACCGCTCCTGGCGCGGCGCCCGCACCCGAGATCTCCCTGCGAAAGCGGGGGTGAGCCGGGCGGGACCCCCGGGAGCCGCCCGAATTTCGTGGGCGGCGCGCCACCCGCGCCCGCCCCGCACCGAGGAGAAGAACCACTGGGCAAGCGACAGCCCGAAGGCCCGCCGCCCGCACCGGCAGTGCAGCGCATTCGCCTGCGCTACACCAAGCGCGGCCGCCTCCGGTTCACCAGCCACCGCGACTTCCAGCGTGCGTTCGAGCGTGCGCTGCGCCGCGCCGAGGTGCCCATGGCGTACTCGGCGGGCTTCACCCCGCACCCGAAGGTGTCGTACGCCAACGCCGCCCCCACGGGTACGGGCTCCGAGGCCGAGTACCTGGAGATCGCGCTCACCGAGCCGCGCGACCCGGACACGCTGCGGGAGCTGCTCGACGAGTCGCTGCCGGACGGGCTCGACATCATCGACGCCGTCGAGGCCCGTACGTCCGGACTCGCCGACCGGCTGACCGCCTCCGTATGGGAGCTCCGGCTCGACGGGGTGGAGGTCGAGGACGCCGAGCGCGCCGTCGCCGCCTTCCTCGCCGCCGACACCGTCGAGGTGCGGCGCAAGACGAAGAACGGCATGCGCGACTTCGACGCCCGGGGCGCCGTGGCGGACCTCCAGGCCGCTCCCGCGCCGGGCGATAGGCCCGGAGAGGGGCCCTGTGCGATACTGCGGCTGGTTGTTCGGCACGTGACACCTGCCGTACGACCCGACGACGTCCTGTCCGGTCTCCGAGCTGTGGCCGACCTGGCGCCGCCGGTCCCCGCAGCGGTGACCAGGCTGGCGCAGGGGCTCTTCGACGAGGAGTCCGGCACGGTGACCGACCCGCTCGCGCCCGACCGCGAGGCAGTCACGGCCGCCCCACCCAAGGCCGCCGGACTCGCTTCCGCGACGGCGGCGCCCGAAGGTCCAGGTTCCGCGTAGGAGCGGTCGTCGCAGCGCGGCCCTGGTACTCGGGAGCCATCTGGGTCGGGCCGCGTGGACACACAACAGACTTTTCGCCAGGCCGTGCGCAGTCCGTGTACGGAACCGGCGAGCCAGACATAACAGCTCCCGTGCGGCGCCCGCGCCTGACGCGGCGCCCGGGAGCGTGACGGGAGAACCGCCCGCATGCTCGAGCCGAACGACACCGGCGTGACCGCCGGTAACCACAACAGCGAAGAGAACAACTCTCCGAGCGACACGCTGCCCCCGCGCCGTCGGCGCCGCGCCGCGTCGCGCCCGGCGGGCCCGCCGAGCGCCGCCACCGGCGCGCCGGAGGCCGCCGAGGTCGTGGTGCAGGACACGCCGCCGGCCGCCGCGCCGCAGCCGCAGGAGCCCGCCGAGACCCCGGCCGCCGCCGAGGCGCCCGCCCCGGCGCGTCGCCGCGCCACGCGCAAGGCCACGGCGCCTGCCGGTGCGCCTGCGGTGGAGGCCCCGGCCGCCGCTGAGGAGACCCCCGCTCCCACGCGCCGTCGTGCCACCCGTAAGGCCACGGCGCCTGCTGGTGCGCCCGAGGTCGAGGCCCCGGCCGCCGCCGAGGAGACCCCTGCTCCGACCCGTCGTCGTGCCACCCGTAAGGCCACGGCGCCTGCTGGTGCGCCCGAGGTCGAGGCCCCGGCCGCCGCCGAGGAGGCCCCCGCAGAGGAGACCCCCGCTCGTACGCGTCGTCGTGCCACGCGTAAGGCGACCGCGCCCGCGGGTCCGCCGAAGGCCGTCGAGGTGGAGCAGGCCGCCGGGGAGCCGGCCGTCGAGGCCGTCGCCGAGACACCTGCCGAGACGCCTGCCGAGGTCGAGGCCCCGGCTGCCGCCGAGGCGCCCGCGCCCGCTCGTTCGCGTCGTCGTGCCACGCGTAAGGCGACCGCGCCCGCGGGTCCGCCGAAGGCCCTCGAGACCGAGACGCCCGCCGTGGAGCCCGTGCAGGAGCCGGCCGTCGCCGAGACGCCTGCCGAGGCCGAGGTCGAGGCCCCGGCTGCCGCCGAGGCGCCCGCGCCCGCTCGTACGCGTCGTCGCGCCACGCGCAAGGCCACCGCGCCCGCCGGCCCGCCGAAGCCGGAGGCCGAGGAGGCCGCCGCCGAGGAGGGCGAGACCCTGCCCGCCGGCACCGTCGCGCAGATCGCGGCCGACGAGGACGAGGTCGCCGCAGCCGAGCGCGCCGCCTCCCGTGGCCGTACCCGCCGCCGTGCCGCAGCGCCGCAGTTCACCACCGACCCGGCGCACAAGACGGAGCGCCGCCGTGCCACGCGGCCCGCCGTGCCCGTCTTCCAGGCCCCGGTCTTCACCGAGCCGATGTTCCAGACGCCGGAGACCGCGGCCGCCGCCGCTGCCGCCCGTGCCGCCGAGCAGGACGAGGACGAGGCCCCCGAGACCACGCAGGCCGCGCCGGTCGCGCAGGCCGCCCCCGTCGCCGAGGCCGCCGAGCCGGCGGAGACCGGTGGGCGCCGTCGCCGTCGCCGCCGGGGCGAGCCCGCGGAGCCCGTCGCGCCCGTCGCCGAGGCCCCGGAGCCGGAGGAGGCCGAAGAGGCCGAGGAGCCCGAGACGGAGGCCGCGGCCGCCGAGGAGGGCGAGGAGTACGAGGACCGGCCCTCCCGTCGCCGCCGCCGTGGTGGCCGTCGTCGCCGCCGTGGCGAGATGACCGACGCGGACGAGGCCCGCGAGGAGGCCGAAGAGGCCGAGGAGCCCGAGGAGGCCGAGGCCCAGGCGGACGAGGACGATCACGACGCCGAGGACGCCGAGGAGGGTGACGAGCACGAGGGCGGCACCCCCTCCGCCGCCGGGACCAGCAGCTCCCGCCGTCGCCGTCGCCGTCGTCGCCGCACCGGTGAGGCGCCCGCCGAGGCCGAGGTGGCCGAGGAGGACGGCGTCCGTACGGTCGTCAAGGTCCGCGAGCCGCGCCCGGCCCGCGAGAAGGCCGAGCCGTCCGACGAGGTGCAGTCCATCAAGGGCTCGACCCGCCTGGAGGCGAAGAAGCAGCGCCGCCGCGAGGGCCGCGAGCAGGGCCGCCGCCGCGTGCCGATCATCACCGAGGCCGAGTTCCTCGCCCGCCGCGAGGCCGTCGAGCGCGTGATGGTCGTCCGCCAGAGCGGCGAGCGCACCCAGATCGGCGTCCTCGAGGACAACGTGCTCGTCGAGCACTACGTCAACAAGGAGCAGGCCACCAGCTACGTCGGCAACGTCTACCTGGGCAAGGTCCAGAACGTCCTGCCGTCCATGGAGGCCGCCTTCGTCGACATCGGCAAGGGCCGCAACGCCGTCCTGTACGCCGGTGAGGTCAACTTCGAGGCGCTCGGCATGGCCAACGGGCCGCGCCGCATCGAGACCGCGCTCAAGTCCGGCCAGTCCGTCCTCGTCCAGGTGACGAAGGACCCGATCGGCCACAAGGGCGCCCGCCTCACCAGCCAGGTCTCGCTGCCCGGCCGCTACCTGGTGTACGTGCCCGAGGGCTCGATGACCGGCATCAGCCGCAAGCTGCCCGACACCGAGCGCGCCCGGCTGAAGACCATCCTCAAGAAGATCGTCCCCGAGGACGCGGGCGTCATCGTGCGCACCGCCGCCGAGGGCGCGAGCGAGGACGAGCTGCGCCGTGACGTCGAGCGGCTCCAGGCGCAGTGGGAGGACATCCAGAAGAAGGCGAAGAGCGGCAACGCCCCGACCCTTCTCTACGGAGAGCCGGACATGACCGTCCGGGTCGTCCGCGACATCTTCAACGAGGACTTCTCCAAGGTCATCATCAGCGGTGACGAGGCCTGGGAGACCATCCACGGGTACGTGTCCCACGTGGCGCCCGACCTCGCCGACCGGCTGCAGCGCTGGACGTCGGAGGTCGACGTCTTCGCGACGTACCGGATCGACGAGCAGCTGATGAAGGCGCTCGACCGCAAGGTCTGGCTGCCGTCCGGCGGCTCGCTGGTGATCGACAAGACCGAAGCCATGGTCGTGATCGACGTCAACACCGGCAAGTTCACCGGTCAGGGCGGCAACCTCGAGGAGACCGTCACCAGGAACAACCTGGAGGCGGCCGAGGAGATCGTGCGCCAGCTGCGCCTGCGCGACCTGGGCGGCATCGTCGTCATCGACTTCATCGACATGGTGCTGGAGTCCAACCGGGACCTCGTGCTGCGGCGCCTGCTGGAGTGCCTGGGCCGGGACCGTACGAAGCACCAGGTCGCCGAGGTCACCTCGCTGGGCCTGGTCCAGATGACCCGCAAGCGGGTGGGCCAGGGCCTGCTGGAGTCCTTCTCCGAGACCTGCGTCCACTGCAACGGCCGTGGCGTCATCGTCCACATGGAGCAGCCGACCACCGTGGGTGGCGGCGGCAACGGCGGCAAGCGGGCCAAGAAGCGCGCCCGCGCGGCCGAGGCCGCCGAGGCGGCGGAGGCTCTCGAGACCGCCGAGGCCGTCGAGACCCCGGCGGCCGAGGCCGAGCCGGAGTTCGAGACCGAGGCCGAGCTCGCCGCGGAGGCCGCCGCCCCGGTGGCCGTCGACGAGCCCTTCCGCCCCGACGAGGAGCTGTACTCCAGCGTCGCGGAGGCCGAGGCCGCCGCGGGCCGCGGACGTGGCCGTCGCCGGGTGACGCGCAAGGCCACGGCCCCGGCCGGTGCCCCGCGCGCCGCCCAGGAGCCCGCGCCGCAGCCGGCGCTCGCCCAGGTGGCTCCGGAGACCGTGGAGGTGGAGGCGGTTCCGGCCGTCGCCGCCGCGGCCGCCCCGGTGGAGGCTCCCGTGCAGGAGGCGGCGGAAGCGGCCCCCAAGGGCCGTACGCGCCGCCGTGCCACGCGTAAGGCGACGGCGCCGGCGCCCGCCGAGGCCCCGGCCCCGGTCGAGTCCGAGGCCCCGCGGCAGGCGGAGCCGGAGCCGCGGCCCGAGCCGGAGCAGCCGAAGCAGGCGGAGCCCGTCGCCGAGCCGGTCGCACCGGAGCCGGTCGCCGAGGAGGCCCCCGTGGCCGCCCCGCCGCGTGCCCGGCGCCGCGTGGTCCGCAAGGTCACCGCTCCCGCCGGTTCCCCGGGGGGCGCGGCGGAGGCCGCGATCGTCGTGGTGAAGAGCGCCCCGGCCGAGCCGGAGGCCCAGGCACCGGACACGGCGGAAGCCGAGGCCGCGGCCGAGCCCGAGGCCCCGGCCGAGAAGGCGACCGCGCGCAAGACCGCCAAGAAGGCCACGGCCAAGAAGGCGGCCACCAAGAAGACGGCGGCCGCCAAGAAGACCGCGGCGAAGAAGACGACCGCCAAGAAGGCCGCCACGAAGGGCACCACGGCCAAGAAGGCGACGGCCAAGAAGACGGCCGCCGCCGAGCAGGCCGCCGCCCCCTCCGTGACGGCTGTCACGGAGGACTGACGGCAGACCCACGGGCCGGTCGCTGTTCGGCCGCCGGCCGGGGGAACGCTCCCCGGCTGACGGTTGAACACTTCGCAAGGCCCAGCGGAACGTTCCGCGTCCCGCCCCGGGATTCCCCGGGGCGGGACCCGGATTTCGTTTCGCAATCGATGCCTTCAGGCGTTAACAGGCCCGAAATTGACGAGGAAATTCCTGATAATGTGACGCCGGTCGCTGCCGTGGGCGGGCCCCGCCCGGAGACTACGGCGGTGACCGACCCGGTTCCGGGACAGACCGGTCCCAGCAATCCTCGGTAGGGCGTCGGCATCGCGCCGGAGGGGTACGCGCGGCCTCGCGAGACGTCCGCTCACCCCCAGACCTCTGCCAAAAGAGCTCTTGCGGTGTTCATAGGAGGACGTCCATGCCGAGCATCAACGAGCAGCCCATCCCCGCTGCCCGCCCGGTCATCGGTGAAGAAGAGATCGAAGCCGCCGTACGCGTACTGCGCACCGGCCGTGTCGTGCAGGGCCCCGAGGTAGCGGCCTTCGAGGAGGAGTTCTCGGAGCTGGTCGAGGGCCGGCACTGCGTCGCCGTCAACTCCGGCACCTCGGCGCTGCACCTTCTGCTGATGGCCATGAACATCGGCCCGGGCGACGAGGTGATCGTCCCGTCCTTCTCCTTCGCCGCCTCGGCGAACGCGGTCCGCCTGGTCGGCGCCGACGTCGTCTTCGCGGACATCGAGCGGGACAGCTTCAACCTGGACCCCGCCGCCGTCGAGGCCGCCATCACCCCGCGTACCGCCGCGATCATGCCGGTGCACATCTACGGCAACCCGGCCGCCATGGACAAGATCATGGCCATCGCCGACAAGCACAAGCTCGCGGTCGTCGAGGACGCCTGCCAGGCGCACGCCGCGGCCCTGAACGGCACCCCGGTCGGCGCCTTCGGCACCGGCGGCACCTTCAGCTTCTACCCGACGAAGAACATGCACTCCCTCGAGGGCGGCATGGTCTCCACCGCGGACGCCGAGATCGCCCGCACCCTGCGCCTGCTGCGCAACCAGGGCATGGAGCAGCGGTACGCGAACGAGATCGTCGGCGCCAACATGCGCATGACCGACGTGAACGCCGCCATCGGCCGCGTGCAGCTCGGCAAGCTCAACGGCTGGACCGAGCAGCGCATCGCCAACGCCGCGTACCTCTCGGAGCACATCACCGCCGCGAACGTCGTCACGCCGGTCGTCGCCGAGGGCGCGCGCCACATCTACCACCAGTACACGATCCGCGTGACCGGCGGTGAGGGCGCCCGCGACGCCGCGATGGCGAAGCTCACCGAGGCCGGCGTCGGCAACGCCGTGTACTACCCCACCCCGATCCACCGGCTGAAGCCGTACTGGGAGCCGGACCAGAAGGCGGGCCGCACCTGGGACCTGCCCGAGACGGAGAAGGCCGCGGCCGAGGTCGTCTCGCTGCCCGTGCACCCCTCGCTGACCCAGAACGACCTGGAGCGCATCGTCACCGCCGTGAACGCGCTGGGAGAGAACCTGTGACTGCTGCTGGACTGCGGGCCGGCCTCATCGGCCTCGGCTCGATGGGACGCCACCACGCCCGCGTACTGGCCGGGCTCGACGGCGTGACCCTCGTCGGAGTCGTCGACCCGATGGGCGACAAGAACGGCTGGGCCCAGGGCGCGCCCGTCCTGTCCACCGTCGAGGAACTGATCTCGCTGGGCATCGACTACGCCGTCGTCGCCTGCCCGACCGCGCTGCACGAGGAAGTCGGCCTGAAGCTCGCCGAGGCCGGCGTGCACGCCCTGGTCGAGAAGCCCGTCGCGGACACCGTCGAGGGCGCCCGCCGCCTCGTCGAGGCGTTCGAGTCGCGCGGCCTGGTGGCCGGCGTCGGCCACATCGAGCGCTGCAACCCGGCGCTGCGCTCCCTGCGCACCCGCCTGGAGGCCGGTGAGCTGGGCGACGTCTACCAGGTCGTCACCCGCCGCCAGGGCCCCTTCCCGCACCGCATCGCGGACGTCGGCGTGGTCAAGGACCTCGCGACGCACGACATCGACCTGACCGGCTGGGTGACGGGCCAGGAGTACACCTCCATCGCCGCCCACACGGTGTCCAAGTCCGGCCGCCCGCACGAGGACATGGTCTCCGCCGTCGGCCAGCTGTCCGACGGCACGATGGTCAACCACCTGGTGAACTGGCTGAGCCCGCTGAAGGAGCGCTTCACCTCCGTCACCGGTGAGCGCGGCTGCTTCATCGCCGACACCCTCACCGCCGACCTCACCTTCTACTCGAACGCCGCCGTGGCGACCGAGTGGGAGGCGCTGCGCGCGTTCCGCGGTGTCGCCGAGGGCGACATGATCCGCTACGCCATCCCGAAGCGCGAGCCGCTCCTGGTCGAGCACGAGCTCTTCCGCGACGCCGTGCTCGGCGAGTCGGAGGACATCTGCACGCTGCGCCAGGGGCTCCGTACGGTGGAGGTGGCCGCCGCGGTCCTCGAGTCCGCCAACAGCGGTGTCACCGTGCGGCTCTCCCCGGAGGACTCAGCGAGTTGACCACGCCCGATGTCACCGTCGTGGTAGCCGTCTACAACACGATGCCGTACCTGACCGAGTGTCTGAACTCGCTCGTCGGGCAGAGCATCGGCCTGGACCGGCTCGAGGTCGTGGCCGTCGACGACGGCTCGACCGACGACAGCGGCCGGGAACTGGACCGCTTCGCGGAAAAGTACCCGGGCACTGTCAAGGTGATCCATCAGGAGAACTCCGGCGGCCCCGCCGCGCCCAGCAACCGGGCGCTGGAGGTGGCCACCGGCCGGTTCGTGTACTTCATCGGCTCCGACGACTACCTCGGCGAGGAAGCGCTGGAGCGGATGGTCGCCTGTGCCGACAAGCACGGCTCGGACATCGTGGTCGGCAAGATGGTCGGCACCAACGGCCGCTACGTCCACCAGGCGCTCTTCAAGCAGAGCGACCCGGACGTGAGCCTGTACGACTCGGCGCTGCCGTTCACGCTGGCCAACACCAAGCTGTTCCGGCGCGAACTGGTGGAGAAGTACAAGCTGCGCTTCCCCGAGGACATGCCGGTCGGCTCCGACCAGCCGTTCACCATCGAGGCGTGCGTCCGGGCCGCCAAGATCTCCGTCGTCGCCGACTACACCTGCTACTACGCGGTCAAGCGCGGCGACGCCTCCAACATCACCTACCGCGCCAACCACCTCGCCCGCCTTCACTGCGTCAGCGAGATCATGCGGCGCGCGGCGGAGCTGATCGAGGCCGGTCCGAAGCGGGACGCCGTCTTCCAGCGCCACTTCACCTGGGAGCTCGCCAAGCTCATCCAGGAGGACTTCCCCACCCTGGACCGGGAGACGCAGACCGAGGTGTGCGCGGGCATCGCCCGGCTCGCGGACCTCTACTTCACCGACGCCATCCGCGACAAGCTCGACGTGAAGCGGCGCGTACGCATCGGGCTCGCCCAGCGCGGCGCCGTCGACGAGCTGGTGCGCGCCATCGCGGACGAGACCGAGCACGGCGCCCCGCCGTTCCTGCTGGAGAACGGCCGCGCCTTCGCCCGCTACCCCGGCTTCCGGGACGCCCGCCTCGGGCTGCCCGACCGGCTCTTCGAGGTCATCGCGGAAGCCGTACCCCGGCAGCTGGCGGAGGGTACGGCGCTGCTGGCCGCCGACTGGGAGCAGGACGCCGACCAGATGGCCGTCCGGCTCGCGGTGCGGATCCCCGTCACCGGCGAGACCGGCTCGGCCACCGTACGGGCGGCCGCCAAGGCCATGCCCAAGAGCGCCGACAAGCCCGGCGGCCGCCGGCTGCCCGCCGGCACCGACCTGCCGCCCGCCCCGCCCGGCGAGCAGACCCGCGAGGAGACGGCCGACGGCACCGGCACGGTGCTGCGCGTCCGGCTCCCCCTGGAAGCCCACCGGGCCAAGCTCGGCATCCGCGTCTACGTGGACGTGGCGGGCTCCGTGTACGAGATCCCGGTACCGGTCCGCGGCCAGCCGCTGCCGCTGGCCCGGCGCTGGCGCGAGCGGGTCCCGTACCGTGTCTCCGCCAACGCCAACCCCAAGGGGCGGCTGGTGATCACCACGGCTCCGCTCTGGGAGCCCTCGCCCGGCGTGGGCAAGCGACTGCGCCAAACGATGTCCCGTGTGAAGAGGAAACTGACCCGATGAATATCTGTGTAGTCGCGCTCGGCAAGATCGGCCTGCCGCTCGCCGTGCAGTTCGCCGCCAAGGGCCACAAGGTCATCGGCGCGGACGTCAACGAGAAGGTCGTCGAGCTGGTCAACGCCGGCACCGAGCCCTTCCCCGGCGAGCACGACCTGGACCGCCTCCTCAAGGAGACCGTCGGCGCCGGGCTGCTGTCCGCGACCACCGACACCACCGCCGCCGTCGCCCAGTCCGACGCCGTCGTGGTCGTCGTCCCGCTGTTCGTGGACGCCGAGGGCACCCCGGACTTCGGCTGGATGGACTCCGCGACGAAGGCGATCGCCAAGGGCCTCAAGCCCGGCACCCTCGTCTCCTACGAGACCACCCTGCCGGTCGGCACCACCCGCACCCGCTGGGCGCCGATGCTGGAGGAGGGCTCCGGCCTGAAGGCCGGCGAGGACTTCCACCTGGTCTTCTCCCCGGAGCGCGTCCTCACCGGCCGCGTCTTCGCCGACCTGCGCCGCTACCCCAAGCTCGTCGGCGGCATCGACGAGGCCTCCACCCGGCGCGGCGTGGAGTTCTACGAGCAGGTCCTCGACTTCGACGAGCGCAAGGACCTGCCGCAGGCCAACGGCGTGTGGGACCTGGGCACCGCCGAGGCGTCCGAGCTCGCCAAGCTGGCGGAGACGACGTACCGCGACGTCAACATCGGCCTGGCGAACCAGTTCGCCCGCTTCGCCGACCAGAACGGCATCGACGTCAAGAAGGTCATCGAGGCCTGCAACTCGCAGCCGTACAGCCACATCCACCAGCCGGGCATCGCCGTCGGCGGCCACTGCATCCCGATCTACCCGCGGATGTACCTGTGGAACGACCCGGAGGCGACCGTCGTGCGCTCGGCCCGCGAGGCCAACGCCGCGATGCCCGAGTACGCCGTCGACCTGCTGGCCGCCGCGTACGGCGACCTGACCGGCGTCAACGTGCTCGTGCTGGGTGCCGCGTACCGCGGTGGCGTGAAGGAGACCGCCTTCTCCGGCGTCTTCCCGACCGTCGAGGCCCTCAAGGCGCGCGGCGCGGTGCCGTTCGTCTCCGACCCGATGTACACCGCCGAGGAGCTCGAGGCGCACGGCCTGACCGCCCACCGGGGCGAGAAGGTCACCGCCGCGATCCTCCAGGCCGACCACGCCGAGTACCGCACCCTGACCCCGGCGGACCTGCCGGACGTCACCGTGCTGGTCGACGGCCGCCGCACCACCGACCCGGCCGCCTGGAAGGGCGTGCGCCGCGTCGTCATCGGCGGCTGACGCTCTCCGACGTACTCCACCGGCGAGGCCCTGTCGCGTACCGCGGCGGGGCCTCGCCGTTTCTCCGTCCACCCTCGGAGGTGCGCGTACGCACGACGGCCGGTTCCCCACGGGGGAACCGGCCGTCGTGCGTACGCGGTGCGGATCAGGACGCGGTGGTGTCCACCACCGGCAGGTGCTCGAACCTGGCACGGTCCATCTCGTTGGTGACGCGCAGCTCCGGATGGGCCTGCGCGATCCGCCACGCCGTCGGGGCCGCGTTGGTGTCGCAGGCGACCACGAAGTCCGTCGGGTCCAGCCGCAGCTGGGGCAGGATCTCCCGCTCGGCGATCTTCGCGTAGATGCGCGGGCGCACCACCCGGTAGCCGCGGTGGAACACCTTCTTGTGGAAGCTGCCCGCCAGCTTGCTGTGGGCGCGCCAGGTCGCCTTCACGGCGAGCTCGGGCGCCACCTTGTCGCGCTGCCGGCCGGCCAGCCGGTCCACGCGCCGCAGCACCGCGCGCGGGGCGCGGTAGACGACGAAACGCTCACCGCGCGGGATGAGCAGCCGTTGCTCGGCCTTCTCGATGTTGTGGACCTGCACGCGCTCGTCGAGCTGCGTACGCGTCCAGGCGCCCTCCCTGGCCGTGACCAGGTGGACCTCGACGCCCCGGGCGGCCAGGTAGTTCGCGTAGTCGGCGACGCGGCGGGGCCGGGCGGGGGTGTAGGCGAGGAGGAGGGCCCGGCCGGGAGCCGCCGCGGGGCCGGCCGCGCCGTCCTCCGCCTGCGCGGCCCGCGCCTCGACCGCCGCTACGGCCGCGGCGACCTCGGCGTCGACCGCGTCCTCGGGCTCCGGGTCCGGCTCGATGGCCGGGGCCCGGTCCTCGTACACCTCGATGAGCCGGCGGCCGACGACCGCGCGGCTGTACCGGGAGACCAGCACCTCCCGGGCCTTGTCCAGGTCGAGCTGGTCGAAGCGCTCGCGCAGCTCCCAGTAGGCGTCGACGATGACCTGGGGGTCGTCGCTGACGTCCATGAGCCCGCCGGCCAGTTCCTCTATGCCGGCGAGGGTCTCCTCGGGGCCGCGGCTGCGGGTGACGAGCACGGGCAGGCCCGCGGCGTTGGCCTCGACGACGGTCATGCCGAAGGTCTCGGCGCGGCTGGCGTGCACCAGGAGGTCGTACTGGTGCATGAGGCCGTTGACCTCCTCGGGCTGCACGGGCGGCAGGATCGTGAAGCGGTCGCCCAGCCCGAGCTCCTCCGCCCGCTCCAGCAGCTGCTCGCGCAGGGAGCCCGCGCCGACCATGGTCAGCGTGGCCTCGGGCTCCTTCTCGGCGACGAGCGCGAAGGCCTCCAGCAGCGGGACGACACCCTTCGCGGGGAGCAGCCGGCCGACGTACAGCCACTTGAGCAGCTTCTCGGAAGGCTTCGCCTCAGCGGTGAACCGCTCGAAGTCGATCACGTTCGGCACGATGCGGATCTTGCCGTCGTGGTGCGGGAACTCGCTCACGATCTGGTCGCGCAGGTGCTTGCTCACGCAGAGGAACTCGTCGGCGCGGTGCAGCACCTCGTCGTACAGCTTGCGCCCGGCCGGCTGCCGGAAGATCTTCTCCAGGAAGGAGGAGTGCTCGGTGACGACGATGCGCGCGTCGGGCCGGGCCAGGTGCATGGCCAGGACACCGCCGTAGATGCCGGTGTGCGCGTGGATCACGGGCGCCTCGATCCGGCCGGTGGGCAGGGCCTTGCGCAGGGCCTCCTCCTGGCGGGCGACCCAGACGGCGTAATTGCGGCGGACGCTGATGGGCACCGGCACGCGCGTGACGACGCCCTCGGGCGTGTCCAGCACCGGGATCAGCTCGCGCCGCTCCAGGAACCGCTCGGCGGTGGCCTTGATCGCGTCCTGGAGGAGCGGATCGGCGCTGCCGGGCCAGTCCTCCGTGTGCAGGATCGAGATCCGGTCGTAGTGGTGCCCGACGGCCTCGTTGGCGGCCTGCACGAACGACCCGGCGAACGGGTTGTTGGGGGAGGGGTACCAGGGCGTGACCACCGCGAGGTCGGCCGGCTCGGTGACCCGCTCCGTGCTCTCGTACGGCTCCAGCCGGAACTCCAGGCCCGGGCGGCGGCGCAGGGCCGTCCAGGCGACCGGGAGCGCCTGCGCGTCACCCGCGACGAGGAGGTCGGCGCCCTTCAGCGGCCCGTCCTTGGCGAGGACCAGCTTGCGGGCGGACCGCCAGGCGGAGCCCTTCTTGTTGAGCCCGGCCCGCAGGACCCGTACGCCGGGGATCTCCGGCAGGTCGTCCCACGCCGCGTGAGCGGAGACCACCAGGACGACCTCGCGTCCGGCGGCGGCCAGGTTCTCGACGTGGACGCGGGTGCCGCGGACCCGGGACTCCCCGAGCGCGAGATAGAGGACGTGGGTGCTCATCGGTGCTCCTCCACCAGCTTGCGCATCCGCTGTTCCCAGGGGCCGAGCGTCGCCGCACGGGTGTACTTGTGGGCGTGCTCGACGGCGAGCTCGTGCTGCGTGCGGTCGACCGCGCGGGCGGCCTCGGCGGCGGCGATGAACGACTTCGCGACCTGCTCCGCGGTGAGCTCACCGCCGGCGAACCAGAGCGGGTAGCCGTCGAGGACCTCGGTGGCGGCGATGTCGGGCTTGTGCACCGAGACGATCGGCTTGCCGGAGGCCATGTACTCGAAGACCTTGCCCGAGGTGACGTACCGCGCGCCCGGCACGCAGAAGACCAGCGCGTCGGTCTGCGCGTACACGGCCTTGGCCTCGGTCTTGCCGAAGGCGCCGTGGTAGCGCACCCCGATGTTCTCCTCCAGCGGCAGCCGCTTCGTCAGCGTCGCCACGTCGGCGGGGAAGAAGCCCAGGTGGCCGTGGATGTTCAGCTCGGCGTCCCGGAGCAGCGGGTGGCTGCGTGCGATGCGCCAGCCGTCGAAGAGCTCGTCGAGGGGAAGGTACGAGGTGACGGTGCCCAGGTAGCCGAAGCGCAGCGGGCGGTCCGGGGCGGGCGGGACGAACTCGGAGTCGCCGAGCAGCTCCGGCTCCCAGCCGTTGGGCACCACGGTCATGCGCTCGGCGGCGTACGGGTAGCGCTCGATGTGCCACTGCCGCATGCCGTCGTTGACGAAGACGGCCTCGGAGGCGTCACGGAGGACCTTCGCCTCCCACTCGAAGGCCTTGCTGTCCTCCTTGAACTTCAGCTGCTCGGTGAACTGGTTGAAGGTCCACGCGTCGCGGTAGTCCACCGCGTACGGGATCTTCAGCAGCTTGCTGAGCATGTGCGCCGCGATGAAGGAGGCGAACGGGTTCCCGGTGGCGATGATGAGGTCGAACTTCTCCTTGAAGTGCGCCTTCACGGCGTGGGTGAGGACGCCCGGGATCCAGGAGAGGTAGTGCTCGGGAAGGACCTTGGTCTGGAAGAGCTTGTAGAAGCTCGCGGCGAGGGTCGGGAAGTTGCGGCGCAGGCGGCCGAACTGCCGGACGTCCTTCTCCCACGCGTAGTACGCCATGGGGGGCCGGACCACCCGGACGCGCGGGTCGACGGTGTCCTCGAGGGAGGGGTCGCAGGCGTTCTGCAGGTACGTCTCGAAGAACTCGCGGGGGGCCGTGCAGACGGTTACGTCCCAGCCGGCTTCGGCGAAGTGGTTCGCAGTGGCGCGGCCTCTGAAGACACCACTTGCACGGCTGGGCGGAAAGAAATACGCGAGATACAGAACGCGTGGCCGGCGTCCGCTTGATCCGAGCGGCATGACAGTGGTGGAACCCTTCCCTCAAGGCAAAATGCGTCCATGCTATCGGACGCTTGATGTGCGTGTCCGGTTCTGTGGCGGAGCCGCGGTCGCCTGTGTGGCTGGTCACTCCGGGCGGCCGGCCCTCGGCTCAGCCTCAGGCGGAGAGGTCCCCGCGCTCCGACAGGACCCCGTCCTTCTCCTCGTACAGCGCGCCGGTCTTCGGGCAGGCCCAGACCCCGGGCTCCCCGTCCCGCTCGACCAGCCGGACGCCCTCCCGGCCGACCCAGCCGATCCGACGGGCCGGGACACCGACGACCAGGGCGAAGTCGGGCACGTCCTTGGTGACCACGGCGCCTGCCGCGACCATCGCCCACCGTCCGATGCGGACCGGGGCGACGCACACCGACCGCGCGCCGAGCGAGGCGCCCTCGGCGACCTTCACCCCGACGGCCTCCCAGTCGCTGCCCCGCTTCTGCCGGCCCTCGGGGTCCACCGACCGGGGGTTGTGGTCGTTGGTGAGCACGACCGCCGGCCCGACGAAGACGCCGTCGGCGAGCTCGGCGGGCTCGTACACCAGGGCGTAGTTCTGGATCTTGACGTTGTCGCCGATGCGGACGCCGGTGCCGATGTACGCGCCGCGCCCGACCACGCAGGCCTCGCCGAGCCGCGCGTTCTCCCGGATCTGGGCGAGCTCCCAGACGCTGCTGCCGGCCCCGATCTCAGCGGTCTCGTCGACCTGCGCGGTGGGCTGGACCCTGTAGTTCACTCTGACGCCTTTCCCAGTGCCTCTTCGCGGAGTGAGCATACGTGGGAGAGAAAACGCAACCGGTCGGCCGGTCGCCGGTCCGGGCCGGTAATGACGCCCAAGGGGGACGGCCATACCGTCCACCGGCCCGGTTTGACCCCTCCACCCGCGCCCCGTAACCTTGACCGTCGGCGTGTTTCCATGCGCGCCAGCTCCTGAGCACCTTCCTCCGGCGGGCCATCGGCCCCGGTCGGAGAGGCCGCTCATCCACCCGGATAGTCACGGACCTCGCCGGTCCGTGCGAGCGGCTGGCATCAGGAGTTCCCGTTCACGAGCAAGGAGAGAACCGTGTACGCCATCGTGCGCAGCGGTGGTCGCCAGCACAAGGTTGCTGTCGGCGACATCGTTGAGGTTGACAAGATTTCCACTGCCAAGGTTGGCGACACGGTCGAGCTCTCGACCCTGCTCGTTGTCGACGGCGACTCCGTGACCAGCGACCCGTGGGTGCTGGCCGGCATCAAGGTCACGGCCGAGGTCGTGGACCACCACAAGGGCGCCAAGATCGACATCCTGCGCTACAAGAACAAGACCGGCTACCGCCGTCGTCAGGGCCACCGCCAGCAGTACACGGCGATCAAGGTCACGGCGATCCCGACGGCCGCGAAGTAAGGGACTGAGGAGACATGGCACACAAGAAGGGCGCATCGTCCACCCGGAACGGTCGCGACTCCAACGCTCAGCGGCTCGGCGTGAAGCGCTTCGGCGGTCAGGTCGTCAACGCCGGTGAGATCCTGGTCCGCCAGCGTGGCACCCACTTCCACCCGGGCACGGGTGTCGGCCGTGGTGGCGACGACACGCTGTTCGCGCTGCAGGCCGGTGCGGTTCAGTTCGGTACGCACCGCGGCCGCAAGGTCGTGAACATCGTTCCGGCTGCCTAAGCCACTTACGAGAGGCGGACCTCACTTCCCGTATCGGGAAGCGGGTCCGCCTTTCGCTTGTTGCACCGAAGACAATTCCTACGTAACTGGAGGCATAGGACATGACCACCTTCGTGGACCGCGTCGAGCTGCATGTCGCCGCGGGTAACGGAGGCCACGGCTGTGCCTCCGTTCACCGGGAGAAGTTCAAGCCGCTCGGCGGCCCCGACGGGGGCAACGGCGGCCGTGGCGGCGATGTGATCCTGGTCGTCGACCAGTCGATCACCACCCTGCTGGACTACCACCACTCCCCGCACCGCAAGGCCACCAACGGCAAGCCCGGCGAGGGCGGCAACCGCTCCGGCAAGGACGGCCAGGACCTGATCCTGCCCGTGCCGGACGGCACCGTCGTGCTGGACAAGAACGGCGAGGTCCTCGCCGACCTGGTCGGCCACGGCACCTCGTACGTCGCCGCCGAGGGCGGCCGCGGCGGCCTCGGCAACGCCGCGCTGGCCTCCGCGCGCCGCAAGGCGCCCGGCTTCGCGCTGCTCGGCGAGCCCGGCCGGTCCGGCGACATCGTCCTGGAGCTCAAGACCGTCGCGGACGTGGCCCTGGTGGGTTACCCCAGCGCCGGCAAGTCCTCGCTGATCTCGGTGCTCTCCGCCGCGAAGCCCAAGATCGCTGACTACCCGTTCACCACCCTCGTGCCGAACCTGGGCGTGGTCACCGCCGGCTCCACCGTCTACACGATCGCCGACGTGCCGGGCCTCATCCCGGGCGCCAGCCAGGGCCGGGGCCTCGGCCTCGAGTTCCTGCGCCACGTCGAGCGCTGCTCGGTCCTCGTCCACGTCCTGGACACGGCGACCCTGGAGTCCGACCGCGACCCGGTCTCCGACCTCGACGTCATCGAGGAGGAGCTGAAGCAGTACGGCGGCCTCGACGACCGCCCGCGCATCGTCGTCCTCAACAAGATCGACATCCCGGACGGCCAGGACCTCGCCGACATGATCCGCCCGGAGCTGGAGGAGCGCGGCTATCGCGTCTTCGAGGTCTCGGCCGTGGCCCGCACGGGTCTGAAGGAGCTCTCCTTCGCGCTCGCCGAGATCGTCTCGAAGGCGCGCGCGGCCAAGCCCAAGGAGGAGGCGACCCGGATCGTCATCCGCCCGAAGGCGGTCGACGACACCGGCTTCAGCGTCACGCGCGAGGAGGACGGCCTCTTCCGGGTGCGCGGCGAGAAGCCGGAGCGCTGGGTGCGCCAGACGGACTTCACCAACGACGAGGCCGTCGGCTACCTCGCCGACCGCCTCAACCGCCTCGGTGTCGAGGAGGCGCTGATGAAGGCGGGTGCCCGCGCCGGCGACGGCGTGGCGATCGGCCCCGAGGACGACGCGGTCGTCTTCGACTGGGAGCCCACGATGATGGCGGGCGCCGAGATGCTCGGCCGCCGCGGCGAGGACCACCGCTTCGAGGCCCCGCGCCCCGCGGCCCAGCGCCGCAAGGACCGCGACGCCGAGCGCGACGAGGCGCTCCGCGAGTTCGAGGGCTTCGAGCCCTTCTAGTCCGGTCCGCCGGGACCTCTCGCGGGCTGTCCGGTCCGCCGGGAGCCCTCGCGGGCTCCGCGACACCCGGCGCCACGCGGGCCGGGGCCACGCGGCCGTGCCTTCGCGGTGCCCGGCGCCGCGCGGGCCGGGGCCACGCGGCCGTGCCTTCGCGGTGCGCGGCACCCCGTCGGCCGGGGCCACGCGCCCGGGGCTCTGCGCCACACCGGCCCCCGGGATCGGCACCCTGCGAGCCGGCTCGGACGGATTGCCTCCGTTCGCGCACAACCTCAGCCGTCGAACAGCCGTCTAGCTACGAGGGGCCGAGCAGAACCGCCCCCGGCACATCGAACGGAGCGTTGATGAAGATCTCCTTCCTCATCCACACCATCTACGGCATCGGCGGCACCATCCGCACCACGCTCAACCTCGCGGAAGAGCTCGCCGACCGCCACGAGGTGGAGATCGTGTCGGTCTTCCGGCACCGCGACATCCCGCTCTTCGACATCGACCCCCGCATCACCGTCGTCCCGCTCGTCGACACCCGCCCCTCCTCGCCCACCAACGAGAAGGAGCACCCGCTCCTGCTCCAGCCCGCCGAGTTCTTCCCCCGGAACGAAGCGCGCTACAAGGAGTACGGCAAGCTCACCGACGAGCGCGTCCGGGCGCACTACGCCACCGCGGGCTCCGACGCGGACGTCGTCATCGGCACCCGCCCCGGACTCTCCGCGTACGTCGCGCAGTTCGCGCCCTCCGGCGCCGTGCTCATCGGCCAGGAGCACATGACGCACCATCACCACAAGACGGCCCTGCGCAAGGAGATGTACGCGCACCTCGACGCGCTCGACGCGTACGTCACCGTCTCCGAGGGCGACGCCCGGGTGTGGCGCGAGCGGATGCCGCTGCCCGCCACGCGCGTGCTGGCCATCCCCAACAGCGTGCCGGAGCCGCCCGTCGCGCCGTCGGACGTCTCCGGGAAGACGGTGGTCGCCGCCGGGCGGCTCTCCCCGGAGAAGCAGTACCACGTCCTGATCGACGCCTTCGCCAAGGTCGTCAAGGCCCGTCCCGACTGGGACCTGCGCATCTACGGCTGGGGCACCGAGCGGGACAAGCTCCTCGCCCGCATCGAGGAGCTCGGCCTGTACAACAGCGTCCGCCTCATGGGCCCGCACTCGCCCATCGAGCCGGAGTGGGCGAAGGGCGCCATCGCCGCGTCGACCTCGCGCCACGAGTCGTTCGGCATGACGCTCGTCGAGGCGATGCGCTGCGGCCTGCCGGTGGTCTCCACCGACTGCGACTACGGCCCGCGCGAGATCCTCAAGGACGGCGAGGACGGCATCCTCGTACCCGTGGGCGACGCCGACGCGGTCGCCACCGCGCTGCTGAGCCTCATCGACGACGAGGAACTGCGCCGCAAGATGGGCGCCGCCGCCCTGCGCAACGCCCGCCGCTTCCACCCCGCCCAGGTCGCCGAGCAGTACGAGCGGCTCTTCGGGGAGCTGCGCACCGCCGCCGCCCAGCGCGCCGAGGCCGGCGGCTACGCCCCCGTCGCCGACTGCGTGGTCGAGCCCGACGGCGCCGTGACCGTCACGCTCGCCGGCCCGCACCGCGACGGACTCCACCTCGCCTGCGTACGCACCGACGACCGCACCGACGACCACCGCTTCCCCTTCGACTCCGAGGGCCGCGCCACCATCCCGGCGGACGCCGTGTTCCACGAGGGCATCTGGGAGGGGTCGGTGGAACTGCCCGGCTCCGGGCGCCGCGTCCGCATCACCACCCGCTCCATAGACCAGCGCGGCGCGATGCGCGCCCGGGACCGCGTCACCGACGGCGTACGCACCCTCGTCCCGTACCCCAGCAAGCCCAAGAAGCAGCTCCTGCTCCGCTCCTGGGTGCGCCCCGTCCACGCCGAGGCCGCCGATGTCCAGGTCTCGCGGGGGGAGATCACCGTTTCCGGTGAACTGATCGGCGCCGCGCCGGCACCGGACGCCCCCACCCTGATCGTGCGCCGCCGCGGCCGCGGCTCCGTCGACCTCACGTACCCCGGCACCTGGCAGGGCGACGGACGGTTCCGCTTCACCTTCCCGGCCGCCGGCCCCGCCGCCCACCAGACCGCGGCCAACCAGTGGTGGGACCTGCTCGTGCGGTACGCGCCCGGTGCCGAGCCCGTCCGCCTCGCCCGCGTCCTCGACGACATCGTCGACAAGGGCCCCGTCTTCGGCTACCCCGGCACGCGGCTGCGCAAGAAGCGCCCCTACGCCCTGCTGCGCATCGTGGCCCGCAGGCTGCGGGGCCTCCCGCAGCAGTACGTGCGGGTCCGCCCGGCGTACGCCGACACCAACGACCTGCTGGTCAATGTCGCCGATGTGCCGGTCAAGTAACCGGCTCCGCACACCGTCATCACACTCCGCCGTCCCCCGTGTGGCGTCGGTCACCGAACGCCCTTCCGGATACCGGAACAACTCCCCAGGCCACGCGGTGAACACGGGGTGTCCACCCGGTGCCGGGGGCCTGCTGTCCGCCTTGCGGGACGGTCACGGAGAGTGCGACCATCAGCCCGTCCCCCCGTCGTCGCAAGGTAGGTCGTTCTGTGTCAGCGCCGCATGAAGCCAAGACCCGCACCACAGCAGTCGTCCTGGCCGGTGGTACCGGCCAGCGGGTGGGCCTCGCGATTCCCAAGCAGCTGCTGAAGATCGCGGGCAAGGCGGTCATCGAGCACACGCTGACGATCTTCGAGCAGGCCGAGTCCGTCGACGACGTGATCGTGCTGATGGCGCCTGGTTTCGTGCCCGACGTCGAGAAGATCATCGCCAAGGCCGGGCTGACCAAGGTCACCCGCGTCCTGGAGGGCGGCGCCACCCGCAACGAGACGACTGAGCGCGCCATCCGCGCCCTCGGCGAGGGGCTCGCGGAGGGCGAGGACCGCAACGTCCTCTTCCATGACGCCGTCCGTCCGCTTCTGTCACAGCGTGTGATCAAGGACTGTGTCGAGGCCCTCGACCGCTACCAGGCCGTCGACGTCGCCATCCCGTCCGCGGACACGATCATCGTGACCCGCACCCACGGCGAGGACGGCGAGTTCATCACCGACGTCCCGGACCGCTCCCGGCTGCGCCGCGGCCAGACCCCGCAGGCGTTCAAGCTCTCCACGATCCGCAAGGCGTACGAGGTCGCCGCCGGCGACCCCAACTTCCAGGCCACCGACGACTGCTCCGTCGTGCTGAAGTACCTGCCCGACGTGCCGATCCACGTCGTGCCGGGCGACGAGTACAACATGAAGGTGACCCAGCCGGTCGACGTCTTCATCGCCGACAAGCTCTTCCAGCTGGCCTCCACCGCCGCGCCCCGCCAGGCCGACGAGGCCGCCTACCGCGAGCAGCTCTCCGGCAAGACCGTCGTCGTCTTCGGCGGCTCGTACGGCATCGGCGCCGACATCGCCGCTCTCGCCGAGCGCTACGGCGCCACGGTCTACGCGCTGGGCCGCTCCACCACCGGCACCCACGTGGAGAACCCCGACCACGTCGACGCCGCGCTGGCCAAGGCGTACGCGGAGAGCGGCCGCATCGACTACGTGATCAACACCGCGGGCGTGCTGCGCATCGGCAAGCTCGCCGAGACCGACAGCGCCACCATTCAGGAAGCGCTCAACGTCAATTACCTCGCGCCCGTGCACATCGCCCGCGCGTCGTACAAATACCTGGTCGAGACCAAGGGGCAGCTGCTGCTCTACACCTCCTCCAGCTACACCCGCGGCCGCGCCGAGTACAGCCTTTACTCCTCGACCAAGGCCGCCATGGTGAATCTCACCCAGGCCCTCGCCGACGAATGGGCCGGCGATGGAATCCGGGTGAATTGCGTCAACCCCGAGCGCACCGCGACCCCCATGCGTACGAAGGCGTTCGGCCAGGAGCCGGCCGGCTCGCTGCTGTCCTCCGAGGCCGTGGCCCGGACCTCGCTGGACGTGCTGTTGTCCGAGCTCACCGGCCACGTCATCGACGTACGACAGCAGGACCCGACCGCCGGTGCGAGCGAGGCGTCGGGCTTCGAGCAGGCACTGGCGTCCGTTCTGGACCGTCAGGGAGATGTGTAATACTCGGCGGATCGCAGAATCTCATGATCTGGATCGCTTGATGTGCAATTCGGGCCTCTGTGTCGCCTCACCGCGAATACAGGGGCCCGAGTTCGTGAACCCCCGGGTTCACGGGCCTCGAGTTCATGAACCACCGGTTCACGGGCCCGTGGCTCCTGAACCCCCCCGCATCGCAATGAATAAACCGGCACCCCCCTCTGGAGCAGGTTCTTCGTGATTTCGACCGCCATTCGCCTGGTACGCGTGGGCAGCGCGTCGGAGCTGGCCGCGGCAGTCCTGATGGGACTGGGCTATCCGTGCGTCATGCTCGCCGCGCTCATCCCGAACCTCTGGTTCTTCGCGGCCGCCGGTGCCGTGACCTATGTCGCGGACTGGTATCTGCACCAGAAGAAGAGCTACTTGATCAACCGGCTGAGCAAGGTCAGAGCCGGCCTGCCGATCCGCTTCCTGCTGCGCCAGCTGCTGCTGATCCTGCTGCTCGCCCGCGAGAACCTCGCCGAGCAGCCGGTCTTCTACGCCGCCGTCGCCTGCTTCCTGCTCTTCTACGGCCTCCAGGCCCCGCAGGGCGCCCTCGCCACCCTCATCCGGCTGCGGCGCACCATGCCGGTCGTCACCCGCAACATCGACCTGCACGCCGTGCGCATCCCGGACGCCCCGCCGCGCGCGCTGCTGAATCGGTCCGCCGAGAAGATGCTGCACCTCGACATCCCGGCCGTCGCGGGCGTCATCATCGCCGCCGCCACCGGCGCGAACACCGTCGCGTACGCCGGTGTCGCCGCCACCCTCGCGCTGGGCCTGCTCTACACCCTCGTCCTCGTCCCGTACCTGCGCCGGGGCCGCCGCGTGCCGGCCGCGGGCGCGGTCCTCAAGGCCGTCGGCACCTGGCTCGGCGAGTACCAGCCGACCGTCGCGCTGTACTTCTCGGGCTCCGACGACTCCGCGTACCAGGTCAACATGTGGCTGGAGACGATGGAGCAGGCCGACGGCCGGCCGATCGTCATCATGCGCGAGCGCAACCTGGTCAAGAAGCTCAACCCGACGTCCGTGCCGGTCCTGTGCGTGCCCGGCGGGCAGCACCTGATGGCGATGGACTTCTCCTCGATCCGCGTCACGCTCTACGCGGCCAACGTCGGCAAGAACATCCACATGCTGCGCGTCCCGACGATGAAGCACGTCTTCATCGGGCACGGCGACAGCGACAAGCTCGCCAGCGTCAACCCCTTCTCCAAGGTGTACGACGAGGTCTGGACCGCCGGCCAGGCGGGCCGCGACCGGTACGCGCTCGCCGACGTCGGCGTCCGCGACGAGGACATCGTCGAGGTCGGCCGCCCGCAGCTCGCGCCGATCACGACCTGGACGGGCACGCCGAAGAACCCGATCCCGACCATCCTGTACGCCCCCACCTGGGAGGGCTGGGACAACAACCCGGGCAACACCTCGCTGCTGCTGGCCGGCGAGAACATCATGAAGCGGCTGCTGAACGCGCCGAGCCCGGTCCGCGTGATCTACAAGCCGCACCCCTTCACCGGCCTGGTCAACAAGAAGGCCAAGGCCGTCGACGAGCGGCTGCAGAAGATGGTCGCCGCCGCCAACGCCGCCCGCGCCGCCGACCCGCGCTGGGCGAAGGAGATCGCCGCCGCGCAGGCGTCGCAGAGCGCGGCGCGCGCCGAGCTCGCCCGTATCGAGGCCCGGATCGCCGAGCTCTGCCGCCCCGGCCGCAAGGGCGGCGACGAAGCCGAGGAGTCGCGCGTCTCGCTCGCCGACCCGCACCGCCTCGCCGAGATCAAGCGGCTGCGCGCGCAGTGGAACGACGCGTACTGGCGCTCCTTCGGCTGGTGGGAGCACCGCGTCGTCACCGGCCCCGAGCCGAAGCTGTACGACTGCTTCAACGAGTCCGACGGCATGGTCTCCGACATCTCCAGTGTCGTGTCGGACTTCATCGCGAGCGGCAAGCCGTACGCCGTGACCGACTCCGCCGAGCTCGGCGTCGACGAGTTCAAGCGCCAGAACACCGCGGTCCGCGCCGCGGTGATCCTCTCCAACAGCGCCGCCGAGCTGGACGAGCTGCTGGCGGCCGTGGCCGACCCGGCCGCCGACCTCCTCGCGGCGGAGCGGCGGCGGCTCAAGCGGTACCTGCTGGGCCCGGACGAGCCGACCTCCATGGAGCGGTTCAACGCGGCGGTCCGTGCCCTCGCCACCAAGGCGGAGGCCCGCAACCGCGGTGTGGCGCAGCGGCTGGGCGGCCAGCGGATCGGCGAGCTGGACGCGGAGGCCACGGCGGGAGCGGACGTGGTGACCGACACCGTGGCCGAGAAGGGCGCGGAGGAGACCACGGAGGAGGCGGCCGCCCCCGTCGCGACCTGACGCGGCGCGGACGTACATCGCCGTACACCGCCGTAGACGTCGGCGTACACACAACGGCCCGTAAGTCCCTCGTACGAAGGGGACTTACGGGCCGTTGTGCGTGCCGACACATGCGCGACACGGCTCGGGGGCACCATGACGCACTGACGGACGGCCGTCGTCCGTTTACCGTTCACCGCTTACCGCCGTAGTGGGTGCCGATGCCTGAGACCACTCCCGACGCTTCCGTCACTCCCGATGTCAGCGTGATCATCGGGGCCTACGAAGCCATGCCGTACCTGGTGAAGTGCCTGGACTCGGCCGAGGCGCAGACCATCGGCCCGGAGCGCATGGAGATCATCGCCGTCGACGATGGCTCGACGGACGGCACCGGCGAGTACCTGGAGGAGTTCGCCGCCCGGTCGGCCGTGCCGACGAGGGTCGTGCGGCAGACCAACTCCGGTGGCCCCAGCGGCCCGCGCAACACCGGGCTGAAACTGGCCCGCGGCCGGTACGTCTTCTTCCTCGACGCCGACGACTACCTCGGCGACGAGGCCCTGGAGCGGCTCGTCGCGATGGCCGACAGGGCGGGCACGGACGTGGTGCTCGGCAAGACCGTCGGAGTCAACCGCAACGCCGCCAAGTCGATGTGGGGCCGTACCGTCGAACGCGCCGACATCTTCACCTCCAACGTCAAGTACACGCTCAGCGCCCAGAAGCTCTTCCGGCGGGAACTGCTGATGCGCCACGGCATGCGCTTCGACGAGTCGCTGCGTACGGGCGAGGACGCGCTGTTCACGCTGGAGGCGTACCTGCGCGGCAACGGCGTCTCGGTGGTCGCCGACTACGTCTGCTACTACCTGGTGGGCCGCGAGGACGGCAAGCACGTGACGAAGAGCGGGAGTTACACCCTGCGCTTCGACTCGGCGAAGGCGCTGATGGAGCTGATCGCCCGGCTCGTGCCGAAGGGCCGGAAGCGCGACCTGCTGATGCTGCGGCCGTTCATCGTCACGCTGCTGCCGCAGTTCGGGCCGGTGCTGCTCAAGCAGTCGCCCGAGGTGCTGCGCCACAAGATGGAGCTGGCGGCGCCCCTGATGGCCGCGTACTGGACACCGGGCGTCGCGCGCCGGCTCAAGCCCGAGGACCGGCTGCGGCTGACCTGCGTGGCGCTGAACAAGCCGGAGGCGCTGCGAGAGGTGGTCGCGTATCTGAAGGCGGGCACGCCTCCGGAGCGCGTGCGCCGCTGGGGCCGCGCGTACCTGGCGTACCCGCACTTCCGCGACCCGGTGGCGGGCATCCCCGACGCCGCGTACGAGCTCCGCGGCGCCGGGGGCCCGCGCGCCGCCGTCCGCGCGGCCGCTCGCCGCATCCTGCGCCGCGCCTACCGCCGGACCCGGCGCCTCGCGGGCACCGCCCTGCGCCGCCTGCACCTGCGCGGCCCGCGCGCCACCGCCCGCACGCCACGCACGGCGACTCCCGGAGAGGCGGCCCGGGAAGCGGCGTGAGGGCCGGGCGCGGGCGGCGAGCGGACGGGTGGCGGCCATCGGGCGTAGGGGTCCGGCTGCGCGGGGCACGCGCGCGGGTGACGCGTACGCCGGGGGGATCGGATTCGGCCGCTTTCGCGACGGCTCACGCCGGGCGCCCCAGCAGCGCCCGCGCGCCCGCGTGGAGAGGGGCCCGCGCGCCCACCCCCGGCGGGTCGGGTGCCCGCGCGGAGAGGGGCCCGGTGCGGCGTCGGCGTGTCCAGCGCGCTGTCCACGCGCTGAAACACGCGCGCGCCGACCACCGCCCCTGGCATAGATTTCCCCATGTGACAGCAGTGGCAAGGCAGTACGTAACGGAAGCCCGCAGGATCGTCGTCAAGGTCGGCTCCTCGTCCCTGACCACCGCGTCCGGCGGCCTCGACGCCGACCGCGTCGACGCCCTCGTCGACGTACTCGCCAAGGTCCGCGGCGGCGGGGACGGCGGCGAGAAGGAGATCGTCCTGGTCTCCTCCGGCGCCATCGCCGCCGGCCTCGCACCCCTCGGCCTCGCCCGCCGCCCCAAGGACCTGGCCCGCCAGCAGGCCGCCGCCAGCGTCGGACAGGGCCTGCTCGTCGCCCGCTACACCGCCTCCTTCGCCCGCTACGGCGTACGCGTCGGCCAGGTGCTGCTCACCACCGACGACACCAGCCGCCGCGCCCACTACCGCAACGCCTACCGCACCCTGGACCAGCTCCTCGCCATGGGTGCCGTGCCGATCGTCAACGAGAACGACACCGTTGCCACGGACGAGATCCGGTTCGGCGACAACGACCGCCTCGCCGCGCTCGTCGCCCACCTCGTCCGCGCTGACCTGCTGGTCCTGCTCTCCGACGTGGACGGGTTGTACGACGGTGATCCGTCGAAGCCCGGCACCTCGCGGATCGAGGAGGTGCGCGGACCGGAGGACCTGGAAGGCGTGGAGATCGGTTCCGCGGGCAAGGCGGGCGTCGGCACCGGCGGCATGGTGACCAAGGTGGAGGCGGCCCGGATCGCCGCCGCCGCGGGCATCCCCGTCGTCCTGACCTCCGCCAGCCGGGCCGCCGACGCCCTCGCGGGCCGCGACACCGGCACGTACTTCCGGCGCACCGGCCGGCGCTCGGCGAACCGGCTGCTGTGGCTCGCCCACGCCTCGACCCCGCAGGGTGCGCTGCTCCTCGACGAGGGCGCCGTACGCGCCGTGGTGCAGGGCAAGAAGTCGCTGCTCCCGGCCGGTATCGCGGGCTTCGAGGGCGACTTCGCGGCCGGCGACCCCGTCGAGCTCCGCGACGCCGCGGGCCGGGCCGTCGCCCGCGGGCTGGTGAACTTCGACGCCAAGGAGATGCCGCAGCTCCTGGGACGTTCCACCCGAGAGCTCGCGAAGGAGCTGGGTCCGGCATACGAGAGAGAAGTCGTACACAGGGACGATCTGGTCGTCCTCCAGCCCCAGAACGGCTGAAAGTCCCGCCATCCGCCGGAGACCTTCACCAAAACAGCCCCACGTTCCGCTCAGGACTGGTCAACTTTGTGTCGGGGGGTAAGCGGGGTGACAGCACGAGAACGCATCAACAGGAGGCCGCCGGTGAGACGAGCGCGCCCGGGGGCACTGCCCCGAGGGACGACCGAACGCGCCCTGACGAGTGTCGAGGCCGGGGCCGATTTCGCCGACGCCGGGCACGGTGACGCCGCCGCCGGCGACGCGGAGGCCGTCCGCGAGCCCGACCGGCAGCCCCGGGACCGCCAGGTGTCGAAGCTCTGGCACATCACCCTCAGCGTCTCGGGCCAGGAGGCGCCACTGACGGAGGTCAGGCGAGCCCTGGAGCAGCTCGCGCACGACCACCCGTTCCTGCTGACCAGCAGATACGCCAACGACCACGCCGAGATCCGGTACTGGGAAGAGGCCCGCGACCTGCACGACGCCGCCGCGGTGGCCCTACGGCTGTGGGGCGAGCACCGGCAGAGCGCCAAGCTGCCGCCCTGGGAGATCGTCGGCCTCGAGGTCATCGACCGGGAGACCTACCACCTGCGGATCGCGGAGGGGTACGGCCCGCCACCGGCGGCTCCCGTCGGCGTCCACCCGTACTGACCGGTGCTCGCGGCGAGCCGGTCCGGGGGCGGTCACCTGGGCCGGCCGCTGGATGGTCGCCGTGAGCGCCGTCAGCGAGCGCCGTGAGCGCCGTGAGCGTGTCGCCGCCTGTCGCCGGTTGCTGCGGGTCGGCCGGCCGACGCGCGGCGGTTCGCGCGCCGGTTCACCGAGGGGACGATTCCGAGACGGGCGTCTCGCAGTGCGGGATATGTGACGGATGCCCGCCCTCCGCGCATTACCCTGCGGGCATGACCTCGCACTCCGCCCCCACCCCCTCCATCACGCCGTTCGACGACATGTCGCCGGTCGCCCGCGCCGCCTACCGGGCCCGCGCGGCCGCCGCCGACATCGCGCCGCTGCCGCGCGCGACGAAGGACGACGCGCTGCTCGCCATGGCGGACGCGCTGGAGGTCCGCACCAGCGAGATCGTCGAGGCGAACGCCGAGGACGTGGCGCGCGCCCGCGAGGCCGGCACCAGCGAGTCGATCATCGACCGCCTCACGCTCACCCCGGAGCGCGTCCGGGCCATCGCCGCGGACGTCCGCGACGTCGCCGCGCTGCCCGACCCGGTGGGCGAGGTGGTGCGCGGCTCGACCCTCCCCAACGGCATCGACCTGCGCCAGGTCCGCGTCCCGCTCGGCGTCGTCGGCATCATCTACGAGGCCCGGCCCAACGTGACCGTCGACGCCGCGGCCCTGTGCCTGAAGTCCGGCAACGCCGTACTGCTGCGCGGCTCCTCCTCCGCGTACTCCTCGAACACCGCCCTCGTCCGCGTCCTGCGCGACGCCGTCGGCGGCGCCGGGCTCCCCGCCGACGCCGTGCAGCTGGTGCCCGGCGAGTCCCGCGACTCGGTACGGGAGCTGATGCGCGCCCGCGGCCTGGTCGACGTCCTGATCCCGCGCGGCGGCGCCTCGCTGATCCGCACCGTCGTCGAGGAGTCCACCGTCCCGGTCATCGAGACCGGCACCGGCAACTGCCACGTCTACGTCGACGCCCAGGCCGACCTCGACATGGCCGTCGACATCCTGATCAACTCCAAGGCGCAGCGGCCCAGCGTCTGCAACGCCGCCGAGACGCTCCTCGTCCACCGCGACATCGCCGACGCCTTCCTGCCGCGCGCCCTGGAGGCCCTCGCCGAGGCGGGCGTCACCGTCCACGGCGACGAGCGGGTCGTCTCGTACGGCGACGGCTCCAAGGCCACCGTCGTGGCGGCCACGCCGGAGGACTGGGAGACGGAGTACCTCTCGTACGACATCGCCGCGGCCGTCGTCGACTCGCTGGAGGCCGCCGTCGCGCACATCCGGCTCTGGTCCTCCGGTCACACCGAGGCGATCGTCACCACCTCGCAGGCCGCGGCCCGCCGCTTCACCCAGCTGGTGGACTCGACGACGGTCGCCGTGAACGCCTCCACGCGCTTCACGGACGGCGGGCAGTTCGGCTTCGGCGCCGAGATCGGCATCTCGACGCAGAAGCTGCACGCCCGCGGCCCCATGGGCCTGCCGGAGCTGACGTCGACGAAGTACATCGTCACGGGCGACGGCCACACCCGGTAGGAGCGCGAGGGCGACGCGAGGGCAGGGAGGTTTCGCACTCTCCCTGCCCGAACCGCCCTCCCGCGACTACCCTGAAAGCGTGCCGGACGACGTGGGGGGCAAGCCGTTCCAGGACGGCTGGGAGCCCGACGACGACCGCGGGGGCGCGGACCAGGACTTCGCCTCCGTGGTGTTCGACGAGGACTTCGTACGGGCCGCCGCATTTCACGAACCGACCGCCGTCGAGCGGCTCTTGGCCGCCGCCCAAGCCCGTGCCGCCTCCACTGACACCGACGGCAACGCCGACGGCGCGTACGACGACGCGTACGGGCCCACCCCCGCGTGCGGCTGCGAAGGCCAGTACGGCGACGGCGACGACCGCTGCCGGGGCCACTGCCAGGGACCGTACGGCCCGCACGGCGGCACCCTGCGCCCCTACCGGCCCAGCGCCCGCTGGCACCGCCCGGTGGCCTGGGTCCTGGCCGTGCTCCTGGGCGTCGGCATGGTCGCCCTCGCCTTCGCGGCCGTGTACCGGGGCGCCTCCGGCAGCCGCGACGACCAGGTCCCGGCCCCGGCGACGACCGGCGCGACCGGCGTGACCGGGAGGAGCGGCTCCGACGAGCCGCACGCGACCGCGTCCGCCCCCTCGGCCTCCGCCGCCCACACCGCCCCGGCACCTCTCCCGGCGGCACCGCACACGCCCTGAAACCGCCCTGAGCGCCCGCCCGGGGCGCGTTTACGGGAGGTCCCGCCGACCTACCCTGAAGGTATGGCACGGAGTGGCGACCCGCCCGAGGGGGCGCCCGAGGGGCTCCCTGGCGGTGGCGAGGACGAGTACCGATCCGTCGTCTTCGACGAGTCGTTCGTCCGAGCTGCCCGGCTCCAGGAGTACTCCGCGCGGGAGCGCCTGGCCGAGCACACCGAGGCCGTACGCCGCCGCCCCGCCTGGCGGCCACGCGGCGGCTCCCGCCCCGGCGCGCTCGCCCTCGTCCTGGTCGTCGCCCTGGCCTTCGCCGCCGCCATCTACGCGGGCGCCCGCCCCTTCCAGCCACTGCCTGACCGGCCCGCCGAGCCTCTGCGCAGCACGATCGTCCCGCTGGCCCCGCGGGGCCTGGTCCCGGGCGGTGACCCCGACGACCTGTACGCGCGCAGCCCCGCCGCCGCGTTCCACACCGGCGCCGCCGGTGTCGCCCTGCCCCCGGCGCGCCGTACCACCCACTTCACGGAGAGCCAGGTGGTGGCCGCGCTGAAGACCGTGCAGGACTACCTGGTGCGGTCGGCGCTCACCCCCGACGTCCTGACGGGAGGCTCCGTCCGGCCGGTGCGGCTGCTGCTCGACCCCGACCAGCTGGCGCAGTTCGACCGCAGCGTCACGTCGCCGGCCGACGACGGGCGGCACGCGGCGACCGGCTGGCTGGTGCGGTTCGACCCGGACGAGGTGGCCCTGGCGACCACCGCCGTACGCGCACGTGGCACCATCCGCGTGACCGAGGGGCTGTCCGACGCCCTGGAGGTGACGACGGACCACACCTTCGTCTACGCGCTGCGCCCGGCCGCGGCGGACGGCGACACGGCCGCCGCCTCCCTCTTCACCGTCCGGCGCGAGCTGCGCTTCCGCTTCGACCGCGAGGACCTGCGGATGCACCGCACCGAGCTGGTGAGCAGCCGCGTGCTGGCGGGACCGCAGTCCTGCTCGGCCGACGCGGCGGGCGCGATGCGGCCGCTGCTGGCCGGCCGGAGCGCCACCGCGGAGGGCCCCGCGGTCACCGATCCGTACGCCAGGGACCGCGCCGCCACCCCGCTCTGCGGCACCCTGGCCCCCCACGCCCAGCCGACCGGCTGAACCCGGCGGCCGGCTCAGGCGTCGCCGCGCTCGCCGCCCGCCTTACCGCCGCCGCTTCCCGCGCTGCCGCCATCGGCTCCGTTGCCGCCGTTGCCGCCGGTGAACCGGTCGCGGAGCTTCCCGCCCAGGTCACCGGCGCCGCCGGCTATGTCCCCGACCAGCTTCATCAGAGGGTCCTTGCTGGTGCGCACCGACTCGGCGTAGTGGGACGCCGACTCGCGGAAGGAGTCCGTGACGGAGGTGTCCTTGTCGTCAGCGCGCCGCGGGTAGTGCCCGTCCATGATCCGCTGGTAGTCGCGGCTCTCCGCCCACTTCTTCAGCTCGGCCGCCCGGACCGTGGTGAACGGGTGGGAGCGCGGCAGCACGTTGAGGATCTTCAGCACCGAGTCGCGCAGATCGCCCCCGGCCTCGTACTCCTCGGCCTGCTCCAGGAACGCGTCCACGTTCATCTCGTGCAGGTGGTTACCACCCGCGATCTTCATCAGGCCGCGCATCGACGCCCGCAGGTCCTGCCCGACCAGCAGCCCGGCCCGGTCCGCCGAGAGCTCCGACTTGCGGAACCACTCCCGCAGCGCCGTCACGATCGCCATGATCGCCACGTTCCCCAGGGGTATCCAGGCGACCTTGACCGCGAGGCCGGTGAGGAACAGCAGCACCGTGCGGTACACCGAGTGGCCCGACAGGGCGTGGCCCACCTCGTGGCCGATGACCGCCCGCATCTCCTCCTCGTCCAGCAGCTCCACCAGCCCGGTGGTGACCACGATGATCGGCTCGTCGAGGCCGATGCACATGGCGTTGGGCTTCGGGTCCTGCGTGACGTACATCGACGGGACCTTCTCCAGGTCCAGGATGTAGCAGGCGTCGCGCAGCATCGCGTGGAGGTGGGCGAACTGCGCGTCGCTCACCCGCACGGAGTCGGAGAGGAAGAGCAGCCGCAGGCTGCGTTCCGGCAGCAGGCCGCTCAGGGCCTTGAAGACGGTGTCGAAGCCGCTGAGCTTGCGCAGCGCGACGAGCGCCGAGCGGTCCGCCGGGTGTTCGTATGCGCGTGAGGAGATGCCCGGAAAACGCGTGCGCTGCCTGCTCGGCACGTTTTCGGCACTGCTGTCTGCCATGGATGATGCCCCCTCTTCGTACGAGCCCCGCCTCGTCCCCCCTGACGCACCCCAGAGTAGGTGCTGGCGCCCTCGGGCAGGCGGCCTGTGGATAACTGTGAACTCAGACGCGGGGGACGGCCCGGAAGATGACAACGCCTGAGTCGGCGTGAGCGTGCCCGCAGCGCCCGCATACGATGTGCGCGAAGTCTCCGCTCCGATTCCCGATGGATAGGCCTTCCGAAGATGAGCATCCCCAGCACCGCCGCCTCCCTCGTCACGCTCGCCGAGGGCTCCGAGCACGGCGGCAACCACGAAAGCCTCAGCCCCTACCTCACCGGTATCGGTGCCCTCGTCGCGCTCCTCCTGCTGCTGTGGATCACCACGCGTTTCAACCGCGACCGCTGAGCCCCGGGCCGCCGGGACCGGGTGCGCCGCCGTGCCAGTAGGCTCTGCACGCATGGGAGACCAGGAAGTGCCTACCAGTCCCGGCAAACGCCGACTCGGCGTGATGGGTGGGACGTTCGACCCGATCCATCACGGACACCTGGTGGCCGCCAGCGAGGTGGCCGCGCTGTTCCACCTGGACGAGGTGGTGTTCGTGCCGACCGGACAGCCGTGGCAGAAGACCCACAAGACGGTGTCCCCGGCGGAGGACCGCTATCTGATGACGGTCATCGCCACGGCGTCCAACCCGCAGTTCTCGGTCAGCCGCCTCGACATCGACCGGGCGGGGCCGACGTACACCATCGACACCCTGCGGGAACTGCGTGCCCTCAATGAGGACACCGACCTCTTCTTCATCACCGGGGCGGACGCGCTCTCCCAGATCATGCCGGGATGGCGCAACGCCGAGGAGCTCTTCTCCCTCGCCCACTTCATCGGGGTGACGCGCCCGGGCCACGACCTGTCGGACGACGGGCTGCCCAAGGGCGGGGTGACCCTGGTCGAGGTGCCGGCGCTGGCCATCTCGTCCTCGGACTGCCGGGCGCGGGTCGCGGCGGGCGATCCGGTCTGGTACCTGGTGCCCGACGGCGTGGTGCGCTACATCGACAAGCGCCAGTTGTACCGCGGCGAGTGAGCCACGGAGAGGGGCACCGGTGAACGACCAGCAGAACCCGTACGACCCGTACTACCCGCCGCAGCCGCAGATCGTCGGCTACGACGAGTACGGGCAGCCGGTGTACCAGCAGGCCCAGCAGCAGTACGACCCTTACGCGCAGCAGCAGCAGGTGCAGGGGCAGGTGCCGCAGCAGCAGTACCAGCAGGGGTATCAGCAGCAGGGACAGCCGCAGGGCCAGGGCTACGGGTACGAGTCCTACGACGGCTACCCGCAGGGCTACTCGCAGGACCAGTCGGCCCAGGCGCCCCAGGCACCCCAGGGGTACGGGTACGACGGCTACCCCGGCACCGGTTACGACGCCGGCCGGCAGTGGATCCCCCAGCAGGCCGAGCCCCAGCCCCAGCCCCAGCCGGTGTCCCCGCCCGAGCCGGAGCCCCGGCCTGGGCGTGCGGCGACCGCGTCGCCCTCCTCCGTACCCGGCCCGCGCCGGCCGGCGGCGCCGGGGCCCGACCGGGAGGGTGAGCGGGAGGCCGACCGCGAGTACCGCACCGAGCAGTTCGCCTTCGTCGAGGATCCGGACGAGGACTCCGAAGACGTCATCGACTGGCTCAAGTTCACCGAAAGCCGCTCCGAGCGGCGTGAGGAGGCCCGTCGCCGGGGCCGCAACCGGGTCATCGCCCTGGTCGTCGTCCTGACCGTCGCCCTCATCGGCGGCGTGGGCTACCTCTGGGCCTCGGGCAACCTGCCCGGCCTCGGGGGCGAGGAGGCCAAGCAGGGCGGCACCGCCGCCGGCGGCCCGCAGAAGCGCGACGTGATCGTCGTCCACCTGCACAACACCAAGAGCGACGACACCTCCACCGCGCTCCTGGTCGACAACGCCACCACCAAGCAGGGGACCACGGTCCTGCTGCCGAACGCCCTCTCCGTCGCCCACGACGACGGCACCACCACCACCCTCGCGAAGTCCGTCGACGAAGACGGCTCGGCCGGCACCCGCGAGGCCATCGGCGCCCTGCTCGGCACCGAGATCTCCGGTACGTGGCGTCTCGACACGCCCTACCTGGAGAACCTCATCGAGCTCGTCGGCGGCGTCGACCTCACCACCGACACGGAGGTGCCCGCGGCCAAGAAGGGCGAAGCGCCCCTCGTGCCCAAGGGCGAGAACCAGACGCTCAACGGGCGCATGGCCGTCGCGTACGCCACCTACCGCGGCGCGGGAGAAGCGGAGGCGGCGCAGCTCCAGCGGTTCGGCCAGGTCGTGTACGGCGTCCTGCGCAAGATGTCGGACGACCCGCGGGCCGCCACCGTCACCGTGGAGACGCTCGCGCAGATCCTCGACCCCTCCCTGCCCGAGAAGGACCTGGGCGCCTCACTGGCCAAGCTCGCCGAGCACGCCAAGGGCGGCGACTACAAGACGGAGCTGCTCCCCGTCCAGCAGGACGGCACGCTCAGCGAGGAGGCCGCGCGGAGCGTGGTCAAGGACGTCCTCGGCGGCTCGGTCACCGCACCCGCGCAGGGTTCCGCCGTGCGCGTGGGCGTCAAGAACGCGTCGGGTGACGAGGACGCCACCGAGAGCGCCCGGATCGCCCTGGTCAACGGCGGCTACGCCGTCATCGACGGCGGCAAGGCCGACTCCGTGTCGTCCTCGCAGGTCATCTACGGTGACGCGGCCCAGAAGGCGAAGGCCGTGGAGGTCGCCAAGACCCTGGGCCTGCCCGCCGAGGCGGTCGAGAAGGGCACGACAGCGGCGAACGCGGACGTCACGGTCGTCCTCGGCCGGGACTACGAGTGAGCGCGTGAGCTAATCGTTTGCCGGGCTGTCGGCGGTACGTGAGACCCTGGGGGTGTTCCCGACCGCCGACGAAAGCCTGCTTGTGACCGCCACTGACCGTTCCATCGAGCTCGTGACGACCGCCGCCCAGGCGGCGGCCGACCGGCTCGCGCACGACATCATCGCCTACGACGTGAGCGACGTCCTGTCGATCACCGACGCCTTCCTGCTCGCCTCCGCGCCCAACGACCGCCAGGTCAAGTCGATCGTCGACGAGATCGAGGAGCGGCTCAACAAGGAGCTGGGCGCCAAGCCCGTCCGCCGCGAGGGCGACCGCGAGGCCCGCTGGGTCCTGCTCGACTACGTCGACATCGTCGTCCACGTACAGCACAGCGAGGAGCGGGTCTTCTACGCCCTGGAGCGGCTGTGGAAGGACTGCCCCGAGCTGCCGCTGCCCGAGGACGCCGTGAAGACCCGCGGCAAGGCCGAGGAGCACGCCCGGCTCATGGGCGCCGAGGGCGCGGACGGTGAGCTGAGCTGAGCGGCACCAAGGGCGGCAGGGGCCGCCGCATAGTCCTCTGGCGCCATGGCCAGACCTCGTGGAACCTGGAGCGCCGCTTCCAGGGCTCCACGGACATCGAGCTCACCGAGACCGGCGTCGCCCAGGCGCGCCGGGCCGCCAGGCTGCTCGCCGCGCTGCAGCCGGACGCGATCATCGCCTCCGACCTGAAGCGCGCGGCCGCCACGGCCGGCGAGCTGTCCGCGATCACCGGCCACCAGGTCAGCCACTACTCCGCGCTCCGCGAGACGTACGCGGGCGAGTGGCAGGGCCTGACGCACGACGAGATCGTCGAGCGGTACGGCGAGCAGTACGCCGCGTGGAAGCGGGGCGAGCCGGTGCGGCGCGGCGGCGGCGAGCTCGAGAGCGAGGTCGCCGACCGGGCCGCTCCGGTGGTCCTGGAGCACGTCGAGAAGCTGCCCACGGACGGCACGCTCGTCGTGGTCAGCCACGGCGGCACGATCCGCACGACCATCGGCCGGCTCCTCGGCCTGGAGGCGCGCCACTGGGAGAGCCTCGGCGGTCTCTCCAACTGCTGCTGGTCGGTCCTGGGCGAGGGGGCCCGCGGCTGGCGGCTCCTGGAGCACAACGCCGGAACGCTCCCCGAGCCCGTCCTCGGCGACGACGACTGACGACTGCGGCTCACGACTGCGACTGTCGACGGCCCACGAAGCCGCGACGCGGTCCCGACGCAGTCCCGACGGCGCTCACGGACCCGGATTTCACTTTCCGGCAGGTGGCAGGCTAAAGTTCTTCTTGTTCGCAGCGCGGAGCGCGAAGAACACGAGGGGCTATAGCTCAGTTGGTAGAGCGCCTGCATGGCATGCAGGAGGTCAGGAGTTCAATTCTCCTTAGCTCCACAAGCACCGGATCCCGTCCCCACCTGGGGGCGGGATCCTGCGTTTCGGGGCCTTCCTCTGGCGACTCATGCGCGCACTTCTCGATCGCCCGGTCCCGTCGATCGACGGCGATACCGAGGTCATCCTCGCCACCGTCACCCACCTGGGACGGCTGATCGGCGTCGAGACCTTTGGCACACTCTTCCTCAGCCGCTTCCCTGCGCCGGGGGCGTACGCGTCAGCCGGGGCGCTGTGGGTATGCGCCCTGGCGCCGCCACCGCGTCGATCATGGGAGCGGCCACCGGCCCGGTCCGCCGACCCCGCTGCCCCCCTTGCGGGGTCATGGCAGAATCGGACGGCCGGAGGGGGACGACGTCCGGACGGGAGGGAGTGCGCGATGGCCGCTAGCAGTTTCGAGGAACCGGCTGCCCGGCTCGCCGCGTCGTCACAGACGAACGTCGGCCTCAGTTGCCCCTCGTGCGGCTCCTCCCACGTCGCCCAGATGCTCGGTGACAACGGCGGAGTGTCCTATGTGTGCACGTCCTGCGGCCACAGCTGGAGCTGACTGATGGGTGCGCACAGGCGGAAATGCGACTGGTGCGGCAGCGGCACGCCGATCGTTCGCGACATGGACCCGGTCAACCCCGCGTACCAGTACTGGTGCGAGGAGTGCGCGCGGGCCCTGATCATAAAAGGCGACCCCATCGAGACCTACCGGGAACTCGAAGGGGAGCCCATCTACGGGCGCCTGCTCGACGAGCACTGCACCCTCAAGCGGTTCTACTCCTTCGCCACGGCCTGACCGGCCTGACCGGCCTGACCGGCCTGACCGGCCTGAACCGGCTGCACGGCCTGGACAGCCCGGACGTCTCGGCCCGGTTGGCCGGCCTGTCGGCGACGGCCGAGGCCCAGGCGTACCGCGAAGGCCGTCAACAGGCCCAGCCCCACCAGGGTGTAGAGCCCGGACAGCAGCATCTGCCCCGCGTTCTGGTGCAGTTCCAGCCGTACGGGGGCGGGCTGGTGAGGCACCCACCACAGGGCGAAGGACGCGAAGACCAGCCCGACGGCGGCCGTCCACGCCGTACTCACGCGGGTCGCCAGCAGGATCAGCATCGGCACGCACCACACCCAGTGGTGCGACCAGGAGATCGGGCTCACCAGCAGCGCCGTTGTCGCGCACGCCACCACCGCCATCGGCCGGTCCCCGCGCAGCGCGGCCAGCACCGCCACGGCCAGACCGGCGACCCCCACCAGGACCGCGGCGGCCAGCCACCAGTGCCCGGGGTCGGTGGTGTGCAGCAGCCGGGCCAGCACCCCGCTCAGGGACTGGTTGGCCGTCTCCTCCTTACGCCCCACCCGGCTGGTCTCGAAGATCATCTCGGTCCAGAAGCGGCGCGAGTCGTACGGGAGGATCACGGCGGACGCCACGGTCACCACGGCGAACACCCCCGTCGCCGTCGCCGCCTGCCGCAGCCACGCGTTCCACGCCCAGCCGTGCGCACGCGCGCGTGCCACCCCCACCAGCAGCAGGAAGACGACGAAGAGCCCCGGCGTCAGCTTGACGGCCGTGGCCAGGCCTATGCCCACGCCGGCCCACCGGTTGTTCTCCCGCCGGGTCAGGTCCCACAGCACCGCCACCGCGATGAGCAGGTTGATCTGCCCGTACCGCAGCGTCGTCCACACCGGCTCGCACCACACCAGCACCGCGGCCGCCCACAGCGCCGTCTCCGGCCGCTCCCGGCCCACCAGGCGCAGTGACAGCCGCACCAGGGCCAGCAGCAGGAGCAGGTTCCCCGCGGTGGCGAGGGTGCGCATCTCCGGGACGCCGAGCAGCGTCAGCGGCGTGAACAGCAGCGCCGCGAAGGGCGGGTACGTCGTCGGCAGGTTCGCCGATGTGGCGCGCATCGCATAGAGGTCGCCGCCCGCGAGTACGGTCTCGCCCTCCGCCCGGTAGACCGACAGGTCCAGCATCGTGACGTTGGCGGCGCGCTGCGCCACCCAGAAGGCCACGAAGGACAGCAGGCAGGCCGCCACCGCGGCGGGCAGGGGCAGGCCCCGCAGACGGGCGCGCAAGTTCAGGGTCACGGTCACGAGGGGCGACGCTACCGGCCGGAGCCCTTCCGGCCGTAAACGGATTTGGTGAACCACCGGGGGGACCGTGTAATGTTCTCTGTGTCGCCGCGAGGGAAACCGCAAGGGAAACCGAGCGAACGACACACCGCAAGGGGCTATAGCTCAGTTGGTAGAGCGCTTGCATGGCATGCAAGAGGTCAGGAGTTCAATTCTCCTTAGCTCCACAAGCACCAGAGGCGGGCCATCCGGATCGGATGGCCCGCTTCTCTGTCTCCGGTCAACCCCGCCCGCTGCCCAGGGCCTTGCGGGCGGCGCTCGGCAGCGCCGGACGGCCCTGACGGCCGACGCGGTCCTCCTCGGAGCGTTCCAGGCGCAGCGCCAGTTCGGGACAGCGGCGTACGGCCAGCTGCGCGCGCGTGCGCAGGTGCACGGGCACGGACGCGTCCGCGAGCACCGGGTAGCCGTCCCGGCCCATCCGGATCAGCTCCGGCACGATGTCCGCGCACAGCCCGTGCCCCTTGCACAGGGTCCAGTCCACGGCCAGCTTCTCGCCGCTCGGGATGGACTCCTCGGCCTCCTGGTAGCCCGGCTCCGGCAGCGGCAGCACGCCGATCGTCGGACGCCCGCAGCCGCCGTGCAGCACGTGCGCGGCGAGATCGTCCGTGAACGCCGACAGCGTCGAGCCGAAGAAGCGCGCCGACCCGTCGGGGTGCTTGCACACGCCCCGGCCCTTCACCGCCTGCGTCACCTCGCGCAGCGCCTCCAGAGCGGCCGGTCCGCCGCCGTTCAGCACGTCCGACAGGCCCCCCGCCGCAGCCGGCAGGCCCAGCCGGCACGGGCCGCACTGGCCGGCCGTCTCCGCCGCCAGCCAGTTCGCCACCCGCTGCGCCTCACCCAGCGGACACGTCTCCGGGCCGATCGGCAGGATCGCGCCCGCCCCGAGGGAGCCGCCCACGGCTGCCAGGGACTCGCGTGAGACGACGGCGTTGTGCACGGCCATGGCGTCGATCCAGTTGCCGTGGTAGCCGCCCGTGAGGACGCCCTGGGGCTGCGGAGGGGCGCCGGCCATCTCCAGGACGTATCGCAGCGGGACGCCCGTCGGTACCTCCACCACCATGGGACGCGCGACCGCGCCGGAGATCGTCAGCATGACCGTGCCGGGCTCGCTCTCCAGGCCGGTGTGGCCGTAGCGCCGGGCGCCGATCCGCCCCGCGACGGCCAGCTGCGCGAACGTCTCCGCGTTCGACAGGAGCGTCGGCGCGCCGCCCACCCCGGACTCGGCGGCCCGCTCGCGGCGGCCCGGCGGGATCGCCGGACCACCGCCCGCCGCGCGGATGACGGAGGACGCCTCCCCGGAGACCATCCGTTCCGGCGTACGCACCACCCGGGCGCGCAGCTGCTGTCCGCGCCGGTCGGAGAGCCCTCTCTCGGCCAGTGCGGCACGGATGGAGATCTCCGTGGAGTTGCGCGTCACGGCGACGATCAGGGTGCGCGCGCCGAGCGCCTCGGCGGCCAGCAGGGCGCCGTCCAGGATGAGGTGCGGGGCGCGGTTGAGCAGGACCGTGTCCTTGCGGCAGGCCGGCTCGCCCTCGCTGCCGTTGACCACCACCACGGGCCGCACCCCGCGCCGTATCGCCGCCTTGGCGACCGCGCGCAGCTTCTTGCCGAAGGGGAAGCCCGCGCCGCCCCGCCCGCGCAGGGAGATCTCCTCGGCGAGCTGGGCCAGCCGCTCCCCGGGTATCGGCTCGAGCGGGCCGTGCACCTTGAGGTGCATCTGCAGGTCCAGCCGCTCGACCAGGTCGAAGCCCTGGGTCAGGTGCGGGAGGCCGACGACGCGGACTTCGGGGACGTCGGGGAGCGGGGCGTTCACGGGCGGTCTCCTGCGGGTGCGGACCACGGTTCACCGGCCGGCGGGTACTGGAACGGGCCGGGAGCGGGGTCGGTGGGGCTGTTGTACGAGGGGCTGTTGTACGAGGGGGAGGGGTACGAGGGCGGGGTGGGGGACTGGGCGGGCGGCGGAGGCGACGGGGTGGGCCAGTACCCGGGGCGGGTCGCGGGCTCGTCGGGGACGACGGGCAGTTCCTCCGTCATGGGGATGCGCTCGGCCAGTGGGATCTCCTGGGTGGGGATGCCGGGGACGAAATCCGGGATACCTGGGATACCCGGGATACCCGGGACATCAGGGGCGGCGGCCGGGACACCCGGGGCGCTCGCGTTGCCGCGGGAGACCGCGCGGTAACCGGCGGAGAGACCGGCCCCCGCAGCCGGCCGTTCCGCGGCGACCGGGTCGTACAGGGGAGCCCGGGACGGCGCCGGGTCGAAGGCGGGCGACGGCTGTGCGCGGCGTCGCCGGCCGAAGGGCCGGTCGGAGAGGCGTTCCGAAGGCCGTACGGAGGGGCGTTCGGAGGGGGAGAAGGACGGGGAGGGCGAGGGGAACGGGGAGGGGGACGGAGAGGGAGACGGTTCGGGGGCGGGCGCCGCGCCGGGCAGCGGGGACACCGACAGGTCGCGCCGGGCGGGCTCCGCGTCCCGCTGCGCGGCGCCCTGTCCTATCAGCGCCAGCAGGCGGGCCGCCAGGCGGTCCTGCACGGGCCGGGGCAGGAGCCGTACGGACACGGCCGCGGCGACGCCCGCGAGCGCCAGGCAGTACATGGTGACCACCCAGGTGGCCGCCGGGCGGCCCGCGTACAGGCCGTGGATCAGCGCCGCGCACCAGGCCGGGTACGCCAGCATGTGCAGCGGCCGCCAGCGGGCCGCGATGCTGCCGCGTCCGGCGAGGGCGCTCCGGGCGGCGCCGGTGGACGCGGCGATCACCATCAGCAGGCCCGCCAGGGACCCGAAGCCGATGAGCCCGGCCGTGCCGGACAGCCCGAGCCCGAAGGGGATGAGGGCCCCGATGAGCTGCGTGTGGCCCAGGGAGACCTTGACGGTGGCGTGCAGGAGGAGGAAGCCGAGGGAGGCGACCGCGGTGCTCCGGTGGACGGCCTGCGCGAGCAGCCGGTGACGGGTGGACAGGAGCAGCCGGTCGGTGGCGATCAGACCCCATGCGACGGAAGCGGTGAGCGACACCAGGGACAGCACGCCCGTGGTGAAGTCCAGCGCGGCGCGGAAGCTGTCGCTGCCGCCCACCGCGAGCAGGGGTATGAGCACCACGGCCGCCACGGACAACCCGCCCTGCACCGGCCGGCTCATGCCGCCCTTCAGTGTGGGCGGCGATGAACGGATTTTGCGATGAGGGTTCATGGGGAGCGACTCCAGTGGTGCGGAAAAGAGGTCCCGGAGCCGCATGCTAGGTCGACGCATACCAACCAGTACGAGGTTTGAGCCTTTATGGCTCGGATCACCGGCAACTGACTCTGGGGTTGCCCTGGATAGGGTCGATACGCGGAGTAACCGGAGCGGCTCCCGTGGCCGGGCCTCAGCATTCACGGCACGCGCGCGGCACCCGTACGGCAGCGCACGTGAGATCCGCGCGGCACGCGCACGGCTCCGTACGCCAGCGCACGTGACATCCGCGCGGCACGCGCGCGGCGGCCGCCAGGGTGCGGCACCCACGCGGCGCCACCCGGCACGGGCAGGGCACGCGCGGGGCACGGGCCCACACGGCGGAACCTCGGTGCGGCCCGTCCGGGCCCTGCGGTACCCTGGCGCCATGCGTGCCGTACGCCTTCTGCTTAGCGAGCCGCGCTGATCAGTCCCGACGGTTGATGAATCCGGTCGGAATCGGCGCGGCGTCCCCTCCTGTGCGAGGGGATTTTTCATTTCGTGGCAGAGACGATCGATGGAGCTTTAAGGATCATGAGCGAGACGAATTCCGCCGCCGAGGCGGCGGCCCCGCATCGTTACACGGCGGCCATGGCCGCCGACATCGAGGCACGCTGGCAGGACTTCTGGGACGCCGAGGGCACGTACGAGGCGCCGAACCCGAGCGGGGACCTGGCCGGTGACCCGGCCGTCGTCGCCCGCCCCAAGAAGTTCATCATGGACATGTTCCCGTACCCCTCGGGCGCGGGCCTGCACGTCGGGCACCCCCTGGGCTACATCGCCACCGACGTCTACGCCCGCCACCAGCGCATGACCGGTCACAACGTCCTGCACACGCTGGGCTTCGACGCCTTCGGCCTGCCGGCCGAGCAGTACGCCGTCCAGACCGGCACCCACCCGCGTGTGTCGACCGAGGCGAACATCGAGAACATGAAGGTCCAGCTGCGCCGGCTGGGCCTGGGCCACGACAAGCGCCGGTCCTTCGCGACGATCGACCCGGACTACTACAAGTGGACCCAGTGGATCTTCCTGCAGATCTTCAACTCCTGGTACGACGAGGAGGCGAAGAAGGCCCGCCCGATCGCCGACCTGGTCGCCCAGTTCGAGAGCGGCGAGCGCGCCGTACCGGGCTCCGTCCCCGGCTCCACGCGCGCGTGGAGCGAGCTGACCGCCGCCGAGCGCGCCGACGTCCTGAGCGGCTACCGGCTGGCGTACGCCTCCGACGCGCCGGTCAACTGGTGCCCCGGTCTGGGCACCGTCCTGGCCAATGAGGAAGTGACGGCCGACGGCCGCTCCGAGCGCGGCAACTACCCGGTCTTCAAGGCGAAGCTGCGCCAGTGGAACATGCGCATCACCGCCTACGCCGACCGCCTGCTGGACGACCTGGACGCGCTGGACTGGCCCGAGGCCATCAAGCTGCAGCAGCGCAACTGGATCGGCCGCTCCGAGGGCGCGCGCGTCGACTTCGCCGTCGGCGAGGACGCCATCACCGTCTTCACCACCCGCCCGGACACCCTGTTCGGCGCCACCTACATGGTGCTGGCGCCCGAGCACGAGCTGGTCGGCAAGATCGTCCCGGAGGCCTGGCCCGCCGGCACCCACGCCCTGTGGACGGGCGGTCACGCGACCCCTGCCCTGGCCGTCGACGCCTACCGCAAGCAGGCCGCCGCCAAGTCCGACGTCGAGCGCCAGGCCGAGGCCAAGGAGAAGACCGGCGTCTTCACCGGCGCGTACGCCACCAACCCGGTCAGTGGCGAGCAGGTCCCCGTCTTCATCGCCGACTACGTCCTGATGGGCTACGGAACCGGCGCCATCATGGCCGTCCCGGCGCACGACAGCCGTGACTTCGCCTTCGCGCGCGCCTTCGACCTGCCCATGCGCTGTGTCGTCCAGCCCTCCGACGAGCGCGGCACCGACCCGTCCACGTGGGACGACGCCTTCGACTCGTACGACGCGACCATCGTCAACTCGTCGAACGACGACGTCTCGCTGGACGGCCTGGGCGTCGTCGACGCCAAGGCCCGCATCACCGAGTGGCTGTCCGAGAAGGGCATCGGCGAGGGCACCGTCAACTTCCGGCTGCGCGACTGGCTGTTCAGCCGTCAGCGGTACTGGGGCGAGCCCTTCCCCATCGTCTACGACGAGGACGGCGTGGCGCACGCGCTGCCCGAGTCGATGCTGCCGCTGGAGCTGCCCGAGGTCGACGACTACTCGCCGCGCACCTTCGACCCGGACGACGCCGACACCCAGCCCGAGACGCCCCTGTCGCGCAACGAGGACTGGGTCAACGTCACCCTGGACCTGGGCGACGGCCCGAAGAAGTACCGCCGCGAGACCAACACCATGCCCAACTGGGCCGGTTCCTGCTGGTACGAGCTGCGCTACCTGGACCCGCACAACGACTCGGCGCTGGTCGACCCGGCGATCGAGCAGTACTGGATGGGCCCGCGCGAGGGACAGCCGCACGGCGGTGTCGACCTGTACGTGGGCGGCGCCGAGCACGCCGTACTGCACCTGCTGTACGCCCGGTTCTGGTCCAAGGTGCTGTACGACCTGGGCCACGTCTCGTCGGCCGAGCCCTTCCACAAGCTGTACAACCAGGGCATGATCCAGGCCTTCGTCTACCGGGACGCGCGCGGCATCGCCGTACCGGCCGCCGAGGTCGAGGAGCGGGACGGTGCCTTCTGGTACCAGGGCGAGAAGGTCAGCCGCGTCCTGGGCAAGATGGGCAAGTCCCTGAAGAACGCCGTCACTCCGGACGAGATCTGCGCCGAGTACGGCGCCGACACCCTGCGCCTGTACGAGATGGCCATGGGCCCGCTGGACGTCTCCCGCCCCTGGGACACGCGCGCGGTGGTGGGCCAGTACCGGCTGCTGCAGCGGCTGTGGCGCAACATCGTGGACGAGGCGACCGGCGAGGTCACCGTCGTCGACGCCGAGCCCGACGAGGACACGCTGCGCGCCCTGCACAAGGCGATCGACGGCGTGTCCCAGGACATGGCGGCGATGCGGTTCAACACGGCGATCGCCAAGGTCACCGAGCTGAACAACCACCTGACCAAGTCGGGCACCCCGGTGTCGCGTTCCGTCGCCGAGCGGCTGGTGCTGCTGGTCGCCCCGCTGGCGCCGCACATCGCCGAGGAGCTGTGGCACCGGCTGGGCCACACCGACTCCGTGGTCCACCAGGACTTCCCGGTGGCCGACCCGGCGTACGTCGTGGACGAGACCGTCACCTGCGTCGTCCAGATCAAGGGCAAGGTCAAGGCGCGGCTGGAGGTCTCCCCGTCGATCACCGACGCCGAGCTGGAGGCGCTGGCCATGGCCGACCCGGCCGTCGTCGCGGCGCTGGGCGGCGCGGACATCCGCAAGGTGATCGCGCGGGCGCCGAAGCTGGTCAACATCGTCCCGGCGTAGCGCGTTCCGGGCATAACGCCTGGGTGGTTTCCCTTACGGGCAGGTTGGGGGTTTCGATGGAACCCCCGACCTGCCTGTTCCGTTTACCGTGGAGGAACACGGGCGCGAGCGTCCGGCACCGAAACCGAGGGGACTTCATGGAAGCCGCGATCCTGATCCTGGCGCTGCTCTTCGTCGCCTTCGTCGCGCTGGGCGTGTACGTGTCCGTCAAGGTGGTCAAGGGCGTCAAGCGCGGCGTCGACCGCACGATCACCCAGGCGCGGCGCACCGTCGAGGACACCACCCTGCGCGCCAAGAGCTACGGGCAGGGCGGCGTCGTGGGCGAGCTGGCGCAGCTGCGGCTGAAGCTGCGCACCTCGATGCGTGCCACCCAGGAGGCGCTGGAGGCGGCCGCGCGGGAGGACGCCTCGGTCAAGGAGTCGCTGGAGCTGTTCCGGCGGCTCAGCGCGCACGGGCACGAGCTGGACGAGGACCTGCGGCGCATGGAGCGGGACCCGGACCGGTCCAGGGTCGCCGAGCAGCTGCCGGACCTGCGGGAGCGCACGCAGCGGATCACGGACTCGGCCGACTCCCTGCGGTGGGCGGCCCGGGACCGGGCGCGGAGGTTCGCCGACGACGAGCTGGAGACGCTGAGCGCCCAGATCGACATCGAGGCAGGCGCGCTACGGCACTGGTCGGCGGAGCCCCCGATGACGGCGGAGTCGTCGTCGGCGCAGACCGGGCGCGGTGCGGACCGCCGGGATGGCCGGGGAGCCGGTGACGGTGCGGACGGCGGTGACGCTGGGGATGACTTGACATGGCCGGAGGCGCCCCCGGCGCAGGCGAACGACGGCGCTGCGTCGGGCCGGGGCGAGCGGCCGGCGATCACGGCGCGCGACCCCCGGCAGCCGCACCCCTATTCATGGCAGAAGTCCACCCGGCCCGAGACCACGAACTGACCCGAACCGAGCACGGCGACGGGGGCGGACTGCCATGGGACGGCCGCCTGCGGGTAACCTCCCGGTCATGTCCCGCCATGTCGCTATCGTCACCGATTCCACGGCCTACCTGCCGCCGCAGACGATGGAGCGGCACGGCATCGCAGCGGTGCCGCTGACCGTCGTACTCGGCGACCAGGCCCTCGAGGAGGGCACCGAGATCTCGGCCCGCTCCCTCGCCCTCGCCCTGCAGAAGCGGCGCTCCGTGACCACCTCTCGGCCGAGCCCCGAGACGTTCGCGGCAGCGTACCGGGCGGCCGCCGAGCGAGGCGCCGACGGAATCGTGTCCCTGCACCTGTCGGCCGAGTTCTCGGGCACGTACGACGCGGCCGTCCTGGCCGCGAAGGACGCCCCGGTGCCGGTGCGGGTGGTCGACACCGGCATGGTCGCCATGGCGCTCGGCTTCTGCGCACTCGCGGCCGCCGAAGCGGCGGAGGCGGGCGGCACGCTGGACGACGCGGTCGCGGCCGCCGAGAAGCGTGCCGCCGGGACCTCCGCCTACTTCTACGTCGACACCCTCGACTACCTGCGCCGGGGCGGCCGCATCGGCGCGGCCCAGGCGCTGCTGGGCTCGGCGCTCGCCGTCAAGCCGCTGCTGGAGCTGGAGGGCGGCCGGATCGAGCTGCGCGAGAAGGTGCGCACGGCGTCGAAGGCCATCGCCAGGCTGGAGGAGATCGCCGCCGACCGGGCGGGCGCGAGCCGGGTGGACGTCGCCGTTCACCACCTGGCGGCCCCGGAACGGGCCGCCGCACTGGCGGACCGGCTGCGCCGTCGGATCCCCGACCTCGCCGAGCTGCACGTCAGCGAGGTGGGCGCGGTGATCGGTGCGCACACCGGGCCGGGGCTGCTGGGCGTGGTCGTCTCGACGTGGTGACGGCGTTGCGGTGAGGGCGTTGCGGTGACGGCGCCGTGGTGATGGCGTTGCGGTGACGGCGAGCAGGCTCGGACGTCGCTCGTTCGGGTGAGCGGTTTTTCCACAACTCCTGGGTTATCCACCACTTTTGGGGCTGCTCGGCAGGTTCGGGCGTATGTGCGTACTGTGTTGCGCCATGACGAACCGAACACGCACAGTGACGAGTCCCGCGACGAGCGGGCCCGGGCGGATGCCGGGATCAGACGGACGGAGCCGTACCCGCGCCCGCGCTCGTGTCCACGCCCGCACCCGCACCCGCAACCGGGTACGGCGACAGGCCCACGACGAGCATGCGGCCATGGCACCCCGCCGACGTGCGGAGGCGCTCTTCGACGGTACGGGGGCCTTCGAGGCCTTCGACGGTACGGCGGCGTACGCGATGCCGCCGCCTCCGGGTGCGGCCCTCACCGCGGCCGACCCGGAGGCACCGGAGACGGGGGTAGGGGCGGAGACGGAGACGGGGACGGCGTCGGCCGAACCGCGAGGAGCCCGCGAGCGGTGGTGGCCCGCGCTGCGCGACCGGTTACCGCTGTGGCTGCAACTGCGGTGCGGAGTCGAGCCCAGGGCGCTCGCCGCGCTCGCGGTGGTACTGGTCGTGGCGGCCCTCGTGGCCGGACGGTACTTCTGGGCCGGGCGGCCGGAGGCCGTGCACGCTCCCGAAGTCGTCGGGGCGGCGGAGCCGGCGGCCGCCCCGACGCCTGGAACGGCCGGCCCGCCGGTGCCGACCGCCTCGCCCCCGGCCGTGGTCGTCGACGTGAGCGGCAAGGTGCGGCGGCCCGGCGTACTGCGGCTGCCCGCCGGGTCGCGGGTCGCCGACGCGCTGCACGCGGCGGGCGGCGTCCGGCCGGGCACGGACGTCTCCGGCCTCAACCGGGCGCGCCTGCTGATGGACGGCGAGCAGGTGCTCGTGGGCGTCACCCCCGCGCCGCCTGGGCCGGCACCCAGTTCAGGCCCGGGCGGTGCGTCCGGTCAAGCGGGTGCGGCGGGTGCGGGGCCCGTGAGCCTCAACACCGCCACCGTCGAACAGCTGGACGCACTGCCCGGCGTCGGGCCCGTACTGGCCCAGCACATCGTCGACTACCGCACCCGGCACGGGGGCTTCCGGTCGGTCGATGAGCTCCGCGAGGTCAACGGGATCGGCGACCGCCGGTTCTCGGACCTCCAGCCCCTGGTACGGCCATGACCCCCGGGACCGCCCCGGCCCGCGCGCCGGTCCACGCCGCGTCCGGCCACCCGCTCGGTGCCGCCAACCCCCGGCAGGAAGAACCTGCCGACCTGCGGCTCGTGCCTCCGGCCCTGGCCGCGTGGGTGGCGGCGGCCCTCGCGGTCGGCGCGCCGGGATGGTGGACCGTCGCGGGAGTGGTCGTCGGCGTCGCGGCGGCGCTCGGGCTGCTCGCCCGCGTGACGGTACGTCGGCGGCGGCGCGCACGCTCGTCGCCCGGTGGGCGGTGGCGTGCGAACGCCACCGCGTGCGCCGCCGTCCTGCTGTGCGGCGCCGCGGGCGGGGCATCGGCCGGCCTTCACGGCGCCGATCTGCGGCGGGGGCCACTGCCGGGGCTGGCGCGGGAGTACGCGCGCGTCACCCTCGACGTCACGGTCACCTCCGACCCGCGCCCGGTGCGGCGGGACGGCGGCCCGGCCGGCACGCGCTCGGTCGTCCTCGACGGCGAGGCTACACGCGTCGCGGTGACCCGCGGCGGCGCCACCAGGATTCGCACCCCCGTGCTGCTGATCGTGCCCGTCGAAGCCGGGTGGCAGCGGCTGCTGCCCTCCACCGGGGTGCGCGTGGCCGCGCGGCTGGCCCCGCCGCAGCGCACGGCGGACCGGTTCGCCGCCGTCGTACGCGTCGGCACCGGGCCACCGCGCGTGACCGGGCCGCCGAACGCGCTCCAGCGCACCGCCGGAAAGCTGCGCTCGGGCCTGCGCACGGCGACGGACGGGCTGGCGCCCGACGCCCGCTCGCTGCTGCCTGGGCTGGTCGTCGGCGACACCTCCCGCATCCCGCCCGAGCTGTACGACGCCTTCCGGGCGACCGACCTCACGCACCTGCTCGCCGTGTCCGGCAGCAACCTCAGCGTCGCGCTGCTGCTGCTCATCGGCAGGCCGGGCTCGGCGCTGCGGGCGGAGCGCGGCGGGCTGGCACCCCGGCTGGGGCTCGGGCTGCGGGCGACCGCGCTCATCGGCGGGGCGCTCACGCTCGCCTTCGTCGTGGTCTGCCGGCCCGACCCGAGCGTGCTGCGCGCCGCCGCCTGCGGACTGATCACGCTGCTCGCCATCGGGACCGGGCGCCGCAGATCCCTCATCCCCGCGCTGGCCGCCGCGGTGCTGCTGCTGGTGCTGTACGACCCGTGGCTGGCGCGCAGCTACGGCTTCCTGCTGTCCGTGCTGGCGACCGGGTCCCTGCTCACCCTCGCCCCGCGCTGGAGCACCGCGCTGCGGCGGCGCCGGGTGCCGCCCCGCATCGCGGAGGCGCTGGCCGCGACCGCGGCGGCCCAGGCCGTGTGCGCGCCCGTGGTGGTGGTCTTCGCGGCCCGGGTGAGCCTGGTGGCGATCCCCTGCAACCTGCTCGCCGAGCTCGCGGTGGCCCCGGCGACCGTCCTCGGCTTCGCCGCGCTCTCCGCGGCACCCGTGGCGATGCCGGCGGCCCGGCTGCTCGCCGAGTGCGCGGGGTGGCCGGCCGGGTGGATCGCCTCCGTCGCCCGCGCCGGGGCCGCGCTGCCCGGGGCGGAAGCCGGCTGGCCGGGCGGCTGGCGGGGCGGACTGCTGCTCGCCGCCGCCACCGGTGCGGCCCTGCTGCTGGCCCGGCGGGTGCCGTACCGCTCGCTCGTGGCCGCCGCCTGCGCGGCGCTGCTGCTGGTCGCGGTGGTGCGGCCGCCCCCGCTGACCCGGCTCGTCACCGGATGGCCGCCGCCGGGATGGCTCTACGCGATGTGCGACGTCGGGCAAGGCGATGCGATGGTGCTCGCGGCCGGTCCGGGCGCGGGCGTGGTGGTGGACGCGGGACCCGACCCGCGGCCCGTGGACCGGTGCCTGCGCGACCTCGCTGTGAGCCGCGTACCGCTCGTGGTGCTCACCCACTTCCACGCCGACCATGTCGCCGGACTGCCCGGGGTGCTGCGGGGGCGCGAGGTCGGTGCCGTCCAGACCACGAGCCTCCGGGAACCGGCGGGCCAGGCCGCGTTCGTCTACCGGACGGCCCGCGCCGCCGGGGTGCCCGTCATACCCGCGGCACCGGGGGAGCGGCGCCGGACCGGCGCCCTGGAATGGCGCGTGCTGTGGCCGGAAGCCCGGCCCGGCCCGAGCCTCGAGGGGCCGAACGACGCCAGCGTCACGCTGCTCGTCCGCGCCGGGACAGGAGGTTCCCCGGTGACGCTGCTTCTCCTCGGCGACCTCGAACCGCCCGCGCAGCGGGGGCTTTTGCGGGCCCACCCGGACCTGCCGCCGGTCGACGTGCTCAAGGTGGCCCACCATGGCTCGTCCCATCAGGACCCATGTCTGATGGACCGCGTCCGGCCCCGGCTCGCCCTGGTGTCGGCAGGCCGGGACAACGACTACGGCCATCCGTCACCGCGTACGGTCGCCGCCCTGCGCGACGGGGGAGCGGTGGTGCTGCGCACCGACCGGGACGGCCCGATCGCGGTCACCGGCACCGGGCGGGACCTGCGGGCCACGGCCCGGAACCGGCATTGAACAATGGTCCTGTGAACGATGTGAGACATGTGCTGGTGCTGCCCGACCGGGATGCCGCGGAGGAGGTGGCCGAGGCCCTCGGCGACCGGTTCGGGCTTGACGAGGAGCCGCAGTTGGTACGGGACGCGCTGGCCGGCGAGGACGACGCCGAGGACGCGCAGTGGCTGGTGGTCGTCGAGGACCCGGAGGCCCGGCTCGCCGCGGCCGAGCTGGACGAGTTCGCGGCGGAGTGGGACGGCTGGCGCGAGGAGCCGTAGACAGAGCTGTTGAGGGTCTCGGAGACGGAGCTGCAGAGGAAGCCGTAGGCGCGGCCGCGGGAGGGGCCGGGCGGGGACGGGTTGTCGGTGGCGCGTGCGATCCTGGTTCGCGATGGCCACCAGAAAGAACGCGACCGACGACCCCCTCGCCCCCGTCACCCTGGCCGTGGGCCAGGAGGAGCTGCTCCTGGACCGCGCGGTGCAGCAGGTGGTGGCGGCCGCCCGCGCCGCCGACGCCGACACGGACGTCCGCGACCTCACCGCCGACCAGCTGCAGCCGGGCATGCTCGCCGAGCTGACGAGCCCGTCGCTCTTCGCCGAGCGCAAGGTGCTGATCGTGCGGAACGCGCACGACCTCTCCGCCGAGTCGGTCAAGGACGTCAAGACCTACCTCGGGGTGCCCGTCGAGGAGGACATCACCCTCGTTCTGGTCCACGCCGGCGGCGCCAAGGGCAAGGGCCTGCTCGACGCGGCACGCAAGGCAGGGGCACGCGAGGTCGCCTGCCCGAAGACCACCAAGCCCGCGGAGCGTCTGACGTTCGTGCGCGGCGAGTTCCGCGCGCTGGGCAGGTCGGCGACGCCCGAGGCGTGCCAGGCGCTCGTCGACGCGATCGGCAGCGACCTGCGGGAGCTCGCCTCCGCGGTGTCGCAGCTCACCGCGGACGTCGAGGGCACGATCGACGAGGCGGTCGTCGGCCGGTACTACACCGGCCGTGCGGAGGCCTCCAGCTTCAACGTCGCCGACCGGGCGGTGGAGGGCCGGGCGGCCGAGGCCCTGGAGGCCCTGCGCTGGTCGCTCGCGACGGGTGTCGCGCCCGTGCTGATCACCAGCGCCCTGGCGCAGGGCGTGCGCGCCATCGGCAAGCTGTCCTCGGCGCGGGGCGGCCGCCCCGCCGACCTCGCCCGCGAGCTCGGCATGCCGCCCTGGAAGATCGACCGCGTGCGGCAGCAGATGCGCGGCTGGACGCCGGACGGCGTGGCCGTGGCGCTCCGAGCGATCGCGGAGGCGGACGCGGGGGTCAAGGGCGGCGGGGACGACCCGGAGTACGCCCTGGAGAAAGCGGTCGTCGCCATCGCCCGCGCGGCCCGCTCCCGTCGCGGTTGAGGCCGCCTCCCCCGGCTGTCGGCAGCCGTAGGGGTCAGCCGCTGCGCCGGGTACGGGCCAGGGCCAGCGCACCGAGGGCCGTGCCGGTCAAACCCACCAGCATGGCCACGTAGGCCCCGCCCAGCCCGTTGCCGGTGCCGAGGCCGCCGTCGGACGAGGCCGCGACCAGCCCACCGAGGGTCATGCCGATCAGCCCCGCCACCATGGCCACCACGGCCCCGACCGGTCCGCCGGCAGTGCCGAGACGCCCGGCGGGGCGGGCCAGGGTCAGCCAGGCGATCACCAGGCCGGCCAGCCCCAGCAGGGCTCCCGTGGTGGCTCCGAGTCGCCCGAGGCCGAAGTCGTGGACATCGGCGGCCACCACCAACTGGGCCGAGGAATGCGCGGCCGCCGGTGTCGTGAGCACGGTGCCCATGAGCACGGTGGCCGCGAGCACGGTGCCCGCGAGCGGGGGAAGCGGGGTGGCGGTAAGCAAGCGACGAACGGACATCGAGGTGCTCCTTCTCTTCCTGCGACCGGTGTCACCCGAGCATCCCCGCTCGCCCCGTCCCCGGTCGTCCGCCCCGCGCAGGCAATTCGCACTGCCGCCGACGCCGTGTCCGGCTGCCGCAGGCGCCGCAGCAGGCGCGGAAGTACCGCGCGTGCGGTAGTGGCCGCTGGTCCGCAGGGCCGACTCGCCCGTAGCCGGCGGACGGCTAGGGTGCGCGCATGAGTGCTGGTGAGCCCGGTGTCCGGGCCCGCGTAGGAGACTGGGGCATCGCCGTCGGCGTGGCGGCGGCACTGCTGACGACCGGGCTCTCCGGCATCACCGGGCCGGCCGGGCAGCGTTCCGCCGTGACCGTTGACGTACTCGGGTACGCCCTGCTGGCGGTCGGCGGGCTGGCCCTTGCCGTACGCCGCCGGGCACCGGTCGCCGTCCTGGCCGTCACCGGGCTGTGCGCGGCGGGCTACCAGGCGGCAGGCTTCGATGTGCCCGCCGTCGGGTACCTGTTCGCCGTATACGCGGCCGTGCGGGCGGGACACCGGACCGTCACGGTGGTGAACAGCGTGGCCTTGCTCGCCCTCCTCCCGCTCGCTGCCCTGGCCTCGGGCCTGCACGACACGGGCCAGGCGTTCGCGCAGGCCCGAGGCGCCCTCGAAATCGCCTGGCTTGTCGCGGCCGGCGCCGCGGGTGAGGCGCTGCGGCAGGCCGAGCGGCGGGCGGACGAGGCCGAGCGCACGCGGGAGGAGACCGCGCGGCGCCGCGCCGACGAGGAACGGCTGCGTATCGCGCGCGAGCTGCATGACTCGCTCACCCACCAGATCTCGGTCATCAAGGTGCAGGCCGAGGTCGCCGTACACGTGGCCCGCAGGCGCGGCGAGGACGTACCGCCCGCCCTGCTGGCAATCCAGGAAGCCGGACGCGAGGCGGCCAGGGAGTTGCGGGCGACTCTGGAGGCGCTGCGCGACGACGACACGGCCCCGCCGCGTGGGCTCGACGACGTACCGGAACTGGTGGAGCGGGCTCGTGCCATCGGCCTGGACGCGACGCTGACGATCGAGGGGCGACGGGACGGCGTGCGCGTGCCGACGGCGGTGGACCGCACCGTCTACCGGATCGTCCAAGAGTCGCTCACCAACATCGCCCGTCACGCGGACGCCGCCACGGCGTCGGTGCGGATCGACTGCCGACCGGACATCCTCGCCATACGCGTCGATGACGACGGCCGAGCGACACCGGACACCGCCCCCACCCCCGGTCTCGGCCTGCTCGGCATGCGGGAACGCGTCACCGCCCTCGGCGGCCGCCTGCGCGCGGAACCGCGCGGCGACGGCGGCTTCACCGTCCAGGCCGAACTCCCCGTGGAGAAGACGTCATGATCCGAGTCCTCCTCATCGACGACCAGCCGCTCATCCGCAGCGGCTTCCGCGCACTCCTCGACCTCGAGGACGACATCGAGGTGGTGGCCGAGGCCGCCGACGGGCGGGAGGGTGTGGAGCTGGCCGGGAAGCACCTGCCTGACGTCGCGCTCATCGACATCCGGATGCCGGTCGTCGACGGCATCGAGGCCACCCGGCGCATCGCCGCCGACCCGGCTCTCTCCCAGGTGCACGTCGTCATCCTGACCAACTACGGCCTGGACGAATATGTCTTCGACGCACTGCGCGCCGGCGCCGCCGGGTTCCTCGTCAAGGACGTCCTGCCGGAGGACTTTCTGCACGCCGTCCGGGTCGCGGCGCGCGGCGACGCCCTGCTGGCCCCGTCCATCACGCGCAAGCTCATCAACCGGTACGTCACCCAGCCGCACCCCGCCAACACCGTGCGGGGCCTGGAAGAGCTGACCGGCCGGGAGCGGGAGGCCGTCGCCCTGGTCGCGCAGGGCCTGTCCAACGACGAGATCGCGGGCCGCATGGTGATCAGCCCCATGACGGCGAAAACCCACATCAACCGCGCCATGGCCAAGCTTCACGCCCGTGACCGGGCCCAGCTCGTGGTCCTCGCCTACGAAACCGGCCTGGTGGCGCCGCGCGGCTCCTGAGACTGTCGTGCGTGCCGGACGGCCTCGCCCGCCTCCTCCGGTACGCCGAAGGCCCCGGCCGCGGTCCTGGGGAAGGACCGAGGCCGGGGCCTTCGGATCACGATGCTGGGTCCGTACCCGCGTGGCGAACGCAGGCCGCGTACGGTCCCGGGGTGCCGGTCGGGAGCGGATGAGAGGGCCCGCTTGGGTCCCTTCCGGCGGCTGATCCCGTGGGATCAGGGTGAATCAGGATGGATCAAGAGCAGAAGGCTCAGCCCTGGAGGGAGGACACCTTGGCAGCCAGCGCCGACTTCTTGTTGGCGGCGGCGTTCTTGTGGATGACACCCTTCGAGACGGCCTTGTCGAGCTTGCGGGCGGCCTCGCGAGCGGCCACGGTGGCCTTCTCGACGTCACCCGCGGCGGCAGCCTCACGGGCCTTGCGGATCGCGGTCTTGAGCGACGACTTGACGGCCTTGTTGCGCAGGCGCGCCTTCTCGTTCGTCTTGTTCCGCTTGATCTGGGACTTGATGTTCGCCACGAAAGAGCCTTTTCAGGTTCGTAAGGATTTCTTAGAGGAGTGCCTCAATGCTGAGAGGGCTATGAGACACAGCTGCCCACGGTACCAGTCGCGCTGCGAGCGGCCCAAACCGAGCGCCCGTCCCCGTCCGTGGGACCATGGAACCTACGTATCGATCCGACGTCGACCCGAGCAGAGACGCCAGCGTCTCGAGAATCAGGACCCTGCGTGCCCGCGACCCCTACCCACGTGCCCGAGCCGAGCCGTACCGACCCGGCGCTGATCCGCAACTTCTGCATCATCGCGCACATCGACCACGGCAAGTCGACCCTCGCCGACCGGATGCTCCAGCTGACCGGTGTGGTCGAGCAGCGGCAGATGCGCGCTCAGTACCTCGACCGCATGGACATCGAGCGCGAGCGCGGCATCACGATCAAGTCCCAGGCTGTGCGTCTGCCGTGGGCCCCGACCACGGGCCCCGGTCAGGGCAACACCCACATCCTCAACATGATCGACACCCCCGGCCACGTCGACTTCACGTACGAGGTGTCGCGGTCCCTGGCCGCCTGCGAGGGCACCATCCTGCTCGTCGACGCCGCCCAGGGCATCGAGGCGCAGACCCTCGCCAACCTCTACCTGGCGATGGAGAACGACCTCACCATCGTCCCGGTGCTCAACAAGATCGACCTCCCGGCCGCCCAGCCGGAGAAGTTCGCCGAGGAGCTGGCGAACCTGGTCGGTTGCGAGCCCGACGACGTCCTGCGGGTGTCCGCCAAGACCGGTCTCGGCGTCGAGGCGCTGCTCGACCGCGTGGTCAAGGACGTCCCGGCACCGGTCGGCGTCGCCGACGCCCCCGCCCGCGCGATGATCTTCGACTCGGTCTACGACTCGTACCGCGGCGTCGTGACGTACGTCCGTGTCATCGACGGACAGCTCAACAAGCGCGAGCGCATCCGCATGATGTCCACCAACGCGACCCACGAGCTGCTGGAGATCGGTACGAACTCGCCCGAGATGCTCCCGGCGGACGGGCTCGGCGTCGGCGAGGTCGGGTACCTGATCACGGGTGTGAAGGACGTCCGGCAGTCCAAGGTCGGTGACACCATCACCACCCTGCACAAGGGCGCCACCGAGGCCCTCGGCGGTTACAAGGACCCGAAGCCGATGGTCTTCTCGGGCCTGTATCCGCTGGACGGCTCCGACTACCCCGAGCTGCGCGACGCCCTCGACAAGCTGCAGCTCAACGACGCCGCGCTCGTCTACGAGCCGGAGACGTCCGCCGCGCTCGGCTTCGGCTTCCGCGTCGGCTTCCTGGGCCTGCTCCACCTCGACGTGATCCGCGAGCGGCTGGAGCGCGAGTTCGGCCTCGACCTCATCGCCACCGCGCCCAACGTGGTCTACCGCGTCCTCATGGAGGACGGCACCGAGCACACGGTCACCAACCCGAGCGAGTTCCCCGAGGGCAAGATCAGCGAGGTGTACGAGCCGGTCGTACGCGCCACGATCCTCGCCCCCAGCGAGTTCATCGGCTCGATCATGGAGCTGTGCCAGACCCGCCGCGGCACGCTCCTCGGCATGGACTACCTCTCCGAGGACCGGGTCGAGATCCGCTACACCCTCCCCCTCGCCGAGATCGTCTTCGACTTCTTCGACCAGCTGAAGTCCAAGACGCGCGGGTACGCCTCCCTCGACTACGAGCCCACCGGCGAGCAGGCCTCCAGCCTCGTCAAGGTCGACATCCTGCTGCACGGCGACAAGGTCGACGCCTTCTCCGCCATCACGCACAAGGACGCGGCGTACGCGTACGGCGTCCGGCTCGTCGCCAAGCTGCGCGAGCTCATCCCGCGGCAGGCCTTCGAGGTGCCGATCCAGGCGGCCATCGGCTCCCGTGTCATCGCCCGCGAGACGATCCGCGCCATCCGCAAGGACGTCCTCGCCAAGTGCTACGGCGGTGACATCTCCCGTAAGCGGAAGCTGCTGGAGAAGCAGAAGGAAGGCAAGAAGCGGATGAAGATGGTCGGCTCCGTCGAGGTGCCGCAGGAGGCCTTCATCGCGGTGCTGTCGAGCGACGAGTCCGCCGGCGGCAAGAGCAAGAAGTAGCCGGGAGCTGCGAAGAGGCAGCCCCGCGCGGGTACGTGCGCCAAAGCGCCCGTTCGGTTCACGGACGGGCGCTTTTGCGTGCCCACGGACCGCACAGGTACTGCACAGTCGTTATGAACCGGGTATCAAGCGCCTGGCCGTAGCCCCTTACATGGCGGACGACGGCGCTCTAACCTGATCCCGCCCGAGGGTTACTCGCCAGTTAAACAACCACCCCGTCGTGCAGCCCTGCCGCAAGCCGCCGCCCGGAGGACGCCGTGAGCGACACCAAGACCCTGATCGAGAACCGGCCGCCCTCCGTGGCGTCCCTCTTCCTTGAGCGCGTCGCGAAGACCCCGGACGCCGAGGCCTACCGCTACCCCGTCCCCGCGGCCTCCGGACAGGGCCCCGACGACTGGAAGTCCCTCAGCTGGCAGCAGGCCGCCGACCGCGTGTACGCCGTCGCCGCCGGCCTCGTCGACCTGGGCGTCCAGCCGGAGGAGCGCGTCGCGCTCGCCTCCGCCACCCGCGTCGAGTGGATCCTTGCCGACCTCGGCGTGATGTGTGCCGGCGCGGCCACGACCACCGTCTACCCGCAGACCAACGCCGACGAGTCCGCGTACATCCTCGCCGATTCCGACAGCCGCGTGCTGATCGCCGAGGACGCCGCCCAGCTCGCCAAGGCCCGCGCCAAGCGCGCCGACCTGCCCCACCTCGCCCACGTCGTCGTCATCGACGCCGGCGCGGTGCAGGCGGACGAGGCCGACCCCGAGGGCTGGGTCCTCTCCCTCGCCGAGCTCGAAGAGCGCGGCAGGGCGTACCTCGCCAAGCACCCGGACGCCGTCAAGGAGCGGGTCTCCGCGATCACCGCCGACCAGCTCGCCACCCTCATCTACACCTCCGGCACCACCGGCCGTCCCAAGGGCGTACGGCTGCCGCACGACAACTGGTCGTACATGGCCAAGGCCATCGCCGCGACCGGCCTCATCACGGCGGACGACGTGCAGTACCTGTGGCTGCCGCTCGCGCACGTCTTCGGCAAGGTGCTGACCTCCGGCCAGATCGAGGTCGGGCACGTCACCGCCGTCGACGGTCGCGTCGACAAGATCATCGAGAACCTGCCGGTCGTCCAGCCCACTTACATGGCCGCCGTGCCCCGCATCTTCGAGAAGGTCTACAACGGGGTCGCGGCCAAGGCACGGGCGGGCGGCGGCGCCAAGTACAAGATCTTCACCTGGGCGGCCGGGGTCGCGCGCGAGTACGCCAAGGTCACCCAGGACAACTTCCGCCGCACCGGCACCGCGAGCGCCCCCTTCGGCCTCACCGCCAAGCACAAGGTCGCCGACGCGCTCGTCTACTCCAAGCTCCGCGACGCCTTCGGCGGCCGGCTGCGCGCCGCCATCTCCGGCTCGGCCGCCCTCGCGCCCGAGATCGGCTACTTCTTCTCCGGCGCCGGCGTCCACATCCTGGAGGGGTACGGCCTGACGGAGTCCAGCGCCGCCAGCTTCGTCAACCCCGGCGAGGCGTACCGCACCGGTACGGTCGGCAAGCCGCTGCCCGGCACCGAGGTCCGCATCGCCGACGACGGCGAGATCCTGCTGCGCGGCCCCGGCATCATGGCGGGCTACCACGGGCTGCCGGAGAAGACCGCGGAGGTGCTGGAGCCGGACGGCTGGCTGCACACCGGGGACATCGGCGAGCTGTCGGTCGACGGCTACCTGCGCATCACCGACCGCAAGAAGGACCTCATCAAGACGTCCGGCGGCAAGTACATCGCGCCCGCCGAGGTGGAGGGCCAGTTCAAGGCGGTCTGCCCGTACGTCTCGAACATCCTCGTCCACGGCGCCGACCGGAACTACTGCACGGCGCTGATCGCCCTCGACGAGCCCGCCCTCCTCGGCTGGGCCGAGGAGCACGGCCTGAGCGGCACGTCGTACGCCGACCTCGTGGCCAGGCCCGAGGTGAACCAGCTCGTGCAGGGGTACGTGGACCGGCTCAACGAGGGGCTGCAGCGCTGGCAGACCATCAAGAAGTTCCGGCTGCTCCCCCGCGACCTGGACATCGAGCACGGCGAGCTCACGCCGAGCCTCAAGCTGAAGCGGCCGGTCGTGGAGCGCGAGTACAAGCACCTGATCGAGGAGATGTACGAGGGCGCCAGGGAGGCGTGAGCGGCTGCCGGGCCCACCGGCCGGCCCACGCGCTCGCCCGGGCCGCGCCCGCCGGCCCGGACCCGCCCCGCCGGCCCGGGCCCGCTCCGGCGGGCGCGGGCTACGGTCGAGGCGTGACCGGCGTGACCGGCGTGACCGGCGAGGCGGGCATGACACCGGTGACTTCCGTGACTTTGGTGATGCCGGTGACATCGGTCGCCGGAGTGCCCGGAGTGCCCGGAGTGCCCGGAGTGACCGGTGTGAACGTCCCCCGCCGCCGCTCGATCGCCGCCGCGGCCCGCAGGCACAGGTCCTCCCGGTACATCCCGCCGATGATCTGCACGCCCTGCGGCAGCCCGTCGGCGACGCCCACGGGCACCGTCACCGACGGCGTACCGACGAACGTGTTCGCCCTGCACAACCGAAGCGCCGCCATCGTGCGGGCGTTGTCCTCCACAGTGCCGTGCATGGTGTCGGGGAAGGGCGCCGGCTCGGTCGACACCGGCCCCAGCACGAGCGGGAACCGCTCGAAGAGCCGGGCCCAGTCGCGCTGGACGCCCAGGCGGACACCGGTGAGCCGGAGGTACTCCGCGAGGTCGACGGGCGGGTGCTCCTGGAGGGTGTACTCCACGTGCCGCCGGTTGTCCTCGGTGAGCAGGTCCCGCACCGCCGGCCACATGAGGGCGAACTCCGTGAAGATCAGCCCGTGGTAGGCGTCGACGGCCTCGTCCAGCCTCGGCACCTCGACCTCCTCCAGTGCGTACCCGGCGTCCTCCAGCGCCGCGGCCGCCGCCTCCACCCCGGCCCGCACGTGCGGGTGGACGCCACCCCCGCCCGGGTCGGTGACGACGCCGACCCGGACCGGGCGGCCGGGCGCGAGGGGCGGCCCGTCGAGCGGGACCGGCACCGCGCGCGGGTCCTGCGGATCGGCGCCGGCGAGGACCTCGTACACCAGCCGCAGGTCCGCGACCGAGCGCGCGAGCGGGGCGTCGACGGGAAACAACTGGGAGGACAGCGTCGGGTCCTGCGGACCGATCCGGTGGTCGAGCGCGAACCTGCCGTAGGAGGGCTTCAGCGCGGCCACGCCGTTGAACGCCGCCGGAACGCAGATCGACCCGCCCGAGTCGTTGCCGAGCCCGAGCGGCGCCATGCCCGTGGCGACCGCGACCCCGTCGCCCCCGCTGGTTCCCCCGGGTGTCCGGGCCGGGTCCCAGGGGTTGCGGGTGGCGCCGTACAGCGTGCTGACGGTGTGCATGCCGGCGACGGTCATGTCGGGCAGGTTGGTCCGGCCGACGGGTATCGCCCCGGCCCGGCGCAGCCGGCGCACCGGCGGCGCGTCCTCGGCGGGTACGAGACCGCGGAACCGGGGCACGCCGAAGGTCGTGGCCGAACCGGCGACGTGGATGTTCTCCTTCACCGTGAACGGCACGCCGGCCAGCGGGCCGAGCGGCTCACCCGCGGCCCGGCGGCGGTCGGTGTCCCGAGCCGCGGCACGGGCGCTGTCGGCGAGGACCTGGGTGACCGCGTTCACCTCGGGGTTGGCCGCGTCGATACGTGCGAGATGGGCCTCGACGACGTCCACGGCGGGGACCTCGCCGCCCGCGACGGCATCCGCCAACGCGGAGGCGTTCCAGTGCCACAGTTCCTGATCCATGCGACGGCTCCTCGGCTGCTCATAGAGATACAATCCTGTATACGGATACAGGTCTGTATATGAAGAGCGCCATCGGGTTTTCCCGCCCCGCGCGAAGGGCGAGCGGTGAGGGGTGACGGGCGACGGATGGCCGACGAGGGAGAGCAGGTCACGGCATGGCACCCCCCAAGCGGCGCCTGACGCGCGAGGAGACCAGGAAGCAGACGCGGGACCGCCTGCTGGAGGCCGCGGCCGAGCTCTTCACCGAACGCGGCGTCAACGGCACGTCCGTCGAGCAGATCGCCGAACGAGCCGGCTTCAGCCGCGGCGCGTTCTACGGCAATTTCGACGACAAGAACGAGCTCGTACGCGAACTGCTCCTGCGCCGCACCCAGGCCGAACTGCGCGAGGTGCAGGCCATGGCCGCCGACGCCGCCTCCTTCGCCGAGGTGCTGGACCGGCTCCGCGCCTGGAACAGGGCCCGCGCCGAACACCTCCCCTCCTGGCTGACACTCCGCCTGGAGCTCCTCCTCCACGCGGTGCGCAACCCCGACCTCCGGCGGCCCCTCGCCGAGCGCGAAGAGCTCGCCCGGGGCGCCATCGGGGAAGGCATCCGGCAGGAACTGGTCCGGCGCGGCGTCGCCACCCCGCCCGCGGACCCGTTCTCGCTCGCCCTGATCGCCCACGCCCTGGAGGACGGCCTGCTGATCCAGCGGCTCCTGACCCCCGACCGGATCAGCGCCGAGGTGGTCGTCGACGCGGTCGAGCTGCTCCTCGACTCCTGGGCCGCCCTGGGCGCCGCCGAGAGGTAGGTTCCGCGTCCGCGGGGGCTTGCTTCACGGGGGCGGGACCCGCTTTTCGTGTCCTTCCCGCGCCCACTTCGATGACTCGGCGCTTATGGGCGAGCTCGATCTGTCACTCTGTCGGTGTCCGAACCGGGAGCCGACGAGGAGAGCACGTGGGGTCCTTTCCAGCACAGCGGTCACAGCGGCCGCAGGCGCTCCAGCCCATGGACGCACTCGAGCCCAAGGACGCACTCGAGCCCATGGACCCGCCCATGGACCCGCCCATGGACCCGCTCCAGCCCATCGAGGCCATGGCGTCCATGGCCTCGATGGCGTGCGCGGAGTCGCAGGACCATCTGCCACCCCGGCAGCCGCCGCCCCACCACTCCGTGGCCCGCACCAGCCTGCCCGGCAACCCGCTCGCCCCCGGCGCCGCACGCCGCTTCGTACGGGCCGCGCTCGCCGACTGGACCGGCCTGGCGCTGCCCGCCACCGCCGCGATCACCGACCGCGTGGCGGACGACGCCGTGCTCGTCGTCGCCGAACTCGTCACGAACGCCGTCGTCCACGCGGGCACCACCGTCGAGCTCCTCTTCCGGCTGGAGGAGCCCGACGCCGACCAGCCCGCCGCCCTGGTCCTCGAAGTCTCCGACCACCACCCCGCCCGCACCGTACGCAACGAACACCCCGCCCACGAGGAGGGCGGACCGGAGGAGTACGGCCGCGGGCTCCAGCTCGTCGCCGCCCTCGCCGAGTGCTGGGGCATCACCTACCGCCCCGGCCTCAAGACCGTCTGGGCCCGCCTCCCCCTCGACGGCTGGAACACCTGCCCCGTGCCCGGCCCCGAGCCGGCCATCCAGCGCGGCCTGCGCGCCGCCGAGATCCTCGCCCCCGCGCCCCGCCGCGCCGTCCGCGACGACCAGGAGTGGGTCGGCAGCGGCGCGCTGACCTTCCTCGCCGAGGCGTCCGACCTCCTCGCGGGCCAGCTCGACGAGGACCTCGTCGCCGCGCTCGCCGGACAGCTGCTGGTACCGAGGCTCGCGGACTGGTGCGCCTTCTGGCTGGAGGGCGACGGCGGCGAGGGCGGCGCGGCAGCCGTGCCCCGCCTCGCGCGCGTCTGGCACGCCGACGAGTCAGCCATCGAGCCGCTGCGCGCGGTCCTGCAGATGGAGCCGCCGAAGCTCCCCGGCCCCGCCCACACCGCCCCCGTGCCCGTCCCGTGGCCCGACCCGTCGGGCGACGGCCACGGCACCGCGCTCGCCCTGTGCCTCGTCGTGGGCGGCCGCGGGCTCGGCACCCTGATGATCGGGCGGTGCGGCACCAGCCGCATCCCGGACGCGGTCACCGCCCTCATCGAGGACTTCGCGCGCCGCGTGGCGCTCGCCATCGGCGCCGCCCGCCGGTACACGCGCCAGGCCACCATCAGCCGCGTCCTCCAGCGCGGACTGCTGCCCAGCAAGGTCGCCCAGATCCCGGGCGTCGCCAGCCACGTCGTGTACGAGCCCAGCGACGACGGGCTCGCGGGCGGCGACTTCTACGACGTCTTCCAGGCGGCGGGCCGCTGGTGCTTCATGCTCGGCGACGTCCAGGGCAGCGGCCCCGAGGCCGCCGTCGTCACCGGCCTGGCCCGCCCCTGGCTGCGGCTGCTCGCCCGCGAGGGCCACCGCGTCGGCGAGGTCCTCGACCGGCTCAACCGGCTCCTCCTCGACGACGCCACCGAAGCCGCCGAGGCCGCCGCGCTGGTCGTCGCCGCCGCCGGGGGCCCCGACGCCCAGCCGATCAGCCCCACCCAGTCACGGTTCCTGTCCCTCCTGTACGGCGAGCTCGCGCCGCTCCCACCGGAGGAGGGCGGCGGCGCCCGCTGCACCCTCGCCTGCGCCGGGCACCCGCTCCCGCTGCTCCTGCGCCCCGACGGCGCCGTGTCGCCCGTCGCCGTGCCGCAGGTGCTCCTCGGCGTCATCGACGACGTCGCGTACGAGACCCACACCTTCCACCTCGCGCCCGGCGACACCCTGCTGTGCGTCACCGACGGCGTCACCGAGCGGCGCTCCCGCGCCGGCCGGATGTTCGACGACGAGGACGGCCTCGCCCGGACGCTCGCCGGCTGCGCCGGGCTCACCGCCCAGGGCGTCGCCGACCGGATCCGGCAGGCCGTGCACACCTTCGGCGAAGGGCCGGTCTCCGACGATCTCGCCCTCCTCGTCCTCCAGGCCGGGGAACCACGCGAGTGACGGACAATGGGCGGTATGCCTTCCGTACTGCCCGATGGCGAGCCCATGCCCGAGGACGGCGCGCTGCCCGCGTCCGCCCTGCTCGGGGCCGGTGAGCGGCCGCTCGGGTTCTATCTGCACGTGCCCTACTGCGCGACCCGCTGCGGCTACTGCGACTTCAACACGTACACCGCCACCGAGCTGCGCGGCTCCGGCGGCGTGCTCGCCTCGCGCGACAACTACGCCGAGACCCTCGTCGACGAGGTGCGCCTCGCGCGGAAGGTGCTGGGCGACGACCCCCGCCCCGTGCGGACCGTCTTCGTCGGCGGCGGTACGCCGACCCTCCTCGCCGCCGCCGACCTCGTCCGCATGCTCGGCGCCATCCGCGACGAGTTCGGGCTCGCGGACGACGCCGAGATCACGACCGAGGCCAACCCGGAGTCCGTCGGCCCCGCGTACCTCGCGGAGCTGCGGGAGGGCGGCTTCAACCGGATCTCCTTCGGCATGCAGAGCGCCCGGCAGCACGTCCTGAAGGTGCTCGACCGCACGCACACCCCCGGGCGGCCCGAGGCGTGCGTCGCGGAGGCGCGGGCGGCGGGCTTCGACCACGTCAACCTCGACCTGATCTACGGCACGCCCGGCGAGAGCGACGACGACTGGCGCGCCTCCCTCGACGCGGCGATCGGCGCGGGCCCCGACCACGTCTCGGCGTACGCCCTGATCGTGGAGGAGGGTACGCAGCTGGCGCGGCGCATCCGGCGCGGCGAGGTGCCCATGACCGACGACGACGTCCACGCCGACCGGTACCTGATCGCCGAGGACGTCCTGTCCGGGGCCGGCTTCGCCTGGTACGAGGTGTCCAACTGGGCCACCTCGGAGGCCGGGCGGTGCCTGCACAACGAGCTGTACTGGCGCGGCGCCGACTGGTGGGGCGCGGGCCCCGGCGCGCACAGCCACGTCGGCGGCGTGCGCTGGTGGAACGTCAAGCACCCGGGCGCGTACGCCGCCGCACTGGCCGCCGGGCGGTCGCCGGGCGCGGGCCGCGAGGTCCTCTCGGAGGAGGACCGGCGGGTCGAGCGGGTGCTGCTGGAGCTGCGGCTCCGCGAGGGCTGCGGCCTGGAGCTGCTCAAGCCCGCGGGTCTGCTCGCCGCCGAGCGCGCGGTAAGGGACGGTCTCCTGGACCCCGGTCCTTACGCCGAGGGGCGTGCCGTCCTGACGCTGCGCGGACGGCTGCTGGCGGACGCGGTGGTGCGGGACCTGGTGGACTGAGCCCTTCCGGGCCGCCGGCCCGGCCCGGCGGCCCTACGGCGCCGTGACGAAATCGATCAGCTCCTCCACCCGCCCCAGCAGCTCCGGCTCCAGGTCCTTCCAGTCCCGCACCCGCGACAGGATGTGCCGCCACGCCGCTCCCGTGTTCTCCGGCCAGCCCAGGGCGCGGCACACGCCCGTCTTCCAGTCCTGGCCCCGCGGGACGGCGGGCCACGCCGGGATGCCCACCGCCGACGGTTTCACGGCTTCCCAGATGTCGATGTACGGGTGTCCCACGACCAGCGTGTGGGCGTCCGTGACCTGTGCCGCGATGCGGGACTCCTTGGAGCCCGGCACCAGGTGGTCCACCAGGACCCCGAGGCGGGCGTCCGGGCCGGGCGCGAAGTCGCGGACGATCGCGGGCAGGTCGTCGACGCCCTCCAGGTACTCGACGACCACGCCCTCGACGCGCAGGTCGTCGCCCCACACCCGCTCCACGAGCTCCGCGTCGTGGCGGCCCTCCACATAGATGCGCCCCGCGCGGGCCACCCGCGCGCGTGCGCCGGGGACGGCGATCGAACCCGAGGCGGTACGGGTGGGCCGTACCGGAGCGGCGGAGGACGGGCGGACCAGGGTGACCGGGCGGCCCTCCAGCAGGAACCCGCGCGGCGCCAGCGGGAACACCCGGTGCTTGCCGAACCGGTCCTCCAGGGTCACCGTCCCCGCCTCGCAGCGGATCACCGCCCCGCAGAAACCCGTCCCCACCTCCTCCACCACCAGATCCGGCTCGGCGGGCACCTCCGGCACCGGGGCCGGCGGCCGCTTCCACGAGGGCGTCAGATCAGGGTCGTAACTGCGCATTCGGCAGACGCTACGACACCCCGAACCGCCGGGCCAGCTCATCGCGTTGGGCGCGTACGAAGGCGGCGTCGACCACCGCGCCGTGCCCCGGCACGTACAGCGCGTCCTCCCCGCCCAGCTCCAGGAGCCGGTCCAGCGCGGCCGGCCAGCGCGACGGGATGGCGTCCCGGCCCGCCTGGGGGTCGCCCGACTCCTCCACCAGGTCCCCGCAGAAGACGACCTCCGGGGCGCCGGGCACCAGCAGCACCAGGTCGTGACCGGTGTGACCCGGCCCCACGTTGGCCAGCAGCACCTGCCGCCCACCCAGGTCGAGCGTCCACTCGCCGGTCACCAGGTGGTGCGGCCTGACCAGCACGTCCACCGCCTCGACGGCCTCCGCGGCGGCGACCCCGTGCCGGACCGCGTCCGCCCGCAGATCGTCCCGCTCACGGGTCAGCAGCGTGTCGACGCCGACCGCGCCGAACACCTCCGCCCCCGCGAACGCCGCCGTACCCAGCACATGATCGAAATGGGGATGGCTGAGTGCGATATGCGTCACCCTCCGCCCTCCGCCGAGCAGCTTCTGCGCCTGCCCCCGGATCTCCGCCCCCTCGCGGAGCGTGGCCCCCGTGTCGAAGAGCAGAGCCGCGCCCTCACCGGCCACCAGGGCGGTGGTGGCGTCCCAGACGGGCAGCCGCCGACGGCCCACACCGTCGGCGAGCCGCTCCCATCCGAAGTCCTCCCAGCTGACGTCCATACCGTGACGCTAGCGCGGTAGCGTGGCCGCCGCCCTTGCTAGGGGCGTACCCCGGCGCCGTACACTGGCCGGGTGATACCTGGCACTCGGACCCGTCGAGTGCCAATGGACACCGAGTAACCGAAGCCAGCTGGAGGTGCGCGCGATGCTCAGCGAACGCAGACTCGAGGTGCTGCGCGCCATCGTCCAGGACTACGTCGGCACCGAGGAGCCCGTCGGCTCCAAGGCGCTCACGGAGCGCCACAACCTCGGCGTCTCGCCGGCCACCGTGCGCAACGACATGGCGGTGCTGGAGGAGGAGGGCTTCATCGCCCAGCCCCACACCAGCGCGGGCCGCATCCCCACGGACAAGGGCTACCGGCTCTTCGTCGACAAGCTCGCCGGCGTCAAGCCGCTGTCGACGCCGGAGCGCCGCGCGATCCAGAACTTCCTGGACGGCGCGGTGGACCTGGACGACGTCGTCGGCCGTACGGTGCGGCTGCTGGCGCAGCTGACCCGGCAGGTCGCGGTCGTGCAGTACCCGTCCCTCACGCGCTCCACCGTGCGGCACGTGGAGCTGCTGTCGCTGGCCCCGGCCCGGCTGATGCTGGTGCTGATCACCGACACGGGCCGGGTGGAGCAGCGCATGGTGGACTGCCCCGCGCCGTTCGGCGAGCAGTCCGTGGCCGACCTGCGGGCGCGGCTGAACAGCCGTGTCGTGGGGCGGCGCTTCACCGATGTGCCGCAGCTGGTGCAGGACCTCCCCGAGTCGTTCGAGACGGAGGACCGCGGGACCGTCTCCACGGTGCTGGCCACGCTGCTGGAGACGCTGGTGGAGGAGACCGAGGAGCGGCTGATGATCGGCGGCACCGCCAATCTGACGCGCTTCGGGCACGACTTCCCGCTGACGATCCGGCCGGTGCTGGAGGCGCTGGAGGAGCAGGTGGTGCTCCTGAAGCTGCTCGGCGAGGCCAAGGACTCGGCGATGACCGTACGCATCGGGCACGAGAACGCCCATGAGGGGCTGAACTCCACGTCCGTCGTCGCGGTCGGCTACGGTTCGGGCGACGAGGCAGTCGCCAAACTCGGCGTGGTCGGACCGACCCGCATGGACTACCCCGGAACGATGGGAGCGGTACGCGCAGTGGCACGTTACGTCGGACAGATCCTGGCGGAGTCGTAGTGGCCACGGACTATTACGCCGTACTCGGCGTACGCCGCGACGCGTCCCAGGACGAGATCAAGAAGGCGTTCCGGCGGCTCGCGCGCGAGCTGCACCCGGACGTCAATCCCGATCCGAAGACGCAGGAGCGGTTCAAGGAGATCAACGCCGCCTACGAGGTGCTGTCGGACCCGCAGAAGAAGCAGGTCTACGACCTCGGCGGCGACCCCCTGTCCGCCTCCGGCGGCGCGGGAGCGGGCGCCGGCTTCGGCGCCGGCGGCTTCGGCAACTTCTCCGACATCATGGACGCCTTCTTCGGTACGGCGTCCCAGCGCGGCCCGCGCTCGCGGACCCGGCGCGGCCAGGACGCGATGATCCGGCTGGAGATCGACCTCAACGAGGCCGCCTTCGGTACGACGAAGGACATCCAGGTCGACACCGCCGTCGTCTGTACGACGTGTTCCGGTGAGGGTGCCGCGCCCGGTACGTCGGCGCAGACCTGTGACATGTGCCGCGGCCGCGGTGAGGTCTCCCAGGTGACCCGGTCCTTCCTGGGCCAGGTCATGACGTCCCGCCCCTGCCCCCAGTGCCAGGGCTTCGGCACCGTGGTGCCGACGCCGTGCCCGGAGTGCGCCGGCGACGGGCGCGTACGGTCCCGCCGTACGCTCACGGTCAAGATCCCGGCCGGTGTCGACAACGGCACCCGCATCCAGCTCGCGGGCGAGGGCGAGGTCGGCCCGGGCGGCGGCCCCGCCGGCGACCTGTACGTCGAGATCCACGAGCTGCCGCACGCGGTCTTCCAGCGGCGCGGGGACGACCTGCACTGCACGGTGACCATCCCGATGACGGCGGGCGCGCTCGGTACCAAGGTGCCGCTGGAGACGCTGGACGGGATGGAGGAGGTCGACATCCGGCCCGGTACGCAGTCGGGCCAGTCGATCCCGCTGCACGGGAGGGGCGTCACCCACCTGCGGGGCGGCGGACGCGGCGACCTCATCGTGCACGTCGAGGTCCAGACGCCGTCGAAGCTCGACGCGGAGCAGGAGCGGCTGCTGCGGGAGCTGGCGAAGCTGCGGGGCGAGGAGCGGCCGACGGGTCAGTTCCAGCCGGGGCAGCAGGGGCTGTTCTCGCGCCTGAAGGACGCGTTCAACGGACGCTAGCCGTCGGTGATCCGCGGGTGGATCCAGCGGTGATCGGTGCTGACCGGGGGCCTGCGCCCCCGGTCGGCTGCGTTCCGGGCCCGGTGATCCGGGGGTGTCCCGGGGCGTTCCGGAGGGGGCGAGCCCCGGGAGGCACCCCAGCGGACCAGGGGGCGGAACCGGGGGCGGGCGGGATTCGGAGGCGGACCCGTGGCGTGACACCATGCGTGCATGTCCTCCGCACTGACCGATCTCTGCCGGTACCCGATCGTGCAGGCACCCATGGCGGGTGGTGCCTCCTGCCCGCAGCTCGTCGCCGCCGTGTCCGAGGCGGGCGCGCTCGGTTTCCTCGCCGCCGGCTACAAAACGGCCGACGGCATGTACCAGGAGGTCACACAGGTCCGGGGGCTGACCTCGGGCGCCTTCGGGGTGAACCTCTTCATGCCGCAGCCCGGGCACGCCGACGCCGCCGCCGTCGACGTGTACCGGCACCAGCTGGCCGGGGAGGCCAACTGGTACGACACACCGCTCGGCGACCCGGACGCCGGACGCGACGACGGCTACGAGGCCAAGCTGGCGATCCTGCTCGACGACCCGGTGCCGGTGGTGTCGTTCACCTTCGGCTGCCCGACCCGGGAGACCCTCGACGCGTTCGCGCGCGTCGGGACGTACACGGTCGTGACCGTGACCTCGCCCGAGGAGGCGCAGGCCGCGCAGTACGCGGGCGCCGACGCCGTCTGCGTCCAGGGCGTCGAGGCCGGCGGCCACCAGGGGACGCACCGCGACGATCCGGAGACGGACGCGTGCGGCACCGGGCTGCTCGCGCTCATCGCGCAGGTCCGCGAGGCCGTCCAGATACCGATGATCGCCGCCGGCGGGCTGATGCGCGGCAGCCAGATCGCGGCCGTCCTCGCGGCGGGCGCGCAGGCCGCGCAGCTCGGCACGGCGTTCCTGGTCTGCCCCGAGTCGGGCGCGCACACCCTGCACAAGCAGGCCATGACCAACCCGCTGTTCACGCGCACTGAGCTGACCCGGGCCTTCTCGGGGCGGCCCGCGCGCGGACTGGTGAACCGGTTCATGCGGGAACACGGGCCGTACGCACCGGCCGCGTACCCCGAGGTGCACCACCTCACCAGCGGCCTGCGGAAGGCCGCGGCGGCCGCGGGCGACCCGCAGGGCATGGCGCTGTGGGCGGGCCAGGGGCACCGGCTCGCCCGCGAGCTGCCCGCCGCCCAGCTCGTCGAGGTGCTCACCACCGAACTGCGGGCCGCGGCGGCCACGCTCGCGCTGCGGGGGGCCGCATGACCGCGCCCGTCTTCGTCGTCGAGCACCTGGACCGGATCACCGGCGGGAGCACCGTGACCCTCGACGGCCCCGAGGGGCGGCACGCCGTCTCCGTACGCCGCCTGCGCGTCGGGGAGGAGATCGTCCTGACGGACGGCGCCGGCACCGGCGCGTACGGCACCGTCGCCGCCGTCGAGGGCAAGGACCGTCTCGACGTGGCCGTGCGCGAGGTGCGGGCCGAGCCCGGGCCGAGCCCCCGGATCACCGTCGTGCAGGCCCTGCCCAAGGGCGACCGCGGCGAGCTCGCGGTCGAGACCATGACCGAGACCGGCGTCGACGCGATCGTGCCGTGGGCCGCGTCCCGCTGCATCACCCAGTGGAAGGGCGACCGGGGCGCCAAGTCCCTCGCCAAGTGGCGTGCCACCGCCCGCGAGGCCGGCAAGCAGTCCCGCCGCCTGCGCTTCCCGGACGTCGCCGAAGCCGCCTCCACCAAGCAGGTCGCGCAACTGCTCGCCGCCGCCGACTTCGCCGCCGTCCTGCACGAGGAGGGCGCCGAGCCGCTGGCCACCGCCGACCTGCCCGCGACCGGCGAGATCGTCCTGGTGGTCGGGCCCGAGGGCGGTGTGTCGCCCGAGGAGCTGACCGCCTTCGCGGATGCGGGCGCACGGCCGTACCGGCTGGGGCGCAGCGTGCTGCGCACCTCCACCGCGGGGACGGCCGCCACGGCCCTGCTGCTGGGGAGGACCGGGCGCTGGTCGTGATCGTCACGGATAAGCTGCGTCCGTAGTGATGATCCGATTCGAGATGATCCGATTCGAGAAGGGGCCGGAGCATGGCCGGAGAGCCGCAGGACGACTGTCTGTTCTGCAAGATCGTGTCGGGGGACGTCCCGGCCACGATCGTCCGTGAGACCGAGACCACCGTCGCCTTCCGCGACATCAACCCGCAGGCGCCCACCCACGTCCTGGTGATCCCCAAGGCGCACCACCGCGACGCCGCCGCGCTCGCGGCCGCCGCGCCCGAGATCGCCGCCGACGTGCTGCGCGAGGCCGGTGAGGTCGCCGCGGAGGAGAAGATCGACTCCACCGGCTACCGCATCGTCTTCAACACCGGCACCGGTGCCGGGCAGACCGTCTGGCACGCCCACGCGCACGTCCTCGGCGGCCGCGGCCTCAACTGGCCCCCCGGGTAGTCGACGCCGATGTCGGTCCGTGAACTCGTGGTGCTGGGCACCGCCAGCCAGGTGCCCACCCGCCACCGCAACCACAACGGCTACTTCCTGCGCTGGGACGGCGAGGGCCTGCTCTTCGACCCCGGCGAGGGCACCCAGCGCCAGATGCTGCGCGCCGGGGTCGCCGCGCACGACATCAACCGGATCTGCGTCACCCACTTCCACGGCGACCACTCCCTCGGGCTCGCCGGCGTCATCCAGCGCATCAACCTCGACAAGGTCCCGCACCCGGTCACCGCGCACTACCCGGCGAGCGGCCAGCGCTTCTTCGACCGCCTGCGGTACGCCACCGCCTACCGGGAGACCGTGCGGCTGACAGAGGCACCGGTCGCCGACGACGGCGTGCTCGCCGAGACCCGCGCCTTCACCCTCGAGGCGCGCCGCCTGTCGCACCCCGTCGAGTCCTTCGGCTACCGGCTGACCGAGCCCGACGGCCGCCGCATGCTGCCCGCCAAGCTCGCCGAGCACGGCATCAAGGGCCCTGACGTGGGCCGCCTCCAGCGCGACGGCCTGCTCGGCGGCGTACGCCTGGAGGACGTCAGCGAGGTGCGGCGCGGGCAGAAGTTCGCGTTCGTCATGGACACCCGGCTGTGCGACGGCGTGTACGCGCTCGCCGAGGGCTGCGACCTGCTCGTCATCGAGTCGACGTTCCTCGACGAGGACGAGTCCCTCGCCATCGAGCACGGCCACCTCACCGTCGGCCAGGCGGCCTCGGTGGCGCGCGAGGCGGGTGTACGCCACCTCGTCCTCACGCACTTCTCGCAGCGCTACGGCGACCCGGCCGTCTTCGCCCCCCAGGCCCGCGCGGCCGGCTTCGACGGCGAGCTGACCGTCGCCCACGACCTCGTCCGGGTGCCCCTGCCCAAGCGCTAGAAGGTCGTGTCCGCTCACGCCCGTCCGCCTGACGGCCCGCCCTGCGGGCGGACGGACGCTACTTTCCGGACACTTTCTGGGCCCTGAGGTGCTGCCAGAAGTCCGATTCTTGCCCGCGTGAAGGATTCAGTCACTTTGCGTAGCTCAGATGTTGCTCAAGGAAACGTCGATCTCTGTTCGCATCCGACTGCCGGCTGTAGTTTCGGGGTCGTCAACGCGGTCGGCAGGATGTTCGGCTGTTCTGTTGGTCGCACGAGGGAAGACCAACCCTTGGGGGAGAAATGGCTCAAGCACAGCGCTCCGGTGTTCTCAGACGGGCTGTGGAGGCGGGCCTCATAGCGGCGCTCGCGGTGGCAGCGCTGCCCACGGCGGCTCAGGCGCTCGGTGCCGAGCGGACGTGGAACACCTCGAGCACCCCGCTCAAGGTGACCGGCTACGGCAGCACGGGCTACGCGTACGGCACGTGGAAGGTGGCCAACACCTCCAACGGCACCCGCTCGATCGTCATGAGCTACACCAAGCTCTCGAACGCCGACGACCACAAGGTCTATGTCGAGCTGGGCACGCAGGTCAACGCCGGGTACTGCTACCAGGCCAGCAAGTACATGACGTGCACCCAGAAGTACTGGGACCACGCCAGTGCCGAGACCGGACACCACAGCAGCAGGTCGTACGTCTACAAGTCGGCTTCGACGGGCGTGTCGGGCGACGCCGACTACGCGCGCGGCAAGGTCCGCGCCCGTCTGGACATCCCGTACCGTACCGATCCTGCGACCGGCTGGTCGTACACCGACGGCGGCGACAAGTACTGATCCGTCATGGTCTGGGCCGGTCCTCTGTGCAGGGCCGGCCCAGACCGGTCTCGGCAGGACCGACACCTCGAACACGCCGCTGCCGCACGCGCCGAAGACTCGCGCCGGGTGTCGAGGCGGGCGGAGAGGTGTGTCATGGCCCGTTGGCGGGCTACGGGAGAAACGGGAGAGCAGTGAGTCTTCATCGCTTGAGCTGTGACGAGTTGGTCAAAGACCATGGGGGCAGCTTCCAGTTGGGTCCTTTGTCCCTGGAGGTCACTGACGGGGTGACATGCCTGGTGGGGCCGAACGGCGCGGGAAAGTCGACGTTCTTTCGACTCGCGGCCGGCCTGGAGAAGCCCACGGCCGGCACGGTGACCTTGCAGGCAGGCGGTGACACCGAGCGTGCCCCGGCGTTGGGCTACCTTCCCCAGGAGCCCGAGATGCCTCCGGGGGCAACGTGCGAAGAGTTCCTGCACTACGTCGCCTGGGTCCACGAGATCCCTGCGAAGCGGCGGCACGAGGCTGTGCGCGAAGTCCTCGCCCAGACCAACCTCACCGAACGCAGAACAAGCAAGATCCGCACTCTTTCGGGTGGTATGGCGCGGCGGTTGGGGATCGCTCAGGCGCTGATCCACGATCCGGTGATGCTGCTCCTGGACGAGCCCACGGTGGGACTCGACCCGCGTCAGCGCATCGCGCTCCGGGAGACGATCTCCTCTCTCGCCGCCGGGCGCGTCGTCATCGTCTCCACCCACCTGGTCGAAGACATTCGCGGGCTGGCCGACCGCGTCATCATCCTGCACGGCGGCACGGTCGTCTTCGACGGCGACGTACCGACTCTCGAAGGCAAATCGGACCCCGAAGCGCCAGGGGACACCGATCTGGAACGTGCTATCGCGACTCTGATGGGGGCTCCAGAATGACGCTCCGGCTTCGTTATGCCCTCAAGACGCTCATCGGCCCCTGGGTCGTACTCCCCGTCATCGCCTTGGAAGTGGTCAATCTCTTCCAGCGCGGCATGCCCTGGCGAGGGGAGCCGCTGTGGACGGTGGACTGGTTCGCCATCTCCCTGTTCATCGTGGGCCCGCTCCTCGCCGGCGCGGCAGCGGTCGACGCCGCGCGACTGTCGAAGACGGGCAGCATCCATCTGGTGCTTGCCGTGCGACATCCGCATCGCCCCTACCTTCGCGCCGCTGCCTGGTGCATCGTCCCCGTGCTGGCGGTGCACGTTCTCGTCATCGCCGTGGGACTCGTCATCAGCGGCCTGCACGGCACCCCGCAGTGGCCCGGGCTGATCGGCGCGGTCGTCGTGCAGTGCCTGGCGGTCTGCTGGTACGTGGCCATCGGGTCGGCGATCGGACGTCTGGCCGGCCCGCTGGTGGCAGGAGCCATCGGCGCCATCGGCTCCTTCACCCTCATCTACGTGCTGGGGGAGGGCAGCACCGGCCGGTTCGAGCCCCTCTCTCTCGGCGGTGCCACCGTCTCCCGCCTCGGTTACGAATACACCGCCGGCTACCTGCTCTCGCAGGCCGTGCTGTTCGCGCTGACCGGAGCGGCGATGCTGATCCTGCCGGTCACGCTGCGATCGGGCCGCCGTGTCCTCACGGTCGTCGGCACGGTGCTGGCCGCAGGCGTCGTCGTTCTCGTCATGGGCGCTCAGTACGCGCTGCCGGACCAACGACTGACCGAGAAGGCCGACGCCCCCACCGCCTGTACCGAGGACGCCGGACCGACCGTCTGCATGTATCCGGAGCACCAGCGCTTCCGGGGTCAGGTCATCCAGCACGTGCGCACCCTCACCGAGGCCGCCGGCAAAGCCGGCCACACCGCGCTCGTGCCCCGGCGCATCGACGAGTTGAGCCGGACGTACCAGGTGTCGGACTCCGGCCGGGTCGGCCTGGAAATCCCCGCGGAGGCCTATGCGTCCGGAACGGTGTCCATCCAGGACGTCGCCTCGAACCTGATCCGGCCTCTGCACTGCACGGCGATGTACAAGGAGCCCGGCCCCGGACAGAAGTACTGGGAACGCGAGTTCTCCCTCTATTTCACGCTCATGCACGCCGCCGGAATCAAGGTCGACCCCGCCGAGTTCCCCGTGCAGCCGCGCCTCCTGACGCCCGCCGAAACCGAGAAGATCATGAACGACTACGCCGACTGCGAGCTGGAAGGCGCATGAGCGCTCGTGCACACCTCGTACGCGCCTGGGCCGGGGTCCATCCGACCCGTCCCGCCGCGGTACTCCTCCTGATCAGTGGCCTGCTCTCACTCCTCGGGGCGCAGGCGCTGATCGAGAGCCTGGGTTTTCTGCTGTTCGAGACGCCCGTATCGCTGCTGCTGCTCGTACCCGTCATCGCAGGCATCGCCGTCGGCGTCGGCACGGGCAGCGCCATCGGCGTTCCCCTGCCGGAGCCTCGGCGGTTGCTGCCCGCGCGGCTCGGTTGGCTGCTGGCTCTGACCACTGCAGGTTGCCTCGCGGTCAGCGCCGGTCAGCTCGTGGCTCCAGCGATCACCTGGCAAGCCGGCGTCCGCAACCTTCTGCTGCATGCGGCGCTGGCCGTCGTCACGGTCGGTCTGGCCGGTCCGGCGATGGCCTGGGTGCCACCCGTCGCACTGACCCTCGCCAGCATGGTCTTCGGCTACCCGCCTTCAGAACCTCGCTATTACTGGTGGGCCGCCATCATGGAGGAGACCGTGACGCCGGGTCAGTGGGTAGTGGCGGCCGGCCTGTTCCTGGGGGCCGCGATCGTCTACACGTGTCGTCCACTCACGGTCGGCTACATCGGCCGCCACTCCCGGCTTCACGCCGGTCCGGCACCCGCACGGCCCGGAGACGGGTGAGCCACTCGAGACCGCCAACCACCGGGGGATCCATGAACCAACTCTGGTCGATCATCGCGGCACTCGTCGCGGTCAACATCGCGGGCTTCCTCGCGGCTCTGCTCTTCATCAAGGTCCGCCGGATGCAGAGGAGGCGACGCGGATAGCGCGGACGCCGACACGTACGAGGCCTGCCTCAGCCTCGCCCACCCGCCCATGGAGTACGCCGACGAGCACGATGCGTGACCTGCCGCGCGTTACGCTGCGCAGACTCCCGGAAAGTGATCGAGGCAGGCAGGCACCATGGCACCCCTCCCCAAAGCGGAACTCCACCTCCACATCGAAGGCACCCTCGAACCCGAGCTCGCTTTCGCCCTCGCCGCCCGCAACGGCATCACCCTGCCGTACGCCGACACCGAGGAGCTGCGCAAGGCGTACCTCTTCAGCGACCTGCAGTCCTTCCTGGACCTGTACTACGGGCTGATGGCCGTGCTCCGCACCGCCGACGACTTCGCCGAGCTCGCCGACGCCTACCTGGCGCGCGCCGCCGCGCAGGGCGTGCGCCACGCCGAGATCTTCTTCGATCCGCAGGCGCACACCAACCGCGGCATCCCCCTCGGCACGGTGGTGGAGGGGCTGGCCAGGGCCCTGGACCACAGCGAGGAGCGGCACGGGATCTCCACGCAGCTCATCATGTGCTTCCTGCGCGACCTGCCGGCCGAGTCCGCGATGGAGACGCTCCAGGCGGCGAAGCCGTACCTGAGCCGGATCGCGGGCGTCGGGCTGGACTCGGCGGAGGTGGGCCACCCGCCGTCGAAGTTCGCCGAGGTGTACGAGGCGGCCGCCGCGCTCGGGCTGCGGAAGGTCGCGCACGCGGGCGAGGAGGGCCCGCCGGCGTACATCAGTGAGGCCCTGGACGTGCTCGGCGTCGAGCGGATCGACCACGGGCTGCGCGCGGTGGAGGACCCGGAGCTGATGGAGCGGCTGGCGCGGGAGCGGGTGCCGCTGACGCTGTGCCCCCTGTCGAACGTACGGCTGCGCGCCATCGACATCCTGGAGCAGCACCCGCTGAAGCGGATGCTGGAGGCCGGGCTCCTGGTCACCGTCAACTCCGACGACCCCGCCTACTTCGGCGGCTACGTCGGCGACACCTTCCACGCGGTCCACGAGGCCCTCGGCCTGGACCAGGAGCAGCTGCGCGAGCTGGCCCGCAACTCCTTCACGGCGTCCTTCCTCGACCACGACGAGGAGCGCAGGGCGCGTTACCTCGCCGAGGTCGAGGCGTACGACTTCGGCTCGCCCGAATCGGCCGACGCGGTCGACTCCGCGAGGCCGTAGGCCCGCTGCGTCGCGGCGGCCGGCCCTCGCAGGTCGGCCAGGTCGGCGACCGGGATCTCCGCGACCGGCTGCTCCGGGGCGCCGACCTGGGGCGCCAGCGCCGTGGGCGCCGCGGTGGCCGCGACCACGGCCGCGGGCGCGCCGCCCCGGCGCCGGATCGCGCCCGGCACCAGCGGGCGGCCCGCGGTGTGCAGGGCCACGGCGGTCATCGGCACGGCGAGCAGCAGCAGGAGCCCGCCGAGGACCAGGCCCATGACCGGGTAGCCCGCCGCCTCCGACAGGAGGCTCCCGGTGACCGGGCCGCAGGCCGTGCCCAGCGAGGACGCCGAGCCGACGAGCACCGCCCAGCGGCCGCGCGGGTCCAGCGACGCGGCCAGGCCGATCACGTACGACAGGACGACCGGGTAGCAGGCGTTCCACAGGATCTCGCCGGTCGCGAAGGACGCCAGCCCCTCGGCGGAGGAGCTCAGCGCGATGCAGCCCGCGATGGCGACCGTGCCCAGGCCGATCGGCACCGCCCGGCCGAGCCGGGAGCCGAGCGCCCCGGCCGTCGTGACGCCCAGCAGCCCGGCGCCGAGGGCGGCCGCGAAGACCGCGCCCACCGTGACCTCGCTCAGGCCCGCCTGGGTGAGGCCGATGCGGCCGCTGACACCCCACAGGGCGTTCTGCGCCATCGACCAGCACACCATCGCGGCCGCCAGCACCACCCCGGCCCACAGGCGCGGCAGCGGCGCGCTCTCCTCGCGTACCTCACCGGTGTCGTGGCCGGCCTCCAGCCGGGACGTCGCGGGCCACACCGCCGCCGCCGCGAGCGCGAGCGACGCGAACGGCAGCACGTGCCCGCCGCCCAGGTGCGGCAGTGTCAGGTACAGCGCGCCCGCCGTCGCCGAGACCGACAGCAGGCCCAGCGTGGACGTGCGGTGCGGGTCGGGTCGGCCCGCGATCCCGGCCGCGGCGACCGCCAGGGCCGTACCGGAGCCGAAGCCGCCGACCGCGGCGCCCGCCACGACGAGCGGGACGTACGAGGTGAGGGCCGCGCCGCCGTAGCCGGCCACGGCCAGCGCCAGGCCGGCCCGGGCGAGGCGCCGGGGACCGTAGCGCTCCACGCGGGCCGCGAGCGTGAACCCGGCGGTGGCGGAGCACAGAAGCAGCGTCGAGCCGACGAGCCCGGCCTCGGCGGGGGAGAGGCCGAGTCCGGCGGAGAGGCGGCCGACGACGGTCGGCAGGAGGTACGAGGCGAGGTAGCCGGCGGTGAAGAGCGCGACGAGGGGCCACGGGGCGCGCGGGCGCGGGGGCATGGGCGTTCCAGCGGACAGAAAGGCGGGAGGGGGAGGGGGAGCGAAGCGAGGGGAGAGCGCTCGTGTCTGTCCACGGGTTCACGGAAGCGGACGTCGCACGGAAACGTCGTAGGGGAACGTCGTACGAAACGTCGCGGGGAAGCGGAACGCGCACGGGAACGCGCGCCAATTTGTATCAAGCGGGCGACGCGGGCGAGAAGCCATGTATATGTGATCTGCATCACAATCTGTTTGGAGGCCGGGAAGCCGGGTAAAGAGGGTGGTTCTCGGCGCGTCTTTCACCCCCGCCGACCGCCCGGGTTCAGGCACACTGGCCACGTCCGTACCGCGACCGGGGAGCCCGCAGTGACCACACCCAGAGGAGAGCAGCAGCAGCGACAACACACGGCCGGCGTCGACCCCTTGGCCCCCCTGCGCGCCCCCGGTGATCCCGCGTGCGACGTCTTCCTCACCGGCACGGTCTTCCTCGACATCATCTTCACCGGCCTCGATTCCGCCCCGGTGCGCGGCACCGAGACCTGGGCCCGCGGCATGGGCTCCAGCCCCGGCGGCGTCGCCAACATGGCGACCGCCCTCGCCCGCCTCGGCCTGCGCACCTCCCTCGCCGCCGCCTTCGGCGACGACCACTACGGCGACTACTGCCGGGACGCCCTGGAGCAGGGCGAGGGCATCGACCTCTCCCGGTCGCGCACCGTCCCTGGCTGGCACTCCCCGGTCACCGTCTCCATGGCGTACGAGGGCGAGCGGACCATGGTCTCCCACGGCCACGAGGCCCCGCCCCCGGAGGCCGCCCTCGGGCACCTGCCGGAGTACCCGCCCCGCGCGCGTGCCGCCGTCGCCTCGCTCGTACCCGGCCGCCCCGAGCCGTGGGTCGCCGAAGCGGCCCGCCACGCCACCCGGATCTTCGCCGACGTCGGCTGGGACGAGACCGGCCGCTGGGACCTCGCGGCCCTGCCCGGCCTGGAGCACTGCGAGGCGTTCCTGCCCAACGCCGAGGAGGCGATGCGCTACACCCGCACCTCCTGCCCCCGCGCCGCCGCCCGCGCGCTCGCCGACAAGGTGCCGCTCGCGGTCGTCACCCTCGGCGCGGAGGGCGCGTACGCCGTGGACTCCGGCAGCGGGGAGACCGCCGAGGTGCCGGCCATCGAGGTGGAGGCGCTCGACCCGACCGGCGCTGGAGACGTCTTCGTGGCCGGGTTCGTGACCGGCACGCTCGCCGGCTGGCCGCTCGCCGACCGGCTGGCCTTCGCCGGGCTGACCGCCGCCCTGTCGGTGCAGGAGTTCGGCGGGTCGCTCTCCGCGCCGGGCTGGGTGGAGGTGGCGGCCTGGTGGGAGTACGTACAGGAGTGCGGCGACCAGGACCCCGAGGCGCTGCGCCGGTACGCGTTCCTGGAGTCCCTGCTCCCCGCCCCGATCCGGCCCTGGCCGCTGCGGCGGGCCGTGCCGACGATCGGCTTCCGCCGCCCGACCTGAACGGCGGCCGGCGGACGGGAATGGCGGCCGGGGGACGGGGCAGGGACAGCGTGGGGTCGGAGCGGGGACGGGGTTACGGGAAAAGCCTTCGGACCTGTCAGTCGCACGACGTACGCTGGACAGTCCAGAGGGTCTCGATCGGCGAGAACCCTGCAGCAGGAGGTATGTGCAGGCCAGAGAGCCGGCCCATGACTCACACACCCACAGACCAGGACCAGGTCCGAGCCCACTTCACCGTGCCTGCCAAGCACCCCATGGTGACGGTGCTCGGCTCCGGCGACGCGCTGCTGCGCGTCATCGAGAAGGCGTTCCCGGCGGCCGACATCCACGTCCGGGGCAACCAGATCAGCGCGGTCGGCGACGCGACGGAAGTCGCCCTGATCCAGCGCCTGTTCGACGAGATGATGCTGGTGCTCCGCACCGGGCAGCCGATGACGGAGGACGCAGTGGAACGCTCCATCGCCATGCTCAAGGAGGAGACGGGGGGACGGGGGGTCGAGACGCCGTCGGAGGTCCTCACCCAGAACATCCTCTCCAGCCGCGGCCGTACCATCCGCCCCAAGACGCTCAACCAGAAGCGGTACGTCGACGCCATCGACAAGCACACCGTGGTCTTCGGCATCGGCCCGGCGGGCACCGGCAAGACGTACCTGGCCATGGCGAAGGCCGTCCAGGCCCTGCAGTCCAAGCAGGTCACCCGGATCATCCTGACCCGGCCGGCCGTCGAGGCGGGCGAGCGCCTCGGCTTCCTGCCCGGCACGCTCTACGAGAAGATCGACCCGTACCTGCGGCCGCTGTACGACGCGCTGCACGACATGCTCGACCCCGACTCGATCCCCCGCCTGATGGCGGCGGGCACGATCGAGGTCGCGCCGCTGGCGTACATGCGCGGCCGGACGCTCAACGACGCGTTCATCATCCTCGACGAGGCGCAGAACACGAACCCTGAGCAGATGAAGATGTTCCTCACCCGGCTCGGCTTCGATTCCAAGATCGTCATCACCGGTGACATCACCCAGATCGACCTCCCGGGCGGCACCAAGAGCGGTCTCCGCCAGGTCCGGGAGATCCTGGACGGGGTGGACGACGTCCACTTCTCAATGCTCACGTCGAACGACGTCGTCCGGCACAAGCTCGTCGGCCGTATCGTCGACGCGTACGAGAAGTACGACAACCAAAACGGGAAGTAGCACACCAGCACCATGTCGATCGACGTCAACAACGAGTCCGGCACCGAGGTCGACGAGCAGGCGATCCTCGACGTCGCCCGCTACGCCCTGGGCCGCATGCGCATCCACCCGCTCTCCGAGCTCTCGGTGATCCTGGTGGACGCCGAGGCGATGGAGCAGCTCCACATCCAGTGGATGGACCTGCCGGGCCCGACCGATGTGATGTCCTTCCCGATGGACGAGCTGCGTCCGCCGTCCAAGGACGACGAGGAGCCCCCGCAGGGGCTCCTCGGCGACATCGTGCTCTGCCCCGAGGTCGCCACCAAGCAGGGCCAGGACGCCCCCACGCAGCACTCCATGGACGAGGAGCTCCAGCTGCTCACCGTCCACGGCGTGCTGCACCTGCTCGGTTACGACCACGAGGAGCCGGACGAGAAGGTGGAGATGTTCGGGCTCCAGGCGGCGATCATCGACGGCTGGCGGGCGGAGAAGGGCCTGACCGGCCCCTCCCCGGCGCCGACCGTCTCATGACCGCCCAACTGCTCCTCGGCGCGGTCGCGCTGGTCGTGGTCGCGTGGCTCGCCGCCTGCGCGGAGGCCGGCATCGCGCGCGTGTCCAGCTTCCGTGCCGCCGAGGCGGTACGGGCCGGGCGGCGCGGCGCGGCCAAGCTGGCCCAGGTCGCCTCCGACCCGGTCCGGTACCTGAACGTGGCGCTGCTGGTACGCGTCGCCTGCGAGATGGCGGCCGGTGTCCTCGTCACGTACGTCTGCCTGAACGAGTTCGCCGAGACCTGGTCCGCGCTGTTGGTCGCGATAGGCGTGATGGTGCTCGTGTCGTACGTCGCCGTCGGCGTGTCGCCCCGCACCATCGGCCGCCAGCACCCGCTGAACACCGCCACCGCCGCCGCGTACGCCCTGCTGCCGCTGGCCCGCGTCATGGGCCCGGTCCCGCAGCTGCTGATCCTCATCGGCAACGCCCTCACCCCCGGCAAGGGCTTCCGCAAGGGCCCCTTCGCCTCCGAGGCCGAGCTGCGCGCCATGGTCGACCTCGCCGAGCAGGAGTCCCTCATCGAGGACGACGAGCGGCGCATGGTCCACTCCGTCTTCGAGCTCGGCGACACCCTCGTCCGCGAGGTGATGGTCCCGCGCACCGACCTCGTCTCCATCGAGCGCTTCAAGACCATCCGCCAGGCCCTGACGCTGGCGCTGCGTTCCGGCTTCTCCCGCATCCCCGTGACCGGCGAGAACGAGGACGACATCGTCGGCATCGTCTACCTCAAGGACCTCGTCCGCCGCACCCACATCAACCGCGACGCCGAGAGCGACCTCGTCTCCACGGCCATGCGGCCCGCCGCCTTCGTCCCCGACACCAAGAACGCCGGTGACCTGCTGCGCGAGATGCAGAAGGAGCGCAACCACTGCGCGGTGGTGATCGACGAGTACGGCGGCACCGCCGGCATCGTCACCATCGAGGACATCCTGGAGGAGATCGTCGGCGAGATCACCGACGAGTACGACCGCGAACTGCCCCCCGTAGAACCGCTCGGCGACGGCCGCTACCGCGTCACCGCCCGCCTCGACATCGGCGACCTCGGCGAGCTCTTCGGTCTCGACGCGTACGACGACGAGGACGTCGAGACGGTCGGCGGACTGCTCGCCAAGGCCCTCGGCCGCGTCCCCATCGCCGGGGCGAGCGCCGTGGTCGACCTGCCGGACGGCCGCGCCCTGCGGCTGACGGCCGAGTCCCCGGCGGGCCGCCGCAACAAGATCGTCACGGTCCTCGCCGAGCCGGCCCCGGAGCCGGAACCGGATCGGGAGGCGGCATGACTCCGGAGCGGCTGCGCGCCTTCTGCCTCTCCTTCAACGCCGCGGTGGAGGACTTCCCCTTCGGGCCGGACACCTCGGTCTTCAAGGTCGAGGGCAAGATGTTCGCCCTCGCGGCCCTGGACGCCCGCCCGCTGACCGTGAACCTCAAGTGCGACCCGGAGATCGCGGTACGGCTGCGCGCGGAGCACCCCGCGATCGTTCCGGGCTGGCACATGAACAAGCGCCACTGGAACACCGTCACGGTCTCCGGCCTGCCCGACCGCCTCCTCCGCGAGCTCATCGAGGACTCGTACGACCTGGTCGTCGCGGGTCTGCCGCGCGCCACCCGGCTGCGCCTCGGCCACCCGTGAAGTGGGTTCTCTCGAAAGTCAGTTCGTAAATAGGCGGAGCCTTTGCCTCCGATGTGTGTATCCTCAGCCCGGCCGATCATCGGCGGGGAGGGGGGAACCGTGCTCCCCAGGAACATCCACATCCCAAGGGGAGAACACATCTTCATGCGTACCCGCATTCGTCGCGGCGCTGCCGTCGCGCTCACCGTTTCCACGCTCACCTTCACCGCCGCGTGCGGTGGCTCCGCGGACAAGGGCGGCTCCGACAAGGCCAAGTCCTCCGAGGCGCCCGGCAAGTCCGCGGAGAAGCCGGCGGAGGCCGCGGCGAAGCCGCTGACCGAGGCGCAGATGAAGGCGGGCGTGCTCGCCGTCGCCGACCTGCCCAAGGGCTGGGCCGACGCCCCGACCGAGCCCGGCGACGACACCACGTACAAGGTCGACAAGCCTGAGTGCCAGCCTCTCTCCGACCTGCTGCAGAAGAAGGTCGCCGGTGCGACCATCGGCGCCGAAGAGGACTTCCGTGGTGACAACGGCGCGAGCCAGCTCACCCACCAGATCATGAGCTTCCCCGGCACCGGCGCCGCGGACTTCATGAAGTCCACCGGCACCGCCGCGGACAAGTGCACCTCCTTCGGCACGGAGCTGGAGGGCACCCCCATGACGATCAAGGTCGCGAAGCTGGACGCGCCGAAGAGCGGCGAGGAGACCCACGGCGTCGCCCTGAGCATGGACCTCGGCGGCGAGATGGCGCTCACGATCAACGTGGTCGTCGCCCGTCAGGGCGCGGGCGTGAGCCGGGTCATCTACCTGCCCGGCACCGCGAACGCCGGCAAGAGCGTCAACGACCTCGCCAAGGTCGCGGGCGACAAGTTCGCCAAGGCCGCCCAGGGCTGACGCTGATCGCGGACTTATCCTCGGGGCATGACGCAGACGACATCCGACCTCGGCCCCGAGGACCGCAAGATCATCACGCTGGCGCGCAGCGCCCGTGCCCGCAACGGTGTGCCCGAGGGCGCGGCGGTGCGGGACGAGACGGGGCGCACGTACGTCGCCGGGACCGTCGCGCTGGAGTCGCTGAACCTCAGCGCACTCCAGACGGCGGTCGCGATGGCCGTGGCCAGCGGCGCGAAGTCGCTGGAGGCCGCGGCCGTCGTCACCGAGGCCGACGCCGCCTCGGACGCGGACCGCGCCGCCGTCCGCGACCTCGGCGGCCCGGCCACGCCCGTGCTGGTGGCCGGCCCCGACGGCGAGCTGCGTGCCACGGTGAGCGCCGGCTGATGGCGGGCACGGGGGAGAACGCCGGCGAGAAGACCGGCGAGAACACGGGTGAGAAGACCGGCGAGAACACCGGGCGGAAGCCCGGGAAGAAGACCGGGGGCCTGACCTACCCCTGGGTCGTGCTGGGGGTCGGCGCCATCGGCGTCGCCATCAACGTCGTCGACTGGTTCGTCGGGGACGGCCGGCCGCAGCCCTACGACGTGTTCCCGCTGCTGCTCGTGCTGTGGGCGGCCGGCGACCTGCTGAAGGAGCGCCGGCCGACCGCCGCCCGGGCGATGCGGGGAACCGCCGGAGTGCTGTTGTTCGCGGCCGGCCTCGCCGTCGGCGTCCGGGCCGCCGCCGCGGCCGCACGCGGTGAAACGTTCGACTGGCTGGACCTGATCGTGGGCGTGCTGGTGATCCTCTACGCGGTCGCGATGGCCTCCGCGCTGGCCATGCGGAAGGGCAGCGGTACGTGAGGGTGCCCGCATCGGGGAGAATGGCCCCTATGAGCGCTCGTAATCCAGAAACCGAAACCACCCACAGGGCCGGTTTCGCCTGCTTCGTCGGCCGTCCCAACGCGGGCAAGTCCACCCTCACGAACGCTCTGGTCGGACAGAAGGTGGCGATCACCTCCAACCGGCCGCAGACCACCCGCCACACCGTGCGCGGCATCGTGCACCGCCCGGACGCGCAGCTGGTCCTGGTCGACACCCCGGGGCTGCACAAGCCGCGCACCCTGCTGGGCGAGCGGCTCAACGACGTCGTCCGCACCACCTGGGCCGAGGTCGACGTCATCGGCTTCTGCCTCCCGGCGAACGAGAAGCTCGGCCCCGGCGACCGGTTCATCGCCAAGGAGCTCGCCGGGATCAAGAAGACCCCGAAGGTGGCGATCGTCACCAAGACGGACCTGGTCGACTCCAAGACCCTCGCCGAGCAGCTCATCGCGATCGACCGGCTCGGCGCGGAGCTGGGCATGGAGTGGCAGGAGATCATCCCGGTGTCGGCGGTCGGCGGCAAGCAGGTCCAGCTCGTGGCCGACCTGCTGGTCCCGCTGCTGCCCGAGTCCCCGCCGCTCTACCCCGAGGGTGACCTCACGGACGAGCCGGAGCAGGTCATGGTGGCCGAGCTGATCCGCGAGGCCGCGCTGGAAGGCGTACGGGACGAGCTGCCGCACTCCATCGCGGTCGTCGTCGAGGAGATGATCCCGCGCGAGAACCGCCCGGCGGACAAGCCGCTGCTGGACATCCACGCCAACGTCTACATCGAGCGCCCCAGCCAGAAGGGCATCATCATCGGCCCCAAGGGCCAGCGCCTGAAGGAAGTCGGCACCAAGTCCCGCAAGCACATCGAGGCGCTGCTCGGTACGCCGGTCTTCCTCGACCTGCACGTGAAGGTCGCCAAGGACTGGCAGCGCGACCCCAAGCAGCTCCGCAAGCTCGGCTTCTGACGCAAGACCCGGCTGGGCGGGGGAGACCCCGTCACGCAACCAGCCGCCCGGCCGGGTGTCACGGGCCCTGCGCGGAGCGTGCGGCCGGGCTCACGCGCCCTCGCGGAGCACCCGGCTCACCAGCTCGCGCTGCGCGTCCGACAGGTGCGGGTCCGCGCAGCGCACCGTACGGCCGTCCACGCTGATCTCGTACTGGAAGCCGTCCGGCACCCCGGGCGGCGGCGCCCCCCGGTCCGTGGCCAGTGCGGCCTCTGCCAGGGTGTGCCATTCGGCAGCGTCGCGGCGGCCCGAGGTGTCCACCTCGGCCCGCCGCTCGATGCCCGCGAAACCGCCCGTGCGTGTGACCCGAATCCGCATGGGCCCTGTCTACTCCGTCGGCACCCCCACCGTCGACCAGGCCTTGGTCACCGCGTCGTGCTCCGCGCCCCCCGCGCCGTACCGCGCGCTCGCCGCCGCCACCGTCAGTTTGGCGAAGTCCGCGAACTCCGCGTCCACCGCTAGCTCGCCACCGGTCAGCACGTCGTACCAGATCCGCCCGGCCCGCTCCCAGGCGTTGCCGCCGAGCCGGGTGGCGACCAGGTAGAAGGCGTGGTTCGGGATGCCGGAGTTGATGTGGACGCCGCCGTTGTCGGAACCCGTGTGCACGTAGTCGTCCATCGTCGCGGGCTGCGGGTCCTTGCCGAGGACGTCGTCGTCGTACGCCGTGCCGGGCGCCTTCATCGAGCGCAGCGCCACGCCCTGGACGTCCGGGGCCAGCAGCCCCGCCCCGATGAGCCAGTCCGCCTGCTCGGCCGTCTGCTGGAGCGCGTACTGCTTGACCAGCGAGCCGAAGACGTCCGACATCGACTCGTTGAGCGCGCCCGGCTGGCCGAAGTACGCCAGGTTCGCCGTGTACTGCGTGACGCCGTGCGCCAGCTCGTGGCCGATGACGTCCACCGCGAGGGTGAAGTCGAGGAAGATCCGGCCGTCGCCGTCGCCGAAGACCATCTGCTCGCCGTTCCAGAAGGCGTTGTTGTAGTCCCGGCTGTAGTGGACCGTCGCGTCCAGCGGCAGGCCCGACCCGTTGATCGAGTCGCGCTCGTACGCGTCCCGGAACAGCTCGAAGGTCGCGCCGAGACCGGCGTACGCGCGGTTGACGGTCGCGTCACCCGTCGGCTGCTGGCCCTCCGCGCGCACCTTCTTGCCCGGCAGCGCGCTCTTGTGCTCGGCGTCGTAGATCGTGCGCCGCGGTTTGCCGGCGGGCGCGTCGGCCGCCCGGGGTACGGCGGCGGCGCCGGTGACCGTGGTCAGGCGGCGCGCGGTGCGGTTGGCCGCGTCCGTGACGAGGGTGCGGCGGGCGGCCGCGGCGATCAGCGGGTCGGCGGAGCGGCTCAGCCGGTCCAGCAGGTGCGGCGGGACGACCGAGCAGAACGCCGATGAGCAGCGGGTGGAGGGACCGGAGGTGCGCGTGGCAGGTGCGGTGGTCATGTTCCGCAATGTCGCAGCGCGTCACGCACCTGTCACGAGGTGCGACGACGATTCCTGAAAAGGAGTGATTCCTCACGCTTGGGTGATTACAGCGCGGAATCCCGCATACTGAAACAGACCCCCGCCCGCCGTGCCCCTCGGCTAGGCTGCTTCGCATCATGCGTTTCGGGCTGCTTCTCCTTAGCTGCCGCGGCGAGGGCCTGTAGTCGTAGGCCGACCCCCTCCCCGCGGAGTCTGGTGCTGCGTTCGACCCTGTCGGCCTCCCCCATAGCCCTTCGGACATGGGGGACCCCCAGATCAGGACACCCCCAGGAGCCCTACGCAATGTCTCAGTCCCAGTGGATCGGCCGTCCCACGCCCGTCACCAACGCGACGCACACCCAGAAGGCGTCCGGGATGCCCATCCACAAGTACCGCCCGTACGACGCCGTCGACATCCCCGACCGCACCTGGCCGGACCAGCGCATCACCAAGGCCCCGCGCTGGCTGTCGACCGACCTGCGGGACGGCAACCAGGCGCTGATCGACCCGATGTCCCCCGCCCGCAAGCGGGAGATGTTCGACCTGCTCGTGCGCATGGGCTACAAGGAGATCGAGGTCGGCTTCCCGTCCTCCGGCGAGACCGACTTCGCGTTCGTACGGTCCATCATCGAAGAGGGCGCGATCCCCGAGGACGTGACGATCTCCGTCCTGACGCAGGCGCGTGAAGACCTGATCGAGCGGACCGTCGAGTCACTGCGCGGCGCCCACCGCGCCACCGTGCACCTGTACAACGCCACCGCGCCCGTCTTCCGCCGGGTCGTCTTCCGCGGTTCCAAGGAGGACGTCAAGCGGATCGCGGTCGACGGCACCCGGCTGGTGATGGAGTACGCCGACAAGATCCTGGGCGACGAGACCACCTTCGGCTACCAGTACAGCCCGGAGATCTTCACCGACACCGAGCTGGACTTCGCCCTGGAGGTCTGCGAGGCGGTCATGGACGTCTGGCAGCCCGAGGAGGGCCGCGAGATCATCCTGAACCTGCCCGCCACGGTGGAGCGCTCCACGCCCTCCACGCACGCGGACCGGTTCGAGTGGATGTCGCGCAACCTGTCGCGCCGCGAGTACGTCTGCCTCTCCGTCCACCCGCACAACGACCGCGGTACGGCGGTGGCGGCGGCCGAGCTGGCCATCATGGCGGGCGCCGACCGCATCGAGGGCTGCCTGTTCGGGCAGGGCGAGCGCACCGGCAACGTCGACCTGGTCACCCTGGGTATGAACCTGTTCTCGCAGGGTGTCGACCCGCAGATCGACTTCTCGCAGATCGACGAGGTGCGCCGCACCTCCGAGTACTGCAACCAGATGGAGGTCCACCCCCGCCACCCCTACGCGGGCGACCTGGTCTACACCGCCTTCTCCGGCTCCCACCAGGACGCCATCAAGAAGGGCTTCGACGCGATGGAGGCCACCGCCGCCGCGGCCGGCAAGACCGTCGACGAGATCGAGTGGGCCGTGCCGTACCTGCCGATCGACCCCAAGGACGTCGGCCGGTCCTACGAGGCGGTCATCCGCGTCAACTCGCAGTCCGGCAAGGGCGGCATCGCGTACGTCCTGAAGAACGACCACAAGCTGGACCTGCCGCGCCGCATGCAGATCGAGTTCTCGAAGATCATCCAGGCGAAGACCGACGCCGAGGGCGGCGAGGTCACGCCGAAGGACATCTGGGCCGTCTTCCAGGACGAGTACCTGCCCAACGCGGACGACGCCGCCGCCCGCTGGGGCCGCATCCAGCTGCGCTCCGGCCAGACCACGACCGACAAGGACGGCACGGACACGCTGACCGTCGAGGCGGTCGTCGACGGCCAGGACGTCGTCCTGACCGGTTCCGGCAACGGTCCGATCTCGGCCTTCTTCGACGCGCTCCAGTCCATCGGCATCGACGTACGCCTGCTGGACTACCAGGAGCACACGATGAGCGAGGGCGCCTCCGCGCAGGCCGCCTCGTACATCGAATGCGCCATTGACGGCAAGGTCCTGTGGGGTATCGGCATCGACGCCAACACCACCCGTGCCTCGCTGAAGGCGGTCATCTCGGCCGTCAACCGCGCCGCGCGCTGACCCCCGCACCCTTCCGTACGCCGAACCCCGCCCGCCGACAGCGGGCGGGGTTCGGCCATGTCCGGTGGCGTTCTCTGGACGAGGTACTGACGCGGCATCACCGATGTGGCTAACATCACGCCCACGCGGCAAGGTGGCCGAGGCTAGATGGAGGTGCGACGTGCTGCCAGCACGAGGATCACGCGGCCGGAAATTGCGCATCTGCTCCATCTCCACCACGTGGAACACCATCGGTGACGGTGAGTTCTTCTGCCCCGGCTGCGGCGGCGACCGCAACTATCGGCGCCGCACCGGCCGCCGCCGGTTCACTCTTTTCGGTGTTCCGCTGCTGCCGCGGGGCATCGCCGGGCCCGTCGTCGAGTGCGCGGCCTGCCACGCGCACTTCGGCCTGGACGCCCTCGACCACCCGACGACGGCCCGCTTCTCGGCGATGCTGCGCGACGCCGTCCACACCGTCGCCCTCGCCGTCCTCGCGGCGGGCGGCGTCTCATCCCGTACGGTCCTGCAGACCGCCGTCTCCACGGTCCGCGCCGCCGGGTACGAGGACTGCACCGCCGACAGCCTCACCTCGCTCATCGAGGCCCTCGAAGCCGACACGGGCCGCTTCGTGACCGACACCGACGGCCCCTGCGGCGCCGCGCTCGCCATCGAGCTCCACGAGGCGCTGGAGCCGCTCACCCCGCACCTCGCCCCGGCAGGCCGCGAGTCGATCCTGCTCCAGGGGGCGCGGATCGCCCTCGCGGACGGCGCCTACACCCAGGCCGAGCGCGAGGTGCTGACGACCGTCGGCAGCGCGCTGCGGCTGTGCGCCGACGACACCGTCCGCCTGATGGAGGCGGCGCGGGCGCCGTTCTAGGCACCCCCTGGATCCGGGGGCGCGTCATCTCGGCGCATGTGCCGATCGGACGAAGTGGTCCTCCGCGTCTTCCATTTCGCTGCTCGACAGTTTCATCAAGGCCTCGTACTTTTCGCGGCCCAGGTAATACGCGCCCGTGTGATGGGAAAAGAAGAACCGGCCGGTCTCGTCCATGAGAAGGGTCGCGCCATCGTAGGTGTCGTAACCGATGGGGAAGAGCCTGGTGCCCAGCTCTCCCGCCAGTTCGTCGATCTCCTCGGCGTCTCCCTTGAAGACGAGGTGCGGGGTGAACACCGCGCGATTCTCCGGTGCCGTGTCGAGGACGGCTCTGAGGAACGCGTGCTCCCGGATGAAGGCGAGGGCGGGTGCGGAGGGCCGGCTGTCCACGCCGTAGGTCCGGTACCGCTCCACCACCGTCGCGATCGCCTCGGCCGCCTGCTCCCCGACGTCGCGGCCCGGGTGCCAGCCCGCCTCCGTCAGCCACGCGTCGACCTCTTGCGGTGTGGAGAGTATCGGCATCGTCGCTCTCGCTCCCTGTGTGTGCCGTTGCGGTGATCAACGGGTGCACGGCTTACGGGATTCCCGACAGGCCTTTACCGGGATTCCTCGCCGCCGCCTTCCGCCGCCCGTCCTTTCCGCCACCATCCCTTTCCGTCGCCGGCCCTGTTCGCAGGGAAGTCGGCGCACGTAGGATGATCAACATGTCTTCGGTTCTCCGGCGTACGGCTGCTCTCGCCGTCCTCGTCGCGTTGCTTCCCGCCGCCCTGTCGGGATGCACGGCCGACGAGGGACCCCGGCCCTCTGCGGGGGCGGGAGAGGGGAAACCGGCTGCCGGGCAGCCGAAGGGACTCGGTGACATCGTCGTCGCGGGCCGGGCCGTCACGGGAGCGCAGCCGACCGGGTCGGAAAAGGTGCCCTACCAGCGCACGTACACCGACGGGGAGTTGTACGCCGCCGTCACCGGGTACCGGTCGACGGCCTACGCGTACAACGGTCTGGAAGCGGTCTACGAGGACGTACTCGGGCCGGCCGCCCGTCATGGCGGACGCGCGCCCGGCGATGTGGTGACGACCATCGACCCCGCGCTGCAGAAGGCCGCCGCCGACGGGCTGAGCGGGCGCAAGGGCGCCGCGGTCGCCCTGGACGTGAAGAGCGGCAGGATCAAGGCCCTGGTCAGTGCTCCGTCCTTCGATCCCGCCACCTTCAGCGGGAACGCGCCCAAGGACGTCGAGGCGTGGAAGGAGCTGGAGAGCGACGAGGACCATCCGAAGCTCAACCGCGCGCTGCGGCAGGCGGTGGCACCGGGCGACACCTTCCACCTCGTCGTCGCGGCGGCGGCCGTCGAGCAGGACCTCTACGGCTCCGTGGACGCCCCGACCCGCAGCCCCCTCACCCCCGGCGTCCCCGCCCGCTGCGAGAACGCGTCGCTGCGGACCGCCCTGCGGTTCTCCTGCGACAACGTCTTCGCCCGCGTCGCGACCGACCTGGGCGAGGACACCCTGGCCCAGGCCGCCGAGGCGTTCGGCTTCAACGACGACCGCCTCGACGTGCCCGTGCGGGCCGTCACGAGCACCTACCCGCGCGGTGCGGACGGTGAGGCGGACCTCGCGGCGACCGGCAACGGGCTCGGTGGAGTGACCGCCACGCCCGTACAGATGGCGAGGGTCATGGCGGTCGTCGCCGGAGGAGGCGGTCAGGTCCGACCGACGATGGTCGACCACGTGGTGCGGGCGGACGGGAGCACCCAGCGGCCGGCGGCCGAAGGCGCCCCGGGCCGGGTCGTCGCACAGGCGACCGCCGACCAGCTGCGCTCGGCGCTGGGGCCCTCGGCGTCCCGGACGGCGTGGGTCGCGGCGGCGTCGGACGACGGAGACGGGGCCGGAGCGGCCGCGTGGTCCGTGTCGTACGCCCGCGCCGGCGACGGCGGCCTCCTGGCGATCGCCGTGTGCGTCGAGGGTGCCGACGGCGCGACGCCGGCCGTGCGCGTCGCCGAGCGGCTGAGCCGGGCCGCCGCGGCGCGCACGGGTTCCTGAGGGCCTGCCGCCCGCGTGCCGGGCCGTGTCCGGCGTGTCGCCTCCCCGCCGGACACGGGACTGACAGACGCTGGACGGATGCTGCTACTGGGACGGTCGCAGGTCGAGGCGCTGCTCGACATGGACGCGCTGATCGACAGGCTCGCCCCGGCGATGGTGGACCTCAGCGAGGGGCGGGCCTCGGTGCCCGACCGGGTGGCGGCCGTCGTGCCCGAGCAGGACGCCTTCCTCGCCGCCATGCCGGGGTTCGTGCCGTCGGCCGGAATCCTGCTGAGCAAGCTGGTGTCGGTGTTCCCGCACAACACCGGGAGAGCGGCGGGGAGGGCCGGGAAGGCAGGCAGGGCCGGGGCCGGAGGTGCCGGAGGTGCAGGCGGTGCCGGTGGTGTCGCCGGGAAGCCGCTGCCGACGCACCAGGCGCTGATCGTGGTCTTTGACCCGGCGACCGGGGAGCCGACCGCGCTGCTGGACGGGACCGCCATCACCGCCGCGCGCACGGCCGCCGGTTCGGCGCTGTCGGCGCGGCTGCTGGCGCGGGACGACGCGGCGGTCCTCGCGCTCCTCGGCACCGGGGTGCAGGCGCGTGCCCACGCCCGGGCCATGTGCAGGGTGCGGCCGGTCCGGGAGATCCGGGTGGCCGGGCGGGACCCGGTACGGGCCGGGGTGCTGGCCGAGGAGCTGTCGGCGGAGCTCGGCGTGGACGTCGTCGCCGCGCCCCACTACGCCGCCGCGCTCGACGGCGCGGACCTCGTCGCCGCCGCCACCCACCCCGTCGACCCGGTGGTACGCCGGGAGTGGCTCACCCCCGGCGTGCACATCGCGTCCGTCGGGTTCAGCCGGGCCGGCCGCGAGATCGACGACACCACCGTCGCCGACGCGCTCGTCTGCGTCGAGTCGCGGCGGGCCGCGCTGGCGCCGTTCCCCGCCGGGAGCAACGACCTGCTCTACCCGATCCGGGACGGTGTCATCACCCCGGACCACATCCACGCCGAGCTCGGCGAGCTGGTCGAGGGCAGCAGGCCGGGACGTACGTCGGCCGACCAGATCACCCTCTACAAGTCGGTCGGCGTCGCCGTCCAGGACGCGGTGGCCGCGGCGCTCGTGGTGGACGCGGCGCGGGCGCGGTCGGTCGGGGACCGGATCGACCTGGGCTGAAGGCCGGTCTGGTGGCCGGCCTGCTGGCCGGTTTTCGTCGTTGCGACGGGTGAGAACGTGCCGGTACGTTGACGCGGTGACTGCCGGGTCGGCCATGGGCCACACACGAGTAGGGCACCCGGCCTCCGCGTGACGCCGGGGCGGGGCAGATCCCCGCCGTCTCTGTGTTCCTCCTCCGCGTACCCATGCGTCTTCTCCGGAGCAGAAAGCAGAGACCACACTCTTGCCCAACGATTTCAACCAGCCCGTCATCGACGAGTTCCGGGCCAACCACGGCCGCGTCGGCGGGATGTTCGAGGGAGCCCGGCTCCTCCTGCTGACCACGACCGGCGCCCGGTCCGGCAAGCCCCACACCACCCCCGTCGGCTACTACCCCGACGGCGACGGCCGCGTCCTGGTCATCGCCTCGGCCGGCGGCTCCCCCCGGCACCCCGCCTGGTACCACAACCTCCTGGCCAACCCCCGTGTGACCGTCGAGAGCGGCGTCTTCACGTACGAAGCCGACGCCACCGTCCTGACGGGCGACGCACGCGACCGGGCCTTCGCCCGCGCCGTGGAGGCCGACGCCGGGTGGGCCGACTACCAGGCCAGGACGGAACGCGTCATCCCCGTCGTCGCCCTCGACGAGGTCCCCGGCCCGCCGAACATCAACGCGGCGTCCCTCGGGGAGGCCATCAAGGTCGTCCACGACGCGTTCCGGCGCGAACTGGGCCTCATCCGCAAGGAGATAGCGCAGTCCGGGACCGCCGGTGGCCTCGGCACCCAGCTGCGCGTCAACTGCCTCACCCTCTGCCAGGGGCTGCACAACCACCACACCGGGGAGGACACGATGCTCTTCCCGATGCTCGCCGACCGTCACCCCGCGCACCCCGGCCTCGCGCCGGTGATGGACCGGCTGAAGCGGGAGCACGAGCGGATCGCCGTGCTGCTCGCCGCGTTGCGGGACGCCGTCTCCGACGAGGAGGCGGACGGACCCCGGGTCCTCGCGGAGGTCGAGCGGCTCATCGAGGAACTGGAGGAGCACCTCCGGTACGAGGAGGAGCAGCTGATCCCGCTGCTGGACGCGTGAACAGGGCGGTGGGGGGGGGGGGGGGGGGGGGGGGGGGGAGAAGGGGGGGGGGGGGGGGGGGGGGGGGGGGGGGGGGGGGGGGGGGGGGGGGGGGGGGGGGGGGGGGGGGGGGGGGGGGGGGGGGGGGGGGGGGGGGGGGGGGGGGGTACG
>NZ_JBWKLJ010000001.1:328268-1054368 GCF_056430285.1 Streptomyces sp. NPDC045998
CCCACAGCGCTCTTCCCCCTCCCTCCCCTTCCCCCCCATTCCCCCCTCCCCCCCCCCCCCCCCCCCCCCCCCCCCCCCCCCCCCCCCTGCGGCACGTACGGCCTACTCGGCGCTCGCGCGCAGCATGCCCTCGCGCTCGACGATCTTCACGCGCTCGCGGCCCTCGGCCTCGCCCAGCGCGCGCTCGGCGGCGTCCAGCCGGTACCAGCCCTCCCACGTCGTGTACTCGATGCCCTTGCCGCGCAGGAAGTCCACGACGGCGTCCTCGCCCGGCGCCTCCGGGGTGAGCAGGCGGCCCTCGCGGTGGTCCTCCAGCAGGTTGGCGACCGTTTCGTTGGCGTCACCCTTGGTGTGGCCGATGAGGCCGATGGGGCCGCGGCGGATCCAGCCGGTGACGTACGTCGACGGCATCGGCGCGTCGCCCTGGACGACGCGGCCGCCCTCGTCCGGGACGGTGCCGGAGACGGCGTCCCACGGCAGCTTGGGCAGCTCGTCGGAGAGGTAGCCGACCGCGCGGTAGACCGCCTGGACGTCCCAGGTGGTGAACTCGCCCGTGCCCTTCACATTGCCCGTGCCGTCCAGCTCCGTGCGCTCGGTGCGCAGGCCGGTGACCTTGCCGTCCTCGCCGACGATCTCGGTCGGTGACTCGAAGAAGTGCAGGAACAGCTTGTGCGGCCGGTCGCCGATGTCGCGGATCGCCCAGTTCTCCAGCGTCTTGGCGACCATGTCGACCTGCTTGTTGGAGCGCCGGGCCTCGATCGAGCCGCCGTCGTAGTCGATGTCCTCGGGGTTGACGATGACCTCGATGTTCGGGGAGTGGTCCAGCTCCCGCAGCTCCATGGGGCTGAACTTCGCCTGCGCCGGGCCGCGGCGCCCGAAGACGTGGATCTCCTTGGCGCGGTTGGCCTTGAGGCCGTCGTAGACGTTCGGCGGGATCTCGGTCGGGAGCAGCTCGTCGGCGGTCTTGGCGAGGATGCGCGCCACGTCCAGCGCCACGTTGCCCACGCCGAGGACCGCGACCTTCTCGGCCTCCAGCGACCAGGTGCGCGGCACGTCCGGGTGGCCGTCGTACCAGGAGACGAAGTCTGCGGCGCCGTACGAGCCGTCGAGCCCGACGCCCGGGATGGCCAGCTCGCGGTCCGCCGTGGCGCCGGTCGAGAAGACCACCGCGTCGTAGAAGGCCCGCAGGTCGTCCAGGGTGATGTCGGAGGGGTAGTCGACGTTGCCGAAGAGACGTATCTGCGGCTTGTCGAGCACCTGGTGGAGGGCGGTGATGATGCCCTTGATCCGCGGGTGGTCCGGGGCGACGCCGTACCGGATCAGGCCGAACGGCGCCGGCATCCGCTCGAAGAGGTCGATGGAGACGCCCGGATCGGTGGCGGCCTCGGACTTCAGCAGCGCGTCCGCGGCGTAGATTCCGGCGGGGCCGGCGCCGACGATCGCGACCCGCAGGGGGCGAGGCATGAGGATTCCCTTCGAGCGGTGGGTGGTCTGAGCTGTGGCTTTCGTGACACCACTGCTCACCGCACTCTAAGTAAGGCTCACCTCACCTCGGTACCCGCCCCCCGCCTATGACCCCATAAGGCGGCCTTATGGGGTCTCTCGCCTCCGTGCATGAATCGCGCCACGCTGGAGGTATGAACGGTGGAGCGGGCTGGGGCGCCAGGCTGATGAACAGCTCCATCACCGGGATGTCCCCGTGGATGCTCTTCTCGCTGCTGGCGGGCCCCGGCCGGTACGTCCTGGCCGCCGCGCTCGCCGCCGCGGTGGCGCTCGCGCTCGTCCTCGTACGGCAACGGCCCGCCTTTCTCGAAGTGGCCGGGCTCGTCCTCTTCGCCGCCCTCACGGTCATCGGCATGATCGTCCTGCCGCCCACGCTGCGCTGGCTGGAGACGTACGCGGACGAGCTCGCCAACCTCACCCTCGTCGCCCTCGCGGCCGGCTCGCTCGCGGTGCGGGCGCCGCTGACGACTCCGTACGCGCGCCGGAAGGTGCCCCGGGAGTTCTGGCGCACACCGGACTTCCTGCGCACCAACGTCGTCATCACGGCGGCGTGGGGCCTCGCCTTCCTCGCCGCGGCCCTCGCGGGCGGGGTCGGCGACCTGCTGCTGCGCAACCCCGAGAACCTGTGGACCGGCTGGATCGTCCAGGTCTCGGCGCTCGTCACCGCCGCGCGCTTCACCGAGTGGTACCCCGCGGTGGTGCGCGCCCGCCTCGCCCCCGCGACCGAGCCGAGGCCGCGCGTGTCCAGCCTGCTGATGCCCTTCGTGGGGCTGCTGATCCCGATGGGCGTGCTCGTGCTGGTCTTCGGCGCGGCGCCGAGGTGGTTCGCGGTCGCGCTGATGGTGATCGGGGTGGTGCTGGCGCGGGCGCTCAGGGCGGAGGTCGTGATCGAGGAGCGGGAGGGCGAGCGGCACGAGCTGAAGTAGCGCGGGCGAACGCGCGCGCGGCGAGCGCGGTCAGGCCGAGAGCGCCTGCCGCTCGTCGCCCTCGCCCTCGTCGCCGTACGCGCACGCCACCACCAGCTCGTCCAGGGACAGCCCGAGCGCTTCCGCAAGCGCCGCCACCGTGAAGAAGGAGGGTGTCGGCGCCCGGCCCGTCTCGATCTTCCGCAGCGTCTCCGCGGACACCCCGGCCGCCGCCGCGATCTCCACCATGCTGCGGTCGCCGCGCGCTTCGCGCAGCAGCGCGCCGAACCGCTCTCCGCGCTGCCGTTCCCACGGGGTCAAGGGAGTTCTCACCATGTCCGTGATACTAATACCGGTATAAGAATGGGGAGAGGGGACACCGGAACATGGTCGAGATCAAGAGCGACGCGGCCCTGGACGCGATGCGGGAGGCCGGGCGCGTCGTGGCGCACGCCCTCGCCGCCGTACGGGAAGCGGCGGACATCGGGGTGTCCCTGCGGGAACTGGACGAGGCGGCCCGCGCGGTCCTCGCCGAGGCCGGCGCCCGCTCGCCCTTCCTCGGCTACCAGCCGTCCTTCGCGCCCACGCCGTTCCCGGCGGTCATCTGTACGTCGGTCAACGACGCCGTCGTCCACGGCGTGCCCACCGACTACCGCCTGCGCGACGGCGACCTCGTCAGCGTCGACTGCGGCGCGGTCCTCGACGGCTGGACCGGCGACGCCGCGATCAGCTTCACCGTCGGCACGCCCCGCCCCGCCGACGTGGCCCTCATCGACGCCACCCGGCGCGCCCTCGACGCCGGCATCGCCGCGGCCGTCCCGGGCAACCGCGTCGGCGACATCGGCCACGCCATCGGCGCCGTCGCCCGCGCGGCCCGCTGCGGCATGCCCGCGGACTTCGGCGGCCACGGCATCGGCCGCACCATGCACGAGGACCCGCACGTCCCCAACCGGGGCCGCCCGGGCCGCGGCTTCCCGCTGCGCCACGGCCTGGTCCTCGCCATCGAGCCGATGCTCATGGCCGGAGGCGGCGACGACTACCGCACCGGCGAGGACGGCTGGACCCTCCACACGACGGACGGCAGCCGCGCGGCGCACATCGAACACACGGTCGCCATCACGGACGCGGGACCGCGTGTCCTGACCCTGCCCTAGGGAGTGTCCGCAAAGTAGCGTCGTCCGCCCGCCGCGCAGGCGGGACTTTGCGGACATTCCCCAGGTCGCGTACTGCCGCGAACTACTCGATCAAAGCGGTGAAGGTCCCGGTTCGGGCAGCCAGTCGCGCGCCGGGTCGTACTCCAGCCATCGGCTTCGTCCGGCTTGCGCCGCGCAGGCGGCGGTGAGGTCGCGCAGCCCCGGGTGCCCGTCGCCGGTGCGCCACAGTAGCGACCAGGCGTACAGCGGCGTGGGGCTCACCAGGGGGACGGAGCGCACCCCGGGGACGTCCGGCAGGGGCACGTCGGCGGGCAGCAGCGAGAAGCGCCGCGGCCCTTCCGCCACCTCGGCGAGGAAGTGGGCGAGGCCCAGGTTGACGCTCGTGGCGCTGGTCCGGATGCCGAACCGGTTGGCGAACCGGCGGAGGAAGTCGAGCCGGTCCAGCTCCCCGGGTGCCCACAGCACGCTGCCGCTCAGCTGGTCGGGCCGCAGCGCTGGTTCGGCCGCGAGCGGATGGTCCGCGCCGAGTACGGCGTCCACCGGCTCGAGGCGGACGAGGCGGTGCGCCAGTCCGGGGTGCAGCGGGGGGTGGACCCGGCCGAAGGCCGCGTCGATGTCGCCGTGCAGCAGTGCCGCCGTCACCGACCGCAGATCCCGCCCGTGCCCCAACACCAGCTCTCCGGCCCGTCCGGCGACCTGGGCCAGCGTCCGCATCGGCGCGTAGAGGTGCCCCCAGACGTCCACATGCAGCGGACGGTCCGTCCCGACCGCCGCCGCGACCGCGGCGTCGGCCGCGGCCAAGGCCTGCCGGGCCGGTGAGAGGAAACGCCGTCCGGCATCGGTGAGGCGTACCCCGGTGCCGCCGCGCAGGAACAGCGCGGTGCCGAGCAGGGACTCCAGGCGCGCGACCCTCTTGGACAGCGCCTGCTGCGAGAGGGCGAGCGTCCCCGCCGCCCGCCCGAAATGCAGTTCCTCGGCGGCGCGCACGAAGGCACGTACCTGCGCCAGGTCGAGATCCATGGCCCTCACCATAGGCGACAACCGGAAGTTGTCGGCCTCGCCTGGTCGTTGTTGGATCGCGGGGCAGCCGCGGAGGTTGCATGCTCGGCATGCAGAGACTGATTGCCACGGGGGAAGCGGCGCGTCCGGTCGCCTTCGCCCAGGTCCCCCAGCCCATCCCGGAGCCCGGTGAGGCACTGGTCAAGGTGGAGGCGTTCGCACCGAACCGGGGCGAGACGTTCCTCCTCGAACGCCCTCGGCCGGGGCTGCTGCCCGGCAAGGACATCGCGGGACTCGTCGTCCAGGCGGCAGCCGACGGCTCGGGCCCCGGCATCGGCACCCGCGTGGTCGGGCATCCGGCGCAGGGCGGCTGGGCCGAGTACGCGGCCGTGCCCACGCACTCCCTCGCGGTGCTCCCGGACGGCATCGAAAGCTCGCGCGCGGCAGCCCTGCCCCTCGCCGGGATCACCGCTCTGCGGCTGCTGCGTACGGCCGGTTCGCTGGCCGGCAAGCGCGTGCTGCTGACCGGCGCCTCGGGCGGGGTCGGCCACTACGTCACCGAACTGGCCGTCGGGGCCGGAGCCGAGCTGACCGCGGTGACGGCCACGCCGGTGCGCGGCGAACGACTCGTGGAGCTGGGCGCGGAGGTGGTGCACGGGGTGGCGGCGGCACAAGGGCCGTTCGACGTGGTGCTGGAGTCCACGGGCGGGCCGGATCTCCCGGTGGCCCTCGCGAAGGTGCGCCCGGGCGGCACGCTCGTCTGGTTCGGCCAGGCGAGCCGTACCCCGGTGACCCTCGACTTCTTCCAGCTGCTCGGCGGGCCCGAACGCGTCACGATCCAGCACTTCCACTACGCCGGCGCTCCCTACGCCCCCGACCTCGCGGCACTGGTGCGCCTGGTGGAGCGCGACCGGCTGCACCCGGAGATCGGCCGGATCGCGGACTGGACGGAGACCGCCGACGTCCTGGTCGACCTGCGGGAGCGCCGGATACGCGGCAAGGCCGTCCTGCTGACGGGAGGAACACGGTGAAGGCCCCCGAGTTCGCCGCCGCCCAGTGGTCACGTGCCACCGGCGCGGGCGTCGACCCCCACGAGTACCGGCGCGTCACCGACGGCCTCGGCTCCGTCGCCGACTGGGGGCCGGCCTTCGTCCGCACCGGACACGCCTACCTCCGGCGCGCCGAGAACGCCGGATCACCCGCCTCCGCGGGGGAGCACCTCCTGACGGCGGCCCGCTGGTTCCACCTGGCCACGCTGGCACCGTACGCGGAGGCGGGCCGTGCCGCCGCCGAGGCGGACCGGGCCCTGAGCCGGGCGCTCGACGCGCTGGAGCCCACCGCGCGGCGCGTGAGCGGTGAGGGGTTCACCGGGTGGTTGCGCGGGCCCTCCGACGCCCCCGGCACCGTGGTCGTCGTCCCCGGCCTGGACTCGGCCAAGGAGGAGTTCCTCGGGCTGGTGTCCGCGCTGCTGGCCAGGGGCCTGGCGGTGTTCGCGATGGACGGCCCCGGGCAGGGCGTGCTCGCGGCCACCACCACCCTCAGGCCGGACTACGAGCAGGTCGTCGGCCGGGTCATCGACGCCCTCGGCGTCGCACGCATCGGACTCGTCGGCCTCAGCCTGGGCGGCTACTTCGCGGCCCGGACCTCGGCGCTGGAGCCGCGCGTTGCGGCGGTCGCGACCGTCAGCGGCCCCTTCCGGCTGGACTGGGAGCAACTGCCCCCGCCGGTGCGGGACATCATGGCCCGGCGCGCCGGAGGAGCCGATGCCGCCCGCGACTTCGCCCGCCAGGTCGCCCTCGCCGCCCTGGCGCCGCGCATCGCGGCCCCGCTCCTCGTCGTGGACGGAGGCGAGGATGTCATTCCCGGCGTGACGAACGGCGAGGCCCTGGCCCGCCTGGCGCCGCGCGGTAGATACCTGTCCGTCCCCCACGGTGACCACCTCCTCGGCAACGCACGGCCCGACTGGCTGCCGCGCCTCACGGACCACCTCGCCGACCACCTCACGCACACCCTGAGGGGAGCACCGGCATGAACCGCTTCACCGGGAAGACCGTCCTCATCACCGGTGGCACCAGCGGCATGGGCCTGGCGACCGCACACCGCCTCCTCGCCGAAGGCGCCCACGTCGTCGTCACCGGCCGCACCCGCGCCCGGGTGGACGCCGCCGTCCGGCAGCTCGGCCCCCGCGCCTCGGGGGTCGTCGCCGACACTGCGGACCTGGGCGCGGTGGACGCGCTGATGGAGACGGTCCGCGCCGGTCCCGGCCGCCTGGACTGCCTCTTCGCGAACGCGGGAACCGGCACCTTCCTGCCGTTCGAGGACATCACCGAGCCGGACTTCGACCACGGCGTCGACGTCAACCTCAAAGGGGTGTTCTTCACCGTCCAGAAGGCGCTGCCGCTCCTGGCGGACGGAGGCTCCATCGTCCTCAACGCCTCCTGGACCCTCCACCGGGGCAATGGCGTCCTCACCCTGTACTCGGCGACCAAGGCCGCCGTGCACAACCTGGCCCGGACCCTCGCCGCCGCGCTCGCCCCACGCGGCATCCGCGTCAACTCCATCAGCCCCGGGTACATCGACACCCCGATGTACCCCTACGCCGCACTGAGCGCGACGGAGGCAGCGGCGCTGACGGGCAGGATCGTCGCGGGCCGCTTCGGACGTCCGGAGGAGGTCGCGGCGGCCGTGGCCTTCCTCGCCTCGACCGACGCGTCCTACGTCAACGGCCAGGACCTGGTCGTCGACGGCGGCCTGGTCGGCGCCGTACCCGCCTGACGCCCTGGCGTTGGCCATGGATTAACTCCCTTGGAGTGGTGGGCCTTTGCCTCGGGGCCGCTTCTGCCGATGTAACGGATGGGCTGTCACCGCGAGGGCAGGAAGCGGGAAATAGACGGGGAAAGGACGGGGTTGGCGATGGAAGAAGTGAAGCGGCCGTCGATGGCGGGAACCGAGACCGCCGGGGCCATGGGACCGGCCATGGAAACGGCCATGGAAGCGGTGGTCGAATCGCGCGCGGCGCGAGGCGGCGCGTCGGCGGACCGCCGCGACGTCGGGGGAAGGGATCCGGGAATGAGCGTGCCCGTGGGGTCGTACGTCGTCGAGATCAGTACGGGGCGTGTGGGGCGCGTGATGGGGCACGAGGGCCCGTGCCTCCAGCTGAGACCGTACGGGGGCGGACGGGAGTGGGAGTGTCCCCCGGAGGAGGTGCGGCCCGCGACGGACGCGGAGCGGCTCAGCGCCGCGACCGCGTACGCGAACGCCCGCAGCCGCGGCGAGGTGCCGTGACCCCGCCGGTGTGACCGGCCGCCCATGAGACCCGGCCCCCGGGCCCCGGCCCGGGTCCGGCCCCGGGCCCGGCGCCCCGCCGCGTACGGGACAATGGCTCCATGACCCTGTTCCGCGACGACGGCATCGTGCTGCGCACCCAGAAGCTGGGCGAGGCGGATCGCATCATCACGATCCTCACGCGCGGCCACGGGCGCGTGCGCGCCGTCGCGCGCGGCGTACGGCGGACGAAGTCCAAGTTCGGGGCGCGGCTGGAGCCCTTCAGCCACGTGGACGTGCAGTTCTTCTCGCGAGGTAGCGAGCTCGTCGGGCGCGGGCTGCCGCTGTGCACGCAGAGCGAGACGATCGCCCCGTACGGCAGCGGCATCGTCACCGACTACGCCCGCTACACCGCCGGGACGGCCATGCTGGAGACCGCCGAGCGGTTCACGGACCACGAGGGCGAGCCCGCCGTGCAGCAGTACCTGCTGCTCATCGGCGGGCTGCGGACCCTCTCGCGCGGCGAGCACGCGCCGAACCTGATCCTCGACGCCTTCCTGCTCCGCTCCCTCGCCGTCAACGGCTACGCGCCGTCGTTCGAGGACTGCGCCCGGTGCGGACTCCCCGGGCCGAACCGATTCTTCTCGGTCGCCGCGGGCGGGGTCATCTGCGGCGACTGCCGGGTCCCCGGCAGCGTCGTACCCTCTGCGGAGGCCGTGGGCCTGCTCAGCGCGCTGCTGACCGGCGACTGGGAGACGGCGGACGCGTGCGAGCCGCGCCACGTCAGGGAGGGGAGCGGACTGGTGTCCGCGTATCTGCACTGGCATCTGGAGCGGGGGCTGCGCTCCCTCCGGTACGTGGAGAAGTGACAAGAGGAAGTAGGAGATGGAGCGCATGGCACGACGCGGATTCCTGGGCCGGTCCCGCCGCGACTACAAGGACCCCGAGCCGCACCCGTCGGGCGCGCGCCCGCCGAAGTTCCCCGGCGAGCTGGTGCCCAAGCACGTGGCGATCGTCATGGACGGCAACGGGCGCTGGGCGAAGGACCGCGGCCTGCCGCGCACCGAGGGCCACAAGGTCGGGGCCGAGCGGGTGCTGGACGTGCTCCAGGGGGCCATCGAGATGGGCGTCGACGCCATCTCCCTGTACGCCTTCTCCACCGAGAACTGGAAGCGCTCCCCGGACGAGGTGCGCTTCCTGATGAACTTCAACCGGGACTTCATCCGCAAGACCCGCGACCAGCTCGACGAGCTCGGCATCCGGGTCCGCTGGGTGGGCCGGATGCCCAAGCTGTGGAAGTCGGTGGCCCATGAGCTCCAGATCGCCCAGGAGCAGACCAAGGGCAACGACCGCCTCACGCTGTACTTCTGCATGAACTACGGCGGCCGCGCCGAGATCGCGGACGCGGCGCAGCGGATCGCCGAGGACGTCAAGGCGGGCAGGCTCGACCCGTCGAAGGTCAGCGAGAAGACGATCCAGAAGTACCTGTACTACCCGGACATGCCGGACGTGGACCTGTTCCTGCGGCCCAGCGGCGAGCAGCGCACCTCCAACTACCTGATCTGGCAGAGCGCGTACGCCGAGATGGTCTTCCAGGACGTGCTGTGGCCCGACTTCGACCGCCGCGACCTGTGGCGGGCCTGCCTGGAGTACGCCCAGCGCGACCGCCGCTTCGGCGGGGCCATCCCCAACGAGGAGCTGCTGGCGATGCAGGGCCGGCAGGACGAGGGCGACGAGCGGGGCCCGCAGGCGTGACCTGGGTGCACAGGATCGTCGCGCTCGCGCTGTACCTGTTCGCCCTGGTGGTGATGAGCTTCAGCTTCATGGGGACCGTCGAGATGGAGTCGTTCCCCGGGCTGCGGCAGAACGACACGTTCGCCGTGATCATCATGGGCGTCTTCGCGGTCGTGGTGGCCGGCGCCGCACTGGTGCTGGCGGGGTACCGCTCCCGCCTGGCCCAGGCCGCGACCGCCTGCGTGGTCCTGCTGCTGGCGTGGCGGGTGTACACGCTGGGGCCGGTGCTGCACTGCTGGAACCACAACAGCGTGGGACGCGGTGACGACGGGACGTACACCTGCTACGACCTCTGACCGGAACACGGCTGTGGCCCGCACCCCCGACTCGCGGGGTGCGGGCCACAGCCGTGTGCCTGGTCGTGTGCCGTGCTCAGTCGTTCTTCAGCGACGCCGCGCACTCCGTGCACGTGCCGAAGATCTCCACCGTGTGCGCCACGTTCACGAAGCCGTGCTCCGCCGCGATCGTCTCCGCCCACTGCTCGACCGCCGGGCCCTCGACCTCGACCGCCTTGCCGCAGACGCGGCACACCAGGTGGTGGTGGTGCTCGCCCGAGGAGCAGCGGCGGTAGACGGCCTCGCCGTCGCTGGTGCGCAGCACGTCCACCTCCCCCGCGTCGGCGAGTGACTGCAGGGTGCGGTAGACCGTCGTCAGGCCCACGGAGTCGCCGCGGTGCTTGAGCATGTCGTGCAGCTCCTGCGCGCTGCGGAACTCGTCCACCTCGTTCAGCGCCGCCGAAACGGCGGCTCGCTGTCGGGTCGACCGGCCGCGTACGCCGGTAGGTCCAGCCGTCGCCACAGGTGCCTCCTTAGCCTCGGCCCGCTCGGAAAGTCGTGAAGTCCGTCGGGCCATTCTGCCAGGCCGTCCCGCGGGGCCCGGCAGACCGTACTCAGCCCTTCGCCGCCTTGACGTCGTCCGCGGCGTCCGCGGGGGCGACGTCGAGGTCGCAGACCTCCGGCTCGGGGCGCTCCGCCGCCCGGGCGCGGCGCCTGGCCAGCGGGGCGGCCAGGGCGGTCAGGACCACGAACACCGCGATGGCCATCAGGACGATGGTCGCTCCCGGCGGCACGTCGTTGTAGTACGTCGTGACCGTGCCGGCCAGCGTCACGCCCGTACCGATGAGCACCGCCACCGCGAACGTCGTACGGAAGCTGCGCGACAGCTGCTGCGCCGCCGCCACGGGGACCACCATCAGCGCGCTGACCAGCAGCAGGCCGACCACCCGCATGGCGACCGTCACGGTCACGGCGGCGGTGATCGCGACCAGCAGGTTCAGCGTGCGCACCGGCAGGCCGGTGACCCGCGCGAACTCCTCGTCCTGGCTGATCGCGAACAGCTGGCGCCGCAGGCCCAGCGTGACCAGCAGCACGAAGGCCGCCAGCACGCACATCGCGACGACGTCCTCGTCCGAGACGGTCGACAGGGAGCCGAAGAGGTACGAGACGAGGTTGGCGTTCGAGCCGGTCGGGGAGAGGTTGATCAGCATGACGCCGCCGGCCATGCCGCCGTAGAAGAGCAGCGCCAGCGCGATGTCGCCGCGCGTGCGCCCGTACGTCCGGATCAGCTCCATCGTGACGGCGCCGGCGACCGCCACCAGCGTGGCCATCCACACCGGGTTCGCGGACATCAGGAAGCCGAGGCCGACGCCGGTCATGGCGACGTGGCCGATGCCGTCGCCCATCAGGGCCTGGCGGCGCTGCACCAGGTGGATGCCGACGGCGGGCGCGGTGATGCCGACCAGGACGGCCGCGAGGAGCGCCCGTTGCATGAAGGTGTCGTGCAGGAGGTCCATGATCAGGTCAGCAGTCCCGTGCGGAGCGGCTCGTCGGCCGCGTGCGGATGTACGTGGTCGTGGCCGGGCAGCGCGTGCTGGCCGACGGCCCGCGGCGGCGGTCCGTCGTGGACGACGCACCCGTCGCGCAGCACGACCGCGCGGTCGATCAGCGGCTCCAGCGGGCCCAGCTCGTGCAGCACGAGCAGCACGGTCGTACCGGCCGCGACCTGCTCGCGCAGGGTCGAGGCGAGCACCTCCTGGCTGGTCAGGTCGACGCCCGCCATCGGCTCGTCCATGATCAGCAGGTCGGGCTCGGAGGCGAGCGCCCGGGCGATCAGCACCCGCTGGTGCTGGCCGCCGGAGAGGGCGCCGACGGAGTCCTTGGCGCGGTCGGCGAGGCCCACGAGCGCGATGGCCCGCTCCACGGCCGCCTTGTCGGCCCTGGACGGCCACCTCAGCCTCGTACGCGACAGGCGGCCGGAGGAGACCACCTCGCGGACGGTGGCGGGCACACCGCTCGCGGCGGTCGTGCGCTGCGGTACGTAGCCGACGCGCGCCCAGTCGCGGAAGCGCTTCAGCTCCGTACCGAAGAGGGCGACGGACCCGCCGGTGAGCGGGACCTGGCCGATGACCGAGCGGACGGCGGTCGACTTGCCGGAGCCGTTCGCGCCGAGCAGGGCGACGACCTCACCGCGGTGGACGGTGAGGTCGACGCCGCGCAGCACGGGGCGGGCGCCCAGCGTGGCGGTGGCCGCGCGGACGGATATGACGGGCTCGGATATGACGGGCTCGGATATGACCGGGTCTACGACCGGCTCGGATACGGCGGGCTCGCTGCTCACGTCGCTGCCTCCGTTGCGTGCTTGACGTGCGGGGATGTCACTTGCTGCCGAGGGCCTTCCGCAGCGCGGCGAGGTTGGACTCCATCACCTCGATGTAGTCAGCGCCCTTGGACTTGTCCGTGATTCCCTCCAGCGGGTCCAGGACGTCCGTCGTGAGGCCGGCGTCCTTCGCGAGGGTCTTCGCGGTCTTGTCGCTGGCGAGCGTCTCGAAGAAGACGGTCGTGACCTTCTCCGCCTTCGCGACCTCGCGCAGCTCCTTGATCCGGGCGGGGCTCGGCTCGGACTCGGGGTCCATGCCGGAGATGCCCTCCTGGTCCAGCTTGTACCGCTCGGCGAGGTAGCCGAAGGCGGAGTGGGTGGTGATGAAGGTGCGGGTGGAGGTGTTCTTCAGGCCCTCGTCGAACTTCTTGTGCAGGGCGTCGAGCTTCTTCACCAGCTCGGCGGTGTTCTTCTTGTAGTCGGCGGCGTGAGCCGGGTCGGCCTTCTCCAGGGAGGCGCCGACGCCCTTGGCGACCTCGGCGTACTTCACCGGGTCCAGCCAGATGTGCGGGTCGGCTCCGGCCTCCTCGCCGTGGTGCTCTTCCTCGCCGTGGTGCTCTTCTTCGCCTTCGTGGCCGTGGTCGTGGCCGCCGGTGGAGGTGGAGTGCTCCTCCAGCTTGGTGAGGGTGGCCGCGTCGACCGTGTTCTCGACGCCCGCCTGCTGGATCGCGTCGTCGACCGCGGGCTGGATGCCCTTGAGGTACAGGATGTAGTCGGCCTGGCCGAGCTCGCGGACCTGGCTCGCCTTGAGCTCCAGGTCGTGCGGCTCGACGCCCGGCTTGGTGAGCGTGTTGACGGTGACGTGGTCGCCGCCTATCTGCTCGGCCAGGAACTGCATGGGGTAGAAGGACGCCACCACGTCCAGCTTGCCGCCCTTCTCCTTGCCCGCGGCGCCCGACGCGTCCGAGCAGGCGGACAGCGTGACCAGGCCCAGGATCACGGCTCCGGTGACGGCGGTGGTGGGTATGAGGCGGCGTCGTACGTTCATGGGATTCATTTTCATCAAAAGTGGAAACGATTGTCAACAAACGTGGTATGTGGCCCAGCCCACCCCCGATTTGATCCAAGGCCCCCGCGCGCCGCTAATCTGAAGCATTCGCCCTTCCTCATCGTCGTACTGAAGAGAGCACCGTGGCCGCCGACAAGATCGACACCATCGTCAGCCTGAGCAAGCGCCGTGGCTTCGTATACCCCTGCAGCGAGATCTACGGCGGTCAGCGGGCCGCCTGGGACTACGGGCCGCTGGGTGTCGAGCTGAAGGAGAACATCAAGCGCCAGTGGTGGCGTTACATGGTCACCTCGCGTGAGGACGTCGTCGGTCTCGACTCGTCGGTGATCCTGGCCCCCGAGGTCTGGGAGGCCTCCGGCCACGTCGCCACCTTCACCGACCCGCTCACCGAGTGCACCTCCTGCCACAAGCGCTTCCGCGCCGACCACCTGGAGGAGGCGTACGAGGAGAAGCACGGCCGCCTCCCCGAGAACGGCCTCGCCGGCCTCAACTGCCCCAACTGCGGCAACAAGGGCACCTTCACCGAGCCCAAGCAGTTCTCCGGCCTGCTCTCCACGCACCTCGGCCCGACCCAGGACTCCGGCTCCGTCGCCTACCTGCGCCCCGAGACGGCGCAGGGCATCTTCACCAACTTCGGGCAGGTGCTGCAGACCTCGCGCAAGAAGCCGCCGTTCGGCATCGCGCAGATGGGCAAGTCCTTCCGGAACGAGATCACTCCGGGCAACTTCATCTTCCGCACCCGCGAGTTCGAGCAGATGGAGATGGAGTTCTTCGTCAAGCCGGGCGAGGACGAGCAGTGGCACGAGTACTGGATGGAGCAGCGCTGGAACTGGTACACGGGCCTGGGTCTCCGTGAGGAGAACATGCGCTGGTACGAGCACCCCAAGGAGAAGCTCTCCCACTACTCCAAGCGCACCGCCGACATCGAGTACCGCTTCCAGTTCGGCGGCAGCGAGTGGGGCGAGCTGGAGGGCGTCGCCAACCGCACCGACTACGACCTGAAGGCCCACTCCAAGGCGTCCGGCAACGACCTGCTCTACTTCGACCAGGAGGCCCAGGAGCGCTGGACCCCGTACGTCATCGAGCCCGCCGCCGGTGTCGGCCGCACCATGCTGGCCTTCCTGCTCGACGCGTACATCGAGGACGAGGCCCCGAACGCCAAGGGCGTCATGGAGAAGCGCACCGTGATGCGCCTCGACCACCGCATCGCGCCGGTCAAGGTCGCCGTGCTGCCGCTGTCCCGCAACGCGCAGCTCTCCCCGAAGGCCAAGGGCCTCGCGGCGGACCTGCGCCAGAACTGGAACATCGACTTCGACGACGCCGGCGCCATCGGCCGCCGTTACCGCCGCCAGGACGAGATCGGCACCCCGTTCTGCGTCACCGTCGACTTCGACACCCTCGACGACAACGCGGTGACCGTGCGCGAGCGCGACACGATGAAGCAGGAGCGCGTCTCCCTGGACCAGATCCAGGGCTACCTCGCGAGCCGCCTCATCGGCTGCTGACGCACCCGCCGTACACGGCCTCGGGCGTCCGCTCCCTCACGGGGGCGGGCGCCCGTCGCGTACGCAGGCGTCAGCGGGACCGGTTCACGGATGGATCTTGCCGTCACCTAAGCTCGGGACACAGGGCGGCAGCAGGGCTGTGCAGGGGGGAGCGGAACACGTGACCAACATTCCGGAGACCGGGCGCACTCCGCGCGTGCGGATACGACTCGTCGTCCTCCAGGTGCTGGTGTTCTCCCTGCTCCTGACCCTCGGCGGCCGCCTCTGGTACATGCAGATCCGCAACGGCCAGGAGTACGCCGAGGAGGCGTCCCGCAACCGCGTGCAGCAGGTCGTCCAGCCCGCCGTGCGCGGCTCGATACTCGACGCGCGCGGCGTACCGCTCGCCGACAACGAGACGCGGCTGGTGGTGTCGGCCTCGCGTACCGAGCTGATGAAGATGAAGGACGACGGCAAGGGCGTCCTCACGCGGCTCGCGGGGGTGCTGGGCATGGCACCGAAGGACGTCATGGACAAGGTCCGCCTCTGTGACGCCGACACCCCGCAGCCGTGCTGGAACGGCTCCCCGTACCAGCCGATCCCCGTCACCGACGAGGCCACCCCGAAGCAGGCGCTGCAGATCCGCGAGCGCGCCGAGGACTTCCCGGGCATCACCGCCGAGCCCACCGCCGTACGCCGCTACACCGCGCCCGGCGGAGCCCGTACCGCCCAGGTCCTCGGCTACCTCTCGCCCGTCACGGACGCGGAGATCGAGAAGGCGAAGCACACCGACTCGCCGTTCCTCCGCTCCGACCAGGTCGGCCGCTCCGGCCTGGAGCGCACGTACGACGAGGCGCTGCGCGGCAAGGCCGGCATCACCCGGTACGAGGTCGACCACCTGGGCCGCGTCCTCGGCGAGGCCCGGCGCGACCCGGCCCGCCCCGGCTCCAACGTCGTCACCTCCATCGACGCGCGCGTGCAGGCGGTCGCCGAGTACGAGCTGAACGAGGCGATGAAGGCGGCCCGCAAGGAGTTCGACCGCAACACCAAGCGGAAGTACGAGGCCGACTCCGGCGCCGTCGTCGTCATGGAGGCCAAGACCGGCCGCATCGTGGCCATGGCCTCCCTTCCGGACTACGACCCCAACGCCTGGGTCGGCGGCATATCCGCGAAGGACTACGCCAAGCTCACCGGCGAGAAGTCCAACTTCCCGCTGCTCAACCGGGCCATCCAGGGCCAGTCGGCGCCCGGCTCCGTCTTCAAGGTCATCCCGACCACCGCCGCCGTCAACGCCGGATACCCGTTCAACGGCCGCTACGACTGCTCCAGTTCGTACTCCATCGGCGACCGGTCCTTCTCGAACTTCGAGTCCAAGGGCTACGGGATGATCGACCTCGGCCGCGCCCTCGAAGTCTCCTGCGACACCGTGTACTACCGGCTGGCGCACGAGGAGTGGCGCAAGGACGGCGGCACCAAGCCGAAGAAGAACGCCAAGGACATCCTCTACACCACCGCCCGCCAGTACGGGCTCGGCAAGGAGACCGGCATCGACCTGCCCAACGAGGTCAAGGGCCGGGTCCCGGACCGCCGGTGGAAGCAGGACTACTGGGAGGCCAACAAGGACGCCTGGTGCAAGCAGGGCAAGAGGAACGGCTCGTACACGCAGCGGATCGCGTACGAGAACTGCGTCTCCTTCAAGGACCTGCGCGCCGGCGACTCCGTGAACTACTCCATCGGACAGGGCGACACCCTCGTCACGCCGATCCAGATGGCCACCATCTACGCCGCACTCTCCAACGGCGGCACCCTCTACACCCCGAGCGTCGGCAAGGCGATCGTCAGCCCCGACGGCCGCGCGGTCCAGGAGATCAAGCCCAAGGCGCACGGCAGGCTGCCCGTCGACAAGAAGCTGCTGGAGCAGATGGGCGACGCCCTCGCCGGAGTCGCCACGCGCGGCACCGCCGCCTGGCGGTTCGGCGGCTGGCCGCAGGACAAGATCCCGATGCACGCCAAGACGGGTACGGCCGAGGTCTACGGCAAGCAGACGACGTCGTGGTTCGCCACGTACACCAAGGACTACTCGATCGTCATGACGATCTCCCAGGGCGGTACGGGCTCCGGCGCGTCCGGACCCGCCGTGCGCAACATCTACGACGCGCTGTACGGCCTCGACAAGCAGGGCAACCAGGACCTCAAGCGTGCCCTGCTGCCCCAGCCGCAGACGACGCTGCCGAAGATCCAGCCGGACGGCACGATCGACGCGCCGCCCGTCCAGCCGTACAGGCCGGCCCGGCCGTCCGGGGCGGCGGCCACGCCGAAAAGCTGATGCGCGGCGGGGTGCCGGGGGCTACCGTCGACGGCATGTGGTTCTTCCAGATCTACGAGTGAGATCCCCCAGGTACGACGTTCCGATCACTTCTCACCACGTTGGGAGACACCGTGGCCAAGAGCCGTAACAACCTTCTCGGCGTCGGCGGACAGCGCAAGAAGCTGTCCCGTGCCGACCAGCAGGGCTCCGCGCCGGCGCGCGCCGCCGACCGCAGGGCGGCCGCCGACCAGAAGCAGGAGCTGCTGCGCAAGATGCGCGAGCGGGCGGAGGGCAAGCCGCAGCAGGAGAGCTGACGCCCGCGGCCCCGCGCGTACGGGGGACTGAGCGTCCGGGGGACGGAAGGGCTCGGGCGGATCGTCGCCCGGGCCCTTCCGTGTGCCGCCCTCCAGGGGGCCGGGCTCCGGGCGTCCGGCGGGGCGTGTGCGCGGGTGGGTGACAATGGGGGGCATGACCGCGTTCAGTCCTCTCTCCATCGGGCCGCACGTCGTGCAGCCGCCGGTGGTGCTCGCGCCGATGGCCGGCATCACGAATGCTCCGTTCCGCACCCTGTGCCGCGAGTTCAGCGGCGGGAAGGGGCTGTTCGTGAGCGAGATGATCACCACGCGGGCGCTGGTCGAGCGCAACGAGAAGACCATGCAGCTGATCCACTTCGACGCGAGCGAGACGCCCCGGTCGATCCAGCTGTACGGAGTCGACCCGGTGACGGTCGGCAAGGCGGTCCGGATGATCGTCGACGAGGACCTCGCCGATCACATCGACCTGAACTTCGGCTGCCCGGTCCCGAAGGTCACCCGCAAGGGCGGCGGCTCCGCCCTCCCCTACAAGCGCCCGCTGCTGCGGGCGATCCTGAACGAGGCCGTCTCCAACGCCGGAGACCTGCCGGTCACCATGAAGATGCGCAAGGGCATCGACGACGACCACATCACGTACCTGGACGCGGGGCGCATAGCCGTCGAGGAGGGCGTCACCGCGATCGCCCTGCACGGCCGCACGGCCGCCCAGCACTACGGCGGCACGGCGGACTGGGACGCCATCGCCCGGCTGAAGGAGCACGTGCCGGAGATCCCCGTGCTCGGCAACGGCGACATCTGGTGCGCCGAGGACGCGCTGCGCATGATGCGCGAGACCGGCTGCGACGGCGTCGTGGTCGGGCGCGGCTGCCTGGGCCGCCCGTGGCTCTTCGGCGACCTGGTCGGCGCCTTCGAGGGTACGGGGGCCTCGGCGGCGCCCACGCTGCGCGAGGTCGCGGACGTCATGGTGCGGCACGCGCAGCTGCTGGGTGAGTGGATCGGGGACGAGACGCGGGGCGTCATCGACTTCCGCAAGCACGTGGCCTGGTACCTGAAGGGCTTCGCGGTGGGCTCGGAGATGCGCAAGCGGCTGGCGGTGACGTCGTCGCTGGACGAGCTGCGCGCTCAGTTGAGCGAGCTGGACCTGGAGCAGGCGTGGCCGCTGGGCGCGGACGGGCCGCGCGGGCGGACGTCCGGCAACAACCGGGTCGTCCTGCCGGACGGCTGGCTCAAGGACCCGTACGACTGCTCGGCGGTCGTGGGCGCGGAAGCCGAACTGGACACCTCGGGGGGCTGAGCGGCCGTCGACGCCGCCGTCGCCGCTCTGGCGCCGCTGTCGCCGGCCGTATCCCAGCCCTGCCTGCGCTGTCGCCGGCCGTACCCCCGCCCACCTGCGCTGTTCGGCTGCGGGCCGGGCGGGGTGCGCCCGGCCCGCAGCCGGGCCTGTGTTTCCCGCCGGTGCCAACCGGCCCCACCCCGCTCCCCACCCGCGCCCACCCCGCACCCCCGTGCCAGCCGTGCCGGCGGCGCCGCGTGCGCCGGGACGCTCCCGCGCGAGGAGGTGCCTGCGCCGGGAGGCGCCTCCACCTGTCCTACCGCGGTCCGGATGCTGGAATTTTCGGTGATCAGCGCGCGTGATTCTCGCCACCCCTGATAGGGGTTGCGCTCAGATGAGCGCACGCGATGCGACTGTACTTTTCAAAGGGTGGCACCCAGTGCCACCCTTCTTGTGTTCAAGAGTTGAACTCACTTGGCTCACTGCTCGCTCATGTGAGCACTTGAGCTCAGCTTTTGGTCAACCGGCATTCAGGTGTTGAAGGAATAGCTGCCCGCTTTGTTACTGGCGAGTTGCCTGCGATCTGGTGGCGGACGGGTGGTTAAGGCCGCATGACGGGTAAGTGGACGTACCCAGAAGCCTTCGATCTGGGTATGTTCCTCGCCGTCAGGGCAGCCACCGAGTCCTCGAGGAGTCGAGACCCGTGTCGGAAATCAAAGATCAGAAGTTCGTGTACGACTTCACCGAGGGCAACAAGGACCTCAAGGACCTGCTCGGCGGAAAAGGTGCCAACCTCGCCGAGATGACCAACCTTGGTCTCCCCGTCCCTCCCGGCTTCACCATCACCACCGAAGCCTGCAAGGTGTACCTCGAGAGCGGCGACGAGCCGGTCGAGCTGAGGGACGAGGTCACCGCGCACCTCGACGCGCTCGAGAAGAAGATGGGCAAGAAGCTCGGCCAGGCCGACAACCCCCTCCTCGTCTCGGTCCGCTCGGGCGCGAAGTTCTCGATGCCCGGCATGATGGACACCGTCCTCAACATCGGACTCTCCGACAAGTCCGTCGAGGGCCTCGCCAAGCAGGCCGGCGACGAGCGCTTCGCGTGGGACTCGTACCGCCGTCTGATCCAGATGTTCGGCAAGACCGTCCTCGGCGTGGACGGCGAGCTCTTCGAGGAGGCCCTCGAAGAGGCCAAGGCCGCCAAGAAGATCACCGTCGACACCGACCTCGACGCGGGCGACCTGAAGAAGCTGGTCAAGCAGTTCAAGAAGATCGTCAAGGCCGAGGCCGGGCGCGACTTCCCGCAGGACCCGCGCGAGCAGATGGACCTCGCCATCAAGGCCGTCTTCGACTCCTGGAACGGCGACCGCGCGAAGCTGTACCGCCGCCAGGAGCGCATCCCGCACGACCTCGGCACCGCGGTCAACGTCTGCTCCATGGTCTTCGGCAACCTCGGCCCCGACTCCGGCACCGGCGTCGCCTTCACCCGCGACCCCGCCTCCGGCCACCAGGGCGTCTACGGCGACTACCTCCAGAACGCCCAGGGCGAGGACGTCGTCGCCGGCATCCGCAACACCGTGCCGCTGGCCGACCTCGAGTCGATCGACAAGAAGTCGTACGACCAGCTGATGCAGATCATGGAGACGCTGGAGAACCACTACAAGGATCTCTGCGACATCGAGTTCACCATCGAGCGCGGCCAGCTGTGGATGCTCCAGACCCGTGTCGGCAAGCGCACCGCCGGTGCCGCCTTCCGCATCGCGACGCAGCTCGTCGACCAGGGCCTCATCGACGAGGCCGAGGCGCTCCAGCGCGTCAACGGCGCCCAGCTCGCGCAGCTGATGTTCCCGCGCTTCGACGAGAAGGCCGAGGTCCAGCAGGTCGGCCGCGGCATCGCCGCCTCCCCGGGCGCGGCCGTCGGCAAGGCCGTCTTCGACTCGTACACCGCCGTCAAGTGGTCCCGGTCCGGCGAGAAGGTCATCCTGATCCGCCGTGAGACCAACCCGGACGACCTGGACGGCATGATCGCCGCCGAGGGCATCCTCACCTCGCGCGGCGGCAAGACCTCCCACGCGGCCGTCGTCGCGCGCGGCATGGGCAAGACCTGTGTCTGCGGCGCCGAGGAGCTCGAGGTCGACACCAAGCGCCGCCGCATGACCGTGCCCGGCGGGCACGTCGTCGAGGAGGGCGACGTCGTCTCCATCGACGGCTCCACCGGCAAGGTGTACCTCGGTGAGGTCCCGGTCGTGCCGTCGCCGGTCGTCGAGTACTTCGAGGGCCGCATGCACGCGGGCGCCGACGACGCCGACGAGCTGGTCCAGGCCGTCCACCGGATCATGGCCTACGCGGACCGGGTACGCCGGCTGCGCGTACGCGCCAACGCCGACAACGCCGAGGACGCGCTGCGCGCCCGCCGCTTCGGTGCGCAGGGCATCGGCCTGTGCCGCACCGAGCACATGTTCCTCGGCGAGCGCCGCGAGTACGTCGAGCGCCTGATCCTCGCCGACACGGACGCCGAGCGCGACGACGCCCTCAAGGCCCTGCTGCCGCTGCAGAAGCAGGACTTCGTCGAGCTGTTCGAGGCGATGGACGGCCTGCCGGTCACGGTCCGCCTCCTCGACCCGCCGCTGCACGAGTTCCTGCCCGACATCACCGAGCTGTCGGTGCGCGTCGCCCTCGCCGAGGCCCGCAAGGAGCCGCACGAGAACGAGCTGCGCCTGCTCCAGGCCGTGCACCGGCTGCACGAGCAGAACCCGATGCTGGGTCTGCGCGGCGTACGCCTCGGCCTGGTCATCCCCGGTCTGTTCACCATGCAGGTGCGGGCCATCGCCGAGGCCGCGGCCCAGCGCATCGAGGCGAAGGGCGACCCGCGCGCGGAGATCATGATCCCGCTCGTCGGCACCGTGCAGGAGCTGGAGCTCGTCCGCGACGAGGCCGAGCAGGTCATCGCCGAGGTGCAGGCCCAGACCGGCGTCGAGCTGAAGCTCGCGCTCGGCACGATGATCGAGCTGCCGCGCGCCGCGGTGACCGCCGGTCAGATCGCCGAGTGCGCGGAGTTCTTCTCCTTCGGTACGAACGACCTCACCCAGACCGTGTGGGGCTTCTCCCGCGACGACGTGGAAGCGAGCTTCTTCACGGCGTACCTGGAGAAGGGCATCTTCGGCGTCAGCCCGTTCGAGACCATCGACAAGGACGGCGTCGGCGCGCTCGTGCGCAGCGCGGTCGAGTCGGGCCGGGCCACCCGCCCCGACATCAAGCTCGGTGTCTGCGGTGAGCACGGCGGCGACCCCGAGTCGGTGCACTTCTTCCACGAGGTGGGTCTCGACTACGTCTCCTGCTCGCCCTTCCGGATCCCGGTGGCGCGCCTGGAGGCGGGCCGCGCGGCAGCGCAGTCGTCGGGCAGCGACAGCCGCTGAGCCGAGCCGTGCCCGGCCACTGAGGCCGGGCCCAGCCCGGCCCTGGCGCCGGGTCCGGTCCGGCCCTGACGCCGGGCCTCGCCCGGCCGCTGACGCCGGGTCCTGTCCGACCGTCCCCTGGCCCCGCCCGGCCCGGACGGTCGGGCTCCGAGTCACCGGAGCCGCCGTTGGTCCCCGACCCTCACCGATCGGCGGCGGCTCCGGGTCGCAAGAGAGACGGGGCGGACACCTTGTGCGGAGGTGTCCGCCCCGTCATATTTCGTCCGGGTATTTCGTTCGAGTGCCGCTGCCTATTCCCGCGGCGTTACGGGCGGTTGAATTCCGGGCTGTTGAAGAGCGGACTTCAGGTGCCCGCTCGAATTGCGCCATTCGCCCCGCAAACAATGGGCGGAGCGCGGCCACCGGATCCCCACCCGCCGACCGCGCCCCATTACCCCTGCCGGACAGGAGAGCCGCAACCTGTCAGGACCGCCGCCGGACGTGAGAAGCCCCCCACGGTCTTCACCACGTCACCTCGGTCCTGACGGTTTCCCGTCCGACGGCGTACAGCTTTTCGGTTTACACCCTGCCTCCGCGATGCGTTTCAACTGTGGCTGAAATGCCGTGGTGACGTCCTGTGATGGCGTGCATACTCAGTGGTGGGGGGTGATTGCGGATGCAACAGGTGGGGGTTCAGTGCTGCGTATACATTTCACCGGGGCCGACCTTGCCGGGGTTCGGATGGCGGCCCGGCCGGATGTGTTGTGGGAAACCGTCCTCAGCTTTCACCGATTGCGGGACCGGCGCGGTGCCCTCGTCTACGGAGAATGGCGCTCGGAAACCCGCACGCGGTTGAACGGTGAAACACGGTTGCTGGGGGCACTCGTCCCGCAGCGGGGCTATTTCCCGGACTTCCTGACGCCCCCCGAGGGGCTCGGCGGCCTCGACACGGCTCTGGAGGCCGTACGGGAGACCCCGCCCGCCCGGATCGGCACCGAGCTGGCCCTGCTCGCCGCCTCGCGGCCCGGCGCGGCGCCGCTGCCCGGTTGGGCCGCCGGACTCCGGGAGGGCCGTCCCGAGCCGTTCAGCCGGCTGCTGGGGGCGCTGCGCGGCTACCACCGCGCGGCCATCGAGCCCTACTGGACGTACATCCAGTCCCGTGTGGAGGCCGACCGCGCCGTGCGCGGCCGGGCGCTGCTCGACGGCGGCGCCGACGAACTGCTGGCCTCCCTGCCGCCGACGCTGCGCTGGCGCTCGCCCGTGCTGGAGGCGGACTACCCGGTCGACCGGGACCTGTACCTCGACGGGCGGGGACTGCTGCTGCAGCCGTCGTTCTTCTGCCGGGGCACCCCGGTCGTCTACCGCGACCCGGAGCTGCCGCCCGTGCTGGTGTACCCGGTGACGCACTCCGACGCCCCGGCGGCCGGCGAGCCGGCCGGCGGCGGCGCCGCGTCGTCCTCACTCGGCCGGCTCGTCGGGCACACCCGCTCCGCCGTCCTCAAGGCCATCGGCCACGGCGGCACGACCAGCGAACTGGCCCGCCGGGCCGGGGTGTCGCTCGCCTCCGCCAGCCAGCACGCGGGCGTGCTCCGCGAGGCGGGCCTGGTGGTCACGCTGCGCCAGGGCAGCTCCGTCCTGCACACGCTGACGCCGCTGGGCGCCGCCCTCCTGCACGGCGGCGCCCAGTACGGCCGGATCCCGCAGCAGCAGCGGCGGCGGAGTTACGCCCGGAACGGGCCCGTCACCTCGTAGGTGATGCCGCCCGACGAGCTGCCCGTCGTACCGCGCTGGCTGGAGAAGTACAGCCGCTTGCCGTCCGGCGAGAAGGCCGGCCCGCAGATCTCCGAACCGGACTGGCCCTCGATGCGCAGGAACGGCGCCACGACGTCGTCCGGCGTGACGATGCAGATGTCCATCGAGCCGCCGTCCTCCGCGATGTACAGGTCGCCGGAGGACGCGCCGGTGACGTTGTCCACGCCGGTCAGCGGGGCGGTGCCGCTGGTGACGAGCGAGTCGTCGTAGGCCAGCTCGTAGGTGCTGGTGGCGAGGTTCAGCTGCCAGAGGCGGCCGTCGCCCTTGGTGGTGAACCAGACGGTGTCGTTGGCGTAGTAGCAGCCCTCGCCGCCGTTGAACTTCTTCGCGCCGGAGACCTGGCTGCGGGTGGCGGTGGGGGAGCCGTCCGGGTCGGGGACGGTGGCCCAGGTGAAGCCGCCGGACGTGGCGGTGCCCGCCTTGAGCACCTGGAGCGTGCCCGTGGACAGGTCGCCCCAGGTGGAGGGGACGAAGCGGTAGAAGCAGCCGTCCGACTTGTCCTCGGTCAGGTAGATCACCCTGCGGACCGGGTCGGCGGCCGCGGCCTCGTGGTTGAAGCGGCCCATGGCGGGGTGGCGGACGGCCGCCTTCACGCCCCAGGGGTCGGTCTCGTAGACGTACCCCGTGTCCACCTCCTCGCAGGACAGCCAGGTGTTCCACGGCGTCGCGCCGCCCGCGCAGTTGCGGTTGGTGTTGGAGAGGATGCGGTAGGCGCCGGTGATGGCGCCGGTCGCGGAGAACTTGATCGCGCTCGCGCCGCCCGTGGAGGAGATCTCGGAGTTGGAGACGTAGATCCAGCCCGTGCCGTCCGCGAAACAGGCGCCGCCGTCCGGCGCGTTGTGCCAGGTGTACGAGGTGGAGCCGACCTTCTGGCCGGACCGGGCTATCACCCGGCTGGTGAAGCCGCTGGGCAGCCGGATGCCGTTGGCGTCCGCCGCGCCGAGCGCCCCGTACGGGCCCGGGCCCGGCTGTGCGGGCGCCGCGTAGGCCGCGCCGCGCATCAGGGTGAAGCCGAAGGCGGCGGCCGAGCCGCCGATGACCGCTCCGCGCAGGAAACTGCGACGTTCCACTTGTCACTCCAGGAGGGGGTGTGAGCCTGCCGCGCGGCCGGACGGCCGGCGGGGTCGCGCGCTTGGAGGAACCTAGAACTCCGGCATGGGTCCTGCATTGACGGTGCATCAACAACCGGTGAAGGGGAAGCGGCGAGAGGCCGGGCCGGTGGTCGAGTTCCGGCCTTTTGTGGTCGGGCTCGGTCCTGCTCGTGCGAACTCGATCGAAGTCGGTCGGACTTGGTCGGGGGAGGGGGGCGGTGGGGGCGAGACTCGGTCGGGGCTCGGCAGGTGCGCCCGGCCTCAGCCCTCCAGGAGTCGCTTCAGCTCCGTCAGCCGCTCCCGCCAGAAGCTCCGGTACGCGGCGACCGCGTCCGCGTCCGGCAGCTTCGTGTGGCCCAGGCCGATCTGCGTCCCGCCCTCGCCCTTCGGGGTCAGGCGGACCGCGACACGGCTCGTCGCGCCGCCCCAGTCGGCGGTCAGCGACCGGCCCGGGCGGTGCGTCCGCAGCGCGAAGTCCCCCTCCGGGACGTCCGGAAGCCAGCGCCGGCGCAGCTCCGGGTCGGCGAACGCCTCGGAGACCAGCTCCGGCGGGACGCTCACCGCCTTGCTGACGGACACCTGCCAGTCGCCCGCGCTGGACTGGCCGACCTGCCGCAGGCCCCGCTCCTGCTCGTACCCGACGGTGATCGACTGGGCGTGCCAGCCCGGCACCCCGTACGCCTCGACGAGGTGGCGGGCGATCTCGGTGTGGGAGCGCCCGGTCGCGGCGCCCCAGGCGTCGAGCAGGGCGAACCAGCCGTCCCAGTCCTTGCCGGTGGCGGCGGCCAGGGCGTCGCCCGACAGCTTCTGTGTGATCCGCCGGCCCGGGGAGCTCGCGGGGCTCATGAGGCCGACGCTAGGTGGGGGTGCGCGGGCCCGCAAGGTGAGGGAGATTTTTTTCGAGAGGTGTTCCGAGGGAGCGATGAGTTTCCGAAGAGTGCCGGGTCTACCCCTTCGACAGCACACGGCGCCACGGCACACGGCGCCACGGCACACGGCGCCACGCCACACGCCGCACGGCAACCGCACCGAACGGATGGATGACATGCCTCAGATGATCTTCGTGAACCTGCCCGTCAAGGACCTGGAGGTCTCCAAGGCCTTCTGGGGCAAGCTCGGCTACTCCTTCAACGAGCAGTTCACCGACGAGAACGCCGCCTGCCTGGTGTTCAGCGACACCATCTTCGCGATGCTCCTCACCGAGCAGCGCTTCAAGGACTTCACGAAGAAGGAGATCGCCGACGCGCGGACGTCGACGGAGGCGATCATCGCGCTGAGTGCCGACAGCCGGGAGAAGGTGGACGAGCTGGCCGACGCCGCCCTGGCGGCCGGTGGCTCCCCGGCCAACGACCCCCAGGACTACGGCATGATGTACGGCCGCTCCTTCCAGGACCCCGACCACCACCTGTGGGAGGTCATGTGGATGGACCCGTCGGCCGTCCAGGGCTGAGACCCGGGTCGGCCCCTTACGCCGCGGCGCCGCCGTCCACCACCAGATCGGTTCCGACGACCGCCCCGGCCGCCGGGGACGCCAGGTACAGCACGGCGGCGGCGACCTCTTCGGCGGAGGTCAGGCGCCCGAGGGGTGTGGTCAGCCGGGCCGCCCGCTCCTCATGGGTCTCGCCGGGCAGCAGCGACATCGGGGCCTCGGAGGCGCCGGGGCTGACCGCGTTGATCCGGATGCCGTCCGCGATGTGGTCGAGAGCGGCGATACGGGTCAGTACGGAGACGGCGGCCTTGCCGACCGCGTAGCCGGCGAGGCCCGGCACGCGGACGTGCGCACCGAGGTTGGAGCCGACGTTGACGATCGCGCCGCCGCCGTTCGCCCGCATGTGGGCGATCTCGGCCTGGAGCGCGTACAGCACTCCGGTGACGTTGATGTCGAGCATCGCCTGCCAGTCCGCCGGGTCGAGGTCGCCGACCGGGCTGCCCCCGCCGCGCAGTACGGCGGCGTTGTTGACCGCCACGTCCAGCCCGCCGAAGCGGTCGACGGTGCGCCGCACCAGGGCGTGTACGTCGTCGGCGCGGCTCACGTCGGCGGTGAAGGCGGCCGCCGTGCCGCCCTCCTTCTCGATCAGGGCGACGGTCTCGTCGAGGGTCGCGGCGGTGCGCCCGGCCACGGCGACCGAGGCGCCCTCGGCGGCGAAGGCGAGCGCGATGGCCCGGCCGAGGCCGGAGCCCGCGCCGGTGACGAGAGCGGTGGTGCCGGTGAAGCGTGCGGACATGATCGTCTCCTCCATTAATTTTTGACCGAACGTTCCAATTTGAGGGCGGAAAGCAGGGGTGCCCGTGCCTCGGGCACCCCTTGTCGAGCCGTTGTGGTCGGTCTGTTGTGGTCTGTTGTGGTCGGTGTGTCGTGGTCGGTGTGTGGTCAGTCCAGCAGTGCCAGGGCCTGCTCGGCCGCGTCCCGCACCCGTGCCGGATCGCCGGACGCCTTGCCCACGACGCGCAGACCCTGCATCAGCACCAGCAGCATCCGGGCCAGCGCGCGCGGATCGCGGTCGGCCGCCAGCTCCCCCTGGGCCCGTGCCCGCACCAGGGCGGAGTGCAGCATCGTCTCGATGTGCTCCCAGGCGATCTCCACGCGGCGGGTCGCGGCCCGGTCGCGCGGCGCCAGCTCGGCGGCGGTGTTGGTGAAGAAGCAGCCGGTCAGCCGCTCGTCGTCGTCGGACGCCTCGGCGGCGAACCGCCGCACCACCGCCCGTACGGCCGGAAGGGCCGGACCGGGCCGGGACAGCTCGTCCATCAGGTGCGGCTCGCGGGTCTCCGCGTACCGGTCCATGGCCTTCAGGTACAGCTCGTGCTTGTTGCCGAAGGTCGCGTAGATGCTGGCGCGGCCGATGCCGAGGCGGTCCACGAGGTCCGCCATCGACGTCGCCTCGTAGCCGCGCTCCCAGAACAGCTCGAGGGCCGACTGGAGCGCGGCGTCCGGATCGAATTCCTTGGTCCTGGCCACGGACAGGACTCTAGATCAAACTGGAACGTACGGTCAAGAAACCGTGGCCAGCTCCCGCGTACGCACCGGGAAGACCGCCACCGCGACCTCCTCGTCGTCCAGGCACCGTCCCGTCTCCAGGTCGAAGCGCTGCTTCAGCAGCGGCGACGCCACGAACGGCCGCCCGCCCGCCGAGCCGAGGAGCCCGCGCGCCAGCACCTGGGCGCCGGTGAAGGGGTCGCGGTTGTCGATCGCGTACCAGCGGCCCGCCCGGTCCTGGAACAGCGCCACCTGGCGTCCGTCGGGCAGCAGCGCCGCCATGCCGCGCCCCGGGGTCAGCGCCGAGGCCTCGCAGATCGGCAGCCAGGCGTCGTCGTGGGAGAGTTCGAGCATCATCGGGCGGAAGCTCCTTCCAGGGGTTCCAGCGTCAGGATCGTCAGGTCGGGCTTGATCTGGCCGCGCTCCGGTACGAACTTCACCGACGGGTCCGGCGCGTCCGGGGCGTTGACGAAGGAGACGAACCGGCGCAGCCGCTCGGGGTCGTTCAGGGTCTCGGCCCACTCGTCGTGGTAGCTCGCGACGTGCGCGGCCATCTGCGCCTCCAGCTCGTCGCAGAGGCCGAGCCTGTCGTGCACGATCACGTCGCGGAGGTGGTCGAGGCCGCCCTCCAGCCGCTCCAGCCAGGTCGCGGTGCGCTCCAGCCGGTCGGCGGTGCGGATGTAGAACATCAGGAACCGGTCGATCAGCCGGATCAGCTCCGCGTCCGACAGGTCCTGGGCGAGCAGGTCCGCGTGGCGGGGCGTGGCGCCGCCGTTGCCGCCGACGTACAGGTTCCAGCCGTTGGCGGTGGCGATCACGCCGAAGTCCTTCGACTGGGCCTCGGCGCACTCGCGCGCGCAGCCGGACACGGCGGACTTGAGCTTGTGCGGGGCGCGCAGGCCCCGGTAGCGCAGCTCCAGGTCGATGGCCATCTTCACCGAGTCCTGCACGCCGTAGCGGCACCAGGTCTGGCCCACGCACGACTTCACCGTGCGCAGCGACTTGCCGTACGCGTGCCCCGACTCGAAGCCCGCGTCCACCAGCCGCGCCCAGATCTGCGGCAGCTGGTCGACCCGGGCGCCGAACAGGTCGATCCGCTGACCACCCGTGATCTTGGTGTAGAGGCCGAAGTCGCGGGCCACCTCGCCGATCACGATCAGCTTCTCCGGGGTGATCTCCCCGCCGGGGATGCGCGGCACGATCGAGTACGAGCCGTTGCGCTGCATGTTCGCCAGGAAGTGGTCGTTGGTGTCCTGCAGCGCGGCCCGCTCGCCGTCGAGGATGTACTCGTTGTGCAGGCTCGCCAGGATCGACGCCACGGCCGGCTTGCAGATCTCGCAGCCCTCGCCGCCGCGCGCCTCCTCCCGCCCGTGCGAGTCGAGCAGCTGCCCGTACGACGTGAAGCGCATGGTCCGGACGATCTCGAACAGCTCGCTGCGGGTGTACGAGAAGCAGCCGCACATGCCGCTGTCGGCGGGCTTCGGCAGCAGCTGCTGGATCACCTTCACGCAGCTGCCGCAGCCCGTGCCCGCCTTGGTGCACTTCTTCACCTCGGGCAGCGAGGAACAGGCGCAGATGGCGCCCTTGGTGACGTTGTGGCAGGAGCAGATGATCGCGTCGTCGGGGAGGGCGGACGGGCCGAGCGTCACCGGCGCCCCCGCGCCCGCCGGCAGCACCAGCTGCTCGGGCGCGACGGGCGGCTTGGTGCCGGTCATCGGCCGCAGCATGCCGTACGACTCGGCGTCGCCGACGAGCACGCCGCCGAGGAGCACGCCGTCCGCGTCCACGACGAGCTTCTTGTAGACGCCGGCGCGCGAGTCGGAGTAGACGACGTCGAGGCAGCCCTCGGCCGTGCCGTGCGCGTCACCGAAGGAGGCCACGTCCACGCCGAGCAGCTTCAGCTTGGTGGAGGTGTCGGCGCCCGTGAAGGCCGCCTCGGCGGACTCGTCGGCGATCGCCGCGGCCGCCGTCAGCGCCATCTCGTAACCGGGCGCCACCAGCCCGTACACCCGGCCGTCGGCCGCGAGGGCGCACTCGCCGATCGCGTACACCGCCGGGTCCGACGTGCGGCACCGCTCGTCGACGGCGATGCCGCCGCGCTCGCCGACCGCCAGGCCGCAGTCGCGCGCCAGCTGGTCCCGGGGGCGTACGCCCGCCGAGAAGACCACCAGGTCGGTGCCGATCGTGGAGCCGTCCGACAGCGCCATGCCGGTCACCGAGCCGTCCTCCGTGAGGACCTCCTGCGTACCGGTTCCGGTGTGGACGATGAGGCCCATGTTCTCGATGGTGCGCAGCAGGGCCGCGCCGCCGCCCTCGTCCACCTGCACTGGCATCAGGCGCGGCGCGAACTCCACGATGTGCGTCTCCAGGCCCAGGCCCTTGAGCGCGCCCGCCGCCTCCAGGCCGAGCAGCCCGCCGCCGACCACCGCGCCGGTCCGTGCCGTTTTCGCGTACTCCTCGATGGCGAGGAGGTCCTCGATCGTGCGGTAGACGAAGCAGCCGGTCGCGTCCTTGCCCGGAACGGGCGGCACGAAGGGGTACGAGCCCGTCGCCAGGACCAGCGTGTCGTACGCGATCACGCGGCCGGCGCGGGAGGTGACCGTGCGCGCCTCGCGGTCGATGGTCTCGGCCGGGTCGTCCAGGTGCAGCTCGATGCCGTGCCGCGCCATGAAGCCGTCCTCGACCATGGAGAGGTCGTCGGGCGTCCTGCCGTCGAAGTACGAGGTGAGCCGGACCCGGTCGTACGCGGGGCGCGGCTCCTCGCAGAAGACGACGATCCGGGCCCGCTCGGTGACGCCCCGCTCGGCGAGGGCCTCCAGGAAGCGCTGGCCGACCATGCCGTGGCCGATGAGGACGATGGTGGGCTGGTGGGCCATGTTATGAGCCTCCGTCATGGGTGAGCAGGTGGAGCAGGGGCGCTTCCGGAAGGGCCTCATCGCCCTCCCAGGCCCGGGCGAGCGCCCCGACCGCGCCGAGATCGCCGAGCAGGACCCCGCCGACGAGCCGGTCGCCGCGGACGACGACCTTCCGGTACGCGCCGCTGGTCGCGTCGGCCAGCCGCACGGTGTCGTCACCGGGCAGCGGCGTCGCCTCGCCGAACGCCGCCAGTTCGAGGGCGTCCATGCTGAGCCGGGTCAGCGCGCGGGTGCCGCGATAGGCGCCGGTGCCGTGCAGGAGGACGTCCGCGAGGACGTCGGCCTGCTCCAGCGCGGCGCCGGCCAGGCCGTAGAGCCGGCCGTCGTGCTCGGCGCAGTCCCCGACGGCGTGGATGTACGGGTCGGAGGTGCGCAGCTGGTCGTCCACGACGATGCCGCGCCGCACGTCGAGACCCGCCTCCACGGCGAGCCCGACGCGCGGCCGTACGCCGCAGGCGATGACGACGACGTCCGCGTCGAGCACGAAGCCGTCGGCGAGTTCGACGGCCTCCACGGCGCCGTCCTCGCACCGCAGGCCGCGAACGCGGCACTCGGTGTGGACCTCCACGCCCAGGTCCGCCTCCAGATGGCGGCGCAGCAGCCGCGCCGCCTCCGCGTCCAGCTGGCGCTCCATCAGGTGCTCGCCCTGCTGGGCCAGCACCACCTCGGCGCCCCGGGCGGCCAGCGCGCGGGCCGCCGACACGCCCAGCAGGCCGCCGCCGATCACCACCGCCCGGACCCCGGGGCCGACCACCGCGTCCAGCGCCATGCAGTCGTCGAGGGTGCGGAAGGCGTGCACCCCGGAAGGCAGCCGGTCGCCGCCGAGGCCGCGCAGCGGCGGGAGCACCGGGTTCGAGCCGGTGGCCAGCACCAGCCGGTCGTACGCGAACGCCTCGCCGCCCGCGCAGTGCACCACCCGCGCGGCGCGGTCGATGGCGGTCACCCGCACTTCGTGCCGCGACCCCTCGTCGTGCGGCGTGGGCAGGGCGATGACCTCGGGCCCGTACCGCCCAGCGAGGACGTCCGCGAGCAGCACCCTGTTGTACGGGGCGTGCGGCTCCTCGCCGAGCAGGGTGACGGGCAGCCGCTCGGCGAGGCGTGCGCCCGCCGTGCCTCCGCCGACCACCACGATCCGTGAACTCATGCTCAGCAGCGTGCGTCGGCGGTGTTTCCCGGCCGCATCCCGTTTGTTTCGCGCGCGGAAAGCTGACCTCAGCGGGTGGGGGCGGGGGCGGTGAGGGGGTGCGCGCGGGGGCGGGGGCGGTGAGGGGGCGCGCGGGCGAGGGGGCGAGGGGGCGACCTCAGAGGTTCCTCAAGTCTCACCGGTTTCATGGGCGGTGCACCTATCCCGTCCCCTAGGGTCATGGTCATGCCCGACATATCGCTGACCACCCTGGTCTTTCTCTGTGCGGCCGCTCTCGTGGCGGGCTGGATCGACGCCGTGGTGGGCGGTGGTGGTCTGCTGCTCCTGCCCGCGCTGCTCCTCGGAGTCCCGCACGTACCGGCCCCCCAGGTCCTCGGCACGAACAAGGCGGTGGCCATCGTCGGCACGACGGGTGCGGCCGTGACGTACGTCCGCCGCGCGCCGGTGCGGGTGTCGGTACGGACGGCGGCGCGGGTCGGGCTGGCGGCCCTCGCCGGCTCCATGGTCGGGGCGTTCTTCGCGGACAGGATCGACGATGAGGCCCTGCGGCCGGTGATCATGGTGGTGCTGCTGGGGGTGGCGGCGTTTGTGATGCTGCGGCCGTCGTTCGGGACCGTCGGGGACAGGGGCCCGGTGACCCGCGCCCGCGTCGTGACGGCGATCGTGCTCGTCGGCGGCGGGATCGGCTTCTACGACGGGCTGTTCGGTCCGGGGACGGGGACGTTCCTGGTGCTGGCCCTCACCGCCGTGCTCCATCTGGACCTGGTGACCGCGTCCGCGACCGCGAAGATCGTCAACGTGTGCACCAACGCGGGCGCGCTGGCGATGTTCGCGTACCAGGGGAACGTGCTGTGGCGGCTGGCCGCCGTCATGGCGGTGTTCAACCTGGCGGGCGGCATGCTGGGCGCGCGGACGGCGCTGAGCAAGGGCGCGGGCTTCGTGCGCGGGGTGCTGCTGGTCGTCGTCTTCTCGTTGGTGGCCAAGCTCGCGTTCGATCAGTGGTACTGAGCCGGACGCTGGAGTTAAATTTACTTCCGTAGCAAATTTATATTGACGGGCCGTGTGCGGCTGATCTAAGTTTACGTCCGTCGCAATTTTGCGGCGGCGGGGGCGCGGCTCGCTCCTCCGTCCGCTTCGAGCAAAGGACCCACGTGCAGATCACCGCATCCACCGTCTCGCTCACCGTCGACGACGTCGCCGCATCCTCCGCCTTCTTCACCGCACACCTCGGATACGAGGAGCGGATGGCCGCCGACGGCTTCGCCTCGCTCGGCCGCCCCGACGCCGCGGCCGACGTCGTCCTGCTGCGTCGCGGCACCGAGGTCCTGCCGGCCGACCAGCGCGACCGGCACGCCGACGGGCTGATCCTCGCGTTCACCCTTGAGGGCGGCATCGCGGAGGAGGAGGCCAGGCTCCGGGCCGAGGGCGTCGAGATCACCATGCCGCTGCGCGAAGAACCGTGGGGCGAGCGGCTCTTCCAGATCACCGACCCCAACGGCGTGGTCGTCCAGTTCGTGGAGTGGGCCGCGGCAACTGAGGAAGGTGGCGTATGGGCAACTGAGGAAGGTGGCGTATGAGAGTGCTCCAGACCGTCGCCCTGACGACGTCCACGCTCGCGGCCGGGCTGATGGCAGGACTGTTCGCGGCTTTCGCCTACGCCGTGATGCCCGGTCTGGCGCGCTCGGACGACCACGCGTTCGTCCAGGGCATGCAGAACATCAACCGGGCCATCATCAACGTCTGGTTCCTGATCCCCTTCCTGCTGCCGCTGCCCCTGCTGCTCCTCGCGACCTTCCTCGCCGGGGGCGGGCCGAACGCCGGCGCCGTCCGCCTCTGGGTCATCGTGGCGCTCGTGCTGTACGCCGCCGCCTTCTTCGTCACCGGGACGCGGAACGTCCCGCTCAACGAGGCGCTCGACAAGGTGGCCGCCCTCGCCGCCGACCACGACCGACTCGCCGCCGCCCGCGCCGCGTTCGAGGAGGCGTGGGTCAGGTGGAACACCGTACGGGCCCTCCTGCACACGGCGGCCTTCGGCTGCACGGCCTGGGCCCTGCACCTGCACGGCTGACCGCACCGCCTCCTGCCGCCCCGGGCCCCGCGGCCGTCATCCGCTCCCCACCGCCGCCCGCACCGTCATCCGCTCCGCCGCTATCTGTTTCGTCGGCATCTGTTTCCTCGGCTCCTGCTTCGCCGGCTTCCGTTTCAGCGTCATCCGCTCCACCGCCGTCCGCTCCACGAAGGGTCTCCATGCGCAAGCTCGTCTACTACATCGCCTCCACCCTCGACGGCTTCATCGCCGGCCCCGACGGCACCGACCCCACGGGCCCCGACGGTTTCTGGCCGATCACGCCGGACTACATCCAGCACATGTCCGCCACCTACCCCGAGACCCTCCCCGGCCCGGCCCGCGAGGCGCTGGGCATCACGGACGAGGGCACGCACTTCGACACCGTCCTCGAAGGCCGCAAGAGTTACGAGATCGGCCTGGCGGCCGGAGTCCCGGACGCCTACCCGCACCTGCGCCACCTCGTCTTCTCCACCACCCTCACCGAGGTGCCGGCCCCGGCCGTGGAACTCGTCGCCGGCGACCCCGCCGCGAAGGTCCGGGAGCTGAAGCAGGAGAGCGGCGGCAAGGACATCTGGCTGATCGGCGGCGCGGGGTTGGCCGGTGCCCTCTACTCCGAGATCGACCGGCTGATCGTCAAGCTCAGCCCCCTCACCATCGGCAACGGCGTCCCGCTCTTCTCCCGCGACACCGCCTTCGACCCGCGGGGCTGGACGCTCACCGACCACACCGCACTGGAGAACGGCGCCTTCTTCCTCACCTACGACCGGTGAGGTGGGCGTACGCGACGACGTTGCCCTGGTAGCCGGTCCTCGCGTCGAACTCGCCCCCGCAGGTGATCAGGCGGAGTTCGGCGCGATGGGCGGCGCCGTAGACCTTGTGGTCGGGGAAGTCGTCGTTGTCGTACACCTCGACCGCGTCGACCGCGAAGACGGCGGTGCGGCCGTCGAGGCGGGTGACCTCCACGCGGTGGCCCTTCCTGAGCGCGCCCAGGGCGTAGAAGACGGCGGGGCCGTCGGCGTTGTCGACGTGACCGGCGATGATCGCGGTGCCCTTGGCCCCGGGCGGGGTGCCGTGCTGGAACCAGCCGGCGATGTTCGGGTCGCCGACGGGCGGGACCTCCAGGCCGCGGTCGGGGGCGAGGCCCAGGCGCATGACGGGTGCGTCGACGCCGATGTCGGGGATGCGGACGCGGACGGGTGCGGAGGGCGGCAGGGGCCCGGCGGCCGCCTCGGTGTGCTGGCGCGGGCCGCCGGCGGCGAAGGCTTCGGCGGCGGAGGGCGCGGGCGGCGTGACGTCGGCGGAGCCGTTCTGGACGAGCCACACGCCGACGACGGCGGCGATCACCACGGCCCATCCCTTGCCGCTGCGGCTCGCGCTGCCGGAGCCGTAGCCGTAGCCGTAGCCGGAGCCATAACTGCTGCCGCCGCCGCTGCCGCTGCCGCCTGCGCTCATGGGGCTTTCCCGCCTCCTGTGCCGTGCGTGCCCGTGGTGCTCCCCGCCCGCACCGCGGCCTCGGGGCGCGCGCGGCGGGGGCGGGGAGCGGAGCGGCGGGTCAGCGGCCCTGCGCGCCGCTCGCCCGGCGGCGCAGGAGCCAGACCCCGCCGACGGCGGCCGCGGCCAGGACGGCCGCACCCGCCGCGATCTGGGCGGTGTCGGGGCCGACGCTGCCCCCGACACCGGTCTTGACGGGTCCGCTCGGAACGTGGCCGACACCGCTGGCGTGCCCTTGTTCCTGCGCCTGCTCCCGCGGCTGTTCCGGCAGCTGCTGCAGCGGTTGCTCCTGCGCGTGGCCGCCGGTCTCCTTGCCACCGATGTCGGTCCCGCCCGTGCCGCCGGTGCCGCCGGTGGCGTGCGTGACGGTCAGGTCGCCGGTGGCCGTCTTGCCGTTCTGGCACGCCACGCTGATGGCGTACGTGCCCGGCTTGGCGTGCGCGGGCACCCGGAACTGCCCGATCACCACCTCTTGGTGGGTGCCGGGCGCCAGCTTGAACTCGCCTGCGCCCAGGGAGCCCGCGTCACCGACGCCCTTGCCGTTCTTGCCGCAGGCGGTGGTGTTGACGGTGACGGTCTGGCCCGGTGCGGCGCTCGACGGATAGACCTCCAGCCGCCCGAGGTCCCCGGCGTACGCGGTCGGCGAGGCCACGGCGATGCCGCCGAGCGAGGCGACCGCCAGCACGGTACCGGTCAGCGAGCGGATGGTGGTGCGCATGAGGGGTCCTCCGAGCGCGAGGGGCGGTGTCCTAGTCCCATGGGTAAGGCCGCGACCCCCGCGCCCGCATGCCGATGACCGCTCGGTTACCGGTCGCCGCGCCGACTTCGTACGGGCGTTTCCGCAGGTCGGGACGGCACCGGGGGGTCGGGAGGCGCGGCCCGCGCCGCGCGCACCGAACGGGTGACCCCGACCGGCGAAAGAGGGGCTTGACCTCAAGTTTGGTTGAGGTAGGAGGCTCCTCGGCATGGACATCACCAACGCCACGCCGCTGAAGCTCGCCGTCATCATCGCCAGCAACCGCGAGGGCCGCTTCGGGCCCGTCATCGCCGACTGGTTCCTCTCCCGGACCGCCGAGCGCGACGACTTCACCGTCGACGTCGTCGACCTCGCCGCCACCGACCTGCCCACCGCCCTCTCCCGCGAACCCGGCCCGGCGGCCCGCGCCGCACTCGCCGAGGTCAGCCCCAAGCTCGCCGACGCCGACGCGTTCGTCGTCCTCACCCCCGAGTACAACCACTCCTTCCCCGCCGCCCTCAAGAGCCTCATCGACTGGCACTTCACCGAGTGGCAGGCCAAGCCCGTCGGCTTCATCTCCTACGGCGGCATGTCCGGCGGCCTGCGCGCCGTCGAGCAACTGCGCCAGGTCTTCGCCGAGATGCACGCCGTCACCATCCGCGACACCGTCTCCTTCCACAACGCCCACGGCCACTTCGACGAGACCGGCCGGCACAAGGACCCCACCGGCCCCGACGCCGCCGCGAAGACGATGCTCGACCAGCTCGCCTGGTGGGCCCACGCCCTGCGCGACGCCAAGTCCGTCCGCCCGTACGCCGGCTGAGGCGCGACGCCCCCATGGTGCTGACCCGACTGCTGCGCGCCCGCCTGCGCCCGTACTGGCGCACGATCGCGCTGCTCGTCCTCCTCCAGCTGGCCCAGTCCCTCGCCGCCCTCTACCTGCCCACCCTCAACGCCGACATCGTCAACAACGGCGTCCTGCGCGGCGAGACCGACCGCATCCTGTCCACCGGCGGCGTCATGCTCGCCGTCACCCTGCTCCAGGTCGCGGCCGCGGCCGCCGCCGTGTACTGCGCCGCCCGCGTCGCCATGGGCGTCGGCCGCGACCTGCGGTCCGCCGTCTTCCGCCGCGTGCAGGACTTCTCCGTACGGGAGGTGGGGCGCTTCGGCGCCTCGTCCCTGATCACCCGCACCACCAACGACGTCACGCAGGTGCAGACGTTCACCGTCCTCGCCCTCACCCTGCTCGTCGCCGCGCCCCTGATGTGCCTCGGCGGCATCGCGATGGCCGTCGGCCAGGACGTACCGCTCGCGCTGCTCCTGCTCCTCTTCGTACCGCTGCTCGCCGGCACCGTCGGCCTCATCGTCCGCCGCCTGCCGCCGCTGTTCCGCACCCTGCAGGAACGGCTGGACACGGTGAACCGGGTGTTGCGCGAGCAGATCACCGGCATCCGCGTCATCCGCGCCTTCGTCCGCGACCGGCACGAGCAGTACCGCTTCGCCGGTGCCAACGCCGAGCTGATGAACGTCGCGCTGCGCGCCGGGCGGCTCATGGCGCTGATGTTCCCGACGGTGCTGCTGGTCTGGGAGGCGGCCACCGTGGCCGTCATCTGGTTCGGCGGGCTGCGGCTCGACTCCGGCTCGCTGCAGGCCGGTTCGCTGATCGCCTTCCTCGGCTATCTGATGCAGATCCTGATGGCCGTGATGATGACGATGTTCCTGATGATGCAGCTGCCGCGCGCCGAGGTCAGTGCCGAACGCATCCAGGAGGTGCTCGCCACCGCCCCGTCCGTCGCCCCGCCCCTCGCACCCGTCCACGCGCTGCGCGGCCCCGCCCATCTCGACATCCGCGCGGCCGACTTCAGCTACCCGGGCGCCGAGGAACCGGTGCTGCGCGGCGTGGACCTGGTCGCCCGGCCGGGCCGTACCACCGCCGTCATCGGCTCCACCGGCAGCGGCAAGAGCACCCTGCTCAACCTGGTGCCCCGGCTCTTCGACGCGACCGGCGGCGAAGTCCGCGTCGGCGGCGTCGACGTCCGCGACCTGGATCCCGAGGCGCTGGCGCGGACGGTCGGGCTCGTACCGCAGAAGCCGTACCTCTTCTCGGGGACGATCGCGACGAACCTGCGCTACGGCGATCCGGACGCGACGGACGAGGAGCTGTGGCACGCGCTGGAGGTGGCGCAGGCCGCCGACTTCGTACGGGAGCTGGGGGGAGGGCTGGACGCCCCGGTCTCCCAGGGCGGCACCAACCTCTCCGGCGGACAGCGCCAGCGCCTCGCCATCGCCCGCGTGCTGGTCGCCCGACCGGCCGTCTACCTCTTCGACGACTCGTTCTCGGCGCTGGACTACGCCACGGACGCGCGGCTGCGGGCGGCCCTAGCGGCCGAGACGGCGGACGCGACGGTGGTGATCGTCGCCCAGCGGGTGTCGACCATCCGCGACGCCGACCGGATCGTCGTCCTCGACGAGGGCCGCGTCGTCGGCACCGGCACGCACGAGGCGCTGTTCCGGGACAACCACACGTACCGGGAGATCGTGCTCTCCCAGCTGACCGAGGAGGAAGCCGCGTGAACGCGGAGGAGAAGCCGACCCCCGAGGGGCGGGCTGTGCGCGCGGGGCGGGCCGAGGGCACAAACCGCGGCACCGGGCGACGGTCTGTGCCCGAGGGGCGGGCCGCACCCGAGCGGCGGGGCCCCGTCGTGCAGCGGGGGCCCGGCATGGTGGCCACGCCGTCCCTCGAACGCTCGCTGGACTTCCGCCGCTCCGGGCTCCGGCTGCTGCGCACCCTCGCCCCCGAGCGCCGCCTCGTCCTCGGCGTCCTCGCCGCCGGCACCGCCGCCGTCGCGCTCGCCGTCACGGCGCCCAGGATCCTGGGCCACGCCACCGACCTGGTCGTGGCCGGCGCGGCGAGCCCCGCCGGGGTGGACTTCCGGGCTGTGGGCGAGGTCCTCGCCCTCGCCGTCGGCGTCATCGCCGCCTCCTCCGCCCTCACCTGGGTGCAGATGCGCCTCGCCATGACCGCCGTCCAGCGGACCGGCCACCGGCTGCGCGAGCTGGCCCAGGCGAAGCTGGCGCGGCTGCCGCTCGCGTACTTCGACAAGCAGCCGCGCGGCGAGATCCTCAGCCGGGCCACCAACGACATCGACAACATCACCCAGACCATGCAGCAGGCCTTCAGCCAGATGGTCCGCGCGCTGCTCACCCTCGTCGGCGTGCTGGCGATGATGTTCTGGATCTCGCCCCTGCTCGCGCTCATCGCACTCGCGACCGTTCCCGTCTCCGTGGTGGTCGCCACCCTCATCGGCAAGCGCGCCCAGCCGCAGTTCGTCCGCCAGTGGGCCGTCACCGGCAAGCTCAACGCCCACGTCGAGGAGGCGTACACCGGCCACGCCGAGGTGCTGCTCTTCGGCCGCAGACGGCAGGCCGTCGAGGCCTTCGACGAGCTCGGCGAGCAGCTGTACGCGTCGAGCTTCCGCGCCCAGTTCATGTCGGGGCTCATCCAGCCCGCCACCGCCTTCGTCGGCAACCTCAACTACGTCCTCATCGCGGTCGTCGGCGGACTGCGCGTGGCGTCCGGGACGCTCTCGATCGGCGACGTACAGGCCTTCGTGCAGTACTCGTACGAGTTCAACGGCCCGATCTCGCAGGTCGCGGCCATGGCCAACCTCCTCCAGTCCGGGGTGGCGTCGGCCGAGCGGGTCTTCGACCTGCTGGACGCGGAGGAGGAGCGCGACGACGAGGCGAGCGCGAGCGCCCCGACGTCGGCGGCCCCCACCCGCGAGCGCGGCAAGGCCGGGAGGGTCTCCTTCGAGAAGGTCGCCTTCCGGTACGAGCCGGGCAAGCCGCTCATCGAGGACCTGTCGCTGACCGTGGAGCCCGGCCAGACCGTCGCCATCGTCGGCCCGACCGGTGCCGGGAAGACCACGCTCGTCAACCTGCTCATGCGCTTCTACGAGACGACCGCCGGCCGCATCCTGCTCGACGGTGTCGACGTATCGACGACGTCCCGGCGCGAACTGCGGTCCGGTATCGGCATGGTGCTCCAGGACACCTGGCTCTTCGGCGGCACGATCGCCGACAACATCGCGTACGGCGTGCCGGGCGAGGTGCCGCGCGAGCGGATCGTCGAGGCGGCCATGGCCACCCACGCGGACCGCTTCATCCGGACCCTCCCCGACGGCTACGACACCGTCGTCGACGAGGAGGGCGCGAACCTCAGCGCCGGCGAGAAGCAGCTCCTCACCATCGCCCGGGCGTTCCTCACCGAGCCGTCCATCCTCGTCCTCGACGAGGCCACCAGCTCCGTCGACACCCGCACGGAGCTCCTCATCCAGCGCGCGATGGCGTCGCTGCGGGAGGGCCGGACGTCGTTCGTGATCGCGCACCGGCTCTCCACCATCCGGGACGCGGACGTGATCCTGGTGATGGAGGCGGGCCGCATCGTGGAGCAGGGCACGCACGAGGAGCTCCTCGCGTCCGGGGGTGCGTACGCTCGGCTGTACGCGGCGCAGTTCGCCGCCGCCGTATGACCACCGTGGAGGAGAGACGACCGTGACCCTGGCCCTGACCGTGCTCACCACGACCGACAGCGCCGAGAAGGCCGAGGAACTGGCCCGTGGCGCGGTGGAGGCGCGGCTCGCCGCCTGCGCGCAGATCTCCGGCCCGGTCACCTCCGTCTACCACTGGAAGAACGCCATCGAGACCAGCCAGGAGTGGCAGGTGCTCTTCAAGACGACGGAGGCGTCCTACGACGCGCTGGAGGCGCACCTCGTCGCGGCGCACGACTACGAGACGCCCGAGATCATCGCCATGCCGGTGGTCCAGGGCAGCACGGGCTACCTGGCGTGGCTGCGGCAGGAGACGTCGGCGCGATGACGAGGAACGAGCTGCCGTTCTTCGTGTACGGGACGCTGCGGCCGGGCGAGTACAACCACGACCTGTTCCTCCGCGGCCGCACGGCGGCCGAGGAGCCGGCCCGGCTGCCCGACGCGGTCCTGTACGACGGCCCCGGCTACCCGTACCTGGCGCGCGCCGAAGGGCGGAGCGAAGTGGCCGGCGAGATCGCGGGCGAGGTCACGGGCGAGGTCGCGGGCGAGCTGATCAGCGCGGCGCCCGGCGAGTACGACGCCCTGCTCTCCGTACTGGACGGCCTGGAGGAGTACCTGGGCCCCGGCCACCCGCTGAACCTGTACGAGCGCGAGGTCTGCGACGTACGGCGGACGCGGGACGGGCGGACGGTGCGGGCGTGGGTGTACGTCGCGGCACCGGCGGCGCGGCTCGGCCCGCCGATCGCGGGCGGCGACTGGCTCAGCCGTCCGCGGACGGAAGACCGTTCGGGGTGGCAGGGCCGGCCGCGGACGGAGGGGCAGCCGCGGACGGAGGGGTGGCCGCCGGTTCGAGACGTACCGCGCACACCTTGAACTCCGGCATGCGGGAGGTCGGGTCGAGGGCGGGGTTGGTGAGGGTGTTGGCCCGGCCCTCGCCCGCCCAGTGGAACGGCATGAAGACCGTGTCCGGCCGGATGCCGGTGGTGATGCGGGCCGGGGCCACCGCCCGCCCGCGCCGCGACACGACGGCCACCGGATCGCCCTCGGCGACGCCCAGCCGCTCGGCCAGCCGGGGGTGCAGCTCGACGAACGGGCCGGGCGCGGCGGCGTTCAGCTCCGCGACCCGCCGGGTCTGGGCGCCCGACTGGTACTGCGAGACCACACGCCCGGTCGTCAGCACCACCGGATACTCGTCGTCCGTCTCCTCACCGGCCGGGCGGTGCGTGACGGGTACGAAGCGGGCCCGCCCGTCCGGGGTGGCGAACCGCTCCAGGAAGAGGCGCGGCGTGCCGGGGTGCGCGGGCTCGGGGCAGGGCCAGAAGACCCCGTCCTCCTCGGCGATGCGGCGGTAGCTGATGCCCGCGTAGTCGGCGGGGCCGCCGGCCGAGGCGCGGCGCAGCTCCTCGAAGACCTCCTCGGGGTCGGCGGGGAAGCCCTTCTCCCAGCCGAGCAGCTCGGCGAGGGCGTTCATGACCTCCAGATCACTGCGTACGCCCTCCGGGGGGTCGATGGCCCGCCGACGGAGGATGACGCGGCCTTCGAGGTTGGTGAGGGTGCCGGTCTCCTCGGCCCACTGGGTGACGGGCAGGACGACGTCGGCGAGCGCGGCGGTCTCCGACAGCACCACATCAGCGACGGCGAGGAAGTCGAGGGACTCGAGCCGCTCCTGGATGTGCGCGGCACGCGGCGCGGAGACGACGGGGTTGGACCCCATGAGGAGGAGGGCCTTGATGTCGGTGCCGAGCGCGTCGAGGAGTTCGTAGGCGCTGCGGCCGGGACCGGGGAGGCTGTCGGGGTCGACACCCCAGACGCCGGCGACGTGGGCGCGGGCGGCGGGGTCGTCGAGCTTGCGGTAGCCGGGCAACTGGTCGGCCTTCTGACCGTGCTCGCGGCCGCCCTGCCCGTTGCCCTGCCCGGTCAAGCACCCGTAACCGGACAGGGGCCGGCCGGCGCGGCCGGTGGCCAGGCACAGGTTGATCCAGGCGCCGACGGTGTCGGTGCCCTTGGACTGCTGCTCGGGCCCGCGGGCGGTGAGGACCATGGAACTGTCGGCGTCGCAGAACATCGCGACGGCCTCCCGCAGCTGCGGCACCGGCACGCCGGTGATGCGCTCCACGAGCGCGGGCCAGTGGGACATCGCGGCGGCGCGGGCGTCGGCCCAGCCGGTCGTACGCTCCCGGATGAAGTCCTCGTCCGTGCGGCCCTCGGCCACGACGAGGTGCAGCAGCCCGAGCGCGAGCGCGAGATCGGTACCGGGGCGGGGAGCCAGGTGCAGGTCGGCCTGCTCGGCGGTACGGGTGCGGCGCGGGTCGACGACGATGAGACGGCCGCCGTTCTCCTTCAGTTCGGTGAGGTAGCGGAGGGCCGGCGGCATCGTCTCGGCGAGGTTCGACCCGACGAGGACCACGCAGCCGGTGCGCGGGATGTCCTCCAGGGGGAAGGGGAGTCCCCGGTCGAGCCCGAAGGCCCGCTGGTGCGCCGCGGCGGCGGAGGACATGCAGAAGCGGCCGTTGTAGTCGATCTGCGAGGTCCCGAGGACGAGGCGGGCGAACTTGCCGAGCGCGTACGCCTTCTCGTTGGTGAGCCCGCCGCCCCCGAAGACCCCGACGGCGTCGGCCCCGTGGCTCTCCCTGGTGCCGCGCAGCCCGTCGGCGACGGCACGCAGAGCCTCCTCCCAGGTGGCCGGCTCGAGCCTGCCTGTGGCGGGGCGTCGGACCAGCGGCCCGACCAGCCTGGCCTGGGAGGAGAGCACCGCGGGCGCGGTACGTCCCTTACCGCACAGGGCCCCCCGGTTCACGGGGAAGTCCGCGCGCTCCACCACCTCGACGCCTTGTCCGGCGCCCTGCCCGGTGGGCCGCAGGTTCATCCCGCACTGCAGGGAGCAGTACGGACAGTGCGTGGGGGTGGTGGCGGTGAGCATGCCCCCGAGCATGCGACGCCCGTGTTACGCCCACGCACCCGCCGCATTACGCCCCCGGTACGTCCCTCTCCATGTGGTGGGATCCGGCCGGTGAGCCGGGGGCTTCGGGGATCGTCGGGGGGAGGTCTCCGGGGGCGCTCCCGTGAGGGAAGGGGCGTGGCGGGGGAGACCCGGGGAGGGCCGGGGAGGGCCGGGGAGGGCCGGGGCGGGGGGAGGGGCCGCCGTCAAGGAGACGCCAACGCCTCCGCCACGCCCGGCTCCTCACGCCCCAAGAACCTCGGCTCCGGCTCGAACACCGCGTCCACCGCCGCCTTCCCGGCCGCCGCCAGCTCCCTCACCTCGCCGTAGTACCAGACCGAGTCGTGCGGCTCGGCCACGCCGACCCCGTACGAGTCGACGCCCGCCTCCCGGCACAGCGTCACGGCCCGCTGGATGTGGAAGCCCTGCGTCACCAGGACCGCGCGGTCGACGCCGAAGACCTTCTTCGCGCGCACGCACGAGTCCCAGGTGTCGAAACCGGCGTAGTCGCTGACGATCCGCCCGTCCGGAACGCCCCGCTCCCTCAGGTACGCGCGCATGGCGTCGGGCTCGTCGTACTCGACGCGGCTGTTGTCCCCGGTGACGAGGAGCACCTTCACCTTGCCGTCCCGGTACAGCTTGGCGGCCGTGTCGAGGCGATGGGCCAGGTACGGGGTCGGCCGGCCGTTCCACAGGCCCGCGCCGAAGACGACGGCGACGTCGTGGGCGGGGACGTCGTCGGCGGTGCGCAGCCGGCTGTCGGCGACGGCGTGCATCCAGGTCATGGGCGCGAGCGCGAGGACGCACCCGAGCATGACGGCCTGCACCACCCGCCGCTGTCCCCGCCGGCTCCGTGGCAGCAGCGGCAGCCGCGTGCGTCGCATGTACGAACCTCCGTCTGGTGTTCCCGCCCTGTCCACTCCGACGCGAAAGGCCCCGGCGCGGTTCACCCAACGCGGGGTTCACCCGACAACCGGCGCGCCTGCGCCCGGCTGGGCGACCGGCTCGCCCTACGCGTGGCTGGGTGGGCAACCGGCCCGTCGCACGCCGGGTTCAGCGGGCACACGGCTCGCCGTATGCCCGGCTCAGCAGGCAACCGCCCCGCCGGTGTACGGCTGGTCAGGCGACCGGCCCGCCGCGCGCCCAACCGGGCAGGTAACCGGCCGGGCGTAATGCCGGCCTCAGCCCGCGGCCGGCTCGGCCCCGGGCGGCCGCCTCCCGTACAGCAGGCTCGCCAGCCCCGCGCCGAGGAGCCCGCCGACGAGCTGCGCCGCGATGAAGCCCGGGAGCGAGGCCGGGGCGATCCCGGTGAACGAGTCGGTCAGAGACCGGCCGACCGTCGCCGCCGGGTTGGCGAACGACCCGGACGACGTGAACCAGATCGCCGCCGCGATGTACGCCGCCACCGCCACCGGCGCCAACCCGGCACGCCCGATCCGGTCCAAGCCCTGGATCAGCAGGACGAGGCCGGCCGTGGCGACCGTCTCGCCGAGCAGCAGGTGTCCGTCCGACCGCATCTGGGTGGACCAGCTGCCGGGCGCCCGCCCGAACATCGCCTCGGCGAGCAGCGCCCCGGCGACCGCTCCGGCCAGCTGCGCGCCGATGTACAGCGCCACCTCGCGCCCGAGCAGCCCGTCCCCGTCGCGTCGCCGGGTCCACCAGACGCAGAGGGTGACGACGGGGTTGAGATGTGCCCCGGAGACCGGCGCGAACAGTGCGATGAGCAGGCCGAGCCCGATCGCCGACGCCAGCGAGTTGGCGAGCAGCCGCACGCCGACGTCGTCGCTGAGCGCACTGGCCTGCAGGCCGGAGCCGATGATGACGGCGACCAGTGCCGCGCTGCCGACCAGCTCGGCGACTGCGCGGCGGGGCAGAGCCCGGTCCGTAGCCATGAGTACCCCCAAGTCCCGATTCAACGGAAAATATATTCCGTGTTTCGGAAAGTTCGATAGGGGGCAGGGTAGCGTCACCACACCTGTCACGATCGCCACATGAATCGCGAAGCAGCCGCCCGCAACAACGCCGAGTGGTGCGATGCGATGTGCAGGGCCCATGGACTCCCAGGTGGGACGTTCGGTGACCGCGTCTGGACGCACCCGCGCCGCACTCCGCCGTACTACCCGGACGCCGTCACCCTCGCCCCCGGCGCATCGGACACCGAGATACGCGCCATGTTGGACGCCGTCGACCGGAGCACGCCCGGCTGCTCGGTCAAGGACAGCTTCGCGGAGCTGGACCTGACGCCACACGGCTTCGAGGTGCTCTTCGAAGGACAGTGGATCCACCGTCCCTCTGCGCTCGCCGCCCCGGGACCGGTCACCAGAGCCTGGGAACCGGTCGAGACCGCCGCCGAGCTCGCCGCCTGGGAGAGGGCCTGGAACGGCGGCGACCGCATGGACCTCTTCCGCCCGGCGCTGCTCGCCGACCCGGCGACCACGGTCCTCGCCGGCCGCGCGAGGGACGGCCGTATCGTCGCGGGAGCCGTCGTCAGCCGCACCGCCACCGCCGCCGCGGCCCCCACCACCGCGGCCCCCACCGCCGCCGCAGCGGCCGCCACCGGCGTGGTCGGCGTCTCCAATCTGTTCGGCCCCGACGCTTGGCCCGGCTGCCTCGCCGCGATCGCCGACCGCTGGCCGGGCACGCCGGTCGTCGGGTACGAGCACGGCGACGACCTCGCAGCCGCCCTGCGTCACGGCTTCACGGCCACCGGCCCCCTACGGGTCTGGCTCTCGTCGTCAGCCATCTCCGTCCCCGTCCCCGGCCCCGGCCCCGTCTCAGACCCGTGCCCCGGCATCAGCCCCGATGCCGACCACGCCGCCGACACCAGCGAACGCGACGCTGCCGACGCGTAGACGGCCGCGGCCAGCCAGGCCCGGGCGAACGCGCCCGAGTCCGCGGGCAGCAGGCGCCCCAGTGCGTCCAGGCTCCGTGCCGTGGCCGCGTCCTCGAGCTCCTGCGCACACCGCGCCCCGGTCATGAGGCCCACGGCGCGCAGCCTGCGCGGCAGGTCACCGTCGGCCGCGGCCGCCGCTACGGGGCGGCCGCCCGCCACCGCACGGTCCACCGCGCGGCGCAGCAGGTCCAGCTCCAGCGGCAAGGTCTCCGGCGACGTCCCGGGCGGCGCTTCGGGCAACGCCTCCTGCTCCGGCGGCCCGGCGGCCGCGAGCGCCCCCGCGGCGGGTACGTCCGTACGGTTCAGCCTCCGCAGGCCCAGGTCCGCGCGGACCGGCTCACCGTCGTGACCTGCCCAGGCCGCCGCGAGCGCCCGCACCGCGCCGGCCGGATCAGCGGCGGCCCGGGCGATCAGCCTCAGCCGCAGGCCCGGGCGCGCGGCGAGCAGCCGCAGGTTCTCGGCGTACGGCAACTCGGTCCGTTCGTCCGGCGCGTACAGCGTGACGACCGGCCCGCCGTCGACGGCGAACCGGACGCGGCCGCCGTCGCCGGCGACCGCACCCGTGAGGAACAGCAGGTCGCCGCCCGCCGGACGTTCGTCGGCGGGCTGCGCCAGCCAGTCCAGGGCGGCATCCAGCTGGGCGGACGGCGGACGCCCCCAGAGCGTGGCGAGCGGCGGCTCGTGCCAGGCGCACCCCGCCGCCCGTACGGAACGCACCGACCCGCCGCCGCCGATCCGGCCGTCCGCCGAGACGGCCGGCGAGGTGAGGATGACCCCGCCGCCGTCGCCCAGCTCCCGCAGCGGCAGCGCGGAGCCACCCGGTACCAGAGCCGTGGCGGACGCTTGGACCGCCCGTTCCGGGCCGCCGGGCGCCACGTCCGACACGGTGTGGAAGGAACCGTCCGGCGTGACCGCGTACACCGTCGCGCCCGCGTACCCCGACGCCGTGACGACCGGCTCGGTGAACAGCCCGTACAGCCGCAGCGGCTGGGACGGCCGGTACTCGCGCCGCACCGGGCCGCCCAGCACCGCCGCATCCGGACGCTGTACGGAGTCGAGGAGCGCGGCCAGGTCGGCGGACAACTCGGGCAACTGGAAGGCCGGGTCCTCCGACCGCGCCTCTCCGAGGCGCCGCGCGACGCGTACGGCGACGGCGGCGGGCCGGTGCAGCCCGGCGAGCCGCGCGGAGTGCGCCGCCCGCAGTAGCTCGGCCCGCACCACGGCCCCCGCCCCGGCCACGCCCGCGACGAGGACCGCCACCGCGGCGTCCCCGAGCGCGTGCAGCGCCACCGCCTGCGCGGCGGTGAGCCCGCCGTCTCCGCAAGCCGTCCCCGGGCCGTCGCTCGCGCTCTCGCCCGTACCCGGCTCCGGCCCCTCCCCCCGCCCCCGCGCCTGCCGGGGACCGGGCTGCTCTGCCGGCACGGCCGCCGCCTCGGCGGGGCCCTCCTCCGCGACCGGCGCACGGGACAGGACCGCCGCACGGTGCAGGCAGGCCGGGGCCAGCAGACAACTGCACACCGCCGCCTCCGCCGACGCCACGACACCGGCGGCCGCCGTCGTCAGCGTCACCACCGTGTCGTCACCGGCGCGGACCAGCACACCGTCGGCCGTGCGCTCCAGCGGCCAGCCGGCCGCCTTCGCCACCGCGCCGTCCACGCGCTTGCGCAGCCGTGCGGGCAGCAGGTCGAGCGCGGTCGCCACCACCTCCGCGGCCACCGGAGGCAGACCAGGGGAAAGTTCCGTCACCGCTGCGTACCTCCTACGCGTTCGCCGACCCAGCGGGCCAGTTCCAAGGGGCTGAGCGCGGCGACCGGCATGCCCGCCGCCACCAACAGCCCCGCCACGCCCGCCGAATACCGCGGCCGCCCCTGGTCGTCGAGCGAGGCGCAGCCGAGGACGTGGCAGCCCGCGTCCACCAGCGCCCGCACCTCCGACAGGAGGGGACCGACCGGGCCGCCCTCCTCGAAGTCGCTGACCAGCACGACGAGCGTGCGCGACGGCACCGTGACCAGCTCGCGGGCGTGCCGCAGGCCCCGCGCGATGCTGGTGCCGCCGCCGACCCTGACTTCCAGCAGGAGGCTCAGCGGGTCGTCGACGTGGCCCGTCAGGTCCAGCACCTCGGTGGAGAAGGCGACGAAGTGCGTACTGAGCGCGGGCACTCCCGCGAGGACGGACGCGGTCAGCGCGGACCAGATGGTGGACGCCTCCATCGACCCGGACACGTCCACGACGAGCACCAGCCGCCAATCCGCCTGCCTGCGTGCCCGGCTACGGAACACGGGCCGCTCGGGCAGCACGGTCACCGCGCCCGTCACCGGGTCGCGGCGGGCCGACGCGAGGTTCGCGCGCAGGGTGCGCGGCAGATCCAGCGGCCCTCCGGGGCGGCGCGTGGGACGCGGATGCGCGAGCCCGGTCAGTGCGGGGCGCAGCCGGTTGGCGAGCGCCTGCGTCAACTCCCGTACGAGTCGGGCGACCAGCGGCCGCAAGCGGGCGAGCCGCTGTTCCGACAGGCCACCCGCGTACGACAGGACCGTACGCAGCAACTCCACCGAGGGGCGGGCCGCCTCGGGGTTGAGCTCCAGCGCGGCATCCAGCCGCCCCGCGTCGGCCGCAGCGGCCAGGACCTCCTCGCGTACGCCGGGCCCGAACAGCGCGGCCAGCTCCTCCGACCAGGACCGTACGTCCGGGAACGGCGCCCCGTCGCCGGCTCCGGCCCCGTAACCGGCGGCCTCTTCGCCTCGCGAGCCCTCTCCGCGGCCCCGCCCGTACAGTTCGTCGAGCGCCCGGGCCAGCCGCCCGGCGACCCCGGTCAACTCCCGCGCCCGCCCGAGCAGCAGGCGCCACCGCTCTCCGGCGGTGAGCGCCCGCGCCTCGGGCATGCCCGAGCGCACCCCGACGGGCGCAGCCGGGCCCATACCGGCCGGACCCACGCCGGCCGAGGCGACCCGGTCGGCGGGGGCCGCCCTGCCAGGGGCCGCGCGGTCGGGGATCGCGCCGAAGCCCCGTGCCGCCAGCGCCTCCCGGCCCGCCAGGTCCGCCCGGGCAAGGAGCGCGAGCGTCGCCGGATCGCGTATCTCGGCCGGCAGGGAGCCGGATGAGGCGCAACCTGTGCGGTCCTCGACTACGGTCAGCAGCCGTGAACGGGCCGCGGGCGACAGCGTGTCGGACCCGGCTCGCAGCGCGGGCAGGCGGTCCAGGAAGGCGCGGTCCGGCCAAGTCTCCACCCGTTCGAGCAACGGGTCGAGGGCGCGGCCCGCCTCCAGGAGCGGGCCCGCCGCCAGCAGGGCGCCGCGGAGCAGACCGGTCAGTTCCGCCCGTAGCTCGGGCGTCGTGGCGCTGTCCGCCCGCGAGGCCAGCCGCATCCCGAACTCCCCGGCGTCCCGCTGCGTCAGCAGCACGCGCGCCGCGCCGGCCGCCCCCCGGATCAGGGGCGTGGCTCCGGCGTCGAGCCGGGCGAGGGCGTCGGCCAGCCGCAGGCCGCCGCCCGACGCGGTGTCGGCCTGCGCCGCGAGGGCGACGAGCGCGCGGGCGTCCTCCGGGTCTGCGGAGCCGGTCAGCCCGTCCAGCGCACGGACCCCGGCCGCCGCAAGCTCCTCGTACGCCGCGTCCACCGCGTCCCGCTGCCACCCCTGGGGCAGGCCCGGCACATGACCGGACCGGATGCGGTCCAGCAGTGCAAGGCCGTCGAGGAGTTGCGGCAGCGTGCCCGATGCGGGCAGCGCGACGGCCACCTCCGCGAGCCGCTCGGCCGCCAGACCGGACAGCGCGCACCGTGCCGCTTCCCGCAGGCTGTCCAGGACCTCGACCGCCGTCGGACCGCCTTCCCGCGCCTGCACCGCGTGCCGCTGCCGCAGCATCCCGGTGGCCGCCTGCTCAAGGGTCACTCCATGCACACCCGCCACATCGAGCATCGCCGCGGTGGACGGCGACCAGGCGACCGTCCACCGCGTGGTGAGCGCGTCGGCCCCGCCTACGCCCGCGACCTCGGCCTCATGCCCGTACGGCACTCCGCACACCGCGAGCCGCCGCAGGCAGACCTCCCGATCCCGGTCCAGCTCCCCGCGCAAGGCATCCAGCCGCAGCTCACGCGCGGCGGGCGCGTCCGGCGTCGGCAGCGACAACCGCGACAACAGCGCCTCCACCGCCGGTCCCAGACCGGAGCGCGGCGTGCCGGGCGCGAGCCGCCCGCGCCGGTCGCCGACCAGGACCTTCTCCATCGCCGCGGCCACGACCCGGCCTCGCCCGAAGAGCCGGCCCTGCGTCAGCACGGACTGCGCGGCCTCCGCGAGCTCCCCGCGCCCGGCGGCGGGCAGTCCCCGCAGTGTGGCCAGATCCCTGGCCAGTCGCACTACTTCACGCGCGTCGGCAGGCCCGCACGGGTGGCCCGCGTCTCGTACTGCGGCACAGATCCGCACCGCCGTCGACAGCAGGAGTTCGTCCATCAGCGCCGGGTCGCCCGCGGCGGCGTGGACGCCGTGCTGCCACTCCGGGTCACGGATCCCGGCGGGATAGCCGGAGCGCTCGTCCAGCAGCCCGTACGCGTACGGCACGAGCGACGTGACGACCCCATCGGGAGCCACCCCGCCGGGAGCCACCTCACCGGGAGCCACCTCACCGGGAGCCACCTCACCGGGAGCCACCCCACCGGGAGCCGAGTCGCCTGGTGCCGCCTCACCGGAGCGGGTCTCCTCGGAGGCACCCTCCCGCGTGACCGCCGGCAGCAGCGCAGGCGCGTGGAACGCGCCGACGACGGCCGCCGTGCGCCGGCCCGCGTATGCGGCCAGCCGACGGCGCATGTGCGCTTCCCTCCGGAGGTCGTACGGATCGACCGCCTCCTGGTCCGCCCTCAGCGCCCAGCCCACCACCAGCGCCGCCCGCCGCAATGCCTCGGGCGTCGCACCCGGAGCGGCGGCCTCGACGAGCCGGTCCCACAGGTCGTCCCCGGCCCGGCCCCCGACCCGCGCCCGCAGAGCACCAACGATTCCCCGCTCGCCAGAAGGGAGAACGAGAGCGGGTGCGGAAGCGGAAGCCGCAACGGACGCCAACGCCGGCGTCGCCGACGGCCGAGCCGGCCCCGGCACCTGCACCGGCCCCGGCGCCGAAGCCCCCCGGCCCTGACCCCGAGCCCCCAACGGCAGATCGAACGGCACCACCTCGACACCCGCCTCCCGCGCCCAGCGGATCGCCGCCAGCTCCGGCGAGAACTCCGCGAACGGCAGGAACACCAGTCCACCGTCACTACCACCGCTGCCGGCCAGCGCCACCGGCGGCACCGTCGCCGGGTCCGCCAGCCACACCAGCCACGGCGCGAACTCCTCCGGCAGCTCCACCAGCAGCACCTCCGGTGCCGCCTCGGCCAACATCGCCGGCACAGACGCCGCCAGCGCGGGGGAGTGGTGCCGTACCCCGATCAGGAACGGGTCACGGCACCCAGCCAGCTCCTCCACCGCCTCCGCAGGCCCGTCAGGTGAGCTCATCGCGCAGCTCCCACAGCGTCCGCCACAGCGGAGCCCCGCCCTCCGCACGGCGCCGCACCGGCCCGTCCCAGTACCCCAGCAGCCGCCCGTGGTCCGCCGGGTCGTCCTTGCGGACCGTGCCGAGGAGATGGCCGGGCAGCGTACGCACCACATCGCGGCCGTTGCCCAGGTACGCCGCGCCGAGCCCCATGGAGGTGGCGACCTGTACGGCCTCCGCCGTCGACATCACCGTGGACGGCCGCTCCACCTCCCAGCCCTCCGCGCTGCGCCCGGTGCGCAGGTCCCGGAACGCCGTGACCAGCGCCTCCAGCACCGCCTCATCCAGCGCGAACGCCGCCCCGCCGCGTGCGAGCGCCGCCGTGGCCTGCGCCCGCACCAGCTCCGTCTCGGCCGCCACGTCGTCGATGGGGCCGACGGTCTCGAAGTTGAAGCGCCGCTTGAGCGCGGCGGACATCTCCGAAACGCCCCTGTCGCGCAGGTTGGCCGTGGCGATCAGGGTGAAGCCGGGCGCCGCGTGCACCGTCCCGTCCTCGCCCTCCCGGCCCGCCTCACCCGTCCCCGCCAGCTCCGGCACGGACATGCGCCGCTCCGACAGGAGCGACACCAACGAGTCCTGCACCTCCGGCAGACAACGGGTCACCTCCTCGACCCGGGCGACCGCACCCCGCACCATCGCCGTCAGCACCGGCGAGGGCACCAGAGCCTCCCGGCTGGGCCCCTTGGCCAGCAGCATCGCGTAGTTCCAGCCGTACCGCAGCTGGTCCTCCGTCGTACCGGCGGTGCCCTGCACCGTGAGGGTGCTGGTGCCGCACACGGCGGCGGCCAGCAGCTCCGACAGCATCGACTTCGCGGTGCCCGGCTCGCCGACGAGCAGCAGTCCGCGCTCGCCGGCCAGTGTCACCACGCACCGCTCCACCAGCGCCCGGTCACCCACGAACTTCCGCGACACGACCAGACGCCGGCCGTCACCCGACTCCAGCGCCTCCCCACCGGAACCGCACACGAAGACCACCACCGCGCGCGGGGTCAACCGCCACCCCGGCGGCCGCGGGCCGTCGTCGTACGCCGCCAGGAACGCCAGCTCCTCGGCGTACCGGTCCTCCGGCAGCTCCACCTGCCGTCGAACCCCCTGGGTCCCGCCTGATCCCTCAGCCCGCACGCTCACACTCATCGCCTTCCTCCCCGGCCGTCGCCCGTGCCACGGCCCGTGCCGCGCCCACGGGCCCGGCTCTCGAACTCCTCGTATCCGGGCACGTCACCGTCGACGACCCGGCGCCACGCCGCCGTGTACACCTCGGCCACCGGGCGGTCCGGTACCAGGAAGGCGTATCCCTCCACCGAGAACAGCTCAGCCTTCCAGCTCTCCAGCGGCAGTCGCGGCGCCGTCCGCTCCAGCCAGCCGCCGGGCAGGAACAACGACCGTCCCGCGCGGGGCCGCTTGGCCTCCACCACCAGGTCGGTAGCGGCCAGTTCGGCCCGGGCCTTCTTCAGCCGGGCCGGCTTCCACCCCGTCCACTCCGCCTGCTTGCGGTCCGTCGGGTCCGGAAGCGCGAGCAGCATCAGGTACAGCGCGGCCGCGTCCTGCGACAGCCCGTAGAGCTCCGCCGCCTGCTCCACCAGCTCGGGCACGCTGTTCACCGGGTGCTGCGGCGCGCCCGCCGTGCCGCCCGCCGGACAGTCCGCCGTCACCAGCGCCTCGAACTCGTCGCTCAGCAGCGTGCGGAACGCATCCAGCAGTCCCGACGGCCTGGACACGGCCGCCAGCAGCGTCAGTGCCGGGTGGTCGGGGCCACCGTGCTCGCCCGCGCCCGGCAGTACCGCCGCCGACCGGAGCCACGCCTCCTCCCACTCCGGCCTGTACTGCATCGGCGTGAGCACCAGGGCGTCCCCCACTTCTACGAGGCCCTGCCGGTCACCCCCGCCCTGAGCGGGCAGCCCGTACGCCTCCCGGATACGCGGCGCGCTGCAGCTGCCCTCGGTGTCCCAGCTGACACCCAGGTCCAGCAGCAGCCCCGGGTCCGCCAGCCGCTCGCGCAGCAACCGCAGCGTGACGGGCAGCACCGCGCGCAGCGGGTCACCGAACGGCAGCCGGTACGCCAGCCAGCGCAGCATGTCCACGTACAACCTGATGCGGTTCCCCGTGAGCAGCTGCTCCGGCTCGGTGGCGGCGAGTCGGCCCGAGTCGGATTCGACGCGCTGTTCGGTACGGCCCGTCAGCTCCGGCTGCGCATCGGGATTGAGCACGGCGTCGAGCATGCCGTTCTGCCGGGTCTCGGTGACGGCGCGGGCGACCAGCTCGGGCGGTAGCACGCGCCGCCTGCCCCGCGCGCGTACCCAAGCGTCGGTCAACGGCTCCAGGTCGAAGCCGGAGTCCCACAGACCGGTGACGGCATCGGCGTCACGGGGAAGCAACAGGGCGGTGTAGCGCTGCCGGTCGATGTTGGCCAGTGTCCTGAGGGTCGTCCTGGCCGCCTCCGCCTGTGCGGTCTTGGCCCCCAGCGGAGCCAGGATCTCCGTGGGCAGCAGGCTCTGCCGGTCCCAGTCGTCCACGCCCGGCATGCCGAGCAGCACCAGGGCCGCCGTAGGAGCGCTGATCCCCACCTGCTCCGCGAAGTGGAGCACCTGATCCGGCCGGTACGGCAGCGGGCCCCGCTCCCGCACCAGTTCCACCACGCGCCGCAGCGCCGCGGCCTGCGGTGCGTCGTCCCGCTCCCCGAGCACCGTGGAATCGACCAGGGCGAAACCGTCCCACGCCCCGAACGCGCCCGACGGGTCGTACTCGACCCCGGTGTAGAAGGAGTGCTGTTCGTCCTGCCGCGTCATGGCGAACAGCACCATGCGCCGGGCCGCCGACCGGTGCACCTCACCCAGTCGCTGCGTGCCGCCCGGCCGGGCGACCTTCAGCCCCACGAGCCGCAACCGCCCCCGCGGGTCCACCAGTACCGGCTCGCCGTCCACCATCACGGCACCCGCCAACTCCAGGAACTCCAGGAGCGCGGCCCGATGCGCCTCCTCGGTCACCGGCGACGCGGCGCGCATCGCCAGCGCCGCGAGACCGCGCCCCGCGAACGACAGCCACGGCACCCCCGACGCGGGCAGCTTCACCTTCTTCGCTCCACCGTCCTCCGGAGCGCCGTCCGCCGGTCCGCCATCCTCAGGCGCGCCGAAAACGGCCGCCACCTGCCGCAGTTGGTCGACGGCGGTGTGCGTGCCGGGGCCGCGACCCCAGTAGCCGTACATGTTCGCCCCGGGGCCCAGGCCGACCATCGCACCGGCCAACGCCTCATCCCGCGCGAACCGCACCAACGGCTCCGCCTCAACAGGCGCCCGACGCCCCTGCTTCGCCTTCTCGGCGAGCTCCGTCAGCCGCTTGCCGCACCGGGCCGCCTCCTCCACGAGCCCGGCGACACCGGCGACCAGCCCCGGGTGCGTCACCTCGGGCAGCACCCGTGCCACCGCCTCGGCGGGAGCCGCTTCCCCGGCCACGGCCGCCAGCAGCGCGGCGGCGTCCGCGTCCGTCACGGTACGCAGGCGGGCCGATCCGCGCTCGTCGCGCGGCCGCAGCGCGTGCCAGTACGCCAGCGGCGGCACCAGCGGCGTACCGGCCGCGTACCTGCCACCCCGGTCGCACAGCTGGACCTGCGCGATCCGCACGCCTTCCGCGTCGTACAGGTCGACGACGGTGTCGAAGCGCTGGGTCTCCCGCGGATGCAGCACCGCCCCGCCCGGCAGGCGCAGCGGCGGCAGCGGAACACCCCCGGCGATCTGCTCGCCGTACGCCCCCGGCAGCGCCGGGACCGCCGGACTGCGGCTGCCGTCCACCGAACACGCCGTCATCGTCCGCGTCTTCGGGTTGTACAGCACCCACCAGCCCAGCAGCCCGTCCTTGCTGCCGAACGGCGACGCCTCCAGGCCGGGCTGCACGGGCATGAGCCGGCAGTACCCCTCCAGCAGCCGCTCGCCATCGGCCGCCCCGGCCAGGGCCGAGTCGAAGAAGGCGGGGGCCGCCGCACGGCCGCGCCGCGCGGTCACCGGGTCGTACTCCCACCAGCCGTCGTCGTGCAGCACCCACACCGAGACGCCGTCGGAAGCGACGTTCCTCCGCTCCTCGGCGAACGACGTGTCTCCCGCGTGTACCGGCCGCCCGCCGTAGCAGCGTCCTCCTCCGGGCAGCGGCAAGGACGCCATGTGTGCCGTCAGCCAGTGGTCGTCCAGTCGGCCGGCCGGCACGAAGACGTCGGCGGGTCTCCCGGACCACACCGCGCGCCGGTCAGGGCCATGGCCGTTCGCCACCAGCCACTGCCCGTCCACATACCGCACGGTGGGCTGGTCCCAGCCGCTGGTCTTCGCCGCGGGCAGTGTCAGCGGGCGTACGTCGAGAGCCTCGTCCGGGCCCACCACCGCGGCCTCGTTGCCGTTGCGCACGATCAGCGCCGGCCAGGCGTCCGCGAGCCGGTACCACTGCTCGGCGAGGAACGCGCGCCGCTGCCCCGCCGCCATCGGGTTGACCTTGCCGAGCTTCGGCAGCGTCTCCTCCAGGGCGGGCCAGCCCAGCTCGTCCAGCACACCCGCGCGCAGGGTCCGCGCCAGCGCGGCGGTCGGCGTGACGGCGGCGATCCGCTCCATCGCGGCGGGCGCCGCGGCCAGCACGGAGGGGCTCGAGAACTTCGCCAGCCGGCTCAGCTGCTCGCGCAGCTCCGGCAGGCCGCCCGCCCGCGACAGGTCGTCCGCGCGGTCCGCGATCCAGCCCGCCAGCACCCCGCGCAGCGCGGGGTGTTCCACCACCCGGCGCAGCCGAGCCGGGGCCTCGCCGTCACCGGCCAGCTGCTCCACGGAACGGCGCAACATCCCCGTGAAACGCTCGTCCGCGGCCAGGGCCACCAGATCCCGGCGCCCCTCCGCCTCATCCCGCAGCCAGCCCGCCAGATCCAGGTAGCCGGTGGTGCTTTCCGCAGGCGGTTCCACCGGAACACCCAGCGACAGGCACAGGTCCAGCAGATCCAGGTCGGCGTCCACGCGCCAACTGCCGCCCGAGATCAGCCGTACCGGCACGCCATCCCGTACGAGCCGGTCCGCGAGCCGTTCCACCAGGGCCAGCTCGGCCGCCAGCCGCGTCGCCCGCCCGTACCCGCGTCGGCGGTACGCCGCCCAGGCCGACAGCCATCCGGCGGCCGGTACCGTCCCGTCCAGCAGCATGTCCGTCGCGCCGCAGTCGTCCAGCAGCGCCAGCCAGGACGTCTCGAACTCCGCCCGGTGGTCGCCGCTCCCCGTCGGCATCAGCTGCAGCAGCCGCTCCCGCACCACCCGGTCCTCGGCCGCGACCGCCTCCAGGGCAGGCAGCGCCGACTTCCAGAAGCCCGCCGCCGCCCGGCTCACCGCGCCGGTGTGGATGATCTCCGCCAGCAGCGACCGCTCCTCGGCGGCCACGTCGAGCCGCGCCGCCTTCGCCAGGCGCCGCAGGTCCTCCAGCATGCCCGCGTACGGTGCGAGACCGGCCGCGCACCGCTCCAGCGACACCGCCCTGAACTGCTCGTACGCCGTCGGCGCGGGCAGCCTGGCGGCCAGGCCCTTGGCGTGCTCGCGCAGCGCCTTGCCGCTCAGCGCGCCCGCCCCCGCGAACTCCAGGAACACCTCGCGCAGCCGCTCCTCGTCCACGGCGAGCGCGTGCCGCTGCTCGGCTGCCCGCGCCTTGCCGAAGAACAGCGACGCGTACGAGCGCGACTCGGCGGCCAGGAAGAGCCGCGCCACCTGTTCGTAGTAGGTGGGAAGGAAATGCGGTACGGAACGGTCGAGGCGCTCTCCGATGCCCTCGAAGCCCTCCTTCGCCAACCCGGGCTTGGTGGCGACGAGCCGGGACAGGCGCTCCATCTCCTTGACGACCGCCAGGGCGTGGTGGCCGTTGTCCGGGTCGTGCACCAGTGCCCAGGCCGGGAAGCCGAGCGCCTTCCGCCGCACGCGCCCCACCGGCTCGGGGTCCTGCTCACCGGTGAACCCCAGGTACTCCAGGGACAGGTCCTCGGCGGGCCCGATCGCCTGCGGCACCAGCCGCACCACCGTGCGTCCCTCCAGCGCCGGGTGCGCGTACGCCCGCGCGGTCAGTACGTCCACATCCCCGGCAACGCCTCGGCCCACTCCTTGCGGGTCGGCGCCTGCCTGCCCGGCGCCTGCCTGCCCGGAGCCGGCCCGGCCGGCGCCCGTCAGGTCCGCACCCGCACCTGCGGGGGATGCACCCGTTCCGAGCGTGCCGGTCGACCCCGGACCGGTCTCCGTAGCCGATGCTGCGCCGGCCCCTATGACTCCGCCGACTGCACTACCGGTGACCGTGTCACCGCCGGCGGCGACACCGTCGCTCACACCAGCCGGGCCGCCGGCCAGCGGCAGCACCGCGCCCGCGTCCAACAGGCCGTCCAGCAGCCGGTTCAGCATCGCGTCCGACAGGGCCGCCAGGCCGGCCAGGAGCCCTTGCGGCGCCCTCCCGTCGGCAGCCGCCGCCGACACTCCGTCAGCCGCCTCCTCCGACACCCCGTTCAGCACCCCGCTCATCGCGCGTCCCCCTCTTCGTCCACCAGACGCCCCGCGTACACCAGCGCGGCCATCCGCTCGCCCTCCGACCAGGCGACCGGCCCCACCTCCGCGAGCGGCAGCCGCCGCCCCGCCCGGTCGCGCCACTCCAGCGCGCCGGTCTCCGTCTCCGCCTCCGGGTATTCGTCACCGAGCCAATACGCCGCCTCCAGTGGTCGGCCGCCCTCGACCAGCGGGCACACCGCGAACCCGCCGCGCACCCGGTATCCCAGCGTGGCCGCCCGCGCCGTGGCGTGCCGCAGCTCCGCGAACCGCCCCCGCGCGTACGCGTCCCAGGACGTCTTCGGGCCCGCGCTCGCGCCTGCGTCCGGGAACTCGTCCGGCCGCCTCCACACCTCGCGGAACAACTGCTCGGTACCCTGCTCGACCCCCAGCTCGACCGCGAACTCCCGCAACTCCTCCAGGTCCTCCAGCAGCACCGGGTGGGGTATCAGCACCGCCTCGACGCCCTGCTCCGAGCCAAGCCGCACCGAGTCGCCGTCCAGGTCGACTATGCCCAGTCCACGCGCCGGATCCGGATCCGCGTCCCGGAGGAACCCGGCCCGCTCCACCTCGGCCGACCCGTCAGCGCCCACCGGCGCCACCACCAGGTCCCGCAGCACCCCCTGCCACGCCGCGTCCTGCCACACCCGGGCGAGCAACGGCACCGGAACCGGCAGCGAACGCACCAGCCAGGCGTCCACCTGCGCGCGGCACTCCGACTCGTGCCGCTCCAACCACTCCGCCAGCTGCCGCAGCCGCACCACCTCGGCGTCGTCCCGCAGCTTCGCCGGCACCTGCTTCAGCGTGCGCCCCGCGGCGTTGCGGCACACCACCCGTGTGCCGTCCAGCGTGACGGCGTACCCGCCACTCTTCGTATCGATCCAGCCCATGGCGCGACCGCCTCCCCGACCTTCCGGTTCCGATGCCGATCACAGTAGGTGACGGGTCTGACAGCGCCCCTGCGAGCCCGTGAGCCTGTGGAAAACTTCCGTCACGCCCGCGCAACGGCCCCGCAACGTCCGCCCGTGACCATCGGTTCATGACGGAGCCGACAGATCCCCGCACCTGCAGCGCATGCACCTTCGACTCCACCGCCCACCTGCTCAGCCGCATCACCGAGCAACTCGGTGCGCAGCTGAACCACCCGCAGCTGCGGCACCACCTCCACCGCAACGGAACGCGCAGGCCCATGACCACACCCGACCGCCCCACCCTCGTCGCCGTCGCGCACGGCAGCCGCGACCCGCGAGCGCTGCCGGCCGTGTCGGCCCTGCTCGACCGGGTGCGCGAGCTGCGGCCCGGCCTGCGCGTCCGCCTCGGGCACATCGAACTGAACGCGCCGCTGCTCAGCGACACCCTGCGCGACCTGGGCGGTGGTGACGCCGTCCTCGTACCGCTGCTGCTCAGCCGGGGCTATCACGTCAAGCACGACCTCCCCGGCGCGGCAGCCGCCGCCGAGCCGGGCCTGCGCGTACGCGTCGCCGGCCCCCTCGGGCCGCACCCGCTGCTCGTCGAGGCGCTCTATGCCCGGCTCACTGACGCGGGGTGGCGCTCCGACCACGGCATCAGCCGCAGCACCGGCGTGGTGCTCGCCGCCGCCGGCTCGCGCGACCCCGAATCGGCTGCGGACACCCGCCGCACGGCCCGGCTGCTCAGCGAACGGCTCGGCGGCGTGCCCGTCGTCCCCGCGTACGCCTCCGCCGCCTCGCCGACCGTCCCGCAGGCGATCCGCGCGCTCACCGCCCGTGGCCGCCACCGCATAGCCGTCGCGTCCTGCTTCACCGCTCCCGGCCTGTTCGCGACGCGCGCGGCCGACGCCGCGCCCTGGATCGCCTCCGCCCCGCTCGGCCCACATCCGGCCATGGCCCGTCTCGTCCTGCACCGCTATGACCAGGCCGTCGAGCGGGCCGAGACCACCCGCGGGGCCACCGACTTCCCGCTCTCTCTGGAACTCGCTTCCGCTTGACGGGTTCGCTGTCAGTGCCTGCGGTTACCTTCAGTGCATGGAAGGTCCTGACGAGAAGGCTGGCGAGACGGCGTACAACACGACGCACCACGGCAACGCGGCGAAGCACCATGACAGCGCGGCGATCCACCACGACGACGCGGCGACGTACCACGACGCCTACGACGCCTACGACACCTATGACGCCGCGGCGACCGAGCGCTGGGCCGCCGAGCCCGACAAGCGGCCCGGCCGCACCGCCTTCCAGCGCGACCGCGCGCGCGTGCTGCACTCCTCGGCGCTACGCCGTCTGGCCGGCAAGACGCAGGTCGTCACCCCCGGTACCCGCAGCCCGGCCTGGGACGCCAGCCCCCGCACGCGGCTCACCCACTCCCTGGAGTGCGCCCAGGTCGGCCGGGAGCTGGGCGCCGCACTCGGCTGCGACCCCGACCTCGTCGAGGCCGCCTGCCTCGCCCACGACATGGGGCACCCGCCCTTCGGGCACAACGGCGAACAGGCGCTCAACGACTTCGCCAAGGACTGCGGCGGCTTCGAGGGCAACGCCCAGTCGCTGCGCCTGCTCACCCGCATCGAACCCAAGCGGTTCGTGCCCAGCGCGGCGACCGGAGACCTCGTCAGCGTTGGCCTCAACCTCACGCGCGCCACCCTGGACGCCGCCACCAAGTACCCGTGGCCGCGCGGCGCCCACCCCACCGAGCCGGGCTCCCCGAAGTTCGGCGTGTACGAGGACGACCTGCCGGTCTTCGAGTGGGTGAGGCAGGGCGCGCCACGCCACCGCAAGTGCTTCGAGGCCCAGGTCATGGACTGGTCCGACGACGTCGCGTACTCGGTGCACGACTTCGAGGACGGCCTGCACGCGGGCCACATCGACCCCAACATGCTGCTCGCCGAGCCGGAGCGTGCCGACATCTGGCGGGTGGCCATCGGCAGGTACGTACAGGAGGACACCGATCCGCAGGAGCTCGCCGACGCCCTCGACCGGCTCATCGAGCAGGAGTGGTGGCCGCACGGCTACGACGGGACGGCCGTCGCCCAGGCCCGCCTCAAGGACGCCACCAGCCAGCTGATCGGCCGCTTCTGCCTGGCCGCCGAGGGCGCCACGCGGCAGGCGTACGGTTCGGGCCGCCTCACCCGGTACGGCGCCGCGCTCGTCGTGCCCCGGGAGACCCGCAACGAGTGCGCGGTGCTCAAGGCCGTCGCCGACCGTTACGTCATGCAACGCGCCGAGCAGGAGGCGCTGCGCGCCGACCAGCGCATCGTGCTCGCCGAGCTCGCCGAGGCGCTGACCATACGGGCGCCCGAGGGCCTGGACCCGCAGTTTCGCGCGCTGTTCGACGCGGCGCCGGACGACCGCGCCCGCAAGCGGGTCATCGTCGACCAGATCGCCTCGCTCACCGACGCCTCGGCCCGTACCCTGCACGCCCGCCTGGCGACGCATCGCTGAGCGGCCGTGGCCCCACCGCCGCGGCCGAGCCGCCATGCCTCGGACGCCCATGCCCGGGCCGCCGCCGCCGAGCGGCTGGAGTCGACCGGCCGCACCCGATCGCCGTAGCCAAGCGGGAGCATCACGGCGGCGTAGCGTGGAAAACGCCCTGAACCGCAAGGAGGTACCCAGTGGTCGACGCACCGCGCACCTTCGTCATCGTCGGGGGGGGACTGGCCGGCGCCAAGGCGGCGGAGACTCTCCGTTCCGAAGGCTTCACCGGCCGCGTCATCCTCGTCGGTGGCGAGCACGACCACCCCTACGAACGCCCGCCGCTCTCCAAGGGCTACCTCACCGGCAAGGAGGAGCGCGACAGCGCCTTCGTCCACGAACCGAGCTGGTACACCGGCGCCGGGATCGAGCTCCACCTCGGGCAGCCCGTCACAGCGATCGACCGCGCCCAGAAAGCCGTGCACCTCAGTGACGGCACCACGATCCGGTACGACAAGCTGCTCCTCGCCACCGGTGCGGAGCCGCGCCGTCTCGACATCCCCGGTACCGGCCTGGCGGACGTGCACCAGCTGCGCCGGCTCGTCGACGCGGACCGCCTGCGGTCCACCCTCGCCTCGCTCGGCCGCGACAACGGCCATCTGGTCATCGCCGGGGCCGGCTGGATCGGCCTGGAGGTCGCCGCCGCGGCCCGCGGGTACGGCGCGGAGGTCACCGTCGTCGAACCGGAACCGACGCCGCTCCACCGGGTCATCGGCCCCGAGCTCGGCCAGTTCTTCAGGGAACTCCACGCCGACCGGGGCGTCCGCTTCCGCTTCGGTACCCGCCTTACCGAGATCACCGGGCAGGACGGCCTGGTGCTGGCCGCCCGCACCGACGACGGCGACGAGCACCCGGCGCACGCCGTCCTCATCGCCATCGGCGCCGCCCCGAACACCGCCCTCGCCGAGGCCGCCGGACTCGACCTGGCGGACCGATCCGAGGGCGGAGGCATCGCCGTCGACGCCTCCCTGCGCACCTCCGACCCCGACATCCACGCCGTCGGCGACGTGGCCGGCGCCCTGCATCCCCTGCTCGGCTTCCGGCTGCGCGTCGAGCACTGGGCCAACGCCCTCAACGGCGGCCCCGCCGCCGCCCGCGCCATGCTCGGCCAGGACGTCTCCTACGACCGGATCCCGTACTTCTACTCCGACCAGTACGACCTGGGCATGGAGTACTCGGGCTGGGCCCCGCCCGGCTCGTACGACCAGGTCGTCCTGCGCGGCGACGCGGGCAAGCGGCAGTTCATCGCCTTCTGGCTGAAGGAGCGCCGCGTGCTGGCGGGGATGAACGTCAATGTGTGGGACGTCACAGAGACCGTTCAGCAGCTCGTCCGTTCCGGCGCCCCCGTGGACCCCGAGGCCCTCGCGGACCCCGCGACGCCGCTCGACGCCGTCGTGCCAGGCCCGTAGGCCGTCGTGCGCCACCCGTGGAACCGTAGAATTCGTGCGTGGCAGGCGGCAGGATCAACGATGACGACGTGAAGGCGGTACGGGACGCGGTCCCGATCGACGCCGTCGTGTCCGAGTACCTCCAGCTGCGCAACGCCGGCGGCGGCAACCTCAAGGGCCTGTGCCCCTTCCACGACGAGAAGTCCCCCTCCTTCCAGGTCAGCCCCAGCAAGGGCCTCTTCCACTGCTTCGGCTGCCAGGAGGGCGGCGACACCATCGCCTTCGTGATGAAGATCGACCACCTCTCCTTCTCGGAGACGGTCGAGCGCCTCGCCGCCAAGGCGGGCATCACCCTGCGGTACGAGGAGGGCGGGTACACCCCCGGCCACCAGCGCGGCGAGCGGATCCGCCTGATCGAGGCCCACAAGGCCGCCGCCCAGTTCTACGTCGAGCAGCTCGACAGCGCCGAGGCCGAGATCGGCCGGAAGTTCCTCGCCGAGCGCGGATTCGACCAGGCTGCCGCCCAGCACTTCGCCGTCGGCTACAGCCCCGCCGGCTGGGACCACCTCACCCGCTATCTGCGCGGCAGGGGCTTCTCCGACAAGGAGCTCATCCTCTCCGGCCTCTCGCAGGACGGCCGCCGCGGCCCCATCGACCGCTTCCGCGGACGCCTGATGTGGCCGATCAGGGACGTCGGCGGCGACGTCGTCGGCTTCGGCGCGCGCAAGCTCCGCGACGACGACAACGGACCCAAGTACCTCAACACCCCCGAGACGCCGATCTACAAGAAGTCCCAGGTCCTGTACGGCATCGACCTGGCCAAGAAGGACATCGCCAAGTCCAGCCGGGCCGTGGTCGTCGAGGGGTACACCGACGTGATGGCCTGCCACCTCGCCGGAGTCACCACCGCCATCGCCACCTGCGGCACCGCCTTCGGCGGCGACCACATCAAGATCCTTCGCCGGCTGCTGATGGACAACGGCTCCGCCCGCGTGATCTTCACCTTCGACGGCGACGCCGCGGGCCAGAAGGCCGCCCTGCGCGCCTTCGAGGACGACCAGAAGTTCGCCGCCGAGACCTACATCGCCATCGCCCCCGACGGCATGGACCCCTGCGAGCTGCGTCTCGCCAAGGGCGACGAGGCCGTCCAGGAGCTCGTCGAGCCGCGCACCCCGCTCTTCGAGTTCGCGCTGCGCCAGATCGTCGGCCGGTACGACCTGGAGACCCCGGCCGGCCGCGCCGCCGCGCTCGACGAGGCCGCGCCGATCGTCGCCCGCATCAAGAACGTCGCCTCGCAGCACGAGGTCGCCGTGCAACTCGCCGGCATGCTCGGCATCCTCGACACCCAGTTCGTCGTCCGGCGCGTCGCCCAGCTGGCCCGCTGGGCCCGGGACCGCGGCGGCCGGGGCCCGGCGCCCGCGAACCGCCCGGCACCCGCACCCCAGGCGCACACCCACGCCCCCACCGCTCCCTCTGGGCCCGCGCTCAACCTGCGCAACCCCGTCCATCAGACCGAGCGCGAGCTGCTCAAGCTCGCCCTCCAGTACCCGGCCCTGGTCTCGCCGGCCTTCGACGCGTACGGCGTCGACGAGTTCACCGCCCCGCCGTACGCCGCCGTGCGCCAGACCATCGCCGACGCGGGCGGCGCCGAGCAGGGCATCGACGGCAGCACCGACTACCTGACGCGAGTCCGGGACGCCGCACCCAACGACACGGTGCGCGCTCTGGTCACGGAGCTCGCCGTGGAGGCGATCCACGGGCGCGTGGTCGACGAGACGTACGCGGGTATGCAGCTCGTCGCCGTCCGCCTCCGTGCCGTGGACCGCCGCATCCGCGACGTCCAGGGCACCCTCACCCGCCTCGGCGCCCACGGCGAGCCGGAGCGTCTGGCGGCCGTTCAGAACGAGCTGTGGGTGCTCCAGCAGTACGCCCAGTCGCTCCGCAACCGCGGTTCCGACGCGCTCTGACCGCGTAACCGCCCGGTCACGCACCGCCCGCAAAAAGTGCTCGCACGCCCCTCGTGGCGGCGATGTGTCGTACCCCACACTAAGGGGCGGTGCCTGAGTCCTCGGAGCGCGGCCGGTCCATAGACGGTGGACCACTCATCCCCGCGGATCCGCTCATCGTGTACGGGACGGAACAAAGCGGCACGGCCGCCGCAGCCGTCCCGCTGCCGCACGCCCCCGAACCGGCAGCGATCACCCTGGAGGTCGCCCCCGTGCAGACCCAGACCCTGACCGACATCGACTCCGCCACGGCCGCAGCCACGGGTCCCTCCGCAGCAGCAGCAGCCGCAGCCGCTGCCACTGCCCTGGCCGTACCCGTGCAGGCCCTGTCGCCCCACCATCCGGAAGCACTCCTCGACGTCGCGGCCACGGAGGACGCCTCCGACCTCCCGGAGATCACCGACATCGCCGACGTACCCCACATCGCCGAAGCCGCCGAAGCCGCCGACGCCGCCGAAGCCGCCGACGCCGCCGACGTGGTCGAAGCCGTCGAGCCACCCGCGGGCCGCCCCGCCGCCACGGCCGGGACCGGCGGCAGCGGGCCCTCCGCCGACCTCTTCCGCCAGTACCTGCGCGAGATAGGCCGGATACCGCTCCTCACCGCCGCCGAGGAGGTGGAACTGGCCCGCCGCGTCGAAGCCGGCCTCTTCGCCGAGGAGAAGCTCGCCGGCACTCCGGACCTGGACTCACAGCTCGCCCTCGACCTCGACCGGCTCGTCGTCATGGGCCGCATGGCCAAGCGCCGCCTCATCGAGGCGAACCTGCGCCTCGTCGTCTCCGTGGCCAAGCGCTACGTCGGCCGCGGCCTGACCATGCTCGACCTCGTCCAGGAGGGAAACCTGGGCCTGATCAGGGCCGTGGAGAAGTTCGACTACGCGCGCGGCTACAAGTTCTCGACGTACGCGACCTGGTGGATACGCCAGGCCATGTCCCGCGCCCTCGCCGATCAAGCCCGCACCATCCGGGTCCCGGTCCATGTCGTCGAGCTGATCAACCGGGTCGTACGGGTCCAGCGCCGCATGCTCCAGGAGCGCGGCTACGAACCGACCCACGACGAGGTCGCCGCCCACCTGGATCTGCCGCCCGAGCGGGTCGGCGAGGTGCTGCGCCTCGCCCAGGAGCCGGTCTCTCTGCACGCACCGGTCGGTGAGGAGGACGACGTCGCGCTCGGCGACCTCATCGAGGACGGCGACGCCACGTCCCCCGTCGAGTCCGCGGCCTTCATGCTGCTGCGCGAGCACCTGGACGCGGTGCTCTCCACCCTCGGCGAACGCGAGCGCAAGGTCGTCCAGCTCCGTTACGGACTGGTCGACGGCAGGCCCCGCACCCTGGAGGAGATCGGACAGATCTTCGGCGTGACGCGCGAACGCATCCGCCAGATCGAGTCCAAGACCCTCGGCAAGCTACGGGACCACGCCTTCGCGGACCAGCTGCGCGGCTACCTCGACTGACCGGTCAGAAACCCGCCAGAAAGAGGCAGGCTTCAGGCGCAGGCGATCAGAAGTGACCGCACCTAGTCACGAGTGGTCGGCGGAGCCTTGCTTGCGGCGTGAGGCGTCCACCCCGGCGCCGACCGCCGCCCCCAGGCTCAGCCCCAAGGCGATGCCCAGCCCCAGGTTGTCGCTCAGCTGGCCCAGGCTGATTCCCAGCGCCACCCCGATCGGCATCCACAGCGCCAGCCCCGTCCCCGCCCGGCTGCCGTCCGGCCGCGCGCCCTCGCCCGTTTCCGCCGTGTCCCCTGTTTCCCCCACGTCCCCCATGTCCCCCATCTCCCGTTGCTGTGCTTCGCCGTCACGCGGCCGGTCAGTCCACCTCGGCGACCGCTTGCGCGAACTGCGCCGCGTACAGGCGTGCGTACGCGCCCTCCGCCGCCAATAGCTCCGCATGCGTCCCCTGTTCGACGATCGCACCATTCTCCATCACCAAGATCACGTCCGCGTCGCGGATCGTCGACAGCCGGTGAGCGATCACGAAACTCGTCCGCCCGTGCGCCAGCCGCGCCATCGCCTTCTGGATCAGCACCTCGGTCCGCGTGTCCACGGAGCTCGTCGCCTCGTCCAGGATCAGGATGACCGGGTCCGACAGGAACGCCCGCGCGATCGTGATCAGCTGCTTCTCACCCGCGCTCACCCCCGCGCCCTCGTCGTCGATGACGGTGTCGTACCCGTCCGGGAGCGTCCGGATGAACCGGTCCGCGTGCGCCGCCCGCGCCGCCGCCTCGATCTCCTCCCGCGAGACCTCGCGCGAGCGCGGCGCGCCGTACGCGATGTTGTCGGCGATCGTGCCGCCGAACAGCCAGGTGTCCTGGAGCACCATGCCGATGCGCGACCGCAACTCCTCGCGCGACAGCGTGGTCGCGTCCACCCCGTCGAAGAGGATCCGGCCGCCCGTCACCTCGTAGAACCGCATCAGCAGGTTCACGAGCGTCGTCTTGCCCGCGCCCGTCGGGCCGACGATGGCGACCGTCTGCCCCGGCTCGACCGTCAGCGACAGGTCCTCGATGAGCGGCTTGTCCGGCTCGTAGCGGAACGACACCTTCTCCAGTGACACCCGCCCCGCCGGCTCGAAGACCCGCCCGGCCACCGGCGCGGCGTCCGGAGCCTGCTCCTCCGCATCCAGCAGCTCGAAGATCCGCTCGGCGGACGCGACCCCCGACTGCACCAGGTTCGCCATCGACGCCACCTGCGTCAGCGGCATCGAGAACTGCCGCGAGTACTGGATGAACGCCTGCACGTCCCCGATGGACAGCGTCCCCGACGCGACCCGCAGCCCGCCCACCACGGCCACCAGCACGTAGTTGAGGTTCGACACGAAGAACATCAGCGGCTGCATGAGCCCGCTGTTGAACTGCGCCTTGAACCCGGCCTCGTACAGCGCCTCGTTCTGCTCCCGGAAGCCCTCGGCAGCCTCCTCCTGCCGCCCGAAGACCTTCACCAGCGCGTGCCCGCTGTACATCTCCTCGATATGGGCGTTGAGCCGGCCCGTCGACTGCCACTGCCGTACGAAATGCGGCTGCGACCGCTTGCCCACCCTCGTCGCCACCACCACCGACAACGGCACGGTCACCAGCGCGACCAGAGCCAGCAGCGGCGAGATCCAGAACATCATCGCCAGCACACCCACGATGGTCAGCGCCGAGTTGATCAGCTGGCCCATGGTCTGCTGCATGGTCTGCGAGATGTTGTCGATGTCGTTCGTTACACGGCTCAGCACCTCGCCGCGCTTGGCCCTGTCGAAGTACGACAGCGGCAACCGCTCCAGCTTCGCCTGGACGTCCTCGCGCATCCGGTACACGGTCCGGTTGATGACCTTGATCGACAGGCGTGTCGACACCAGCATCGTCACACCGGCGCCCACGTACACCCCCAGCACCACCAGCAACACCGCACCCACGGCGCCGAAGTCGATCCCGTGCCCGGGCGTGAAGGCCACCCCGGACAGCATGTCCGCGAGCCCGTCGTCACCCTTCGCCCGCAGCGCCTCCAGCGTCTGCTCCTTGGAGGCGCCCTCCGGCATCCCGCGCCCCACCACCCCCGCGAAGATCAGGTCCGTGGCCTTGCCGAGGATCATCGGCCCGACCACCGACAGCGCCACGCTCACCACACCGGCCACCAGCATCAGCCACAGCGTGGCCTTCTCCGGCGCCAGCTGCCGCAGCAGCCGCCTGCCCGACCCCTTGAAGTCCATCGACCTCTGGTCGGGGCCGCCGCCGGCCATCATCCGTCCCGCCGGCCCCGCCATCAGGCTGCCTCCGCTTCCGTCAGCTGGGAGAGCACGATCTCCCGGTACGTCTCATTCGCCGCCATCAGCTCCTGATGGCGTCCCGCCCCCACGACCCGGCCCTCGTCGAGGACCACGATCCGGTCGGCGTCGCGGATGGTCGACACCCGCTGCGCCACGATCACCACCGTCGCGTCCGCCGTCTCGGCCGCCAGCGCCGCGCGCAGCCGCGCGTCCGTGGCGTAGTCCAGCGCCGAGAAGGAGTCGTCGAAGAGGTAGATCTCCGGCCGCTGCACCAGCGTCCGCGCGATCGCCAGCCGCTGCCGCTGCCCGCCCGACACGTTCGTCCCGCCCTGCGCGATCGGCGCCTCGAGACCGTGTTCCAGCTCCCGTACGAAGTCGGCGGCCTGCGCCACCTCCAGCGCGTGCCACAGTTCCTCGTCCGTGGCGTCGGGGTTCCCGTACCGCAGGTTCGTCGCGATCGTCCCGGAGAAGAGGTACGGCTTCTGCGGTACGAGCCCGACCGTGCGCGCCATCAGCGCCGGGTGGAGCGCGCGCACGTCGACCCCGTCGACCAGCACCTCCCCGCCCGTCGCGTCGAACAGCCGCGGCACCAGCCCCAGCAGCGTCGACTTGCCGCTGCCCGTCGAGCCGATGACCGCCGTCACCTCGCCGGGCCGGGCGACCAGATCCACCCCACGCAGCACCGGCTCCTCGGCGCCCGGATAGCGGAAGTCTGCGTTCCGTATCTCCAAGTGCCCGTGGCGGACCAGCTCCCGTACCGGCGATGCCGGCGGCACGACGCTCGACTCGGTCCGCAGCACCTCCTCGATGCGCTCCGCGCACACCTCGGCGCGCGGCACCATCATGAACATGAAGGTGGCCATCATCACAGCCATCACGATCTGCATCAGGTACGCGAGGAAGGCCGTCAGCGCCCCGATCCGCATCTCGTCACCGTCGATCCGGTGCGCGCCGAACCACACCACCGCGACGCTCGACACGTTCACCACGGTCATCACCGTCGGGAACATCAGCGCCATCAGCCGCCCTGTAGCCATGGACACGTCGGTCAGAGCGCCGTTCGCCGCCCCGAACCGCTCCCGCTCGTAGGCGTCCCGCACGAAGGCCCGGATGACCCGGTTGCCGGTGATCTGCTCGCGCAGCACCCGGTTCACGGCGTCGAGCCGCTCCTGCATCGTGCGGAACAGCGGCCGCATCCGCTTCACGATGAGCGAGACGGAGACGCCGAGCACCGGCACCACGGCCAGCAACACCGCCGACAGCGGCACGTCCTGCCCGAGCGCCATGACGATGCCGCCCACGCACATGATCGGCGCCGACACCATCAGCGTGAACGACATCAGCACCAGCATCTGGACCTGCTGGACGTCATTGGTGGTACGCGTGATGAGCGACGGCGCCCCGAACTGCCCGACCTCCCGGGCCGAGAACGACTGCACCCGGTCGAAGACCGCCGCCCGCACGTCCCGGCCGAGCGCGGCCGCCGTGCGCGCCCCGTAGTAGACGGCGCCGATGTTGCAGACCACCTGCACCACCGAGACGGCGATCATCACGGCGCCGAACCGCAGGATGTAGCCCGTGTCGCCGGTGACGACACCGTTGTCGATGATGTCGGCGTTCAGGCTGGGGAGGTAGAGGGAAGCGCAGGTTTGCAGGAACTGAAGGACCACCAACACGACGATGGGCCGCTTGTACGGCCCTAGGTGGCGTCGAAGAAGTTGTCTGAGCACACCATCAACTATCCCCACCGCCCGGGCCGGTTACGAGCCGATTTCCCAGAACAAGGGGCGGCGACGAGCCCCGGGCCGCCCGTGCCGCGAAAACCCGGGCCGCCCGTGCCGCGAAAACCCGGGCGGGCGCTCAGGCGTCGAACGCGCCCGGGTGCAGCTGGTCCCGCGTCGCCCCGTACTGCTGCCGCACCGCCTGCCCCACGGCCAGCTCCTCGCCCGGCTCGAAGACCTGCATCGCGGCCGCCTGCCAGGCCGGCGGCGCCTGCGGGGACAGCACGCCGTGCGACGCCCCCAGCGCCCACGCCGCCTGCCGCGCCGCGCCGAGCGCCGCGTAATCCGCCGGCTGCGGTACGACGACCTGGGCGCCGAAGATCGCCGGCGCGGCGGCCTGCACGGCGGGCAGCTCGGCGGCCGCCCCCAGCAGGAACACCCGCCGCACCTCCACACCGCGTCCGCGCAGTACGTCCATCGCGTCCGCGAGCGAGCACAGCATGCCCTCGAAGGCGGCCCGCGCCAGGTGCTCCGGCTTCATCGACTCGCGCCGCAGGCCGCTCAGGGTCCCCGCCGTGTGGGGCAGCTGCGGCGTCCGCTCGCCTTCCAGATACGGCAGGAGTACGAGCCCGGACGCGCCCGGCGTCGACTTCAGCGCCAGCGCCGACAGCTCCTCCAGGCTGTCCACGCCCAGCATCTCCGCGGTGCCGCGCAGCGCCCGTACGGCGTTCGAGGTGTGCACGACCGGCAGGTGCATCCCCGCCGCGTCCGCGAACGCCGTGATCATGCCGCGCGGATCGGCCAGTGCCTCGTGGTGCACGGCCATCACCGACCCCGACGCGCCGAGGGACACCACGGCGTCACCGAGCCCGAGTCCGAGCCCCAGCGCGGCGGCCATGGTCTCGCCCGTCCCGGCGGAGATCAGCAGCCCCTCGGGCGTGATCCCCGCGGCCTCGGCGGGCCCCAGCACCTCCGGCAGCGCGGCCTGGTGCCCCAGCGCCAGCTCCACCAGATCGGGCCGGTACGCACCGGTGCCGGCCGACCAGTAACCCGTACCGGAAGCCGCCCCCCGGTCCGTCGTACGGCGCGCCGGCCGCCCCAGCAGCTGCCACACCAGCCAGTCGTGCGGCTGCATCACCATCGCCACACGCGCCGCCGCCTCCGGCTCGGTACGCGCCAGCCAGCGCAGCTTCGCCACCGGCTGCGCCGCCTGCGGTACGCAACCGACGGCCTCGGCCCATGCCTGACGGCCGCCGAACGCCTCGATCAGGTCCGCGGCGGCCACCTGCGCGCGCTTGTCATTGCCGACCAGGGCCGGCCGTACCAGCGCCCCCTGCGGGTCCAGCGGCAGCAGCCCGTGCTGCTGCGCGGAGACGCCGATGGCCTGCACGCCCTCGAGCAGGCCGCCGGAAGCGGCCTCTCCGAGGGAGAGAAGCCACGCCTGCGGGTCCACCTCGGTGGCCTTCGGCTCGACGGGATGCGGCGCGTAGCCCTGTCGCAGTACGGCGCCCGTGTCCGTGTCACAGACGACGATGCGCGTGAAACCCGACGAACTGTCCAACCCGGCGACTATCCCCATGGGCATAGATTCTGCCGCACTCGGGACACACGCCGACCCGCCAGGCACCGCGGCCGGTCGCCACCCGTCGGGGTGCCACCGACCGGGGTGTTACCGACCGGGGTGTCACCGGTCCGTCGATCCACTGGCGCAACGGCCCAACGGCCCAACGGCCCAACGGCTGAGCGGCCCAACGGCACCACGGCCGAGCGGCCCGCCGGGCTCACGGGCCACCCGGACAGGCCGCCGGCTCAGGTGTTAGTGGTCCCCCACTCGTCCTCACCACCCTGGCCGCGCTCCCGCAACGATCGCACCCGCTCGGCGACCGACTCGGGCACCCGGTCCCCGACCTTGTCGCTCACGGCGTGGAGCGCTTTCTCGGCCACCTCCCGCCCGGTGTGCGCGGCGGACTCGGCGGCGTTGCGCACAGCCGGGTTCTGGGAGATGTCTCGCGCGGACTTCCGCAACTGTTCGTACCGCTCCCGGCCTGCCCGGGTGCCGAGCACGTACCCGACGGCCAGTCCAACGACGAACGCGAGCTTGTACCGCATGGCTGCCACCCTTCCGAAGGCGTTGGTGCTGGCCGCCTACCCGCGTGGCCGGAGATCACCCCGGGAACCGATTGGCGGAGCACCCCCCTGCTTGCGCTAATGTATGTGTCGCAGCGAGCGAGCGCCGCCCGGGAAGCCCCGGGTGGGTGCGTTCGGTGCAACGCAGCAATCCCCTGTAGCTCAATTGGCAGAGCAGCCGGCTGTTAACCGGCAGGTTACTGGTTCGAGTCCAGTCGGGGGAGCGCGATCCCCTGTAGCTCAATTGGCAGAGCATTCGGCTGTTAACCGGAGGGTTACTGGTTCGAGTCCAGTCGGGGGAGCGGTGCTGGAAGAGGACCCCTGGGAGGGGGTCCTCTTTCGCGTTTCCGGTGGGGAGCGAGGCTTCCCGGGCTGATCCGGCCGCGACGGGAACCACGCAGCGCCCAGCGCAGTCTTCATGGACGTGCGTATGCCGACCATCCGGAGCAGGAGATCGTATGAGCGGCTATGCTGCGGCAGACGGCGCGCACAAATGTGCGCGACGCGCCGTAAGGGGCGGTAGCTCAGCCGGTTAGAGCAGCGGACTCATAATCCGTCGGCCGTGGGTTCGAGTCCCACCCGCCCCACCACAGCAGTGGTCAGCAGAAACGTTTCTGTCCACGGAGACGTACGAGCGGGCACCGCCGCTCCCGGCGGTGCCGCCGCTGAACCGTCACGCGTCCGCCATGACCCCTCGTATGCCCCTCGCATGCCCCGCTACGAATGTGCACGGGGCGTACGGGCACGGTGCGGCTGCCGCGCGGTGAGGCTACGCCGCCGAGGCGACGTCCCCCTGCTGCGCGGCAGCCCACAGGACGACGAGGCGCTGATAGATCCGGTGCTCATCCGGGGACAGCTGCCCGCCGGCGCGCGCCCACAGCTCTCGGATCGCCGAATTCAGGGCTTCGGCATCCGGCTGGACAGGAGAACGCAGGGTCTGGGACATGCCATCCAGCGTAGGGCGAGGATCCGATAATCCGGGCACTCGGCGGACGTGCGATCCGCCACGAATGCCGGCATACCGGTGACGCAGGCCACTCTACTGTTCGCGGCCCACCCTCCTCCCGCGCACCGGTCGTTCCGCTCCGGCCGGCTGCGCCGTGACCACACCGCGCCAGGCGTACGCGACGAGGAGCGCGAGCAGGGTGAGGAGGCCGCTCGCCCAGAGCGGCCCGAGGGTTCGGGCGCCGGTGGTGAGGGTGGCCGCGGCGAAAAGGGGCCCGGCGGCGGCGCCGATGTTGAGGGCCGCGGTCGCGTAGGAGCCGGCCATGGTGGGGGCTCCCGCCGCCTCGTAGAGGACGCGCGTGATCAGTGTGCCGCCCAGCGCGAAGGACAGCGCGCCCTGAGTGAAGACGAGGACGAACAGGGCGATCGGCCTGTCCGCCAGCAGCGCCAGAGCCGGCCAGCCGGCGAGTAGGAGCGGCCCCCCGGAGGCGATCACCAGGCCGGGCCGCCGGTCGGACAGGCGTCCGGCGAGAGTGACACCGGCGAAGGAGCCGGCGCCGAAGAGCATCAGGGCGACGGGGACCCACAGCTCGCCGAGCCCCGCGACGTCGGTCACGACGGGGGTTAGGAAGGTGAAGCCGGCGAAGGTCGCCGCATTGACCAGCGCGCCGACTGCCATGACGAGGACCAGCCGCGGCCTTCGGAGCTCTGCCAGTTCCGAACGCAGGGCCGGGCCGCCGGTGAGGTGCTCCATCGGGGCCCGCGCCGGGAGGCCCATGAGGATGCCGAACGCCGCCGGAAGGCAGAGCACGGCGACGGCCCAGAAGGTGGCACGCCAGCCGAGCAGTGTGCCGAGTGCCGATCCCGCCGGGACACCGGCGACGGTGGCCACCGTCGTGCCGGACAGCAGCACGGCCAACGCGCGTCCCTTCTTACGGGGCGGGACGAGTGCGGCGGCGGTGGTCAGAGCTACGGCGAGGAACCCGGCATTCGCGAGGGCCGCGACCACCCGCGTCGCGCACAGCACCGTGAAGTTCGTGGTGGCGGCGCCCACGACATGGGCTGCCAGGAACACGAGGACGAACCCGAGGTGACTCCGCCGCCCTGGCCAGGTGCGGGCGAGCGCCGCCATGAGCGGGGCGCCGACGGCCATGCCGAAGGCGAAGGCCGAGGTGAGCGTTCCGGTCGCCGCGACGGTGACGCCGAAGTCCGAGGCGATGTACGGCACCAGGCCGACGAGCATGAACTCGGAGGTGCCCATGGCGAAGACCGCCATGGCGAGCAGATACAGGGAGAGGGGCATCGAGGGGCTCCGGGTGAGGAGAAGCGGGGGAAGGGCATCTCGTCACCGCGGTCAGCACCCGAAGGCACGCGCGTCCGACCCGGCCGCGCACGCGCGCGGGAGGCACGCGGCGGGAGGGCAGGGGCGGCAGGGCTCAGTGGTTCAGGGGCTGACGGCGTGACCGAAAGCCCCCACCTCGTCCGACTCGGGGCTCGACATGGCCCACACGTTATGCGCCCACGCGCCTCGTCGCACCCCGGTTTTCCGGCTGACCGCGGGGAGTAGGCGAAGGCGGGAGCTGCGAGAGTGCGAGTCGGCATATCGACATGTCTGGATGTTCACCCTTGCTCTGTGTCGATATATGTGATGAACCCTCAGAGGTGTTGTGCTACTGGAATTCTATTAATCCCAAAGGGTGGCTCGAATTAAGATTTTCGGCGGCAGCGCACCAGAATGGCGGAACCCCCCGCCGCTGGAGGTCCCGTTGTCCCGTGCATCCTCGTCCCCGTCGACCATCACGACCATCGGCCTGGCCCTGTTCGCCACCCGCTGGCTCCAAGCCCCGCTGTACTTCGGCCTCGTGGCCGCACAGGGGGTGTACGTCTACAAGTTCTTCAACGAGCTCTGGCACCTCGTCGACCACGTCGTCAGCGGCCAGGCGGACGAGACCTACGTCATGCTCGCGGTCCTCAAGCTGGTCGATGTCGTGATGATCGCCAACCTGCTGATCATGGTCATCGTGGGCGGGTACGAGACGTTCGTCTCGCGTATCGGACTTCAAGGGCACCGCGATCAGCCGGAGTGGCTGTCGCACGTCAATTCCAATGTGCTGAAGGTGAAGCTGGCGACGGCGATCGTCGGAATTTCGTCCGTGCACCTGCTCCAAATGTTCGTGGACGTCCATCACACGCCCCGGCACGACCTGTTGTGGGGCACCGTCATCCACATGGCGTTCATCGTCTCCGCGGCGATCCTCGCGTACATGTCCGGGCCGATGGCCGCGCACGACCCCAAAGGCCATGGGGTGAAGGAGTCGCCGCACTTCGTCGTCCTGCCGCGCCAGCGTGACGGGCGGAAGGCGGACGAGAGGGACGTGAGTGACGGAAGCGACGACCTGGGTAGCCGTGGTGACGGAGTCGCCCGAGCCGACGCGCCGGGGCGCGGAGGCGGCGGCGGGCGTGAGCGCGACGATGAGCGCTCCAAGGCGGAGGAGCTGATCCAGGCCGCCGGCTTTCCGGCCCGCAAGCTCCTGGAGATGTTCGACGACGGGCACCTCCGGGCGCCCGACCCGCAGACGCTCGTTCGGCTCGGGAAGGTCGACTTCGTCACGCGCCGGGCCAACGTGGTACTCCTCGGCCCGCCCGGTACCGGCAAGACGCATCTCGCCATCGCGCTGGGGGTGCGGGCCTGCCAGGCGGGTCACCGGGTGCTGTTCGCCACCGCAGCCGACTGGGCCGACCGGCTCCGGGAGGCCAAGGCCGCGGGCCGACTCGGAAAGCTGCTCGCGGAGCTCGACACGTATCCGCTGCTGATCGTGGACGAGGTCGGGTACGTGCCGTTCGAGGACGACGTCGCCCATCTCTTCTTCCGGCTGGTGTCGCACCGCTACGAGCGCGCCTCGCTGATCGTCACCAGCGACCGGCCCTTCGGTCGCTGGGACGAGGTCTTCGGCGACAGCGGTATCGCCTCGGCGACGGTCGACCGCCTCGTCCACCACGCGGACGTCCTCACCCTCGACGGCGAGAGCTACCGTTCGCGACGGCTGGAGCCGACGGCGGTCAAGGGGTGGGGCGGGCAGGGCTACTGACCGCTCCCGCCCGCGCCCCCGTCCCAGCTGCCGCCGCCGTGGTCGCCGTTGTGGTCGTTGTCGTGGTCGGAGTCGTGGTCGTACGGGTCACTCGATGACGAGCTCCACCGGGATGTTGCCGCGCGTCGCCTTGGAGTACGGGCAGTACGCGTGCGTCTTCTCCAGCAGCTCGCGGCCCGCCTCGCCCTGGAGGTGGTCCGGGAGCTCGACGCGCATCACCACGGCGAGCCCGAAGCCGCCGTCGCCGTCCTTGCCGATGCTCACCTCGGCGGTGACCGAGGCGTCCTTGACGTCGATCTTCTCCTGGCGCCCGATCGCGCCCATCGCGCTGGCGAAGCACGCGGCGTAACCGGCGGCGAAGAGCTGCTCCGGGTTGGTGCCCTGTCCGTTGCCGCCCAGCGGCTTGGGGTGGGCGAGCGGCAGGTCTATGTGGCCGTCGGAGCTGATGGTGCGGCCTTCGCGGCCGTTGGCGGTGGCGACGGCGGTGTACAGGGCGTTCATGGAGGGGGTCGTCCTCTCGTGTGCGGGACTGATGAGACTGATGACAGACCTCTTTGTAGCGCACTATTTAGTTGTGCACAACTCAATGGTGCGCGGAGTATCATGGCTCCATGGACATGCCCGGGACCGTGCGCGACGAGGACTTCCTCCGCCTCGACCACCAGATCTGCTTCTCGCTCCACGCCGCCACCCGCGCCTTCAACGGCGTGTACCGCACCGCGCTGAAGGACCTCGGCCTCACCTACCCCCAGTACCTCGTCATGCTGGTGCTCTGGGAACACGGCGAACTGCCCGTGAAGCGCATCGGCGCACACCTGCGCCTCGACTCCGGCACCCTCTCGCCTCTGCTCAAGCGCCTGGAGGGTGCCGGCTACGTCGAGCGCCGCCGCAGCCCCGAGGACGAGCGGTCCGTGACCGTGCGTCCCACCGAGGCCGGGACGGCCCTGCGTGAGCGCGCCCTCGGGGTGCCGCGACGGATCGCCGCCGCGACCGGCATGTCACTGGACGAAGTCCGCGCCCTGCGTGCCCGCCTCAATGAACTGACCGCCGCGCTCGACCTCGCCGAGGTGGACCTGGCACAGGGCGACTGCCTGGAGGAGACGCCCTGATGCGCGGCGGCGTCACGTCACACGGTGCCGCCCACGATGCCGCGCACGATGCCCAGCTCCACGAGGTCCTGCGGGCGCAGCCGTAGCTGCTCGGCCGTCCGCGGGGCTTCCTCGGGAGGTCGTTTGAGTATCGCGGCCGCCAGCTCCGGTGCGATCACCGAGAAGTAGCTGTCGGGCGTCGCCCAGGTGTGGCCCGGGGCCGCGAGGGCCAGCGCCCCGCCCGAGCCGCCCTCGCCGATCAGCAGCGTCGTCACCGGCACCCTCGCCCCGGCGACCGCCGCGAACGCGTCCGCGATCGCCGCGCCCGCGCCCGTATGCTCCGCCTCGGCGTCGTTCGCGGCGCCCGGCGTGTCGACGAGGGTCAGTACGGGCAGGCCGAGCCGGTCCGCGAGGCGGATCACGCGGGCGGCCGTGCGGTACCCGGCCGGCCGGGTCGCGGTGCCGCACTGGGCGACGTACGCGACCGCCCGCCCGTCGGGGCGTATCCCCACGCCGGACAGCAGCCCCGGGTCCGTACCGCCGCAGCGGTCGCCCACCAACGGCAGCCGGTACGTGAAGTACCCGTCCAGGTATGCCGCGGCGCGCGGCCTGGCCGGGTCGCGCGCTTGGCGCACCGCGTCCCAGCCGCTGGCGGGGAGGGCGGCCGCATCCGACAGGGCGGAGGGCGGCTCCACGGGCCCCGGTGCAGGAGTCGTCAGCGCCGTCAGCCAGCGCGTGACCGTCTCGCGGAGTTCCTCCGGGCGCACGACGGCGTCGATGTGCCCGGCCGCCAGCTGGCCCTCGGCCGTGTACGCCGACGGGTCCGCGTCCGGCGGCCGTACGCGCGAGCCGGCGAAACCGATCTGCGCACCGGGCAGGGCCAGGATCACATCGGCGCCGGCACCGACCGTCGCCCAGCCGCCGCCGGTGGACGGATCCCGCAACACGGTGATGTGGGGCACCCCCGCCTCCCGGAGCAGCACCGTCGCACGCGCCACCCGCTGGAGCTGGGTCAGCGCGACCATGCCCTCCTGCATACGGCTGCCGCCCGTCGCAACGAGCGAGACCAGCGGAACGCGCTGCTCGCGTGCCAGGCGGTAAGCGTCCTCCAGGCGGTCGCCGGCCCGTTGGCCCAGGGAGCCGCCGAGGAAGCCGAACTCGAAGGCGAGCAGCGCGCAGTGGCGGCCGCCGATGGTCGCCGTGCCGTACAGGATGGACTCGTCCTCGCCCGTACGGTCGGCGGCACGCGCGCGTGAGGCGTCGTAACCCTGCCAGGACAGTGGCCCGTCGGGGACGGTGTGCCGGGCGGGGGGCTTGTGCTCGACGAAGTCGTCGGTGAGGAGGGCGATCGCGCGGCGGGCCGGCAGGCGCGAGTCCTCAGGCCGGCAGTCCTCAGGCTGGGAGTTCTCAGGCTGGGAGTTCTCAGGCCGGGAGTTCACAGGCCCAGGGTTCTCAGACATGGAGGGCCCGCTTCATGACCTTGCCCATGTCGTTGCGGGGCAGCGCGTCGAGGTAGTGGACGGTACGGGGACGCTTGTGGGGGGCGAGCTGGGCCGCCACATGGTCGGTCAGCTCGCGCGCGGCGGGTGGGTTTCCGGGGTCCGCGGGGACGATCCAGGCCACGATCCGTTCCCCCAGGTCGGCGTCCGGTTCGCCGGTGACGGCGGCTTCGCGTACGCCCGGGTGGTCCAGGAGCGTGTTCTCGATCTCACCAGCGCCGATCTTGTAGCCACCGCTCTTGATGAGGTCGGTGGTCTTGCGCCCCACCAGCCGTACCGAACCGTCCGCGTCCCGTACCGCCATGTCGCCGGTACGGAACCACGGGCCGTCGAAAGCCGCGGCGGTGGCGTCCGGGCGGTTGAGGTACTCCGTGAACAGGTTCGGCCCGCGCACCTGGATCTCGCCGACCGTCTCCCCGTCGTACGCGGTGATCTCCGAGCCGTCCTCCTCGACCAGGCGCAGCTCGACGCCGCGCAGGGGCACGCCGACCGAGCCGGGGCGGGGCTCGCCGTCGACGCGGATGCCGGTGTTCATCAGAGTCTCGGTCATGCCGTACCGCTCGATGACGCGCCGTCCCGTCGCGGCGGCGATCCGTTCGTGGTCGTGGACGGGTAGTGCCGCCGAGCCGGAGACCAGCAGACGTGCGCCGGCCAGTGCCTTGGTCAGCTCCGGGTCGGAGGGGAGGGCCTCGGCGAGGCGGTGGTACATCGTCGGTACGCCGAACAGCATGGTTCCGCCCGACGCCAGCTCGCGCGTGACCCCGTCCGTGGTGAACGAGCCGAGGTGGCGTACGGACCCGCCGCGCCGGAGGGGGCCGAGGATTCCGAGGATCAGCCCGTGGACGTGGAAGAGGGGCAGGGCGTGTACGAGGACGTCGTCGGACGTCCACGCCCACGCCTCCTCCAACGCGTCCAGCGACGCCGCGATCGCGCGGCGGGGGAGGACCGCGCCCTTGGGCGGGCCCGTCGTGCCGGAGGTGTAGACGATGAGGGCGGGGGCTTCGGGGTCCTGCGGCTCGGACGGAAGCAGGCCCTCCGGGAGCCCGGCCCCGTCCGTGGCGAGGGTGGCGAGGGTGACGTCCACGCGCGCCACGTCTGCGAGCGGTGCCGGCAGATCGTCGCCAGGCGCGGCGAGCACCAGGTCGGGCGCGCTGTCGGTGACGATGTGCGTCAGCTCGCGCTCGCCTGTCTTCGGGTTGAGCGGTACGGCCGGTACGCCGGCGAGCAGGGCGGCGACCACCGCGACGGCGGTCTCCGCGGTGGGCGTGGCCCACACGGCGATCCGCCCCGGTTGCCGGGTTTCCGGCCGGTGAGCGCCCGCCTCCTGAGTGCCCGGCTGGTGGGTGCCCGCCTTGTGGGTGCCCGGCTGGTGGGTCGACGGGCGGAGTCGCGCGGCCAAAGCGCCTGCCGCCGCGCTCAGTTCGCCGTACGTGAGCGTGTTCCGCTCGCCGAAACGCAGCGCGGGCCGGTCCGGCCGGGTGGCCAGTGCCGGAAACAGGGTGGTCACTCGTCGTCTCCTCGCTGTCGGTGGCCCCACCATTCTCTCCGCGCGGCGCCGCGGGGGAAGCGGGGTCAGGGCAGCGGCAGGGCCAGTTTCACCGCGTACGCCGCCACCAGGCCGTACCCGATGCGGAAGGTCCATGTCCGTACGCGGGCGGAGGCACGGGCTCCGGCGGCGCCGCTCCCCGCCACGAGCACCTGCTGCCACGCCAGCGACGCGACGAACACCCCGGCCACGAACACCGTCCCGGCCGCCGCGCCGCGCAGCGCGGTGCCCTGGGCCGTGGTGAGCGCCGCGAAGTAGAGGGCGGTGGTGGGGTTGATGAAGGTCAGCGCCGTGAACCGCAGAAACGTCCGCCCCGCGGTCTGGGGCGGCTGCGGAAGGGCGGCGGACTCCGCTGATCCGGTCGGCTCCGCTGATCCGGCCGGCTCCGCCGTGTGCCACGAGGCCCGCAGGCCGTGTGCGGCGATGCCCAGCAGCACGGCGGCGGAGACGAGCCGCACCCACGCCTCGACGCCGGACAGCGCCGCTGCGACGAGCGGCCCCAGCGCGGTGGCCACCGCCGCGTAGACCATGTCGACGACGGCGACCGCCGACGCGGCGGCCCTGGCTCCGCGCCGGTCGCGCATGGCCTGCTGAACGAGCAGTACGCCGACGGCGCCCAGAGGCATGGCGACCCCGAGCCCGGCGGCCGCGCCCGCGAGGGCAGGGGTCCACATCTCGGTCATCGCGTCACTGTGGCGGCGTGGGCGGTGAGGGCGCGAGCGATTTTCGGCGGTCCCTGCCGTGGCGAGTTGTCGCCAAGGTGCCAGGTGCCCCGCATAGGTGGTGAATACGCAGCGTAACAATGATGTCGCGGCGTGCTCCTGCGCCGACGCTCGACCGGAGGTGTACATGCGGTATTTCGCCACCAAGCTGGCCACGCTCATCTCAGTTCTGATGCTGGCCCTCACCCTGGCTCAGCCGGCCCAGGGGGCCGGGGCCGTGAGCGCTCCGTCACGGGCCGCGGCGGCCGAGGCGGCGTACTTCGAATTCGACTATCCGCCCATGCGGGAGAAGTTCGTCTTCCAGCTCACCGACCCCGCGAGGATCCAGGAGGCCAGGGACATCCTGAGCGGCAAGGAGAAGGAGAAGGTCCATGTCTTGGGCCGGATCATCAAGCGACCGGCGCCGTACAACCCCGGCTGGAGCTTCCACCTCGACCCCGGCACCATCAACTTCTTCGAGGTCGCCATCGAGGTGTGCGACGCGTCCGTGATGTATGTCGAGGATCACCTCGACGAGGCGGGCGGCGCCTTCCTGCCCGGCCTGTACTGGTGCCCCTGGGGTTCGCGCCTGCTGAGGGAGGTTCCCGCCGCGTAACGGCCGTCAGCGGGGCGACTGCCACGTCAAGGCGGCACTCCGACTGCCGTCGTCCGCCGTGCCGTCGTCCCTGACCACCAGGCGGACACCCGGGCGGCCGTCCGGCAGGACGGCCGTCGCGTCCACCTCGACGTCCACGGACGACACGTCGGTGCGGCGGTGGGCCTCGGCGAGCGCGGTGCGCAGGGTGGAGAGGAGCTCATCGGCCACCGGACCGCTGACCAGCGTGTCCACCGCGCCGGTGAAGTGGACCGAGGGCTGGAAGCCGAGGAGCGCGGCCGCGCCGCCCGTCTCGCGCAGCACGCGGCCGCGGAAGGAGCGGGGGACCTCAGCCGGGGGCTGCTGGAGCGCGAAGATGGCGGTCCTGACCTCCTGGATCGTCGAGTCCAGCTCGTCCACGGCCCGGTCCAGCAGGTCGGCATCCGGTGACCCGGGCTCCGCCCGCCGCCGGGTGGACTCCAGCATCATCTCGGTGGCGAACAGCCGCTGGACCACCAGATCGTGCAGGTCGCGGGCGATGCGGTCGCGGTCCTCGTACACCGCCAAGCGCTCCCGGTTCCGCCGAGCGTCCGCGAGTACGAGCGCGAGGGCGGCCTGGGAGGCGAACTGCGAGGCGAGTAGCCGCTCCAGCGCCGTGTAGGGGCGGCCGCCGCGGCGGCGCGGTAGCGCGAGGGTGCCGATCAGCTTCCCGCCGCTCTGCAACGGCAGCATCATCGAGGGCCCGAAGCGCGTGCGTACGTGGGTCGTCATGCGGGGGTCGGTCGCGGAGTCCTCGACGAAGACCGGTTCGCCGCCCAGCAGGTGCGCCAGCACGGGCGAGCCCGGCGCGATCGTCGTACCGATCAGGTCACCCGGGTCGTGCGGGGTGGACGCGGCGACGATCTCCATGCCGCCCTCCTCGGTCGGCTGGAGGACGACACCCGCCGACGCGTCGGCCAGCACACGGGCCCGCTCGGCGACCGTCGTCAGCGCGTCTCCCGTGGAGTCGCCCATGGGGTCAACCGCGGAGTCGCCTGCGGAGTCGTCTGTGGCGCCGCCCGTGGGGTGGCCCGCCGGCTCGCCCGTCAGCAGCGCGGTCGTCACGGCGGCAGCGCCCTCGATCCAGCGTTCGCGCTGCCGTGCCGTCTCGTACAGCCGGGCGTTGCCGATCGCGATGCCGGCCTGCGAGGCCAGCACGCGCAGCATGGCGAGGTCCTCTTCGGTGAAGGTGCCGGCACGCTTCTCGGTGAGGTAGAGGTTGCCGAACACCTCGGTGTCGACGCGGATCGGTACGCCGAGGAAGGTCCGCATCCGCGGATGGCCGGGCGGTACGCCGCACGAGCGCGGATCGGCCGTCAGGTCGTCCAGCCTCAGCGGCTCGCCGTCCCGGATCAGCGCGCCCAGCACCCCGCGACGCCCGTCGGGCAGCGGGCCGACGCGCTGCCGCTCGTCCTCCGTCATCCCGTACGTGTAGAGGTCGGTGATCCGTCCCCGCTCCGGGTCGACGACGCCGAGCGCGCCGTACCGCGCGCCGGTCAGCTCGGCGGCGGAGTCCACGATCCGCTGGAGCGTGGTGCGCAGGTCGAGGTCGGTGCCGAGGCTCAGTACCGCCTGGAGCAATGACGGAAGCCTGCTCCCGCTTCCAGCCCCAGTCCCGGTTTCGCGCCCGCCCCCAGTCCCGGTCCCGCTCCCGGTTCCGCCGCCAGTCCCGCTTCCGGTCACTCCGCTTCGGTGAGCGGGTTCATCGTCAGCGGCTGGATGCGGCCCTCCAGCATCGCGCCGAGTCCCAGAACGGCGCAGATGTCGGGCCGTTCCGCGATGTGCACCGGCATGCCGGTCGCGTCGCGCAGCATCTGGTCCAGGCCCGGCAGCAGCGCGCTGCCGCCGACCATCATGATGCCGCGGTCGACGAGGTCGGCCACGAGGTCGGGCGGGCAGTCGCGCAGCACCTTGCCGATGCCGTCGAGTACGGCCGTCAGCGGGGTGTGCAGAGCCTGGCGTACGGCGGCGGTGTCGACGAGCACCGAACGGGCCAGGCCCGTGGCCACGTCACGCCCGTGGATCTCGGTGGACGCGGGCCCTGCGGGGGTCAGGCCGTTGCCGTGCAGGGCGAGCTGGAGGGGGCGTACGGACTGGCTCGGCAGCATCAGCTCGTGCTGGTGGCGCAGGTACTGGATGACCGCGTGGTCGATGGCGTTCCCGCCGACCGGGATGCGCTCGGCGGTGACGATCGCGCCGAGCGAGAGCACCGCCACCTGGGTGGTGGCCGCCCCGCACACCAGGATCATCGTGGCGGTGGGTTCCTCCACTGGCAGGCCGCAGCCGACGGCCGCCGCGATGAGGGTGTCGACGAGTTCGACGCGCCGGGCGCCGAGGCCGACGAGCGTCTCGACGGTGGCGCGCTGCGCGAGCGGATCGCTGTCGTGCGGCGTACAGGCGGCGGCGCGCAGCAGCGGCTTGCGGCGCAGCTGGCGGCGGAGCTTCTCGCCCAGCAGGTGACGCAGCATCCGCTGGGCCATCTCGATGTCGACGACGGTGCCGCCGGAGACGGGGCGGACGACCCGGATGTAGTCGGGGGTACGGCCGGTCATCTTCTCCGCGAACTCGCCGACGGCGATCAGCGCTCCGGTGCGGGTGTTGACGGCGGCGACGCTCGGCTCGTCGACGACGAGCCCGACGCCCTTGACGAAGACCCGGGTCCTGGCGGCTCCCAGATCGACGGCGACATGGCAGCGGCGCAACTGCTCAAGACTGACGGTCACGGTGACGATCCTCCCGAGAGCGGTACGTCTTCGCATCGTCCGGTCACCGGGCGCGCGGCGCGCGCTGGGGGAGCTGACGGGGTGACAGGACCCGGGACCGTACGGGGCGCGCCTCAGGTGCCGGGACGGCGGACTGCTCCGGGACCCCCCGTCACAGGAGCCGCTGCAGCAACCCCCACGTGAACTCCGCCACGCACGCCTCTCCCTCCGGCAGCGTGAACGCCAGTCGCCACCTGGTCGGCGCGCTGCCCTCCTGTGGGCGCGCCGGTGGGAAGGCGCGGGCCACCTCGTCGACCGTGCAGCTCCACGGGCGCAGGTCGGCGGCCGTGCGCAGCTCCGGGCCGCGCGCGCCGGGGGCGCGTACGAGCCACTCGTTCCACACGCCCCGGCCTCCCGGTGCGGTCAGCACCTCGAAGCGCAGGTCCGGCCAGAGCGGCAGGCGCCACAGCAGCGCGTCGCACTCCAGGTCGCCGATGCCGCGCCGGGCCCGCGACTCCGGCTCGCCCAGTACGGAGCGGTAGCGGGAAAGGGCGCCGCGCCCGCCGGGCGCCCGCACCATGGCCTGCCAGCGGCGGTTCGCCTCGCGCATGTCGGCGATCGAGGCCCCGAGCTCCCGCCTGGCCTCCTCCACGAGCCCCGGCTGGAAGTCGGCCATCCGGCGCAGGAGCACCAGCTGGAAATGGACCGGCCCGAACGAGTCGGCGGAGGGTACGGAATCGGAGGGTCCCTTGTCCACCATGCGGACATCCTGCCCTGTTCCGTCCCCTAAAGGGTGAACGGAACGGACACGCCGAGACTTGGCCGGTTCCTCACAGGATCCTCACAACACCGGCTATCTCCGGTGTTGTGTCCCCGCATACTCTGCGGGCGCCATGGATTTCTGCCACCAGTGTCAGCGGCACCTCAACGGCGCCCTGGCCTGTGCCGGCTGCGGGACGCCCGCCGAGGAGCTCCGGCACGACGACCCGCACATGCCCGCGGCGGACGACCTCGTCATCGAGCTGAGCCGTGACGAGGAACCGCCCGCGGGCCCTCGCCGTGCGCGTACCCAGGCCAACCGCCGCCGGGGCCGCACGGCCGGCCGCCGCGCCCGCAAGCGGCGAGGCCGCAAGGTCCTGATCGGCCTCGGCGCCCTGCTGCTGGCGGCCGGCGCGCTGAGCCTGGCCGAGCTGGCGATCGAGCATCCCGGCGAGGACGGCGCCGCCACCGCCGTACGGCAGGACGACATGGCCGAAACGGCACAGCCGGCGCCGAACGAGCCGTCCGGTGACAGCGAGCGCCCCGACGGCCCCAGCCCGATCACCGCGTCGGCCTCCACGGTCTCCGACGGGCCGTCCGGCGACGCCGAACCCGGCGAGGGCGACGGGGAGGGCGAGGGAGCCCAGGCGTCCGGCGCACCCGGCGCCTCGGCGTCTCCCGGGGCCCCGAGCCCCGGAGCGTCTGCTTCCGGCGCGCCCGACGACCCGGCGGCGTCCGAGGCTCCGGGGGAGCCCGGCGCTCCCGCGCCGCAGGACCCGGCTCCGGGCGAGCCCGACCCCGGTACCGACCCGGACCCCGGCCCCGGCCCGGGCGACGATGACCCGCCCTCCGACCCGGCCCCGGAGCAGCCCCCGTCCCAGCCGTCCCCGGACCCGACGCCGACGGAGAGCTGTGACTGGTTCCTCTGGTGGTGCGTGTAGGGACCCTGAGCGGAGACCCCTGAGCCGGGGCCGCGCCCCCTGAGTCAGGGCCCCGAGTCGGACCCTGCGTCGGGATCGCCCATTGAGTGGGCCCCCGAGTCGGGGTCGCCCACAGGGCCCCTGGCTCTACGCGGGACCGAGCCCCGCCCCCGGCCCGGGCTGCGTGCCCGGCCCCGGCCCCGCCCCCGGCCATGGCTCGCCCAGCATCCGCCGCAGCAGGTCCCGCAGCACCGTGCGCTCCTCCTCCGAGAGCGCCGCCAGCGGCTCGTTCGCGAAGTCCAGCGCGTCCCGCAGGCGCCGCGCCGTCGCGCGGCCCTCCTCCGTCGCGGCGGCCACCTTCACCCGGCGGTCCGCCGGATCGGGCCGGCGCTCCACCAGCCCGCGTGACTCCAGGCGGTCCACGATGCCGGTGACGTTCGACGGCTCGCACCGCAGGGACGTCGCGATACGGCGCATGGGGAGCGGCTGGAGCGTCAGCAGCCTCAGGACCCGCGCCTGCGCGCCGGTCAGGGAGTGCTGCGCCGCGGCCTGCTCGTACTCCTCGTGGTAGCGGGCCACGATCGTGCCGATGAGCTCCACCACCTCGAGGGTGAGCGGATCCGTACGCGGACTGTGCGTGGGTCTGTCCGTGCGCGGTCTGTCCGGACTACCGGTGCTGCTGCTGGCCATGGACATCAGAATACCCATTTACTTGACAACCTGAAATATCCGGTCGCATGGTTGTTTCAGGTAGTGAAGCAATTTGAAGGATTGCTGAAGCACGTCTCAGGAGGCAACGCAGATGTCCGCTCTTCCCGCGTCCGGCCGTGAATGGCACCTCGTCGCCCGCCCGCACGGCTGGCCGAAGCCGGAGGACTTCGCGCTGCGCGAGGCGCCGGTCACCGAGCCCGGTGAGGGCCGCATCCTCGTCCGCAACCTGCACTTCTCGGTCGACCCGTACATGCGCGGCCGCATGAACGACGTGAAGTCGTACGTCCCGCCCTTCCAGCTGGACCGGCCCATGGACGGCGGCGCGGTCGGTGAGGTCATCGCCTCCCGTGTCGAGGGCTTCGCCGTCGGTGACCACGTCCTCCACGGCCTCGGCTGGCGCGAGTACGCCGAGCTCGACCCCAAGCACGCCACCAAGGTCGACGGCTCGATCGCCCCGCTCTCCGCGTACCTCGGCGTCCTCGGCATGACGGGCCTCACCGCGTACGCCGGCCTCTTCGAGACCGCCTCCTTCAAGGAGGGCGACGCCGTCTTCGTCTCCGGCGCGGCCGGCGCCGTCGGCAGCCAGGTCGGCCAGCTGGCCAAGCTCCGGGGCGCCTCGCGCGTCATCGGCTCGGCGGGCTCCGACGAGAAGGTCAAGCTCCTCGTCGAGGAGTACGGCTTCGACGCCGCCTTCAACTACAAGAACGGCCCCGTCGCCGAGCAGCTCAAGGCGGCAGCCCCCGACGGCATCGACGTCTACTTCGACAACGTCGGCGGTGACCACCTGGAAGCCGCCATAGCCCGGCTCAACGTCCACGGGCGCGTCACCATCTGCGGCATGATCGCCGGCTACAACGACACCGAGCCGACCCCCGGCCCGCGCAACATGGCCATGGTCATCGGCAAGCGGCTGCGCCTCCAGGGCATGCTGGTCAGCGACCACGCCAAGCTCCAGCCGCAGTTCGTGAAGGACGTCGCCGGCTGGCTGGCGTCCGGCGAGCTCAAGTACAAGGAGACCGTCGTCGAGGGCATGGAGAACGGCGTCGAGGCCTTCCTCGGCATGCTTCGGGGCGAGAACACCGGGAAGATGATCGTTTCGCTCACCCGTTAGGCTCACCCCAGGCCGCCGCGATCGTGGGCGCGAGTCGCGGCGCAACACAGGAGGAAACCTCTTACATGTCCATCACGCAGTCCGACGTTCTGTACACCGCTGTCGCCACCGCCGAGAACGGCCGTGACGGTCGCGTCGCCACCAACGACGGCAAGCTCGACGTGGTCGTCAACCCGCCGAAGGAGATGGGCGGCTCCGGCGAGGGCACCAACCCGGAGCAGCTGTTCGCCGCCGGTTACAGCGCCTGCTTCCAGGGCGCGCTCGGCGTGGTCGCCCGCCAGGAGGGCGCCGACATCTCCGGCTCGACGGTCACCGCGGAGGTCGGCATCGGCAAGAACGCCGAGGGCTTCGGGATCATCGTCAAGATCTCGGCGAACATCCCGAACGTGAGCGAGGCCACCGCCAAGGACCTCATCGAGAAGGCCCACCAGGTCTGCCCGTACTCCAAGGCGACCCGCGGCAACATCACGGTCGAGCTCGCGGTCTGATCGCACCCCGTGCCAAGGGCCGCACCCCACACGAGGGGTGCGGCCCTTCACGTTGCCCGCCCGGACCCCGGGCCCCCCCCGGACCCCGGCCCCGTGACACGGCCGCCTCGCGCCCCGATCGGGTGACGCCATAGGGTGACCCCATGCGTGATCTCGGGGCGGGCTTCGGCTACGTGATGAAGGGCCAGCGATGGGTCGGCCGGCACGGCCGGTGGTTCGGGTTCGGGCTGCTGCCCGGCCTGGTCACCCTCGTGCTGTACGCGGGGGCGATGATCGGTCTGGTGTACGGCGCCGACGACCTGACCGCGTGGGTGACGCCCTTCGCGGACGACTGGTCCTCGCCCTGGCAGGGCCTGCTGCGCGGCTTCCTGACCGCGCTGGTCTTCGCCTTCGGCCTGTTCCTCGCCGTCATCACCTTCACCGCCGTGACGCTCCTCGTGGGCCAGCCCTTCTACGAGTCGCTCTCCGAGCAGGTCGACCGCACCGAGGGCGGCGACGTACCGGAATCCGGTCTGCCGCTCTGGCGTGAGCTGTGGATCTCCGCCCGCGACAGCCTGCGCGTCCTCGTGCGGGTCGCGCTGTACGGCATCCTCCTCTTCGCTCTCGGCTTCGTCCCGGTCGTCGGCCAGACCGTCGTCCCGGTGCTGGGCTTCTGCGTCTCCGGTTACTTCCTCGCCGAGGAGCTCACGGCGGTGGCGCTCCAGCGCCGCGGCGTCGAGCTCAAGGAGCGCCTCGCCCTCCTGCGCGGACGCCGCATGCTCACCCTCGGCTTCGGCGTGCCGCTGGCGCTCGCGTTCCTGGTCCCCTTCGTCGCGGTGTTCCTGATGCCCGGCGCGGTGGCGGGCGCGACGCTGATGGCCCGCGACCTGAGGGGCGAGACGAACCCGGACCAGACGAACCCGGACCAGCCGAACGCGGACCAGGCGAACACGGCGTACCCGGGCGAGGCGCACCCGCACGGCGCGTACCCGGGCCAGGCGAGCCCGTACGCGGCGTACCCGGGCCAGGCGCACCCGCATGCCACGCACCCGGATCAGGCGAACCCGTACGCGGCCCACCCGCCCGCGGGCCCCGACCCGCGGACCGCGACGCCGCCCAACCCGGACCCGCTCCGCAAGGGCTGACGCCATGGCCGAGCTGATCGCCGTCGCCGTCATCACGGTCCTCGCCGTCATCAGCCCGGGCGCCGACTTCGCCATGGTCGTCCGCAACAGCTACCTGTACGGCCGCACGACGGGCCTCTTAGCCGCGGTGGGTGTCGCGGCGGGCGTCCTCGTCCACGTCACGTACACGATGCTGGGCGTCGGCCTGCTGATCGCCGCCAACGCCGCGCTGTTCACGGTCATCAAGCTCGTGGGCGCCGCGTATCTCGTCTACATCGGCCTGCGCACCTTCTTCGCCCGCGCCGACCTGGAGGTCGACCTCGGGAACAAGGCGTCCCTGTCCCGCTGGGGCGCCCTGCGCACCGGCTTCCTGACGAACGTCCTGAACCCGAAGACCACGCTCTTCGTGGTGTCGACCTTCACCCAGGTCGTCGGCCCGGACACGCCGCTGTGGCGGCAGGCGGGCTACGGCCTCTTCATGTCGCTGGCCCACCTGGCCTGGTTCGCCCTGGTCGCGCTGTTCTTCTCCCACACCCGCCTGCGCACCGCCATGCTGCGGGCGCAGAAGGTCCTGAACCGCACCATCGGCGGCACGCTGGTGGGCCTCGGCATCGCCTTGGGCGTCACCAGTTCGCCTTGACCGCGCGTCCGGTCAGCCCTTCGCCCCCGCGCCGGCCCCTGCCGCCACCGCGATGATCGACCGCACCTGGGCGGTGATGTCCGCGCGATCGCGCAGGAACTCCGGGTCCGTCACCGCGTCCGTGTTGCCCGCGCCGAACCGCAGCACCGGCGTGTGGACGTGGCCGCCCGGCAGGGCGGACAGCCCCAGCCGGTCGCGCAGCAGGGTCGCGCGGTAGGCGATCTCGTTCGAGAGGTAGTCGCCGCCCCCGCCCGCGCGGGCCGTGGAGCCGGGTGTCGGACCGCCGGGGCGGACCACCGGGTCCGTCGCGCCGGCGGGGACCTCGGTCACCGAGGTGTTGTCGTACACCGGGAAGCGACCGGTGTCCGCCGCCGTGATGGCCCCGTACGGCAGGGTCGTCGTGGTCCACTGCGGCTGGAAGGCCGGGTCGGCGACGGGCACGGTCCCCGTCGACGAGGCGTTCTCGTTGTCGGGGAAACCGCCCCGCCATGCTCCGTTGAAGCGTTCGATGTCGAAGCGGCCGACCCGCCCCTGGCTCACCGTCGTGAAGAGGTCCACGCGCGGCAGGTGCGGGCGCAGGGCGCGCTCGACCGTGCCGTCGGCGAAGTCGCGCCAGCGTACGGGGAAGACCGCCGTCTCGACGCGGGCCCAGGAGCCGTCCGCCGTGCGGATCAGCGTGCCGTCCAGGGCGAGGGCGGCCGCGCCCGACGGGTTGCCGATGCGGATGTCGCGGTCCAGCGTGAACGGGTCGAAGCCCGTCATCAGGACGCGCTTCACGCCCCTCGCGGCCGGGAAGCGGATCGTGTCCTGCCCGCGCGAGGCGACCTCCAGCCGGTCCAGCAGCCGGGCCCGCCGCGCGTCGGAGAGCGCGAAGTCCGCCTCCCAGGTGCGCAGCTCGCGGACCATGCCCAACCGCGCCCAGTACAGCGGCCGGTCGTCGTCCCGGCTCAGATCGCCGCCTGCGGGACCGCGCCCCTGTGCCCGGTCCACCGCGCGCCGCCACAACCGCGCCCCGTGCCGTACGACGGCACGCTCGGCCGCCTCGTACGAACCGGCCTCCTCGAGCGCGGAGGCGAAGTCCCCGGCCGCGGTGTCGAACCCGCTCCGCCGCAGGATCTCCCGCGGTACGGCCCTGTCGAGGCGCGCCTCCTCGGCGGTGGGAACAGCGGCGGCCGGTTCCGCCGCCTGCACGGGCGCGGAGGACACGGCGAGGCCGAGGGCCAGCAGCGACGCCAACAGGACCGTACGTAAACGGGGCACAGGGGACACGGGACGCCTTCCTTCCGTCGGGTCCCGGAACGCTACCGCGCCCCCAACAGCCTCAGGAAGTCCCGGAAGGCGGTCGGCATGTCCACCGACTCCGGGTCCAGCAGCCACTGGTACTGCAGCCCGTCCATCACCGCCGTGAGCAGCGGCGCCGCCTGTTCCGGCGTCAGCCCGCCCGGCAGGCGGTCCCCGTACTCGGCGCGCAGCACCTTCGCCATCTCCCCGCGCACCTGGGCGTAGCGCCGGGTGAAGAAGTCCCGCGCCGGGTGATCCTCCGTCACGCTCTCGCCGAGCAGCGCCGAGAACGTCTGCACGATGCCGGGCCGCATCGCGTTGTACTCGACGAGGGAGCCGAGCAGGTCGAGCCGCCAGCCCTCCCGGGCGGCGCCGCCGGTGTCCCACTGGTCGCGCTCCTCCAGGACCGCGACGAGCAGGGCCTCCTTGGTGGGGAAGTAGTGCAGGAGTCCCTGCTGGGTGAGGCCGACGCGCTCGGCGACCGCGCCGAGGGTCGCGCCCCGGTAGCCGCGCTCGGCGATCACTTCGAGGGCCGCGCGCACGATCTCCGCCCGCCGTTCCTCGCTCTTGGCCCTCGCCGCTGCCATCGCCCGTGGCCCTTCCCTTCGTCGTGTCGCATGTCCCCGCGGGACCGACCGTACCGGCCCACGAAATATCACGGAGCCATAACGAAACCTACCGATCTACAAGTAGGTGACTCACCATGGGCAGCACACGTCCATGGCGGTACGCCACCGCGCCAACGAGGAGGTACGACGGTGACGAGAGACCACACCCCGGAGCAAGCCGCCGCGCAGGCCGCCGTGCAGGCCGCCGCGCAAGCCGCCGAGCAAGCCGCGCAGGCCGCCGAGCAAGCCCGCGAACAAGTGGTGGAAGCCGCGCTCCGCAAGCTCGGCCTGGAGGCCAAGACCCGGCTGCTGGCCGGCCAGGACATGTGGTCGCTCCCGGCCCTCCCCGAGGTCGGCCTCGCCTCCCTCGTCATGTCCGACGGCCCCATCGGCGTACGCGGCGTCCGCTGGACCGCCGACGACCCCTCCGTCGCCCTGCCGTCCCCCACCGCCCTGGCGGCCACCTGGGACCCGGCCCTCGCCCGCCGCGCCGGGCGCCTCCTCGCCCAGGAGGCCCGCCGCAAGGGCGTCCACGTCCTCCTCGCGCCCACCGTCAACCTGCACCGCTCGCCGCTCGGCGGCCGCCACTTCGAGGCGTACAGCGAGGACCCGTACCTCACCGGCGAGATCGGCACCGGCTACGTCCTCGGCGTCCAGGACGGCGGCGTCGGCACCACCGTCAAGCACTTCGTCGCCAACGACGCAGAGACCGACCGCTTCACCGTCGACAACATCGTGGCCGCGCGCCCGCTCCGCGAGCTCTACCTCGCCCCCTTCGAAGCGATCGTCAAGAACGCCCGCCCCTGGGGCGTCATGGCCGCCTACAACCGGGTCAACGGCGTCACCATGACCGAGCACGCCCACCTCCAGAACGACGTCCTGCGCGGCGAGTGGGGCTTCGACGGCTTCATCGTCTCCGACTGGATGGCCGCCCGCTCCACCAAGGGCGCCATCGAGGGCGGCCTCGACGTCGCCATGCCCGGTCCCCACACCGTCTACGGCGAGGCGCTGGCCGCCGCCGTCCGCGCCGGCGAGGTCGCGGAGGAGACGGTCGACCACGCCGTACGCCGCGTACTGCGCCTCGCCGCCCGCGTCGGCGCGCTGGACGGCGCGGAACCGGCCGTTCCGGTGACGGAGCTGCCGGAGCCCGTCGACGGCGACGCCCTCGCCCGCGAGATCGCCCACCGCTCCTTCGTCCTCGTACGCAACGAACGCGGCGCGCTGCCCCTCCCCGGAGGCGGCACCGTCGCCCTCATCGGCGCCGCCGCCCGCGACGCCCGCGTCCTCGGCGGCGGCTCCGCGCAGGTGTTCCCCGAACACACCGTCTCCCCGCTCGACGGCCTCACCGCCGCGCTCCCGCCGGACACCCTCACGTACGCGATCGGCGCCGACCCCAGCGACGAACTCGCCCCCGCCGGCACCGGCTTCACCCTGCGCGCCGTCTGCCGGGACGCCGACGGCCGCGTCCTCGGCGAGGGCTCGCTGCCCAGCGGCCAGGTGCAGTGGATCGGCGACGACCTGCCCGACGGCGTCACCTACGACACCCTCCACAGCGTCGAGGTCACCGGCACCTTCACGCCCCGCGAGAGCGGCGAACACGCCTTCGGCACGCGTGGCCTCGGCGCCTTCACGCTCACCGTCGCGGGCCAGACGCTCTACGACGGCGTCCAGGAGATGGGCGACGAGTCCGACCCCTTCGAGGCGTTCTTCGGCGCGCCCACCGAGCGCGGCCGCGTCACCCTCACCGAGGGCGTCCCGGTCGAGGTGTCCCTCCTCCATCCGCTCGACCGCGAGCACGCGGCCCCGCTGCCGGGCGTGCTGTTCTCCTTCGTCCACCTCGGTCCGCGCCGCGACCCCGACGAGCTGATCGCGGAGGCCGCCCGGGCCGCCCGCGCCGCCGACACCGCGGTCGTCGTGGTCGCCACCACCGAACGCGTCGAGTCCGAGGGCTTCGACCGCCGCGACCTGAAGCTGCCGGGCCGTCAGGACGACCTCGTACGCGCCGTGGCCGCCGCCAATCCGAACACCGTCGTGGTCGTCAACGCCGGCTCCCCGGTGGAGATGGAGTGGCGCGACGACGTCGCCGCGATCCTGCTCAGCTGGTTCCCCGGCCAGGAGGGCGGCGCCGCGCTCGCCGACGTCCTCCTCGGCGCCGAGGAACCGGGCGGCCGTCTGCCCACCACCTGGCCGGCCCGCCTCACCGACGCACCCGTCACCGAGGTCACCCCGACCGACGGCCGCCTGCCTTACGCCGAGGGCGTCTTCATCGGCTACCGCGCCTGGGAGCGGTCGGGCACCACGCCCGCGTACCCCTTCGGGCACGGCCTCGGCTACACCACCTGGGAGTACGAGTCCCTCGACGTGACCCCGGGCCCCGCCGCCGCCCGGGCCACGGTCAGGATCCGCAACACCGGCACCCGCCCCGGCCGCGAGGTCGTCCAGGTCTACGCGGCCGCCGCCGCCCCGGCGACCGGGGGCGCCGAGGGCCCGGCGCGCCGGCTGGCGGGCTTCGGATGCGTCGAGGCGGCCCCCGGCGAGGCCGTCGACGTGGACGTCCCGCTGCCGCGCCGCATCTTCGAGATCTGGGACGAGGCGGCGGGGAGGTGGACCGTGGTCCCGGGGACGTACGCGATCGAGGCCGGCCGCTCGGTCACGGACCGGCGCCTGACCGCCTCACTGGTGGTGTGACGGAGGACGCTCGGCCGTGACCGTGCGGTACGCGATCTCGGCCAGCAGCCGCTGCCCGTCCCTGTTGGGGTGGAACCAGTCCGGGCTCAGCTGCTCGGCGGAGAAGCGGTACGCGAACACCGCACCGCCGTCGTACCGGCAGCGCGGGTCCTCGGCACAGACGTCCCGCAGGACCGTGTTGTACGCCACCACCCGCTCGTGCACCCGGGCCCGCCGCTGCTCGGCCGCCGCCGACAGGTCGTGTGCGTCGCCGAGCATCGAGCGGCACAGGCCCAGCTCCCAGACGCGGGCGCCGATCGCGTTGCCGCGCCCGGTCGACCAGAGGCGCTTGAGGTCGGGCACGCTCGACACGTACACCCGTGCCGTGGGCGCGGTCGCCCGCAGCCGCCGCATCGCCTCCTCGAAGGAGGCACGGAAGTCGGCGACCGGGGTCATCAGATCGGTGGTGTCCCGGCAGGCGTCGTTGGCGCCCGCCATCACCGCCACCAGCTCCGGCCGCTGCGCCGCGGCCCGGGCCATCTGCTCGGGCAGGTCCGCCATCCGGGAGCCCGAGCGGGCGAAGTTCCAGCGGTGGGTGACGCCGAACCGCGAGGCGAGGCTGTTCACCCGCTCGTCGGTACCGGTCGCCCAGGAGGCCTCGGGGCAGTCGGCGAGGAGGGCGCAGGCGTCGAAACCGCGCGTGATCGAGTCGCCCACGGCGGCGAGGGACGCCGGGCTGCGGTCCCACGCGTCCGGCCGGGACGGGGACGGGAAGGCGGACGAGGAGGCGGACGGGGAACCGGAGGGGGAGGAGCGCGGGGCCGCCGTCCCCGTACCGGCCGGGGCGGGCGGGCCGCCGCACCCGGCGAGGGCGCACGCGGCCATCACGAGGACCGCCGCCCCCCAGCGGGCGGCGGCGGAACGCTTGTTCACGGCGGGCATCCCCCTGGCCCTTTCGTCGGCGTCCTGGCGAGTGAAAGCTTGGTGTCGACGGCCACCGGGACCGACCGTACGTCATACCGAGCCGCCCGGCGCACGGTAGCTTTTCCCCGTCGAACCTGAGGCGCCTTTGCCGACCGGCTCCGGTAAATTACATCACGTCACATGCTGTCCCTTTTGCGGAGTTTCGCTCCCGATGCTGTTTACTGAGGCCGCTGGGAAAGGCGAACCTCGTCCCACACTGGAGGTCCCGGTGACGACACGTGGAGTCCTGTACGTACACTCCGCACCGCGCGCGCTGTGCCCGCACGTCGAATGGGCGGTCGCGGGTGTGCTCGGCGGGCGGGTCCAGCTGGACTGGATCCGGCAGCCGGCCTCTCCGGGCACCTGGCGGGCCGAATTCTCCTGGCGCGGCGAACCGGGCACCGCCTCCAAGCTGGCCTCCGCGCTGCGCGGCTGGCAGATGCTCCGCTTCGAGGTCACCGCCGAGCCGTGTCCGACGGCGGAGGGCGAGCGGTACAGCGCCACGCCCGAGCTGGGCATCTTCCACGCCGTCACCGGCATCCACGGCGACATCCTCGTCCCCGAGGACCGGCTCCGCGCCGCCCTGGCCCGCTCCGCCCAGGGCGAGACCCAGCTGGAGGCGGAGATCGCCAAGCTGCTCGGCAAGCCGTGGGACGACGAGCTCGAACCCTTCCGCTACGCGGGCGAGGGCGCCCCGGTCCGCTGGCTCCACCAGGTGGTCTGACCTCCCGCACTCCCATACGGCTGTACGCGGTACGCGACCGGGCCCGCCCCCTCGCAGGGGACGGGCCCGGTCGCGTACCGCTGTTGTTGTCAGACCGTGTCAGACGTGTCAGACCGTGCGGAAGGCGAGCACCACGTTGTGGCCGCCGAAGCCGAAGGAGTTGTTGATCGCGGCGATCGTGCCCTCCGGCAGCGTGCGCGGCTCGTCGCGGACGATGTCGGCGTCGACCTCCTCGTCCAGCTCGTCGACGTTGATCGTCGGCGGGGCGACGCGGTGGTGCAGCGCCAGGACCGTCGCGACGGTCTCGATACCGCCCGCGCCACCCAGCAGGTGGCCGGTCATCGACTTGGTGGCGGAGATCGCCACGTGGCTCAGGTCGTCGCCCAGAACCTTGCGCAGCGCCTTCACCTCGGCGACGTCACCCTGCGGGGTGGACGTCGCGTGCGCGTTCAGGTGCACGACCTCGGCCGGCTTCAGGTCCGTCGTGTCCAGGAGGTTCTGCAGCGCGGCGGCGATGCCGCGGCCCGTCGGCTCGGGCTGCGCGATGTGGTGGCTGTCGGCCGACAGGCCCTGCCCCAGCACCTCGCAGTAGACCCGGGCGCCGCGCGCGGCGGCGTGCTCGGCGGACTCGAGGATGACGACACCCGCGCCCTCGCCGAGGACGAAGCCGTCACGGCCCTTGTCGTACGGGCGCGACGCCTTCTCGGGCTCGTCGTTGTTCTTGGACATCGCCATCATGTTGGCGAACGCGGCGACCGGCAGCGGGTGGATCGCCGCCTCGGTGCCGCCCGCGACGACCACGTCGGCGCGGCCGGTGCGGATCATCTCGACCGCGTAGCCGATCGCCTCGGCACCCGACGCGCAGGCCGAGACCGGGGTGTGGACGCCCGCCTGGGCGTTCACCTCCAGGCCGACGTTGGCGGAGGGGCTGTTGGGCATCAGCATCGGCACGGTGTGCGGGGAGACGCGGCGTACGCCCTTCTCCTTCAGCACGTCGTACTGGTCGAGCAGGGTGGTCACACCGCCGATGCCGGAGGCGATGACGGAGCCCAGCCGCTCGGGCCGGACCTTCTCGTCCTCGCCGGCGGGTGCGGTGTAACCGGCGTCCGCCCACGCCTCGCGGGCCGCGATCAGCGCGAACTGCGCCGAGCGGTCCAGCTTGCGGGCGAGCGGACGGGGCAGGACCTCGCCCGGGTCGACGGCCGCGGGGGCCGCGATACGGACGGGCATGTCGGCGAAGCGGTCGCCCTCCAGGGGCTTCACGCCGGAGCGACCCGCCAGCAGACCTTCCCAGGTCGAGGCGGCGTCGCCACCCAGCGGTGTGGTTGCGCCGATACCGGTGACGACCACGGTGCGATTGGTCGGGCTCACAGGAATTCTTTCTCCACGTGTATGAGGTATGCGTGAATACGGCGCCACCGCCGGGTGGCGGACCGATCAGCCCTGGTGCTTCAGGATGTAGTCGGCAGCATCGCCGACCGTCTTGAGGTTCTTGACGTCCTCGTCCGGGATCTTGACGTCGAAGCGCTCTTCGGCGGCGACGACGACCTCGACCATGGACAGCGAGTCGACGTCCAGGTCGTCGGTGAAGGACTTGTCCAGCTGGACGTCCTCGACCGGGATGCCGGCGATCTCGTTCACGATTTCGGCGAGACCGGCGACGATCTCTTCCTGAGTGGCGGCCATGTGGCGCTCCTTCGGTGTGTTCCTCAGAGGGTGTTTCTCAGAGGGTGTTTCTCAGAGGGGGTGGGCTGTTCGTCCGAGTTCGTCCGGATGTCTCCGGGGAAAGCTCCGAACAGTGCCTAGGGGAGGGTAACGACCGTCGCGGCGTACACGAGACCCGCCCCGAAGCCGATGACGAGCGCGGTGTCGCCGCTCTTCGCCTGACCGGTCGCCAGGAGCCGCTCCATCGCGAGCGGGATCGAGGCGGCCGAGGTGTTGCCGGTGGTCTCCACGTCACGGGCGACCGTGACGTGCTCCGGCAGCTTCAGGGTCTTCACCATCGAGTCGATGATCCGCATGTTGGCCTGGTGCGGGATGAAGACGTCCAGGTCGGCCGCCGTGATGCCGGCGGCGTCCAGCGCCTGCTGGGCGACCTTCGCCATCTCGAAGACGGCCCAGCGGAACACCGCCTGGCCCTCCTGCGTGATGGCCGGGAACTTCTCGACCGTGCCGTCGCGGTAGTCGGTCCAGGCGACGGTCTGCTTGATGGTCTCGGACTTGTCGCCCTCGGAACCCCACACGGTCGGGCCGATCGCGGGCTCCTTGGCGGGGCCGACGACGACCGCGCCCGCGCCGTCACCGAAGAGGAAGGCCGTCGCGCGGTCCTCCAGGTCGGTCAGGTCGCTGAGCCGCTCCACGCCGATGACCAGCACGTACTCGGCGGAACCTTCCACCACCATGCCCTTGGCGAGGGTCAGGGCGTAGCCGAAGCCGGCGCAGCCGGCCGAGATGTCGAACGCAGCCGGCTTCACCGCGCCGATCTTGTCGGCGATCTCGGTGGCGACGGCCGGCGTCTGCTTGAAGTGCGAGACGGTGGAGACGATGACGCCGCCGATCTGCTCCGGGGTGACCCCGGCGTCCGCGATGGCCTTGCCGGCCGCCTCGACCGACATCGCCGTCACGGTCTCCTCCGGGGAGGCCCAGTGGCGGGTGGTGATGCCGGAGCGCGAGCGGATCCACTCGTCGGACGAGTCGATCGTCTCGAGGATCACCTCGTTGGGCACGACCCGGGTCGGGCGGTAGCCGCCGACGCCCATGATCCGTGCGTACGGGGCGCCCTGGCTGGGCTTGATCTTCGCCATGCTCTATGGCTCCTTGTCAGGCGGGCGTCGTCGTCGGGGCGTGCGTCACGCGGCCGGGCGTCACGCGGCCGGGCCGGCGTGCTCGGCGATGAGCGCGCGCGCCGCGTCGAGGTCGTCCGGCGTCTTCAGCGCGAGGGTCGCGACACCCGGCAGGGCGCGCTTGGCGATGCCGGTCAGGGTGCCACCGGGGCACACCTCCACCAGCGCGGTCGCGCCGAGCTGCTGGAACGTTTCCATGCACAGGTCCCAGCGGACCGGGTTGGCGACCTGCCCCACCAGGCGGGCGACGACGTCGGCGCCCGTGGCAACGGTACGCCCGTCCTTGTTCGACACGTACGGCACCACCGGGTCGGCCGGGTCGAGACCGTCCGCCGCCTGCTGGAGCGCCGTGACCGCGGGCGCCATGTGGTGCGTGTGGAACGCGCCGGCGACCTTGAGCGCCACCACGCGGCGTACGCCCTCGGGCTTGTCCGCCTCCAGCGCCGCGAGCTGCTCCATCGTGCCGGCGGCGACGATCTGGCCCGCGCCGTTGACGTTCGCCGGGGTCAGACCCAGCTTCTCCAGGTGCGGAACGGTGACCTCCGGGTCGCCGCCGAGCAGCGCCGACATGCCCGTCTCGGTGACGGCGGCGGCCTCGGCCATCGCCAGGCCACGCGTCCGGACGAAGCGGAGCGCGGCGGTCTCGTCGAGGACCCGCGCGAACGCCGCCGCGGTGATCTCGCCGACGCTGTGGCCGGCCACGGCGCCCGGCGTCATGTCACCGAGGGCGGAGGCCGACAGCAGACCGGCCGCCACCAGCAGCGGCTGGGCCACGGCCGTGTCGCGGATCTCGTCCGCGTCCGCCTTCGTGCCGTAGTGGACGAGGTCGAGCCCGATGGCCTCGGACCACGCGCCGACACGGTCGGTGGCGCCGGGGAGGTCGAGCCAGGGAGTCAGGAAGCCGGGCGTCTGAGCGCCTTGGCCGGGAGCGACGAGTACGAGCACCCTCACACTCTCTCTTGTGGACGGCTCCCACCGCCCGTGGGGACTGGGACGAAGAACCGTCGGGTGAATTGTTGGTGTTCGACAAAGTCTAGGTGCGGTTCACGCCTGCGTGTCCGCCTCGGCAAGCCGCCCGAGGATCAGGGCGATCCGCAGGGTGAACGCCGAGCGGACATCGGACGGTGACCAGCCGGTGACGTCCGTCACACGTCGGAGCCGGTAGCGCACGGTGTTGGGGTGCACGAACAGCATCCTGGCCGCGCCCTCCAGACTGCTCGCCTGCTCCAGATAGACACTGAGCGTCTCCAGGAGCGCGGAGCCCGCCTCCTCCAGCGGTCTGTAGATCTCCTCCACCAGCTGCTCGCGCGCCGACGGGTCGCCGGCCATCGCGCGCTCCGGCAGCAGGTCGTCCGCCAGCACCGGCCGCGGCGCGTCCTGCCACGCCGAGCAGGCCTTCAGTCCGGCCGCCGCGGCCTGCGCGGACCGGGTCGCCGCCAGCAGGTCGGGCACGATCGGCCCCGCGACGACCGGGCCCGCGGCGTACGGGCCGATCAGCGCCTTCGCCACGTGGAGCGGGTTGTCGCTGCCGCCCGCGATGACCACGAGCCGGGTGCCGAGCACCCCGGTGAGGACCTGGAGCTTGGCGTGGCGGGCCGCCCGGCGGATCGCCTCCACCGTCAGCTCGCTGTCGCCGTCCGGCGCGGTGCCGAGGATCACGCACACGTGCTCCGGCGAGTTCCAGCCGAGGGCGGCCGCCCGCGACACCGCGCCCTCGTCCGCCTCGCCCGACAGCACGGCGTTGACGACCAGCGACTCCAGCCGCGCGTCCCACGCACCCCGCGCCTCCGCCGCCTGTGCGTACACCTGCGCCGTCGCGAAGGCGATCTCCCGGGCGTAGACGAGCAGCGCCTCGCGCAGCACCGACTCGTCACCGGGGGCGGCGACCTCCTCGATCGCCGACTCCATGACCTCGATCGTCGTACGCACCATCTCGACGGTCTGGCGCAGCGTGATCGCCCGGGTCAGCTCGCGCGGCGCCGTGCCGAAGACGTCGGTGGAGATGGCCTGCGGGGTCTCCGGGTGCCGGAACCACTCCGTGAACGCGGCGATACCCGCCTGGGCGACCAGCCCGATCCAGGACCGGTTCTCCGGCGGCATCGCCCGGTACCACGGCAGCGTCTCGTCCATACGGGCGATGGCGTTCGCCGCGAGCCGCCCGGAGGACTGCTCCAGGCGCTTGAGGGTCGCGGAGTGCGGGTGGGCGTCGTTCGCAGCGGGTTCAGGCACGGGACAAGACTGCCTTATCGGGACGGGGGAGTGACCAGCCGGTCTACCGTTGGCCTTGTGATTTCCGTTCAGCGCGCTGACGAGAGGTACGCCGGCGGCGACCCGGCGGCCGGCATAGCCACCCTGCACGCCTTCTCCTTCGGGCGCTTCTACGACCCCGACAACCTGCGCTTCGGCGCCCTCCTCGCCTGCAACGAGGAGCGGCTCGCCCCCGGCGCCGGATTCGCCGAGCACCCGCACAGCCACACCGAGATCGTCACCTGGGTCGTCGAGGGCGAGCTGACGCACCGCGACTCCGCCGGGCACGCGTCGGTGGTGCGCCCCGGCGACGTCCAGCACCTCAGTGCGGCGAGCGGGGTGCGGCACGAGGAGCGCAACGACGGTGACGTACCCCTCACCTTCGTACAGATGTGGCTCGCGCCACTCGAGCCCGGCGGGGAACCGTCGTACGAGACGGTGCCCGGCATCGCCGACTCGACGCCGTACGCGGTGCCGGCGGCCGGCGCCCTGCTGCACGTGCGGCGCCTGGGCGCGGAGGGCGAGCTTACGGCGGTCCCGGACGCGCCCTTCGTGTACGCGCATGTCGTACGGGGACGGGTACGGCTGGCCGGCGAGGAACTCGGCCCCGGCGACGCCGCCCGGGTCACCGGCGCGGAGGGCCTGGAGCTGGTGGCGCTGGAGGCGTGCGAGGTGCTGGTGTGGGAGATGTCGGGCTGAGGGACGGCGCGGGGCGCGTGAGACGCCCGGTGCGTGAGGGCACGCGCGGGGCGCTCAGACCGAGGCGCCCGCAGCATGAGGACGCGGGGCGCTCAGGTCGGCGCGCTCGGAGCGTGAGGAGGCGGGGTGCTCAGGCCGGGGCGCCCGGCTCGGGAGGACGCGTGGCGCTCAGGCCGAGGCGCGCAGCTCCGCCAGCACCGCGTCCGTGAACGGGGGCCAGGCCTCGATCGCCCACGGCCCGAAGGCCCGATCGGTCAGCGCCACGCACGCCGCGCCTGTGCCGTTCCCGCCCGCCCACCCGGCGTCCGGGTCGATCCACAGGAAGGTCCCCGACTGCCCGAAGTGCCCGAAGGTCCGCGGCGACGACGAAGCCCCCGTCCAGTGCGGCGACTTGGCGCCCCGGATCTCGAAGCCGAGGCCCCAGTCGTTGGGCTTCTGGTGGCCGTACCCCGGCAGGATGCCGGTCAGCCCCGGGTGGACGACCGACATCGCCTCCAGCACGGTCCGCGGGTCCAGCAGCCGCGGCGCCTGCACCTCGGCGGCGAACCGCACCAGGTCGTCGACGGTCGAGACGCCGTCCTTCGCGGGCGAGCCCTCCAGGGCCGTGTCCTTCATGCCGAGCGGCTCCAGCACCGCCTGGCGCAGGTACTCCGCGAACGGGATGTCCGTGGCCTTGGCCACATGGTCGCCCAGCACCTCGAACCCGGCGTTCGAGTAGATCCGCCGTGTGCCCGGCGCCGCCATCACGCGGTGCTCGTCGAACGCCAGCCCCGACGTGTGCGCGAGCAGGTGCCGCACCGTGGACCCCTCGGGCCCCGCCGGCTCGTCGAGTTCGACGGCCCCCTCCTCGTACGCGACGAGCACGGCGTACGCGGCGAGCGGCTTGGTGACCGAGGCCAGGGGGAAGCGCCGCCCCGTGGGGCCGTGCGCTCCGGCCGTCGTGCCGTCGGCGCGTACGACGGCGGCGGCAGCGGTGGGGACGGGCCAGTTCTCGATCATCGCCAGGCTCTGCATGCGTACGAGCGTATCGTCGGCGCCGCCTCGTTCGAATGCGCCCGCGGTTCCGTCTTGGATCTTGCCCGGGAATCTCCTTGCTTCGAGTGCACTCCAACCTCCTAGCGTGGGGGCATGACGGTGATCGCAAGCACCCCCGTACGGACGCCGAACATCGAGGTCTGCGTCTCCGCGCCGCCGCCGCCGCACCCGCGCCCCGACGGCCGGGACCGCTACACGATCAGCGAAGTCGCGGAGTGGACCGGGCTCACCGCCCACACGCTGCGTTGGTACGAGCGGATCGGGTTGATGCCGCACATCGATCGTTCGCACACCGGACAGCGCCGGTTCACCAACCGGGACCTGGACTGGCTCACGTTCGTCGGCAAGCTGCGGCTGACCGGCATGCCGGTCGCCGACATGGTGCGGTACGCCGAGCTGGTGCGCGAGGGCGAGCACACCGTCGAGCAGCGGCAGGAGCTGCTGGAGCGGACGCGCCGGGACGTGCGGGCGCGGATCGCGGAGCTCCGGGACACCCTCGCCGTACTCGACCACAAGATCAACTATTACGCGGGCGTCCACGACAGGACGCCGGAGAGGGCCTGACAGCCTGATGAGCAGCACCGGTAGCACCAACAACAGCGCCAGCAAGAGCAATAGCGACAGCAGCATCGAGAAGATCGCCACCGTACGGTTGGGTGGCGCGGACGGCCCCGAGATCGGTGTCCAGGGGTTCGGTGCCATGGGCATCAGCGAGTTCTACGGCGCCACCGACGAGGCGGCCGCCCGTGACACCCTGGACGCCGCGCTGGAGGCGGGCGTCACCCTCATCGACACCGCCGACGTCTACGGGCGGGGTGCGAACGAGGAGTTCCTCGCGCCGTTCGTCGCCGCGCACCGCGACGAGATCACGCTGGCCACGAAGTTCGGCATCGTACGCACCGACGACCCGACGTACCGGGGCATCCGCAACGACCCCGCGTACATCAGGTCGTCCGTCGAGGGCAGCCTGCGCCGCCTGGGCGTCGACGTCATCGACCTCTACTACATGCACCGCCGCGACCCCGCCGTGCCGCTCGCCGAGACCGTCGGCGCCATGGCCGAACTGGTCAAGGAGGGCAAGGTCAAGTACCTGGGCCTGAGCGAGGTGACCGGCGCCGAGCTGCGCGAGGCGCACGCCGTGCACCCGATCGCCGCGGTGCAGTCGGAGTGGTCGCTGTTCAGCCGCGACGTGGAGCGCAGCGCGGTGGGCGCGGCCGCCGAGCTGGGCGTGGCGTTCGTGCCGTACTCGCCGCTCGGCCGGGGCTTCCTGGCCGGGGTGTTCGTCGACGCGGTCAAGGACCTGTCGAGCGACGACTTCCGCAAGAGCCACCCGCGCTTCTCCGGCGAGAACGCCCAGCGGAACGCCGATCTGCTGGCCCCGGTACGGAAGGTGGCCGAGGCGCACGGGGTGACGCCGGCTCAGGTCGCGCTCGCGTGGGTGCAGCACCGGGCGTCCGTGCACGGCCTCACCGTCGTGCCCATCCCCGGCACGCGCAAGCGGGCCCGCCTGCTGGAGAACGCCGCGGCCACCCGGATCACACTCGGCGCCGAGGAGCTGGAGCTGCTGGAGCCGATCGCCGAGCGGGTGGCGGGGGACCGCTACGCCGACATGACGTTCACGTCGGCCGCCCGCGAGGGCTAGCCGTCCGAGGGCGCTGGTCGGCCGAGAGGGCTGGTCGGCCGAGAGGACCGATCGGCTGAGAGGGCTGGTCGGCCGGGGCAGGCGGCCGGGGCGCGCGGTCAGTTCAGTGCGAACACCGCGAACCCGGCCGCGAGCAGCGCCGCCGCCGTACGGAGGGTTGTGCCGGCCCTCGTCCACGGCGACTCGAAGCCGCGCGCGTACCGCCCGATGACGACGAGCAGCCCGGCGAAGAGCGGCAGCCAGGCGAGCCGCGCCCCGACCCAGCCGAGGGTGTCGGGCGCGGCCGTCAGGCCCGGCAGCGTGCCCGCGGTGAGGGACACCGGTACGGCCGCGGCGAGCATCGCCGTCTGGTGCCAGCACAGGATCGTCATCGCCGAGAGGTTGACGACCACGACCGGCGCCCACAGGGCGGGCCGCCGCAGAAACCCGTCCAGCCGGTCGCGCAGCAGGATCGCCGCGCCGCTCTGCGCGGCGGCGAGGGCGAGGACGAGCAGCGACGGCGGGTGCGAGTTGGTACGGGCCTCGCCCGGCACGCCGACCATCGAGGCCGGGTAGTCGAAGAAGGCGAGCAGCACCGCGAAGAGCCCCGCCCCGCCGAGGAGCAGCCCCCACGCGTGCCGCCGGACGAGCCGCTGCTCGCCCCACGAGACGCCCAGTTGATACGCGAAGAGCCAGCCGGGGAGGATCGTGAGCATGCCGAGCCAGGACGCCACGGCGTCGGCGTCGGCATCGGCGTACGGCCCGTAGCGCAGGAGGTCGACGGCGGCGACCCAGCCGAGCAGCGGCGCCGCCGCCCAGGCGCCGAGGCGGCGCGCGGCCCGCACGCAGAAGGGCGTGAGGGCGGTGACGACCGCGTACACCCCCACGAACCACAGCGGCTGGACGACCAGCGTCGATGCCGTGCGCAGCGTGGCGGCGGGCACGCCGACGGAGTACAGCACCGGCAGCAGCACCGCCCACACGGCGGCGACCCCGAGCACCGGCCGGCCGAGCCGGGCGAGCCGCCCCCGCAGCCACGCGGCCGCCGAGCCGGTGCGCCTGCGGTACGACAGGACGGACGCGTAGCCGCCCACCAGGAAGAAGATGCCGAGCATCTGCAGCACCCAGCTAACGGGCGCGAAGAACCCGAAGGCGGTGAGGGGACTGGCGTTGTGCAGGCCCCCGTCACCGTCGAGGGTGAAGCCGCCGAGGAGCCAGTGCCCGAGGGGTACGGCGAGGAGGGCGAGGGCGCGCAACCCGTCGATGGCGCGGTCGCGATGCGCGGGCGTGCGCGCTTCGATGCGCGCGGCGAGGTCGAGGAGCCTGCTCATCGCGCGCGCCCCCCGTCCCCTTTCACGTCCGCGTCCGTGATGGCGTCCGTGTCCGTGTTGGTGTCCGCGTCCGCGTCCGCTTCGGCGATGGCGGCGAAGGCCTGCAGCGACCGCGTCCCGGGCGCGAAGTAACCGGTGTGGCCGTCCGCGTCGGCGGCGGGCACGGCTCGGGCGCCGAAGGCGGGGTCGGCCGGATCGGGGCCGTGGCCGACCCCGAGGACCTGGACGTTCGGGACGTCGTCGATCCAGTCCGACGGATCCTTGGCGGCCCAGACGCGGGCCGTGGTGTGGAGGTCGGCGACGTTCTCGGCGCGCATGCCGGGGGAGCCGAGCACGACGAGGTCCTTCGCCGTGAGCCGCTCGGCGGCCAGGCCGCACGCGACGGAGCCGTAACTGTGGCAGAACACGGCGGGCTCGGGAGCGCCGATGGCCGCGAGTCCGTCGGTCAGCCGGACCAGCCGCTCGGCCCCGGCCTCGGCGAGGTCGCCGGTGGCGGCGTCCAGCCCGACGCCGACGGGCGTGGTGTACCCGGTCCAGGCGATGACGGCCGTGTCCGTGGTCGCCCCGCGCAGCTGCTTGCCCATCCCGGCGGGCGTGCCGTACGGGTCGGTGGCCCGGTCGTACGTCCCCGCGTCGATGTCCGAGCCGGGCACGATGACCGCGACGTGCCGGCTGCGCGCCAGGTCCCCGTACACCTCGGCGACCTGGCCGCGGCCGCGCGGGTCGAACGCCAGGATCTGCCGCCCGGCGAGGCGGGCGTACCTCGCGTCACGGCGTACGGAGAGGGCGTTCGCCTCGTACCGCAGGGCCACGGGCGCACCGTCCAGGTTGCCCACCACGCCCGGGTGGCGCCGCGCGAGGTCGTGCCGCTGCGCGGCGCCGAGCCCGCCGAAGAAGGCGGCCACCTGCGCGGGGGTCGCCGTGGCCGGGTCGGGCAGCTCCCGCCCCAGCGACGTATCCGCTCGCCACGCGGCCGTACCCGGCGGTGGCCCGGTCACGGCCTGCTGTCCGCCGCCGGCCCCTCCGGTGGCCCACCCGGTGGTCCCGGCCACGGCGGCCAGCACCAGCACGGCGGTGATCGCGGCCCTCTTGTACGCCTTCCCGTGCGTCTTCCGGTGCGTCTTCGCGCGCTTCTTCGTGCGGGTCTTCGTGCGCGTCTTCGCGTACGTCTTCGTGTACCGGCGCATCGCGCCCCCCCTCTGTTTCCTTCGCCCTGTCCGGCGGGAGGAAGCTAGGGGCGCGGGACCGACCGGAGCGTCACCCCGCAGAGCCAACCGCGGGGTGATACCGGGGTACGGGGTGCCGGCGTCGGCAGTGGGTGCTGGGTGCTGGGTGCTGGGTGGTCAGCGGTGCGCGTCGCCGGGGGTCACCAGCCCGGACTCGTACGCGAAGATCACGGCCTGCGCCCGGTCCCGCAGGTCGAGCTTGGACAGCACCCGGCCGATGTGCGTCTTCACCGTCTGTTCGGCGAGGAGGAGGTGGCCCGCGATCTCCTGATTCGACAGGCCCCGGGCGATCAGCTCCAGGACCTCCGTCTCACGGGGCGTCAGACCGTTCAGGCGGAGGGAGTGGTTCCGGCGCGGGACGGGCCGGGTCGCGGCGAAGTCGGCGATCAGACGGCGCGTCACCGAGGGCGCGAGCAGCGCCTCGCCCGCCGCCACCACCCGTACCGCCGCGATCAGGTCCGCCGGCGGGGCGTCCTTCAGCAGGAAGCCGGACGCCCCGGCGCGCAGCGCCTCGTACACGTAGTCGTCCACGTCGAAGGTGGTGAGCATCAGCACCCTCGGGCGGTGGACGTCCACGCCGGGCGGCGGGTTCAGCACCTCGCGTGCCGCCGCCAGCCCGTCCATCTCCGGCATCCGCACGTCCATCAGGACGACGTCGGGGTGCGTGGAACGGGCCACGGAGACGCCCGCCCGCCCGTCGGCCGCCTCGCCGACGACGTCGATGTCCGGCTGTGCCGACAGCAGGGCGGCGAACCCCGCCCGCACCATGGCCTGGTCGTCGACGATGATCACGCGGATGGTCACACATGCTCCTTCACGCTCAGGGGCATGCGGGCCGCCACCCGGTACCCCCCGTCCGGCAGCGGCCCGGTGTCCAGCGTGCCGCCCGTCAACCGTACGCGCTCGCGCATGCCGACCAGTCCGTGCCCGGTGCCGCTCCCGGGCGCTTCCACGGGACCCCGCCGACCCTGCGCCGACGACATCGGGTCCCCGGGCGGGCCGTTGACCACCAGTACCGTCAGCCAGCCGTCCGCCGACGTCACCGACACCCGCGTCGGCGCCCCGGGCGCGTGCCGCACCACATTGGCGAGCGCCTCCTGCACGATCCGGTACGCGGAAAGGTCCACCGCCTGCGGTACGGGGCCGAGCGCCGAGGCCGCCGGCAGCGACAACTCGGCCGGCACCCCGGCCCGTACGGTCGCCTCGACGAGCTGCTGGAGCCGGTTCAGCCCGGGCTGCGGAGCCCGTTCGACCCCCGCGCCCGCGCCCGTACCCTCCGTACCGTCCCCTCCCTCCCGGCCGTCGCTGCGCAGCACCGCCAGCAGCCTCCGCATCTCCGTCAGCGACTCGCGCGCGGACGCCGCGATCGTCGTGAACTCCTCGCGCGCCGCCTCGGGGAGCCCCTCGATCCGGTACGGCGCCGAGTCCGCCTGCACCGTGATCACCGACATGTGGTGGGCCACCACGTCGTGCAGCTCGCGCGCGATCCGGGCCCGCTCCTCCAGCAGCGTGCGCCGGGCGCGCTCGGCCTCGCTGATCGTCTCCTGCTCGGCCAGCCGCCGCTGCGCGTCGCGGCGTTCCCGCAGCGTCCCCGTCAGCAGCAGGACCACCCCGGTCAGGATGAACAGCAGCAGGTGGACGGCGTCGGCCCGCTGTTCCGACACCAGCTCGAAGGCCAATCCGGCCGCGCCCGTCACCAGCCACACGCCGAGGAGCGTGCGCCGCGACTCGCGCAACCCCACGGCCACCATGAGCACCAGGTAGCCGACCACGACCATCGGCGTCCACGGCCAGAGCCGCCCCGTCGCCTGGCCCGCGCCGAGCACCAGCAGCGCGCCGGCCACGTCGGCGGCGCCGATGATCCACCAGGCCTGCAGCGGCCGGCCCACGGCGAGCAGCAGCGGGGCGGTCTGGGCGGTGGCGAGGGCTCCGGCGAGCGCGCCGTTCAGCTCGTAGTTCTGGGCGAGGACGGTGGCCGTCACGGGCAGCAGCACCGCGACGAACACGAGGGCGACGGCGTACGGGAGTCGGCGGAGCCACGACGCCCCGGCTTGTGCGAACAGCGGCGCGCCGGGCCGGGTGGGGGTGATGAGCGCGGTCCCGAGCGCATGCAGCGACGCGCGCGCGGCGTCGCGCAGCCGGGGTGGGGGCGGGGGTGGGGGCTTGGGCGCGGATGAGGGAGGGGGAGAGGGGGAGGGGGAGGGCGTCGGGAGGGTGGGCATGACGGATCAGCCTAGGCAGCGGTGTGTGCGGCCGCGTCATACCGGGGTATCAGGCGGCGCGCCCACCGGAGTATCGAGTGGTCGTGCCCATGCCTGACGCCTGTGTGTCCAGGCCCGGCGGTGCAGCTCCGCCATGCCTCACAGCTCCGCCGTGCCTCAGAACCCCTCGCCATGCCGCAGAGCTTCGCCATGCTTCAGAGCCCCGCCGTGCCTCACAGCTCCGCCAGCAGCTCCGCCTTCTTCGCCGTGAACTCCTCGTCGGTCACCAGCCCCGCCTGGTAGAGCTCCCCCAGGTGCCGGATGCGTTCCGCGATGTCCGCCGGGTCGCGCCGCCCGGCTCCCACGGTCACCGGCACGGGCACGGGCACGGTCGCCGGGCCCACGGCCGCGGAACCGTCCCTGCTCCCGTCCCGACCTCCGTCGCGTACCGCCGCGAGCACCGCCGCCGCGAAGGGCAGCGACTCGTGCACGGGTCCGTACCCGAGGCCGAAGACGACGGCGGCGGGGTCCTGGTCCGCCTGGGGCTCCGGGGTGTGGCCGCGCCGCAGCAGCCGGAGGTAACCGTCCAGGACATCGGGCGAGCGCCACTCGACGCCGGAGAGCTCCCGTACAGAGAAGGACTGGTCGCCGGCCTTCCACTTGGCCGAGGAGGCCCCGGTCCAGAACCACCGGAACGCCACCTGGCTCCCGTCGAAGGACGCCTTCCCGTCGTACGCCTTGAACTGGAGCGGCGCCTCGGGGGCCGCCACCAGGAACCGCTCGGCGGGTTCGCCCGCGCGCGGCCCGAGCTGGGCGCGCAGTTCGTCGGCGTAGTACTCGGCGAGGGTCTCGCGGTCGGCGGGCAGGACGAGCCGATAGGGGTCGATGCCCTCCTTCAGCTGGCCGGCGGCCGCCTCCATCAGCGGATCGGCGCCCGGTCTCGGTACCGCGTGCAGCACGACGGTGCCGCGTTTGCCCGGGGAGAGGGTCACCGACGCCAACGCCTCGTGGGGAATGCGTCGTTCGCGCAGCGTCTGGAAGAGCTTCGGTGCGCGTATCCCCCGTTCGAAGCGGATGAGCACGGCGTCGGTTTCGAACTCCCAGGAAGCATGAATTCCGGCCAGCACATCACCCATGCGCCTCATCGTATGCGGCGTGCGCCCGCGCGTCGCCCCTCGAAAGTTCCGATGTGCGCCACACTGCGCGCGCCTCTACGCGCGTCAGGCGGCGCTCGAACCGGAGATTCCACTGCGGCAGGCGTCGTCGGCGCCACGTCCGCCGCGTCCGCCACCGCTGTCGCCGTCGTCTCGCGCGTCGCTGGCGTCGCTGCCGTCACTGTGGCTGTTCTCGCCACTGCCACTGCCGCTGCCGCCGCCCGCGCAGCTGACGCTGTCGTACGCGCCGACGCCTATCGCCGCGAAGTTCTCGAGGCTCTCGGTGCCCGGCTCGAAGTACCCGGCGTGGCCCACGGCACCGGACGCCGACAACACGCGCGCGCCGAACTCCGGCGCCACCGGGTCGGCCCCGTGGCCCAGCCCGCCGACGTCCAGGTACGGCACGTCGGCGATCCAGTCGTCGGCGTCGCGCATGGCCCACACGCGGGCGCGGGTGCCGAGGGCGGCGGCGCTCTCGGCACGCATGCCGGGGCTGCCCGCGACGGCGACGTCGGAGACGCGCGCGGGCAGGCGGCGCGCGGCGACACCGCAGACGACGGAGCCGTAGCTGTGGCAGAAGAGCGAGACCCGCGAGTCCCCGGGCAGCGCGCCGGTCATCGACACCAGCCGCACCGCGCCGTCGGCGGCGAGCCGACCGGTGGCGGCGTCCATGCCGACCCCGACGGGCGAGGTGTAGTCGGCCCAGGCGATGACGGCGGTACGGGTGGTGGGGGAGGCGGCGCGTTCGGCGGCGTACAGCGACTGGGCCATCCCGACGGGGGCGGTGTACTTGCGGGCGCTCTTCTGGAAGGTGATCAGGTTGGTGTCGACCCCGGGCACGATCACCGAGACGCGTTCGGCGCGGTCGAGGTCACCGAAGACCTCGGCCACGCGGCCCTTGCCGGACGGGTCGAAGGAGAGGATCTGGCGCCCGTCGCCCATGAGGGAGGTGAACCGGTGCGCGCGGCGCAGGGCTTCCTGATGCCCGGCGGCGGACAGGCGGCTGTCCGCCGCCCGCTTGCGCTCGACGTCGAGGGCCCGGCCGAGGGCGTAGCGGTTGGCGCGGTAGCGCAGCGTGACGGGGGCGCCGTCGAGGTTGCCCACGACGAGGGGGTGCTCGGCGGCGAGCTGGTCGCGCTGCGGGGCCTTGAGCGCCCGGAAGAACGCCGCGATCACGCCCGGCGGCGCCTCGGGGTCGGGCAGCTCAAGGGTACCGATCCGGCCATTCCGCCATGCGGCGAGCGCGGCCTCGCGCGGCTCTCCCGGCGCCCCCTGGGGGCGTATCGCCGTCCAGCCGGTGGTCATGAGGAGGATGAAAACCACCGCGAGAGCGAGCAAAGTGCGCCAGACGGTGAGCGTGGGAGAGGAGTCGAAGGAAGTCACTGCGGGACACCCTAGGAGAAGCGCGTGGGGCCTCGCGAAACGGGTGACGCAGATCACGCTTAGGGGAGGGAAAGCGGGGAAGCGCGGTCACCCACTGTGCGCACCCCGCGCACCTTTGCGCCCGGGCGCACGCGACGGCGCGCCCGGCTCCGACGGCGTACGCACCCGCTACGGCCCAGGCGTAGGCCACGGCCCAGGCGTACGCCACGGTCCAGGCGTACGCCACGGTCCAGGCGTACGCCACGGTTCTGCGCGTCCGGCTACGAGGCAGGCGCGCCCGAGCGGGCCGGGTCGCGCCAGGCGCCGGCGAGGGCCGGGCCCAGGTGGTCGAGGTAGGACTCGGTGAGGGCGCGGATCGCCTCCAGGGAGGCGTCCTCCCCGCGGCCCCACAACTGGCCGGTGATCCGCATGACGCCGCTGAACGCGGCGACGGCGACGCGCGGCCGCGGATCCGCGTCCACGTCCAGCCCCTCGCGGTCGGCGATGAGCCGGGCGATGTTCTCCTCCATCTCGATGGAGCGGCGCAGATGGACGGCGAGGAGCGCGGGCGTCGACTCGATCACCTGGAAGGTGCGCAGGTACAGCTCGACCGGGACGACCTCGGTGATGGCCTCTTCGATCGTGTCCCAGGCGGACAGGAGGGCGTTGCGGAGGGCGTCGAGCGGGGCCTCGTGGGCGGGGCGGTCGCACAGCGCGGTCACGAAGTGCCGCTCGACCATGTGCTGGACGGCGAAGGCGACCTCTTCCTTGCTGGCGAAGTAGCGGAAGAAGGTGCGCTGCGAGACGTCCACGGTGGCGGCGATCTCGTCGACGGTGGTCCGCTCGTACCCCCGGGTGGTGAAGAGCTCCAGCGCGGCGCGCACGAGGGCGTCCCGAGTGCGCTGCTTCTTCCGCTCGCGCAACCCCACGACGGGCGGCTGCTCAACCGTCACTTGATGGCCCTTGTCTCGACACTTTCACCAGCTCAGGGTACCTGTGAGCGATATGACAGTTACCGGCGTGTGAATTGCTTTGTCAATTGTCAGTCGCTGACACTAGCCTCCCGGTATGACTAGTCAGACCACCGTCAAGACGCCGTCGCAGGGTCCGGGGGGCCCGCAGGGCCAGGGCTCCCCAGGGGCACCTGGTAAGGGGCTGCGCGGCCATCCATGGCTAACTCTCTTCGCTGTTGCCGTGGGTGTGATGATGGTCGCGCTCGACGGCACGATCGTCGCCATCGCCAACCCCGCGATCCAGCGGGACCTCAACGCGTCGCTCGCCGACGTCCAGTGGATCACCAACGGCTACCTCCTCGCGCTCGCCGTCGCGCTCATCACGGCCGGCAAGCTCGGTGACCGCTTCGGCCACCGCCAGACCTTCCTCATAGGTATCGCGGGCTTCGCGGGGGCGTCCGCCGCGATCGGGATGTCCGACTCGATCGCCCTGGTGATCGCCTTCCGTGTGCTCCAGGGCCTGTTCGGCGCGCTGCTCATGCCGGCCGCGCTCGGCCTGCTGCGCGCCACGTTCCCGGCCGAGAAGCTGAACATGGCCATCGGCATCTGGGGCATGGTCATCGGCGCGTCCACCGCGGGTGGCCCGATCCTGGGCGGCGTGCTGGTCGAGCACGTCAGCTGGCAGTCGGTGTTCTTCATCAACGTGCCGGTCGGCGTCGTCGCCCTCGTGCTCGGCGTGCTGATCCTCAAGGACCACCGGGCGGAGAACGCCCCGCGGTCGTTCGACGTCGTCGGCATCCTGCTGCTGTCCGGCGCCATGGGGTCGCTCGTCTTCGGTCTCATCAAGGCCGGCGAGTCCTGGGGCTGGGGCGGACGCAACACCTGGCTCTGCATGCTCGGCGCCGTGGTCCTCTTCGCGCTCTTCGCCGTCTGGGAGACGAAGGTCAAGGAACCTCTCATCCCGCTGGGCATGTTCCGCTCCGTCCCGCTCTCCGCGGGTGTCGTGCTGATGGTCCTGATGGCCTTCGCCTTCATGGGCGGCCTCTTCTTCGTGACGTTCTACCTCCAGGGCGTCAAGGGGCTCAGCCCGGTCGACAGCGGACTGCACCTGCTGCCGCTGACCGCGATGATGATCGTCTCCTCGCCGCTGGCGGGCGCCCTCATCACCAAGTTCGGACCGCGCGTCCCGCTGGTCGGCGGCATGGTCTGCACCGCCGCGGCCATGTTCGGCATGATCACGCTCACGCCGGGCACGGGCACGCTCGCGATGTCGCTGTGGTTCGCCCTGCTGGGCCTCGGACTCGCGCCGGTCATGGTGGGCGCGACGGAGGTCATCGTCGGCAACGCCCCGCTGGAGCTCTCCGGCGTGGCCGGTGGTCTGCAGCAGGCCGCGATGCAGGTCGGCGGCGCGCTGGGTACGGCGGTGCTGGGTGCGGTGATGTCCTCCAAGGTCAGCGCCGAGTTCGCGGGCAACTGGAAGGCCGCCGGCATCCCGGTCCCGCCGGACCCGCGGCTGGAGGAGGCGGCGGAGTTCGGCATGGTCCCGTCCGAGCTGGCCAAGGCGCCCGGTATGACGCCGGACATGGCCGACCGGATCGGCGGGGTCATCCACGACACCTTCATGTCGGGCATGGGCATGGCGTTCACGGTGGCCGGCCTGGTGGCGGTCGTCGCGGCCCTGGTCGCGACCTTGACCAAGCGCGGCGAGAACGCCGAAGCGGGCGCGGGCGCCGCCCACATCTGACACCGCCGCTCCCCACTCATCGGTGCGGTTTACCGGTGCGGTTTACCGGTGCGGTCTATCGGTGTGGCTTAGCGGTGTGGTTTAGCAATGTGGTGGCTTCGGGCCCCGGCAGCACACGTCTGCCGGGGCCCGCGGTGTGTCCCGCGGCGGTCGGCCACACGATCGGGTGAATGCGGCGGGGCCCCCTTCCGCCCCGCGATCACTCTGCGTCACGCTATAGCCAAGTGATCGTCACGACACGTAACGGGGGACCCGTCATGCGTACCTACGCCACCGTCCTGCTCACCTCCACCGCCGCCGCGCTCGCCGCGTGCGCGGCGGGGCTCGCCCTGCCGGCCAGCGCCGGCGCGACCGTCACCACCGCCCCCGCGGCCCCCGCCGTGGCACCGCGGCTCGGACCATGCGACACCGGCCAGCTGTGCCTGTGGCCGAAGCAGGACTTCCGCGGCGGCCGGCAGACGTACGAGCTGACCGGCGTCGACATCGACAGCTGCGTCCCGCTCCCCGCGGGCACCACCGCCACCGCCGTCGCCAACCGCACCGGACGGCCCGTCACCACGTACCAGTCGGCCGAGTGTGCGGAGACCGGCGAATTCGAGACGTATCCGGGCGGCGGGACCTGGGTGCCCGAATCCCCGTACCAAGTACGGGCCTTCAAGGTCTGGGAATCATGAGCCGGGGTACCCGGACCCCAGCGCGTGGAACCCCCGGTCACGCGGCCGGACGTGGCGGCGGACCGGGCCGGATCGCGCGGCGCGGGACCTCAAGGCCGATCGGAGGGTGCCTGGGCGTGGCGCTGGGGCGGGACGCCCGCCGACAGGCGGGCGACCTCCGCTCGCAGGTCCTTGACCTCCTGCGTCAGGGCTTCGAGGAGCGCCGTCTGGCGGCGCTCCTCCGCGTCGTCCCGCTCGAAGCGGGAGATGAACCACGCTGCGATGTTGGCGGTGACGACACCGAGCAAGGCGATGCCGGAGAGCATCAGTCCCACCGCCAGCACGCGGCCGAGCCCGGTCGTCGGCGCGTGGTCGCCGTACCCGACGGTGGTCATCGTCGTGAACGACCACCAGACGGCGTCACCCAGCGTCTTGATGTTCCCGTCCGGCGCGTCCCGCTCCACGTGCAGCACGGCCAGCGAGCCGAACATCATCAGTCCCACCACCGCGCCGGCCACGTACGTGGTCAGCGTGATCTGCGGCGCCATCCGGGCCCGCCGCCCGACCAACAGCAGGGTGGAGACCAGCCTCAGGAGCCGCAGCGGCTGGATCAGCGGCAGCAGGACCGCGGCCAGGTCCAGCGGGTGGCGGCGCACGAAGAGCCACCGCTCCGGCGCCAGCACCAGCCGTACGACGTAGTCCACGGCGAAGGCGCCCCACACCACCCACTCCACCACCAGACAGCTCTGGTGGACCCAGGGGGCGGCGTCGGGCGCCACGATCGGTATCGCGTAGGCCACGCCGAACGCGACGGCGAGCCCCAGCAGCGGCGCCTGGGTGCGCGCCTCCCAGCGTTCGTTCATGTCCGGAATGCTAGGCGGGTGCGGGGAGACGCAGTCCCCCCGCACCGACCGCCGGGGCACCCACCGCCGGGGCACCTACCGCCGGAGCGTTCGCCGGGGCGTTCGCCGGGGTGCCTACGCGTCGCCGCCCGCCGCGCCCGGGTCGGCCGCCGAGACGTCGAGGAGCTGGTAGCGGTCGATGGCCTGCTTCAGCGCCGAACCGTCCACCTTGCCCGCCCGCGCCAGCTCGGTCAGCACCGCCAGCACGATCGACTGCGCGTCGATGTGGAAGTACCGCCGCGCCGCCCCCCGGGTGTCCGCGAAGCCGAAGCCGTCCGCACCGAGCGAGGTGTACGGGCCCGGGACCCAGCGCGCGATCTGGTCCGGAACCGACCGCATCCAGTCGGAGACGGCGACGAACGGCCCCTCCGCGCCGGACAGCTTGCGCGTCACGTACGGGACGCGCTGCTCCTCCTCCGGGTGCAGCAGGTTGTGCTGGTCGACCGCGACGGCATCGCGGCGCAGCTCGTTCCACGAGGTCGCCGACCACACGTCGGCGCGGACGTTCCACTCCTCCGCGAGGATCCGCTGCGCCTCCAGTGCCCACGGCACGGCGACGCCCGACGCCATGATCTGCGCCGGGACCGAGCCCGCCGCACCGGCGCTGATGCGGTGCAGGCCCTTGAGGATGCCCTCGACATCCACGTCCGCCGGTTCGGCCGGGTGCTGGATCGGCTCGTTGTAGACGGTCAGGTAGTAGAAGACGTCCTCACCCGCTGTGCCTTCGGCGGACTCCCCGTACATCCGGCGCAGACCGTCCTTGACGATGTGCGCGATCTCGTAGCCGTATGCCGGGTCGTACGCGACACAGGCCGGGTTCGTCGAGGCGAGCAGCTGCGAATGCCCATCGGCGTGCTGCAGGCCCTCGCCGGTCAGCGTGGTACGCCCAGCGGTCGCGCCCAGAACGAAACCGCGCGACAGCTGGTCGGCCATCTGCCAGAACTGGTCGCCGGTCCGCTGGAAACCGAACATCGAGTAGAAGACGTACACCGGGATCAGGTGCTGGCCGTGCGTCGCGTACGCCGACCCGGCGGCGATCAGCGAGGCCGTGCAGCCGGCCTCCGAGATGCCGTCGTGCAGCATCTGACCGGTCGGCGACTCCTTGTACGCGAGCAGCAGCTCGCGGTCGACCGCCTCGTACTGCTGCCCCAGCGGGTTGTAGATCTTGGCGCTCGGGAAGAAGGAGTCCATACCGAACGTGCGGTATTCGTCGGGCGCGATCAGCACGAACCGCTTGCCGAGCTCCTTGTCCCGCATCAGGTCCTTCAGCAGGCGGACGAACGCCATCGTCGTCGCGATCGACTGCTGCCCCGAGCCCTTCTTCACCGCCGCGTACGCCTTGTCGTCCGGCAGCGCCAGCGGCTTCGCCCGCACGACACGGGTCGGGACGTACCCGCCCAGCGCCCTGCGGCGGTCGTGCATGTACTGGATCTCCTCGGACTCCGGGCCCGGGTGGTAGTACGGCGGCAGCCCGTCCTCGAGCTCCTTGTCGGCGATGGGCAGGTGCAGCCGGTCGCGGAAGCGCTTCAGGTCGTCGACCGTCAGCTTCTTCATCTGGTGCGTGGCGTTGCGGCCCTCGAAGTTCGGGCCGAGCGTCCAGCCCTTGACCGTCTGCGCCAGGATCACGGTCGGCTGGCCCTGGTGCTCCACGGCCGCCTTGTACGCCGCGTAGATCTTCCGGTGGTCGTGACCGCCGCGCCCCAGCATCAGGATCTGGTGGTCGGTCATGTTCTCGACCATCGCGCGGAGCCGGTGGTCGCCGCCGAAGAAGTGCTCCCGGATGTACGAGCCGGTCTCCGTGGCGTACGTCTGGAACTGTCCGTCGGGCGTGGTGTTCAGCTTGTTGACCAGCACGCCGTCGCGGTCCTGGGCCAGCAGCGGGTCCCAGGAGCGGTCCCAGATCAGCTTGATCACGTTCCAGCCGGCGCCGCGGAACTGCGACTCCAGCTCCTGGATGATCTTGCCGTTGCCGCGCACCGGGCCGTCGAGCCGCTGGAGGTTGCAGTTGACGACGAAGGTCAGGTTGTCCAGGCCCTCGCGGGCGGCGATCGACAGCTGGCCGAGCGACTCCGGCTCGTCCATCTCGCCATCGCCCAGGAAGGCCCAGACGTGCGACTTGGAGGTGTCGGCGATGCCGCGCGCGTGCATGTAGCGGTTCATCCGCGCCTGGTAGATCGCGCCGATCGGACCCAGGCCCATGGAGACCGTCGGGAACTCCCAGAAGTCCGGCATCGACCGCGGGTGCGGATACGAGGACAGGCCGTCGGGGTACTTCGACTTCTCCTGGCGGAAGCCGTCGAGCTGCGTCCCGGTCAGCCGGTCCAGCAGGAACGCGCGGGCGTAGATGCCGGGCGACGCGTGCCCCTGGAAGAAGATCTGGTCGCCGCCGTCGCCCTGGTCCTTGCCACGGAAGAAGTGGTTGAAGCCCACGTCGTAGAGGGACGCGGAGGAGGCGAAGGTGGCGATGTGCCCGCCGACGCCGATGCCCGGGCGCTGGGCGCGGGAGACCATCACCGCGGCGTTCCAGCGGGTGGCGTTGAGGATCTTGCGCTCGATCTCCTCATTGCCGGGGAAGAACGGCTCGTCCTTGGTGGCGATGGTGTTCACGTAGTCCGTGCTGCGCATCTCGGGCACGGCCACGCGCTTCTCGCGGGCCCGCTCGATGAGGCGCAGCATCAGATAGCGGGCCCGCTCACGGCCGCGTGCGTCGATGGCGGCGTCGAGCGAGTCCAGCCATTCCTTGGTCTCTTCGGGATCGAAATCCGGGACCTGGCTGGGAAGGCCGCCAATGATGATCGGGTTGCGATCGGATCCGGAAGCCACGCTGTTCCTTCTGGTCGGTGGAGCCTACGGGGAAGGGCCGGTAGTACGGTCGCGCCGCCACCATCGTCTACCCCGTGGAGGCAAACGTCATCTCTACTGTGAGGTAACCCCGGGGGGAGTCCCGGACCAAGATCCGGGGTGAATCGCAACCTTACGCCCGATTCGGCCCTGCGTTCGGCGGGATGATCGATCCTCTGCGGGCGCCAGGAGGGAGCAGAAGCCCCTAAAGTGGGTCAAGAGCCGCGGTTGCATGACGGGCGCGGGTGGAGCGGTACCTGGAGTTGGGGCGAGACGGCCCCAAAAGTCACCGTTTCGGCGGTCTCGGCCGCCGGGTACTTGCGCGATCCGCCCAGCACGTGTGGACTACGGCCAACGCCTCGCGTACGCGCGCGGCCGAAGCATTTTCCAAAAACACGATCAGGAGGCAAGCCGTGAGCGCGACCGCGGACCACGCGGAGGAGCGGACCAACCCGGCAGCGAAGCTGGGGTTCGAGCCCGGACAGGTGGTCCAGGAGATCGGCTACGACGATGACGTCGAGCAGGAGCTCCGTGAGGCAATCGAGGCCGTCACCGGCCAGGAACTCGTCGACGAGGACTACGACGACGTCGCCGACGTCGTGCTGCTGTGGTTCCGTGACGAGGACGGCGACCTCACGGACGCGCTGGTGGACGCCATCGGTCTGATCGACGAGGGTGGGGAGATCTGGCTCCTGACGCCCAAGACCGGCCGGGACGGCTACATCGAGCCCAGCGACATCAATGAGGCCGCCCAGACCGCCGGCCTCTCCCAGACCCGGAGCATCAGCTGGGGCAAGGACTGGACCGGCAGTCGGCTGATCACGCCGAAGGCGGCCAAGACCAGCACCAAGCGCTGACCCCGCCGACTCACTCGAGAGCTCTCAGGGCCCCCGCCGACACCGTCGGCCGGGGGCCCTGTGCGTAGGGTGGACCCGGCCGGAGCCCCGCCCGGCCCGCCCGCGCTCGCCGGCAGCCACCGGGCCGCCGGAAGCCGCCGGGATGCCACCGGATGCCCACTGGAAGGGATTGCGTTTTCATGACGATCGAGGCGACCCGTGCCGCTGAGCCGATCACCGTCGGCACCAAGGCCCCCGACTTCGAGCTGAAGGACAACCACGGGCGCACCGTGCGCCTCTCCGACTTCCGCGGCGAGAAGAACGTGGTGCTGCTCTTCTACCCGTTCGCCTTCACCGGCGTGTGCACGGGCGAGCTCTGCGCGCTCCGCGACGAGCTGCCGGCCTTCGTCAACGACGACACCCAGCTGCTGGCCGTCTCCAACGACTCCATCCACACGCTGCGGGTCTTCGCCGAGCAGGAGGGCCTGGAGTACCCGCTGCTGTCCGACTTCTGGCCGCACGGCGAGGTGTCGCGCGCGTACGGGGTCTTCGACGAGGAGAAGGGCTGCGCGGTGCGCGGCACCTTCATCATCGACAAGGAGGGCGTGGTGCGCTGGACCGTCGTCAACGCCCTGCCCGACGCCCGTGACCTGAACGAGTACATCAAGGCGCTCGACACCCTCTGAACTCTTCAGGCCAAGAGCCTGCTCGTCTCGGGAACCGGTCACTAGGATCCAGTCGTTGATCCGATGCCAACGCACGACGGGGGCGCTGCCCCTGGAAACCAATGGAGGGACTCGTGGGAGTCAGCCTCAGCAAGGGCGGCAACGTCTCGCTGACCAAGGAGGCCCCGGGCCTGACGGCCGTCACCGTCGGTCTGGGCTGGGACGTCCGCACCACCACCGGGACGGACTTCGACCTCGACGCCAGCGCCATCCTGACCGGCGAGGACGGCAAGGTCCGTAACGACCAGGACTTCGTGTTCTTCAACAACCTCAAGAGCGCCGACGGCTCCGTCGAGCACACCGGTGACAACCTCACCGGTGAGGGCGAGGGCGACGACGAGCAGATCAAGGTGAACCTCGCGGGCGTGCCCGCCGACGTCGCCAAGATCGTCTTCCCGGTGTCGATCTACGACGCCGAGAACCGCCAGCAGTCCTTCGGCCAGGTCCGCAACGCGTTCATCCGCGTCGTGAACCAGGCCGGCGGCGCCGAGATCGCCCGTTACGACCTCAGCGAGGACGCCTCGACCGAGACCGCCATGGTCTTCGGCGAGCTGTACCGCCACGGCACCGAGTGGAAGTTCCGTGCCGTCGGCCAGGGTTACGCCTCGGGCCTGCGCGGCATCGCACAGGACTTCGGCGTCAACGTCTGAGCCCGCGGCGACACCCGCCGCGCAGTCTCGTCCGGCGCCGCACGCTTCCCGCGTGCGGCGCCGGACGTGCCTCATCGAGCAGTACACGGCAGTACAGGCAGTACACGGCAGTACACCTCAGGGGAGGACCACCGTCATGGGCGTCACGCTCGCCAAGGGAGGCAACGTCTCCCTCTCCAAGGCCGCACCCAACCTCACCCAGGTGCTGATCGGGCTCGGCTGGGACGCGCGCTCCACCACCGGAGCGCCCTTCGACCTCGACGCCAGCGCGCTGCTCTGCCAGAACGGCCGGGTGCTGGGCGACGAATGGTTCGTCTTCTACAACAACCTCACCAGCCCCGACGGCTCCGTCGAGCACACCGGTGACAACCTGACGGGCGAGGGGGACGGCGACGACGAGTCCTTGATCGTGAACCTCTCGCAGGTGCCCGCCCACTGCGACAAGATCATCTTCCCCGTCTCGATCCACGACGCCGACCAGCGTGGCCAGACCTTCGGCCAGGTCGGTAACGCCTTCATCCGCGTGGTCAACCAGGCCGACGGCCAGGAGCTCGCGCGCTACGACCTCAGCGAGGACGCCTCCACCGAGACCGCGATGATCTTCGGCGAGCTGTACCGGTACGGCGGCGAGTGGAAGTTCAGGGCGGTGGGGCAGGGGTATGCGTCGGGGCTCCGGGGCATCGCTCTAGACTTCGGGGTCAATGTTTCCTAAAGCACTGCTCCGGGTCGGCTCAAAACCCGGCGCGCACGGCGCGGGGGAGTCCCGTACCCGTACTTAAAACACGATGGGGTAGCCAGTGGTTCTGAAAACCTTCGGCTGGTCGTTCGCCGTCACGGCGCTCGGCCTCGCATTCGCCGCCTGGCAGTGGGGGTGGGAGGCGTTCGGGGTCGTACTGATCCTGTCGATCCTCGAGATCTCGCTGTCCTTCGACAATGCGGTCGTCAACGCCGGAATCCTCAAGAAGATGAACGCCTTCTGGCAGAAGATCTTCCTGACGATCGGCATCCTGATCGCGGTCTTCGGCATGCGGCTGGTCTTCCCCGTCGTCATCGTCGCCATCAGCGCCAAGGTCGGTCCGATCGAAGCGGTCCAGCTGGCCATGGATGATGCCGATCGGTACGAAGCCCTCGTCACCGACGCGCACGCCGCGATCGCCTCCTTCGGCGGCATGTTCCTGCTGATGATCTTCCTCGACTTCATCTTCGAGGACCGTGACCACAAGTGGCTCGGCTGGCTGGAGCGCCCGCTCGCCAAGCTCGGCAAGGTCGACATGCTGTCGGTCTGCATCGCGCTCATCGCGCTCCTGCTCAGCGCCATCACCTTCGCCACCCAGGCGCACACCAGCACCGGACACGTCGACAAGTCGGCCACGGTGCTCCTCTCCGGCGTCGCCGGACTGATCACGTATCTGGTGGTCGGCGGTCTCTCGGGCTACTTCGAGAACAAGCTGGAGGAAGAAGAGGAGCGCGAGCACGAGGAGGAGGAGAAGGCCAAGCAGCAGGGCAAGCCGGTCTCGGCGGTCGGCCTGGCCGGCAAGGCCGCCTTCTTCCTCTTCCTGTACCTCGAGGTGCTGGACGCGTCCTTCTCCTTCGACGGTGTCATCGGCGCCTTCGCCATCACCAACCACATCTTCTGGATGGCGCTCGGCCTCGGCATCGGCGCCATGTACGTCCGATCGCTCACCGTTTACCTGGTCCGCCAGGGCACGCTGGACGACTACGTCTACCTGGAGCACGGCGCGCACTACGCCATCGGCGCCCTCGCCGTGATCCTGCTCATCACGATCCAGCACGAGATCAGCGAGCTCATCACCGGCACCATCGGTGTGTTCCTGATCGCCGCCTCCTTCCTCTCCTCCGTCCGCCGCAACAAGCGGCTGGCGGCCGAAGGAGGAGCGGGACCGGACGACAAGAAGGCCGAGGTCTCGTCCGGAGTGTGACGACCTCGGCAACGAGGAACGCTCTGAGCGGGGCGGCCGGGTGCTCCCGGCCGCCCCGCGGCGTACGTCAGGAGAAGCGACGAGGGGCGGGGCATGGCTTTCTGGGACAACCTGTGGCGGAACAACGCGGCGCAGTTCGACTCCGGCAGCGCCGCGACGAACTCCATCGACCTCACCAAGCGGCGTCCGTCCGTCTCGCTCACCAAGCAGGGCGCCGCCACGGGCAACCTGCGCGTCAACCTCTCCTGGCGGATGCGCACCTCCGACATCGAGGGCCGCTCCAAGCAGAGCGGCCGGCTGCTGCGCAACCCCTCCAAGCTCTTCAAACCGGAGGTGGTCCAGGCCCATACCCAGGGCGTGGCCAATGTGGACCTCGACATCGGCTGCCTGTGGGAGATGGCCGACGGCAGCAAGGGCGTGGTCCAGCCGCTGGGCGGTTTCTTCGGTGACCTCAACTCGGCGCCGTACGTGAAGCTCAGCGGCGACGACCGGTTCGGTGCGCCGTCCGGCGAGACCATCTTCGTCAACCTGGACCACCGCGACGCGATCAAGCGGCTGCTGTTCTTCGTCTACATCTACGACCAGACGCCGGCGTTCGACCGTACGCACGCCACGATGACGCTCTACCCGAGCAACGGCCCGCGCATCGAGATAGAGCTCGACGAGCGGGCCCCGCAGGCCCGCTCCTGCGCGGTGTTCCTGCTGGAGAACGTCAAGGGTGAGTTGACGGTACGGCGAGAGGTGCGGTTCGTGTACGGCTTCCAGGCCGAACTGGACCGGCTGTACGGGTGGGGTCTGCAATGGGGGCGCGGCTTCAAGGCCGGCAAGGTCTGAGGCCGCGCGCCGCGCACATCACCGCCAGGTCACACACGCCACGCAGGTCACGCACGTCACGCACGTCACCTCCGGACGAACTGCGGCCCCATCGGCGGCAGCCGGAAGTCCGGGTCCGGCGCGGGGGCCGCGGCGGCGGCCGGCTGCGGATAGCCGTACGCGGGCTGCGGCGCGGGCGCCGAGCCGGGCTGCGGATACCCGTACGCCGGATCCGGGGCCGGAGCCGCGGCCGGGGCCGAAGACGGCTGGGGGTAGCCGTAGGAGGGCTGCGCCGAGCCGGGCTGCGGATAGCCGTACGCCGGAGGCGAGGTGGGAGCCGGGGGCGCGTTCGGCACCGGAGGCGCGCTGGGCGCCGACGAGGGCGCGGGTGTCTGCACCTGGGTGGGTGCCGCCGCGGACGCCGCCGCCGCTTCCGGCGTCGTCGCCCGGGGCTCCGGCTGCTCGCCCGGCGCCGCCGGCTCCGCACCCGCCGGCTCCTCCTCGTCCACCGAGATCCCGAACGCCGTCGCGAGGCCGATCAGACCTGTCGGATATCCCTGCCCCACCGCCCGGAACTTCCAGCCATCCCCGCGCCGGTACAGCTCACCGCAGATGATCGCGGTCTCCTCGCCCGTCTCCGGCTTCACCTCGAAGACGGCCAGCGGCTCCCCGGCCGCGCCCGCGCCCGCGTCGTACAGCAGGATCCGCAGATCCCGTACGCGGTCGAAGGTGTCCCCGTCCGACGACGCCGCCAGGACCACCTGGTCCACCGACGCGTCCAGCGCCGACAGGTCGGCCTCCACCGTGTCGGTCAGACCCTCGGCCACGCGCTTCTTCGACAACCGTCTGACCAGGCCCGACGGATGGCGCGGCTGGTTGTAGAAGACGAAGTCCTCGTCCGAACGCACCCGCCCGTCGGTGCCGAGCAGCAGGGCGGAGGCGTCCACGTCGGGGACCCCGGGACCGGGGGTCCAGCACAGTACGGCCCGTACGGCCGCGGCGTCGAGCGGGACGTTCGAGCCCTTCAGCATGGCGTGCGTCATGCCCGCCATCCTGCCTGGCGTCCCACGGGCCGGACAACGCGGGGGGCGGGGGAGTGCGGACGCATACGGGGGCGATAAGCAGACGAGTTACCTGAAGTTCATGACGGCGGGGAACCCACGACACCCGTCTCTACGTACTATTACCGGCCACATGTCATCGCGGCCCTCAGGGCAGTTCGGGGAGTTATATGCGTCATTTCGGGCACATCCCGTCCGCTGCCCGGGCCGGACTCTTCCACCGGCAGCCGTGCGAGTTCACCGCGGACTCGCCGGCGAAACTCCTGGCGGCGGCCCTCGGGGCCACCCTCTACAGCCCTGCCACGCGTCCGCACCTCGCCGACGACGTACTGAAACAGGTGGGGCGCGGGGTCGTGTCGATGGTGCTGTGCCTGGAGGATTCCATTGATGACGGTGAGGTGGAAGGGGCTGAGGAGAACCTCGTCCGGCAGCTCACCGACCTTCACGCGCGTGGCGCGGAAACACCCCTGCTCTTCGTCCGGGTCCGCGAGCCCGCGCAGATATCCGACCTCGTACGGCGGCTCGGCGAGGCCGGCCGACTGTTGTCCGGATTCGTACTACCGAAGTTCACGGAGGAGCGTGGCGCGGCGTTCCTGGAGGCGCTCACGGACGCCGAGTCCGCCAGTGGGCGGCGGCTCTTCGCCATGCCCGTCCTCGAATCCCCCGAGCTGCTCCACCTGGAGACCCGCGCCGAGACGCTGACCGGCATCGGCCGGATCGTCGACAAGTACCGCGACCGGGTGCTGGCACTGCGGCTGGGCGTGACCGACTTCTGCTCCGCGTACGGGCTGCGCCGCTCGCCCGACATGACCGCGTACGACGTGCAGATCGTCGCGGGCGTGATCGGCGACGTGGTGAACGTGCTGGGCCGTTCCGACGGCACCGGCTTCACCATCACCGGGCCGGTGTGGGAGTACTTCCGGCTCGGCGAGCGCATGTTCAAGCCACAGCTGCGCCGCAGCCCCTTCATGGAGCAGCGCGCCGACGAGCTGCGCACCGCGCTGATCGAGCACGACCTCGACGGACTGCTGCGCGAGATCGAACTGGACCGCGCCAACGGCCTGCTCGGCAAGACCTGCATCCACCCGTCGCATGTGATGCCGGTCCACGCGCTGTCCGTCGTCAGCCACGAGGAGTTCAGCGACGCGCAGGACATCCTGCGGCCGGAGCGGGGCGGCGGCGGAGTGCTGCGCTCCGCGTACACGAACAAGATGAACGAGGTGAAGCCGCACCGCGCCTGGGCCGAGCGGACCCTCCAGCGCGCCGAGGTGTTCGGCGTCGCGAGGGAGGACGTCGGCTTCGTGGAGCTGCTCACCGCCGGACTGGGCCTGTGAGGGCCGTGAGGGGGAACGACGACGTGGTGTGGTCGGGCACATGGGTAGCCGAGCGGCTGGGCGTCGAACTGGACGGAGACCCCGCGCTGCGCGAGCTGCTGGGCCTGGCCCTGCGCCGCAACCCCAAGCGAGCGCACCTGCTCGTCTCGAACGTGCTCGGCAAGCACGTACCGCAGAGCCCGACGGTGGTGTGGCGTTCCGGTTACGACCTCGGCGTCCGCGTCCGTGAACTCCTCGGTCCCGCCGAGGCCCGGCGGGCCGTCGTCCTCGGTTACGCCGAGACCGCGACCGGCCTCGGCCACTCGGTCGCGGACGGGCTGGGTGTCGCGCCGTACCTGCACTCCACGCGCCGCCCGGTGCCGGGTGTCCCGCGCGCGGGCGGCTTCGAGGAGTCCCACTCGCACGCCACCTCGCACCTCCTGCTGCCCGAGGACCCGGAGCTGCTGGCGGGCGGCGGGCCGCTGATACTGGTCGACGACGAGTTCTCCACCGGGAACACCGTGCTGAACACGGTGCGGGCCCTCCACGAGAGCCACCCGCGCGACCGCTATGTGATCGTGGCCCTGGTCGACATGCGCGCCCCCGCCGACCGCGCCCGGCTGTCCGCCTTCGCCGCCGAGATCGGCGCCCGGGTGGACCTGGTCGCGCTGGCCTCGGGCACCGTACGGCTGCCGGAGGGCGTACTGGAACGGGGCCAGGCGCTGGTCGCCGCGTACCCGCCGCCCGCGTCGCCGGTCGGTACGCCCGGTGCCGCGAGCCCCGGCGACGCGGTGCGCCGCGTGGAACTCGGCTGGCCCGCCGGAGTGCCCGACGGCGGCCGCCACGGCTTCACGCCGGACCACCGCGCCCGCCTCGACGCCGCGCTCCCGGCCATGGCGGAACGCCTCGCGGAAGCGCTGGACCTGCCGGTGCCGGCCTCCGTGCCCGCAGGCCCCGATACTCCACCCCGTGTGCTTGTCCTCGGCTCCGAGGAGCTCATGTACGCGCCCCTCGCGCTCGCCGTCGCCCTGGAGCAGCGCGCCGGGGCCGCCGAGGTGCGCTACTCGACCACCACCCGCTCGCCCGTCCTCGCCGTCGACGACCCCGGCTACGCCATACGCACCCGGCTCGTCTTCCCCGCCCACGACGACCCTGCCGACGGGCCCGGCGACCGGTACGCCTACAACGTCGCGGGCGCCGGCTTCGACGCCGTCGTCGCCGTCGTCGACTCCGCCGCCGACACGCCCGCCCTGCACGCCCCGGACGGGCTGCTGGCCCAACTCGCCGCCCACATACCGCGCGTCGTGCTCGCCGTCGTACCGTCGTACGTCCCGGAACCCGAACCCGAACCCGACCTCGACCCCGTATCCGAACCCGCATCCGACTCCGCATCCGAATCCGAAACGGACCTCATGCTGCCCGAGCCCCTCCGCGGCCCCGCCTTCTCCTCCTACGCCCCGGACGAGGTCGGCTGGCTCCTCCAGGACCTCTCCGGCGTCGAGCTGGAGGCGCCCACCGAGGAGCGGGAGGAGGCGATCCAGCGCGGCGGCGCGCACTACGCCGAGTCGCTGCCCGTCGAGTACCAGCCGACGCCGCAGTACCAGGAGCTGTACCGGGCCGCGCTCACCGCGTCCGCTGCGCGCATCGCCCGCGCCGTCGGCACCGTCACCGAGACCGTCCTCGCGGAGCGGTCGCCGCGGCCGGTGCTGGTCTCGCTCGCACGCGCCGGCACGCCCGTCGGGGTCCTCATGCGCCGTTGGGCGCGCCACCGCCACGGCCTGGACCTGCCCCACTACGCCGTCTCCATCGTGCGCGGCCGCGGCATCGACGCCAACGCGCTGCGCTGGCTCGCCGCCCACCACAACCCCGCCGACGTCGTCTTCGTCGACGGCTGGACCGGCAAGGGCGCCATCACCCGCGAACTGGCCGAGGCGCTGCGCGACTTCCCCAGCTTCGACCCGGAGATCGCGGTCCTCGCCGATCCCGGCTCCTGCGTGCGCACCTACGGCACCCGCGAGGACTTCCTGATCCCCTCCGCCTGCCTCAACTCCACCGTCTCCGGACTGATATCGCGCACCGTGCTCCGCGCCGACCTGGTCGGCCCGGCCGACTACCACGGCGCCAAGTACTACCGCGAGCTCGCCGCGGCGGACGTCTCCCGCGACTTCCTCGACACCGTCGCCGCCCGCTTCGAGGAGGTGACCGACGCCGTGGACGCCGACGTGAAGGAGCTCCTCGCCACCGACCGGACCCCGACCTGGGAGGGCTGGGCGGCCGTCGAGCGGATCAGCGAGGCGTACGGCATCCACGACGTCAACCTCGTCAAGCCGGGTGTCGGCGAGACCACGCGCGTCCTGCTGCGCCGCGTGCCCTGGAAGATCCTCGCCCAGCGCGGCGCGGGTGCCGACCTCGACCACGTACGTCTCCTCGCCCACCAGCGCGGCGTACCGGTCGAGGAGGTCGACGGCCTGCCGTACACGTGCGTCGGCCTCATCCACCCCCAGTACACGCGGGGCGCCACCGGCGCCGACGGCAAGGCGGTCTCCGGCCGATGACCGCCGTGACGATGGTCGCCAGCGACCTCGACCGCACCCTCATCTACTCGCCCGCCGCCCTCGGCCTGACCATGCCGGACGTCGACGCGCCGCGCCTGCTCTGCGTCGAGGTCTACCAGCACAAGCCGCTGTCGTACGTGACCGAGGCCGCCGCCACGCTCCTCGCCGACCTGCCGCGCCACGCCGTCTTCGTACCGACCACCACCCGCACGCGTGAGCAGTACCACCGCATCAAACTCCCCGGCCCGGCGCCGGAGTACGCGATCTGCGCGAACGGCGGGCACCTCCTCGTCGACGGCGTCACCGATGCCGGCTGGCAGCGCACGGTCGCCGGCCGCCTCGCCGACGAGTGCGCCACGCTGGAGGAGGTCCGCGCCCACCTGCTGGCCGCCGCCGACCCCGCCTGGCTGCTCAAGGAGCGGGTCGCCGAGGAGCTCTTCGCCTACCTCGTCGTCGAGCGCGCCCTGCTGCCGGCGGGCTGGGTGAAGGAGCTCGCCGAGTGGGCGGAGGAGCGCGGCTGGACCGTGTCCCTCCAGGGCCGGAAGGTGTACGCCGTGCCGAAGCCGCTCACCAAGAGCGCGGCCATGCGGGAAGTGGCGCGACGCACCGGCGCGTCCCGTGTCCTGGCGGCGGGGGACTCCCTCCTCGACGCGGACCTGCTGCTCGCCGCCGACCGGGCCTGGCGGCCGGGCCACGGGGAGCTCGCCGACACGGGCTGGAGCGCGGACCACGTCGACGTGCTGGAGGAGAAGGGCGTCGTCGCGGGCGAGGAGATCCTGCGCCGCTTCATCCGCTCCGCCGCGCTCCCGTACCCGGCCTGAGCAGCCGTACGGCCACGAAGACGACGACCGCGCCCGCTGCCGTCACCAGCACGGCGGTGGAGTAGAGGGAGACGTAGCGGGTGACGTCGGCCCAGTTGTCGCCGAGGGCGTAACCGGCGAGCACGAAGGCGGTGTTCCAGATCGCGCTGCCGGCCGTCGTCAGCACGAGGAAGAGGGGGAGGGGCATCCGCTCGATCCCGGCGGGAACGGAGATGAGGGAACGGAAGACCGGGATCATCCGCCCGAAGAACACCGCCTTGGTGCCGTGCCGGGCGAACCACGCCTCCGTCCGCTCGATGTCGGCGGCCTTCACCAGGGGCAGCCGCACGGCGAGGGAGACCATACGGTCCCGGCCGAGCGCCGCCCCGGCCCCGTAGAGCGCGAGCGCGCCGATCACCGAGCCCGCGAGGGTCCACAGCAGCGCGGCGGTCAGGCTCATCCGGCCGGTGGCGGAGGCGAAGCCCGCCAGCGGGAGGATCACCTCGCTCGGGATCGGCGGGAAGAGGTTCTCCAGGGCGATGGCCACTCCGGCGCCGGGCGCGCCCAGCGTGTCCATGAGGCTGTTGATCCAGCGTTCCATGGAGCCACGCTAGGAACCGGTGGCTGAAGGGACCCTGAAGCCGCCCCTGCCGCCCCCGCCGAAACCCCCCGAGAGGCCGCGGCCTCCGGCTAGCCGCAGCACCCGCCGCCGCAGCACCCACCGCCACCGCCACCGCCGGCGGCCGGTGCGGGCGCGGCCCCCTTCGAGGCGACGCCGCCGACGGCGACGGTCGACAGCAGCTTGACGGTGTCGTCATGCCCGGCGGGGCAGGCGGCGGGAGCGGAGGACTCGGCCATGGGCCGGCTCAGCTCGAAGGTGTCGCCGCAGCTGCGGCAGCGGTATTCGTAACGAGGCATGGACCCAGGTTAACGAGGCGTACGCCCGTGCAGAGCCCGTCCGGCTCAGACCCCTCGCCTGCCGGCGCCCGGAGTCCCGCCGCCCCCAGCGCGCTCCCCCCTGATCAGTTCCACCACGTGCGCCACGGTCGCCCGCACGGCCTCGGTCTCCTTCAGGAAGTGCCAGTAGTCGGGGTGGGGGCCCGCCTCCAGCCCGGCGACGGCCCGCTCCAGCCGGGCGACGGAGTCGTCCAGGGGGCGCGCGTGACGGGGATCGGGGGTGTTGCGGCCGGCCATGGCGAGGCGCTGGGCGTCGCGGATGGCGAAGCGGGTGCGCTCGATCTCCTGCTGAGGATCCCCCGCCACGGCGTCGAGCCGCCGCAGCCGCTCACCGGCGGCCGATACGGCTTCGTCAGTGCTGTTCAGCACCGCCCGCACCGTGCCGAGGAGCGCGGTGGCGTCCGCCCAGCGCTGCTCGGCGTGAGCTTTGGCCGCCTCCTCCAGCTTCTCCTCCGCCTGGCGGACGCCGCGCGCCGCCTGCTCGGGGACGGGCTGGAGGTCCTGCCAGCAGGCGAGCGTGAACCGGCGGCGGAGCTCGCTGAGGACCGGCTCCACGGAGGCGGCGCGGTTGGCGAGCGCCTGCGCCCGGGTGCGGAGGGAGACGAGCCGCTTGGCCATCTCGGCGGCACGCTCCGGCAGCCGCTCGGCCTCCCCGCGCACCGCCTCGGCGTCGCGTACGACCCGGTCGGCGCGCTGCAGCGTCTCGGCGACACCGTGCCGGCCCGCGCCCTCGTTGAGCTTGGTCAGCTCGGGCGCGAGGGAGGCGAGCCGCGCCGCGAGATCGTCCGCGCGCATACCGGAGCCGCGCACCGCGTCGAGAGCGGTGCTCGCGGACAGCAGCGCCGCCCGAGCGCGCTCCACCGCCGGCGCCAGCCGCGACAGCTGCGTCTCCGCCTGGTCGAGCAAGGGCCGCAGCCCCTGCTCGAACCGGTCCAGCTCGCCCTTGACCCGCACGAGCTCGTCCTTGGCACGGTTCAGCTCGCCCCGCGCCCTGGCGGCGGTGGACCCGTCGAGGTCGTCCCGGTCCAGGTCGTACGCGTCCACCGCCGTGATGTACGCGTGGCTCACCTCGTCGATGCGCCGTCCGAGCTCCGCGAAGTCGTCCACGGCCCGCCGCGCGGCCGGCGACCCGTCGACCGCGGTGATCGTCTCGATGGAGATCCGTAGGTCCCGCTGCGCACTGTCCAGCTCGTAGAACGCCGCGGCCGCGGCATCCTTGGCCGCCTGCGCGTCGGCCCTCCGGCTGTCGCCCCGCCCGCCGAACCAGCGCCGGGTGCCGCCGCCCGCGAAGGCGGCCGGCGCGGCGGCGATCAGGAGCGGCACAGGCAGCAGCACCAGCGCGAGGACGTCCGTCGCGTACCGCCGCGCGTGTGTCGCCGTCACATCCCGCTCCCGTGCCGTGTCCGCCCCTGCCCGGTCATTCTCCCACCAGGTAAGGACGAACACACGGGCCGTTCAGTTCGCTCCGCCGGTGCTCCGGATCCGCCCGGTCAGCTCGCCGAGTCCGCCGTGCGCACGGTGATGTGCCCGTTGTCGCTCCGTGCCTTGACTATGTGAGGGCTGCTCCCGTCGCGGGGCACGTCGACCTTCACCTCGCCGTGGTCACTGCGCGTCTCGACGGCGTACGCGGTCTTCCCGCGGGGCAGCTCCACCGTGATCTCGCCGTTGTCACTGGTGGTCTCCACCCGCTGAGGCGCTGCCCCGAACGCGAGCCGCATCACGCCGTTGTCCGCCCGCGCGATCACGCTCTTCGACACGGCCCGCTCCACGACGATCTCGCCGTTATCGCTCTGCAGCTCCAGCGGGCCCATGGCGTCCCTCACGACGACCCGGCCATTGTCGGCCTGCACCTTCAGCGCCGTACGGAACCCGTCGGCGCTCACGCTCCCGTTGTCCCCCTGCACCGTGACGGCGACCCCGCGCGGCACCTTCACCTCGTGCCGCGACTGGCAGTCGCTGATCATGGCGTCGCACTTCACGCGCAGCGTGAGCTTCCCGCCCTCCAGCCGCCACGTCGGCGTGGGCCCCTCGCCCGCGACGACCCACCCGTCGATCTGCCGGCTGACCTCCACGTCCTTCACATCGGCCGGCACCAGCACCAGCTCGGAGTTCTCCGAGTCGATGGTCAGGGCCTCCCCCTCGAACGCGAACACCTTCCTCTCGACCGGCGCGCCCGCCACATCGGCCTCACCGCACCCGGTTACCCCCACCGCGACGAGCGCGGCCCCGCCGACGGCGACAAAAGTACGAATACGGCGACGCGTACGGCGTCCGGTCACGATGAACCCCCAGGTAGAGCTGCTGTGTCCCCTTTACGCTACGTAACCGCGCGCCCGACCGCGATCCGGGGACCCACCCTTCCCGGGGTAGGGACAACCCCCGCACGCCGCTGTGGCCGGCCATGCCTCAGGCCACGGGTTTGCCACGGGTTTGCAGGACACACCAGGGAGCGATGTACGCTGTTGCCTCACTCCACGGGTGCGTAGCTCAGGGGTAGAGCGCTGCTCTTACAAAGCAGATGTCGGCGGTTCGAAACCGTCCGCGCCCACCAGTGCACAGAGACCCCCCGCCGATCATGGCTGGGGGTCTTCGTCATCTCTGTCCGGCAGCGACGGCGATGCCGCTCACGGCCGGGAAGCCTCCTGAGCAGCCGAACCACGCGGCCGGCCGCGCCTGACGGCGGAGCGGGATCGGCTGCTTCCTACCGTGACGGCGGGTGAAGCTGCTCGTGGTGGTGCCAGATGAGGTACCGGTCCTCTCGGCGCAGTTCTGCAGAGCCCCACTCAACGCAGCGTGAGGGTGAGCCGCGCAAGAGGGCGTCCGGCGCACGATGGGGCACACGGCACCGCGGAGTACGACCAATTGGGGCGGGGCGCGTTCCTGACTCGGCATCCGGCGTACCCGGGCAAGCTCTCGAGGGAGGCGTTCTTGGCAGCCGGCCCCCCTGCCCGCACCCGGCCCTGTTCGGTTCCTGACTTGCCGGAGGGTGAGCCGGCGAGTCCACCGGTCCGCCTCCGCTCGGGCCTAGAGTGGCTCCCCCGGAGTCGACGGTGTCTCTGCGGGACGGCTGGTCTCAGGTGTTGCCGTTTCAGGCGGGGCGGATCGGGTGGAGCGGGCATGTTCGTGGCGATGTCGCCGGTGGACGCGATGCTGGCCGGTCTTCAGCGGCGGCATGGGACGCCGTTGACCCTTGCCGCCGTTCTCTCCGTGGAGGGCGCGCCCCTGTCCGTGCCGGAGGTCGCGGAGTTGGTGGCGCGGCGGTGGAGGAACGTCGGGCGGTTGTGGTGGAGCGCCGCCGACGACGGGACGTATCGGTGGTGCGCGGCGGGGCGCGGCGAGGAGTCGCCGCCGGTGTCAGCGCTGCGGGTTCCGCCGGGTGGGTCCCTGCCGGGGGCGGTGTCCTCGTTGCTGGAGCGGGCTCTGCCCGAGCGGCCCGGGGGGTTGCTGTGGGAGGTGCGCCTGCTGCCGTGGCAGGAGGGCCGGCAGGCGCTCGTGTTCCTCGTCCACCACGCCCTGCTGGACGGCTCGTCGGTGGGCACGGTGCTGCGTCTGCTGTGCGACGACGCCGGTGGACTCACCGGTGAACAGGTCGCCGCCGCCCGGGAGACCGAGTCCGGCCCGCGGTTCGCACGGCGCCTCCGGGAGGAGGCCGCGTGCCTGCGCGGGGTCGCCGTCCCCGCGTCCGTCACGCGCCGCCCCACGGGGACGGGCCGGTCTGCGGCCTGGTCCACGGTCGACGACGACGTGGTGCAGCGGGCGCGGCGCGCCGCGGGCGAGGCGGCGGTGACCGTGAACGACGTCGTGCTGGCCGCCTTCACGGGGGCTCTGCGCACGGTGCCGGGCCGCCGGCCCGGGGCGCGGCCGCCGACGAGGGTGTACGCGGCGGTGCCGGTCGACCTGCGGCCGCACCTGGGGCTGGAGCACCGGCTGGGCAATGTGGTGTCGTCGGTGCGGCTGCGGCTCCCCCTGGACGTGGACGACCCCGTCGGCCGTCTGCGCGCGGTGCACCGCGCCATGGCCGTGAACAAGGCGCGCGGACGGGCGAGGGGAGGGCTGTCCTTGGTGACGGCGCTGGGCTCGCGTCTCGGGCCGCGGGCGCTGGACACCGTCGGCGAGTGGCTGATGGCGAACCCCCGGATGGCCACCGTCTCCTGCTCCAACTTCCGGCTCAGCGAGGCGCCGCTGCGTCTGGCCGGCCGGCGGGTCGGCACGCTGCACGTGGTCTCCTGCCTCCCGCCCCGGATGGGCACCCTGGCCGCCTTCACCTCGTACGCCGGCACCCACACCTTCTCCGTGACGGCCCAGCGGGAGAGCGCCACCCATGCCGTCCGACTCGCTGAGCGCTTCGCCCACGAGGTGGTCCGGCTGGCATCGCGGGCCCCTCGCTAGTCTGTTCGGCGTGACACCGTGCGAAGACCGGCAGTTCCCCGCCGCGCTCGCCGCCGCGCTGGCGGTCGGGTTCGACTACGCCGACGGTGACGGCGTCGACTTCGAGCCCTTCGAAGCCTTCCTCTCCGCCGAGGAGACAACCGACTGGTTCCGGGCTTGGACCGGCAACGGCGAGGTGGACGGCGACCACTTCCGCGTGTTCGGGCAGGACGGCTCCGGCGGGTACGCGGCGGTGTGGCTGGTCCGGCCCGGCCGGCCGCTGGTCGAGCAGCCCGTCGTCTTCCTCGGCTCCGAAGGGGAGACCGGCGTCGTCGCACGCGACCTGGGCGCCTTCTTGTGGCTGTTGGCCGACGGCTTCGGCCCTTGGGAGGCGGCAACCCCGTACGCGTCCGGCCGGACTCCCCGCCCCCATCGCCAACTGACGGCCGTCGCGGAGCGTTGGGCACCGGACCACCGGGCGCCGGCGGCTGCCGTGATCGAGCAGGCCGCGTCGGAGTTCCCCGACTTCGACGACCTCATCATGGGGCTCTGCCGCTGAAACCGGTTCGACGGCGGTCGCCGCGGTAGCCGATCATACGTTCATGCCCCTGAGAGACACCCTCGCCCGGGTCGAGGCCGACCTGGCCGTCGGCCGTGTGCCCGTCGCGCGCCAGCGCCTGCGCGGACTGGTGTCGTCCTTCCCGAACGACCTGGCGCTGCGCCGGCGCCTGGCCGAGGTGTACCGGCTCTACGGCGACGCCGCGGAAGCCGGCCGCTGGATGTACCTCGAGGAGGACCGGGACGAGGCCGAGACCGCCGCTTTCGAGGCGCGCTACCGCACGGCTTCGTGGCGCATGCGAGCCCTCGCCTGGCGCGGCCCTGAGTCCCTCGCCCCCTCCGCCTTCGCGCAGGAGCAGCTGGCGGCGGTACGAGCGGCCTGTTCCGAGGCCGTGGGGCGCGACGTCGACTGGGACGCGGTGCCGTTCGACGAGGAGGTGTCCGAGGCGGAGCAGGGCGACAGCGGGTGGTCCGTCTCCGGCGTCCTGGCCGGGGCAGGCTGCCTGGTGGCGGTCCTCGCCTTCCTCGCGATCTGGGTCAACGGGCTCGTCGCCCTCTTCGACTGACCCACCCGGCGTGCGCCGTCGTCCCTGCTCACTGGCACACTCCACGGCATGGGTATGTTCAAGCGGGCCGGCAAGCGGGAGAGCGCGGCACAGGGTCAGGCCGCGCCTCAAGCCGCCGACCTGAGCGAGCTGCTGCCGCAGGGCGAGGACATGATCGAGCAGTCGGCTCGCGCACACATGTCCTGGGGACTGGGCTCGGCCGACCGGTGGGGCCTGGACCAGGAGACCGGCCTCATCACCTGGACCTTCCCCGACCGGACCGCGACGGCTCCCGCCCAGATCCTCGGCAGTTTCAGCCCGTCGTCACGCTCCTGGCTGTGGGCCTGGGCGAACGAGAGCATCCTTCCCGGCATGAGCCGCGACGCCCGCACGTTCCGGGACTGGGCCGAGACCCACGGCCACGAGGGGCTCGCCCAGCCGGAGATCGACGCGGACGAGTCGACCGCCTCCGCCCTCGTGGCCGTCGCCGTCCGGATCACCGGGGCGACCGGCTACTACCGGGCCCCCGCAGGCAACTCCGTTCTGATCATCACGTTCGGACCGGTCACCCTGACGGCCGCGGACGGCAGCACCTCCACGTTCACCGTCGGTATCGACTGACGCGCTCACCGCGCGCCGTCGACCGGCATCGCCTCCACCCGTACGCCCAGCTGCGCCGCGAACGCCGGCGCGAGGTCGAGCAGTTGGGACGGGCTGATCACCGCACCGGAGAGGCGGTCGACGCCGCGCGCGATGTCCAGGTCTCCGGCCGCCCGCAGGTCCACGTCCGCCATGAGGGCGCCGCTGAAGTCGGCCTGCCGCAGTGCGCAGTCGCGGAAGGCCACCCGCTCCAGTCGCGCCCCCGCGAAGTCAGGCTCGACCAGTACGCAGCCGTCGAAGACCACGTCCTTCAGCCGGGCCTGCCGCAGGTTCAGGTAGTCGATCTTGCCGCCGCGTACGACGACCCGCTCCAGTGTCGCGCCGTGCAACTGGAGCCCGCCGAACCGCACGTCGGCCAGCTCCACATCCCGGAGCGACGCCTCGGCGAGGTCGACACCGATCCCGCGGACGCCCGTCAGGAGGCAGTCGGCGAACCGCGCCCGCCGCAGGGAGGTCTCGTCCAGTGAGCACCGGATCAGGGCGCACTCCGTGAAGCGGGCGCCCCGCCCGTTCTGCCCGTGGAGGTCGACGCCGGTGAACTCCAGCTCGTCGTACGCCTCGTCCACCGCGAGCGCGCCGTCCACGTACGGCCGCAGCGGAGGGAGCCGGATGTCGGGGAGCCGGGGTGCCCGGGTCCTGTCCGTCTTGCGTGTCGCCATGTCCGCCACTGTCCCGTGAGCCGTGAGCCGTGAGCCGTGAGCCGTCAGCCGTGAGCCGTCAGCCGTCAGCCGTCAGCCGCGAGGCGTGAGCTGAGGTGAGGGGGGCGGGATTGCGGCCTGCGACACAGTCCCGAGATGGCTTCCGGGGACCTTTGTGCCCGCCCCCCTTGACCGCGGACCTCGAGGGTTCTCTGACCGGTCTGCACTCGGCGGCACAGTAGCAGGCGTCGGCAGCGCGGCTTCAGCCGCTGATCCAGAACAGCAGCGTGTCCATGGTGTGGCCGTACTTCAGGGCGCTCTGCCACTCCTCGTGCTCGGTCTCGAATATCTCGATGAGGTGCTTGGCGTCGTACGCGAAGGCGTCGTCCATGCGGTCCAGTACGGCCGTGTACGCGTCGGCGACCGCCTTGGCCTTGGACAGGGGGAGGTGGCCGATGGCCGGGTAGCCGTCCACGGGGCTCGGGATGGAGAACGGGATCCCGTCGGGCAGGTCCGCGTAGAGGATGCGGTGCGGCAGCAGGTCGGCGGGCACTCCGAGGCGGGCGAGCTCGTCGTCCATGCGCCCGAAGAACGTGGACGGCTTGGAGTAGACGCCCACGTCGATGGGGTCGGAGCCGGTGCACTCGATGAGGGACAGCAGCGCGGTGTAGTAGGCGTTGCCCACGTACGGGCCCTCCGCGTCGGCCCGTCCGGCGACCAGGTGCTCCAGGGCCTGCGGGACGGTCAGGCCCCAGTCGATGTCCTGGTGGTCCAGGCGTCGCTGGGTGGCCTCGGCGTGCTGCCGCATCTCGTCGAGCATGCGCCGCTGGTGATCGGTCGGCTCGCCGCCCCGCAGATAGGCGAGCATGCTGCTCAGAGTGATGGTCTTCCGGGTGATCACGTGGCTCATGCGGCCATGGTGGCAGGCGCCACTGACAACGCCGCCGACGCGGTCAGGAGTTGGGGCGCTTGCCGTGGTTCGCCTTGCGGTTCTTGCGGGCGCGGCGCTTGTTTCCTCGCTTGGACATGGTGCCTGCCTCCCTTATGCGCGGTACGTCGGTCCCCTTCGAGCGTAGGTCCGCACGGTCTCCTCCGCACGGGCGGAGCCCCGCGCCGCCGCGATCAGACCGTGGCCGCCCGCACCACCGCCAGGAGCATCAGCACGAGGGGCGGCGCGAGCCACCACCGGCTCAGCACGCGGCGCCGCGAGGGCAGCAGGGTGAGGAGGACGGCCCAGAAGCCGAGGAACAGGACGAAGAGGCAGACGGCGTCGATGCCGGCGTAGGCGCCGTCGTCCCAGACGCCCTGGGGCTGGGTGCGGTAGGCCGCGAAGCACAGTCCCGCCATCAGGACGTCGAGGATCACCAGGGGGACGCCGACGAGCCAGCGCAGCGGCGTGCGGTCCCCCTCCGGGTCGTAGGGCAGGTGCGGCAGGTCGGGCTTCACTCGGCGCCGGTCCTCGCTCCGGGGATGCGCCCCCGGCGGTCGCACCATGATCGTCGCATCCGCCCACCCTAAGCCGCCCGCGCGCCGCCCGTCGCCGCCGTCGCGCACGCGACCGCCCGGCCCGCGTGCGCGACGGAGCGTGCCGTGGCGGCATCGGGTGCGCGCCCTGCCGGAGCGGAGGGGGAGGTTCCACGCTGACGGAGGGGGACCTTGGCGTCGGAGAGGCAGGAGGCGAGAGTCATGGCTCGTACGCAGACCCCGTGCGGTGCGCCGACCAAGAACGGCGGCACGTGCAGGCGGCTGGCCATGGTCGGGGTCGCGCGGTGCAACCTGCACCGAGCGGACTGGGCCACGTACCCGGTCGAGCGCTTCAGGGAGGAGCAGCGGGAACGGGAACGCCGCGGCGGCTGAAGCGGCGCGGGGGCAGACTGGAGGCATGTGCCGCAGCATCAAGACCCTCCGCCCGCCCGCGCTCTCCCACGAGGCGACCGGCGAGGACATCCGCGCCGCCGCCCTCCAGTACGTACGCAAGGTCTCCGGCTTCCACGTCCCCGCCGCGCACAACCGCGAGGTGTTCGAGCGGGCCGTGGAGCAGGTCGCCGAGGCGACCCGCGCGCTGCTGGACGACCTCGAGGTGCGCGGCTCCGGGAGCCCTAGGAAGCAGGAGCAGGGCGCCGCATGACGTAGGCCGCCAGGCTGCCGGCCAGGGCGAGCGCCACGGCCGAGACCGCCACGGCCGTCCAGGTGGCGCCGAGCCACTGGCCGCCGAGGTAGCCGAGGCCCACGCTGTACGTCGCCCAGACGACGCCGGCCAGCGCCGACCACGGCAGGAACTCGCCGGGTTCGCGGCGTGCCGCGCCCGCGCCCAGGGAGACCACCGAGCGGCCCGCCGGGGCGAAGCGCGCGAGGACGACGAGGAGGCCGCCACCGCGGGCCAGCGCCGCGCCGAGACGTTCCTGCGCGGTGGTGAGGCGGCGCGAGCGGGCGATGGCCCGGTCGAGGCGGGCGCCGCCGCGTCGGGCCAGGGCGTACGCCGCGAGGTCGCCGGCGAGGGAGGCGGCCGCCGCGCACAGCGTCAGGGTGAGCAGGGAGCCGGTGCCGGTGGCGGCGGCGGTGGCGGCCGTGACGACCAGGACGCCGCTCGGCAGGACCGGCAGGAAGACGTCGAGGACGACGGATGCGGCGACGGCCGCGTAGATCCATGGGCCGGCGGTCAGCGACCCCACGCTTTCGAGCACTTCACTCCCCGGTCCCGCGCCGCAGGGCGGCTGCACAGGCCCAGAGCGTACGCCCGGCGGGGTGTCAGGCGGCGACCGGGTCGCCCTTCTTGTCGCGCTCGTCCGCGCCCGCGCGCGCCTCCGTCGTGCCGAACTCCTCCGCCACGGCCGCGGACCCGCGCGAGGTGAAGAGCGCGTCCAGGGACAGCGCGCCCGGGCCCGTGAACACCAGCAGCAGGAGCGCCCAGCAGAAGAGCGCCGAAGCCTCGCCGCCGTTCTCCAGCGGGAACAGGCCCATGGGCTGGTGGACCGCGAAGTACGCGTACGCCATCGAGCCCGAGGCGAGGAAGGCGGCCGTCCGCGTGCCCAGGCCGACCAGTACCAGGGCGCCGCCGACGAGCTGGATCACCGCCGCGTACCAGCCGGGCCAGGCACCGGCCGGGACGGTGCCGCCGCCGACCGCGCCGCCGAGGACGCCGAAGAGCGAGGCGGCGCCGTGGCAGAGGAAGAGCAGGCCGACGACGACGCGGAACAGGCCGAGGGTGTAGGGGCGGGCCTGGTCGAGGCGGTCCGTCAGCGTGGACGTGGACGTGGACCTGGACGTGGGGGTGGACGGGGGCGTGGACACGGGTGCGGGCATGGGGGAACTCCTGTTCGGCGGGGACGTACCGATGAGACCCCAGGTTAGGTCGCCCTCACCATTGCTTGCAACTTCAACAATCGGACTGTGTCAGGTCGCGCGGCGGCCTGCAGCGCCGCCCGCGCCACCGCGTCCGCGTCCGACAGGGTCACCGAGTCGACGCCCGGCCGGGCGCCCGCCGCCGTGACCCAGTGCACCCCCTCCGTCGGCACGCCCACCGCGAACCGTCGCGGATGCACCCGCCCGTGACGGTCGATCAGGCGGTACGGGCGCGGCGTGACGTCCAGGCCGCCGGTGTCGTACCCGTCGACCACGTGCGTACGGCACGCGCCCGTCGCCAGCAGGTCCGCGAGGAGGGCGTCGCCGGTACGGCGCAGGTCCGGCTCGGGCAGCCGCGCCTCGATCAGGGCGGTCGCCGCCACGGCCGAGCCGGGCACCTCCGGTGACTCCGCGACGAAGGTGCCGGCCTCGGTGCGGACGCGCAGGCGCGGGCCGACCACCTCCAGCACCCCCGCCTCGACGAGCGCCGCCATCTCCTCGATGCGGCGGCGCGGCGGGCCGATGGACAGGAAGGCGTTCAGCGGCGTGTACCAGCGGTCGAGGTGGTCGCGGCGCGACGCGCCCGACAGGCCCGCGTGGTCCACGATCTGCCGCAGCTCGTTGCGGATGTCGCGCAGCACGTCCAGCGCCGCCTTCAGCGGGCCCGTGACATTGCCGAGCGCCGCCTGGGCGGCGTCCCGGCGCAGGTACGCGAGCAGCCAGGCGCGGTGTTCGACCGGCGAGCGGAACGTTTCGTCGCCGTACGGGCGCGCGAGCCGGTCCCAGCACCAGCGGTCGGCCGCGGCCACGCCGTACGCGTCCAGGGCCGCCTCCGGGTCGTCCAGGTAGCGGGTGCGGAACCCGGGGGCGGTGGTGCCCGAGCGGGCCGGCAGCAGCTTCTCGTAGTACGCCGTCTCCACCTCGCGCGCCACCAGCGGCCAGACCTCGGCCAGGAAGTCCGGCGGATCGCCCGCCTCCGCCCGCTTGCGGAACGTCTCGATGACGTCCGGCGTGAGCAGCACCGGCTCGTGCCGCTCCGACGCGCCCTTCTCGTTGTCGCCGCGCGCCTGGTACGGCACACCGCGCCGTGACCCCGCGTACAGGCGCGGCTCGCGCCCCGATGGGCGGTACACCAGCCCGGAGCCCGAACCGGTCCGCTCGAAGGTGCCGCCGCGGCCCTCCGTCAGCAGCGCCATGTGGTCGAAGAAGTTGAGGCCGAGGCCGCGCAGCAGCACCGGCTCCCCGGCCGCGAGGCCGGAGAGGTCGAGGTCCGCGGGGTTGGCGGGCGGGAAGTAGCGCAGGCCGTGGCGTTCCGCGTACGCGCCCAGCTCCGCCTCCGTCCGGCCGGCGGCCGACGGCAGGTGGCCCTGCGCGAGGACGACCGCGGCGAGGCCGGTCAGCACGGTGCCGTCGTCCAGCTCCAGGGTCTGCGGTCCGTCGGGGCCGTCGGGGCCGTCCGTCAGGCGCACGGCCCGGGCCCGGTGCACCCGTACGGTCACCTCCGGTGGCGCCTCGCGCACCGTGCGCGTGAACGCCCACTCCAGGTAGGCCCCGTAGCAGGCGCGCGTCGGGTAGTCGTCGGGGCCGAGTCCGTACGAGCGGGTGGCGGCCCACTCGTAGAGGCTCGGCCCCCGGCGTATCGGGCCCTCGCAGCGCACGCTGTCGTCGGTGAAGACGGTGACCTGGGAGGCGACCGTGTTCATCAGCAGCTCGGCGGGCTGGTCGGTGCGCCAGACGCGGCCGGCGCCCGGCGGGGCGGGGTCGACGACGTGGACCGTCAGCGGGGCTCCGGGGGCCAGCTCCGGCACGGAGGCACAGAGCCTCTCCAGTACCGACGTACCGCGGGGGCCGGCGCCGACCAGGGCTATGGCAGGGGTGAGTGCGGGCGGAACGGGCGAGACGAACAAGGCGCGGACTCCCCAGGCAGGCGGGTGCGGCAAGCGGAACGCTCATCATGCCGGTGCCGCCGCCCCCACCGAAGCCTTGGTGAGAGCTTCACTGTCCGCTGTGTGCGGGATCGTGACATGCCTGTACGGGACATTCACCGGACGTTCACAGGCGTGGCGGCGCACCCTTACGCGTCACGCGTCATGCGTCAGGCCCCACGCGTCACGCGTCACGCGTCACGCGTCAGGCCCCACGCGTCAGGCCCCACGCGTCACCGCTTCCTCCTGGACGGTCACCAGCCCGCCCCCCTCCCGCGCGTGCTCCAGCCGCAGCCGCGCCGAGCGCCCGCGCAGCGTCAGCGTCATCAGCTGGTTGCCGAACCACGGCCCGCCCGTGCGGCGCCAGTCGACCACCGGGCGCGGCGCCCGCCCGTGGCGCCGCAGCACGTGCCCGAGCACCCGCCCCGCCCCGCTCCAGCCGAAGCGGAATCCCCAGCGCAGCGAGCCCGGGATGCGGTTGTGTACCGGCGAGCAGGTCAGTTGCAGCACCCGGGAGCGCGGCGCCGCCTCGCGCCACACCGGCTCGGCGACGTACGCGTGGTGCACGTCGCCCGACAGCACGCACACCGTCGCCGGGGCGTCCGGCCCGCTGCCCGCCTCCGCCAGCAGCCGCGCCAGCCGCTCGAACGACTCCGGGAACGCCGACCAGTGCTCCAGGTCCGCCTTCCGGCGCACGGCCTCCGAGAACCGTGCCCAGCGCGCCCCCCGCTCACCCCGGCACAGCGCCGCGTTCCAGCCCTCCGCGTCGTGCATCAGGGGCGGCAGCAGCCACGGCAGCGAGGTGCCGATCAGCAGGTGGTCGCAGGCGGCCCGGTCGGCCAGCGCCTCGTCGCGCAGCCACCGCTCCTCCGCCTCGTCGAGCATGGCCCGCCGCCGCTCGTCGAGCACCCGGCCCGCCCGGGTGTCCACCATCAGCAGCCGCGTCCGCCCGAAGTCCCGCCGGTAGCTCCACCGCACGCTCGCCGGGTCCTCGTCCGCGTCCGCCGCGAACCGCCGCAGCACCTCGGCCCCGTCGGGCGCCGCGCGCACCGCCGCGTACAGCGGGTCGGCGTCCAGTTCGTCGGGGGAGAGGTTGCCGAGGTGCTGGTAGACCCAGTACGACATCAGCCCACTGAGGATCCGCTCCCGCCACCACCCCGTGCGGCGCATGTCGGCGACCCAGGCGGCGCTGGTGTTCCAATCATCGACCACGTCGTGGTCGTCGAAGATCATGCAACTGGGCACGGTGGACAGCAGCCAGCGCACGCCCGAGTCCTGCCAGGACTCGTCGTAGAGGTAGGTGTACTCCTCGTAGTCCGCCACCTGGTCCCCCGGCGGCTCGCGCAGGTCGCGGCGGGCGCCCAGCCGTCGGCGCGTGGCGGCGGACGTCTCGTCGGCGTACACCTGGTCGCCGATGAGGAGCAGCACGTCGGGGCGCTCGGCGGTGGGGTCGGCGGCCAGGCGGGCGGCGAGCTTGTCCAGCGCGTCCGGGCCCACCGGGTCCTTGCCGTCGCCCGGCGGCGCGGACCAGCGGCACGAGCCGAAGCAGATCCGCAGCGGGTCGGTGCCGCCCGCGCCGGGCGTGGTGATGGTGCTCGCCGGGTACCGCGCATCGGCCGGCGGCCACACCCGGTGGCCGTCCAGCAGCACCTCGTACGGGGTCGTGGTGCCGGGCGACAGGCCGGTGACCTGGACCAGCGCGTAGTGGTGGCCGGCGACCCGGAAGGTGCGGGTCTCGCCGCCGGCGCCGTCGGCGCAGCGGACCTCGGCCGTGCAGGGGCGGTCCGTCTCGACCCAGACGGTGGCGCGGCCGCCGCCGTTCCAGTCGACGTACCGCAGTACCGGCCCCAGTCGTAGTCCGGCTGCCATGTGCGGCCTCCTCGCCCGGCGTCCTCCGTCGCCCCGTACCCCCTACGGTACGGAACGACGGAGGCCCGGTGTCGGCGGTCCCGCGGTTCAGCAGCCGTTGAGGACCGACTGCAGCGCGCTCTTCTCGGCCGTGTCCACGCTGAGGTTCCAGTGGTGCTTCACGTGCACCCACATCCGGGCGTACGTGCAGCGGTACGCGGTGCGGGGCGGCAGCCACTCGGCCGGGTCGAGGTCGCTCTTGGCCTGGTTGACGTCGTCGGTGACGGCGATGAGCTGCGGACGGGCGAGGTCGTTGGCGAACGCCTGCCGCTGCGAGGTCGTCCAGCCGCTGGCGCCCGAGCGCCAGGCCTCGGCGAGGGCGACGACGTGGTCGATGTCCAGGTCGGACGCGGCCTTCCAGGTGGCGCCGTCGTACTCCGAGTACCAACTCCCGCTGACCGCCGCGCAGGAGGAGTCCTGGACGACGTTGACGCCGTCGCGCTTGAGGACGACCTCGCGGGTGTTGCAGGTGCCGGACTGGGTGCTCCAGTGCGGGAACAGGTCGCGGCTGTAGCCGCTGGAGGAACCTTCCGCCCGGACCGTGAGCTGACCCAGGTACGTACGGGCGGTGGCCGCGCTGATCGGGGTCGGCGGGGCGGCCTGGGCGGTGGGGGCGGTGGCCAGCACGCCGGTGGCGGTGAGGGCGGCGGAGGCGGTGAGCAGGGCGGTTCGACGGGCTATTCGACGCGCGTAGACACCGGACAGGGCACCGGACAGGACACCGGACATGGGTGACTCCCTTGGGATGTGGGGGTGTTGGCCGCACGCCCGTTCGGGCGCTCGGTCATCGTGGTGGCGCCAGGTTTCCCCGGGGGATGCGCCGGGTTACAGAGTGGCGACGTGTGCACGTCACATCAAGAGGTGTGCCCGGTTTCTGACGTCCCGGCACCTGCCTTGTCCGGCTTTAGGGTTGACGTGTGCTGCTGCCCGTCAACGCCACGTTCGCGGCTGTTCTGGCCGTCCTGCTCGCCGTCGCCGCCACCGTCGTGGCCGTCGCCCGGCTCCGGCCGCCGCGCGACACCGTCACCGCGGGCGTCCGGGCGGCGGTGCAGCTCGCCGCCGTCTCGTTCGTCATCGGCTGGGTCGTCCGGGCCGTGCCCCTGCTGTTCGCCTTCCTGCTGCTGATGTACGCCGTCGCCGTACGCACCGCCGGGCGCCGCGTCACGCCCAACGGCACTTGGTGGTGGGCGGCCGTGCCGATCGCCGCCGGGGTCGTCCCGGTCGTCGCGGCCCTGCTGCTCACCGGGCTCGTACCGGTCAGGGGCATCGCGCTGATCCCGGTCACCGGCATCCTCATCGGCGGCGCGCTCACCGCGACCGTGCTCGGCGGGCGCCGCGCCCTGGACGAGCTGGCCACGCGCCACGGCGAGGTGGAGGCGGGGCTCGCGCTGGGGCTGCTGGAGCGTGACGCCCGGCTGGAGGTCGCGCGGGCGGCGGCGGCGGACGCCCTGCTGCCGGGGCTCGACCAGACGCGGACGGTGGGGCTCGTCACCCTGCCCGGCGCCTTCGTGGGGATGTTGCTGGGCGGCGCGGCGCCGCTGGAGGCGGGGGCGGTGCAGGTGTTCGTGCTGGTGGGGCTGATGGCGGTGCAGGCGGTCGCGGTGGCGGCGGTGCTGGAGCTGATCGCGCGCGGGAAGCTGCACCGGGAGGAGCTCCGCGAGCGGCCCCCGGGGTGAGGATCCCGTACCCTGGACGGAGCAGAAGGGGAGTAGCTCTTCGCCGGAACGTCGACATACTGCTGGGCCACGCGCCCGGCCGGCGCCCGGAGGCGGCCTCGTCAGGGGCCCGCCAGCGAGACCTTCGGCAACAGCAGTGCCATGAACATGCCCGACATGCCCATGGTGCCGCCGTGCCGAAGCGACCCCTGACACGTCTCTTCTCGGTGCGGCGGTGCCCGACCGATTGAGGAACCATCCGTGCTCAGCCTCACCATCACGGCGATCACCTTCGGCGTCGTCTTCCTCGCCGAGCTTCCCGACAAGACCGCGCTCGCCGGGCTCATGCTGGGCACGCGCTACCGCGCCTCCTACGTCTTCGCGGGCGTCGCCGCGGCCTTCGCCGTCCACGTCGCCCTGGCCGTGGCCGCCGGCAGTGTGCTGACCCTGCTGCCGCACCGGCTGGTGCAGGCGCTGGTGGGCGTGCTGTTCCTCTGCGGAGCGGCGGTGCTGCTGCTGAAGAAGGACGACGGGGACGAGGAGAAGATCAAGGCCCCGGCCGACCAGTCCTTCTGGAAGGTCTCCGGGGCGGGCTTCATGCTGATCCTGGTCGCGGAGTTCGGCGACCTGACGCAGATCATGACCGCGAACCTCGCCGCCCGCTACGACAGCCCGCTCTCCGTCGGCCTCGGCGCCGTCCTGGCCCTGTGGGCGGTCGCCGGAATCGGCATCCTGGGCGGCCGCACGCTCATGAAGTACGTGCCGCTGCGGCTGATCACCAAGGTCGCCGCCTGCCTGATGCTGGCGCTGGCGGGCTTCAGCCTGTACGAGGCGCTGGCGCCGTAGCCCGCCGGGCGACGGGCCGTGAGCGCGGACGGCGATCCGGCCGCCGACCGCCGCCCGACTCCTACGCCGTGAACCCCGTGATGTGGAGGCGGATGGTGCCGTCGGCGCCGTCCGCCTCCACGCGTACGTGCGACAGGTCCGGTACGAGGGCGTCGGGGGCGAAGGCGCCCGCGCGCGGGCCCACGCCCACCACGCGCATCCCGGCGGCGCGGCCCGCGGCGATGCCCGCCTCGGAGTCCTCGAACACCACGCAGTCGGCCGGGTCGAAGCCCAGCTCGGCGGCGCCCTTGAGGAAGCCCTCCGGGTCCGGCTTGCTCGCGCCCACGCGCTCGGCGGTCACGCGCGTGTCCGGCATGCGCAGGCCGGCCGCGCCCATCCGGGCCCGGGCGAGCTTCTCGTCGGCGGAGGTGACGAGGGCGTGCGGGAGTGCGGCGATGGCGTCCATGAAGGCGGGTGCGCCGCCGATGGGCACGACGCCGTCGAGGTCGGCGGTCTCCTCGGCGAGCATGGCGCGGTTGTCGGCGTGGTTCTGCTCCATGGGCCGGTCGGGCAGCAGGACGGCCATGGTCGCGTAGCCCTGGCGGCCGTGCACCACCTTGAGGGCCTCCTCGGGGTCCAGCCCGTGCCGGAGCGCCCAGCGGCGCCAGCAGCGCTCCACCACGGCGTCCGAGTTCACGAGGGTGCCGTCCATGTCGAGCAGGAGGGCCCGGGTGGTCAGGAGGGTGGTGGCGGGCGCGGCGGGCGTCGTCATGGAAGGACTCCACGGAAGCAGGGGGCGCGGACGCGATACGAGACCGCATGAAGGGGTTCGAGCGGCATGAAGCAGCACAAAGCGGTACGAAGTGGCCCGCCCGCCGGTCAGGGAGTACGGGCGGGACCACTTTGTTCCTCGACGATACAAAACAAAGCAGCCCCAGCGCCAGCCCGGGGTTCCCGTCAGTGCCTCAGCGCCTCAGCGCCTCAGCGTCCGGTGGTCTCCGATTCCAGGGCCCGGCGGGTCGCCGGCCCGTACACGCCCCAGTCGTCCTCCTCGATGGCGCGCGCCCACTGGTAGCGGTACACGCCCTCCTCCACCGCCTCGTTGTAGCGGCCGTTCATGGGGCCGTCGTACAGCCCGGCCTGGCGCAGCCGGTACTGGAGCTCGCTGACCTCCGGGCCCCGGTCGCCGCGGCGCAGGGTCGGCGCCTGCTCGGGCTCCGGTTCGGGTTCCGGATCCGGTGCGGCGGGGACCTGGCCGTTGGTGCGGGCGGGCGAGGGGCGCCCGCCGCCGCCCGGGCCCGACGCGCCCGGGGCCGTGGCGGAGGACGCTCCCGAGGGCGTACCGGCGGACGCGGAAGCGGAGGCCGAGGCGGAGGCGGACGCCGACGGGGACGCGGAGGCGGAGACGGAGGGCGACGCCGAGGCCGTACCGGCCGCGGAGCCGGACCGGAGGGTGGAGACGGAGGGGGCGGTGGACGGCCCGTCCGGCAGGGCGCTGGGCCAGGCCGGCGCGCTCACGTCGAGGTCGGGCAGGACGCGGTCGGACTCGTCGTCCCCCTCGAACAGGCCGCTCGCGAGCGTGGCCACGCACGCCACCGCCACCACGGCCACCGCCGCGCCCAGCGCGGTGCGGGAGCTCCCGGCCCGGGTCCGGCGCCGTTCGCGCTCGTGGGCCCGGGAGCGGCGCGGCCCGAGGACCTGCTCGTCCCTCGGCACTTCCGCTTCCGCTTCCGTATCGGCTTCCGGTTCGTACGCCGGGGCCGGGGCCGGGGCGGCAGCCGGCGCAGCGTGCGGCGCCCAGTCGGGCTGCTCCTGCCCGCCGTACGCCGCGTACGTCTCGGCGTACGGCTCGGCGTGCGCATCGGCGTACGGCTGCGCATACGGCTCCGCGTACAGCGGCATCGCCGCCGTCGTCCCGGCGGCGTCATGGCCGGGCGTCGCGTCGAGGTTCACGTACGGGCCTATGCGCAGCTCGAAGCCGTCGGCGGCGCAACCGCACATCCCGCTGCCCGCCGGCGCCGTACCGCACTCAGGACACACCTGTCCCGTCAACGTGGGTCCCCTCCCCTTGAAACTGCCAGCGATTATGCAGCCACTTCCGGCCGCCGGAATCCGGCCGCGTCCCGTTCGGCAGGCCATAACGGGCCAGAACGCCCAGGATGGGAGAGGAAAGAGGGGGTACGCGACGGACCCGACCGACCGACCCACACCGGGAACAGGGACAGGGAGAGGATGTCGATGGCACAGGAAGTGAGCACCCCGGCCACCAGCCCCGGCCCCGCCCCGGGCGAGGGGCTCAGCCATCGCACCGTCCTGGTCGCGATCGGGGCCCTGCTGCTCGGCATGCTGCTGGCCGCGCTCGACCAGACCATCGTCTCCACGGCCCTGCCGACGATCGTCAGCGAACTCGGCGGCATGGAGCACCTCTCCTGGGTCGTCACCGCCTACATGCTGGCGGCCACGGCCGCGACGCCGCTGTGGGGCAAGCTCGGTGACCAGTACGGCCGGAAGAAGCTCTTCCAGTCCGCGATCGTCCTCTTCCTCGTCGGCTCGGCGCTGTGCGGCATTGCCCAGAACATGCCGCAGCTCATCCTCTTCCGCGCCGTCCAGGGCCTCGGCGGCGGCGGTCTGATGGTGCTGTCGATGGCGATCGTCGGCGACATCGTCTCGCCGCGCGAACGCGGCCGCTACCAAGGCCTCTTCGGCGCCGTCTTCGGCGCCACCAGCGTCCTCGGGCCGCTCCTGGGCGGGCTGTTCACCCAGCACCTGTCCTGGCGGTGGGTGTTCTACATCAACATCCCCGTCGGCATCGTCGCGCTCTTCGTCATCGCCGCCGTCCTCCACATCCCGGCGCGCCCCACCCGCCACACCATCGACTACCTCGGCACCTTCCTCATCGCCTCCGTCGCGACCTGCCTGGTGCTCGTGGCCTCGCTCGGCGGCACCACCTGGGAGTGGGGCTCGCCGCAGATCATCGGCCTCGCCGTGCTCGGCGCCGTGCTGCTCCTGTGGTTCGTCCGGGTCGAGAAGCGCGCCGCGGAACCGGTGCTGCCGCTGAAGCTGTTCCGGATCCGCACCTTCACGCTCGTCTCGGTCATCAGCTTCATCGTCGGCTTCGCGATGTTCGGCGCGATGACCTACCTGCCGACGTTCCTCCAGGTCGTGCAGGGCGTCTCGCCGACCATGTCGGGCGTGCACATGCTGCCGATGGTCCTCGGCATGCTGCTCACCTCCACCCTCTCCGGGCAGCTCGTCAGCCGCACCGGCCGCTGGAAGGTCTTCCCCCTCGCCGGGACGGCCGTCACCGCCCTCGGGCTGGTCCTCCTGCACCGGCTGGAGGAGACCAGCTCGGACGCGGAGATGAGCGTGTACTTCTTCGTCTTCGGCGCCGGCCTGGGCCTGGTCATGCAGGTCCTGGTGCTGGTGGTGCAGAACGCCGTCGGGTACGAGGACCTCGGCGTCGCCACCTCCGGGGCCACCTTCTTCCGCTCCATCGGCGCCTCCTTCGGCGTGGCCGTCTTCGGCACGGTCTTCACCAACCTGCTCACCGGCAGGCTGCGGGACGCGCTGGCCGGGCAGGAGCTGCCGCCCGGCGCCGGGCCCGACCAGCTCGCCGCCGACCCGCGCGCCATCGCCGAACTCCCGCCCGACCTGCGCACCGGCGTCCTGCACGCGTACGCCACGTCCATCACGGACGTCTTCCTGTACGCGGCGCCCGTCGTGCTCGTCGCCTTCCTCGTCGCGTGGCTGCTGAAGGAGGACCGGCTGCGCGGCTCGGTCACCGCGCCCGACGCCAGCGAGACCCTCGCCTCCAACCCGGTGACCCGGTCCTCGTACGAGGAGTGCGCCCGCGCCCTGTCGGTGCTCGGCTCCCGCGAGGGCCGCAAGGCGGTCTACGAGAAGATCACCGCCCGCGCGGGCCTGGACCTGCTGCCCGCCGCGAGCTGGCTGCTGCTGCGGGTCCGGCGGCACGGCACGGTCGAGCCCGGGCGGCTCGCCGACACCACGCCCGTCCCGATCAGGGCCATCACCGAAGCCGCCCGCCAGCTGGAGGAACGTCGCCTGGTACGCCGCGAGGGCCTCCAGCTGATCCTGACCGACGAGGGCGTGGACGTCGCCGCCCGCCTGGCACGCGCCCGCGAGGAGTCCCTCGCGGAGCTCCTCGGCGACTGGTGGGGCCCGGAACGGCCCACGGACCTCGTCCAGCTGGTCGAGCAGCTGACGGCCGAACTGTGCGGCTCCACCCGGGAGCGCCCCCGCTCCCCGGAGCCGCGCCGCAACCACGCGGCCCCGCGGGCGGCGCAGGGCGGCTGAGGAAGCCGACGGTCAGCCCAGGCGCTCCAGCAGCTCGCGCTCCCGCCCCGCGCTGAGGCCCGCGCGGCGGGTCCGGTCCAGGCCCTCCTCGCGTTCCCAGCGCAGGGTGTCGGCCAGCAGCTCCGCCCGGGGGCGGTGGCGGAGCCCCGCGGCCTGCGCCGCCGAGCCGTTCCGGGCCGACCAGCCCTGCCAGTCCGGGTCCACCAGCCACATCGGCAGCGACTCCTCGCCCATGTACTCGTTGACGCCCTGCGCGCGCAGCCACGCCGAATCGGCCGTGACGACCGGGCCGGTGTGGCCGCCGAGCGCGCGGGACAGCTCGATCCACTCCGCGAACGGAACGACCGGGCCGACGGCGTCGTACGTCCCCGTGCGCCCGCTCTCCGCCGAGTCGAGCAGCCAGGCGGCGAGGTCCCGTACGTCGACCGCCTGGGTGGGCAGGTCCGGGGCGTCGGGCACCAGCAGCGGGCCGTGCGGGTCGCGGGCGGCGCGGGCCACCCAGTAGCCGGTGCGTCCGGAGTGGTCGCCCGGGCCGCCGATCAGCCCGGCGCGTGCGATGAGCAGGCGGTCGCCCACGGCGGCCCTGGACGCCTGCTCGCAGGCGACCTTCGCCTCCCCGTACAGCGCGCGGTCGACCTCACCGCGGTCGGTCGGCGGGAGGAGGGCGGCGGACTCGTCCGCGTCCGGCTCGGCATGGGAGGCATAGGCGCTGATGGAGGAGACGTAGGCCCAGTGCCGGGCCCGGTCCCCCAGCGCCTCGAGCGCCCCCCGGACGAAGGCCGGCTGCCACGACACCTCGACCACCGCGTCCCACGCCCGGTCCTTCAGCGCTTCGTACGCCGCCGGGTCGCGCCGGTCGACGGCGACCAGCTCCGCCCCGGCCGCGGTCTTCCCGCTCTCACCGCGGGCCAGGCACGTCACCCGGTGACCGCGCTCGATCGCCTGCCGTGATATTTCCCGGCCCACCCATGCCGTTCCGCCCAGTACCAGAATGTCCATCCCGCCACCCAAGCACCGCTTCTCACGCGGGCCCGGCCTGTTTCGCCCTGGGCGGAGGGCCTCCGGAGATCAGCCGAGCTCCTTGCCGTACCAGATCTCCATGTACGGGCCCTCGCAGTACGCCGGGATCTCGCGGTACCCGTGGCGCGTGTACAGCGCGCGGGCCTCCACCAGGTCCAGGCGCGTGTTGAGGACCATGCGCGAGGCCCCCAGCTCGCGCGCGGCGGATTCCAGCGCGGCGAGCAGCAGGCCCGCGCCGCCGGTGCCGCGGAAGGCGGGCCGTATGAAGACGCGGGTCAGCTCGGCGCGCTCGGCGTCCAGCATCAGCACGCCGCCGCAGGCCGCCGGCTCCCCGGCCAGGCGGCCGACCACGAACCGGCCCGTCGGTGGCGTGAGCAGCTCCACACCGTCGCCCGCGAGGCCCTCGTCGATCTCGGCGGTGGTGGCGGGCCGGCCCCAGTAGCGGCTGGCGACCTCGTCGTAGTAGTCGCGCCGCAGCGCGGTGGCGTCGGCGGTGTCGTACCGCTCGTCCTCCATGGTCCACAGGGTCGTGGTCGTCATGGTCAGGCCACCACCCGGGCCAGCAGCATGCCGTCGTAGCCCTTCCGGCCGACGGTCTGCACCGCCGTGGCGTCCAGGCGCGGGTCGCGGGCGACGAGGTCGTACATCTCGCGGGTCCCGCGCACCGCCGGGTCGGTACTGGTCTCGTCGAGGATCGCGCCGCCGCGCACCGCGTTGTCCACGACGATGAGGCTGCCCGGCCGGGTGAGCCGCAGCGCCCACTCCACGTACCGCGCGTTGTTCTGCTTGTCGGCGTCGATGAAGACGAGGTCGAAGGGGCCCGCTCCCTCCTCGGCCAGCGCCGGCAGGGTGTCCAGGGCCGCGCCCGTACGCACCTCGGCGACGCCGTCGAGCCCGGCGTGCGCGAGGTTCGCCCGGGCGACGTCGGCGTGGACGGGGTTGTACTCCAGCGTGATCAGCCGGCCGTCGGCCGGCAGCGCGCGGGCCAGCCAGATGGCGCTGTAGCCGCCGAGCGTGCCGATCTCCAGGACGGTGCGCGCGCCCTGCGTACGGGCCAGCAGGTGCAGCAGCTTGCCGTCGGCCGGGGTGACGGCGATGGCGGGGAGGCCCGCGGCCTCGCTCGCGGCGAGGGCGGCGGACAGGGCCTCGTCCGGCGGCGCCAGCATGTCCGTGAGGTAGTCGGCCACGGCGTTCCACCGGACCTGCGGGTCCTGTGTCTGATCGTGTGTCATGGAGCCGAACGTACACGCGGGAAGGCCCCGGTGCGGGTGCACCGGGGCCTGTCCGAACCTGCTGGATTTAGTACCAGTGGTTGGCCTGCCAGAAGTTCCAGGCGCCACACGGGCTGCCGTAGCGGTCGTTCATGTAGTCCAGGCCCCACTCGATCTGGGTGGCCGGGTTCGTCTTCCAGTCCGCGCCGGCGGACGCCATCTTCGAGCCCGGGAGCGCCTGGACCAGGCCGTACGCGCCGGAGGAGGCGTTCGTCGCGGACGGGTTCCAGCCGGACTCGTGCTCCACGATCTTGCTGAAGCACTGGTACTGGCCCGCCGGGACCATCTTCTTGGCGATGTCCTGCGCGGAGGCGGCCGAAGCCGGGGCAGTCGTACCGAGCACCGCGCCGGTCGCACCGAGCAGCACGGCGGCACCGGCGGCGACGGACTTGTGGCGGGCGGAGAAACGGCTGGCGAGCGAGCGGAACACGTAGGAGACCTAACGTCGGGGACAGGGGGTGTCGCCCGGGCAGGCCGGTACCGCGCCAGGAGGGCGGGGGAGAGGCTGCCAGGGGCGCTGCGACCCGCTGCGATGCGAGCGGCGCCCGGCGACGTCCACCAGAGAAGCAGCCGCGGCGGGGGTGGTGCAACGCCCCCCGGTACTACCCGGCACCGGAGACGGAGGCCGTACGCCCCCGGGGCTCCGGAAGCCGTCCGCGCACGTCGCCACGGGGAGAACCGGGCCGTCGGACGGCCCGGAACCGGCTACTACCGACCGTCGTAAGTGACCTACGTCCTATGGGTCACCTCACTCCGGAAGGCCCCTTTCCCGCCCTTTCCGACCCCTTTGAGGGCCTTCGAATGTGACCTGTGCCTCGAAGTTCGCCCGCCGGGTCGCACGCCGCAGCGCCTTCAGGACCGTCGATCCGATGGTCACCGTCAGCACCACCGTGAGCACGGCCCGTCCCAGGTCCCAGCCGAGCGAGGTCGCCGCGCAGTAGGCGAGGAACCGGACCAGGTTCTCGTGCAGCGGGTCACCGGGGTGGAAGGAGATCCCGCTGCTCATGCCCTGGAGGATGACCCAGCCCTGCAGGTTCATGACCACGCCGTACGCGAACGACGCCACCGCCCCGTACGACGCGAGGAGCGCCAGCTCACCCCGGCCGCGCAGCCGGTCCGGGCCCGGCAGCAGCCCGGCGCCCATCGTGAACCAGCCCATCGACAGCATCTGGAACGGCATCCACGGCCCGACCCCGCCCGTGAGCAGCGCGGACGCGAAGATCGTCACGGCGCCGAGGACGAAGCCGAAGCCCGGACCGAGGACCCGCCCGCTCAGCACCATGAGGAAGAACATGGGCTCCAGGCCCGCCGTCCCCGCGCCCAGCGGGCGCAGCGCCGCCCCCACGGCGGCCAGCACGCCGAGCATCGCCACCGCCTTGGCGTCCATGCCCTGGTCCGCGATGGTCGCCACGACGACCGCGACCAGCAGCGGCAGCAGGACGGCGAAGAGCCACGGAGCGTCGGTGGCGCGGGTCGCCAGGCCCGAGCCGCCGTCCGCGAGCAGCGGCCAGCCGAGCGCGATCACGCCGATGACCGTGATCAGCGCGAGCGCGGCGGCGGACCGCGCCCCGAGGCGCAGCGCCCGCCGCGGGCGGGGCCGCGATGCCGTCCTCACAGCGCCGCCTCCACCTGCGCGACCGTCAGCCACTTCTGCGGGGCCAGGATTTTGGAGACCTGCGGCGCGAACGCCGGCGACGACGTCACGACCTCGGCCGCCGGGCCGTCCGCGACGACCTCGCCGTCCGCGAGGATCACCACGCGGTGCGCCAGCTCGGCGGCGAGCTCCACGTCGTGCGTCGCCAGCACGATGCCGTGGCCGTCGGCCGCCAGCCCCCGCAGGATGGCGACGAGCCGCGCCTTGGCCGCGTAGTCGAGGCCCCGGGTCGGCTCGTCGAGCAGCAGCAGCGGCGGCCGCCCGGTGAGGACGACGGCCAGCGCGAGCGCGAGCCGCTGCCCCTCGGAGAGGTCGCGCGGATGCGTGTCGTCGGCCACGTCCGGCAGCAGCTCCGCCACCAGGGCCCGGCACGCCCCGGGCGCGGCCCCCGCGTCGGCGTCGGCGGCCGCGCACTCGGCGGCGACGGTGTCGGCGTACAGCAGGTCGCGCGGCTCCTGCGGGACGAGCCCGGCCTGCCGGACCAGCTCGCGCGGCGCCGTGCGGTGCGGCACGCGCCCGCCCACGAGCACCCGGCCGCCCGACGGCTCCACCATCCCGACGAGCGCCCCGAGCAGCGTGGACTTCCCGGCGCCGTTGCGCCCCATGAGCGCCACGGTCTCGCCGCCGCGCACCACCAGGTCCACGCCCCGGAGCACCTCCGCGTGCCCGCGCCGCACCCGCAGGCCCTCGGCGGCGACGAGCCCGGCGGCCGCCGCACCGGCGGGGGCTTCGGGGGTACGGCGCCGCCGCCACCACCAGCGCCCCGTGCGCGGGAGTTCCGGACTGGGGGCCCCGGCGGGCGCGGCCACGCGCGCGGCCGGCTCTGCGGCCCGCACGGGCGGTTCGGCCCCCGCCAGCCGCTCCCGCAGCCCCGCCGCGCGGCGCCGGGCGTCCCGTACCGACAGCGGCAGCGGCGACCAGCCCGCCACCCGCGCCAGCGACACCACCGGCGGGTGGACCGGCGACACCGCCATCACGTCCGCCGGAGGGCCGAGCAGCACCGGCTCGCCGGGCGCCCGCAGGAGCGCCACCCGGTCGGCGTACTGCACCACCCGCTCCAGGCGGTGTTCGGCCATCAGCACCGTCGTGCCGAGGTCGTGCACGAGGCGCTGGAGGACCGCGAGGACCTCCTCCGCGGCCGCCGGGTCCAGCGCCGAGGTCGGCTCGTCCAGCACCAGCACCCTCGGGTGCGGGGTGAGTACGGACCCGATCGCGACGCGCTGGCGCTGGCCGCCCGACAGCGTGGCGATCGGCCGGTCACGCAGCTCCGCCAGGCCCAGCAGGTCGAGCGTCTCCTCCACGCGGCGGCGCATCACGGCGGGCGGCAGGCCCAGCGACTCCATGCCGTACGCGAGCTCGTCCTCGACGGTGTCGGTGACGAAGTGCGCCAGCGGGTCCTGGCCCACCGTGCCGACGACGTCGGCGAGTTCGCGCGGCCGGTGCGTGCGCGTGTCGCGGCCGTCGACGGTGACCCGGCCGCGCAGGGTGCCGCCCGTGAAGTGCGGCACCAGCCCCGACACCGCGTTCAGCAGCGTCGACTTGCCGACCCCGGACGGGCCGACCAGCAGCACCAGTTCGCCCTCGGGGACGGTGAGGTCCACGTCCCGCAGGGTGGCGTCCCGGGCACCGTCGTACGTCACGGAGACGTTCTCGAAGCGAATCACGACAACCTCTTCGGCGAGGGGGCAAGGGGGGCGACGAACGCGGGCACCAGGCCCAGCAGGATGACCAGCGCCGGCCACACCGGCAGCTCCGGCGCGACGAGCGGTACGACACCGGGACGCAGGGCCGTCTCGTCCCAGACGGCCAGCAGACCGCCGACCGCCGCGCCCGACGCCGCCACCAGCCAGGCGCGCACCCCCCACCGGTCCGGCCGGTACCGGGTCCGTACCGAACGCCGGCCCCCCAGGCGCAGACCCACGAGCGCCGCCAGCAGACCGGCGGCCACGAACGGCAGGCCGTACGCGTCGCCTTCGGCGGTGAGCAGCCCGTACATGCCGACGCACACGCCCAGCAGCCCGCCCAGCGTCAGCACCGCCGTCACGCGGCGCACCGCGCGCGGCACCCGTGCGGTGCGGCCGTACCCGCGCGCGTCCATCGACGCGGCGACGGCGACCGACCGCTCCAGCGCGCCCTCCAGCACCGGCAGCCCGATCTGCAGCAGCGCCTTCACCCCGCCCGTCGGGCGTCCGCGCAGCCGCCGCGCCGTGCGCAGCCGGGCCACGTCGGCGACCATGTTCGGCGCGAACGTCATCGCGACGACCACCGCGACCCCCGCCTCGTACAGCGCGCCCGGCAGCGACTTCAGCAGCCGGGAGGGGTTGGCGAGCGCGTTCGCCGCGCCCACGCAGATGAGGAGCGTGGCGAGCCTGGCCCCGTCGTACAGGGAGAAGACCAGCTGCTCGGCCGTCACCCGACCGCCGATCCGGATGCCCCGCGCCCACTCCGGCAGCGGCACTTCCGGCAGCGTGAGCAGCACGTGCGTCCCCGGGATCGGCGAGCCGAGCAGCACGGAGAACACCAGCCGGATGGCGAGCACGCCCAGGCCCAGCTTGACGAAGGCGCCGTACGAACGGGCCCACGGCGCGTCGGTGCGGCGGGCCGCCACCACATAGCCGGCCACACCGACGAGCAGGCCCAGCAGCAGCGGGTTGGTGGTGCGCGAGGCGGCGGTGGCCAGGCCCAGCGCCCACAGCCACCACGCCCCGGCGTGCAGCGCGTTGCTCCGGTGCGCCTCGGGTGCGCGCAGCGTCATCGGCGACGCCTCACCGGCGTCGGCGGCGGGCCTGTACGACGGCGGCGGCGCCCAGCGCCAGCACGGCGGCGGCCCCGGCGACCAGCCCGAGGGACGGTCCGCCGTCCCCCGTTTCCTCTTCCTCCGCCTTCGGGCGGGCGGTCACGGTCAGCGTGTCCCGCCCCGCCTGGTCCGGCTCGACCTGCTCGCCGCAGCCCGTCCTCGGGTACCCGGAGATCGCGCACAGCAGCCCGTCGCCGCTGTACCGCAGCGGCTTGGCGACCGCCGCCAGCGCCTCCGCGCTCGTCGCGTCCTCGGGGACCCGCGCGCACGCCGCCCGCTGGTCCGGGGACGGCGGAAGGGACCCCTCCGGGGCGTCCGCCGCCGTGCCGAAGTCGACGACGACGGCGACCCGCTTGGTGCCCTCCGCGCGGGGCGTCCCCGCGCAGACGGTGACGAAGTCGGCCGCGTGGCGCGGTGTCGCCGCCGTCGAGGAGTTGCTGCTCACCGCGAAGCGGAAGCCGTTCACCTCGCCGTCGACGGGCCGGGCCGTGGCCGGGCCCTCGGTCGCGAACGCCCAGCCGCCGCCCGGGCCGGTCCGCCAGAACGACCAGTAGCGGTAGTCGGCCGCGTGGGCGGGGGCGGCGGCGAGGCCGAGCAGTACGAGCGCGAGGGCGGAACCGAGGACGGCTCCGAGGCGGCCGAGGACCCGCATCACGGCTGCCGGTTCTTGTTGCGGCCGCTGATCAGGAAACCGATGCCCATACCGGCGAAGAGGAAGACGCCGACGACGAGCCAGACGCCGAAGCCGGTGTTCTCGCCCGACTCCTTGTTCTCGTGCTCCTGCTTGGCCCGCGTCTCGTCGGTCGACTCCGGCGTGGGGCCGGTGGCGTTGAGCCGCTGGACGAGGTCGACGCCGCCGAAGTCGCGGGTGTCGGCGCCGACCGTGTGGGCGGCGAGTATCAGCTGGGCCCAGGCGGCGGGACCGTTCTGGGCGGCCCAGGCGGGGCCGTTCTTCTTCAGCCACGCCACCGCGCCGGCGGCCTTGTCGCCGTGCCCGGCGGCGCCGAGGGCGACGACCGCGTCCGCGGTGTTGCCGAAGTCGGGCGCGGGGGCGGTGGTCTCGGCGCCCGGCATCGGCGGCAGGTCCAGGTGTCCGGTCTTCGCCAGGGCGGTGGCGAGGTAGGCGGCGCCGTTGCGGGCGACCCGCTCGGCGGTCGGCTTGGCGGCGGCCTCGCAGGTCGGCGGCTGGCCGGGCTCGGCGCCGCGCGTGCGGGCCTGCTTGCCGAGCCCGGCGAGCACGGCGGCGGCGGTGGCGTCGGCGTTGGCGACGAGCTTGCCGTTCTGGTCGGGCTGGTACGCGAAGGCGCCGGCGCCCGCGTCCTTCGCGGAGCACGGGATCGCGAAGCCGACGAGCGCGTCGTAGGGGCTCCTGCCGTCCGCCGACTTCACGGTGCCGGGCTTCTCGCCCGCCGCGGCGAGGGCGCCGATGACGATCGAGGTGGAGTTGGCGTCGCTGGCACCGCCCGGGTTGTAGCTCCAGCCGCCGTCCTTGTTCTGTACGCCCTTGAGCCAGTGGACGCCCGCCCGCAGGGCCTTGGTGACCGGGTCGGTCCCGCCGTCCGCCGCCTCCGGCTTGTCGAGCCCGGCGAGCGCCTGGACGGCGGCGGCGGTGGCGTTGGTGTCCAGCACGGTCGAGGCGTCGCAGGGCTTGCCGGGGTCGGGGCGGTACGCGGCGAAGGCGCCGTCGTCGCACTGCTGCCGGAGCAGCCAGTCCACGGCCTGGTCGGCCGGGTCGACGCCGCTCGTCTGCTGCGCCAGGAAGGCGAAGGACTGCCGCCAGACACCGTCGTAGGTCGGGTCCTTCGTGCCGTACAGCCCGGCGGGCAGAGCGGCGGCGGACGGCGACGGCGACGGCGCCGCCTGCGCGGCGGGGGCGACGGCGAGGGTCCCGGCGCCGCCCCCGCACAGCACGGCGGTGGCGGCGAGCGCTGCGGCGGTGCCGCGGCGGCGAACGGTGGTCATGGCTGGGTGGCCTCTCCTGCGCGGTCTTGTCCGGGACGGGCGGGGCGGGGACCGGCGCACACGGAAGGGCACCAGGCTCCGGCTCCGCATTCCTCGACGGTGCCGGCCACCGGGGCGGGTCGCTCCCGGTGACACGAGCCGAACATGTACGCGTACGGGGCGATCCGGCTCACCACCTGGGCGGCGGTTCACGGTTGCGGGTCAGCGCCGGATTCGCACCGGCTTCCCCCCGTACGGGCGTGATGACGACGGGCCCACTGTACCGGGGTGCCCGTCTGCGAGCATCGGGGGATGACGGACACACGCCCGAAGATCAAGGACCTCATCGTCGACTGCCGCGACCCCGAGCGGCTCGCCTCCTTCTGGTCCCGGCTCCTGGGCCGGCCGATCGTCGCCAGGACCGGACCGTACGTCTGGCTCGACCGGGGCGACGGCCCCGGAATGGGCTTCCAGCGCGTCGACGCCCCGAAGGCGGGCAAGAACCGCATCCACTTCGACGTCTCCTCGCCGGACCCCGCCGCCGAGCGGGAGCGCATCGAGGCGCTGGGCGGCCGACGGCTCGACGCGTACGCGGCCGGCGGCTTCCTCGTCATGGCCGACCCCGAGGGGAACGAGTTCTGCGTCATCCCGGAGGGCCCCTTCGACGTGGACGACGACGGCCGGGCGAGCTACCTGCGGGACGGGGGAGAGTCGGGCAATCCGTAGCCCGGCCCGGACACCGCCTAGGGCGCGTCGGGTGAGGTCACGTCGATCAGGCGGCACGCCGTCTCGATGTCCAGCCGCACCTGCGCGATCGACGCCCGCCCCGCCAGCCAGGTGATCAGCGCCGAGTGCCAGGTGTGCGCGATGACCCGCACCGCCGAGAGCTGCTCCGGGGTCGGGCGCTCCAGGCCCGTCGCGTCCAGGATGATCGCGGTCGTCTGCCGCGAGACCGTGTCCACCTCGCGGTTCACGCCGCGGTCCGCGAACGTCAGCGCGCGCACCATCGCGTCCGCGAGCTGGGGTTCGCGCTGGAGGGCGCGGAAGGCGCGCATCAGGGTCTCGGCGACCCGCGTGGACGGGGTCTCGCCGGCCGGCGGGCGTTTGCGCAGGGTCGCGTGCAGGTGCTCCAGCTGGTCCTGCATGGTGGCGACCAGCAGATGGATCTTGGACGGGAAGTAGCGGTACAGCGTGCCCAGCGCGACCCCGGCGGCCTCGGCGACCTCGCGCATCTGAACGGCGTCGAAACCGCCCCCGCTCGCCAACTGCCTACTGGCGTGCAGGATGCGGCGGCGGCGCGCCTCCTGGCGCTCGGTCAGCGGCGCCCGGCGCTCGGCCGACGGCGGCGACGCCGGTCTGTCTTCCGCTGTCATGTGGTCCGTTCGGTACGCGTGTGGTGGTACGCGACAGGAGGGCGGGCGCCGTGGTGTGAATCACCTGTTCCGGCCCTCACAGCGGCGCTACCTGCGGGTAGATTCAAAGCTCCTTGAACCGTCAAGTCTGAAACTTGTTCTAGATTAGCGCGACCGGTTACGCTCCGGCGAAATGCAGGCAAGAAGGGGGCCGCGAGTGACCGCTGAGGCCATAGAGGCAGGCCCCCGCGGCGGTGTCACCGGCGGCGACGACCGCCCGCTGCGCATCGCCCTCCTCACGTACAAGGGAAACCCCTTCTGCGGCGGCCAGGGCGTCTACGTACGGCACCTGTCGCGCGAGCTCGCCCGCCTCGGGCACACCGTCGAGGTGATCGGCTCCCAGCCCTACCCCGTCCTCGACGAGGGCGACGACCTGACCGGTCTGAAGCTGACCGAGCTGCCGAGCCTCGACCTGTACCGGCAGCCCGACCCCTTCCGCACGCCCGGGCGCGACGAGTACCGCGACTGGATCGACGCCCTCGAAGTCGCCACCATGTGGACCGGCGGCTTCCCCGAGCCGCTCACCTTCTCGCTGCGCGCCCGCAGGCACCTCGCCGCCCGCCGCGGCGACTTCGACGTCGTCCACGACAACCAGACCCTCGGCTACGGCCTCCTCGGCGACCTCGGCGCGCCCCTCGTCACCACCATCCACCACCCCATCACGGTGGACCGGCAGCTGGAGCTGGACGCCGCGCAGGACTGGAAGCGCCGCGCCTCCGTACGCCGCTGGTACGCCTTCACGCGCATGCAGAAGCGCGTCGCCCGCCGCCTCCCCTCCGTCCTCACCGTCTCCGGCTCCTCGCGGGACGAGATCGTCGAGCACCTCGGCGTGCGCGAGGACCGCATCCGGGTCGTGCACATCGGCGCCGACACCGACCTGTGGTCGCCGGACCCGTCCGTCCCCGAAGTCCCGGGCCGCATCGTCACCACCTCCAGCGCGGACGTCCCCCTCAAGGGCCTGGTCCACCTCGTGGAGGCGCTCGCCAAGCTGCGCACCGAGCAGCCGGACGCCCACCTCGTGGTCGTCGGCAAGCGCGCCGAGGACGGCCCCGTCGCGCGGGCCATCGAGCGGTACGGCCTCGACGGCGCGGTGCGCTTCGTCAAGGGCGTCACCGACGCCGAGCTCGTCGACCTCTACCGGGGCGCCCAGGTGGCGTGCGTGCCCTCCCTGTACGAGGGCTTCTCGCTGCCCGCCGCCGAGGCCATGGCCACCGGCACCCCGCTGGTCGCCACCACCGGTGGGGCCATCCCCGAGGTCGCGGGCCCCGACGGCGAGACCTGCCTGGCCGTGCCGCCCGGCGACGCGGGCGCGCTCGCCGCCGCCCTCGGCCGGCTCCTCGGCGACACCGCACTGCGCACCCGGCTCGGCGCGGCGGGCCGCGCCCGGGTGCTGGACAGGTTCACCTGGGCCCGCGCGGCCCAGGGCACGGCCGAGCTGTACCGCGAGGCGATCGTGGCGCGCGGAGCCCGCCGGTGACCCGCCCCCGTACGCCTCGCCCCCTCCTCCTCCGCACGCTCCCCCTCCTCCGTGAAAGCAGGCCGTCCCCGTGCTGACCGTCGACTTCACCCGCTTCCCGCTCGCCCCCGGCGACCGTGTGCTCGACCTGGGCTGCGGGGCGGGGCGGCATGCGTTCGAGTGCTACCGGCGCGGGGCGCGGGTCGTCGCCCTCGACCAGAACGGCGACGAGATCCGCGAGGTCGCCAAGTGGTTCGCGGCCATGAAGGAGGCCGGGGAGGCGCCCGCCGGGGCCACCGCCACCGCCATGGAGGGCGACGCCCTCAACCTGCCCTTCCCCGACGCGTCCTTCGACGTCGTGATCATCTCCGAGGTGATGGAGCACATCCCCGACGACAAGGGCGTGCTCGCCGAGATGGTCCGCGTGCTGAAGCCCGGCGGCCGCATCGCCGTCACCGTCCCCCGTTACGGCCCCGAGAAGGTCTGCTGGGCGCTCTCGGACGCGTACCACGAGGTCGAGGGCGGCCACATCCGCATCTACAAGGCCGACGAGCTGCTCGCCAAGATCCGGGAGGCCGGGCTCCGGCCGTACGGCACCCACCACGCCCACGCGCTGCACTCGCCGTACTGGTGGCTGAAGTGCGCGTTCGGCGTCGACAACGACAAGGCGCTGCCCGTCCGCGCGTACCACAAGCTGCTGGTCTGGGACATCATGAAGAAGCCCCTGGCCACCCGCCTCGCCGAGCGGGCCCTCAACCCCGTCCTGGGCAAGAGCTTCGTGGCGTACGCGACCAAGCCCCACCTGCCGAAGGCCGAGGCCGAGACCGCGTGACGAGCCCCGAGAGGACCGAGCACCTCGTCCTGCCCGGCGTCCTCACCGCCGAGCAGGCCGCCGAGACCGTCGCCGGCATCCTCGCCGGCCAGCGCGAGGACGGCGCCATCCCGTGGTTCCGCGGCCACCACCTCGACCCCTGGGACCACACCGAGGCGGCCATGGCCCTGGACGCGGCCGGCGAACACGCCGCCGCCGCCCGCGCCTACGAGTGGCTCGCCCGCCACCAGAACGACGACGGCTCCTGGTACGCCGCGTACCACGACGGCGACCACACCCAGGTGACCGACGCGAGCCGCGAGTCCAACTTCGTCGCGTACGTCGCCGTCGGCGTCTGGCACCACTACCTCGCCACCGGCGACGACACCTTCCTCGACCGCATGTGGCCGGCCGTCTACGCGGCGGTCGAGTTCGTGCTGCGCCTCCAGCAGCCCGGCGGCCAGATCGGCTGGAAGCGCGAGGCGGACGGCACGCCCGTCACCGACGCGCTGCTGACCGGCTCCTCCTCCATCCACCAGGCGCTGCGCTGCGCCCTGGCCATCGCCGAGGAGCGCGAGGAGCCGCAGCCCGACTGGGAGCTCGCGGCGGGCGCGCTGGGCCACGCCATCCGCAGTCACCCGGAGCGGTTCCTCGACAAGAGCCGCTACTCGATGGACTGGTACTACCCCGTGCTCGGCGGCGCCGTCACGGGCGCGGCGGCCAAGGAGCGCATCGAGAGCGGCTGGGACGCCTTCGTGGTCCCGGGCCTCGGCGTGCGCTGCGTCGTGCCGAACCCCTGGGTCACGGGCGGCGAGAGCTGCGAACTGGCCCTCGCGCTCTGGGCGATGGGCGAGTCCGACCGGGCCCTGGAGATCCTCCAGTCCATCGGCCACCTGCGCGCCGAGGGCGGCATGTACTGGACGGGGTACGTCTTCGAGGGCGAGCGCGCGGTCTGGCCGGAGGAGCTCACCACCTGGACGGCGGGCTCCCTGTTGCTCGCGGTCGCGGCCCTGGGCGGCGACGAGGCGACCACCGCGGTCTTCGGCGGCGAACGCCTGCCGCGCGGCCTGGAACCGGACTGCTGCGGGTAGTTCAGCGGGCACCGGTACGCCAGCGCCGGACGGTGTCGCCCTCCACGGTGAGCCACGTGCCGTCGCCCAGCGCCAGCGGGTCGAGGCAGTCCGTGCCGGGGTAGTCCAGTTCGGCGACCGGCCGCAGGGTGCGGCCGTCCAGGATCACGTGCCGGGTCTCGGCGGAACCCTGTTCCTCGGCGACGGCCACCAGGACCCGGTCCTCGTCGAGGAAGCCGGGACGGTGACCGGCGAAAACCAGGTCCTCGGGAAGGACGTCCTCGGCATCGACACTGACGTCGGCCCGGCCGGGCTCGTACCGACTGAGCCATGCCCCACCCACGTCGAGCTTCAGAACGGCCCCGTGCATGCCGACTCCGGCGAACAGCTCGTCGTCCAGGCCCAGCGGCTCCGCGCGCAGAACGTCCTGTGTGGAGGTGACCACGAGCGAGAAGAACGTGTCCCCTTGCGCCGCGTTCAGCAGGAGGTGTCCCGGATCGGTGAGGGACTGCTGGAAGACGTAGCCCGCCGAGGCCGACGGGAGGACGGCCTCCCTCAGCCGCCGGCCGTCGGACAGGTCCAGGGCAAGGCACAGGTCGCCGCCGTAGGGCTCACCGGCGTTCATGGGACCGGGCACGGTGGCGACGAGCCGGTGCCCCGACGCGTCGGCGGTGCAGGCGGCGGAGGCGGTGCGCTGTTCCGCCCAGGGCTGGTGCTCGTACGTCCAGCGCACCTGTCCGCTCGCCCCGTACACCGTGACGGCGTCGCTGCCGCTCACCGCGAGCCCGCCGTCCGGTAGCGGGGAAGCGAACCCATGGCCCCGCCCCGCGCGGGGAACCGGCCAGCGCCGCCGCTCGGCGAAGACGCGGCCCGGGTCCTCGTCGACACGCCCCACGACGATCTCGCCATCGGCCTCCGCCACGAGCCAGACCGCTCCGTGGCGCACCAGCCAGGCGTCATGGGCGTGGAGGTCGATCCCGGGGAACTCCTCTTCGGCGATGAGCGTGGCGGCGAGGGGTGTGTCGTCCATGTCCGTCTCCCCGCCCTAGAAGCCCATGGGGTCGCGGTGCGGCGTGAGGCCGGGGTCCTCGGACCACACCAGGCGGGCTTCGAGGTCGTCGCCGAGGAGTTCGCGCAGCCGGTCGACCGCCCAGCCGTTCCAGTAGACGACCTTGGGCGACTCCGGTATGCGGAAGGCGGGCAGGTCGTAGGGCAGGGCGTCCACCCGGAAGACGGCCTGTTTGATTCTCCCCGTCGTCTTCTTGGGCCTGGAGGACCGTCGCGTGTCCAGGCAGTCCACGACGGCCTCGACGGCGTAGAGGAGGAACTCTCCGCTGTCGGGGGCGTCGGTGCGGACGGGCACCAGCCGGCCGGCCGTCAGCAGGTCGCCGCGCAGGGCGTCCGCGACGCTGAGGCCGAGCACGGGAGCACCCGGGTAACCCGAGGGGAATGCGGTCACCCGCAGGGCGGGGTGTCCGATCCATTCCCCATGGAGTTCCGAAGGGAGATGCGCCGGATCACCGGTGCGCTGCCAGCGCATGACCGTACCCAGGCCGGCCTCGAGGAGCAGCGTCCTGAACTCTCCGAGGGCGGGCAGCAGTCGGTACACCCGGCGAGGGTGGATGTAGGCGGTCATCGGGCGCGAGCCGATTCCGCGACCAGGACGTGCGTGCGGTGGCCGGGTTCCCGCGCCGTCTGCCGTCCCTCCTCGATGGACGAGCCGAGCCGGAAGGGCCCCGCGCCGACGCGCGGCAGAAGTGTGATGTCCATCCGTTTCGTCCTTGGGCTCAGGCTCGCCGCCGTGGAGAGGGGTGCAGGAAGTCGGAGCTCGGCCGGAAGCCGTGGCTGGCGGCGGGGAGGTCGCAGAGGATGTCCGACTCGATGTCCCCGGTGACCAGGATTCCCTCCAGGAACGCGGTGCAGGACAGGGGAAAGCGTTCCCAGTCCGGGCCGCGGCCTTCGTTGACCATGACGGTCCAGTCGTCCGGTTCCCGACCGGGGCGGACGAGCCAGTAGAGGGCGGCGCCGTCCTCCGTCAGGGCCCAGGCGATGACGTCGCTGCCTTCTTCGTCCAGTTCCGGGGGCTTGGAGCCGCTGCGCTCCAGTGCCTGTCGGCGCATGCCCTCGTTCTCGGTGAGCAGGTCGTAGTGCTTGTTGGCGCAGCCCGGTTCCAGCAACCAGACGGCGTCGTCGAACAGTCCGCCCCCGAAGGTGCCGACCAGTTCCTTGTAATCGGCCGGAAGCGCCGTGCCGAGCGTGGTTTCGACCTCGTGCCAGTTCTTCCGCGCCGGCGCCGGGGGCAGGGGGAAGCTCTCGGCGAGACGTCTGACGCGCGGGTTCACGGGTTCACCCTTGATGGCATGGGCCGGTTGTCCCTGGAGCGATCGACCGCCCGGGGCCGACCCCACACGGGCCGGCTCCGGCGCACCGGCTCAGGGGTGGATCTGGTCCGACACCAGGACGTAGTCGTAGTACAGGGGATCGCCCTCTTCGTCCGTGGGGTAGTCGTAGCTGCTGGCATTGGCGAAGATGATGTTGAGGTCGGATACGCCGTCGAAGCCGAGGTCGTTCTCCTCCACCGCGTGCCCCCGCTCCTCGAGCAGTTCCACCAACTGCTCCTGTGGCGTGCGGAAGACGTCCAGACCGTCGAGGGTGACGTGCACGTCCGCGTCCTCGTTGCGGAAGCGCCACAGCTCCACGGCGTTGAGCTTGTCGTCCTCGCGGAAGATCAGCACGCACCTCATGCGGAATTCGTCGTGCACCACGACGAACTTTCCGGGCGGGCGCTCGTCCGGGCTGTTCGCCACGGTGCCGAACTCCCGGGCCGCTTCCATCGCGTCGTCGAACGCCATGCCGAGCCGGAGCGACGCGACACCGGTATGCGGCAGAATCTCGATATCCATCCTTGGCTCCGTCAGCGTCGGATCATTTCAACAGTGCGGCCGTGTCGATCGACCAGCCACGCTTTGCGAGCATGTCCTGCAGAGGCTTGTTGTCCTTGAGGCTGGCCACCATATCTTCGATGTGCTGGTCGTACTTGCCCGGGAACTTGTGCTTGATGTCCTCGATGTCCATCCTCATGGCCTCGGTGATGCGGCCCTGGTTGACCAGTTCTCGCTGCCACATCTGCCACGCCTGTGCCTGGAGATCGTAACCGGTGCTGCGCAGCCTGCCGTGGTCGCTCTCCTCCATGCGAATGGCCGGACCGTATCGGACCTTCTGCTTCTTGTGCGGTTTGCCCGCTCGGTAGAAGCCCGGGTCGGTGATGTCCTTCCACGACGCCTTCGCCGGGATGTGGTTGACCTCCATGTCGATGGACGAGCGGCGGTTCTTGTTCTTGTCCAGGAGGTTGGCCGGCAGGAGCCCGCCGTACCATCCGCCGCTCTCCGTGCAGCCCTTGGCGATCAGCCCCTCGGGGTCCATGCGCGTATGCGGGTTGATGACGTACGCGACCGGATTGGGCGCCGGGCCGAGGCCGAGCGGGTCGGGGGAGACGTAGCGTGCCGTCTCGGGGTCGTAGTGACGGAAATAGTTGTAGTGGAATCCGGTTTCCGGATCGTCGTATTGGCCCGGGAAGCGCAGAGGGGTGTACGCGTCGGCGTCCCGGTTCCAGGACGTCGCCCCCCACAGCGTGGACTGCCGGTGCCAGGCGACGTCGCCGCGCTCGTCGACCAACTCGGTCGGGGAGCCGATGAGATCGGTGACGATGGCGAAGAAACGGCTGTCGACCTCGGATTGCGCCGCCCCTGGATCCAGCCGTCGTTCGAGCTGGCCCAGCGGTCGGTAGCCTTCGTAGTCCCAGGTGAGGGTGGACCCCGTCGAGGGGTCCGTCTGCTCGGCGAGACTGCTCCCGTCCCAGCTGAAGTGGAGGGAGCCGACCACGGTGCGGCCGTCGTCCGCCATCCGGTACTTGCCGGTGCGGCGGCCGAGCGGGTCGTAGGTGTACCGCCACGTCGTGCCGTCGGGAGTGGTGCAGGAGGTCAGCCGGTCCTCCGCGTCCCACTCGTAGCGCCAGGTGTCGGGCTTCCGCGACAGCCGTGTCTTCTGCCGCAGGACGACCCGTCCCGCGGCGTCGTACTCGTACCGCACTCCGCCCGCCGTGAGCAACCGGGTGCCCGCGTACGTGCGTTCGCCGCGGCTCTCGGCGCGGTGAGCCCTGGCCGGCCACTGCGCCAGGGTCTGGTTCCCGGCGGCGTCGTACGCGTAGGACTCCGACCAATCGTCGGCGGTGACGCCGAGGGGACGGCCCATCGGGTCAAGGGTGACGTGCGTGCTGCGGCCCGTCAGCTCATCGGTCATGGAGGTGAGGAAGCCGTCCGTCCGATAGGCGTACGTGCGCGAGCGAAGCGTGCGGGTCGGGGTCGTGACCGACTGGGACGTCAGGCGGCCCATGGCGTCCCACCCGGAGGTGAGGGTGACGGGCGCATCGGCCGGTCCGAAGGTGCGCTGGAGCTCGTGCCCCAGGGCGTCGTGGGTGAAGTTCAGGGTGTGACCGGAGAAGGAGACACGGGTGCGGTTTCCGCCGGCGTCGTAGGCGAAGTCCGTGATCGCGCCGGTGGGCGTCGTACGTGAGATCAACTGGCCGGCGGGGTCGTAGCCGTACCGCATGGTGCGGCCGTCGACGGTTTCGGCGACGAGCCGACCCATGGCGTCGCGTTCGAACGTGACGCTCGACGTCGGCGAGACCGCCTGCGTCAGCCGGTCACCGGCATCGTACGTGTACCGGGTGACGACACCGTCCACCTCCTTGGAGACCGGGTTGCCCACGGCATCGAAGGCCATGGATATGCGCTGCCCGAGTGGCGTGACCCGAGTGGTGAGCCGCCCGGCCGCGTCGTACTCGTACGTGGACGTGCGGCCGTCGAAGTCGGTCTCCGACATCAGGAGCCCGGACGGCCCGTACGTGTAGGTCCAGGTCAGCCCCTGCGGGGTGCGCACCCCGGTGAGCCGCAGCTCGGTGTCGTAGGTGAACTCGTACCGCACGCCGTCGGGGCCCGTGCGGGCGGCCAGCTGGTCGAAGCGCGTGTACTCGAAGCGGGTCACGGCACCGAGGGAGTCGGTGTACGAGACGCAGTTGCCCTCGTCGTCCCACGCCCAGGACTCCGTCGCACCGTCCGCCGTCTCACGGCGTGACAGCCACCCGTCCGCTGTCCACCGCAGGCGGGTGACCGCTCCGGTGGGGTCCACGGACTCGACCGGCCGGCCGAACGCGTCGCGGACGACCGCGTAGGAGTTGCCCAGGCTGTCGGTGACCGACAGGGTCACGCCCGCTTCGTTGTTGGAGCGCCGTTCCACGGCCCCGGTGGGGTAGGTCGCTGTGGCGAGGGCGCCCGCCGCGTCGTACGTGAAATGGGCGGAGGTGCCGTCCGGGGCGGTGATGCCGGTCCGGTTGCCGCGCTCGTCGAAGCTCTGCCGCCACGTCGAACCGTCCGGGCCGACCAGCACCTCCGGCAGGTGCAGTGCGTTGTACACGGCCGACGACTCCCGCCCGTCCGGGTACCTGATCGTCGTCAGATTGCCGTGGTCGTCCCAGGTGAACCGGGCGGTGTTGCCCAGCTGATCGGTGCGCGAGATCAGGTTGTCCCAGCGGTCCCACTCGAAGAAGACGGTGTGGCCGAGAGGGTCGGTCTCGGCGATGACCTGGCCCAGCTCGTTCAGCCGGGTGGTGGTGACCGCGCCGGTCGAGTCGGTGAACCGGGTGACGCGGTTGGCCAGGTCGTAGGAGAAGCGGGAGGAGAGCGCGCCGTCCGGTCCGATGGTCTGCACCACGCGCCCGGCAGTGTCGTACACGTACTGGTAGGTGTAGCCGTTTCGGTCGGTCCAGGACGTGATCCGGCCTTCGTCGTCGTAGGTGAACCGCAGTGGCGCACCGGCCGCGTTGGTGACCGCCTCCAGGTTCCGGTCGCCGTCGTATCCGAAGGAGGTGACCTCGACGGGACCGTCGGGCGTGTGCAGGGCCAGTGCGGTGACCCGGCCGAGCTCGGCGTCGTGGGTCACGCGCACGCGGTATCCGCCCTCGTGGAGGACCATGGTGGGCAGGCCGTCCCCGGTGCGGCTGATCTGTAGGGCGTTGCCGTTGCGGTCCTCGATCTCGCGCAGCCAGTACAGGCCGCCCGCGTAGGGATTGCCGCTGAAGCGCCGGATCTGGCCGGAGAGCCCGTCCTTCACGGCGTACGTGACATCGCCCAGGGAGGTTCGCTCGACGAACGTGAGCGCCAGCCGGTCCCCTTCGACGGGCAGGATCTCCTCCTCCGCGTCGCGGGGCAGGCGCGGGTAGACCAGCAGGGAACCGTCCTCGCGCGCCCAGACGGCCCCGTCGGCGGTCAGCTCCAGGCGTTCGTCGAGCGTGGACGCCCAACTGATGCCGAAGCAGTGGCCGTAGCGGTAGCTGGATATGTGGGTGCGGCTCAGCACCAGAGGGAGCACGCCGGGCAGGGCGAGGTCGGTCTGGGGGAGGACCATCTCGCCGCTGGCCACGTCGACCGGGTCGGTCTTGCAGCGGCGGCGCAGGAGGGCGACGGCCTTCGCGCGTACGTCGTCCAGCACGTCCCGGAGCGACTTGGGCCGCTTGCCGTCCGCGGTTCGCCCCGCCGGCCCCGACTTGCCCCGCTGCCCGTCCAGCCCGCCGTCGTCCTTGCCGGTCGGTGACTTGACGCGCTTGGCGGCGTCGTGGACGCCCTGGTCGGTGTCCCGGTGGGTCTTGGAGCCGCCCCTGATGGCGTCGGGGAGCTTCTTGCCGATGTGGTCGCCGAGGTCGTCCAGGGCTTTGCCGAGCTTCTCGGTCACGCCCTCGATGGTGGTGTCCAGGACGGCGGTGAGGGAGTCCTTGCCCTTGGCGCGGCCGTGGTGGGACTTGGCCTTGCCGAGCTTGCCGCGCGTCTTGCCCTGCATGGCGATCTGTACGTCGGTGAGGTTGCCGCCGGCCTTGCCGTGGGCGTCGTGGTCGATCACCGGGCCGCCGCCGGGTCCGCCGCCCGCGCCGCCGGCGGAGTTGATCTGCAGGCCGTCCTTGCCGGCCTGGACGGTCTGGCCGGTGTTGTAGCCGTCCTGGACGCCGGTGACGTTCAGCGCGGTCTGGATCGCCAGGTCCGCCACGACGTTCTCGATCGCGGCGACCGCGGGCTGGGTGAGCACCGCGACGATCTCGGCGACAGCCGCCTCGGCCATCTCCTTGAGGATCTTCTTGAAGGCGATGCGGGTGGCGGCGATCTTCGCACCGGCGAGCAGGGTGGACAGGCCGGCGGTGACCGGGGCGAAGGCGAGGGTGATGCCCACCGTGGCGCACAGGTCGGCCAGTTCGCCGACCGCGGCGATCTTGCGGGCGACGATGATGTCGGCCACCCGGTCCAGGGCGTCCGCGACGAGCCGGGCGGCCTTCGCCAGGTCCGCGTGCTTGCCCTGCACCTTGGACCAGTGCTTGTCGAGCGCGGTCAGCGACTCGCTCTGCCCGGTGGACAGCAGCCGCTGGATGTGCTGGTGGGCCGCGTGGCCGTCGTCGTCGGCGTCCTCGGCGAACTCCCGCAGCGCCGTGGCCATGTCGCGGTAGGCGTCCTCGTCGACGTTCGGCCAGCCGACGCCAACGATGTCGAGCATCGTGTCGACGCCTTCGGGAATGGTGTAACCCACAGCGCAAAGCCCCCGTTTCACGCACTGTCATGCCGCGGCAGATCGTTTCAGCATGCCATGTGACGTGCAAGGGACTCCAAGCGGTTCCCTAAAGTGAAGAGTTCGGCGGAGCCGGGACCCCGCCGGGCCCCCTAGTACCGGCGCAGCCGGTCCGCCAGCAGGTGCCCGGCGAAGACGTACACGATCGCCGCGAGGCCGTACCCCGCGACGACGCGCAGCCAGGCCGCGTCGAAGGTGAACAGGTCGTGGGACCAGCCGGCGAGCCAGCGGGCCGCGCCCTGGACGAACTGCACCAGGTCGTTGGCCCGGTTGGCCTCCAGCAGGTACATCAGGATCCACAGGGCGATGATGGCGGCCAGGACATCCGCGAGGACCGCTATGGCGGTCGCCGCCTGCGCGCTTCCGTTCCGATGACGGGGAGACATGCGGTACGGGTTGCCGCTCGGCCCCGCGCCCAAACGTGAACGGCCCCCGCCCGCAAGGGCGAGGGCCGTTCTTCATGTACGGAGCGGGCTGCTCAGCCGCGCTGGATGCCGGTCGTGTCCTGGAGCACGCCGCGCCGGCCGTCCTGCGTCTGGGCCACCAGGCCCTGGCCGCGCTGCTCCACCGCCAGGTACCAGGTGCCGGGCGCCAGTTCGGCGATCGGCGTCGGCGAGCCGTCCTCCGCGTACAGCGGGCGCGCGACCGGGACCGCGAACCAGAACGGGGAGAAGTCCGAGGGGGCCGCGGTCGCGGCCGCCGGAGCGGGCGCCGGAGTGTGCTGCTCGGCCTGCGGCTGCTGCGGCTGCTGGCCCTGCGCCGGCTGGGGCTGGCCCGGCTGCTGGGGGGCGGGGTAGCCGTAGCCGCCCTGCGGCTGGCCCGGCTGGCCACCGTACGGCGGCTGCTGCGCGCCCGGGTAGCCGTAACCGGCCTGCGGCTGGCCCGGCTGACCGCCGTACGGCTGCGGCTGCTGGGGGCGCGGGGCGCCCAGGAGCGGGGCCTTGAGGGCGGGGACGAGCGGCGCGGCGACGGCGGCGGCGGCCAGCACGATGGTGGACAGCAGGCCGAGGATCATGCCCGCACCGGCGTCGGCCGTCATGTCGATGATGGTCCAGAAGGCCGTCCACAGCGAGAAGACGGCGAAGGCGACACCGAACTGGCCCAGGTCGATGCCCGCGACCTTGCGGCCCGGCATGGCACGACCGACGACGATGAGCGCGGCGGCGATGACGCCGGAGAGGAACATGCTCATCAGGAGGCCCAGGCTGTCCCAGGCGTTCGGGCTGTCGAACTTGGAGCAGTCGATCCCCTGGGGGCAGTCGACGCCGGGGGTCAGGCCGAGGAACGAGGCGATGAACAGCACCACCGCTGCTCCGATCACCACGCCATCGCCTCGAGTGAGGGAGCGGATGTTCACGTGTAGAAGTCCTTCGTCGGTTGTGTCGTCGGGATGCGGGGGTGGCGCGAAGCACACGGGGGCGGCCCCATCGTACGGATGAATCTATCGTCCGCCCGGCCTAGTCCCGTAGGTAGGTGCTGATCCCGTCCGCGATCCCCCGGGCCGCTTTCTGCCGCCACGCGGCATCCGTCAGCAATGCGGCGTCCTTCGGGTCACGCATGTTGCCGCATTCGACGAACACTTTGGGCACGGTCGACAGGTTCAGTCCACCGAGATCTTTGCGTACGTCCAAACCGTCGCCGCCGCCCACGTAGTTGGCGGGCGCGCTGCCCGTGGCCGCCGCGAAGCGCGCGGCGACGTGCTCGCCGAGGGCGCGGGAGGGGCCGACGATGCGTGCTGTGTCCGCCGTACCGCCCTTGACCAGGGCGGGAAGGATGACGTGGAAGCCGCGGTTGCCGACGGCGGAGCCGTCCGCGTGGACGGAGACGACGGCGTCGGCCTTCGCGTCGTTGCCGACGCGGGCGCGTTCGTCGATGCAGGGGCCGAAGGGGCGGTCGGCGTCGTGGGTGAGGCGCACCGTGGCGCCCTGCTGTTGGAGGAGAGTGCGGAGACGGTGTGAAACATCCAGGGTGAAGGCCGCTTCGGTGTAGCCGGAGGCGGTGGCGGTGCCGGTGGTGTCGCATTCCTTGCGGTTCGTGCCGATGTCCACCTGCGCGGCGATCTCCTTGGGATGGGAGAAGTTCCCGGGGTTGTGCCCGGGGTCGATCACGACGACCTTGCCCGCGAGGGGAGCGGCCGCCGTCGGCGCGGAGGCGGAGGCCGTCGGCGAGGGCGTCGCTCCCGCCCGAGGCGCCTTCGCGTCGGCTCCGTCCGCCCCGCAGCCGGCCGTCGCGGCGATCAGGGCCACGGCTGCAGCGAGGACCGCGGTACGGCGGCGGCCGGCGGCGCGGCGGGCGGCGCGGCGGGCGGGGGAGGGGCTGTGGTCGTCGTGCACGCACCGATGCTAGGGGGTGTCGACGGTGGCGTACGGCAGGCGTCGTCGGAGGAACGGCGCGGTGCCGAGGACGAGGGCGGCGAAGAGGGTGAGGCGCTGCAGCCCCGGCTGTGCGGCGAAGTCGCTGTGCAGGATGCCGTAGCACGCGTACCAGTTGGCGGCGGTGTCGGTCGCCATGATGGCGCAGGCGAGGTCCACGCCCCGGCGCTTGCCGCCGATCAGGAGCGCGGCCGCGAGCGGGTCGAAGAGGGCGAGCGAGGACCAGTAGAGGTTGAGCCAGCCCGGTGCCCAGTCGTACGGGCGCACGCCGTGCCGGAGGAGGTCGACGCCGTGGGAGACGGCGCCGACGAACAGCAGGACGCCGGCGATGGTCAGGGTGAGCGCCACTGCCCAGCGCGGAGCACGGCGCATCCAACCGGTCACGTCCTGGAGGACCGCGGTGTGGCGGGCAGGGGAGGGGACGGCGCGGCGGGCGGTGCGGCCGGCGGCGCGGCGGGCAGGGGAGGGGCTGAGCCCGCCGTGGCCTGGATGCTGTACACGTCGCCCACCCGCAGCGCGTCCGGCGTGCTGTACTCCCCGTACGTGCCGATGACCGACACCTCCACCCCCGAGCCCGGCTGCCGGAACCGCCGGTAATAGGGCGTGTTCGCCGGGACCTCCGGCACCTCCACCAGCGGGACGCCGCGCCTCTCCAGCAGGCGCCGCAGCTTCGCGAACCGCAGCCTCGGCGCGAAGCGCCCGTACCGCGCCCGCACGGCCCCGTTCACCAGCCGGCTCCCGCCGTGCGCCAGGCGGTGCACCTGGAGGGTGAGGTGGTGGCCCGACCACGGTTCCCCGGCGGACGCCCGGTCCCAGAAGAACTCGACCAGGCCGTGGTCCCGCCCCAGGCTCAGATCGCCGAAGCGGTTCTCCGCGAAGTCCGTCCCGAGGACCTCCGCGACCCGCTCGGGGGAGTCCGAGGGCCGCACGCCCAGCACGGTGCCGGTGGTGACGACGTCCACGTAGAAGGCGAGCGAGTACGGGGTCACGGCGTCACCGGGTCACGCGGCCGTGCGCCGCAGCACGCGCAGCGAGTCCGTCACCGAGACCTCCGCGAACGCGCCGGACTCCAGCGCCCGCAGGTAGATCCGGTACGGGGCCTGCCCGCCGTCCGCCGGGTCCGGGAACACGTCGTGGATGACCAGCAACCCGCCGGGCGCCACGCGCGGCGCCCAGCCCTCGTAGTCGGCGGTCGCGTGCTCGTCGGTGTGGCCCCCGTCGATGAAGACCAGCCCCACCTCGCCCGCCCACACCTTCGCCACCTGCGGCGACCGCCCCACGACGGCGACCACGTACTCCTCCAGACCCGCCTTGTGCAGCGTCCGGCGGAACGTCGGCAGCGTGTCCATCAGCCCGACCTCGGGGTCCACCACCGTCGGGTCGTGGTACTCCCACCCCGGCTGCTGCTCCTCGCTGCCCCGGTGGTGGTCGACCGTGACGACCACCGTGCCCGCCGCCCGCGCCGCGTCCGCCAGCAGGATCGTCGAGCGCCCGCAGTACGTGCCGACCTCCAGCAGCGGCAGCCCCAGCTCCGCCGCCTCGGCCGCCGCCGCGTACAGCGCCAGCCCTTCCCGTACGGGCATGAAGCCCTTGGCCGCCTCGAACGCGGCGAGCGTCTCCGGCTTGGGCGTAGCGGCCACGGCTTCCTCCTGGGCTGGTGCGGACTGGTGTGGACGGGTGTGCTGGGCGGGCGATGTGCCTACTGAGCGGTCACATCGTAGGCGCGGCCCCCCGCCGCCCGGTCGGGCGCCTCCCTCCGCGCCGGAGCGTGCCCCCGGGCGGGGGAGCAGCGGTGCGCGCTTACCGGATGGGGTGATCCCGGCCGGGGTGGCGTTGGTATGCCTATGTCATCGGGCACGCCCCCTACCAGCGGTTCTCACCTCTGGGAGGGGCCACGTATGACGAGTCACACCATGGAAACCGCCACGAAGGCCGCGACGGGCGCCCCACCCGAAACCGAGCTGGAGGCCCTCCTCCACCGCGCGCTGCACGCCACGGGCACCGCCGAGCGCTGGACCGCCGCCACGGACGAGACATGGTGCCACGTGGCCCCCGGGTCCGGGACGCCCCGCGCACAGGGCTGGAAGCTGCACCTGTCGGCCACGGTCGCCTCCGCCCCGGCGGTCCTCGAAAAGGCCCTGGACGTCCTGCTGCGCGCGGAGTCGGCGTTCAAGTTCGCCCGGTCGCTCGACCAGGTGGGCGCGCTCAACTCCCGCGCCACACCCCGGGGAAGCGCGGGCAAGTTCGTCACCGTCTACCCGCGCTCCGACGCCGACGCCGTCCGGCTCGCCGAAGAGCTCCACCGGGCCACCGCGGGGCTGCCCGGCCCCCGCATCCCGTCCGACCAGCCGTACGCCCCACACAGCCTGGTGCACTACCGCTATGGCGCCTTCACCGGCAGGCGGCGGCTGTCGGACGACGGCCTGCTGGTGTGGATCATCGAGGACCCCGACGGCAGCCCCGTGGAGGACAAGCGGACGGGCCGGTACACCCCGCCCCCCTGGGCTGTCTGCCCGTTCCCCGCCACGGTGCCCGCCCCGCCGCCCGGGGAGGGCACGGCGCCGGGCGGCCCCGTGCTGCTCGGCGGCCGCTTCGCCGTACGCGAGGCGATCCGGCACACCAACAAGGGCGGTGTCTACCGGGGCACGGACGTCCGCACCGGCGCCGCCGTGGTGATCAAGGAGGCCCGCCCCCACGTCGAGGGCGACGCCTCCGGCCGCGACGTCCGCGACTGGCTGCGCGCCGAGGCCCGCGCCCTGGAGCGGCTCAAGGGCCTGGGCCTGGCACCGGAACCCCTGGCGCTCTTCGAACACGGCGGCCACCTCTTCCTGGCCGAGGAGCGGATCCCGGGCGTCAGCCTGCGCGCCTGGGCCGCCGACCACTTCCGCGACGTCGGAGCCGAGCGCTACCACGCCGACGCCCGCGCCCTGGTCGCCCGGCTGGTCGACGTCGTCGCGGCGGCCCACGCCCACGGCTGCGTCCTGCGGGACCTCTCACCCGGCAACGTCATGGTCCGCCCGGACGGCGAACTGCGCCTGATCGACCTCGAACTGGCCGCACTGGAGGACGAGTCGCCCCCGCCGACCCGCCTGGGAACCCCGGGCTTCAGCGCCCCCGAGCGCCTGACCGACGCACCGGTCTCCCCGACGGCCGACCTCTACGGCCTCGGTGCCACCGCCCTCTTCGCCCTGGCCGGGAAGGTGCCGCAGCTGCTGGACGACGAGCCCGCCACCAGGCCCGCCGAACAGCGCCTCGCCGCCTGGCTGGACGCCTGCGCCGGACCGCTGCGGCTGCCGGAGACGCTGACCGAGGCGATCCTCGGACTGATGCGGGACGACCCCGCCGCACGCTGGGACCTGCCCCGGGCCCGCGCGGCCCTCGGGACGCCGATCCCGGCGTACGCGGCGGGCGACGGCGCCCGTCCGGAGCCGGGGGACGACGACGCCGAGGACGCGGTGGCCGGGATCGTCGACCACCTCATCGCCTCCATGACCCCGGCGGACGACCGACGGCTCTGGCCGGTGTCCACCAGGGCGGGGGAGAGCGACCCCTGCACCGTGCAGCAGGGCGCCGCAGGCGTCCTCGCCGTCCTCACGCGGTACTTCGAGCTCACCGGCGACCCGCGCCTGCCCGAGGTGCTCGCCACGGCGGGCCACTGGATCGCCGTCCGCGCCGACACCGGCTCCCCCCGCCCCGGCCTGCACTTCGGCGGGCGCGGAACCGCCTGGGCCCTGTACGACGCCGGACGCGCCCTCGACGACCGCCGGCTCACCGACCACGCGGTGGCCCTGGCCCTGGCGCCGCAGCGGTCCACGCCCAGCCACGACATCACCCACGGCGCGGCGGGCAGCGGCCTCGCCGCCCTCCACCTCTGGCACCGCACCGGCGATCCGCGCTTCGCCGAACTGGCCGTCGACGCCGCCGACCGCCTGACCGCCGCCGTACGCCGCGACAAGCCCGGCGTGAGCTGGGCGGTCCCCGCCGAGGCCGCCTCCCGGGCGGCCGGCAAGCGCTACCTCGGCTTCGCCCATGGCACGGCCGGCATCGGCTGCTTCGTTCTCGCCGCCTCGGCCGTCTCCCGCGACCCGGAACACCTGGAGCTCGCCGTGGAGACCGGCGAGGACCTGCTGGCCCACGCCGTACGCGTCGGCGCGGCGACCTGCTGGCCCGCCCAGTACGGGGACCCGCCCACGGCCCCGTACTGGTGCCACGGCGCCTCGGGCATCGGCACCTTCCTCGTCCGGCTGTGGCAGGCCACCCGCGACGACCGGTACGGCGAGCCCGCCCGCCGCGCGGCGCACGCGGTGGCGGAACACGCCTCCCGCGCCCCGCTCACCCAGTGCCACGGACTGGCGGGCAACGGCGACTTCCTCCTCGACATGGCGGCGGCCACGGGCGACCCCACCTACCGCGCCATGGCCGAGGAGTCGGCCCGCCTCATCCTCGCCGAACGGGCCCACCGAAACGGCCATGTGGTCTTCCCCAACGAGTACGGGGACGTCTCCACCAGCTGGAGCGACGGGTCCGCCGGAATCCTGGCCTTCCTCCTCCGCCTGAGTCACCCCTCGCCCCGGCACTGGACGGTCCAGCCGCCGGCCTGAGAAAGGAGAAACCCATGGAGAACCAGGACCTCGAACTGCTGGCCCGGCTCCACGCCCTTCCCGAGACGGAGCCCGTCGAGGTCGACGGGACGCCGTTCGACCTGACGTGCGGATGTGCCGGAATTCTGACGTTGCTGAACACCATCTGCATGGGCGTCACCTGCTAGTCGGTCCCACGGCGGTACGCTCCGTCCGGCAGCCGCCTTCGACAGCCGCCGGACGGAGTGACCGTCAGACCGAAGCCGCGGCCCCGCTCGGCGACTTGGCGTCGCACTCGAACCACACCGTCTTCCCGGCGGCCAGCGGCACCGTGCCCCACCGTTCCGTCACCGCTTCGACCAGCACCAGCCCGCGCCCGCCCTCGTCGAGCGCGTCCCCCGCCTCGACCGGCAGCGGCGGTCGGTCCAGGCCGTCCGTGACCTCGACCCGCAGCCCCTCCGGCCGCCGCAGGATCAGCACCGTGCAGCGGCGCCCCGGCACATGCCGTACGACGTTGGCGACGAGCTCCGTCAGCGCCAGCTCGGCCGCGTCGGTCAACTCGGCCAGCCCCCACCGCATGAGGAAGGTGCGCAGGATGCGCCGCATGTGACGCGCGGAGTGCTCACCCACGGTGAAGCCCATGCGGTAGCCGGTCTCAAGGTCCCCCTCCCGGGGGTGACTTGCGTGATTCATGCCACCAGGGTGCGGTCGCCTGATTACGCTCGGCTACAGAACGAAATGAACGCCGCTCGGCGTGAACTTGGGGGTGGCCGCTACATGGTCAACATCCGCGTCCTCGATCCCAGCGCCTCACCGCTGGACTTCTACGGCTCCGAACTCCGCCGCCTGAGGGAGGAGGCCGGTCTCAAGCAGGGAGAGCTCGGCCGCATGGTCTTCTGTACGGGCTCGCTGATCGGCCAGATCGAGACGACGAAGAAGGTCCCGACCCGCGACTTGTCCGAACGCCTCGACGCCGCACTGAAGACGGGCGGGACCTTCACCCGCCTGATCGGGCTGGTGCTGCGAAGCCAACTGCCGCACTGGTTTCAGCCGTACGCGGAGATGGAGGCGCGGGCGACGTACATCTCGACGTACCAGGCGCAGGCGGTCTATGGCCTGCTCCAGACGGAGGCGTACGCACGAGCTCTTCTCGCTGTCGACTGCCCGGAGGGGGTCGACGAAATGGTGGCGGCGCGAATGGAGCGGCAGCGCATACTGACGAAGGAGCACCCGCCCGTCGTGTGGGTGGTACTGGACGAGGCCCTGTTGCACAGGCAGGTCGGCGATCGCGAGGTCATGCGAGGTCAACTCGCGCACTTGTTGAGCTTCGCGGACCATCAGTGGGTCAATGTCCAGGTCCTGCCCTTCTCGGCCGGTCAGCACACTGGAATGATGGGCTCGTTCAACCTTCTTCGCTTTGAAGACGACCCGGACATCTTCTACGCCGAGCGCTACGACTCGGGCCATATGACGGCCAATCCGCAAGTGATCAGGGAGCGTTCGGTCGGATACGCTCGCTTGCAAGCCACAGCCCTCTCCCCGGAGGAGTCGGCGACGCTGATCGCTCGCGTAATGGAGGAACGTTATGGGCATCAACCAGGACCTGACGGGCGCAGAGTGGCGTAAGTCGTCCTACAGCGGCACGAACGGTGGCGACTGCGTCGAGTGCGCCCCTCTCGGCGCCGCCGCTTGGCGCAAGTCCTCCTACAGCGCCGACACCGGCGGCGACTGCGTCGAGATCGCCGCCCAGCCGTGCCGCGTCGCCGTTCGCGACTCCAAGAACCCCGAGGGCCCCGCCTTCGCCGTCGGTACGGCGGCGTTCGCGGCGTTCGTCGCGGCGGCGGCCGAAGGGGACTTCTGACGTAGGGCGGGTCGTACGTCGAAGGCCCGATGTACGACCCGTACCGCAGCTGTGACCATGACACGCATGGTCCAGCCGCGTCCCGACACTCAGACCCCCGACTCCGCCACCACAGCCACCAGCGCCACCACCCGGACACCTGCCCGCACTTGGCTCGTCCTCCTGGCCGCCTGCGCCGGACAGTTCCTCGTCGTGCTGGACGTCTCCGTCGTGAACGTGGCGCTGCCGTCCATGCGCGCGGACCTGGGCCTTTCGGCGCTGGGGCTGCAGTGGGTGCTCAACGCGTACACCATCGCCTTCGCTGGGTTCATGCTGCTCGGCGGGCGGGCGGCGGACCTGTTCGGGCACAAGCGGGTGTTCCTGATCGGGCTCGGGCTGTTCACGGCCGCGTCCGTGGCGGGCGGGCTCGCGGTGGAGGGGTGGCAGCTGCTCGCCGCGCGCGCCGTGCAGGGCCTCGGGGCGGCGGTGCTGGCGCCCGCGACGCTGACCATCGTGACCGGGGCCGTACCGGCCGGGCCCGCGCGGACGCGGGCGATAGGCACCTGGTCGGCGGTGGGCGCGGCGGGTGGCGCCGCCGGGGGACTGGTCGGCGGCGTACTGACGGACCTGCTGTCCTGGCGCTGGGTGCTGCTCATCAACGTGCCCGTCGGCATCCTGGTCCTGGTCGGCGCCGCGCTGTGGGTCCGCGAGAGCCAGGGCGGCGGCGCGCGGCGGCTGGACCTGCCGGGCGCGGTGCTCGTCACCGGCGGTCTGGCGGCGGTCGCGTACGGCATCGTGCAGACGGAGCAGGCCGGCTGGGGCGCCGCCGAGTCGCTGGTGCCGCTGCTGGGCGGACTGGTGCTGCTGGGGGCGTTCGTGGCGGTGGAGGCGCGTACGGCGGCGCCGCTGATGCCGCTGAAGCTCTTCCGCTCGCGGGCGGTGTCGGCGGCCAACGTGGCGATGATCGTGAACGGTTCGGCGTCGTTCGCCATGTGGTTCTTCATGACGATGTACGCGCAGAACGTGCTCGGCTACACCCCGCTGGAGGCCGGCCTCGCGCTCGTACCGAGCTCCCTCAGCGTCTTCGCCGGCGCCAAGCTGGCGCCGCGCCTCATGGCGGTGACCGGCGCGCGGAACCTCGCGGTGCTCGGCACGCTGATCGCGGCCACCGGTTTCGGCTGGCAGTCGCTGATGGACGCCCACAGCGCGTACCTGACGATGATCATGGGCCCGGGCATCCTGATGATGCTCGGCATCGGGCTGGTCATCACCCCGCTCGCCTCGCTGGCCACCTGGGGCGCGGCCCCCGGCGACGCCGGGCTGGTCTCGGGCCTGGTCAACACGTCCCGCACGATGGGCGGGGCCCTGGGCCTCGCGGCCCTGTCGACGCTCGCCGCGGCCCGCACCTCCGGCGGTACCAGCCCGGAGGCGTTGACCGCCGGTTACGCGCTCGCCTTCCGCGCGGGCGCCGGGATCCTGCTGGCGGGCGCGGTGCTGATGGTGCTGTGGCTGCCGCGCCGGACGACGACGGACCAGTGAGGGCTTGAGGGCCTGAGGGTCTGAGAGCCTGAGGATCCGGTCCGGGAGCCGCCGGACCCCTACATCTCCGTATGCGCGGTGAGGCCCCACTGGCTCTGTTCGCCGACGGAGGACGAGGACGGGGCCTCGGAGAGGGACGACACGGTCCCGATGATCCGCTCCGGCTCCTCCGGCGCGCCCTCCGGTGTGCCCTCTTGAGTGTCCCCGCCTTTCAGTCGCTCCAGGTCGGCGGCCGTCACGAGAGCCACGAGCGGCTTGCCGTGGCGGGTGAGGACCACGTGCTCGCCGCCGTAGACCACGCGGTTGATCAGATCCGCGAGCTCCGCCCGGGCCTGCGTCACCGGAATCTCATAAGCCATTCCCCCATTCTATGTTCTGTACGTCCTGTACATTTTGACTCGTACGCTGGACCAGTGAGGGGACGACGACATGGTGAATCCGGGCACGCTCCACAAGTCCGCCGAGGCGCGCTACGTGCTGCCGCACTTCACGGAGCGCACGTCCCAGGGCGTGCGCGAGTACGACCCGTACGCGAAGCTCTTCGAGGAGCGCATCATCTTCCTGGGCGTGCAGATCGACGACGCCTCGGCCAACGACCTCATGGCCCAGTTGATCTGCCTGGAGGGCATGGACCCGGACCGGGACATCGCCCTCTACATCAACTGTCCCGGTGGCTCCTTCACCGCGCTGACGGCGATCTACGACACGATGCAGTTCGTGAAGCCGGACATCCAGACGGTGTGCATGGGCCAGGCGGCCTCCGCCGCGGCCGTCCTCCTCGCCGCCGGTACGCCGGGCAAGCGGATGGCCCTGCCGAACGCCCGCGTGCTGATCCACCAGCCGTCCGGCGGCACCGATCGTGAGCAGCTCTCCGACCTGGAGATCGCGGCCAACGAGATCCTGCGCATGCGTACGCAGCTGGAGGAGATGCTGGCGAAGCACTCCACCCAGCCGATCGAGAAGATCCGCGACGACATCGAGCGCGACAAGATCCTCACCGCCGAGGACGCCCTCGCGTACGGCCTCGTCGACCAGATCATCTCGACGCGCGACAGCCAGCTGGCACTGTGATGGTCCCGGATGAACCGGCGCCGGGGATTCCGGCCCTCACCGAGGCGGAGAGCCGGGTCGTCGACGCGTACCTCGCCGCCCTGAAGCGCCTCGGCGGCGCCAATCCGTCGCGTACGACGGAGACGTACACGGCGCTGAGGGCCGCGCAGGCGCTCGTGGCGGAGGCGCGGGCGCTGCGGGACGGCCTGTCCGCGATGTACGAGCGGCAGGAGAAGGAGATCCACGTACGCACCATGGCGCGGGCCGTACGCGCGCTGGACGGCGACCGCCTGCTCCAGCGACTGAGGCCGCCGAACGGCACATGCTAAGGAGGGCCGCTCCAGGGGATCTCCCCGGAGCGGCCCTCCTCGCGTGCGACGAGCCGTCAGGCCGCGGTGCCCTGGTTCGGGACCTTGCGGTGGCGGCCGTGCGGCTGGGAGGACAGGTCCTCCGTCGTAGCCGCGCCCCCTCGGTGCTTTCCGGAGCCGCCGGCGTTCCCCTGCGGTCGCGTCGCGTGGGTCGTGTCGGTCATGGCCTCAGACATGTAGGAAGTTCACCCCGTAGTGATCGCTGACATATGCGGCCCGTGAGTCTAGCCGCGGGCCGTCGGGCCGGTCAGAGGTGTCCGCCGCAGCAGCGTCGCCCCCTGCAACGGTGCCCCCTGCAACGGTGCTCCGTGCAGTGGTGCCCCCTGCAACGGTGCTCCGTGCAGTGGCGCCCCCTGCGGCGCCGCCCCTCGCAGCGGCGTTTCCTGCGGTGGTGCTCCCTGCGGTGGTGCTCCCTGCAGCGGTGCCTGTTGCAGCGGAACCGGTTTGCACACACCAGGAGTCACCTCGCGCCCCGGCGGTTCCCCCTCCGCGGACTCCGGTTGTGGCGGTTGTGTGAGCGCCTTCGGGTCCGGTGCGATCCGCGCGAGCCCGCACCGTACGGACCCGGCGACGTACGGCAGGTGCAGCACGCCGTCCCGCGTCCACAGGCCCGTGCCCGTCAGCCAGCCCGCCGGTGCCGGGAGCTGGAGCAGCCGCCGCCCGGACGGCCGCCACACGCCCACCCAGCTGCCGGTCGCCGCGTCGATGCGCAGCGCCACCGCGCAGGATTCCGGCGTCAGCATCTGCCCCGGCTGGACGGCGAACGGCGTCACGGCGGCGTCGGCCAGGCGCAGGCAATCGGGGAAGCGGACCGGCAGTGTGCTGCCGAGGACGCCCCAGCCCAGCCGGGCGTGCCCCGGTGACGGGGCGTCGGAGCGGATCAGCAGCAGGCCGCTGTCCGCGTCCGCCAGCAGCAGCCGGTCCTCGCTCGCCTCCGTGATCTGGAGCAGCGGGGTCACCTCCCCGCCCCGCTCCAGGTCGACCGCGACCGCCTTGACCGGACCGCCGTCGAGCTGCCGGTCCAGCGCCAGGAGCCGCCCCGTACGGTCCAGCCAGACCCCGCCCGTACAGTGCCCCTTTACCTCCGCGACGTGCTCCGGGCCGAACGCGCCGCCCGCCACCAGCCAGACGCTGGAGGAGTACTCGCCCACCGTCAGGGCGTACGCGCGCGTACCGCCCGGAGGTGGCGGGAGCAGCCGCAGGGACGGCGACTCGACCGCGCCCAGCGGCAGTTGGCCGGTGCCCGGCCCGGTCGGGTACAGCAGGGAAAAGGTGTGCCGTTCGCCCGTGCGGCGACCGATCAGCACCCTTCCGTCCGCGAGCGGCAGCAACTGCGCGTGCGGGTCCTCCGGCTGGGAGAGCGGCAGCGGCACCGCGTACGGCTCCGGGCCGTCCAGGGTCCACCGCTCCGGGTACAGCGCCTCGCCGTCACCCGCCAGCCGCGCCGCGTAGGTACCGTTCGCCGCGATCGTGAATCCCGTACGCCCGGCGGTATCGATGGCACAGACAGTCATCGATTCGTCACCTCCGGCGACTGAAAGTAGTTTTCGTACGCCGGACCGAACCGCGCGTGTCGCGCTGCTTCACCTATAAGGGTGGCGATGTCCCGATTCTCCTGAGGGGGTGGGGTCGGATGTGCTGGGGGAGCAGGGGGAGTGGTGAGAGCAGGGCGTGCGGGGTGCGGCGCGGCGGCCGCAGGGGACGCCGCTGCACGGGCGGGCGGGGTTGTCCACAGGCCAGGGCGGCGGGGCGTGCGGGGCAGGTAGCCTTTCCTACGTGCCCCGTCTGTCTGAAGTCATCGCCGAGCTCGACGCCCTCTGGCCCCCCGAGCGGGCCGAGCAGTGGGACGCCGTCGGCACGGTCTGCGGCGACCCCGACGCCGAGGTCACGCGCGTCCTGATCGCCGTCGACCCCGTCCAGCCGATCGCCGACGAGGCGCTCGCCCTCGGCGCGGACCTGATCATCACGCACCACCCCCTCTACCTGCGCGGGACGACGACGGTCGCGGCCGGCCACTTCAAGGGCCGCGTCGTCCACACGCTCATCAAGAACGACATCGCGCTGCACGTCGCGCACACCAACGCCGACACCGCCGAGCCCGGCGTCTCCGACGCCCTCGCCGGCGCACTCGACCTCCGCGTCACCGGGCCGCTCGTCCCCGAGACCGGCCTCGGCCGGATCTGCGAGGTCGACCCGCCCGAGACCCTGCGCGACTTCGCGGCCCGCGCCGCCAAGCGGCTCCCCGCCACCGCGCAGGGCATCCGCGTCGCCGGCGACCTCGACGCCCTCGTCCGTACCGTCGCCGTCAGCGGCGGCTCCGGCGACAGCCTCTTCGACGCCGTACGGGCCGCCGGGGTCGACGCGTTCCTCACCGCCGACCTGCGCCACCACCCGGCCTCCGAGGCCACGCAGCACACGCCGCTCGGGCTGGTCGACGCCGCCCACTGGGCCACCGAATGGCCCTGGTGCGAGCTGGCCGCCGCCCAGCTCGACGAGATTTCCGACCGCCACGGCTGGGACCTGCGGGTCCACGTCTCCAAGACGGTCACCGACCCCTGGTCCCACCACTCTTCCTCTGGAGCCCCCAACTGAACGCCGCGCCCGCCGACCAGATCCGCCTCCTCGACGTCCAGGCCCTCGACACGCGCCTGTCGCAGATCGCCCACAAGCGGGAGTCGCTGCCCGAGCACGCCGAGATCGAGTCGCTGACCAAGGACCTCACCCAGCTGCGTGACCTGCTCGTGGCCGCGCAGACGGAGGAGAGCGACTGCGCCCGCGAGCAGACCAAGGCGGAGCAGGACGTCGACCAGGTGCGCCAGCGCGCCGTCCGGAACCAGCAGCGGCTGGACTCCGGCGCCATCACCTCCCCCAAGGACCTGGAGAACCTCCAGAAGGAGATCGTCTCCCTCGCCAAGCGCCAGGCCGACCTGGAGGACGTCGTCCTCGAGGTCATGGAGCGCCGCGAGTCCGCCCACGAGCGGGTCGCCGAGCTCACCGAGCGGGTCGGCTCCGTGCAGGGCAAGGTCGACGACGCGACCGCGCGGCGCGACGCGGCGCTGCAGGAGCTGGACGGCGAGGCCGCGTCGGTCGCCAAGGAGCGCGAGGTCGTGGCCGCGTCCGTGCCCGCCGACCTGATGAAGCTCTACCAGAAGATCCGCGAGCAGCAGGGCGGCGTCGGCGCGGCCCGCCTGTACCAGCGCCGCTGCGAGGGCTGCCACATCGAGCTCAACATCACCGAGGTGAACGAGGTGCGGGCCGCCGCCCCGGACACCGTCCTGCGGTGCGAGACCTGCCGCCGCATCCTGGTCCGCACGGCGGAGTCCGGCGTCTGATGCCCGCCGCCGAGCTGCGCGAGCTGATCGTCGAGGCGGACGGCGGCTCCCGGGGCAACCCGGGCCCGGCCGGGTACGGGGCGGTCGTCCTGGACCCGGTGTCCGGGGAACCCCTGGTCGAGACCGCCGAGTACATCGGCGTCGCCACGAACAACGTCGCGGAGTACCGCGGCCTGGTGGCCGGGCTCAAGGCGGCGCGGGAGCTGGCGCCCGACGCGAAGATCCGCGTACGAACGGACTCCAAGCTCGTCGTGGAGCAGATGTCCGGCCGCTGGAAGATCAAGCACCCGGACATGAAGCCGCTCGCGGCGGAGGCCGCCCGCGTCTTCCCCGCGTCCCAGGTGACGTACGAGTGGATCCCGCGCGAGAAGAACAAGCACGCGGACCGGCTCGCGAACGAGGCGATGGACGCGGGCAAGCGCGGCAAGCAGTGGCAGCCGTCGGCGTCGGTCGCCGCCCTCGACGCGGGCGCGGCCCGCGTGGTCGGCGACGCGGCGGCCGGCGCGGCGAAGGCGCGGGCGGCACTGGCCGGCGTCTCGTCGGGGGTTTCGGCGGTGCCGGCCCAGCCGACGAGCGTCTCGGCGGTGGCCACGGCGGCCGCCGCGGAGGCCGCGGCGCACTCCACGCCCCCGGTCGGCTGGGGGGCGCCCGCGGACCTCGGCGCACCGGCCACCTTCGTGCTCCTGCGCCACGGCGAGACGGCGCTCACCCCCGAGAAGCGCTTCTCGGGCAGCGGCGGCAGCGATCCGGAGCTCTCGGCGGTGGGCCTGCGCCAGGCCGAGGCGGTCGCCTCCGCGCTGGCGGCGCGCGGCACGATCCAGGACATCGTCTCGTCGCCGCTGCAGCGCTGCCGCCAGACGGCCGCGGCGGTCGCGGCGCGGCTGGGCCTGGACGTCCGCATCGAGGACGGCCTGCGCGAGACGGACTTCGGCGCCTGGGAGGGCCTCACCTTCGCGGAGGTCCGCGAGCGGTACCCCGACGACCTGGACGCCTGGCTGTCCTCCGCCAAGTCGGCCCCCACGGGCGGCGAGTCCTTCGCGGCGACGGCACGCCGGGTCGCGGCGGCCCGCGACGAGCTGACGGCCCGCTACGCGGGCCGCACGGTCCTGCTGGTCACGCACGTCACCCCGATCAAGACCCTCGTCCGCCTGGCCCTGGGCGCCCCGCCGGAGTCCCTGTTCCGCATGGAACTCTCGGCGGCGTCGCTCTCGGCGGTGGCGTACTACAAGGACGGCAACGCCTCGGTCCGGTTGCTGAACGACACGTCGCACCTGCGCTGACCGCCCCGGAACCGGGGGCCCGGGGTGGAGCCCCCGGGCCCCCGGGCCCCGGTTCCGGGACCCGCTCCACCCCGCCCGACCTCCGCTGCACATGGTCCGACCTGCGCAAACGGCTAAGATCGCGAAGAATGTCGGACAACTGAGAAGGAATGTGGCCTGTGCAGGCAAAGGGGAGGGGCATCGTGCTGGCAGCCGCGGGGGCGGCGCTCACGATGGTGCTGACGGGATGCGGTGGCGACGCAGGTCAGGGCAAGGGCGGTTCCGACCGCGCCGGTGGCGGGAGCCGGAGTGACGACGACAGCAGGCGGACCGATCCGCGTGCCGTGCTGATGTCCGCGGCCGAGAAGATGGACGCCCAGCCGTCGTACAAGACGATCCAGACGGGCCATGGCCCCGACGACCCGGGCAGCCGGTCCGAGATGCTCTTCCAGCGGAAGCCCTCGGCCACGGACATGAAGACGAAGTCGGCCACGGGGTCGCAGCACATGATCTTCGCGGGCGGCAACGTCTACGTGAAGACGGACGCGATCCCCGGCAAGGGCTGGTACACCATGGACCTCGGCGGTGCCGACGGTGGCGACGCGGGGAACTCCCGTGCGGCGGGCTACATCACCGAGTTCGCGGGCGCGCTCGCCGCGACCGACTCCACCGCGTGGGTCGCCGAGGAGAAGGTGGCCGGCCGCCCCGCCGACCACTACCGCGGCACGGTCGTGCTCGACCGGCTCGCTTCGTACGACGGCCCCGCCATGAAGAAGGACGTCCGCGACTCCTACGTCCAACTCGCCAAGAAGCAGGGCTTGAAGTCGGTCGTCATCGACATGTGGGTCGGCAAGGACGACCTCGTGCTCAAGGCCCAGGAATCCGGCACGACCCCCAAGGGGCAGCAGCAGCTCGCCGAGGAGTACTCCGACTTCGGCGCCGTCCCCCCGGTCACCGCGCCCCCGGCGAAGACGGTCGCCACCTGGGACGAGTTCGTCGCCGGCATGGGCAAGTCCTAGAGCTGGGGCGTATCCCGCAGCGACGACGCCTCGCGTGCCAGGGACTCCACCCGCGGCCAGTCCCGCGCCGCGAGGGCGTCCGGCGGGAGCATCCAGCTGCCGCCGACGCAGGCGACGTTCGGGAGGGCGAGGTAGGCGGGCGCCGAGGCGGCCGAGATGCCGCCCGTCGGGCAGAAGCGCGCCCCCGGCAACGGGCCGGCCAGCGACCGCAGGTACGCCGTGCCGCCCGCCGCCTCCGCCGGGAAGAACTTCATGGCGCCGACCCCGCGCTCCAGCAGCGCGACGACCTCCGAGGCCGTCGACACCCCCGGCAGGTACGGCACGCCGGACGCCTCCATCGCGTCCAGCAGGCCGTCCGTCCAACCGGGGCTCACCAGGAACCTGGCCCCCGCCGCGACCGCGGCCGCCACGCCGCGCGCCGAGAGCACCGTGCCCGCGCCGACCACCGCGTCCGGTACGCCGTCGGCGATGGCCCCGATGGCGTCGAGCGCCGCCGGCGTACGCAGCGTCACCTCGATCGCCGTCAGCCCGCCGGCGACCAGCGCACGCGCCAGCGGTACGGCGTCGGCGGCGTCATCGAGGACGACGACGGGGACGACGGGGGCGGCGGCGGCCAGGTCCAGCACGGAAGGCGCGGGGTTCACCCCGGCATCCTCCCGAGGCTCCGTGCGCACCGCAACGGCCGTTGCACACTGCGCAACGGCGGCTCAGTGGATCTCGTCCACCAGCACGTCCAGCTGCCACGCCTTCCCCGCCTTCGCCGGGGCCTCCGCCTCCACCACGTACCCCAGGTCCCGCAGCCCCTCCACGAGCTCGGCCGGTGAGCCGGGCGCGGCCCCGTTCTCCAGGAGGCTCCGGACGATCCGGCCCTTCGTCGCCTTGTTGAAGTGGCTCACCACCTTGCGCGTCGGCGCGTGCAGCACCCGCACCGTCGCCGTACGCCCCGCCACCTCGCCCTTCGGCTTCCACGCCGCCGCGTACGCCGCCGACCGCAGGTCCAGCACCAGCCCCTCCCCGGCGGCCTCGGGCATCACCGCGGCCATGGGCGTACGCCAGTACGCGCCCAGCGCGCCCAGTCCCGGCAGCTTCACGCCCATCGAGCAGCGGTACGACGGGATCCGGTCGTCCACGCGCACCGCGCCCCACAGCCCCGAGAACACCAGCAGCCACTCCCGTGCCCGCTCGCGCGCCGCCTCGTCGAGCGTGGCCAGGCCCAGCGCGTCGTACAGCACGCCCGTGTAGATCTCCCCGGCCGGTCGCGCGCCCGCCGTCCGCAGCCCGGCGTTCTTGGCGACCTCGCCGCGCAGCCCCTCGCTGAGCCCGAGCACCTCGCGGGCCTTGTCCTCGTCGGCGGCGCACAGCTCCACCAGCTCGTCCAGCACGGCGGCCCGCGCCCCGGCGAGCCCGGGCAGCGACAGGGCGCCCGGCTCCAGCGGCGCGCCGCTGCCGGAAGCGGCCTTGCCCTCGGAGGGCGGCAACAGCACGAGCACGGTGGTTCTCCTTCGTCACGTACGAAAAGGGGGTGCGGCCCCCGCGCCAGCGTACGAGACGACGGCGAGGAGCCGCCGACGTGCCGCATGCCGCCCCCGCCCCCGCCCCGCGGGCCACCGAGGTGCCGCGGGCCGCTGATGCGCCGCAGGGCGCCGACGTGCCGCCCCCCGCCCTGCGGCCTACGCTCGGTCCATGCCCCGCCGCCAGATCCGCGTCACCGGCGCCGCCGAGGCTCCCCTCCGGGCCGCGCTGGAGGCGTTGCGCGCCCGGCTCGACGTCCCCGGCGCCTTCCCGGCCCCCGTCCTCGCCGAGGCGGAGGCCGCCGCCAAGGCGCCGCGCCTGCCGGCCCGGGACGCGACCGACATCCCGTTCTTCACGGTCGACCCGCCCGGCTCCACCGACCTCGACCAGGCCATGCACCTCGCCCACCGGCCCGACGGCGGCTACCGCGTCCACTACGCCATCGCCGACGTCGCCGCCTTCGTCACCCCCGGCGGCGCGCTCGACGCCGAAGCCCACCGCCGCGTGCTCACCCTCTACTTCCCCGACGCCCGCGTCCCGCTCCATCCCCCCGTCCTCTCCGAGGGCGCCGCCAGCCTCCTCCCGGGCCGCCCGGTCCCCGCCCTCCTCTGGCGCATCGACCTCGACGCGTACGGCCACCCCGTCGCCACCGACGTCGAGCGCGCCCTCGTCCGCAGCCGCGCCCGCCTCGACTACGCCGAGGTCCAGGAGCAGATCGACACCGGCACCGCCGAGGAGCCCCTCGCCCTCCTGCGCGACATCGGGATGCTGCGCGAACGCCTGGAGGCGGAGCGCGGTGGGATCTCCCTCAACGTCCCCGAGCAGGAGGTCACCCGGAGCGACCGGGACGGGACCTACAGCCTGGAGTACCGCGCCCCGCGCCCCGCCGACGGCTGGAACGCCCAGATCTCCCTCCTCACCGGCATGGCCGCCGCCGACCTCATGACCGCCGCGGGCACCGGCATCCTGCGCACCCTGCCCACCGCGCCCTCCGGCGCCGTGGCCCGGCTGCGGCACGCGGCCAAGGCGCTGGGCATCGCGTGGCCGCACCACGTCTCGTACGCCGCCCTCGTCCGCTCGCTCGACCCCCGCGACCCCCGCCACGCCGCCTTCCTCCAGGACTGCACCACGCTCCTGCGCGGCGCCGGCTACACCGTCTTCGACGGCGGCAAGCTGCCGGAGCCGGCCGTCCACGCCGCCGTCGCCGACGCGTACACGCACTGCACCGCGCCGCTGCGCCGGCTCGTCGACCGCTACGCCGGCGAGCTCTGCCTCGCGGCCGTCGCGGGCCGCGAACCCCCCGAGTGGGTACGCGCCGCCCTGCCCGCGCTCCCCGACGAGATGGCCGCGGGCACGCGCCGGGCGGGCACCGTCGAGCGGGAGTGCGTCGACCTCGTCGAGGCGGCCCTGCTCCAGGACCACGTCGGCGAGGTCTTCGACGCGTACGTCGTCGACGTCCACGACCGCGACCCGGCCGTCGGCACCGTCCACCTCCAGGACCCGGCGGTCGTCGCCCGCGTCGAAGGCGGCACGCGCCCCCTCCCGCTGGGCGAGCGGCTGCGCGTACGGCTCACCCAGGCCGACCCGGGCCGGGCGAAAGCGCTGTTCGCGCCCGCCTGACCGCGGCCACCAGCGCCCGCGCGTCGTCCGCGTGACACCGCACCGTACGCACCGGATACCGCCCGCCCAGCAACCGTACGGCGGTGACGGGCTCGGCCAGCTCGATCGTGACGGACGTCTGCGACGCGACCGCCAACTGGAGAGCCCCCTCCTCCTTCGGATGCGAGAAGAACAGCTCATGCCGTACGGACGCGATGCGCTCCAGCGGTATCACCACGTCCACGTGCCCCGCCTGCCGCACCCGCAGCGCGTCGCGGGTCAGCACGTGCGGCCGGGTCACCGACGCGGCGTGCAGCCCCAGCACGAACAGCACGGTGTACACGTCCAGCACCAGGAACACCTGGTGGACCACCGGCCAGGGCGCCAGCAGCCAGGCCATGCCCACCGTCTCGACGGCGCACACGAAGGCGAAGCCGTACATGTACGCCGCCTGGTCCCGCGCATGTCCGAAGACGCCCAGGACGTCCGCCCCGCCGACCCCGTCCGGCCGCCTGGCCACCCACCGCGCGAGGCTCGCCAGGAGCCGGGCCTCGTGCCGGACGAGCGCCACCACCGGCCTCACCGCCCCCGCTCCCCGACGATCCGCAGCGCCCGCCGGAGGGTCTCGGCCTGCGCGGGCGCGAAGTCCGCGAAGAACACGTCCATGAGCGCCCGGTTCTCGGTCTCCGCCGCCTCCGGCACCATCCCATCCGGCAGCAGCCCGGCCAGCGCCCGCGAGGCCTCCTCCACCCGCACGTCGTCGACCGCGGCGTCCGCGAGCGCGTCGAGCCGCTCGTACACCTGGTACGCCCGGTCCATCGCCCCCGGCGCCAGCGCCATCGCCCGCATGGCCTCCACCAGCCGTTCCCCCTCCTCTCCGGGCGCCACGGACTCCAGCAGCGCCAGCACCTCGCGGTCCCGCGCGGCCATCGCGGGCTCGGGCCCGGGCCGCGCGGCGGAGGCCCGGGCCATGTCCCCGAACAGCTCCGCGAGGCCCGGCGACACCGGCCCCTCGACCGGCAGCCGCCCCGCCCGCGCCCGCCCCAGCAGCGTCCGCAGCCGCTCCCGCCGCGCCCCGATCTCCGCCTGCTGCCGCGCCAGGTCGGCGTCCAGCTCCTCCAGTACGTCGACGAGCTCACGCCCCGCGTCGTCGGCGAGCACGTCCCGCACCTCCTCCAGCCCGAGCCCGAGCTCGGTCAGCCGCCTGATCCGCGCGAGCAGCACGGCGTCGCGCAGCCCGTACTCGCGGTAGCCGTTGGCCCGCCGCGAGGGCTCGGGCAGCAGCCCCAGGTGGTGGTAGTGCCGCACCGCACGCGTGGTGATCCCGACGAGGGCGGCGATCTCTCCGATTCGCATGGAACCAGTACAAACGTTGACGCTGCGGCAAGGTCAAGGCGTCCGGTCCCGGCGTCGCGGCAGCCGGGTACCATGGTCGACACGGCAGACGAGCCGGGCGGACGGCCGCGTGGGGATCCTCGGATCCTCCCGAGGAACGTCCGGGCTCCACAGGGCAGGGTGGTGGCTAACGGCCACCCGGGGTGACCCGCGGGACAGTGCCACAGAAAACAGACCGCCGGGGACCTCGGTCCTCGGTAAGGGTGAAACGGTGGTGTAAGAGACCACCAGCGCCTGGGGTGACCCAGGCGGCTAGGTAAACCCCACCTGGAGCAAGGTCAAAAGGAGACACCCCGGTGTCTCTGCGCGGACGTTCGAGGGCTGCCCGCCCGAGTCCGCGGGTAGACCGCACGAGGCCGGCGGCAACGCCGGTCCTAGATGGATGGCCGTCGCCCCGACGACCGCGAGGTCCCGGGGCACAGAACCCGGCGTACAGCCCGACTCGTCTGCCCCACACCTACCGCGGAGCCTGCGGCTTCCGGTGCCTCCCGGTTCCGGGTCCGAGCTTCGGCGTCGGCGCCTCGGCAGGCGCCGTCTCGGCGTCGGGGAACAGCACCCGCCTCGCCTGCGCGAGGTCGGTCGCGAAACCGTGGGGCTCCCACATGTGCCCGTTCCACCGCTGGATCGCACGCGGTGCCTCGGGGTTCAGATGCGACCCGCGGGGCCCGTCGCCGCTCACGAGCGGCACGGCGCGGAGCTGCCCGATCCTCGCGTCGCGGCGCTCGGCCCACTGGGACAGCGGTTCATCGTCCATGCGCCGGAGGGTAGTGCCCGGACGAGCCGGTGCTCCCGGCGCAGCGGGAGGCTTCCCCCGATCCGGTACGGGCGGGGCCCTTCGGTGACGCGAGCCGTACCGTGCCGGGGGTACGGACGACGAAGCCCCCGCCAGGGGCGGGGGCTTGCCGGGGCCGGTGGTTACCTGTCGCAGGCGATGCCGTCGCCGTCCCGGTCCAGGCCCTTGCGGTAGCCGGGTTCACCGCTGCGGATGGGGGCCACGCCGGCGGCCTTGGCCGCGTCACAGTTCTTGTAGTAGGCGCTGCCGCCCCCGCCGGAGCCGGTCGAGCCGCCGGACGACGAGGAGCCGCCGGACGACGAGGAGTCCGCGTCGTCGTCGCCGGTGCTGGGCGGCGGCGTCGTCGGGTCGGGATGCAGTTCGGTGTGCTCGTCCGTCGGGCACGCGGTACCGGGCGCGGTCAGCTTGAGGTACGCCGTGGTCGTCTTCGGGGACTCGATCTCCTTGCCCTCCTCGGGCTCCTGGAAGCAGACCTTCCAGTCGTCCACGGAGGCGGGGAGCGTGACGTCGGTGTACGCGCTCTGCGGCTCGATCTCCTCGAAGCCGATCGGCTCGAGGGTGTCGGACGCCTTCGTGAACGTCAGGCCGACGACCTTCGGCATCTTCGGGAACGGGATCGGCTCGCCGTCCTTCGCCGGGCACGGCCACTCCACGCGGACCACGCCGAAGTCCAGGGTGGGCAGCTTGCCGGTCTTCTTCGCCGCCGGAGTCTGGAAGCAGACGCGCCAGTTGTCGTCGTCCCACTGGCCGGCGTCCTTGTCCGAGGCGTCGTGCGAGACGGAGTCGTACCCGGCGGCGTCTGCCGCGGCGCGGGCGTCCTTGAGGTTCTTGCCGACGTAACTGGGCGGTCCCGCCGGGCTCGGAGTGGTGCCGGGTGCCGGAGTCGTCGGCGCCGTGCTCTTGGTCGCGGCGGGTTTCGCGTCGGCCTGCGGCTCCTTCGGCGGGTCGCTGAGGACGATCGCCAGGAACCACACGCCGGAGAGCACCGTGGCGACGATCTTCTTCGTACGGCTCCAGCCGCTGAGCCAGGCGAGCGCGATGCCACCCGGCGGGATGAGGACCAAGGCCGTGATGATGAGCGCGGGGTGCTGCCACCAGCGGCGGACCGGCGAAGGCGCATACGGATACGGCGGGGGCTGCTGCGGGTAGCCGGGCGGCGGCGGTGGCGTCATCGGGTCTCCAGGGGCCGTGAACTGAGCGCCGCTCAAACTACACAGGACGTTCACAGGTGGAGGGGTGATTCCACAGATTGGGCCTCCACGACCTCGTGGGTGTCCAGGGTCCGGCGTCCCGTTCGGCGCAACTCGTCCGCCGCCCCTCGTCCGCAGCCCCTCCGCTACGCTGCCGCACGCCGTACTCAGGCCCGGCTGGGTACGCGTACTCATTCGCCGTGGGCAGTACGGCGGCACGGTGGGACGCATGAGCGAAGCATCCGCGTCCCGGCCCCGGCCCGGGCCGCGCAATCTCGGGCTCTTCCTGGCCGCGCTGCCCTTCAACGTGCTGATCTGCGGGTACGCGTTCCTCGACGTCGGCATGACCGAATGGGCGGCGGCCGTCGGCGGGGGCGGGCGGGTCGAGCCGCCGGTTCAGGACCTGCTCGTCTGCGCGGGGCTGACCGTCGCGCTGGGGGCGCTGCTGTGGCTGGGCAAGGGGCGCGTCGCCGCGTTGCTCCAGGCCCTGCCGCTGCTCTTCGTCGTGATGCTCATCGAGGGCTGGCAGCCCTCCTGAGGCACCCGCTACCCGGTGATCCGCGCCCCCGCGCCGCTCACGCGGACGCGGCCCTCGCCCGCGCGCAGTTCGACGGTCAGGACGCCCGGGCGGCCCATGTCCTCGCCCTGGTGGAGCGTGAGCACCGCCGCCTCGGGCACCAGGCCCACCTCGCGGGCGTACGCGCCGAAGGCGGCCGCCGCCGCGCCCGTCGCCGGGTCCTCGACGACGCCGCCCACCGGGAACGGGTCGCGGACGTGGAACACCGTCGGCGAGGCGCGCCACACCAGTTGGACCGTCGTCAGGTCCAGGCGGCGCATCAGCGTCGCGAGGCGGTCGAAGTCGTACGCCAGGTCCGCCAGGCGGGCCCGGGTCGCGGCGGCCAGCACCAGGTGGCGGGCGCCCGCGAAGGCGATCCGGGGCGGCAGGGCCGCGTCCAGTTCGGCGGGTGACCAGCCCAGCGCCTCCAGCGCCTCGTGGACGTCGGCCGGCGAGGCCTCCTCGACGCGCGGCTCCACGCTGGTGAGGGTGGCCCGCAGTGCCCCGCGGTCCTCGGTCACCGTCACCGGCACGGTCCCGACGGGCGTGGCGAACGCCAGGTCCCCGGGCCCCAGGCGCTCGCCGAGCGCGACGGCCGTCGCGACGGTGGCGTGCCCGCAGAACGGCACCTCCGCCTTGGGGCTGAAGTAGCGGATGGTGAACGCCCGCCCCGCGCCGGCTCCGTCCAGCCCCTCCGGCGGCGGCGTCAGGAACGCGGTCTCGCTGTACCCGAGCTCGGCGGCGATCGCCAGCATGTCCGCGTCACCGAGCCCGGCGGCGTCGAGGACGACACCCGCCGGGTTGCCCCCGCCGGGGTCGGCGGAGAACGCCGTGTAGCGCAGGACCTCGGCGGAGCGCGAAGTGATCGTCATGTCCGTCCCAACGCACCCGGGGCGGACTCTTGTTCCACGCCGCGCCGCCTAGGGCCTGTCTTCTGGATCTTTCCGGGCCGCCCCGCCGGGGCGGGGCAGCCGGCGGGCTCCGTTACTGGGTGACGGAGTACAGCATGCGTTTCCCTGGGAATTCGCTGACGCTCCAGATGAGGTCGGCTCCGTCCCGTGGCCAGACCGAGAGGTCCTCCACGCCGATCGCCGCGACGCGGCGGACCGGGTCGGCGGTCAGCGTTCCGGTGCTGGTGCCGGGCTGGGTGGCCTTGATCAGGGTGCCCAGCTTCGTGGAACCGTAGCTCTGGCTCAGGTACCAGGTCCCGTCGATCACGGCCGCGCCCTGGACGGTGCCGTTCTGATCCCATGTGGAGACATAGGGAATGCGGTAGGCCGCGTCGGCCCGCCACATCCCGTTCGCGTCGGTACGCGGGACTCCACCGCTGGTCTCCATCGGCCAGCGGATGACCCGGCCCGTCTCCTTCGGACCGGACACGGCGGTTGCCGAGCACCACTCACCGCTCACGATGTGCCGTACGGATCCGGAGCGGTCCAGGCTCGCGTAACTGGTCCTCGGGGTGCGGTCGTCCGCGGTGCAATCCTTGTCCTCGTCCTGCATGTCACAGCCGGGCAGGCCGCCAGGGAGGTCGAAGTCGTCGCATGCGGCGTTGGTCCAGCCGGTGGACTCGGGGAGGATGTACCGGTAGCCGTGACCGTAGTAGACGCCGTCCTGCCGGCCCACCATGCGCTTCTCGGTCAGGTTGCCCCTGTCGCCCGCGGCCTTGAGATCCATGATGTCCCGCAGGTCGAACACGCGGAAACCACGGGCCGTGTCGGGCACGTACAGCTTGTACCCGTACCACACGATGCCGCCGGCGTGCAGGGAACCCTCTCCGTAGCGCTGCGACGTGCGCAGGCTCATGTAGCTGGCGTTCTGGTTGACGTTGTCGTACGGGTAGACCAGCAGGACGTGCGCGTACTTGCCGGTGTTCTTGTCGATGATGCTGATCCGCACGCCCTTGACGTCGGTGTTCTTTCCGTTCTTGTCAGGGGACTCGGTGACCTTGTCCAGGTGGTACCAGGTGACGATCATCGGCCGGTGTTCGGACGGGTTCCAACCGATGTCGGGTTCGGGATCGCCCCAGACCTGGTCCGCGTCGGCGTCGGCGACACTCGTCACGCCCTGGGGACGCCACTCGGGGGTGCCGCCGTCGGTTCCCGCGTCGTCGGCGTCGAAGCAGATGCTGCTGTACAGGTTGTCGATGGGGACCCCGGCCGACGCGGACGGGTTGCACGAGCCGGATCGTTCCCGTGTGCCCGTGTTGTTCGCCTCTTGGAGGATCTTGTTGACTCCGACCGTTGGGATCTCGGTCTTCAGCTCGCTTGTGAGCCTGCCCAACGTGGCCTGGTTGCGTACCGGCCGCAGGACGAAGTTGTCCAACGACAGGCCATGGTCCTCCGCGGCCTGGACACCCTGCTCGGCCTGAGCCTGTGGACTCCCCGGCCCGAGCAGTGCGAGCGCAACGGTCGCCATGCCGGCGGCCATTGCCACGAAACGCCTCTTCAACTGGTTCCTTCCCCGTAGCCGCCGCTCATGGCCCCCGTCGGCGGCGGAGCCTCCGACCTCAGACGCGGTCGGTGCGTGTCAGCAGCGACCCTACGCACCGGGGTGATCATCCGACAAAGCGTTCGGACGCGGCTCGGTCCTGTTCGGCGGATCGTGTTCGGGCAGGGCTCGGTGGGTTGGCCGGTACGGGGGCGACCCGCCGCCCTGCGATCACACGCACCAGACGCCGCGGGCCCTGCCCTGCGGGCAGACGGCGCTACTTTCCGGACACGCCCTAGCCGCGCCCGATGTACGGCATCGCCGTGGCCATGACTGTCGCGAACTGGACGTTCGCCTCCAGCGGCAGCGCCGCCATGTGTGCCACCGTCCGGGCCACGTCCGCCGCGTCCATCACCGGCTCGGGGGCCAGGGTGCCGTTCGCCTGGAGGATGCCCGCCTGCATGCGCTCGGTCATCTCCGTCGCCGCGTTGCCGATGTCGATCTGGCCGCAGGCGATGCGGTACGGGCGGCCGTCCAGCGAGAGCGACTTCGTCAGGCCCGTCATGGCGTGCTTGGTCGCCGTGTACGCGATCGAGTGCGGGCGCGGCACGTGCGCCGAGATGGAGCCGTTGTTGATGATCCGGCCGCCCTGCGGCGACTGCTCCTTCATCTGGCGGTACGCCGCCTGGGCGCACAGGAACGCGCCCGTCAGGTTGACGTCGACGACCGACCGCCACGTGTCGTGGTCCAGGTCCTCGACCGGCGTGCCGCCGCCCGCGAAGCTGCCCGCGTTGTTGAAGAGCAGGTCGACGCGGCCGTACCGGTCGCGTACGGCGGCGAAGAGGGCCGCCACCGCGTCGGGGGAGGTGACATCCGTCGGGACACACAGCGCCTCCGCCCCCTCGCCCGCGCGTGCCGCCGTCTCCTCCAGGGGCTCGGCCCGCCGGCCCGCCAGCGCCAGCGACCAGCCGTCCTCCGCCAGTGCCAGCGCCACGCTCCGGCCGATGCCCGAGCCCGCGCCCGTCACCACCGCGATCCTCCGTACAGCGTTCATGGGGCCGCAGCGTACGGGAGGGTCCGGCACCTGGAACTCATATGGCCGACATGTGGATGTTGTGGACGCGACAACCAGGCCGGGTGCACTGAGCACATGACCGCCGAACTGCGCGCCGCCGCCCGCCACTTCGACCGCCGCCGCTTCCTCACCGTCACCGGGGCCGCCGCCGCCCTCGCCTTCGCCGTGAACCTGCCGGCCGCGGGCGCGGCGAGCGCCGCCGAGCTCGACGCCCGGAAGATCACCGAGGACCCCTTCACGCTCGGCGTCGCCTCCGGCGACCCCCTGCCCGGCTCGGTCCTGTTGTGGACGCGCCTCGCGCCCCGCCCGTACGAACCCGGCGGCGGCCTGCCGCGCGCCCGCGTCCAGGTGCGCTGGGAGCTCGCGCACGACGAGGCGTTCACCCGGATCGCCAGACGCGGCCACGCCACCGCGCACCCGGAGTTCGACCACACCGTGCACGTCGAGGCGGGCGGCCTCGCTCCCGGGCGCCCGTACTACTACCGCTTCCGCGCCGGGGCCTGGCTGAGCCCCGTCGGCCGCACCAGGACCGCGCCGCACGCCGCCGCCCGCGTCGGGGAGCTGCGGCTCGCGGCCGCGTCCTGCCAGGCGTACCACGACGGGTACTTCACGGCGTACCGGCATCTCGCGGAGGAGGACGTCCACGCGGTCTTCCACCTCGGGGACTACCTGTACGAGTACGCCGTCGACGCGGCGGGCGGCCACCGGCGCTACACCGACCGGCAGCTGCCCGCGCACTTCAACCGGGAGACGGTGACCCTGGAGGACTACCGCCTGCGGTACGCCCTCTACAAGACGGACGGGGACCTGAAGGCCGCGCACGCCGCCCATCCCTTCGTCGTCACCTGGGACGACCACGAGACCGAGAACAACTACGCGGGCGGCACCCCCGAGAACGACGTACCGCCGGAGGAGTTCCTGCTGCGCCGGGCCGCCGCCTACCGCGCGTACTGGGAGAACCAGCCCCTGCGCACCCCACAGCGGCCGACCGGGGCCGGCATGCGGCTGTACCGGCGGCTGCGCTTCGGCGACCTCGCGCAGTTCGACATCCTCGACACCCGCCAGTACCGCTCCGACCAGGCCTACGGCGACGGCTGGCAGACCCCCGGCCCGGAATCGGAGGACCCGGCCCGCACCATGACCGGCGCGGAGCAGGAGCGCTGGCTGATCGACGGCTGGAAGGACTCCGGCGCCGTGTGGAACGTCGTACCGCAGCAGGTCACCTTCGCCCGGCGGCGCAACGTCCCCGGGCCCGACTTCAAGCTGTCCATGGACGCCTGGGACGGTTACCCCGCCTCCCGCAAGCGCGTCCTCGACGGCGCCCAGGCGGCCGGGGTGGAGAACCTCGTCGTGCTGACGGGTGACGTGCACGTCGGGTACGCCTTCGACCTCAAGGCCGACTTCGACGACCCCGCCTCCCGCACGGTCGGCACCGAGCTCGTCGCCACCTCCGTCAGCAGCGGCCGGGACGGCGCCGACAAGCCCGCCAACTGGGACAACCTCACCCGCGCCAATCCGCACCTGCGGTTCTACAACGGCCGCCGCGGCTACCTCAGGGTCACCCTCACGCCCGGACAGGCCCGCGCCGACTTCCGTACCGTCTCCGCGGTGACGACCCCGGGCGCCTCCGTCACCACCGCCGCGTCGTTCGTGACGGAGGCGGGGAATCCGGGCCTCCGGCCGGTATGACCCCGGCGGGGCCGCCCCCGGCCCTTGAGGTTTCAACCATTGCCGTCGACCTGCGAGCATAGGGCGCTGAGCCAGCCCGCGAACGAGGAGACGTGATGCCGGAGAGCGGCCCCAGCCACATACGCACCGAAGGCGCCGAGACCACGGCACCGACGACAGGGGGAGCCACGGCCGCCGCGCGCCGCGCGAGCCTCCTCGTCACGCTCGTCCTCGGCGGGCTCACCGCCCTGCCGCCGCTCTCCATGGACATGTACCTCCCGGCCCTGCCGGAGGTCACCAAGGCCCTGGGCGCGCCCGCCGCCACCGTGCAGCTCACCCTCACCGCCTGTCTCGCCGGCCTCGCGCTCGGCCAGCTCGTCGCCGGTCCCATGAGCGACAAGTGGGGCCGCCGCCGCCCGCTGCTCGTCGGCATGATCGTGTACGTCGCCGCCACCGCCGTCTGCGCCTTCGCGCCCGGCATCGAGCTGCTCATCGCCTTCCGGCTGCTCCAGGGCCTCGCCGGCGCGGCCGGCATCGTGATCGCCCGGGCGGTGGTGCGGGACCTGTACGACGGGGTCGAGATGGCCCGGTTCTTCTCCACCCTCATGCTGATCTCCGGCGTCGCGCCGATCATCGCCCCGCTGATCGGCGGGCAGGTGCTGCGGCTCACCGACTGGCGCGGCGTCTTCCACGTCCTGACCGCCGTCGGGGTGCTGCTCACGCTCGTGGTGTGGAAGTGGCTGGGCGAGACGCTGCCCCCGGAGCGGCGGCACGGCGGTGGCGTCGGCGAGGCGCTGCGCACCATGCGCGGGCTGCTCGCCGACCGGGTCTTCACCGGCTACATGCTCGCCGGATCGCTCTCCTTCGCCGCGCTGTTCGCGTACATCTCGGCCTCGCCCTTCGTCGTCCAGGACCTCTACGGGGCGTCCCCGCAGACCTTCAGCCTCCTCTTCGGGCTCAACTCCGTCGGCCTCGTCGCGGTCGGGCAGATCAACGGAAAGCTGCTGGTGGGCCGGGTCAGCATGGACAAGGTGCTGGCCTTCGGCCTCGCGGTGCTCACACTGGCCTCCCTCGCCCTGCTCCTCATGACCAGCGGCGTCTTCGGGCCCGTCGGCCTGGTGCCGGTCGCCGCCGGGCTGTTCGTCCTGATGTCGGCGATGGGCCTGGCCATGCCCAACACCAACTCCCAGGCGCTGATGCGCACCCCGCACGCCGCCGGCTCCGCCTCCGCGCTGCTCGGTACGTCGTCGTTCCTGATCGGCGCGGTCGCCTCCCCGCTGGTGGGCATCGCCGGGGAGCGGACGGCCGTTCCGATGGCCGTCGTGCAGCTGGTGTGCGCGGTCGGCGCGGTGGGCTGCTTCCTGCTGCTGTGCCGTCCCTGGCGCAAGGAAGCGGCCTGAGCGCTAGTCCTTCTCCGCGTACGCGACGAGGTGCACCCGGTCCGCCGGGTCCGTCCAGCGGAACAGTCCCACGCCCGCCACCTCGGCCTCCGGCAGCCGTACGTTCGGCGGGAGCGCCTGGGGCACCCCGGTGGACAGGTCGATCCGGACCGGGTTGCCGCCGCCCGCCAGGGCGTCGGACGGGCTGCGCGCGCTGCTCGCGCCGTAGACCACGCCGTCGTCGGTGACCGTGGTGAGGGTGAGCGGGCTGGTGCCGTCGGGGTTCTCGAAGCAGCGGCCGGTGCGGGCGTCCAGGTCGAAGGCGAGGCTTCCGGCGGCCAGGTACCGCGCGCCGGGCGAGGTCACGGCCCTCGGGTGCTCGCCCGGTTCGATCGCGGGCTTGCGGCACTCCGTCTGCACCAGCGGCGCGCCGGTGGTCACGTCGTGCACGGCCCAGACGTCGTGCGTGGCCGCCCGCCGGGCGCCCTTCTTGTGCTGCCAGCGGGCCAGGACGTGCCCCGGGGTCAGCGAGGTCGGCACCCCGCTCGCCGGATCGGCGCCCGAAGGGGCGTGGCCGCGGCTCGCCCAGCCCCCGCGCACCCAGAAGCTCCGGGCGCCGCTGACCAGCAGGCCCTTGGGGGTCATCCCGCGCACCTCGGTGAGGGTGCGGCACTCCGGGCAGCCCTTCGGATACCCGAGCGCCTCCGGCGCGACGGTGGTGACCTCGCCGGTGTCCGGCGCGACGACCGCGCTCCTCGCCTTGCCGTCGCTGACGACGACACCCGGCCCGGTGGCGGTCACTATCGGCGCGTCCGGCCACGGCACCTCCACCCGCCGCCGGGCGCCGTCGGCGGCGTCGTACACGTCGAGGGAGACGAAGCTGCTCGCCGGCGTCAGCGGGTCGCCGCGGAGCGAGCCGTACGACCAGGCCACGACGTACCGCCGGCCGTCCTTGGCGAGGGACAGCAGACGCGGTACGTCGCCGGGGCCGCCCAGCGGGTGCCACGGGCGGCTCGTCCAGCGGGGCCGGCCGGTCGTGGCGTCGACGGTGCGCAGGCGGTACTGCGCCGCGCCCACCGGCTCCAGATAGGCGATCAGGCCGGTGGCGGGGTCCACGACGTAGCCGGCGGAGACGTCGGGGAGCTCCCAGCCGCGGCGGGTGTCGTACGCGGCGGGGACGGTCAGCCGGGTGACCGGGGCGGCCGGAGTGGCGCTGCCGGTGGCGGTCCGGGTCGGCTTCGGGGTGCCCTTCGGGTCGTCGGCGCCGCCACCGCAGGTGGCGAGGAGGAGCAGCAGGGCCAGGACGGTCACACCGGCCACCAGGGCCATGCGCACGATCCTCTGTCTCATGGTCCCCCCGTGAGCCCGCCCACCCGGATCAGGGCGGCCAGCCTAGCAACGCGGGGCACCTCCGGGGGCCGCCTACGATGGGTCGGTGAACGTCTCCCCGTCCCCCTCCGACTCCGTCTCGGCCTCCGTCTCGGCCTCCGCTCCGGCTTCCGTTCCGGTCTCCGCCTCGGCCTCCGTCTCGGGCGCTCTGCGTGACGCGCTGGCCGGGCTGCTCGACGGGCTCCCGCCGACGAAGGCCGCGCAGGCCGTCGAGCGGCTCATCGCCAGCTACCGGGGGACGACCCCGACCGACGCGCCCGTGTTGCGCGACCGGTCCGACGTCGTCGCGTACGCCGCCTACCGCATGCCCGCGACGTTCGAGGCGGTGCGCTCCGCGCTGGACGCGCTGCGGGCCGCGGCCCCGGAGTGGGTGCCGGGCACGCACACCGACATCGGCGGCGGTACGGGCGCGGCGAGCTGGGCCGTCGCGGAGGCGTGGGACTCGGCGGCGCGGACCACGGTGCTGGACTGGGCCGAGCCCGCGCTGGCGCTGGGGCGCGAGCTGGCCGCCGCGTCCGGGGTGCCGGGGCTGGCGGACGCGGTGTGGCGGCGCGCCCGCATCAGCGGGGCGCTCCGCGTGGAGGGCGGCGACCTCGTCACCGTCTCGTACGTCCTCAAGGAGCTCACCGAGGCCGACCGCGCGGCCGTCGTCACCGAGGCGGCCCGCGCCGCGCAGGCCGTCGTGATCGTCGAACCGGGCACCCCCGACGGCTACGCCCGGATCATCGAAGCGCGCGACCTGCTGATCGCCGCCGGCCTGCGCATCGCCGCACCCTGCCCGCACAGCGCCGCCTGCCCCATCGAGCCGGGCACCGACTGGTGCCACTTCGCGGCGCGCGTCAGCCGCTCGTCGCTCCACCGCCAGGTGAAGGGCGGGTCGCTGGCGTACGAGGACGAGAAGTTCTCCTACGTCGTGGCGACCCGCTTCCCCGTCGTCCCGGCGCCCGCGCGCGTCACCCGCAAGCCGCAGATCCGCAAGGGGCAGGTGCTGCTCGACCTCTGCACCGAGGCCGACGGGCTGCGGCGCGACACGGTCACCAAGCGGCACGGCGCGCTCTACAAGGCGGCGCGGGACGCGGCGTGGGGCGACGCGTGGCCCCCGCCCCCGCACGAGTGAGCCGACCCTCCGATGAGGTGACAAGCGGCAACCGCCCGGGTGAGGGGGCGCCCCCGCCGGTTGCCGGGCGGCCGGGGCCGGGTTGAGCTGGGGTCGCTGCCGTCCCCTCACCTCATCTCAGGAGGCCCCATGCTCCGCGCCCTCGCCACCGCCGCGCTCGCCGCCATCGCCCTCGGTCTCACCGCCGCCACCCCGGCGGCGTCGGTGCCCGTACCGGCCAAGGACGAGACGAAAGTGCTCGACTGGCTGGCGGTGAAGCAGTCGGACACCAAGCCCGTCGGCCCGCTGCTGCACACGGGCGCCGACTGGTCGGTCTTCGCGCACCTGCACGAGAACGACAAGGGCAAGCCCGGCAAGAAGATCGGGGACGCCACCGCGCAGTGCACCGCCGTCAAGGTGGACCGCAAGGGCTATGTGGCGCAGTGCCAGCGCGTGCTGCGCACCGACGAGGGCAGCATCACGCTCACCGACACGATCGACCGCTACGGGCGGGGTCCGCACGGCGGCGACTCGGCGATCACCGGCGGCAGCGGCGCGTACGAGGACGCCGAGGGCAAGGCCGAGGTCGTCCTCCACGGCCACCACGCCTTCTTCAAGCTGACGTTGGAGGACTGACCCGGCGGTGCGGACCCGGTCCGGGCGGGAGTCCCCGCGCCCGGACCGGGTCCGTCCGTTCCCGGCTCGCGCCCCTACTCCCGCAGCTCCTGCGTGCAGCACTTCACGCTGCCGCCGCTCTTGAGCAGCTCGCCCAGGTCCATGCCGATCGGCTCGAAGCCGCGCTCCCGCAGCGGCCGGAAGAGCCCCACCGCCGCCTGGGGCAGCAGCACGTGTCTGCCGTCGCTCACGGCGTTCAGCCCGAAGGCCGCCGCGTCCTCCTCCTCGGCGATCAGCGCGTCGGGGAAGAGCCGCCGGAGCACCGCGCGGCTGCCCGGCGAGAAGGCGCCGGGGTAGTACATGATCTCGTCGCGCGCCTCGTCCAGGACGCACAGCGCCGTGTCGAGGTGGTAGTAGCGGGGGTTCACCAGCTCCAAACCGATCACCGGGCGGCCGAAGAACTCCTGCGCCTCGTCGTGCGAGAGCGGGCTGGAGCGGAAGCCGCGCCCGGCCAGGAGATAGGTGGAGGTGACGGCGAAGTCGCCCTCGCCCTCGTTGATGTGGTCGGGTTCGTGGATGTCGGTGAAGCCGTGCGCCAGGAACCAAGCGCGGTGCACCGCGGCCTCGGGCACGCGCTCGGCGTGGGCGAACCTGGCCAGCAGCACCCGCCCGTCGATGACGGTGGCGCCGTTGGCGGCGAACACCATGTCGGGCAGGTCGGGGCGGGGGTCCAGCTGCTCGACGGTGTGGCCGAGCGAGCGGTAGCGGTCGCGCAGGTCTTCCCATTGGGTGAGGGCGAGCGGCAGGTCGACCGGTTTCGCCGGATCCATCCACGGGTTGATGGAGTAGGTCACCCTGAAGTGCGCGGGTGGGCACATCAGGTAGCGGCGGGGTGTTGCGTCACGAGGCAAGGAAGGCTCCTCACGGACGGCATGGCAACGCACGGTGTGTGCGTGCAAGCCATGGTGCGCCGTGAGGAGCCTTCGCGCAGTGGACCGTACGGGTGAGTTGGCGGGCGGTTCACCCGGGACTCACGAAGCGTCGCGCGCCGTACGTCCCTGCTTCACCTCCCGCAACGTGCGCAGCAACTCCCGCTTCTGCGCCGCCGGATCGGCACCCCGGCCGGCCCGGCCGCCGCCGCTGCCGCGCAGCGCCGCGCGGGAGAGGTTCCTGCGGGTGCCGCCGACGCCGAGCATGCCGCCGCTTCCGCCACGCGTCATGGTGGTCTCCTTCCGCCGTCGTCCGTGCTGACACTCCGATACTGATACGAGACGTATCGTCTTGTCAAGCTTTTCAAGACGAACCGTCTCGCCTCGCGTGGCTGCTAGATTGAGACCCATGGCAGACACCAAGGCACCCGACTCCGCGCGCCGCAGCGAACGCTCCCGCCGCGCCATCTACGCCGCCGCCCTCGCCCTCGTCGGCGAGGTCGGCTACGCCAAGACCACCATCGAGGGCATCGCCGCCCGCGCCGGGGTCGGCAAGCAGACCATCTACCGCTGGTGGCCCTCCAAGGCGGCCGTGCTCCTGGACGCCTTCCTCGACCTCGGGCGCCAGGCCAACGAGGCGCTCGGCGGCGACGCCGACAGTGAGATCCCCGACACCGGCGACCTGGAGGCCGACCTCAAGTTCGTCCTGCGCGCCACGGTCGACGAGATGAACGACCCCGTCTACGAAGCCCCCTCCCGCGCGCTCGCCGCCGAGGGTGTGATCAACCCCGAGCTCGGCGCCCAGTTCGTCGAGCTGCTCCTGGAGCCGCAGCTCCAGCTGTACGTCAAGCGGCTGCGCGCCGCCCAGGAGGCCGGCGACGTCCGGGCGGACATCGACCCGCGCATCGCCCTGGAGCTCTTCGTCGGCCCGCTCGCCCACCGCTGGCTGCTGCGCACCCTCCCGCTCACCCACGAGTACGCCGACCGGCTCGTCGAGTACGCCCTCCACGGCATCGCCCCCCGCCCCGCGGGCTGAGCAATTCCGGCATAGCCACCCATCACGCCCAGTTGTTCCACCCCGGTTGGGGACTCCGGTCACCCGGGGCGCAGGATGGTGGGACCATGGCAGGGACCGCAGGGCTTGCATGATCAGGTGTGAGGGGATAGATGGGCGACGGTATCGGCCGCTACCGCGGCACGGAGAGCAAACTCGCGCACTGGCTGCGCCGGCGTCCGAGGAAGTCCGCCGCCGACGTACCGACCCGTGAGGACCTGCTCCTCGCCATCGCGGCCGCCGGACTGCCCCTCGCCCCCGCCGCGTACCCCGTCGGCTACCGCTGTTCCTGCGAGCGCATCGGCTGTCCGACCCCGGCCCGCCATCCGGTCTCGTTCGCCTGGCAGACGCAGTCCACCACCGACGGCGCGCAGATCCAGCGGTGGGCCGAGGGCCAGCCGCAGGCCAACTTCATCACCGCGACCGGCATGGTCCACGACGTCCTGGACGTTCCGTTGGAGGCCGGTCGCGCCGCGTTGGAGCGGCTGCTCGGCGAGGGCGTCGACGTGGGGCCGGTCGCCGAGTCCGGGGACGGCCGGATGCTGTTCTTCACCGCCACCCGGGGCACGCCCGAGGACGAGGACGAGTGGTGGCCGTGCGAGCTGGACTGCCACCCCGAGACCATGGACGAGCACCCCGGCCTGCGCTGGCACTGCCGCGGTTCCTACGTCCTCGTCCCGCCCGCGCGGCTCCCCGGTGACCTCGGCGTCGGCTGGGTACGCGGCCCCGAGCACCCGCTGCCCGACCCGCTGACGCTGCTCGAAGCCCTCACCGACGCCTGCGCCCGCCACGCCGACCAGCTCGACGACGACCACGACCACCACTCGGTGGCCTGGCCCCTCAGCCGTTAGCGACGGCGGGGACGCCTACGACCCCGTCGCCTCGGCCCCGCCGCCTACGACCCCGTCGCCGACGTCACGCCCTGGAGCCGGCCCACCACCGTGACCTGGTCCGAGGCGGCGCCGGACGGCTTCACCAGGGCGACCAGGCCCGCCACCCACTCCTTGGTGAGGGTGGTCTTCACCTCGCCGGTCATCAGCGCCTTCACATCCGGGTTGACCTTGGGCCGGTAGCCCGCCGCCGCCGTCTGGCGGTCGTAGAAGCGCGTCGAGAAGAAGACGAACGCCCCGCCGTCCTCGGTCGCCAGCCCGAGCGGCGCGTAGTCGCCCGTGTCCAGCGGCTGGTCCACGAACTGCGTGGACAGCCCCGGCCGCCGTGCGAGGCTCTGCCGCTCGGCCCGCCACACCGAGGTGTGCGGGCCCGCCGCGAAGTGCGCGGGCTTCCCGGAGTGGAGGTAGGAGGTGTACTCCTCGCTCAGGTTCTTCGGCGCGACCGCCAGCGTCGCGGAGTCCGGCGCGACCGGCTCCGCGTAACCCTCGGCGTCCGTCTTGAACGCCGGGATCTGGTTCGGCGCGAGGATCGACAGGTACGCGACCTCCCACAGCTGCTGCGAGCTGTTGCGTACGAAGACGAGCACCCAGCGGCTGTCGCCCGTGCCCTGGTCGGTGTCCCGGTTGGAGTCGGCGTTCGCGACGAACCAGCGCGGCCAGCCCGCCTTCTTCGGGATCGTGTAGGTGGCGTCCGACAGCACCAGGGGCCGGTGGTCGGGGTTGCCGCCGGGGCTGGTGATGGAGCGGGACTTCAGCCCCGCCTGGTTGACCGCGCCGAGCGCGCCGGTGACCCGGCCCGCGTCGAGCGCCGGGTCGTACGCCTTGTCGGCCGCGTTGTACGCGTCCGTGAAGTCCTTCAGTGCCTGCGCGGCCTCAGCCTTCGTCGCCGCCGGGACGACCTCCAGCTCGCCGTGCACCGTCACGCACCCGCTCGCGGTCAGCGCCAGCACCACGGTCGCCGTCACCGTCGCCGCGAGCCTCGCCGCCCGACCCCGACCCAGCCTTCTCATCGGTTGCCTTCTGATCCTCGACCCCCACTGACCGTCCGAACCCTACCGGGGCCGGCAACAGCGCGAGCGCCGGGACCAGATACAGCAGCCACACCCCGGCCTGGAGGACCGTCGGACCAGGCACGAAGGTGAAGACGCCCTGCAGCACCGCCCCGTACCAGCTGTCCGGCCGCACCACGGCGGAGACGTCGAACGCCACCGCGCCGGTTCCGAAGACGCCACCCGGGGCGACCGCTTCCTGGAGGCCGCGTACGCCGCCGGCCAGGACGCCCGCCGCCACGACCGGCAGGAGCGGGCCGCACCGCAGGGCGCACCGGAACAGCGGCCACCCCACGACCGCGGCCGCCGTCGCGAGGCCCACCAGCACCCAGGTCAGCGGCTCCCCCGAGCCCGCCTCGTCCGCCGCCGCCCGGACCGTCGCCCAGACGAACAGCGCCGTCTCCAGCCCCTCCCGGCCCACCGCCAGGAACGCCGCCGAGGCCACCGCCCCCGCACCCGCCCGCCCTCCGGCGACCAGCCACGTCAGCACCCCCGCCGCCCCCACCGCGCACGCACCGCCCAGCAGCTTCCGCGCCTCCGGGGTCAGTTCGTACGCGCCGAACTCGAGGAGCGCGCCGAGCGCGAGCGACAGGCCCGCCGCCGCGGCGACGCCCGTCCACACCGACCGGAGCGCGTCCCGCCGCCCCGTCCTCACCAGGTGCGCCAGGAGGACGCAGAGGACCGCGGCCGCCGCCAAGCCCCCGCGCAGGCCGAACAGATAGGTGCCGAACATGCGGGCCATCCTGCCGTGTCCCGCCCCGTGCTTGAATGCCGGGATGAACACCGCACGCGACGTCGTGGACGTCCTGGCCGTCTTCTGCGCCGCCGACGGCCGCCACGGGAACCTCCTCGGCGTCGTACGCGACGGCCGCCTCCGCCCCGACGAGGCGTCGCGGCAGGCGCTCGCCAAGCAACTCGGCTTCAGCGAGACCGTGTTCGTCGACGACCCCGAGCGCGGGGACGTCGACATCTACACGCCCGGCACGCGGCTGCCGTTCGCCGGACACCCCCTGGTGGGCGTGGCCTGGCTGCTGGACCTGGAGGTGGTGAACCCCCCGGCGGGCGAGGTGTGGGTGCGCCAGGACGGCGAGTTCACCTGGATCACCGCCCGCCCGGAGTGGGCGCCGCCGCGCACACTGCGGCAGTACGCGTCGGCCGCCGAGGTCGAGGCGCTCGACGTACCGCCGCCGGGGGAGTGGGCCTACGCGTGGGCGTGGGAGGACGAGGCGGGCGGCCGGGTCCGCGCGCGGGCCTTCCCCGGGCGCGGCGACGGTGTGGACGAGGACGAGGCGACGGGCGCGGCGGCCCTGCTGCTCACGGCACGCCTCAACCGCGCGCTGAACATCACGCAGGGCCGGGGTTCACAGCTGCTCACGGCCCCCGGCCCCGACGGCATCATCGAACTCGGCGGCCGCGTACGGGAGGTCGGGCGCTGAGGCTCGGGCGCTGAGGCCCGCGGACGTCAGGCGCTGAGGCTCAGGCGCTGAGCGGGAACTCCCGGTCCAGCTCCCGGAACACCGCGCCGTTGAAGTCGAACGCCCGCTTGCACTCGTCGACGATCCGCTGCTTCTCCAGGTCGTCGGCGTTCACCCGGTCCAGCAGCTCGCGGTACGTCCGCTTGAAGGCGGCCGGGTTGGTGATCTCCTCGAAGACGTAGAACCGCACGCCGTCGCCCTTGCGCGCGAAGCCCCAGGTCCGCTCGGCCTTGTCCCGGATGATCTGGCCGCCGGAGAGGTCCCCGAGGTACCGGGTGTAGTGGTGCGCCACGTACCCGGCGGGCCAGGTGCGGGCGCACTCCTCGACGCGGGCGGCGTACGCGGCGGTCGCCGGCAGCGCGCTCACGCCGGTGCGCCAGTCCCCGCCGCGCAGATGGGCCAGGTCCCGCTCCAGCTCGGCGGTGCGGAACAGCTCGGGGCGTATGAACGGGCCCGCCACCGGGTCGTCCGCCAGCGGGCCGGCGGCCTCCTCCAGGGCCCGGTAGACGAACCACAGCTGCTCGGTGTACCGGGCGTAGGCCTCCACGCCGAGCCGGCCACGGAGCAGGTGGCTCATGAAGGGCGAGCTCTCCGCCTCCGTGTGCTGCTGGTGCGAGGCGGTGCGGATGAGCGTCGAGAAGGGGGTCACGGTGGTGGCGCTGGCATCCAAGGCGGGCCTCCCGGTCCGGGTCAACGGGAAGTGGCAGCCGGGGCCGCCACTACCGCCGATCTTCCTGCTGAGGCTTACCTAAGTCAACGGGTTGCCGACGGTCCGTCGGAAAAAAGCCTACCCGCCCCGGGCGTCACGGCAACGTGAGGATCTCGGCCCCGGTCTCCGTCACGACGAGCGTGTGCTCGAACTGCGCGGTCCGCTTCCGGTCCTTCGTCACGACGGTCCAGCCGTCGTCCCACATGTCGTACTCGTGCGTCCCCAGCGTCAGCATCGGCTCGATGGTGAACGTCATGCCGGGCCGCATGACCGTCGTCGCGTGGGGCGAGTCGTAGTGCGGGATGATCAGGCCGGAGTGGAAGGACGAGTTGATGCCGTGCCCGGTGAAGTCCCTGACCACCCCGTAGCCGAAGCGCTTGGCGTACGACTCGATGACCCGGCCGATCACGTTGATCTGGCGGCCCGGCTTGACGGCCTTGATGGCGCGGTTCAGCGACTCGCGGGTCCGCTCGACCAGGAGCCGCGACTCCTCGTCGACGTCACCGCACAGATACGTGGCGTTGTTGTCGCCGTGGACGCCGTTGATGTACGCCGTGACGTCGAGGTTCACGATGTCGCCGTCGCGCAGGACGGTGGAGTCGGGGATGCCGTGGCAGATGACCTCGTTGATCGACGCGCACAGCGACTTGGGGAAGCCCCGGTAGCCGAGCGTCGACGGGTAGGCCCCGTGGTCGCACATGTACTCGTGGGCGACCCGGTCCAGTTCGTCGGTCGTCACCCCGGGGGCGATGTGCTTGGCGGCCTCCTCCATCGCCTGCGCGGCGATGCGGCCCGCGATGCGCATCCGCTCGATGGTGTCGGAATCCTGCACCTCGGGGCCGGTGTACGGCGCCGGCATGGGCTTTCCGACGTACTCGGGGCGGCGGATGGACCCGGGGACGGAACGAGGGGGAGACAGCTCCCCTGGTACGAGCAGCGACTGGCCAGACATGCAGCGAGTCTAACCAGGGTGCACGGGGCACCATGGCGTCAGAGGAAGGAGCCCGACGATGGCCCTGTTCAAGAAGCGCACGAGCGGAAAACCGGGCGAGTGGTACTACTGCCTGAAGCACCAGAAGGTCGAGGAGGGCCCGGAGTGCCCGGCCAAGAACCGCTTCGGCCCCTACACCACCCGCGAGGAGGCCGCCCGCGCGATGGACACCGCGCACGAGCGGAACCTGGAGTGGGAGACCGACCCGAAGTGGCATGACACCCCCCGGGACCAGGCGCCCTAAGGGAGCTGCGCCGCCTCCCGGGCCGCGCGGCGGCGCAGGGCGTCCTCGTCCGTCGTCGCGTCGTACGTCAGCAGCTTCGGCAGCGCCGCCGCGAGCAGGCCCACCGCCGCCACGCACGCCAGTCCGCCGCTCCAGAACGCCGGGCGCGTCCCCGTCCAGCCGGCCATCGCGCCCGCCCGGACCTGGCCGAGCTGCGGGCCGACGCTGTACGACAGGACCTCGATGCCCGCGAGCCGGCCCCGCAGCTCGTCGGGGATGGTCTGGTTCCAGATCGTCGAGCGGCCGAGCCCGCTCAGGGTGTCGCCCGCGCCCGCGACCGCCAGGCACACCAGCACCGGCCACACGCTGGAGAACCAGCCGGCCGCGGCGATGGCCAGCCCCCAGCAGGCCGCGCCGCACACCACGAGCAGACCGTGCCGCCGCACCCGCGAGGTCCAGCCGCTGGTGAGGTTCAGCGCCAGCGAGCCGATCGCGCCCGCGGCGTACATCAGGCCCAGCGACCACTCCGCGTCCAGCTCGTCCGCCAGGAACGGGAAGATCGTGTTCGGGAAGGCGAAGAACATCGCGGCCAGGTCGATCGCGTACGTGCCCAGCAGCACCGGCCGCGACCAGGCGTAGCGCGCGCCCTCCGCGATGCCCCGCAGCGACGGCTTCCCGCCCGAGCGGGCGGGCGGCGCGGGCGTGAGCCGCAGGCACAGCGCCACCGAGACGGTGAAGCAGACCACCGTCGTGCCGTACGCCGTGGCGAGGTTCCCGTAGGCCACCAGCAGCCCCGCCAGGGCCGGACCGGCGATGGCGCCCAGCTCCCAGCGGATGGCGTTCAGCGAGGCCGCCGCCGTCAGCTTGTCGTGCGGCACGATCCGGGCGAGCAGCGCGTCGATCGCGGGCCGCTGCAGCCCCGCCAGGCCCGCGACCCCGGCGGCCACCACGTACAGCGGCCACAGCAGCGGCGACGGCAGCAGGGCGTTGACCAGCAGCAGTACGGCGAGCAGGCCGAGTGCCGTCTCGGTGGAGAGGATCACCTTGCGCCGGTCCGCGGCGTCGGCGAGCGCCCCGCCGTACAGGCCGCACACCACCAGCGGGACCAGCTCGACCGCGCCCATGACCCCGACCGCCAGCGGCGAACCGGTCAGCTCCTTGATCTGGAGCGGCAGCGCGACCATCGCCGCGAAGCTGCCGAAGTAGGTGACCAGCCCCTGTATCCACAGGAGCCGGAAGTCCCGCGACGCGCGCAACGGCGACAGGTCGGGGAGAAGGGCGGAGAGTCGGGGGGCCACGAGTCGCCATGGTCGGCGGCGGCCGTCACCCCGGGCAACCGAATTACCAGCGCGTCGGCGGCGGCGAGGTCAGCTGGTCGGCCAGCCGCGACAGCCGGTCGCGCAGGCGCCGACGGCCCCGCCGGGAGGAGCCCGGCAGGGTGTTCTCGCCCGCCGCCGCGCTCACCAGGTGCTGCACCGTGTCCAGGTCGACGTCCTGCTCCTCCGCCACGGTCAGCGCCTCGTGCGCCAGCCCGTGCACCTCACGGTCGCCGCGGTCCAGCGACAGCACCGTCGCCCCCGCCCGCCGCGCGTCGTGCACCCGCTCCAGCAGACCGCCGTCCGGCCGGTCCGGCGCCACCACCAGCAGCGTCGAGCCGCGCCCGGCCGCCTCCAGCCGCCCCAGGCCCACCGCCAGGTGCGCGGGATCGGAGGGCCGCACCCGGTGGCGTACCAGCGTCGGCGCCAGCTCCGGCAGCCCCGACCAGGCCGCCTCGTCCACCAGGTGCGCCGTCAGGTGCCACGGCTCGTACTCCGCGGTGCCCACCAGCAGCAGCCCGCCGCCGTGCGACACCACCGAGGAGCGCAGCACCCCGGCGAACCGGCGGGTCGCCGCCGGCCACTCCGTACCGGCCAGGACCTCACGCAGCAGTGCGACGCGTACGGCATCCATGGCGCCGCATCATGCCCCCGGGCCGGGCCGCCGCGCAGGGTTTCGGCCGGGCGTCACCCGGACGGGGCGGGCTCGGTGGCGTCCCCGTACTGTCGGGCCATGACTACTGCTACTGATCCGTACGAACTCCCCGACGTCTCCGGGCTCGTCGTCGGCGTCCTCGGCGGCACCGGTGACCAGGGGCGGGGCCTCGCGTACCGGCTCGCCCGCGCAGGCCAGAAGGTGATCATCGGGTCCCGGGCCGCCGAGCGCGCCGAGACCGCGGCGGCCGAGCTGGGCCTGGGCGTCGAGGGCGCCGACAACGCCGCGTGCGCCCGCCGCAGCGACATCGTGATCGTCGCCGTGCCGTGGGAGGGCCACGCCGCGACGCTCGAGTCGCTGCGCGAGGAGCTGCGCGGCAAGATCGTCGTCGACTGCGTCAACCCCCTCGGCTTCGACAAGCGCGGCGCCTACGCCCTCAAGCCCGAGGAGGGCAGCGCCGCCGAGCAGGCCGCCGCCCTGCTGCCCGACTCACGGGTGACGGCCGCCTTCCACCACCTGTCCGCCGTCCTGCTGCAGGACGAGACGGTCGAGGAGATCGACACGGACGTGATGGTGCTGGGCGAGAAGCGCGCCGACACCGACGTCGTCCAGGCGCTCGCCGCCCGCATCCCCGGCATGCGGGGCGTCTTCGCGGGCCGGCTGAGGAACGCCCACCAGGTGGAGGCGCTGGTCGCCAACCTGATCTCCGTCAACCGCCGCTACAAGGCCCACGCGGGCCTGCGCGTGACCGACATCTAGGAAGCGGTGGGCATGGGGGACACTGGACGGGCAACACCCGCACCCGGACAGGAGCCGACCCCCATGCCCCGCCTCGCTCTGTACGCCCTCGTCGTCTGCGCCCTCGCCGTCGCCGCGGCCGTGGTCTCCTTCGTCCAGGGCAGCTGGCTCGGCATCGTGTGGGTGCTGCTGTCCGGCGTCTCGTCCAACATGGCGTGGTACTACTGGCGCCGTCGCCCGCAGCGCGTCACCAGCTGACGATCTCCTCGCAGGCCGGGGTCTGCTCCTGCCACAGGCTGCTGAAGAGGTCCCGCCCGCAGTACGTCTCCAGGTCCGAGATGGAGAGCGCGTCGAGGACGAAGTGGACCAGCCCGAAGAAGGCCGCGCCCACCTCGGGGATGAAGAGGAACACGAACACCGCGAGCAGCCCGAAGGGCGCGTACGGCTCCACCTTCCGCCGGACCCGGTAGGACAGCCACGGCTCGATCACGCCGTAGCCGTCCAGGCCGGGAACGGGCAGGAAGTTCAGGATCGCCGCCGTCACCTGGAGCAGCGCGATGAACGCGAGGGCGAAGCGGAAGGGGACCGGCACGCCGTCCACGGCACCCAGCCAGAAGGGCGCGGTGCACACGAGCGCGAACAGCACGTTCGTCAGCGGTCCGGCCGCGGAGACCAGGCTCTGCTTCCAGCGGCTGCGGATGCGGTTCTGCTCGATGAAGACCGCGCCGCCGGGCAGACCGATGCCGCCCATGATGACGAAGACGACCGGCAGCACGATGCTGAGCAGCACGTGCGTGTACTTGAGCGGGTTGAGGGTCAGATAGCCCTTCGCGCCGATGGAGATGTCACCGCCGTGCAGGGCCGTGCGGGCGTGCGCGTACTCGTGCAGGCAGAGCGAGACGATCCACGTCGACGTGACGAAGAGGAAGACGGCCAGGCCCAGGTTGGCCGAGAAACCCGTCCATACCGCCCATCCGGTGACCACCATGACGGCGGCGATACCGAGGAAGACCGGACTGATCCTCCGCTCGCTGTGGCGGGACGTGGCGGTGGCCATGGGCGGCGCTCCTGGGCTCGGGGACGTACAGACCGTACCCGACGCCCCTTCCGTCACACGCCGCCCATCGCTCACCGCCCCACCGTCACGTCCGCTTGCGGAACTTGGCGACCGCGAGGGGCGCCGTCACCAGGGTGATGGCCGCCGCCCAGGCCAGCGTCGTCCACACCGACTCGGCGACCGGGCCGCCGTTGATCAGGTTGCGCGCGGCGTCGGCGAGGTTCGACAGTGGGTTGTACTCGGTGAACGCCCGCAGCCAGCCCGGCATCGAGGACGGCGGCGCGAAGATCGACGAACCGAACTGGAGGGGGAACAGCACCAGCATCGCCATCCCTTGGACGGCCTGCGCCGTCTTCATCGCGAGGCCGAGCAGGAGGAAGATCCACATCAGGGACGCGCCGAAGACCACGGACAGCCCGACGGCCGCGAGCAGGGAGCCCACCGAGGTGTGGATCTCCAGACCCAGCAGGAAGCCCATCACGAGCAGGATGGCCGAGGCGATCACCATCCGGCCGATCTCCACCACGATCTTGGCGATGAGGACGGACGACCGGGCGATGGGCAGGGTCCGGAACCGGTCCATGACGCCCGTGCGGAAGTCGTCGTTGATGCCGGTGCCGACGGCCATGGCGATGTTCAGGCCCATCATCCCCATCAGCCCGGGCACGACGTAGTTCACGTACGCGTCCCGGTCGCCGCCCAGGACGAGCCCGACCGAGCCGCCGAAGACGAACACGAACAGCACCGTGAGCACGATCGGCGTCAGGACGACGTCGAACATCGACTGCGGATCCTGCTTGAGGTGCAGGGCGTTGCGCCGGACCAGCGCGCCGATGTGCCGCAGGTTCGCCCGCGCGGCCCGGGTCCCGACCGCGCTCACGCGGTCACCTCCTCGACGGTGGACGTACCGGTGGACGTACCGGTGGACGAGCCGTTGGACGAGCCGTTGGACGAGCCGGCCGTCGCACCCGCGGCCGGTGACGACTTCTCGCCCGTGAGGGCCAGGAACACCTCGTCCAGGCTGGGCAGATGGGTGCCGATGTGCGTGATGCCGAAGCCGCGCGTGGCCAGCAGCCCGACGACCGCGGTCAGTTGCTCGTCGCTGAGGATCGGCACGTACAGCAGGCCGTCCTCCGGTACGACCGTGGAGCCCGCGATCCCGTCGAGGCCGCTGTCGGCCAGCGCCCGCGCCATCGCGGGCAGGTCCGCCGGGTCCACCGGCCGGACCTGGAGGGTGCGGCCGCCGACCTTGGCCTTGAGCTCGTCGACCCGGCCGGCGGCGATGACCCGGCCCCGGTCGACGACGGTGAGCTCGTGCGCCAGCCGCTCGGCCTCCTCCATGTACTGGGTGGTGAGCAGGACCGTCGCGCCGTCGGCGACCAGGCGCGTGATCTCGTCCCACACCTCGTTGCGGGACCGCGGGTCCAGGCCCGTCGTCGGCTCGTCCAGGTACAGCACCGCCGGGCGGCCGATCATGGACGCGGCCAGGTCGAGGCGGCGCCGCATGCCGCCGGAGTACGTCAGCACGGCGCGCCCCGCGGCCTCCGTGAGCGAGAAGCGCTCCAGCAGCTCGTCGGCGCGGCGCCGGGCGTCCCTGCGGGACAGGTCGAGCAGCCGCCCGATCATGTACAGGTTCTCCCAGCCGGACAGCTTCTCGTCGACCGAGGCGTACTGACCGGTGAGGCCGATGACGCGGCGCAGCGCGCGGGGCTCGCGCACCACGTCGTACCCCGCGACGGTCGCGGTGCCGGCGTCGGGCACGACGAGCGTGGACAGGCAGCGGACGAGCGTGGTCTTGCCCGCGCCGTTGGGACCGAGGACGCCGAGGACGGTGCCCTCGCGGACGTCGAGGTCCACGCCGTCCAGCGCCCTGGTCTCGCCGTAGTGCTTCACGAGGCCGCGTACCTCGACGGCGGTGGTGTCGGATGGTCGTGTCATGCGACCCATGTCACCAGCCGTCACCGACACGGCACCGATACGGCGCCGATACGCGGCCTAAGGGGGTCAGCGCTTGGCGTAGTCGGCGAACCCCTGCCAGTCGATCATGACGCACGGCTCATCGCCGACGACCCACGCGTCGTGGCCCGGCTCGATGGCCGCGAAGTCTCCGGGGCCCACTTCGTCCTCGGTGCCGTCGTCCATGACGATGTGCAGCCGGCCGCTGACGGTGTAGCAGGCGTGGGCGGCCATGCAGCTGTCCGTGCCGGCGATGGGCTTGACGTGCTCGGACCAGCGCCAACCCGGTTCGAAGACCGCCCGGCCGACCGGGCCGCGGTCCGTGGTGAGTAGATCGAGCTTGCCCTTGTCGCCCTCGAAGGGACGTGTTTCGTCGGGGGATCCAAAGCTCTTGTGGGTGATTCCGGCCATGATGTCTCGCCTCCTCCCTTCGAGACTAGGCCCGTACGGGCCGGTACGCCCGACATGCCGACAGCCCGCCGATGGGGGAAGTCGGCGGGCTGTCGTCCGTACCGGGAGTGGCTTGGTGGCCCGGGGTCCCCTGGCCTCGGTACGGGCCTAGTGGAAGGTGTGCTCCTCGGCCGGGAACGCCCCGCCGGCCACGTCCTCGGCGAACGCCTTCGCCGCGTCGCCGAGCGTCTGCCGCAGGCTGGCGTACTGCTTGGTGAAGCGCGGCACCTTGCCGCCGGTCAGCCCGGCCATGTCGGTCCACACCAGGACCTGCGCGTCGGTGTCCGGGCCGGCGCCGATGCCGATGGTCGGGATGTGCAGCGACCGCGTCACCTCGGCGGCCAGCTCCGCCGGGACCAGCTCCAGGACCACGGCGAAGGCGCCCGCGTCCTGCGCGGCCTTCGCGTCGTTCAGCAGCCGGTGGGCGGCCTCGTCGCCGCGGCCCTGCACCCGGTAGCCCATGGTGTTGACGGACTGCGGGGTCAGGCCGAGGTGCGACATGACGGGGATGCCGGCCTGGACCAGCATCTCGGTCTGCGGCAGCGAGCGCTCGCCGCCCTCCAGCTTGATCGCGCCGACGCCCGCCTCCTTGACCAGCCGCGTCGCGGAGCGCAGCGCCTGGACGGGGCCCTCCTGGTACGAGCCGAAGGGCAGGTCGCCGACGACCAGGGCACGCTTGGTGCCCCGTACGACGGCGGCGGAGAGCAGGGCCATCTCGTCCATCGTGACGGGCACGGTGGTGTCGTAGCCGAGGTGGCAGTTGCCCATGGAGTCGCCGACGAGGATGACCGGGATGCCGGCCTCGTCGAAGACGGACGCGGTCATCGCGTCGTACGCGGTCAGCATGGGCCACTTCTCGCCGCGCTCCTTGGCGGCGGCGATGTCGTGGACGGTGATGCGGCGGGTTCCCTTGCCGCCGTACAGCGCCTTCGCGCCGTCGGCGGGCCGCTGCTGCTGGGCAGCCTGAAGCGTCATGGAAAACGGCTCCTTCGTCATCTCGAGGCGCCCTGACGGCGTCCCCGGACCAGGTCCATGGTGGCACTTCGTGCCGCGTGGGGGGAAGTGGGCCCCCGGCCACTCCGTCCGGCCCCGGCCACTCCGTCCGGCCCCGGCCACTCCGTCCGGCCTCGGCCACTCCGCTCGGCGCCGCCCCCCCCGCCGCCCGGCGCCGTCTGGCTCCGACTGGCGTAAGGGGCCCCGGCAGGGACGCGTGTGGTGACAAAAGGACTATTACGGTCGGAACATGCCCGTACCGGAACCCGCAGCCCCCTCAGACGCCCCCGCTCCCGCCTCCGCCGTACCGGAAGCGATCCACCGCCGCCGCTGGCTCATCCTCGGCGTCCTGATGTTCAGCCTGCTCATCGTCGTGCTGGACAACTCCATCCTCAACGTCGCGGTCAGGACCATCGCCGCCCCCGCGCCCGTAGGCCTCGGCGCCGCCCAGAGCGAGCTGGAGTGGGCGATCAACGCGTACACGCTCGTCTTCGCCGGCCTGCTCTTCACCGCCGGGCTCCTCGGCGACCGGCTCGGCCGCAAGAAGGTCCTGCTCGTCGGCCTGGTCGTCTTCGGTACGGGCTCGGCGCTCGCCGCGCTGTCCGACGCGCCGGGCGAGCTGATCGCCCACCGGGCGCTCATGGGGATGGGCGGCGCGCTGGTGATGCCCGCCACCCTCGCCATCCTGATGAACGTCTTCGAGCGCGACGAGCAGCCGAAGGCCATCGGCATCTGGGCCGGCAGCGTCGGTCTCGGCATCGCCATCGGCCCGGTCACCGGCGGGCTGCTCCTGGAGCACTTCTGGTGGGGCTCGATCTTCCTGGTCAACGTCCCCGTCGTGCTCGTCGCGCTGGTCGCCATGGTCCTGCTGGTACCGGACTCCAAGGACCCGCGCCCCGGCCGGCTCGACCCGCTGGGCGTGGCCCTCTCCATCGTCGGCCTCGTCCTGCTGGTGTACGGGATCATCCGGGGCGGCGAGCTCGCCGACTTCACCGCCCCCTCCTCCCTGCTGCCGCTGCTCGGCGGGCTCGCGGTGCTGGCCGGTTTCGTCCTGCACGAGAAGCGCACCGACCACCCGGCCATCGACATGGCGCACTTCCGCAAACCCGCCTTCTCCGGCGCCGTCGCCGCCATCTCGCTGGTGTTCTTCGCGCTCATGGGCGTGACCTTCGTCGCCGCCTTCTACCTCCAGAGCCTGCGCGGCTACAGCGCCCTCCAGGCCGGGCTGCTCCTGCTGCCGCTGGCCGTGGCGCAGCTGCTCTTCGCGCCCCGGGCGCGGCTGGCGGTGGCGCGCTTCGGGGCCCGGGCCGTGTGCACGGCGGGCATGCTCGTGATCGCCGGCTGCCTCGCCTCCTTCGCCTTCTACGACGCCACCACGCCCGTCTGGGTCCTGGAGCTGGTGCTCTTCGCGCAGGGCGCCGGGATGGCGCACGTCATGCCGCCGGTGACGGTGACCGTGATGCAGACGCTGCCGAGGGCCCGGGCCGGCTCCGGTTCGGCGATCAGCAACACCTTCCGGCAGGTCGGCGGGGCGCTCGGGGTCGCGGTCCTCGGCTCGGTGCTGTCGACCGCGTACCGCGACGGCGTCGAGGGGCACCTGGACGCGGTTCCGCCGGGCGCGGCCCGCGAGGCGGCGGGGGAGTCCATCGAGTCCACCCTCGCCGCCGCCGACCGCCTCGGCGCGGCCGGGCGGGAGCTGGCCCCGGCCGCGTACGACGCCTTCCTCGCCGCCATGCACCTCACGGCCGTGGTGTCGATGGGCGCCGCGCTGGTGGGCGCCGCGGTGGTGTCCACGGTGCTGCCCGCCCGCAGGCCGCCGCACGGCCCCGGCCACGGCGGCGGGCCCGCGCCGCAGGCCCCGCACGGGGACGCGCGGGAGGAACCGGTACGCGGCTGAGCGTGGGGCCCCGCGGCTCGGTGTCGCCACCGCGTCACCACCGGCCGCACAACGGTCGCAAATATGCGCGTTCTGTCACAGCTGCCGCCTCGACCGCAACCTTCGGAACCCGGCCGCGCCGCAATCTCGTCCTCGGGACAGTACGGCCGTCACCCGATCCCCTAGGGTCGGGGTTCCGGGGGACGGTGAGCACGACAAGCAAGGCAGTGAGGACGACGGAATGGCGCAGGTGGACGTGACGGAGACGGGGAGCGGCGGCGGCGCGGAGCGCGAGCGCACCGGATCCCGGGTCCGGTCGGTGGCCGACCGCTTGCGCCGCGATCCGGGGATCTGGCGCCGGGGCGTCCTCCTCGCCCTCTGCGCGGTGCTCCTCGCACTGGTGATGATCTTCCACGCCGAGATCCCGAACCGCGTCGGCAACATCGGCAGCCTCACCGAGACGTTCCTGCCCTGGATCGGCGTCTTCCTGCCGGTCCTGCTCGTCGCCGCGCTGCTGCGCCGCTCGGCGACCGCGCTGATCGCCCTGGTGCTGCCGGTCGCCGTCTGGCTCAACTTCTTCGGCGGCCTCGCCACCGACAAGTCCGGCCCCGGCGGCGATCTCATGGTCGTCTCGCACAACGTCAACGCCGACAACCCCGACCCCGAGGGCACCGCCCGCAGCGTCGCCGCCTCCGGCGCGGACGTCGTGGCCCTGGAGGAGCTCAAGCCGGCCATGGTCCCGGTGTACGAGAAGGCACTCGCCGACCGCTACCCGTACCACTCCGTCCAGGGCACGGTCGGCCTGTGGAGCACGTACCCGCTGGCCGACGTCGCCCCGGTCGACATCCGGCTGGGCTGGACGCGCGCCATGCGCGCCACCGTCTCCGCGCCCATGGGCGACTTCGCGGTGTACGTCGCCCACCTGCCGTCGGTCCGGGTCAAGCTCAACGCCGGCTTCACGGCCAACCAGCGCGACAACAGCGCCGACGCGCTGGGCGAGGCCATCGCCCGCGAGCCGCTCGGGAAGGTGATCCTGCTCGGCGACCTCAACGGCACCATGAACGACCGCTCGCTCAACGCCGTCACCTCGCAGCTGCGCTCCACGCAGGGCGCGGCGGGCGACGGCATGGGCTTCAGCTGGCCGGCCGCCTTCCCGATGGCGCGGATCGACCAGATCCTGGTGCGGGGCGTCGAGCCGGTCGCCTCCTGGACGCTCCCGGCGACCGACAGCGACCACCTGCCGATCGCCGCCCGCGTCACGCTCTGACCGCTCGCTGGGCTCAGCGCTCCGCGCGCTACGCCGTCGTCTCGCGCCAGCGGTTGGTGATCGGCAGGCGCCGGTCCTTGCCGAAGCCCTTGGCCGAGATCTTGGTGCCCGGCGGGTACTGGCGCCGCTTGTACTCGGCGACGTCCACCAGCCGCAGCGTCCTCGTCACCAGCTCCTCGTCGAAACCGGCCGCGACGATGGCGTCCTTGCCCCGGTCGCGGTCGACGTACAGCTCCAGGATCCGGTCCAGCACGTCGTAGTCGGGCAGGGAGTCCGTGTCGACCTGGCCGGGGCGCAGCTCGGCGCTCGGGGGCTTGGTGAGGGAGTTCTCCGGGATCGGCGGCGTCTGCCCGCGCTCCTCCGCCGCCCGGTTGCGCCACCGCGCCAGCCGGAAGACCGCCGTCTTGTACACGTCCTTGATCGGCCCGTACGCGCCGACCGAGTCGCCGTACAGCGTCGAGTAACCGACCGCCAGCTCGGACTTGTTGCCGGGCGCCAGGACGATGTGGCCCTCCTGGTTGGAGAGGGCCATCAGCAGCGTGCCGCGCAGCCGCGACTGGAGGTTCTCCTCCGCGAGGCCCGTCAGCCCCAGGGACCCCATGTACGCGTCGAACATCGGCTCGATCGGCACGGTGCGGAAGTTCAGCCCGGTGCGGCGGGCCAGCTCGGCCGCGTCGTCCTTGGAGTGCTGGGAGCTGTACTTGGACGGCATCGACACGCCGTACACGTTCGCCGCGCCCAGCGCGTCGCACGCGATCGCCGCGACGAGCGCGGAGTCGATGCCGCCGGACAGGCCGACCAGCACGGAGCGGAAACCGTTCTTCGCGGCGTACGCCCGCAGGCCCACGACCAGCGCGGTGTACACCTCCTCGTCGTCGTCGAGGCGCTCCGCGTACCCGCCCGTCAGCTCCGGCTCGTACGCCGGCAGCGGCTCCTCCGACAGCACCACCCGGTCGATGCGCAGCCCGTCGTCGACCAGGCCCTCCGGCGCGTCCGCGGCGGCGGCCGGCAGGTCCAGGTCCAGGATCACGCTGCCCTCGGCGAACTGCGGCGCCCGGGCGACGACCTCACCGTCCCGGTCCACGACGATCGAGTCGCCGTCGAAGACGAGCTCGTCCTGGCCGCCGATCATCGCCAGGTACGCCAGCGTGCAGCCGGCCTCCTGGGCGCGCTTGCGCACGAGGTCCAGCCGGACGTCGTCCTTGTTCTGCTCGTACGGCGAGGCGTTGATCGAGATCAGCAGACCCGCGTGCGCGCTGCGGGCGGCCGGGACGCGCCCGCCGTCCTGCCACAGGTCCTCGCAGATCGCCAGCGCGACGTCCACGCCGTGGACGCGCACGACCGGCATGGTGTCGCCCGGCACGAAGTACCGGAACTCGTCGAAGACGCCGTAGTTGGGCAGGTGGTGCTTGGCGAACTGCAGCACGACCTCACCGCCGTACAGCACGGCCCCGGCGTTCCGCGGCGCCCCGGCCGGCTGGCCGTACCGGGGCTGGGCCTTCTCCGCCCGGTCCAGGTACCCGACGACGACCGGCAGCTCCCCGAACCCCTCGTCGGCCAGCCGCCGGGCGAGCGCCCGCAGCGCGGCGCGGGAGGCCTCCACGAAGGACGACCGCAGGGCGAGGTCCTCGACGGGGTAGCCGGTCAGCACCATCTCCGGGAACGCGACGAGGTGCGCCCCCTGCTCGGCGGCGTGCCGGGTCCAGTGGACGACGGCCTCGGCGTTGGCCGTGAGATCGCCGACCGTCGAGTCGATCTGATTGAGGGCGAGGCGTAGTTGAGGCACGCGACCAGTCTAATCGTCAAAGCGACGCAATGTCCTGCGCCGACCCGCCCGCGTCCGCCCGCGGCACGGCGGAGGGGCACGGCCGGCCGGCCGTGCCCCTCCTCGTGCGTGCGTGCGCGTGTTACGGGGCGTAGACCCGCTCCGCGAACTCGGCCACCTGGCGGTCCGACAGGTGCCGGGCGAGGTCGGCCTCGCTGATCATGCCGACCAGGCGCTTGTTCTCGATGACCGGAAGCCGGCGGATCTGGTGGTCCTTCATCATCGTGAGGACCTCGCTCACGTCCGCGTTGGCGTCGATCCAGCGCGGCGTGCCCTTCGCCATGTCGCCCGCCGTCACCCGTGCCGGGTCGCGGCCCTCGGCCACACAGCCGACGACGATGTCGCGGTCGGTGAGGATGCCGCAGAGGCGCTCGTTCTCGTCCGCGATGGGCAGCGCGCCCACGTTCTCGTCGCGCATCAGCTGCGCGGCGCGGTCGAGGGTCTCGTGCTGGGGAAGCCAACGTGCGCCGGGGTGCATGATGTCCTTGGCGGTGGTCATGGGGTGCGTACCTCCGTAATGCAGGGTCATAAGGCCGTACGTCCCCGAGCGCTTCCCATTCTCGTCCGGCCCCCGTGCCCCCGCGACCGCTGTGGGCCGTCACGGGGGCACGGGTGGCGCCGCCGGCGAAGCTCAGCCCCGCGGCTTGGCCCCGCGCTTCGCCAGCATGTCGGTCATCAGCCGGACCTCCGACTCCTGCGCGTCGACCATGCCCTGGGCCAGCCGCTGCTCGACCCCCACCTCGCACTTCTCGACGCATCCCTGCGCCATGTGCACGCCGCCCTTGTGGTGGTCGATCATCAGCTGGAGGTACAGGACCTCCGCCTCCTTGCCGCTCGCGGCCCGCAGCCGGTCGAGCTCCGCCTTGGTCGCCATGCCGGGCATGAGCCCCTGGGCACCGGCACCGGCACCGGGGGAGGAGCCGTGCGACGGGCTGTGCGACGAACCGTGGGACGAGCCGTGCGACGAGCCGTGGGACGGCGTGCCCATCCAGGCCATCGGCTCCTGGTCCATGGCCACCTTCGGCAGCCCCCACAGGTCCAGCCAGCCCATCATCATGCCGCGCTGGTTGGCCTGGGTGTTGGCGATGTCGTACGCCAGGCGGCGCACCTCGTCGTCCGCCGTGCGGTCCCGCACGATGAACGACATCTCCACCGCCTGCTGGTGGTGGTCCGACATGTCCCGCGCGAACCCGGCGTCCGCCGAGTGCGCCGCCGGGGTCCGGGCCTCCTCCTCGCCGCCCTTGCCGCCCGCCGTGGCGACCGTCGCCACCCCGGCGAAGAGCAGCGCGAGCACGATCGCCACGGCGGCGGCCAGGTGCGTACGGGTCACCTTCACTGCGCGCCCACTCCGCCCGTGCACGCGGCACCCGGCTCGGGGGTCTGCGGGCCCTTGACGTACTTCGTGAGGAACTGGTCCACGCGCGGGTCATCGGCCTTGTCCACGGAGACCTGCTTGCCCCAGGCGCTCAGCATGATCGTCCCGGCCTGGTCCTTGACCGGGCTCATCAGCGTGTAGGGGGTCTTGCCGACCTTCTCCTCCAGCTTCTTCACGTCGGCGGCGGCCGCCTTGTCGTTGTACGTCACCCACACCGCGCCGTGCTCCAGCGAGTGGACGGCGTTCTCGTTGCGGACCGGCTTCTTGTAGACGTCGCCGTCGCAGTTCTGCCACACCGGGTGGTGGTCGCCGCCGACCGGCGGCTTCATCGGGTACGAGACCGGCGTGGTGGGGTGGTTGCGGCCGAGCTTCTTCGCGTCCCAGGACTTCTCGTCCTTGATGGGCGCCTTGGCCGCGGCCTCCTCCTGCCGCTTCTGCTCCTTCTCCTCGTTGAGCACGTACACGCCGAAGCCGACGAGGCCCGCGACCACCACCGTGCTCAGGGTGATGGTGAGGATGCGGTTGCGGCGCTCGCGCGCCTTCTCGGCACGGCGCATCTCCTCTATTCGGGCGCGGCGGTCGGCGCTGGAGGTGTTGCGGTTGGCAGCCATGATGTCGATGTCCTTCGTGAGGTGCGTGATCGGCGATGTGTGACGCGTAAGCGAGCGGACCTGGTCGATCTAGGTCCGCAGCACCTGAAGGACATGGAGGTCCGGGGCGCGCGCCCGCACCGCGACCCGGTCCGGGCGGTCGGCGGCGTACGCCACGGGGAGGCCCGCGAGCCCGTCGGTCTGCCGCGGCGGATCGAGCGGCGGGGCGGTGAGGACGGCGGGGGAGAGGTGGGGGAAGAGGGCGCAGTCGCCGTGGTCGTACGGGCAGGTGTACTCGGTGGCGACGGCGGCGAGCGTGATCCGGCGGGGCTCGTCCTGCCGGACCCCGGGGCGGTCGCCCCCGCCCAGACAGACGAAGAGCGCGGCGAGCAGCGTCACCACGGCGCTCACCAGCACCATGGGACGCGCGACGCGTATGAGCCCCAGGCCCCCCATGGGCGCTGATGTTAACGGCCGTACGCCTACGGGGCCACGGCCGCCGCCCCGCTCGCGTCCGGCGCGCTCAGCGCCAGCAGCGCCACGTCGTCGGCGATGACGCCCGCGTACGCGGACAGGTCCCGCCACACCTCGCGCACCAGCTCCACCGGCGGGCCCGCGTGGCGCGGGACGCGGGAGACCAGCGGGTAGAAGGCCCCCGTCGCGTCCCGTGCCTCCGTCACGCCGTCGGTGTGCGCGAGCAGGACGTCCGTCGGGCGCAGCGCCACGGTCGCCACCGGCGGCGGCCGGTACTCCGCGAGCCCCAGGCCCAGCGGCGACCCCGGCTCCACGGCCACCTCCCGCGCCCCCTCGCCGTTCACCAGCAGCGGCGCCGGGTGCCCGCAGCTGAGCACCCGTACGGCCCCCGCCGCCCCGTCGGCCCCCGGGGGCGCGAACTCCAGCAGCACGGCGGTGGCGAAGACCTCCGCCTCGGCGCCCCCGCGCCCGGCCGAGTCGACCACCAGCCGCCGGTCCAGCCGGGCCGCCACCCCGCCGAGCTCCGGTTCGTCGAGGACCGCCTCCCGGAAGGTGCCGAGCAGCGCCGCCACCGTCGCGACGGCCGCGAGCCCGTGCCCCTGGACGTCGGCGACGACGGCCCGCACGCCGTACGGCCCGTCCTGGACGTCGTACAGGTCGCCGCCGACGAGCGTGCCGCGCTCGGCGGCCCGGTACAGCGCCCCGCACCGCACCGGCCCGACGCGCTCCGGCAGCGGGGGCAGCACCGCGAGCTGCGCGGCCTCCGCGACCGTCCGCACGGACACCAGCTGGGCGTCCCGGCGCGCCCGCAGCCACGCCAGGAGCACGCTGACCGCGCCGATCAGCGAGAACGCCAGCAGGTCCCCGTGGGTGACGTCATCGGCCCGGATGGCCGGCATGAGCAGCAGCCCGAAGAGCGTGCCGGAGACCAGGGCCGTGCCGAGCATCCCGTACACGAGGGACGTCAGCGGCGGCACGACGGCGAAGGCGAAGCCGAGCTGGACGGTGGCGGGGGTGGTCAGCTGGACGATCACCAGGACGAGCAGCGCCAGCCACGGCAGCAGCCGCAGCCAGTCCGGCACGCGGGTGCCGGGCAGCTCCTGTGCGCCACGGTCCATAAGGCCCAGTCTGCGAGGCCACCGTTACGTACGCCACAGCCCGGCAGGCAGTATGGGTTCGCAACGTGCACGAAACCGTGTGGTGGCATGCTGGCCTGATCAGCGAGGATGGGTGTTGGAAATGGACAAGCAGCAGGAATTTGTGCTCCGCACGCTCGAGGAGCGCGACATCCGGTTCGTGCGCCTGTGGTTCACGGACGTGCTGGGCTTCCTGAAGTCGGTCGCCGTCGCCCCCGCCGAACTCGAACAGGCCTTCGATGAGGGGATCGGCTTCGACGGCTCGGCCATCGAGGGCTTCGCCCGGGTGTACGAGTCCGACATGATCGCCAAGCCGGACCCGGGCACGTTCCAGATCATCCCCTGGCGCGCCGAGGCCCCCGGCACCGCCCGGATGTTCTGCGACATCCTCATGCCCGACGGCTCGCCCTCCTTCGCCGACCCCCGCTACGTCCTCAAGCGCATCCTGGCCAAGACGTCCGACCTCGGGTTCACCTTCTACACCCACCCCGAGATCGAGTTCTTCCTGCTGAAGGACAAGCCGCTGGACGGCAGCAAGCCGGTTCCCGCCGACAACTCCGGCTACTTCGACCACACCCCGCAGAACGTCGGCATGGACTTCCGCCGCCAGGCGATCACCATGCTCGAATCGATGGGCATCTCCGTCGAGTTCAGCCACCACGAGGGCGCCCCGGGCCAGCAGGAGATCGACCTGCGGTACGCGGACGCGCTGTCGACCGCCGACAACATCATGACCTTCCGCCTGGTCATGAAGCAGGTCGCGCTGGAGCAGGGCGTCCAGGCCACCTTCATGCCGAAGCCGTTCTCCGAATACCCCGGCTCCGGCATGCACACCCACCTCTCGCTCTTCGAGGGCGACCGCAACGCCTTCTACGAGTCCGGCGCCGAGTACCAGCTCTCCAAGGTGGGACGTTCCTTCATCGCGGGCCTCCTGCGCCACGCGGCGGAGATCTCGGCCGTCACCAACCAGTGGGTCAACTCCTACAAGCGCATCTGGGGCGGCTCGGCCCGCACCGCCGGCTCCGGCGGCGAGGCCCCCTCCTACATCTGCTGGGGCCACAACAACCGCTCCGCCCTGATCCGCGTCCCCATGTACAAGCCCGGCAAGACCGGCTCCTCCCGCGTCGAGGTCCGCTCCGTCGACTCCGGCGCCAACCCCTACCTGGCGTACGCGGTCCTCCTCGCGGCCGGCCTCAAGGGCATCGAGGAGAACTACGAACTCGGCCCCGGCGCCGACGACGACGTCTGGGCCCTCTCCGACGCCGAACGCCGCGCGATGGGCATCGAGCCGCTCCCGCAGAACCTCGGCGAGGCGATCTCCCTGATGGAGCGCAGCGAGCTGGTCGCCGAGACGCTCGGCGAGCACGTCTTCGACTTCTTCCTCCGCAACAAGAAGCAGGAGTGGGAGGAGTACCGCAGCGAGGTCACGGCCTTCGAACTGCGGAAGAACCTGCCGGTGCTGTAAGCGCAGACGCGGTAGCGAGCGGTAACGACCACCCGGGCCGGCGGCACTCAGCCACTGGCCCGAAGTAGTCTCAACGGCCTTGGGCCGCCTGTGGGCCGTCCGGCGTGGAAGCGGCGGCTCTGCGGCCTGCTTGCCGCTCGGGCTCCTGTGCGGTCGCCGGCACCTACCCCACCCCGCCCCCTTCGGCAGAGTGCGCCAAACCTTCAGGCTATGCATCGTTTGCTATAGGCTATAGGTAGATGGCTTCTTGCTATAGGCGTACTGAGGGTAGGTGATGGCTGTGGTTCGCGCGGGACTGAGCCCGGAGCGGCTGACGCTCGCTGGTGCGGAACTCGCCGATGAGGCCGGTTTCGATCAGGTGACCCTGTCCGCGCTCGCCCGGGGTTTCGGCGTGAAGCAGGCGAGCCTGTACGCGCATGTGAAGAACTCCCACGACCTCAAGACCCGGATCGCGCTGTTCGCGCTGGAGGAACTCGCCGACCGGGTCGCCGACGCCGTGGCCGGGCGCGCGGGCAAGGACGCCCTGACGGCCTTCGCGAACGCCTACCGGGACTACGCCCGAGCGCACCCCGGCCGATACGAAGCGGCGCGGTACCGGCTCGACCCGCAGACCGCTGCGGCCAGCGCCGGCGTCCGGCACGCGCAGATGGCTCGGGCGATCCTGCGCGGCTACGAGCTGGCCGAGCCGGACCAGACACACGCGGTACGCATGCTGGGCAGCGTCTTCCACGGCTACGCCTCCCTGGAGGCAGCCGGCGGCTTCGACCACACCGAGATCTCCGCGCAGCAGTCCTGGGCCTGGACCTTGGACCGCCTCGACGCCGCACTGCGGAGCCGGTCCACCACCTGACCGGTCGCGTCACCCGCGACGGCTTCTTCACACCGACCCGACACCCCGCCCCAGGCTTGAGGCAATGAGCACCGAACAGCACCTGATCACCACCCCCGTCACCGCCGACTTCCTGCACGGACACCTCGAGGTGGAGGAGACCGCCCACGGCCTGCTGCCGCACCGGCTGCCCGCCGGGGCACGCCGCCAGATCCCCGACGCCCTGCTGGCCGTGGCCGAGGCTCAACCCTCAGGTGTCCGGCTGGCCTTCCGTACGAGCGCCACCACCATCCGCCTGGACACCCTGCCGACCAAACGCGTCTACCGGGGCTACCCGCCCCCGCCGGACGGCGTCTACGACCTCCTGGTCGACGGCCGCCTCACCGCCCAGGCCACCGTGGACGGCGGGAACCTGCGCACCATCACCGACATGCGGACCCAGACCGCGGAGTTCACCCCGGGCCCCGCCGGCACCGCCCACTTCACCGACCTCCCCTCCGGCGAGAAGGACATCGAGATCTGGCTCCCGCACACGGAGATCACCGAGGTCATCGCCCTGCGCACCGACGCCCCCGTCGAGCCGGCCCGGAAGACCGGTCGCCGGGTGTGGCTGCATCACGGCAGCTCCATCAGCCACGGATCCAACGCCGTCTTCCCCAGCACCATCTGGCCCGGGGTGGCCGCCTCCGCAGGCGATGTGGAGCTGATCAACCTCGGATTCGGCGGCAGTGCACTGGTCGACCCGTTCACCGCCCGCGCGATACGCGACACCCGTGCAGACCTGATCAGCCTCAAGCTCGGCATCAACGTCGTCAACAGCGACGCCATGCGCCTGCGCGCCTTCGCCCCCGCCGTCCACGGCCTCCTCGACACCATCCGCGAGGGCCACCCCACCATCCCCCTGCTCCTGGTCTCCCCCGTCCTGTGTCCGACCCACGAGAACACCCCCGGACCTCTCATGCCGGACCTCTCCAGCGGAACCCTGAAGTTCAAGGCCACCGGTGATCCGGCCGAGACCGCCGCCGGACGGCTGACGCTCACGATCGTCCGCGACGTCCTGGCCGACATCGTCAAGCAGCGGTCCGCCGAGGACCCCAACCTCCACTACCTCGACGGACTCGACCTCTACGGCGAGAGCGACCACGACGAGTTCCCCCTGCCGGACGGGCTCCACCCCGGCCCCGAAGGACACCGCCGCATCGGCGAGAACTTCGCCAGGCTCGTCTTCGCGAACAACGGGCCCTTCGCCCGGGAAGCGGCGGGCGCCTGACGCCGGACGCTCACGCGCGCCCCAACCCGCCGGTGCCGTCAGCGAAAAGCGGGTGCGCGCGCATCCCCGGCTTGGCTAGCGTGCGCGCCCATGACCTCTTCTCCTGTACGTCCCGTACGGCCCCCCTTCGACGCCGACGAGCGGACCCAGCTCGTCGGGTGGCTCGACACGCAGCGCGCCATCGTCCGGTGGAAGTGCGAGGGCCTCGCCGAGGCGGACGCGCACCGGGCCGTGCTGCCGCATTCGCCCCTCATGACCGTGGCCGGTGTCGTGTCGCACCTGCGGTGGGTGGAGCACGCCTGGTTCAAGGTGCTGTTCCTGGGCGAACCGGCCGACAGCAACCCGTCGTTCGACGAAAGCGAAGAGGACCTCGACATGAAGGTCGAGGGAGTGCCGCTCGCGCGGCTCCTGGAGGAGTACGAGCGGCAGTGCGAGGTCTCCAACGAGATCGTGGCGGCCCACGCCCTGGAGGAGACGGGACGCCACCCCGACTTCCGGTCCGGGCGGGCGAGCCTGCGGTGGATGCTCATCCACATGGTGGAGGAGACCGCACGGCACGCCGGGCACCTGGACGCGATGCGGGAACTGCTGGACGGGCAGAAGGGCTACTACTGACGCCCCCCGGCGCGCGGGGCTAGCGCTCCGAGAGCTCCGACGGGGCCTCCTGGACCGTCCAGCCGTTGCCGTCCGGGTCCTTGAAGAACATGAAGGAGTTCCAGGTCTCGCCCTTGCCCTCGGCCCAGCCCTCCGGGCCCACGTGCTGCACCGGGCTCACCTCCACCCCGCGCGAGACCAGCTCCGCGCGGGCCGCGTCGATGTCCGTGACGCACAGCTGGGGGCCCTGGAGCGACCCCGGGGCCATGGCCTTCTCGCCGGGGGCCAGCGGCATGCCGCTCTGCAGCGCGATCGAGCAGCGGGAGCCTGGTGGCGTCAGCTGGATGATGCGGATGCCCGGGGCCACCTCCGTGTCCAGGTCCACCTTGAAGCCGCACTTCGTGCCGTAGAAGTCCTTGGCCCGGTCCAGGTCGGTGACCGGGACGAGGACGACTTCGAGGGTCCAGTTCATGGACCGGGACCGTACTGGCCGCCGTCGGCCCGGGCAAGGACCCGGCCCTCACCTCTCCCAGGGCGTCCAGCGCAGCCGGCCGTCCAGGCCCAGGGCCGCGAAGCCGTACGGGGACGCCGCCGGGGCACCCGCGAAGAGACCGGAGCCGGGCGCGGGACGGCCCGCCGCGTCGAGCGGCGCCGTCCACAGCGCGCCGCCGCCTCCGCGCAGGGCCAGCCCCTCGCCGGACGCCGCCACCGCGCCGTAGCCGCCGCGGCCCCCGGTCCCGGTCCCGGTCCCGGTCCCGGCGCCGAGCACCGTCACGTCACCGCCCGCCGCGACGCGGGCCGAGCGCACCGCTCCCGAGTCCGGCTCGCGGAACCAGAGCCGTACGCCGTCGGCACCGTCCGGCGTGGCGCTCAGCGCCACCGTGGTCGGCGGCAGCCCGGTCGCCGCCGGGCCCGTCACCGGGGCGCCGGGGGCCGCCTGCGTCCAGGCCAGGACCGTCGTGGCCGTACCCGCGAAGACGTAGCCGCGGCCCGTCGCGTCGTTCACCGCCACCGGGTTGCCGTGCACCCCCTTCCCGCCCGCGGAACGCCACGGCGTCCACCCGCCGTCCGGCCGCTGCGACGTCACGCTCAGGCCGTGGCCCGCGTCCCGTACGTACACCGTCGCCCGGCCTTCCCGGTCCACCAGCACCGCCGGGACGCTGATGTCCGACGTGCCCGCGGCGTCGTCCGGGTCCGGCGTACCCAGGGAACGCCACGGCCCGAAAGCGCCCCCCGGTGCCGTCTGCACGGCGGTCACCACGTCACGGCGGTACGCCTCCGGGCGCTCGCCGCCCAGGTCCGTACGCGTGCCGAACACCGCGATCCGCCCGTCCGGGAGCCGGACGGACGTCACGCCGCCGTCCAGCCCCGCGCCCGCGTGGAGCACCGGGCCCGTCCACTCCGTCGTGGCCGTCCGGTGCCAGACCGCGAGGCGGCCGTCGAGGACGCCGAACGCGTACAGCTCACCGGGCCGGGGCCCCTGCCGCACCCACGTCGTCGACTCCGAGCGCGTGTAGCGGATGGACTGCGCCCAGCCGTGCCCGGCCGGCCGCGCGGCCACCTTGCGGTCGCCGCAACCGGCCGGGTCCTCGCAGTAGTCGGTGTGGTCCATCCACGCGTACGTCCTCAGCGAGCGCAGCTTCGCCTCGGTCGTCTCCGGGTCGAGCGCGTGCGGCAGGCCGCCGGTCGAGTACCCGAGGTAGTTCTGCACGGCGAACGGCGGGTGGCCCGGGGAGTCCGCGTACCGGGCCAGGGCCGCCTGCGCGAACCGCGCGCCGTACATGTGGTCCTGGTGGTCCGAGAGCTTGCCCGTACGGTCGTTGTGGCCGGGCGTCGGGTCCATCATCCGCACGAAGGTGGGGCGGAAGCGGTCGAGGAGGCCGGCGAGGGTCTCGACCGTCTCCTCCTTGCTGTACGAGAACTCCTCCCGCACCGGGGAACCGGCCGCCAGCTGCGACTCCAGCTCCTCGATCCGGCCGTCCCACAGGCCGTGCAGGCTGTGCGGGCGGTCGCCGGTGATGCTGCCCGCCTCGCGCAGCTGGAGCCAGACGAGGCTGACGTGCGGCTTGGCGCGCAGCGTGTCCAGCTCCGCGAGGCCGCCGCCGGCCGTGCGTATGGAGGTGCGGTCCCACGGGCTCGTGCGGTTGCCGGTCGCCATCTCGGCGTACGCGGCGCGGATGCCGTTCTGGCGCGCCTCGGCGTACGCCGCCTTGTCCGCGGGCGGGCGCGGGTCCTGGTGGCGGGCGTTGCGGCCGTCGGACTCGCCGGCCGTCAGGTAGACGGACGTCAGGCTCCGGCCGGTGGCGAGGGAGTGGCCGGTGTCCGGGTTCATGAAGAACAGGTCGTCGTCCGGGTGGGCCATGATCTGCACCACCGACTCCCCGGCCGTCCGCACCGGCTTCACCGCGTGCGCCTCCGGCACACCCCGGCTCGGCCAGTCGGACGCGCCCGAGGAACCGGCGGTGAACGCGAGCGTTCCGCCGGTGATGGCGGCGAGCACGGCGACGGGCGCGGCGAGGAACAGACGGCGGCGGGCGGGGCGACCGGCGGGGCGGGCAGCGGGGCGGCGGGGCATGGGCGAGGGCTTCCGTACGCGGAGGAATGGGCGAACCGGGGGAGAAGAGCGCGTTTGCCGTGATCGGGTTCATTGGGGGCGGTGTGCGGTCGGTCACGCCGACGGGCCGGTGCCGCCCGCTGCGCCGGTGCCTGCCGGTCCGCCGTCCCGGCCGGTGCCGCCCGCGGCCCTTGCCGCCGGCCGGAAGCCAGGTGCGTTCATGCCCCCGCCCGCCTGGGCCGATAGGCTCGGCGGCGACCCTTACTCGCGGTGGAGGGAGACCCATGACGGCGCCGGGGCGCAGGAGCAGTACCTTCACGCGGCTGCTGCGGCACGGGTTCACCGACCCCTCCGCCGCCGGGCGGCTGCTGGAGCTGCCGGTGCTCGCGGCCGTGCGCGAGAACCCGGTGCTCCTGGACGCGCTGGGCGCCACCGCCGATCCCGACCTCGCGCTGCGCGGGCTCGTACGCCTCGCCGAGGCGCAGGAGGACGGGCAGCTGCTGGCGACGCTGGTCGGCGCCAAGCCGCTGCGGGACCGGCTGCTCGGGGTGCTGGGGGCGTCCGAGGCGCTCGGCGACCACCTGGCGCGGCACCCGCAGGACTGGCGGGCGCTCGTCACGTACGAGGCGGCCGACCTGCACCCCGGGGTCACGGAGTTCGAGCGCGGGCTCGCCGGGGCCGACGACCCCGTGGCGCTGCGCGTGGCCTACCGCAGGTGCCTGCTGGCCATCGCCGCGCGCGACGTGTGCGGCACCATCGACGTGGCCGAGACCGCCGCCGAGCTCGCCGACCTCGCCACGGCCACCCTGCGCCGGGCGCTCGCCATCGCCGAGGCCGCCGCGCCCGAGGACGCCGCCGCGTGCCGGCTCGCCGTCATCGCGATGGGCAAGTGCGGCGGGAACGAGCTCAACTACGTCTCCGACGTCGACGTGATCTTCGTCGGGGAGGCGGCGGACGGCGGCGACGAGGGCAAGGCCCTCCAGGCCGCCACGCGGCTCGCCTCGCACCTCATGCGCATCTGCTCCGAGACGACCGTCGAGGGCGCCATCTGGCCGGTGGACGCCAACCTCCGGCCCGAGGGGCGCAACGGCCCGCTGGTGCGGACCCTGTCGAGCCACCTCGCGTACTACCAGCGCTGGGCGAAGACCTGGGAGTTCCAGGCCCTGCTGAAGGCGCGCCCGGTGGCGGGCGACGCCGAGCTGGGGGAGGCGTACATCGACGCCGTCTCCCCGCTGGTGTGGCAGGCCGCCGAGCGGGAGAACTTCGTCGCCGACGTCCAGAAGATGCGGCGCCGCGTGGTCGACAACATCCCGGTCGCCCAGGTCGACCGGGAACTGAAGCTCGGCCCCGGCGGCCTGCGGGACGTCGAGTTCGCGGTGCAGCTGCTGCAGCTGGTGCACGGGCGCAGCGACGCCACGCTGCGCAGCGGTACGACCCTGGAGGCCCTGAAGGCGCTGGCGGCCGGCGGGTACGTCGGACGGGTGGACGCGGCGCAGATGGACGAGGCGTACCGCTTCCTGCGCGCCATGGAGCACCGCATCCAGCTGTACCGGCTGCGCCGGACCCACCTGGTGCCGGAGGGCGAGGACGACCAGCGGCGGCTCGGGCGGTCGATGGGCATGCGGACCGACCCGGTGGCGGAGCTGAACCGGGAGTGGAAGCGGCACGCCGCCGTGGTGCGGCGGCTGCACGAGAAGCTGTTCTACCGGCCGCTGCTGGACGCCGTCGCGCAGCTCGCGCCCGGTGAGACGCGGCTGAGCGCCAAGGCGGCCGGGCAGCGGCTGGAGGCGCTTGGGTACGCCGATCCCGTCGCGGCCCTGCGCCACCTGGAGGCGCTGTCGTCCGGGGTCACCCGGAAGGCGGCGATCCAGCGGACGCTGCTGCCCGTGCTGCTGGGGTGGTTCGCGGACTCGGCGGATCCGGACGCGGGGCTGCTCGGCTTCCGCAAGGTGTCCGACGCGCTGGGCAAGACACCGTGGTACCTGCGGCTGCTGCGCGACGAGGGCGCGGCGGCGGAGAACCTCGCGCGGGTGCTGTCGGCCGGGCGGCTGGCGCCCGACCTGCTGCTGCGGGCCCCGGAGGCGGTGGCCATCCTGGGCGCGCCGGAGGGGCTGAAGCCGCGCCGCCGCGATCACCTGGAGCCGGAGATCCTCGCGGCGGTGGGCCGCGCCGACACCGCCGAGCAGGGTGTCGCCGTGGCCCGTGGCGTACGGCGCCGGGAGCTGTTCCGTACCGCCGCCGCCGACATCGTCGACTCGTACGGCACGGAGGACCGGCCCGCCGAGGTCGATCCGGGGGTGCTGGTCGACCGGGTCGGCGACGCGGTCACCGACCTGAACGCCGCGACCCTCGCCGGGGCCCTGCGTGCCGCCGTGCGCGAGCAGTGGGGCCAGACCCTGCCGACGAAGTTCGCCGTCATCGGCATGGGCCGCTTCGGCGGGCACGAGCTGGGGTACGGCTCCGACGCCGACGTGCTGTTCGTGCACGAGCCGCGCGAGGGCGTCGACGAGCAGGAGGCGGCCCGCGCGGCGAACGCCGTGGTCGCGGAGATGCGGCGGCTGCTCCAGCTGCCGACCGCCGACCCGCCGCTGCTGATCGACGCCGACCTGCGCCCCGAGGGCAAGAGCGGCCCGCTGGTGCGCACGCTCAAGTCGTACGAGGCGTACTACCGCCGCTGGTCGCTCGGCTGGGAGAGCCAGGCGCTGCTGCGGGCGGAGCCGATGGCGGGCGACCCGGAGCTCGGCCGCCGGTTCATCGAGCTGATCGACCCGCTGCGCTACCCGGCGGGCGGGCTGGACGAGGGCGCCGTACGCGAGATCCGCCGGCTCAAGGCGCGGATGGAGACCGAGCGGCTACCGCGCGGCGCCGACCCCACGCTCCACACCAAGCTGGGGCGCGGCGGCCTGTCCGACGTGGAGTGGACCGTGCAGCTGCTCCAGATGCGGCACGCGCGCGAGGTGCCCGCCCTGCGCACCACCCGCACGCGGCAGGCGCTGGCCGCCGCGCGCGAGGCGGGCCTCCTCGACGAGCACGACGCCCGGACGCTGGACGAGGCGTGGGTGCTGGCCACCCGGGTCCGCAACGGCGTGATGCTGGTACGCGGCCGGGCCGGCGACACCTTCCCCTCGGACGGGCGCGAACTGGCGGCCGTCGCCCGCTACCTCGGGTACGGCCCCGGGCACGTCGGCGAGATGGTCGAGGACTACCGCCGTACGACGCGCCGCGCGCGGGCCGTGGTGGAGGAGCTGTTCTACGGAGCGGCCTGAGCCTGAGGCGCCGCAGCCTGTGGGGCCGCAGCTTGGGGGACCGCGGCCTGGGGGACCGCACCACCGGTCACGGCCACGTAGCGGGGCAGGCGGTGCGGCACGCTGCCGTACCAGACGGACGCGAGCGCGTACCCGAAGGCGAGGCAGAGCAGGCCGCCGACCGCGTCCAGCCAGAAGTGGTTGGCGGTGGCGACGATGACCACCAGCGTGGCGACCGGGTAGAGGAAGCCGAGGATCCGCGCCCAGGGCGCCCGGGCCAGGGCGTAGATCGTCAGCCCGCACCACAGCGACCAGCCGATGTGCATCGACGGCATCGCGGCGTACTGGTTCGACATCTGCTTCAGGTCGCCGGAGGCCATCGACCCCCAGGTCTGGTGCACCAGGACCGTGTCGATGAATCTCTCGCTGGTCATCAGCCGCGGCGGCGCCAGCGGATACAGGTAGTAGCCGAGCAGGGCGACACCGGTGGTGGAGAACAGCACCAGGCGGGTGGCGGCGTACCGCCCCGGGTGCCAGCGGTAGAGCCAGACCAGGACGCCGATCGTCACGATGAAGTGGAGCGTGGCGTAGTAGTAGTTCATGCCCACGATGAGCCACGTCACGGAGTCGACGGCGTGGTTCACGGTCTTCTCGACCGCTATGCCGAGCGCCTGCTCGGCCCGCCAGATCCAGTCGGCGTTGCGCAGCGCCTCGGCCTTCTGCTCCGGTACGGCGTTGCGGATCGCCGAGTACGTGCCGTAACTGACCGCGATCAGCAGGATCTCGAACCAGATACGGGGGCGACGGGGGGCCCGCAGGCGCTCCAGGAGGGTCCGGCGCGGGGGCGCGGCCTGGGGGCGCTGCTCCTCGATGGGTGATGAGGGGGCCGTCGTACGGCCTTCCATTGTTCTCACTGTTGTGTCACCCATGGGCCAAGAGTCTGCCAGATATGTCCACTGCGTCGATCATCCGTCAGCCGGGTCCTCGCTGCCATCGCTGCCGTCGCCGCGCCGGTCCGCCCCCCGCCGGCCTTGGGGTCCGGAGGCCGTGGAGCCCCGGACGACGAGCTCGGGCATGAAGACGAACTCGCTGTGCGGGGCGGGGGTGCCGCCGATCTCCTCCAGCAGCGCGCGGACCGCCGCCTGGCCCATCGCCTGCACGGGCTGGCGGATGGTGGTCAGGGGCGGGTCCGTGAACGCTATGAGGGGGGAGTCGTCGAAGCCGACGACGGAGATGTCACGGGGGACGTGCAGGCCCCGCTGGCGCGCCGCGCGGATGGCGCCGAGCGCCATCATGTCGCTGGCGCAGACGACGGCGGTGCAGCCGCGCTCGATGAGCGCGGTCGCGGCGGCCTGGCCGCCCTCCAGGGTGTAGAGGGAGTGCTGGATGAGCTCCTCCGTCTCCTCCGGGGAGAGCCCGAGCCGCTCGCGCATGCCGCGCCGGAAGCCCTCGATCTTGCGGAGGACGGGGACGAAGCGCTTCGGCCCGACGGCGAGGCCGATCCGGGTGTGCCCGAGGGAGGCGAGGTGGGTGACGGCGAGCTGCATCGCGGCCCGGTCGTCGGGGGAGACGAAGGGGGCCTGCACCTTGGGCGAGAAACCGTTGATCAGGACGTACGGGACGCCCTTGCCGCGCAGCTGGTCGTAGCGCGTCATGTCGGCGGTGGTGTCGGCGTGCAGACCGGAGACGAAGATGATGCCGGAGACGCCGCGCTCGACGAGCATCTCGGTGAGCTCGTCCTCGGTGGAGCCGCCGGGCGTCTGGGTGGCGAGGACGGGGGTGTAGCCCTGGCGGGTCAGGGCCTGGCCGATGACCTGGGCGAGGGCCGGGAAGATCGGGTTCTCCAGCTCGGGCGTTATGAGCCCGACGAGCCCGGCGCTGCGCTGCCGCAGCCGCACGGGCCGTTCGTAACCGAGGACGTCGAGCGCGGCCAGCACGGACTGGCGGGTGGCCGCGGCCACACCCGGCTTGCCGTTGAGCACGCGGCTGACTGTGGCTTCGCTGACCCCCGCCTGGGCTGCGATGTCGGCTAGCCGCGCGGTCATAGGATGCGACTGTACCGGCCGCACGTCAGCTTGCCCACCAGACGCAGGAATCGGGGGCGAGGAGGACCGTCCGCCCGCTGTCGCCGGGCTCGGCGCCGTCCGGCAACTCGCGTGCCGGCGCGGGCACTTTGCCCTCGGCGGCCGCCCCGGACCCGGTCTGCGCGAAGTCGGCGCCCTGCGGCACGGGTGGCGCGCTCGCGAGCAGCAGCCGCCCCGGAACGGGCAGTTCCACCGGCTCGCCGCCGAGGTTCACCGTGCAGACGAAGACCGCGTCACCGGCGCGGCGGCGGAAGGCGAGCACACCGCGCGGCGCCGGGAGCCACTCCACGCCGTCGCCCGCGCCGAGGGCCGGGTGGGTGCGGCGCAGGGCGAGGGCGCCCCGGTAGAGCTCCAGCGTGGAGGCCGGGTCGCCGGTCTGGGCCTCGACGCTCAGGCCTCCCCAGGCGGCGGGCTGCGGGAGCCAGCTGCCGCCCGGCCCGAAGCCGTACGAGGGGCCCCCGGTGGTCCACGGGATCGGCACGCGGCAGCCGTCGCGCAGCCCGTCCTGGCCCTCGCCGCGCAGGAACGCCGGGTCCTGGCGCACATCGTCCGGCAGCTCCGTGACCTCGGGCAGCCCCAGCTCCTCGCCCTGGTAGAGGTAGACCGAGCCGGGCAGGGCCAGCATCAGCAGCGCGGCCGCCCGGGCCCGCCGCAGGCCCGCCTCGCCGTGGCCGTAGCGGGAGGGGTGGCGTACGACGTCGTGGTTGGAGAGGACCCAGGTGGTGGTGGCGCCCACCGAGGTGGTGGCGCGCAGGGAGTCGTCGATGACCCGGTGCAGGCAGTCGGCGTCCCACGGGCAGTTGAGGAACTGGAAGTTGAACGCCTGGTGGAGCTCGTCGGGGCGGACGTAGAGCGCGAGGCGCTCCGCCGACGGGGCCCACGCCTCGGCGACGCCGATGCGCTCGCCGTCGTAGGAGTCGAGCAGCCGCCGCCACGCGCGGTGGATCTCGTGGACGCCGTCCTGGTCGAAGAAGGGCAGCTGCTGGGTGCCGATCAGCCGGGCCTGCTCGCCGTGGCCGATGTCGGGCATGCCGGGCGCCTTCACCATGCCGTGCGCGACGTCGATGCGGAACCCGTCGACGCCCAGGTCCAGCCAGAACCGCAGCACCGAGTCGAACTCGGCCCGCACCTCCTCGTGGTCCCAGTTCAGGTCGGGCTGCTCGGGCGCGAAGAGGTGCAGGTACCAGGCGCCGTCCGGCACGCGGGTCCAGGCCGGGCCGCCGAAGACCGACTCCCAGTCGTTGGGCGGCAGCGAGCCGTCCGGGCCCCGGCCGGCGCGGAAGTGGTAGCGCTCGCGGCCCGTGCCCGCCAGCGCCTCCCGGAACCACGGGTGCCGGTCGGAGGTGTGGTTCGGGACGATGTCGACGATCACCCGCAGCCCCAGTTCGTGGGCCCGGCGCACCAGGTCGTCGGCGTCCGCGAGGTCGCCGAAGACGGGGTCGACGGCGCGGTAGTCGGCGACGTCGTACCCGCCGTCCGCCTGGGGCGAGGCGTAGAACGGCGTGAGCCACACGGCGTCCGCGCCCAGCTCCACCAGGTGCTCCAGCCGCTCCCGGGCGCCGCGCAGGTCGCCGATGCCGTCGCCGTCGCTGTCGGCGAAGGAGCGGACGTACACCTGGTAGATGACGGCGTCCCGCCACCACCCGGTTGCGGCGGCGCCGGCGAGGCACGCGTCCTCGGGTGCCTGGACGGGCGAGGTGAGCTCGTGGGGCATGCGCGGGTCCCTCTCGGTGGGCCGGGATGGGGGCTACGTACAGGCAACGAGGTGGGAGTGGGCGTGAAACGGTCCTGCAATGTGTCTGCAACGACTTCTGAAAAGGCTTGCAGAGGCTTCCAGGGGTCCGCAACCCATCCGTACGGGCGTGTCAAGCGATGTATCGGCAACTGTAGGGACACGCGAATGTAACGATCACCCGTGCTTGCAGAAAATTCCCGCAAGCTCTTTCGGCAAGTTTTCATCCCTGTTACGTTCCTGCCAGCCCGGCGCGCCGCGAGGGAGCGGTCGGCAGGAGGCGAGTACGCCTTCGTCTTCCCGGGATCAGTTGAAGGAGTTCACATGCGGCGTGGCATAGCGGCCACCGCGCTGGTCGCGGCCCTCGGCCTCACGATGGCGGCCTGCGGCGGCGGAGAGGGCGACGGCGGCAAGAAGAGCTCGGGCGAGCTCTCCGGCACCGTCACCTTCTGGGACACCGCGAACGAGGCGGAGAAGCCCACCTACAAGGCGCTGGCCGAGGGCTTCACCAAGCTGCACCCCAAGGTGAAGGTCAACTACGTCAGCGTGTCGTTCGGCGAGGCCAACGCCAAGTTCAAGAACGCCGCCGGCGGCAACTCCGGAGCGCCCGACGTGATGCGCACCGAGGTCGCCTGGGTCGCCGACTTCGCCAACCTGGGCTACCTCGCCCCGCTGGACGGCACCCGCGCCGTCGAGAACGAGGTCGACTGGCTGCCGCAGGCCGCCGCGTCCACCAAGTTCAACGGCAAGACCTACGCCGTGCCGCAGGTCATCGACACCATGGCGCTCTTCTACAACAAGAAGATGCTCAAGGACGCCGGCGTCGAGGTCCCGAAGAACATCGAGGAGCTCAAGGCCGCCTCCAAGAAGATCAGCGAGAAGTCGCCCGGCAAGACCGGCCTCTACCTCCGCGGCGACGACCCGTACTGGTTCCTCCCCTTCCTGTACGGCGAGGGCGGCGACATGGTCGACGCCAAGTCCAAGGCCGTCACCATCGACGACCCGGCGGGCGTCAAGGCGTTTGCGACCATCAAGGACCTGGTCGACTCGAAGGCGGCGATCACCGACGCCTCCGACGGCTGGAACAACATGCAGAACGCCTTCAAGTCCGGCAAGGTCGCGATGATGCTCAACGGCCCGTGGGCCATCGCCGACTCCCGCGCCGGCGCCGAGTTCAAGGACCCGGCCAACCTCGGCATCGCGCCCGTCCCGGCCGGCAGCGCCGCGCAGGGCTCCCCGCAGGGCGGCTGGAACCTCTCCGTCTACGCCGGGTCCAAGAACCTCGACGCGTCGTACGAGTTCGCCCGCTACATGAGCTCCGCCAAGGTCCAGCAGCAGACCACCGAGAAGCTCAGCCTGCTGCCGACCCGCCTGTCGGTCTACACGCAGCCGTCCGTCGCGGACAACGAGATGGTCAAGTTCTTCAAGCCCGCGGTCGACAAGGCCGTCGAGCGCCCCTGGATCCCGCAGGGCAACGCGCTCTTCGAGCCGATCCGCCTGCAGATGGCCAACGTCCTGGGCGGCAGGACCACCCCGGAGAAGGCCGCCCAGGAGACCGGCGACGCCTACCGCAAGATGCTCAAGGACTACAAGTAAGCAGTGAGAAGGGCTGACCGACCCATGGCTGTCGAGACCAGCCAGTCGGAGGCCACCGCCGCGGGCGCCCACAGCGCCCGCGGCCGCGGCCGCCGCACTGAGAAGACCCCCGGGCCCACGAGCCCGGGCCGGCTGCGCAGGGCGCTGACCACTCACTGGTACGCCTGGAGCATGGTCGCTCCGGTCGTCGCCGTGATCGGCGTGATCATCGGCTACCCGCTCGTGCGCGGCGTCTACCTGTCGCTCACCGACGCGAACGAAGCCAACGTCGAGCGCACGATCGGCGTCAACCACATTCCCGCGACGTACCAGTCCGTGGGTCTCGACAACTACAAGGCGATCCTCACCGACGGCGTCTTCTGGGACCGGCTCGGCTGGACCGTGGTGTGGACCGTCGCCTGCGTGTCGCTCTCCTTCACGCTCGGCCTGGCGCTGGCCACCCTGCTCAACCGGAAGATCAAGGGCCGCGCCTTCTACCGCATGGCCCTCGTCCTGCCGTGGGCCGTGCCCGCCTTCGTCTCCGTCTTCACCTGGAAGCTGCTCTTCAACGAGCGCAGCGGCGTGTTCAACAAGCTGCTCTCGGGCGGCGGCATCGACGCCGTCTCCTGGCTCAACGACCCGACCTGGGCGAAGATCTCCGTCATCGCCGTCAACGTCTGGATCGGCGTGCCCTTCATGCTGGTCGCCCTGCTCGGCGGGCTCCAGGCCATCCCCGGTGAGCTGTACGAGGCCGCCGAGATGGACGGCGCGACCCCCTGGCAACGGTTCCGCCACATCACGCTGCCCGGCCTGCGGCCGGTCTCCGCGACGGTCACGCTGCTCAGCTGCATCTGGACCTTCAACATGTTCCCGGTGATCTTCCTGCTGACCCGGGGCGGGCCCGGCGACGCCACCGAGATCCTCGTGACGTACGCCTACCGGCTCTCGTTCGTCGTCAGCCCGCGCGACTACGCGGCCTCCGCGGCCTGGGGCGTGGTGATCCTGCTGCTCCTGTCGCTCTTCGCGGTGGTCTACCGCCGTGCGCTCAAGAAGCAGGGAGACATGTGGTGAGCACCGCGACCAAGACCCCCGAGGTCTCCAAGACCGCCAAGGCCCGCAAGGTCCGCGGCCGCGAGGAGCGCTCCCCGCTGGCCTCCGTCGGCCTGCACCTGACGCTGCTGGCCGCCACCGTCATCGCGGTCTTCCCGCCGCTGTGGCTGGTCATCACCTCCTTCAAGCCGAAGACCGACGCCTTCGACACCTCGCTCGTCAAGAACTTCACCCTCGGGAACTACACCCACGTCGTCAACGACACCCAGTTCCTGTCCTGGCTCGGCAACTCGCTGATCGTCGTCGGCATCACCACCGTCGTCGGCGTCTTCATCTCCGCCACCACCGGGTACGCCGTCAGCCGCTTCCGCTTCCCGGGCCTGCGCCCGCTGATGTGGATGCTGCTGATCACCCAGATGTTCCCGGTCGCGGTGCTGATCGTGCCGCTGTACAACCTGCTCGCCTCGATGGGGCTGCTCAACCAGCCGGTCGGCCTGGTCGTCACGTACCTGACCGTCGCCGTGCCGTTCTGCGCCTGGATGATGAAGGGCTACTTCGACGGCATCCCGGCCGAGATCGACGAGGCGGGCCGGGTCGACGGACTGACCCCGTTCGGCACCTTCTGGCGGCTCATCATGCCGCTCGCCAAGCCCGGCCTCGCCGTCACGGCGTTCTACACCTTCATCACCGGCTGGGCCGAGGTCGCCTACGCCTCCGCCTTCATGACGGGCGAGGAGAACCTCACCCTCGCGGGCGGCCTGCAGACCTTCGTCAACCAGTACACCGCCGACTGGGGCTCGCTGACCGCCGCCGCCGTGCTCATCGCACTGCCCGCCGCCGTCATCTTCGGCCTCGTCCAGCGGCACCTGGTCTCCGGACTGACCGCCGGTGCCACCAAGTCCTGAACCTCCGTCCCGGTCTGCGGTGACCGGTCCGTGCCTGACACCGGACCGGTCACCGCTCCACTCCTTATGACTCCAGGGAAGACATGACCCAGCACCTCGCTGCCCCCGCCCCCTCCGCAACCGGCACCACCGGCACGCACACGGGCTGGTGGAGAGACGCGGTGATCTACCAGGTCTATCCGCGCAGCTTCGCCGACGGCAACGGCGACGGCATGGGCGACCTGGAAGGCATCCGCAGCCGGCTGCCGTACCTGAAGGAGCTCGGCGTCGACGCCGTCTGGCTCAGCCCCTTCTACGCCTCGCCGCAGGCCGACGCCGGCTACGACGTCGCCGACTACCGCGCCATCGACCCCATGTTCGGCTCCCTGCTGGACGCCGACGCGCTGATCCGCGACGCCCACGCGCTCGGCCTGCGCATCATCGTCGACCTCGTCCCCAACCACTCCTCCGACCAGCACGAGTGGTTCCAGCGCGCCCTGCGCGAGGGCCCCGGGTCGCCGCTGCGCGAGCGCTACCACTTCCGCAAGGGGAAGGGCGCCCACGGGGAACTGCCCCCGAACGACTGGGAGTCCATCTTCGGCGGCCCCGCCTGGACGCGCGTCGAGGACGGCGAGTGGTACCTGCACCTCTTCGCCCCCGAGCAGCCCGACTTCAACTGGGAACACCCCGCCGTACGCGACGAGTTCCGCTCCATCCTGCGCTTCTGGCTCGACATGGGCGTCGACGGCTTCCGCGTGGACGTCGCCCACGGGCTCGTCAAGGCCGACGGCCTGCCCGACATCGGCGCGCACGACCAGCTCAAGCTGCTCGGCAACGACGTGATGCCCTTCTTCGACCAGGACGGCGTCCACGAGATCTACCGCTCCTGGCGCCAGGTCCTGGAGGAGTACGACGGCGAGCGCGTGCTCGTCGCCGAGGCGTGGACCCCGACCGTCGAGCGCACCGCGAACTACGTGCGCCCCGACGAGATGCACCAGGCCTTCAACTTCCAGTACCTCGGCACCCACTGGGACGCCGCCGAGCTGCGCAAGGTCATCGACGCCTCGCTCGCCGCGATGCGCCCCGTCGGCGCCCCGACCACCTGGGTGCTGTCCAACCACGACGTGACCCGCCACGCCACCCGGTTCGCCAACCCGGCCGGCCTCGGCACCCAGCTGCGCACGCCCGGCGACCGGGAGCTCGGGCTGCGCCGGGCCCGCGCCGCCACCCTGCTGATGCTGGCGCTGCCCGGCTCCGCGTACGTCTACCAGGGCGAGGAGCTCGGCCTGCCGGACGTCACCGACCTGCCCGACGAGGTGCGCCAGGACCCGTCGTTCTTCCGCGCCACCGGCCAGGACGGCTTCCGCGACGGGTGCCGCGTGCCCATCCCGTGGACCGTGGACGGCTCGTCGTACGGCTTCGGCGCCGGCGGCAGCTGGCTCCCGCAGCCCGCGAGCTGGGCCGCCCTGAGCGTCGAGGCCCAGACCGGCGACCCGTCCTCGACGCTGGAGCTGTACCGCGCCGCGCTGGCGGTGCGCCGCGAGCAGCCGGGGCTGGGCGCGGGCGACGAGGTGGAGTGGCTGGACGCCCCCGAGGGGCTGCTGGCCTTCCGCCGCGACGGCTTCGTGTGCACGGCCAACACCACCGGCGAGGCGATACGCATCGAGGTGCCGGGCCGGATGCTGCTCGCCAGCGAGCGGGTGCGCACCAGCGTCGACGGCACCACCGAGGTACCCGCCGACACCACCGTCTGGTGGGCGGTGTGACGGCCTTCGTGCCGTCCGGTGAGCCGCGGGGCGACGGAGGAGGGGGCGCCCCGCGGCTCGCCGACATCGCGGCGCAGGCCGGTGTCAGCGAGGCCACCGTGAGCCGGGTCCTCAACGGCAAGGCGGGCGTCGCGGGCGGGACCCGCACCCGGGTGCTCGCCGCCCTCGACGTCCTCGGCTACGAACGGCCCGTACGGCTCAAGCGCCGCAGCGCCGGCCTGGTGGGGCTCGTCATCCCCGAGCTGACCAACCCCATCTTCCCGGCGTTCGCGCAGGTCATCGAGCAGGTGCTGGCGGCTCACGGCTACACCCCGGTGCTGTGTACGCAGATGCCGGGCGGTGCCACCGAGGACGAGCTCGTCGAGCAGCTGGAGGAGCGGGGCGTCACCGGCATCGTCTTCCTGTCCGGCCTGCACGCCGACTCCGCCGCCGACCCGGCCCGGTACGCCCGGCTGGCCGCGCGGGGCGTGCCGTTCGTGCTCATCAACGGCTTCAACGAGCACATCGACGCGCACTTCGTCTCGCCCGACGACCGCTCCGCCGCCCGCATGGCCGTACGGCACCTGGTGGAGCTCGGTCACGAGCGCATCGGCCTCGCCATCGGCCCCACCCGGTACGTGCCGTCGCGCCGCAAGGCCGAAGGCTTCACGGCGGCGCTGCGCGCGCTGCTGGGCCTCGGCCGCGAGGAGGTGGCACCGCTGGTGCGGTCCACGCTGTTCGGCGTCGAGGGCGGGCACGCGGCGGCGGCCGAGCTCCTCGACCAGGGCTGTACGGGGATCGTGTGCGGCAGCGACCTGATGGCGCTCGGCGCGATCCGCGCGGTGCGCGGGCGCGGGCTCGACGTGCCCGGGGACGTGTCGGTCGTCGGGTTCGACGACTCGCCGCTCATCGCGTTCACGGATCCGCCGCTGACCACGGTGCGCCAGCCGGTGCAGGCGATGGCGACGGCGGCGGTCGACGCGCTGCTGGAGGAGATCGACGGGAATCCGGTGCAGCGCACGGAGTTCGTCTTCCAGCCGGAGCTCGTGGTCCGGGGGTCGACCGCGCAGCGCCGGTAAGGGTGGTAACCGGCCCGGTCGGCCGGGCGCGTGGGAGCCCCGGGTTGACGGGGACCCTCGGCCGACCGGACCGGAGCGCTGGTTGAACGTAGCACCGCTGCAACTGCTTGCGAAAGAGCTTGCAGCGAGGACACCCGCGGATTTCCAGGGTGTAACCGGACTGTGTCCGAGGGGTTGACCGGAGGCCGGGCGGCTCGTACGGTCTCGACCGAAAACTGTTGCTGCTTTCTTGCAGCAAGAACCTTCAACTCCACAGGCCTTGCGGGCATGGCGCGTTGCCGCACGAGGCTGCACCGTCGCATCCGCACCTCCCTTCCCCAGGAGGAAACATGGCCAGAAAGCCCGTGGCCGCCGCGCTCGCCCTCGCCACCGTCGTGGCGGGGGCCGCGGTCGCCCTCACGGCGCCCCCCACCCCCGCGCAGGCCGCGCCGCCCGGCACCAAGGACGTCACCGCCGTGCTCTTCGAGTGGAACTTCGCCTCCGTGGCGAAGGCCTGCACCGAGCAGCTCGGCCCGGCCGGATACGGCTACGTCCAGGTCTCGCCGCCGCAGGAGCACATCCAGGGCGGCCAGTGGTGGACCTCGTACCAGCCCGTCAGCTACAAGATCGCGGGCCGTCTCGGCGACCGCGCCGAGTTCAAGAACATGGTCGACGCCTGCCACGGCGCGGGCGTCAAGGTCGTCGCCGACACCGTCATCAACCACATGGCGGCCGGGAACGGCACCGGCACCGGCGGCAGCGCGTACACCAAGTACGGCTACCCCGGCCTGTACTCCGCCCCGGACATGGACGACTGCACGGCCCAGATCACCACCTACCAGGACCGCGCCAACGTCCAGAACTGCGAGCTCGTCGGACTCGCCGACCTCGACACCGGTGAGGAGTACGTCCGCACCAAGATCGCCGGCTACCTGAACGACCTGCTGTCGCTCGGTGTCGACGGCTTCCGCATCGACGCCGCCAAGCACATGCCGGCGAACGACCTGGCCGCCATCAAGGCCAAGCTCACCAACCCGGGCGCCTACTGGAAGCAGGAGGCGATACACGGCGCCGGCGAGGCCGTCTCGCCCAGCGAGTACCTCGGCAACGGCGACGTCCAGGAGTTCCGCTACGCCCGCGACCTGAAGCGGATGTTCCAGAGCGAGAGCCTCACCCACCTGAAGAACTTCGGCGAGGCCTGGGGCTACATGGAGTCCGGCAAGTCCGCCGTCTTCGTCGACAACCACGACACCGAGCGCGTCGGTGACACCCTGAACTACAAGAACGGCTCCGCCTACACGCTGGCGAACGTCTTCATGCTGGCCTGGCCGTACGGCTCCCCGGACGTCCACTCCGGCTACGAGTGGACCGACAAGGACGCCGGCCCGCCCTCCGGCGGCCAGGTGAACGCCTGCTACAGCGACGGCTGGAAGTGCCAGCACGCCTGGCGCGAGGTCGCCTCCATGGTCGCCTTCCGGAACGTGGCCCGCGGTCAGGGCGTCACGAACTGGTGGGACAACGGCGGCGACGCCATCGCCTTCGGGCGCGGCACCAAGGCGTACGTGGCCCTGAACCACGAGACGTCCGCCCTCACCCGCACCTTCCAGACGTCGCTGCCCGCCGGCGACTACTGCGACGTCCAGTCCCACCGGACCGTGACCGTCAACGGCTCCGGCCAGTTCACCGCCACCCTCGGCGCGGGCACCGCCGTCGCGCTGCACGCGGGTGCGCGCACCTGCACCGGCGGCGGGACCACCACGCCGGTGACCGGCGGCGCGTCCTTCGCCGTCAACGCCACCACCGTCCCCGGCGAGAACATCTACGTCACCGGCGACCAGGCCGCCCTCGGCAACTGGAACCCGGCCGCCGCCCTGAAGCTCGACCCCGCCGCGTACCCCGTCTGGAAGCTCGACGTGACGCTCCCCGCCGGCACCTCCTTCGCGTACAAGTACGTCCGCAAGGACGCCGCCGGGAACGTCACCTGGGAGAGCGGCGCCAACCGCACGGCCACCGTCCCGGCCACCGGGAAGGTCGCCCTGAACGACACCTGGCGCGCCTGACGCCGCCGTACGTCCACGGCCCGGCGCCCTACGCCCCGCGTCCTGTGCCCCGCGCCCGGAGCTTCCCGGGCGTGGGGCCCCTTCTCCGCAACCCTCCCCGAGGAGAACCCGCCTTGATACGCCCCCGATCCCAGCCGCGCGTCCCGCGCAGAACGGCGGCCGCCCTCGCGGCGGCGACGCTCGCCGCGCTCGTGCCCGCGCTCCCGGCCGCCGCCACGCCCAGGCCGCCCGCGCCGCCCTCGGACAAGGCGCTCGCCGCCCAGCCCGCCCGCCACGACCTGACGCGCGAGCAGTTCTACTTCGTGCTGCCCGACCGGTTCGCCAACGGCGACCCGGAGAACGACCGCGGCGGGCTCACCGGCACGCGCCTCACCACCGGGTACGACCCCGCCGACAAGGGCTTCTACCAGGGCGGCGACCTCAAGGGGCTGACGGAGAGGCTCGACTACATCAAGGGCCTCGGCACCACCGCCATCTGGATGGCGCCGATCTTCAAGAACCAGCCCGTACAGGGCGAGGGGAAGGACGCCTCGGCCGGCTACCACGGCTACTGGATCACCGACTTCACCCAGGTCGACCCGCACTTCGGCACCAACGCCGACCTGGAGAGGCTGATCGACAAGGCCCACGCCAAGGGCATGAAGGTCTTCTTCGACGTCATCACCAACCACACCGCCGACGTCGTCGACTACCGGGAGAAGTCCTCCTCCTATCTCTCCAAGGGCGCCTTCCCCTACCTGACGAAGGACGGCGTCCCCTTCGACGACGCCGACTACGCCGACGGGACCAAGCCCTTCCCGAGGACGGACCTCGACTCCTTCCCGCGCACGCCCGTCGTGCCCGAGGGGAAGCGGAACCTCAAGGTCCCCGCCTGGCTCAACGACCCCGCGATGTACCACAACCGGGGCGACTCCACCTTCGCCGGCGAGTCCTCCACGCACGGCGACTTCGTGGGCCTGGACGACCTGTGGACCGAGCGCCCCGAGGTCGTCGAGGGCATGGAGAAGATCTACCAGCGCTGGGTGCGCGACTTCGACATCGACGGCTTCCGCATCGACACGGTCAAGCACGTCAACACCGAGTTCTGGACCCAGTGGGCCACCGCCCTCGACGCGTACGCCGCCCAGCGCGGCCGTGACGACTTCTTCATGTTCGGCGAGGTGTACTCGTCCGACCCGGCCGTCACCGCCCCCTACGTCACCCGGGGCCGGCTCGACGCCACCCTCGACTTCCCCTTCCAGGACGCCGCCCGCCGGTACGCCTCGCAGGGCGGCCCCGCCGCCAAGCTCTCCGAGCTGTTCGCGCAGGACTACCGCTACACCACCGACAAGGCCAACGCCTACGAGTCGGTGCCCTTCCTCGGCAGCCACGACATGGGCCGCTTCGGCACCTTCCTGAAGCAGGACAACGCCGGCGCCGACGACACGGAGCTCCTGGCCCGCTACCGGCTCGCCAACGAGCTGATGTTCCTCACCCGCGGCAACCCCGTCGTCTACTACGGCGACGAGCAGGGCTTCACCGGCGCGGGCGGCGACAAGGACGCCCGCCAGACCCTCTTCGCGTCGAAGACCGCCGACTACCTCGACGACGACCAGCTCGGCACCGACCGCACGCACGCCACCGACGCGTACGACACCGGCCACCCCCTCTACCGCTCCATCGCCGCGCTGGCGAAGCTCCGCAAGGCCCACCCGGCCCTTGCCGACGGCGTCCAGACCGAGCGCCACGCCGACAGCGGCCAGGGCGTGTACGCCTTCTCCCGTACGGACACGAAGGCGCGCACCGAGTACGTCGTCGCCGTCAACAACGCCACCGCCCCGAAGACCGTGGAGGTCACCACCGACTCCCCGGACACGGCCTTCCGTTACGTGTACGGCGGCAGCGGGACCGGCACCGGCACGGTCACGAGCAGCGGCGCGAAGCTGAAGCTGACCGTCCCCGCCCTGTCCTCCGTCGTCCTCAAGGCGGGCAAGCCCGTCCCGGCCCCGGCCACCAAGCCCGCCCTCGCCCTCAAGGCCCCGGCCGCCGGAGCCACCGGCACCGTCGAGGTCACCGCCGACGTCGACGGCGGCGGCCTGAACCGGGTCGTCTTCGCCGCCCAGCAGGGCACCGGGAAGTGGCAGGTCCTCGGCTCCGCCGACCACGCCCCGTACAAGGTCACCCACACCGTCACCGCCCCCGAGGGAACGGCCCTGCGCTACAAGGCCGTCGTCGTCGACGGCACCGGCCGCACCGCGAGCGCCGTCGCCACCACGACCGCCGGCCGGGCGCCCAAGCCCGGCAAGCCCAGCGCCGTCGACCGCGACTACGCCGTCGTCCACTACCAGCGCCCCGACGGCGACTACGACGGCTGGCAGCTGAGGACCGGCTCCACCACCGCCGCCTTCACCGGCCGTGACGCGTACGGCGCCTTCGCCTGGGTCAAGGTCGAGGACGGTACGACGTCCGTCCCGTACACCGTCGAGAAGGCGGGCACCGCCGACGGCCCGCAGCGCGTCCTCGACCTCTCCGCCACCGCCGAGGTCTGGGTCAAGCAGGGCGCGGACGGCCAGGCGGACAAGGCGCCCGACGGCGCCTACCCGCCGCAGGACCCGGGCAAGGCCGTCATCCACTACCACCGCCCCGACGGGAACTACGACGGCTGGGGCCTGCACACCTGGACCGGCGCCGCCACCCCCACCGACTGGTCCAAGCCGCTCCAGCCGGTGAGGAAGGACGCCTTCGGCCTCACCTTCGAGGTACCGCTCGCCGCCGGGGCCACCTCCCTCTCCTACATCGTCCACAAGGGCGACGAGAAGGACATCCCCGCCGACCGGTCCCTCGACTTCGGCACGTACGGCAAGGAGGTCTGGCTCCTCACCGGCGACACCGGCTACCTCCTGCCCACCTCGGGCGCCGCACCCGCCCTCGACCTCACCAAGGCCGAGGCGCAGTGGATCGACGCCGACACCATCGTCTGGAAGGTGAAATCCGCCCCCGGCACCAGCACCCAGCTCGTGTACGCCCGGGACGGCGGCATCACCGCCCCCGGCGGTGCCCTCTCCGACGAGGGCCGCTGGCTGCGCCTCACCCCGTCGGCCCTCACCGACGCCCAGAAGGCGACGTACCCGCACCTCAAGGACTACCCGGCCTTCACCCTCGACCCGCGCGACCGCGACCGGGCGCGTGACGCCCTGCGCGGCCAGCTGATCGCCACCCACCGCGCCCCCAACGGGGCCCTGCTCGCCGCGACCGGCGTCCAGATCCCGGGCGTCCTCGACGCCCTGTACGGCACGAAGGCCCAGCAGGCCGGCCTCGGCCCCGTCTTCCGCAAGGGCAGGCCCACCCTCTCCGTCTGGGCGCCCACCGCGCAGAACGTCGCCCTCGAACTCGACGGCAAGCGCGTGGCGATGAAGCGCGACGCGGCCACCGGCGTCTGGTCGGTCACCGGCCCGCCGAGCTGGCGGAACAAGCCCTACCGGTACGAGGTGACGGTCTGGGCGCCCAGCGTCCAGAAGGTCGTCACCAACAAGGTCACCGACCCGTACTCGACGGCCCTGACCACCGACTCCGCCCGCAGCCTGGTCACCGACCTCGCCGACCCGGCCCTCGCCCCGGCGGGCTGGGCGACCCTGAAGAAGCCCGCCGCGACCCCGCTGCGCGACGCGCAGATCCAGGAGCTGCACGTCCGGGACTTCTCGGTCGCGGACCGTACGTCCCGGCACCCCGGCGGCTACCTCGCCTTCACGGACACCACGTCCGACGGCATGAAGCACCTGAGGAAGCTGGCCGCGAGCGGCACCTCGTACGTCCACCTGCTGCCCGTCTTCGACATCGGCACCATCCCCGAGAAGAAGTCCGACCAGACGGCGCCCACCTGCGACCTGAAGGCGTACGCGCCCGACTCCGACGAGCAGCAGGCGTGCGTGGCGAAGGCCGCCGCCAAGGACGCGTACAACTGGGGCTACGACCCGCTGCACTACACCGTCCCGGAGGGCTCGTACGCCTCCGACCCGGAGGGCACGCGCCGCACGGTCGAGTTCCGGCGGATGGTGCAGTCCCTCAACCAGGCCGGACTGCGCACCGTCATGGACGTCGTCTACAACCACACCGTCGCGAGCGGCCAGTCGGAGAAGTCCGTCCTGGACCGGATCGTGCCCGGCTACTACCAGCGGCTGCTGGCCGACGGCACCGTCGCCACCTCCACCTGCTGCGCCAACACCGCGCCCGAGAACACGATGATGGGCAAGCTCGTCGTCGACTCGGTCGTCACCTGGGCGAAGGAGTACAAGGTCGACGGCTTCCGCTTCGACCTCATGGGCCACCACCCCAAGGCCAACATGCTCGCCGTCCGCCAGGCCCTCGACGAGCTCACCCTCGAACGCGACGGCGTCGACGGCAAGAAGATCATCCTGTACGGGGAGGGCTGGAACTTCGGCGAGATCGCCGACGACGCCCGCTTCGTCCAGGCCACCCAGAAGAACATGGCCGGCACCGGCATCGCGACCTTCTCCGACCGGGCGCGCGACGCGGTGCGCGGCGGCGGCCCCTTCGACGCCGACCCCGGCGTCCAGGGCTTCGCCTCCGGCCTCTACACCGACCCCAACACCTCGAAGGCGAACGGCACCCCGGCCGAGCAGAAGGCCCGCCTCCTGCACTACCAGGACCTGATCAAGGTCGGCCTGACCGGCAACCTCGCCTCCTACACCTTCACCGACACCTCCGGGAAGAAGGTCAAGGGATCCGAGGTCGACTACAACGGCGCCCCCGCCGGCTACGCCGCCGCCCCCGGCGACGCCCTCGCCTACGCGGACGCCCACGACAACGAGACCCTGTACGACGCGCTCGCCTTCAAGCTCCCGGCGGCCACGTCCCCCGACGACCGGGCCAGGATGCAGGTCCTCGCCATGGCGACCGCCGCCCTCTCCCAGGGCCCGGCGCTCTCCCAGGCGGGCAGCGACCTGCTGCGCTCCAAGTCGCTGGACCGCAACTCGTACGACAGCGGTGACTGGTTCAACGTCCTCAACTGGGACTGCCGGGCCGGCAACGGCTTCGGGCGGGGCCTGCCGCCCGCCGCCGACAACAAGGACAAGTGGTCCTTCGGCAAGCCGCTCCTCGCGTCACCGTCCCTGACGGTGGGCTGCCCGCAGATCACCGGCGCCTCCGCCGCCTACCGGGACCTGCTGACGATCCGTACGACGGAGAAGGCGTTCGGCCTCGCCACGGCCGACCAGGTCCAGTCCGCGCTCTCCTTCCCGCTCTCCGGCACGGAGGAGACCCCGGGCGTCATCACCATGCGCCTGGGCGACCTGGTCGTCGTCTTCAACGCCACCCCCAGGGAGCAGGCCCAGAAGGTGCCCGCACTCGCCGGCCAGGGCTACGCCCTGCACCCGGTCCAGGCGCGGGGCGCCGACGCGGCGGTCAAGTCGTCGTCGTACGAGGCGACTTCGGGCACCTTCACGGTTCCGGCCCGCACGGTGGCGGTTTTCAGCCGCAGCTGAGGAGATCGGTGACGGATTGACCACGGGCGCCCTGCCGACGGCAGGGCGCCCGCTTATCGTGAAGCGGCGCAGGACTCACACGCCGCACGACTCACACGGCGCACGAGTCACACGAGACAGGAGTGACCACGCCCATGCCGCACATCAGAGTCGACTACTCGGCCTCCCTGGAGGACGCCTTCGACCGGCGGGGCTTCGCGCTCGCCCTGCACCCGGTGGTGGCCGACACCGTCAGCACCAGCGTCACCAACTGCAAGTCCCGTTTCCGCCGCGCCGAGGACACGGTCGTGGGCGACGGCTCCGGCGAGGGCGCGGTGATCCACGTCGCGATCCGGCTCGCACCCGGCCGTACGGACGAGGTCAAGGGGCGGCTGACGGAGGCCGTCCTCGCCCTGCTGCCCTCCCACGTGAAGCCGGTGGAGGGCCTGACCGTGCACCTCTCCGCCGAGGCGCACGACTTCGAGAGGTCCTACCGCAGGCGCTGAGCCGGCACCTGCGGCAGCGCCCGCACCGTCGGCAGCAGCGCGCCCAGCCGGCCGATGAGGTCGCCCAGCGGCCCGTCGGCCGGCTCGTCCGCGAGCATGCGGACCAGCAGGGCCGCCATCTCCTCGTCGTACGCGGCGCTCACCGCCGCCAGCGCCGCGAAGTCGTGCACCAGCTGGAGCTCCAGCTCGGCGCGCGGGATGCGGCGCCCGTCCAGCCACAGCAGCGCCGTCGACTCGGCGAGCGACACCCAGGACCGGACGACCAGCTCCAGCCGGGCGGGCGGGTCGGTCACGCCGAGGTGGGCGAGGATCTGCTCGTACGCCGCCTGCCGCACCTCGTCGATCATCGCGTGCGTCGTGGAGGACCCCACGGCCGGTCCGCCGCGCATCAGCGCCGCGAAACCCGGCCCGTGGTCCTCCACGAAGCCGAAGAAGCGCCCCATCACGCGCAGCAGCCGCGCGCCCAGCGGCCCCTCGTGCGGCTCCTCGAAGCGGGCCGCCAGCTCGTCCGCCGCGCGCCGCAGGGCGGCCTCGTACAGGCTCTGCTTACCGGGGAAGTAGTGGTACACCAGCGGCCGCGAGATGCCCGCCGCGGCGGCCACCTCGTCGATCGACACGTCCTCGGGGGAACGGCGGCTGAACAGCTCCAGTGCCACACCGATCAGCTGGCGTCTGCGCTCCTCGACACCCATCCTGCGGCGCACCCCGGTCGTCATGCCGAACAGCGTAACCGTCCCTTCGAACAGTGCCCGCTACACCTTCCGTTACGCTGCCGGACATGAGCCTCTCCGACGAGGAAACCGCGCCCGCCCCCCACGCCCCACGGCCCGGACTCAGCCCGCGCCAGGCGCGGCGCCTGCGGATCGCCGCCGCCTCCGTCCTCCTGGTGGCCATGGCGGTCGTGCTGGTGCTGCGGCTGGCCAGCCGCACCTCCGTGCTGGTGGTCGGCGTGTACGGACTGGCCATGATCCTCTGCGGCGTCGTCATCGAGCTCAGCCGCAACGGCCGCACCCGGCTCGGCACCTGGCTGCTCGGCACGGGCCTGCTGGCGGCGCTGGCCGCCGACTGGCTCCTGCTGCCCTGACCGGCCTCAGAGGTCCAGCACCAGCCGTTCGCCGCGGCAGCGCGAGACGCAGATCAGCATCGAGTCGTGCCGCTCGTCGTCCGTCAGCAGCTCGTCGCGGTGGTCGACCTCGCCCTCCAGCACCCGCTGCTGGCAGGTCCCGCAGAACCCCTGCTCGCACGAGTACGACACGTGCGGCACCTCCGCGCGCACGGCGGCGAGCACCGACTGGTCCGCCGCCACCGCCACCGTACGGCCGGAGCGGCGCAGTTCGACCTCGAAGGCCCCGCCGTCCGCGGCCGAGGCGCCGCCCGGCGCGAACCGCTCCAGATGCAGGGTGACGCCCTGCGGGAGGACGGCGGCGACCGCGTCCATCAGGCCGTCCGGGCCGCAGCAGTAGACCCGGGCCTCCCGCGGCACGTCCGCCAGGAAGGCGCCCAGGTCCGGCAGCCCGGCCTCGTCCTCGGCCACCACCGTGACGTTCCCCAGCCGCTCCAGCTCCTCCAGGAACGGCATCGTCGCGCGCGAACGCCCGCAGTACAGCAGCCGCCAGTCCGCGCCCGCCGCCCGCGCCGCGCGCACCATCGGCAGCACGGGCGTGACGCCGATGCCGCCGGCGACGAAGACGTACGACTCCGCGGGGACCAGCGGGAAGCGGTTGCGCGGCCCCCGGATCTCGACCTCCGTGCCCTCGTGCAGCTGCTCGTGCACCTCCCGGGAGCCGCCCCGCCCGTCCTCGATGAGCCGGGTCGCGACGGTGTAGGTGTCCGGGTGGGCCGGGTCGCCGCACAGCGAGTACTGCCGCACCAGCCCCGACGGCAGCACCAGGTCCAGGTGCGCGCCCGGTTCCCACGGCGGCAGCCCGGTGCCCTCCAGCCGCAGCTGGACCACGCCGTCGGCGGGCGTGCTCCGGCCGGTGACCAGCACGCGGCGCCGCACGGTGGACGCCCGGCGGCCCCGCCCCGAGACGGGCTCCTCCAGGGCGGGCAGCGGCCACAGCGGGGCCGCCTGGATGCGGCGGCGCACGGCCCGCCTCACCAGCAGCGCCGCTCCGGTGGCGAGGACGACGGTACGCAGACGGGGTGGCATGGCTCAGTGACCTCCGGGGGCGGCGGGGGCGGCATGGGCGGCGCCGGCGGCGTGGGATGCGTTGGCGCCCGGGGAGGAGGCGAGGTAGGCGACCGCCTGGGCCGTACTGCCCTCCTGGGAGGGGTGGTAGGCCCGGCTCAGGTAGCGGGGTATGGAGCGCAGCATGTCCGGGGTCGACGGCAGGACGCCCTGCCGCCCGCGCCGGACGAAGTCCCCCAGCGTCGCCTTGCCGTCGAGGAGGGAGGGGTCGTTCTCCATGAAGAACCGCACCCCGCGCTGCCACAGGAAGACCAGCGCCGAGAACGCCGTCGCCCACGTGCGCACGCGCCGCCGGTAGCCGCCGTCGACGTGCAGGAACAGCTCGAAGGCGACCGCGCGGTGCTCGACCTCCTCCGCGCCGTGCCAGCGCAGCAGGTCCAGCATCACCGGGTCCGCGCCGCGCCGGTCCAGCTCCTCGGCGCCCAGCACCCAGTCGCCGAGGAAGGCGGTGTAGTGCTCGATCGCGGCGATCAGCGCCACCCGCTCCATGAGCCACCACTGCCGGGCCTTGCCGGGCGGCAGCGTCCGGTCCCCGAGGAGCTTCTCGAAGAGCCAGTCGACCTGCGCGGTGTACGGGGTCGGGTCGAGCCCCAGCTTCTTCAGGTGCGGCAGCACGTCGTCGTGCGCCTGCGAGTGCACCGCCTCCTGGCCGATGAACCCGATGACGTCCGCGCGCAGCCGGTCGTCCCGGATGTACGGCAGGACCTGCCGGTAGACGTGGATGAACCAGCGCTCCCCGGCCGGGAGCAGCAGGTGCAGCACATTGATGGTGTGAGTGGTGAACGGGTCGCCGGGAACCCAGTGGAGCGGGGTCTCCTCCCAGTCGAAGGAGACCTTCCGGGCCTTCAGCTCGCTCCGCTCCGACGTCCGCGCCGCCGGTTGCGTATTAGACATGGCGTCAATGTACTGATGGGTACGCCGCCGGCAACAGGGTCGTGCACGCGATTGTTCGGAGGACCGTTCGAGGGAGCCGCGGGCGCGCGCGAGGACGGTTCAGTGCAGGCTGTTGATCCTCGTGCCGTCCTGGAGCCGCGCGCCGAGCTCGACCCGCTCGGCCGGCTTCCCCTTCACCGCCACGGCGAGCAGCCGCTCGTCCGCCGCTCCCGTCACCGCGCCCGAGACGGCGATCGACGCCACCTCGGGGCTCCCGGCCGCGACCATGTACCACTGCCCGGCGGGCGACTTCCACAGCGCGCCCGCCAGGACGTGCGGGTCGCGCGCCCCGCACGCCGGTGAGTCGTCGGCCTTCGCGACGACCGCGCCGGCCGCCACCGCGCCCGCGTGCGGCTCGGACGATCCGGTGGCCTCGGGCGCCTGGAACTGGGCCAGCACCTTGCCGCCCGTACCCCGCCAGGTCTCCGCGCGCGTGCACAGCCACCGCGCGGTGCCGCCCTCGGCGGGCAGCTCCTGCTGCGCGAACCGCCAGGAGTTCACCGTCCGCACGCCGTGCGAGCGCACCATCGGCAGGAGGCAGGCCGTACGCGCCCACTCCGCGCGCGCCGCGTCGTCCGTCACGTCCACCGGAGCCGAGGGCGGCCCCGAGGTGAGCCGGGCGGGGGTGAGCTCGCCGAGGTCGGTCAGTACGCGCGTGGTCACGCCGTCGCGCACCTCCAGGGCGTCCCACGTGCGGCACTGGCTCGGCGCGACCGGGCTGAGCATCGGCTTCGTCACCCCGTCCGCGTCCCGCTCCAGCGGACGCGCCGCCTCGGCCGGCTTGAGCAGGTCCCGTACCGCCACGTCCCGCACCCAGGGCGCCGTCAGGTAGCGGACGTTGGCCTTCGTACGGCCCACCACCAGGGCGCCCGCCGAGGCCGTGTCGGCGCCGTCGGTACGGACGAAGTCCAGCGCCGCCCCGGCCGTACCGTCCGTCGGCTCCGCGTACCGCACCACCCGCAGGCCGTCGTGGAACAGCACCACCCGCGCCTGGTCCACCTCCCCGGCGAACAGCAGCTGCGCCGGGCCCATCGGCGGCCCCGGCGGCGTCCCCGGCGCCGCGGACACCTGCACCGTGTGCCCGGGCCGCGCCCACACGGCGAGGGCGCGCCGCAGCAGGGCGGTGTCGTTCACCAGCCCGCCGCGCGCGGGCCACACCGAGAAGTCCGTACGGGCGGAGCGCTGCCACATGGCCGGGGCCACCCGGCGCAGGTGGGCCGGGTCCAGCGCCGCCTCGGAGACCGGGTTGCGGGCGTACGCCGGAGCCGCCGCGCCGTCGGGACCCCAGCCCTCGCCCGGCAGCCCCAGGAGCGCCCCGCACACCACCGCCGCCGCCAGGGCCGCCAGCGCCGCCTTGGCGTGCTGGCGCCGCCGCATCAGGTCCGTCGGCCGGGCCTGGAGCGAGCACGGGTCGAACTCGGGCGACTCCAACAGGGCGGCCGCGCTGATTTCCCCCGGCGCCTCGAGGGTGTCCGCCTCGGCGAGCGCCGCCTCCGGGTCCTCGACGCCGGCGGCCTTCAGGACCCGGCACGCCTCCGCGTCGCCCTGCCGCTCCACCCCGCGCAGCACGTACGCCGCCCGGCCCGGCCCGGACAGCGCCGAGAGCCGCTGGTCCAGGGCCAGTTCGTCGGCGCCGCCGGAGCGCGGGAACAGCCGCAGGCCCCACACCTGGGGCAGCAGCGGCGGCAGCTGCGCCCGCTTGGGCCACGCCCGGCGCCTCAGCGGCAGACCCGCCTCCAGCGCCTGGCGCAGCACCTGGCCGCGTACGTACGCGTACCCCGGGTCGACCGCGTCGTCCGCCGTCCGCCGCTGCCCGGGCATCGCGCCCCGGCCGCCGGGGGAGCGGCGGCGGGGCAGCGCGCGCTGCACGAGCGCGTGGGCGGTCAGGACGCGGCGGTTGCGGCCGAGGGAGGGCGGCAGCACCAGATAGGCGATGCGGACGAGCCGGGGGTAGTGCTCGACGAGCGCCGCCTCGGCCTGTTCGACGTCGACGGGGGCGGGGGTAGCCAGTTCCTGGGTGCTCACGTTCAGCAGAACGAGCGAATCCGGGGATGGTCACCTGGCGCCCGTGTCCCCCGGACGCGGTCACCAGCCCGTCAGTCCGCTGAACTCCACCGTGCCGCGCGCCCCGCCGCCGCCGTTCCCGGCGGTCATGAACAGGCCCGCGTCCTGCACGGCCGCCGCGCCCGGCACGCGCACCGTGGCGACCGTACGCCACGTCGCGCCGCCGTCCGTGGAGCAGGCGCCGGTGTACGCGCCGCCCGCGCGGGACAGGCGCAGCAGCACCGGGGCCGTGACGCCGGTGATCCGCCGGTAGGTGTCCATGGCGCCGTCGCCGTCCGCGTCGTACGTCAGCGCCACGCCGTTGCCGGGGGTGACCGCCAGGTTGAGGAAGCCGGTGGAGCGCGGCGCGGCCAGGGAGTCGCGGACGGCGATCCCGGCCCGCGCCCAGGCGCCGGTCGCGTCCTGCGTGTCCACGCGGACGGTGAGCGCGCCTCCCTCCGCCAGGACACCCTCCCGGTAGAGGGCGCCGAACTCGGCGGTGGACCTCCACAGGTCCGCGCCGCCGCCGTTGATCGCGTACCGGTCGCCGAGCTGCCCGAAGACCGCGCCGTTGGTGGCGTACGTACGCCACGCCGCGTCCCGGAGGGGCCCGGCGACGTACAGGTCGCCCCGCTGGACGGCGGTGACCGGCTCCTCGCCCTCGGGGCCGTACGTCGTGCGCAGCTCGTAGGGGAGCGGCTCGACGGGGGTGGACAGGGGGCGGGCGGGGGCGGTGACTTCCCAGGAGACGTGTCCGGTGCCGGCGGGCGGGACGGGCGGCAGCTCCAGGGGCGGCTGGTCGCCGAAGCCCGTGAGCGCGAAGCCGACGCGGCCGGTGGCGCGCAGGCCGTTGACGTTCCGGAAGGCCGCCGTGAGCAGCGCGGTGCCGCCCGGGCGCAGCGCGGCGGGCTCACCGGAGACGGTGACCGCGCCCTGGTAGGGCGCGCGGGCGAGGACGTCATGGACCCTGCGCGCCGTCGCGTACGGATCGTTGCGGGGCCGCACGGGATAGGTCTTGGTCCCGTGGGTCCACGCCTCCTCGACCGCGTACCAGTCGAACGTCTTCGGGGCGCGGCCCTGGGCGAGGGCGTCCTCCAGGTCGTCCAGGTACGCCTGCCACTGGGGGAGGTGGACGTCGGCGATGAGGCCGGACCAGTCGCGGTTGGCGTAGTTGGCGAGGCGCCCGCCGTCGGCGGTGGGGCGGTCGGCCCAGGTGGTGACGAGCACGCGCGCGGTGCGCTCCAGCCCTTCGCGGCGTGCGTCGGCGAGCCACGGCCCCAGCAGGAACGCGTGGTGGGAGCCGGTCATCTCGTCGCTGAGCCGCATCAGCCGCAGCCACAGCCGGGACAGGGCGCGGAAGGTGTCCGGGTCTTCGCGCGTGAACGCCGCTTTCAGCTGTCCGATCAGGTGCCAGGAGCGGTTGGCGAGGACCTGCCGTCCCAGGTCGGTGAGGTCGTGGCGGTACGCGTCCGAACGGCGCAGCGGCTCCCGTACGGCGAGCAGCGCGGCGAAGGCCCGGTCGAAGCGGGCGGGGTCGAAGGCGGGGGAGTGGGTGGCGTAGTGGGCGCCCGAGCGGGCGTCCAGGGAGGGGCGGGCGGCGAAGACGGAGTCGTGGGGCCGGCCGTCGCGGCTGGTGATCCGGTACGCGGTGTCCCGCAGGACCGCGAACGCCTCCCGGGCGTGCGCGTCCCGGCCGCCGTAGCGCAGGTCCGCGTACGCCTCGAACCAGCGGGTCCGATCGACGGGCTCCCGCCGCCAGGCGAGCTCGGAGAAGAGCTCCAGGGCGACCGGGTCGCGCTCGGCGGCCTCCGGCATGTACGCCGTCCCCGCCAGGGCGGAGCCCGGCTTGTCGCGCCAGGCGGTGAAGCGGTCGGCCCACACGTGGGTCTTGGCGCCGAGGGTGGTGCGGCCGCCGAAGTTGGGGATGGTGCCGAAGGCGTACGGCGCCCCGCCCCAGTCGCGCTCGCGGTCGGTGACCGCCTCCAGGTCGGAGAGCCCGTCCAGGACCAGGACCTTGGTCCTGTCGAGCGCGTCGAGCAGCTCGCGGCGCGGGTTGGCCTGCCAGCCGAGGATCATCCAGAGCGCGCCGGGCCGGGCCTCCTGGAGCGCCGCCTCGACGGCCCGGGCGGCGTCCGGTACGGGCACGTCGCCCGCCGAGCCGCCCTCGTGCAGCAGGTCCATCTTGACGTGCCGTACGTCGCCGAAGAGCTCGGCCTGGTGGCGGTAGAACGCCGCCGCCACGCGCCGGAACGCGAGCGTGCGCGGGTCCAGCCAGTCGGGGCGCCTCAGGCCCGCCCAGACGCCCTGCGGGACGGTGCGGGCGCCGGGGTTGCGGGCGGCGAAGCCGTCGGGGACGGTGCCGAAGTACCCCGGCAGGACGGGGGCCATGCCGAGCGCGCGCAGCCGGTCCGCGATGCGGCGGCCCAGCGCGGCGCGGCGGGCGATCAGGCCGGGGTCGAGCGGGCCGCCGTACGCGCTCATGTTCTGCAGCAGCCACCAGGGCTGGTGCGAGGGCGCGGGAAGCCAGGCGCGCGCCTCGGCGTCCGTGTACCCGAAGTCCATGAGCAGCCGGTGGTAGACGGCCTCCTGGCCGACGGTGACGAGGACCTCGTTGAAGCCGTGCAGGGCGAGGACGTCGATGAGCCGCTCCCAGCGCGCCCAGTCGGCGTACGGCGCGGTGTAGCCGTCGTGCGTGTCGTTGAAGACGAACCGGTGCGGGACGGTCGCCTCGTGCGCGAGCGGCTCGCGCGGGGACGGCAGCGTACGGGGGAGGCGCAGCTGGGAGCCGGACCAGGACAGGTGGGCGCCGCACACGTACTTCAGGTACCAGTGGACGCCGGTGAGGAGGGTGGCGGGGCTGGTTCCCGCGACCTCGACGCGGGCCGCGCCGGGACCCGGCGACCCGGTGACGCGGAAGCGCTCCGGGCCGCCGGTGAGGTGGCGGAGGCGGAACTGGTCCGCGTGGTCCGGCAGGAGCCGCGCGAGGGCGGCGCGGGCCGGCGCCGTACGGCTGTCGTCCCGCGGCCCGGGCCCTGTCCCGTCCCGCGTCCCGTACGCCATGGCGTGCTGCCCGTTCCCGGCGAGGGCGGCGCCCGCGCCGATCGCTCCGGCGGTCCCCAGCAACGTACGTCTCGACACTCCGGCCACGGCGCTCCTCCATGGTGCTGACGTGCCATCAGATGCGTGAGGGTCGCACGTTACCCCGGGTTCGCACCCGGAACAGGGGTGCGAACCGGCACGATGGCCAGATGCGCACGGAACGACGAACGCGTACGCGTACGCGCACCGCACGGGTGGCCGCGACCGCCCTGATATCCCTGACCCTTCCGCTCCTCGCGGCCTGCGAGGCGGAGCGCGGGACCGACGCGGCGCCACCGACGGCGCCCACGGCGACGGGCACCCTGGAGCAGCTCGCGGAGAAGGCCGCCTGCGAGCCGGACATCTCGACGGACGCGAAGGAGCTGCGTCAGGCGACGTGTGAGACGAAGGACGGAAAGTACGTCCTGACCACGTTCGCCACCGACCGGGGCCAGCGCGAGTGGATCAACGAGGCGAACGACTACGGCGGCGCCTACCTGGTGGGCCGCAAGTGGGTCGTGTCGGGCGACCAGAAGGTGGTCACAGCACTGCGCGGCCGGCTCGGTGGTGACGTGGAGACCGGCGCCTCACACGGAGGGCACGAAGGGTCCCACTCGGGTCACCACGGGAGCTGACCGCGCAGGGAAGGGGGTGACGGATCAGATGGTGATCGGCGTGATCACCCGTCAAGTGATCACGCGCAACGGCGACCGCCGTTGATGCAGTTCACCATCTGGTTCATCAGCCTGCTGTTGAAGACGTTGATGAAATCTCCATGGTCGGTGATCGGCTTGTGGAGCTGCTCGGGGAACGAGTCGACGGCGAAGACCGTCCCTTGCGGCACGTCGTAGACGATGCGCTGCACGAGCTGCGGAATCGCCCGGAAGCCCCGGGGGCACTGCCCGTTCGCGTTGGCGAAGGCGACATGCGTGCGGTGGTTCGCGCTGTCGGTGTTCCGGCCGTCCCAGCAGCTCTGGAACTTGAACGTGCGCACCACCTGGCTGCCCTGCGGGCAGATCGGGTACTTGTCCTTGAGCTGGCGGTTCTCGAATCCGGTACAGCTCCAGGACGCGTTCGCATTGGCGTCACCGTTCGTGAAGGCCTTGGCGTCACCGGTGATGATGCGCAGGAAGCGCGGCATCGGGGACACCTTGGAGACCGGGTTGCCGACGAAATTCATCGTGACCTGGGAGGGCGTCAGGATTTCGCCGACGTTCTGGTCGTTCCCGCCGCCGTCGGCATTGGCGTCGTTCTCGTTCTGTCCGTTCTGCAGGCGCAGTACGGGCCAGAAGTAGGTCGACTTGTCGCCTTGATTACGGCAGGTGGTCTGCCCCCGGGCCAGGTCGGCATCGCTCGCGAAGGCGTCGTTGGCCTGGTTGCCGACGTAGTCGTGCATGTGGTGGGCGCCATTGCTCACGCCGGGCGCGACGATGACGTTGTCCGGGTTGAACTTGCCGTTCTCGTTGCGGCCGCAGTCGGTGACGAAGCTCCCGCGGGAGGCTCCGCTCAGCTGGCGCGGGGTGCGGACGTTGGGCTGGACGGACTGGATGTCGACGAAGTCCCCGGCGACGGGCCCGTTGCCGGCCTGCCCCTGGCCTTGTCCCTGGCCTTGGCCTTGGCCTTGGTTCTGGTTGTCGTCCTGGCCGTCTTGCCCCTGGTTCTGGTTCTGATTCTGGTCCTGGCCTTGGGCGCCACCGCCGCCGAACGTGTTGGCGTCGTCCGCGCGCAGTGTGCAGGGCGCCATGCTCCGCAACCCCTCGGGGCGGTCCGCGTTCCGGCCGATGGCCACGGTGATCCGTTCGATGGCGGCCAGCCGCTTGTCCTTGAGCGGATTGAGAATGGCGTTGTCGGCGAACCGGGGATCCTGCTGGATCCGTTGCTTTTCCTCGGCGAACCGCTGGTACGCCTCGGTGATCTGGCTGTCCATGTTCGCCAGTTCCCGGTCCACCTCCCCCCGTGCTTCGTCGGGCACCTGGGGAAGGCCGTTGGCGACTTCGGGGCAGTCGATGGTGGAGATCTGCTGCCCGGCGTTGAGGGTGTTCTGCCGCTGGGGTGGCGGGCTGGACCAGCTCTCACCCGCGGATGCGTAGAAATTGGCCGCGACCAGCCCACCCCCGCCCAGTAGCAAGGCAGCCGAGGCGGCGATCGCCCGGTTGGCCAGTGTCGAGCGTTTTCGTGTGCGTCCCATGGAACTCCAATCCCGGGAGGGGAGAACCGCTCCGTTCCATACGGAAGGCGCGCGCGGCCCGTTCAGCCCCTGCCCGGGTTCGTAGAAATCCACATCCGCAAAGGGTGCGTACTACTCCAGCCGTGCCGGCTTCTTCACCTTTCCAGCCCCAGCACCCCGGCCTCCTGTTCCGGACTCAGCCCCACCTGCGCCCGGTCGGGGCGCTGCGGCGCGGCGCCCCCGAGCGCGCACAGCCACGCCCAGGTGTCGTCGACCGTCTCGGCCACCGGCCGGCACCGCAGCCCCGCCGTGAGCGCCTTCGACACATCGGCGCGGTGCATCGCGTCGTGCAGCTCGCCCGGCGGCGTCCAGACCGGCAGCTGCGTCCAGGGCTCGACGCCCGCGCCGACGATCGCCTCCGGTTCGGTCCAGCGCAGCTCGGCGTCCGCACCGGTGGCCCGTACGCAGGCGTCCAGCAGCCCGCCCATGGTCGTGTGCCCGGACGGGGAGACCAGGTTGTACGCGCCCGAGAGCCCCCTCTCCGCGGCGTCCAGGGTCCACTCCGCCAGGTCGCGCACGTCGATGTACTGGAGCGGCAGGTCGCGCGGGCCCGGGGCCAGGACCGGACCGCCCCGGGCGATGCGGCCCAGCCACCACGGCAGTCGGCCCACGTTCTCGCCGGGCCCGAGGATCAGGCCCACCCGCACCAGCAGCGTCCGGTCCTCGCCGAACGCCCCGAGCGCGGCCAGCTCCCCGCCGCGCTTCGCTTCGGCGTACGGCACGTCCGCCGCGTCCGGGGACCCCTCCACCAGGGGCCCGTCCTCCGCGAGCCCCGGCGCCGGGGGCCAGGCGTACACCGAACGGCTGGAGACGTACACGTACCGGCCCGCCCGCCCGGCGAGGAGCCGCGCCGCGTCCCGTACGGCGACGGGCGCGTCCGTCCACGTGTCGACGACCACGTCCCACGGGCCGGCGTCCGCGAGGGCGGCGAGGCCCAGCCCGTCGGGCGCGGTGCGGTCGCCGAGCAGCGCGCTCACCCCCGCGGGCGGCTCGTGGCGGCCCCGGTGGAACACCGTCACCTGCCAGTCCCGGGCGAGGGCCGCCTCCGCCACCGCGCGCCCCGCGAATTCCGTACCACCGAGTATCAGAAGTCTCATGACGGCGACTCTGCCGCGTGGGCCCCTGCACTGACCAGCGGTTCCGCTGCGGGAGGAACATCGCGGAAGACGGCACTCCGGCCCCCCGGGGCTCCCGCCCGCAGCGCGGGGGTGGCAGCATGAGCGGACCATGACGGAGCCCCGGTCGCCGTTGCGCGCCCTGCGTGCCGCACTTTTCGCGGCGGTGTGCGTGACCTTGGCCGCGGTGGGGCATTCGTCCATGTCTGCGCATGACATCCCCCTGCCCGCGCTGCTCGCCGCCTTCGGCGCGACGACCGCCCTGGCCTGGCTGGCCGCGGCCCGCCGCAGGGGGGCGGCCTTCATCGCGACGGGTCTCCTGGGCCTCCAGGCCGCCCTGCACGTGACCTTCGGCGCGGGCCGCCCGCACGGCCACGGTCACGGCCACGGCTACGACCACGGCCACGGCGGCATGGAGATGAGTGACGCGGGCCGCGGCACCGGCTCCCTCCTCGACGCCATCGGCCTGGACGTCGTCGGCCTGGATGACATCGGCCTCGGCGGCGCGTCCGCCGGGATGCTCGCCGCGCACCTGCTCGCCGCGGGCGTCTGCGGCCTGTGGCTGGCCCGTGGCGAGGCCGCGTTCTTCCGGCTCGCCCGCGCCGTCGGCGCCCTCGCCTTCACGCCGCTGCGGCTGCTCCTCGCCCTCGTACGGCTGCCCGAGGCCCCGCGCCCGCCGCGCGGCGCCCGCCCGCGTCCCGTACGGCGGCACCACGGCGTCGTCCTCGCGCACAGCCTGTCGCGGCGCGGGCCGCCCGCGCTCGCCGTACCCCGCGCCACGGTCCCCGGAGCCGCGCTCGTCTGACCTGGGGGCCGCTTCCCCCTGCGGACACCGCAGACAACGCCGACTCCTAGGACAGTCATGGCCATTGACGACCGCACCACCACCTCCGTACCAGAACAAACCACCCCCAGACGGGACGGTTCGACGTGGGGCGCCCTGCGCCCCCTCCTCCTGCGCGTCCACTTCTACGCGGGCCTCCTCATATCCCCCTTCCTCCTCGTCGCCGCCGTGAGCGGGCTGCTGTACGCCCTCTCCTTCCAGATCGAGAAGGTCGTGTACGACCACGAGCTGCGCACCCCCGTCGGAGAGCGGGTCCTGCCCCTCTCCGCACAGGTGGACGCCGCCCGTACGGCCCATCCCGAAGGGACGGTGACGGCCGTGTGGCCGTCACCGGAGGAGGGCGCCACCACGCGCGTCCTGATGAGCAGCCCGGACGTCGAGGAGGGCAAGTCCCTCGCCGTCTTCGTCGACCCCTACACCGCCGAGGTGCGCGGGGACCTGCCGAGCTACGGCAGCTCGGGCGCCCTCCCGCTGCGGGCCTGGCTCTCCCAGTTCCACGCGGACCTGAAGCTCGGCGAGTTCGGCCGCCACTACAGCGAGCTGGCCGCCAGCTGGATGTGGGTCGTCGCCCTGGGCGGCCTGCTGCTCTGGCTCGGCCGCAGGCGCGCCGCCAAGCGGTCCCTGTTCCTGCCCGAGCGCGGCCCCAAGTCCCGTCGCCGTACCCTCTCCTGGCACGGCGCGGTCGGCCTGTGGGCGGTGACCGGACTCGTCCTGCTCTCCGCCACCGGTCTGACCTGGTCGCGGTACGCCGGCGAGAACGTCGACGCGCTCCAGGCCCGGCTCGGCGGCACCACGCCCACCGTCTCCGCCACCCTCGGCGGCGCCGCGCCCACGACGGACGGCGGCGGCCACGAGGGCCACGGCGCCGGCCACCAGCAGCCGCAGGCGCCGGCGGGGCCGGACGTCGGCATCGACAAGGCCGTCGAGGCGGCCGCCGCCGCGGGCGTCGCCGGGAAGATCGCGGTGACCCTCCCGGCCGACGGCAAGGGCTACGTCGTCAAGGAGACCGACACGCAGTTCCCCGCCCACCTCGACTCGGTCGCCGTCGACCCGGCCGACGGGCGGATCCTGGACGAGCTGCGGTTCGCCGACTACCCGCTCCTCGCCCAGCTCACCCGCATCGGCATCGACGCCCACATGGGCGTCTACCTGGGCCTGCCCAACCAGCTGGCCCTGGCCGCCCTCATGGTGGGCCTCATCCTCCTCATCCTGTGGGGCTACCGGATGTGGTGGCTGCGCAGGCCCACCAAGGAGCGGACGCTGAGCTTCGGCCGCCCCGTGCCGCGCGGCGCCTGGCGCAGGGTGCCGGCCACGCTGCTCCTGCCGCTGGCGGCCGGGACGGCGCTGGTGGGCTGGTTCGTACCGATGCTCGGCATCAGCCTGCTGGCGTTCCTGGTGCTGGACGCGGCCCTCGGACTGTTCGCCGGGCGCGCCTCCCGGCGCGCCGCGCAGGACGCCTCCTAGGGCGCGTACTTGTAGCCGACCCGCCGTACGGTCTGGATCGTACGGCGGTGCTCGGCGCCCAGCTTGCGGCGCAGCCGCGCCACGTGCACGTCGACGGTGCGCCCGTCCCCGACGTGGCCGTAGCCCCACACGGTGGTCACCAGCTGGTCGCGCGTGTGCACGCGGTGCGGGTTCGCCACCAGGTGCGCCAGCAGCTCGAACTCCAGGTACGTGAGCTCCAGCGGCCGCCCGTCCACCAGGGCGGTGCGGCGGACCGTGTCGATGACCACAGGGCCGCCGGCCGGCCCCTGAACCACGGCGGCCGGGCCGGGCAGGGCCTCCCCCTGCTCGGCCGGTACGAGGACGAGGTAGCCGACCATCGGCGGCTGCCCCGGCAGTACGGGCACGGCGTGCGGCGGCGCGGGCAGCCAGGTGGCACCCGGCGGGATCAGCTCGGAGACGTCGACGACCTCGTCCCGGCCGACGGCACGCAGCCGGTGCCGGCCGGACGGCAGGGGGAGAGGGGCTACAGGCGGGAGGGCGGTGACAGGGACGGCGGTACGGGTGTTCGCCATGATGAGGTCAGCTCTTTCGCGCGGAGGGACGGGAGTACGTCGTTGCGCGACGGCCGAAGGCGTGAGGGACCTGAGGGGCCTTCAGAGGCGTTAGGGGGCCGACGCGTTCCTCGCGCGGCAACACACCCGGTCGAAGTCGTGGTGCTGACGGGACGGCCAGAACGGCTCGAGGTCGTCGCTGCGACCCGTGGCGGTGTTCCGGAGGCTGGCCATACCGCTATTCAAGCAGAAACCCCCGTACGCGCGGGAGGGCGCCCGCCGAAAATCGGCGGACGCCCTCCCGGGTGCGTCGGGTGACGGCGGATCAGGCCTGGCCGGCCTTCTCCAGGGCCTCGCAGCAGGTGTCCACCAGCAGGCGGGTCACCACGTACGGGTCGACGTTGGCGTTCGGACGGCGGTCCTCGATGTAGCCCTTGCCGTCCTGCTCGACCTGCCACGGGATGCGGACCGAGGCGCCGCGGTCGGACACGCCGTAGGAGTACTGGTCCCAGGGGGCCGTCTCGTGCAGACCGGTCAGGCGGTCGTCGATGCCCGCGCCGTAGTTCTTGACGTGGTCCAGCGGCTTCGAGCCCTCACCGAGCGCCTCGCACGCGGTGATGATGGCGTCGTAGCCCTCGCGCATCGCCTTCGTCGAGAAGTTGGTGTGCGCGCCCGCGCCGTTCCAGTCGCCCTTGACCGGCTTCGGGTCGAGGGTGGCGGAGATGCCGAAGTCCTCGGCGGTGCGGTAGAGCAGCCAGCGCGCGATCCACAGCTGGTCGGCGACGACCAGGGGGGCCAGCGGGCCGACCTGGAACTCCCACTGGCCGGGCATGACCTCGGCGTTGATGCCGGAGATGCCCAGGCCCGCCTTCAGGCAGTTGTCCAGGTGCGCCTCGACGACGTCACGGCCGAAGATCTCGTCGGCGCCGACACCGCAGTAGTAGCCGCCCTGCGGGGCCGGGAAGCCGCCGGCCGGGAAGCCCAGCGGACGGGTGCCGTCGAAGAAGGTGTACTCCTGCTCGATGCCGAAGATCGGCTCCTGGGCGGCGTACCGCTCCGCGACCTCGGCCAGCGCCGCACGCGTGTTGGACTCGTGCGGGGTCATGTCCGTGTTGAGGACCTCGCACAGCACCAGGATGTTCTCCCCGCCGCGGATCGGGTCCGGGCAGACGTAGACCGGCTTCAGGACACGGTCCGAGGAGTGCCCCTTGGCCTGGTTGGTGCTGGATCCGTCGAAGCCCCAGATGGGGAGCTCGGCGACGCCGGTGGCCGCGCCCGCCGGGAGGATCTTCGTCTTCGAGCGAAGCTTGGCGGTCGGCTCGGTGCCGTCGATCCAGATGTACTCGGCCTTGATGGTCACGGGGGTGCCTCATCCTTCGGGTGCAGCGGGTGTCGCGCTCCGGGAAGCTTGGCAACACGGGATTTCCCGACGGTGTCCCGATTGTGAACCCCGTGTTACTCAGCTTTTCCGTAATGCTCCGGAACGCCCCTTATGCCCCTCGGTTCTTCACACCCTGTGCGACGGCGTGCGCGTCGAGCAACGGACCGAACCCGGCGGCCCGGACACGCGCCACCAACTCGGCGTACCCGGTGCCCAGCGCCTCCGCCGTACGCCCCAGGTGCCAGTCGCAGTCCGCCAGCCGCCGCAGCAGGTAGCCGCGCCGGACCTGGTTCTCCGACAGCCGGAACGTCTTCAGATAGGCCGTCCGCCCCTTGTGGTCGGTGATCAGCTCCCCGATGTGCTGCTCCGTCCCGCCGCCCCGCAGGAACGGCGGCAGGAACCGGTACAGCGCGTACGGGCCCATCCGCCGCACCCGCTCGAAGGCGTACGGGGTCTGCAGCAGGTCCCGCGCCATGAGCCCGTCGTGCGACTCCGTCCACGCCCGCTCCTGCGCCCGCGCCGCGGCCCGCAGACCGGCGAGCGTGCGCGGGGCGGCGGTGTCGGGGATGCGCGCGGTGAACTCCGGGACCGGCGCGCCGTACAGGGCGTACTGGTACACCGTCTCGCCGTACAGGTCCTCGATGAGCGACGGATGCAGGGCGCGGTAGTCGTCCGGGTGCGGGACGACGAAGGCGGCGGCGAGCGCGTCCGCCGCGTACACCATCACCCCGCACTGGCCCGGGTGGATCTCGAAGACGCGCAGCGCCTCACCGAGCCCGCGCACCCGCCGCCCGGCGTACGCGTCCTCCGCGCGCGGCGACAGGCCCTGGCGTACCGCCTGCCGGGACCACTCCTCCCACACGATGGACGGGCCGCCGAAGTGCAGCGCCAGGTACCCCTCCAGGGCGAGGTGCAGCGGCAGGAAGCGGACCCGCCCCGTGCGCCGCTCGCCCTTGACCAGGCGGTGGTGGACCCGGACGGGGACGCCGCAGGGCGGCCCGCCCCCGGCGTCGTCCGCGCCGAGCCGGGTCCCGTACGCCGCCGACTCGGCCGGCTGCCCCTTGCCGCCGGACCAGTCCGCCACGAGACCGTGCGGGATGTACGACACGTACTCGGTACGGGGGCCGACGTCGACCACGCCGTACCCGCCGTAGACCCGCCGGTGCAGGCGCAGCCCCTCCAGCGGCTCGGCCCGCACCAGCGGTACGAGCCGGATGCCGCCCCACACCTGCGCGGGCCGGGCGGTCAGGCCCGCCAGATCGATCCGGGTCACGACACGCCCTCCAGGAACAGCTCCACCCGCCGGTCGAAGTACGCCCGCAGCTCCGCGAGCCCCGTGCGCCCCTCCGCGAACTGCGCCACCTCCACCAGGGCGGGCAGGTCCTCCGCGTCCCGGATCCCGGCCGTCGGCACGCTCGGCGCGAGGCGCCGCACGTCGAAGCCGTCGGCGTCGTACACCGGGTTCAGGTGCACCACGCTGGTACGCCGCTCCGGGTCGAGCCGGGTGCGCCAGACCCGCAACACCTCGCCGGCCAGGCCGGGCGGCGCGTTGTCCCACCCGTCCGAGACGATCACGAGCCGCTGCGGCTCCGCCTCCAGCGCGTCGAGGATCCGCGTACCGAGCGGCGTCGGCCCCCAGGGGCGCACGAGGAGGGCGTCCGTGCCACCCGAGGTCCACAGGGGCGTGTACGCCGTCGCCAGCGCCTCCAGCAGGAAGTGGCAGCCCAGTGCCACGGCGAGCGGGCGGCGCCGCTTCTCACCGGAGCCGGACGCGGAGTAGCTGTCGTCGAGGACCGCCGCGACGCGCCCCCACGTCCCGGCGTACGGCCCCGCCGCCCGGCGCGCCGCGGCCCGCAGCGCGCCCGTCAGCTCCGCGCGCCGCGCCACCCGCTCCTCGACGCCGAGCGACAGCGCGTACAGCGCGAGCCGGGTCAGCGGCATGCCGGAGAGGTCCGCGGCCGGGCCGGTGCGCTGGGTGCGCAGCCGCTCCAGCCGGGTCATCCGGGGCGCGATGCGCTCCAGGAAGACCTCGCGCGGGATGCCGTGGTGGGCGGCGAAGCCCTCGGCGACGGTGAAGGGCAGCTCGTAGACCGCCGCCTGCTCGTAGTAGGCGCGGTGGTGCGCGTCCAGGAGGGCGTGGTCGTACCCCAGGTGGCCGCGGGACGCGAAGAGGAACCGCCCCACCTCGTCGCCCGGCAGCGGGGCATGGGCGTGGCGGGCGGCCGTCTTCATCCCGGTGCGGTACTTCACCGCGTCGTACGCCGGGTCGGGGCGGGCCGCCAGCCAGTCGCGTATGAGCGCACGCGTGCGGCGGTTGTTGACCCTGGCGGCGCGCAGCGCGCGGAAGAGGCGGTACACGCGCGGGGGCGGGAAGGTGGCCAGCCGGGCCGCGATGAGCCGCCCCTCGGCGCGCTTGGCCTCGGCGCCGCCCGCTTCGGCCGCCGTGCGGAGCAGCGCCTCGATGATGAGCGCGGCGTTGTGGTCGTTGATGTCGAGGGCGAGCGTGGCGGCGTACAGGGGCCGGTAGTTGACCCGTACGTACTCGTGGAGGAAGGACAGCGACAGGCGCTGCTCCTGTGCGTCCGACCGGAACTCGCGCTGGCCCGTCGCCGTCACGGCGGCGTTGACGAAGAGCAGCACGTCCTCGGCCGCGATGAGGTCGGAGAGGGTCTCCGCCATCGTCTCTTCCCCCCGGGACTGCTGTACTGGCGGCTGCGAACGTCGGTGCCGGCCGGGGAATGAGGGCGCGAACAGCTGAATCATTGCTTCATAGGCAAGTCCCGGAAGTCGCACCGGAGTCCCGCGGCCGGCCTCCGCAAGGTAACACCGCGGGCGGAGACGCGGCTCGGGCTTTTGTCAGCCCACGCGTTCGATCCGGGCCTTGCGGATCAGGAACTTGCCGGGCTCGCGGACCTGCTCGAACGCGGCGTTGTTCAGCAGGGCGCAGCTGCCGGAGAGGGCGGTGACCTCGACGGTGGTGGACTTGTTGTTGTCGAGGTTGGTCACCTTGAGCTTGGTGCCGATGGGGAACTGGTTGCTGGAGGCGGCGGGGGCGCCGCCCTCGCCGGAGAGGGTCACCGTGGACCCGGCGCAGACGACCTCGCCGACGGCACCACCACCGCCCTGCTGCCCGCCCTGCCCGGCACCCGCACCTGCTCCGGCAGCGGCCCCGGCTCCCGGGGCCTGGCCGCCGGCCTGGGCACCACCGGCTCCGGCTCCCGGGGCCTGGCCGCCGGCCTGGGCTCCACCGGCACCAGCGCCGGCACCACCCTTGTCGGCGGCGCCACCGCCGGCCCCGCCCTTGCCTGCGGCGGCGCTGCCCTGCCCCACCTCGCACCCGGAGGCGGCCTGCTTGCGCTTGATCTCCTCGATCACCGCCAGCCGGTTGGCGATCCGGGCCTCCGACTGGGCGTCAGGGTTGGCGCGCTGACCGGCGATGAACTGCTCGTTGTTGCCCAGCGCGGTCGCGAGCCCGTCACAGGCGACGGACGCCTGGCTGGTCCCGGTCATCACCACCGCCGTACCGCCGACCATCGCGACGGCACTGATGAGGAGGGCGAGTTTCTTCTTCCCGCTGAGGGTCTTTCCGCGTGACACGTGGGGGGCTCCTGTCCCCGGCCGCACGGGGGAACGGCGGCCGGATCGGTTCCGTGTGTGCCCCTACGTACGAGTAGCAAGCGGAATCTGCTCAACCGCCCCTCAGGAACGGCCGATTGCGTCCCGCACCGCCTCGTCGGTGCGGCCCACCACCGCCGTGCCGTCGTCGGCCGTGATGATCGGACGCTGGATCAGCTTCGGGTGCTCCACCAGCGCCGTGATCCAGCGCTCACGCGCACCGGCGTCGCGCGGCCACTCCTTCAGGCCGAGCTCCTTGGCGGCGGCCTCCTGGGTGCGGGTGATGTCCCACGGCTCCAGGCCGAGCCGGTCCAGTACGTCGCGGATCTCGTCCGCGGAGGGCACGTCCTCCAGGTAGCGGCGGACGGTGTACTCGGCGCCCTCCTCGTCGAGCAGCTTCAGGGCGCCACGGCACTTGGAACAGGCCGGATTGATCCAGATCTCCATGCCCGTCACCGTACCCGCCGCACCACCGGAAACCCGGGCGGAGCCCCCTGCGAAGCCCCGTCGGACAGGGCCGGTTGTCAGTGGTGGCCGGTAAAATTCAGGTAGTTCGTGAGGGCCCGGGGGAGGGCCCCCACACCGCGTACCAGGAGGTCGCCGATGGCTGTCGCCACGGTCCGGACACTGCCCCTCGAACCCTGGAAGCCTCTGCAGAAGAAGCCACTGCCGGCGGGCCGGCCCCGCGAGTGGTACGTCTCCCACAACCGCCGCCTCAAGGCCATGCGCCTGGCGATCGCCCTGCTGGACTCGGGCGTCTACCACCCGTCCAAGGCCGACGACGACACGATACGCAGCACGGCGGCGCGCCTCGACATGCACGCCCCGTCCGACGCCACCTGCCGGATGGTGCGCACCCTGATCCGCTCCGGCCGCTGAACCCCTCTCCCGCCGCCCCTCCCGGGGCGGCGGGCCCATGCTCCCGCTGGCTGAGGACCCTCACATGACGAGCACCCGCCCCCGTATGACCGCCGAGGAGCGCCGTCGGCGTCTCGCCGTGCGCCACCACCTGGCGCCCGCCGCCCGCGCGGCCACGGCCGAGGAGGTGGCGCGCTCGCTCACCGCCCTGCACGGCACCGACCCGGCCACCGTGTACCTGGCGGTGGGCGCCCGGCTCACCGACCCGGCCGGCCCGGTGGCCGCCATGGAGCGGGCGCTGTACGAGGACCGCACCCTGGTCCGTATGCACGGAATGCGCCACACCGTCTTCGTGGTGCCCACGGACCTCGCGCCCGTCGTCCAGTCCTCCACCACGCACGCGGTCGCCGCCCGCGAGCGGGCCAACCTCCTCAAGCAGCTGACGGCGGGCAGCTCCCTCGACGGGGCGTGGCTGGCGGACGTCGAGGAGTCCACCCTCGCGGCCCTGGCCCGCCTCGGCGAGGCCACCGCCGCGGAACTCGCCGCCGAAGAACCCCGCCTGCGCGAACAGTTCGTGTACGCCCCCGGCACCGCGTACGAGACCAAGCAGAGCGTCACCACGCGCCTGCTGCGGCTCCTCGGCACCGAGAACCGCGTCGTCCGCTCCCGCCCGCTGGGCTCCTGGACCTCCAGCCAGTTCCGCTGGGCGATCGCCCCCGTACTGCCGGACCTCCCGCCCGCCGAGGCCCAGGCCGCGCTCGTCCGCCGGTGGCTGAAGGCGTACGGCCCGGCGACGGAGGCGGACCTCAAGTGGTGGACGGGCTGGAAGGTCACGGACGTCCGCAAGGCCCTCAAGGCCGTCCAAGCGGTCGAGGTCGACCTCGACGACGACACGACCGGCCACGTCCTGCCCGACGACACGTCCCCCACCGACCCCCCGGCCCCCTGGGCGGCCTTCCTCCCGGCGCTCGACCCCACCCCCATGGGCTGGCAGCACCGCGACTGGTACCTCGACCCGGCCCACCGCCCCGAGCTCTTCGACCGCAGCGGCAACATCGGCCCCACCATCTGGTGGAACGGCCGCGTCATCGGCGCCTGGACCCAACGCCCGACCGGCGAACCGACCTGGCGCCTCCTCACGGACCCGGGCCGCGAGGCGACCTCCGCCATCGAGACGGAAGCGGCCCGCCTCCACACCTGGCTCAACGGCACGCGCATCACCCCCCGCTTCCGCACCCCACTGGAGCGCGCGCTGTCCGCGTAAGGGCGTGGCACGGACACACGGCGAAGGCCGCCACCCCGCTCCGGGGGTGGCGGCCTTCGCACGGGATCCGCGGCGTGCGGGCCGGCTTAGAGGTCGAAGTACAGCTCGAACTCGTGCGGGTGCGGGCGCAGCTGGATCGGGGCGATCTCCTTCGTGCGCTTGTAGTCGATCCACGTCTCGATCAGGTCGGACGTGAAGACGCCACCCGCCTGGAGGTACTCGTTGTCCTCCTCCAGCGCGTTCAGCACCGACGCGAGGTCCGTCGGGACCTGCGGGACGCCCGCGTGCTCCTCGGGGGCCAGCTCGTAGAGGTCCTTGTCGATCGGCTCGGCCGGCTCGATCTTGTTCTTGATGCCGTCGAGGCCCGCCAGCAGCAGGGCCGAGAAGGCCAGGTACGGGTTGGACGACGGGTCCGGGGCGCGGAACTCGACGCGCTTGGCCTTCGGGTTGGAGCCCGTGATCGGGATGCGCATCGCGGCGGAGCGGTTGCGCTGCGAGTAGACGAGGTTCACCGGGGCCTCGAAGCCCGGGACCAGGCGGTGGTAGGAGTTCACCGTCGGGTTGGTGAAGGCCAGCAGCGACGGGGCGTGCTTGAGGATGCCGCCGATGTAGTAGCGGGCGGTGTCCGAGAGGCCCGCGTAGCCCTGCTCGTCGTAGAAGAGCGGCTCGCCGCCCTGCCACAGCGACTGGTGGACGTGCATGCCGGAGCCGTTGTCACCGAAGATCGGCTTCGGCATGAAGGTCGCGGTCTTGCCGTTGCGCCAGGCGACGTTCTTCACGATGTACTTGAAGAGCATCAGGTCGTCGGCGGCGGCCAGCAGCGTGTTGAACTTGTAGTTGATCTCGGCCTGACCGGCGGTGCCCACCTCGTGGTGCTGGCGCTCGACCTGGAGGCCGGACTTCTCCAGCTCCAGGGAGATCTCGGCGCGCAGGTCGGCGAAGTGGTCGACCGGCGGGGCCGGGAAGTAGCCGCCCTTGTAGCGGACCTTGTAGCCGCGGTTGTCCTCGAGGGCACCGGTGTTCCAGGCGCCGGCCTCCGAGTCGATGTGGTAGAAGCCCTGGTTCGCCGAGGTCTCGAAGCGGACCGAGTCGAAGACGTAGAACTCCGCCTCCGGGCCGAAGTACGCCGTGTCCGCGATGCCGGTGGAGGCGAGGTACGCCTCCGCCTTCTTGGCGATGTTGCGCGGGTCGCGGCTGTACTGCTCGCCCGTGATCGGGTCGTGGATGAAGAAGTTGATGTTCAGCGTCTTGTCACGGCGGAAGGGGTCCACCCGCGCCGTGGACAGGTCGGCGCGCAGCGCCATGTCCGACTCGTGGATGGCCTGGAAGCCGCGGATCGACGAGCCGTCGAACGCGAGCTCCTCGGCCGGGTCGAACGCCGTCGCCGGGATCGTGAAGTGCTGCATCACACCCGGAAGGTCACAGAACCGGACGTCGACCATCTTGATGTCGTTGTCCTTGATGAACTTCTGGGCTTCGTCGGCGTTCTGGAACATCCAACTCCTCCTACTCCCACCCAGGGAGGGGCGGGGTTGCAGCTCGGTCGTGGGGCCAGTGCGGTGGCACACGCTGGTTCCGACCCTAGGTACCCGGGATTTCTCGGGCATGACCCATTTGTTTCGGGAAAGTTAACCAGCGGACGCGCGCGTAACACGTCAAGGACCCGGGTCGAAGTGATCGAAAGCGGGCACAGTACCGTGGTCGCGTGGACAACAGGCAAGCAATCGGATCGTGGCTCTCCGGACCGCGCGCGGCCGCGGAGGAGATGGGCGCGGACTTCGGCTACCGGGGTGAACGCCTCGGCCTGCCGCAGGAGGGGCCGGGCTCCATCGCCCCGCTCGGGCGGCGCTTCGGTGCCCTCTTCATCGACTGGACCCTGTGCCTCGTGATCGCATACGGGCTGATCGCGCCCGGTGACCAGACCAGGGCCGGCAACTGGGCCGTCGTGGTGCTCTTCGTCCTCAGCGTGCTCACCGTCGGTACCATCGGCAGCACCCCGGGCAAGCGTCTCCTCGGTCTGCGCGTCATCTCCGTCGACGGCGAGCGGCTCCCGTTCCTCCGCGTGTGGCTGCGCAGCATGCTGCTCTGCCTCGCGATCCCCGCGCTGATCTGGGACCGCGACGGGCGCGGACTGCACGACCGGCTCTCCCGCGCCGTGCAGGTCCGGAGCGGCTGACTGTACGCCCACGCATACGCCTACGAAAGAGGGGCGCCCCACCGCCGGCGGTGGGGCGCCCCTCTTTCGTAGGTCGCAGTCGCGGCTAGCGCATCCGGCCGCCGCGCGGCATCCGCATGCCCTTGGGCATCGGGCCCTTCGGCAGCGGCATGTTGCTCATCAGGTCCCCGAGCGCGCGCAGCCGGTCGTTGGCCTGCGTCACCTGCGGGCCCGTGAGCACCCGCGGCAGCTTCAGCAGGGTCACGCGCAGCTTCTTCAGCGGCACCTGGCCCTCGCCGGTGCCGACGATGACGTCGTGCACGGGGACGTCGACGACGCGGGCCATCCGCTTCTTCTCGGCCGCGAGCAGCGGCCGCAGCCGGTTCGGGTTGCCCTCGCCGACCAGGACGATGCCCGCCTTGCCGACCGCCCGGTGGACCACGTCCTGGTTGCGGTTCATCGCCACCGCCGGGGTGTGCGTCCAGCCGCGGCCCACGTTCTGCAGGACGGCGGCCGCCGCGCCCGGCTGGCCCTCCATCTGCCCGAAGGCCGCCCGCTCGGCGCGCCGCCCGAAGACGATCGCCATCGCGAGGAAGGCCAGCAGGAAGCCGAGGATCCCGAGGTAGATCGGGTGGCCGATCAGGAAGCCGATCGCGAGGAGGACGCCGAAGACGACGATCCCCACGCCCGCGACGACAAGCCCGACCTTCGGATCGGCCTTTCGGGTCATCTTGTACGTCAGGGCGATCTGCTTCAGTCGCCCGGGGTTCGCAGCGGCGTCAGCGCCGTCTGAGTTTGCCTTCCTCGCCATGCTGTGAAGTTTACGTGGCGGAGGAAGTGCGGCCCGACACCGCCTCCAGTACGTGCTCGGCCTCGACCCGGTCGCGGGCCCGGCGGCGGTCCTCCAGGACCGACGTCCAGGCGTTGCGGCGGGCCGTGCGCTGGCCCGCGCCGAGCAGCAGCGCCTCCAGGGTCCGCAGGGCGCCGGTGACGGTCGGGACGGCCGGGATCGGCGGGATGGACGAGATGGACGGGAACGCGTGGGCTCGTACCTCGCGTACCTCGTGGGCCATGGTGTGGGTCCCCCCTCGGAGCGGGTTCGGCGGGAGCATTGGGTGACTGCTGTGTGCGGTGCGTACGAACAGCATCACAGACTGGTGTTACCAAGGCATGGCGGGCCGGTCAAACCGCGATGAAACGTTCACGCCGCGACCGGGCCCCGTCGCGCCCGCCCCCGGAGAACGCCGACGCGGCCCGTACCCGCCCCGACCTGCGGGGACGTACGGGCCGCGTCGAATCGGCCGTCACCGGCCGGTCATCCGCCGGTCGTCGACCGGTCGTCGCTTGTGCGCGGATTCACACGCCGCCGGCGCACGGGCGCGCTCAGGCGGCGGCTTCGCTCCGGCGCTCCATCGCCTGCTGGAACAGGCGCCCGGCGCGGTACGAGGAGCGGACCAGCGGACCCGACATGACGCCGGAGTAGCCGATCTCGTCGGCCTCCTCCTTCAGCTCCACGAACTCCTGCGGCTTCACCCACCGCTCCACCGGGTGGTGGCGCACCGAGGGGCGCAGGTACTGGGTGATGGTGATGAGCTCGCAGCCCGCGTCGTACAGGTCCTGCAGCGCCTCGCTGACCTCCTCGCGGGTCTCGCCCATGCCGAGGATCAGGTTGGACTTGGTGACCAGGCCGGCCGCGCGGGCCTCGGTGATCACCTGCAGCGAGCGCTCGTAACGGAAGCCGGGGCGGATGCGCTTGAAGATCCGCGGCACGGTCTCGACGTTGTGCGCCAGCACCTCGGGGCGGGCGGAGAAGACCTCGGCCAGCTGGTCGGGCTCGGCGTTGAAGTCGGGGATCAGCAGCTCGACCTTGGTGCGGCCGGCCGCGCGGTCCGCCGTCTGCGCGTGGATCTGGCGCACGGTCTCCGCGTACAGCCAGGCGCCGCCGTCCTCCAGGTCGTCGCGCGCGACGCCGGTGATGGTGGCGTAGTTCAGGTCCATCGCGACGACCGACTCGCCCACGCGGCGCGGCTCGTCACGGTCCAGCGCCTGCGGCTTGCCCGTGTCGATCTGGCAGAAGTCACAGCGCCGGGTGCACTGGTCACCGCCGATGAGGAAGGTCGCCTCGCGGTCCTCCCAGCACTCGAAGATGTTCGGACAGCCCGCCTCCTGGCAGACCGTGTGCAGTCCCTCGCTCTTGACGAGCTTCTGGAGCTGGTTGTACTCGGGGCCCATCTTCGCCCGGGTCTTGATCCACTCGGGCTTGCGCTCGATGGGGGTCTGGCTGTTCCGGACCTCCAGGCGCAGCATCTTGCGTCCGTCGGGTGCGACTGCGGACACGGCTGGCTCCTACGGCTTCGATTCCTCGGCGAACACCAGGGTACGCCCGATAAAAGTGTGGCCTCGTTGCGGCTGTCGTTACGTCGGGCCAACCCTTTGGCCAGTGCACGGCATTCCCGCCCGGTCGGCCCCTAGGCGGCGGCCGTCTTCTCCACCGCGCGCGGCTTCAGCTCCGCGTTCTCCAGCACGTCCCGCAGGTGCTTCTCCGCCACCGGCAGGACGTCCGCGATGGTCACGTCCCGGCCCAGCTCCTCCGCCAGCGACGTGACGCCCGCGTCGCGGATGCCGCACGGCACGATCCGGTCGAACCAGGTGTTGTCCGGGTTCACGTTGAAGGAGAAGCCGTGCATCGTCACGCCCTTGGCGACCCGGATGCCGATCGCCGCCAGCTTGCGGTCCTCGCGGCGCTGGCCGGCGTTGGACGGGGCGTACTCCGGGCCGTTCAGGCGCGGGTCGAACTCGTCGTCCTGCAGCCGGGGGTCGAAGTCCAGCGAGAGCCCGCCGAGCGCGGGGCGCTGCTCCACCGGGTCGCCCAGCACCCACACGCCGCTGCGGCCCTCGACCCGGGTGGTCTCCACGCCGAACTCGGCCGCCGTGCGGATCAGCGCCTCTTCCAGGCGGCGTACGTGCGCCACCACGTCCACCGGACGCGGGAGCTTCATGATCGGGTAACCGACGAGCTGACCGGGGCCGTGCCAGGTGATCTTGCCGCCGCGGTCCACGTCGACGACCGGCGTCCCGTCCAGGGGGCGCTCGTTCTCGGCCGTGCGCCGCCCCGCGGTGTAGACGGGCGGGTGCTCCAGCAGCAGGCAGGTGTCCGGGATCTCGTCCGCGAAGCGAGCGGCGTGGATCTCACGCTGCTTGTCCCACGCCTTCTGGTACTCGACGGCTTCCTCGCCGAATCCCAGATGGACGAATCGCAGCTCACTCACGGCGTACGCCTCCCTCTCGTGTGCGGATCGCGCCCTCGCCACTGTACGGCGGCACCCGTCGTCGCGGTCGGGCAGGTCGCTCGGCCCGCCTTCCGGACGGTCGGGCGTCAGTGCCGGGCCCAATCCTCACACGATCGGATGAATGTGGGGCGAAGGTGGCGGTACGGACGTCCAGGGCAGTTAAATTCGCGCCGTTCCGCCGTTTCGTGTTTCAAGGGGGAGTCGGCACCCCGCCCGTAAGGCAAGGCAGGAGACCGCACACCTGATGACGGATCGTCCCCCGCAGCGCACCCCCAACCGGCAGCTCGCCGCCCTCATCGCCGAGGCCGGCTTCTCCAACGCGGGTCTGGCCCGACGGGTCGACCAGCTCGGGCTCGAACACGGCCTCGACCTGCGGTACGACAAGACCTCGGTCACCCGCTGGCTGCGCGGCCAGCAGCCGCGCGGCACCACCCCCGCGCTGATCGCCGAGGTGTTCACCCGGCGTCTGGGGCGACGGCTGTCCGCCCAGGACCTCGGGCTCGACGCCTGCGCGCCCGTGTACGCCGGGCTGGAGTTCGCGGCCACGCCCGAGGAGGCCGTCGACATCGTCAGCGGCCTGTGGCGCAAGGACTCCGGCAGCCACGCCGAGCTCCGCAAGATCGCCTTCACCCCGGCCGGGCTCGTCGTCCCCAGCCGCGACTGGCTCATCGGCCGCGCCGACGAGCGCGTCGCCCGCGGCGAGCCCCCGCAGGCCCAGGCCCCGGAGCCCCGCGTACCCGCCCAGGGGCGTGCCTCCGTGCCCCGCCAGCGCACCACCGACCGGACCCCCGGCCAGCGCGTCACCGGCGGCGACGTCGCCGCCCTGCGCTCCGTCGGCGAGCTCTTCCGCAGCCTCGACCACGCGTACGGCGGCGGCCACGCCCGCCAGGCCCTCGTCCGCTACCTGGAGCACGAGGCCGAACCCATGCTGCGCGGCGTCTACGGCGAGACCGTCGGGCGAAGACTGTTCGCCGCGGCCGCCGACCTCACCCGGCTCGCCGGCTGGACCTCGTACGACATCGCCGCCCACGGGCTCGCCCAGCGGTACTTCGTGCAGGCGCTGCGGCTCTCCCAGGCCGCCGGCGACCGCGCGTACGGCTCGTACGTCCTGATCACCATGAGCCGCCAGGCCGTCTACCTCGGCCACGGGCGCGAGGCCGTGCAGCTCGCGCGCGTGGCCCAACAAGGCGTCGGCTCCGCCGCGCCGCCCGTCGTCCAGGCGCTGCTGCACGCCGTCGAGGCCCGGGGTCACGCCGTCCTCGGCGAGGTCCGGGCCTGCACCGCCGCCCTCGTGCGCGCCGAGCGGGCGCTGGAAGGGGCCCGGCCCGGCGACGACGTCCCGTACTGGGCGCGGTTCTTCGACGAGGCGGAGCTCGCCGACGACGCCGCGCACTGCCACCGGGACCTCCAGCAGTACCGCGCCGCCGTCCAGCACGCGGAGCGCGCCCTCCAGCTGCGCGCCCCCGCCTTCGCCCGCAGCCGCCTCTTCTGCCGCGTCGTCCTCGCCACATCCCGGCTCGGCCTCGGCGAACTCGACCACGCGTGCGCACTGGGCGCGGAGGCCGCCCAGCAGGCGTCGGAGATCCGCTCCGCCCGCGCCGTCGAGTACGTACGCGACTTCGAACGCCGCCTGGAGCCGTACAAGGACGCCGTGGCCGTACGCACCTACCGCGACCGGGTCGGCGCCATGGGCCTCTGAGCCCGGGCCCCCGACGGGGTCACGCGGCCGCGCGGCTCTCCTCCGTCACCCGGTCGTCCCCCGGCCGGTCACCGGGGACCCCCAGGTCCCGCAGCACCGCCTGAGCGGCGCGGCGGCCCGACGACAGGGCCCCCTGCACGGTGCCCGAGTCCCGGTGGTCGCCGCAGACGTACAGCCCCGCCAGCAGCCGTACGGGCCGGCGCGGATCGTGCGGAGGCGGCATGGCCACGACGGCCTCCGGATCGTGGTGCACCGCCAGCAGCTCCCAGTCCGCCGTGCCCACCCCGTACAGCCCCGCCAACTGCCTGAGCACCCGCTCCTCCAGGCCGTCCGGCGGCGCGCCGAGCACCGTCGAGGAGACCAGCACCCGGCCCTGCGGCGCCCGCGACGGATCGACCTCGCTCATGACGGCGGTGTACGCCACCGGGCCCGTGCGGTCCGCGTCGAGCAGCAGCGCCGCCGGCTCGGCCGCCGGGGGCGCGGGCGCGGTGTGGTGCACCACCGTCACCGGGTGGAAGTCCGGCACGCGCAGCCCCGGCAGCAGTTCGGCGGCGGCGCGGGCGCCCGTGGCCACCAGCAGCGAACGGCACGCCAGCTCCCCGTGCTCGGCGGTGACGACCCGGTTGATCGACGCGTCCTTGACGTGGACGCCCGTCTTCACCGTGCCCGGCGGCAGCGCCGCCGCCAGGCGCTCCGGCAGCGTCGCGGCCCCGCCCGCCGGCACGCACAGCCGCCCGCGCGCGAAGCCGCGCAAAGCGAGGTCGGCGGCGCGGCTGGAGGTCGCGGTGAGGTCCGGGTCGCCGAGCAGCGCCGACAGCAGCGGCCGCAGGAACCGGTTCACGGTACGCGGTGGCAGCCCGCGCCCCGCCGCGCCCGCACCCGGGGCCAGCGCCGCCGACAGCTCCCGCCGGGCCAGCAGCCGCGCGGTCGGCGTCGTCGCCAGCCGCCCCAGCGCCGCGCCCAGCCGGGCCTGGTCCAGCGTGCGGGGCGCGTGCGCGAGGGCCCGCGCCCGTGTGAGCGCCCCACCCCTCGCGCTCCCCGCGGCGCCGAGCTCGGCGGTGCGGAGCTCCACGGCGCGGGTCTCGCCCGTACGGGCCGCCGCCATCCGGTGCAGCCTGCCGTCACTGTGCACCACGACCCCCGGCCGGAACGCCCGCAGCGCCGCGCCGTCGAGACCCGGCACCCGGCGCAGCTCCGGACAGGCCGTACTGAGCAGCGGCCCGATCCGGTCGAGCCGGAACCCGTCGACGTCCTCGGTACCCATCCGTCCGCCGACCCGAGGGGCGGCCTCCAGGACACTGACCGTCAGTCCTGCCCTGACCAGCTGATGAGCCGCGGCCAGACCCGCGAGCCCGGCTCCTACGATCACGACGTCCGCGTGCTGCTCCTGCTTGAGCACGTGTCCCTCCCCGGGGTGGCGGTTCGGTGCGTGGGGGGCTCATGCCCTCAACGGGGCGACGGAATGCCCGAGTCGGCCCGAGCGTAGGAGTCCCGGCACCTACCGGTCAGTCGCGCGCACGGGGGTTCACCGGTGCACGGGGGTCGCACGGGCGTTCTTTCTTTTGAGGGCTCGGTTCGCCTCCGGGGCGCTTAAGGCGGTGTCGACGGTCGATCGTGCTCGGTTCCTCGTTCCTCGGAACCTCCGCGCGTTCTCCCTTTCGACACCGCCGCGCCCCTTCGGCTCACTCGCCTTTGGTGCTCGGGGGAAGGGCGGAGGCGCGGCATGGCTTGCCCGAGGGTCACGGGCGAAGGGCGAGGGGAACGGCCCCGCGCCGCCTCGCGGGCACCGGGTACACGCCGGTTGCGCCGCCTCGCGGGCACGGGTACACGCCGGTCACGCTGGTTTCACGGCTCACGCCGCCGCGATCGCGCCGTCGATCGTCGGGAAGGCGAAGCGGAACCCCGACTCCAGGAGGCGGCCCGGCAGCACCCGCTGGCTGCCCAGGACGTCCGCCGCGAAGTCGCCGAGGGCGATCCGCAGCGCCGGGGCGGGGACGTGGAGGACGGCCGGGCGGCGCAGGACGCGGGACATCGCGGCGGCGACCTCGCGGTTGGTGACGGGGTCCGGGGCCGTCAGGTTCACCGGGCCGGAGAGGGACTCGGTGTCCAGGATGTGCCGCAGGGCCGCCACCTCGTCGTGCAGGGAGATGTAGCTCCAGTACTGCCGGCCCGAGCCCAGCCGTCCGCCGAGCCCCGCGCGGAACAGCGGGAAGAGGCGCCCCCACGCGCCGCCCTCGCGGGCGACGACCAGGCCGGTACGGGCGTAGGCGACGCGGATGCCCGCCTCCTCGGCCGCCGACGCGGCCTCCTCCCACTCGACGCAGACGGACGGCAGGAAACCGTCGCCCGCGGGCGCCGACTCGTCCACCGCGCGTGTGCCGGTGTCCCCGTAGTAGCCGAGCGCCGTACCGCACAGCAGGACCCGGGGCGGGGTGTCCAGGGAGGCGACGGCCTCCGCGATCGCCGCCGTACCGAGGACCCGGCTGTCACGGATCTCGCGCTTGTACGCCTCCGTCCAGCGCCGCTCGCCGACGCCCGCGCCCGCCAGGTGGACGACGGCGTCGCAGCCGACGAGGCCCGCGGCGTCGACGTACTGGCGCCGGGGGTCCCACTCCACCTCGTCGCCGGCGCGCGCCGGGCGCCGGACGAGGCGGACGACGTCGTGGCCGTCCGCGCGCAGGGAGCGGAGGAGGGCGGAGCCGATGAGGCCCGTGGAGCCGGTGATGGCGATACGCATGGGCACATCCTGCCCCGAGGGGGCCGCATGGCACAGTGACCGCCATGACCGACTCGTACGCGCGTACGCCCCCGCGCATCCGTACCGCCCGCCCGGCCGACGCCGGGCCGCTCGGCGAGCTGGACCGGGCCGTCTGGTCGCCGCTGCACGCCGTGGTGCCCAGGCCGCACCCGCCGTACGACCCCTTCTTCGACTCCCACCACCGCCCCGACGACTATCTGGTCGCCGAGGCGGACGACGGCCGCCTGGCCGGATACATACGGATCGTGCCGCCCACCCGCCTCGCCTGCAACGCGCACGTGCGGCAGATCCAGGGCCTCGCCGTCGCCGCCTGGGCGCGCGGCGCCGGGGTCGGCCGGGCGCTGCTGCGCGCGGCGTGCGACGAGGCGCGCCGCCAGGGCGCCACCCGCGTGACGCTGCGCGTCCTGGGCCACAACACGCCCGCGCGCCGGCTGTACGAGGCGGAGGGCTTCGCCGTCGAAGGGGTCCTGCCGGGCGAGTTCCACCTGGACGGGCGGTACGTCGACGACGTCCTCATGGGGCGCGCCCTGCTCAGCGGGGGCTGAACAGCCGCATCCCGCCGGTCAGCTCGCGCAGGCAGCGCGCCGCGAGCGCGGCCGCCTCCTGCGGGGGCGCGTCCGTCCCCGCCCACTCCTCCAGCGCCACCCTGATGGCGTCCGTCGCGGCGGCCGCCGCCAGCCGCACCTCCAGCGGGTCCGCGCCCTCGCCCGCCAGCGCGGCCAGCACCGGCCGCAGCCGCTGCTCCGACTCCTGGTTCGCGCGGTACCAGACCGCCCGCAGCGCCGGGTCCCCGGCGGCCGCCCGCAGCAGCCCGCGCGTCCAGCGCAGCCCCTCGGCCGCCGACCCGTCCGGTACGGACAGGGCCTCGGTGATCGACCGCTCCAGCGCCTCCCGCAGGGGTACGGCGCCGGGCTCGGCCGCCGCGAGGCGCGCGCGCCAGCGGTCGGCGCCGCCGGCGAGGAGCGGGGCGACGGCGTCCTGCTTGTTGCGGAAGTACCGGTAGAAGGTGCGCAGCGCGACCCCCGCCCGGTGGGCGATCTCCTCGGCCGTGGTGCCGTCCGGGCCGCGCTCGGCGAAGAGCTCCGCGGCCGCGCGGGCGATGTCCATCTGGGTCGCGGCCTTGCGGCGCTCGGTCAGCGAGGCGGGCTTGGTGCTCATCGGGGTTCAGCGTACGTCGGGGCGCCCCCACCGCCGGAGCCATGACGGCTGATGGCAAAACGTGCCACTGAGGCGTACCGTGACGCCATGGTGCAGCGCTATGAGAACCGACGCGTCCTCGTCACGGGCGCCGGCTCCGGCATCGGCCGGGCCACCGTCCACCGGATACTGGCCGAGGGCGGCCGGGTCTTCGCCGTGGACGTCGACGAGACCGGGCTGAAGGAGACGTACGCACAGGCCGCCGCGGCCTTCGCCGCGGACCGGCTCACCACCGCCCTCCTGGACGTCTCCGACGAAGCCGCCGTACGCGCCGGGGTCGCCGCCGCGACCGGGACGCTCGGCGGGCTGGACGTGCTCGTCAACGCCGCCGGGATCCTGCGCTCCGAGCACACCCACAAGACGACGCTCGACCTCTTCGAGCGGGTCATCGCGGTCAACCTCACGGGCACCTTCCTGGTGATCCGCGAGGCCCTCCCGACCCTGCTCGACGGCGACCGCCCGGTCGTCGTCAACTTCTCGTCCACCTCGGCGAGCTTCGCCCACCCCTACATGGCGGCGTACGCGGCCTCCAAGGGCGGCATCCAGTCGATGACCCACGCCATCGCGAGCGAGTACAGCAAGCAGGGCCTGCGCGCGGTGTGCGTCGCGCCCGGCTCCATCGCCTCCGGCATGACCACCGGTACCGGACCCGGCCTGCCCGAGGACGCCGACATGAGCCTCTTCGCCAAGCTGGCCCCGGCCATCGGGCAGGGCTTCGCCGGCCCGGAGACCGTCGCCGGGGTCGTCGCGATGCTCGGCTCCGAGGACGGGGCCTTCATCACCGGCACCGAGATCCGCATCGACGGCGGCACCCACTTCTGACCGCCGGACTCCTCGGTCACAGGCCGCCGAAGCGCTCCCAGAGCCGGGGGAACCGCTCCTCCAGCGCCGCGTCGTCGTCGAAGTCGAACGGCGTGCCCTCCGGCTCCGGCGGCTGGGGCGGGATGCCCAGGTCCGGCGCGACGGTCCCGGTCAACTGCTCGTACGCCTCGTCCGCCGCGTACCCCAGCTCCTCGCCGTCCCCGTCGATCTCCTCGTCGAACTCGTCGAGGAGCTCGGCGAGCGCGTCCGGGTCGTGCACCGCGCCCTCGAACACCTCCCGGCCCTGGCCGATCAGCCAGCAGCGGAAGTAGTCGAAGGCGTCGTCGCTCGCGCCGCCCAGCAGCACGGCGGCCGCGCCCCACAGGTCCCAGGTGTAGGCGCGGTTGTACCGCGCCTCGAAGTGCCGGGCGAAGTCCAGCACGGAGTCGGGGTCGAGCTGCAGCAGTCTCTCCACCAGCAGCTCGGCGTGGTCCTCGGGGTCGCCCTCGGCGGCCTCGCGCGTGGTGTCGATGATCTCCCAGAACTCCGTCTCGTCCATCACGGGACCAGCATCCTGGGTGGCGGACGGCGGCGCACGCCGAACGGCCGAAAGGAACGGCCGAAAAGAATCCGGACAGCAGGTGTCGCCTTTCGCTGTCACCGTCGTCGTATGACGAAGACGCAGCCGACCACGGCGCACCACAGCAACGACAAGCCGCTCGCCGGGAAGATCGCCCTCGTCGCGGGCGCCACGCGCGGCGCGGGCCGCGCCATCGCCGTCGCACTCGGCGCCGCGGGCGCCACCGTGTACGTCACCGGCCGCACCACCCGTACGAAGGTCAGCGAGGTCGGCCGGGCCGGCGAGACCATCGAGCAGACCGCCGAGCTGGTCACCGAGGCCGGGGGCGAGGGCATCGCCGTACCGACCGACCACCTCGTACCCGAAGAGGTCCGGGCGCTGGTCGCGCGCATCGACGAGGAGCGGAGCCGGCTCGACGTCCTGGTCAACAGCCTCTGGGGCGGCGACCACCTGCTGAAGTTCGGCGTCAAGATGTGGGACACGGACCTGCAGGACGGCCTGCGCATGCTGGACCTCGGCATCCGGAGCCACGCCATCACCAGCAGCTGCGCGCTGCCGCTGCTGATCCGGCACCCGGGCGCCCTGGTGGTCGAGATGACCGACGGAACGGCCGAGTACAACACCACCCGCTTCCGCGAGAACTTCTACTACGACCTCGCCAAGACCACCCCGATCCGTATGGCCTTCGCCCTCTCCGAGGACCTGAAGGACGTGGGCGGCACGGCCGTGGCGGTCACCCCGGGCTTCCTGCGCTCCGAGGAGATGCTCGACGCCTTCGGCGTACGCGAGGACAACTGGCGCGAGGGAACGGAGAAGGACCCGCACTTCGCCATCGCCGAGTCACCCGTCTACGTCGGCCGGGCGGTCGCCGCGCTCGCCGCCGACCCCGACCGCCACCGCTGGAACGGGCAGTCGCTCTCCAGCGGGCAGCTCGCCAAGGTGTACGGCTTCACCGACACGGACGGCTCGCGGCCCGACGCCTGGGGGTACTTCATCGACGTCGTCCACGGAGGGAAGCAGGCCACCGTCGACGACTACCGGTAGAGCTCGATCATCCGGGCCGCCGCCTCGGCGAACCGCGCCCGCAGCGAGACCGGCTCCAGCACCTCCGCCTCCGGGCCCAGCTGGAGGAGCTGGGAGTACGCCACCTCCTCCGACTCCACCCGGAGGGTGACCGTCACCCGGCCCTCCGCGTCCGGCGGACCGGCCGCCTCCAGCGCCTCGCGGGCGGCGGCCCGGTCCGTCACCCGCGGCAGCCACCGCGCCCCCGCCCCGCCGAGCCGGACCACCACCTCCGTGCGCAGCAGGGAGCGGGCGAACTCGGCCGCCCGCTCCTCCCAGAACCCCGGCAGGTCGAACCCCTCGTCCCGTACGAAGCGGTCGTCGCCGAGCGCCACGGCCGTGAACCGGTCCACCCGGTACACGCGGAAGGCGTCCTCGGCGCGGGCGCACAGGTACCAGACGCCCGCCTTGAGCACGAGCCCGTACGGCGCCAGCTCCCGCTCCACTTCGCCGTCCCGCCGCCGGTAGCGCGCCGAGACCAGCCGGTCGTCCCACACCGCCTCCGCGAGCGTCGGCAGCAGCTCCGGCGTCTCGGGCTCCTGGTACCAGCCCGGCGCGTCGAGGTGGAAGCGCTGCGCCGCCGAGACGGGCGCGTCCTTCAACGACGGCAGCAGCGCCGCCGACACCTTCAGCCGGGCCGCCGACGCCGCGTCGTCCAGCCCCATGTCCCGCAGCGCCCCCGGTACGCCCGAGAGGAACAGCGCCTCCGCCTCGCTGCGCGCCAGGCCCGTCAGCCGCGTCCGGTAGCCGCCGATCAGCCGGTAGCCACCCGCGCGGCCCCGGTCCGCGTACACGGGCACCCCGGCCTCCGAGAGCGCCAGCGCGTCCCGCGTGATCGTCCGCTCCGACACCTCCAGCTCGCGCGCGAGCTCGGCGGCCGTCATGACGGGGCGGGACTGGAGGAGCAGCACCATCTTGATCAGCCGGGCAGCGCGCATGGCCCCATCATGCAAGAAGCCCCCCGCCGGAGCGGGGGGCTTCTCGCACACGAGACCTACAGGCCGTAGCGCTCGCGGGCGTCCTTCACGACCGAGGCCGGGACCTCGCCGCGCTTGGCCAGCTGGGCCAGGGCCGCGACCACGATCGACGGGGCGTCCACGCCGAAGTGGCGGCGGGCGGCCTCACGCGTGTCCGACAGGCCGAAGCCGTCGGCGCCGAGCGAGCTGTAGTCCTGCTCGACCCACTGCGCGATCTGGTCCGGGACCTGGCGCATGTAGTCGGTGACCGCCAGCACCGGGCCGGGCGCGTCGGCCAGCGCCTGGCGGACGTACGGCACCCGCTCCTCGCCGCGCAGCAGCGCCGCGTCGGCCTCCAGCGCGTCGCGCCGCAGCTCGGACCACGAGGTCGCGGACCACACGTCGGCGGTCACGCCCCACTCGGCGGCGAGCAGCTCCTGCGCCTCCAGGGCCCAGTGGATCGCCGTGCCCGACGACAGCAGCTGGATGCGCGGCGCGTCGGCGGCGGGCGCGGTGCCCTCCTTGAACCGGTACAGGCCCTTGATGATGCCCTCGTCCACGCCCTCCGGCTTGGCGGGCTGCGGCATCGGCTCGTTGTAGACCGTCAGGTAGTAGAAGACGTTCTGGTCCTCGCCCGGCGCGGTCTCGCCGTACATCCGGCGCAGACCCTCCTTGACGATGACCGCGACCTCGTACGCGAACGCCGGGTCGTACGTCAGCGCTGCGGGGTTGGTCGCCGCGATGACGGGGGAGTGGCCGTCGGCGTGCTGCAGGCCCTCACCGGTCAGGGTGGTGCGGCCCGCCGTGGCGCCGACGAGGAAGCCGCGGCCGAGCTGGTCGCCGAGCTGCCACATCTGGTCGGCGGTCCGCTGCCAGCCGAACATCGAGTAGAAGATGTAGAACGGGATCATCGGCTCGCCGTGCGTGGAGTACGCGGTCGACGCGGCGATGAAGTCGGCCATCGAGCCGGCCTCGGTGATGCCCTCGTTGAGGATCTGGCCGTTCTTGGCCTCGCGGTAGTACATCAGCTGGTCGCGGTCGACCGGCTCGTACGTCTGCCCCTTCGGCGAGTAGATGCCGAGCGACGGGAACAGCGACTCCATACCGAAGGTGCGGGCCTCGTCCGGGACGATCGGGACCCAGCGCTTGCCGGTCTCCTTGTCGCGGATCAGGTCCTTCATCAGGCGGACGAACGCCATGGTCGTCGCGACCGACTGCGAGCCGGAGCCCTTGTCGAAGGCGGCGAACGCCTTGTCGGCCGGGGCCGGCAGCGGCGCGACCGGGTGGACGCGGCGGGCCGGGGCCGGGCCGCCGAGGGCCGCGCGGCGCTCCTGGAGGTAGCGGACCTCGGGGGAGTCGGCGCCGGGGTGGCCGTAGGGCACCTGGCCGTCGACGAAGGCGGAGTCCGGGATCGGCAGGCCCAGCAGGTCCCGCATGTCCTTGAACTCCTCCACCGAGAGCTTCTTCATCTGGTGGTTGGCGTTCTTGGACTCGAAGCCCTTGCCGAGGGTGAAGCCCTTCACCGTCTGGGCGAGGATCACGGTCGGCGCGCCCTTGTGGGAGAGCGCGGCCTTGTACGCGGCGAAGACCTTGCGGGACTCGTGGCCGCCGCGCGAGTGGTGGAAGCACTCGATGATCTTGTCGTCGGAGAGCAGCTTCGCCATCTCGACGAGCGCCGGCTCCTTGCCGAAGAAGTCCTCGCGGATGTAGGCCGCGTCACGCGTCTGGTACGTCTGGATCTGCGCGTCCGGTACCTCGCGCAGGCGGCGTACGAGCGCGCCCGTGGTGTCGAGCTGGAACAGCTCGTCCCAGGCGGTGCCCCACAGCGACTTCACGACGTTCCAGCCGGCGCCGCGGAACTGGGCCTCCAGCTCCTGCACGATCTTGAAGTTGGCGCGGACCGGGCCGTCGAGGCGCTGCAGGTTGCAGTTGATGACGAAGGTGAGGTTGTCGAGCTCCTCACGGGCGGCGAGCGCGAGGGCCGCCGTCGACTCGGGCTCGTCCATCTCGCCGTCACCGAGGAACGCCCACACGTGGGAGTTCGAGACGTCCTTGATGTTGCGGTTGGTCAGGTAGCGGTTGAACCGCGCCTGGTAGATCGCCGAGAGCGGGCCGAGGCCCATCGACACCGTCGGGAACTCCCACAGCCAGGGCAGGCGCCGCGGGTGCGGGTAGGACGGCAGACCGTTGCCGCCGGACTCCTGGCGGAAGTTGTCCAGGTGCTGCTCGGTGAGGCGGCCGTCGAGGAAGGCGCGGGCGTAGATGCCGGGCGACGCGTGGCCCTGGATGTAGAGCTGGTCGCCCGAGCCGTCGCCCTCCTTGCCGCGGAAGAAGTGGTTGAAGCCGGTCTCGTAGAGCCAGGCGGCGGAGGCGAAGGTGGCGATGTGGCCGCCGACGCCGTACTTCGCGCCGCGGGAGACCATGGCGGCCGCGTTCCAGCGGTTCCAGGCGGTGATCTTCGCTTCCATCGCCTCGTCGCCGTCGAAGCCGTACGCGGCCTCGGCGGCGGTCGGGATGGTGTTGACGTAGTCGGTTTCGAGCAGCTTGGGCAGCGCGAGACCGGCGCCCTCGGCGCGCTCCAGGGTGCGGCGCATCAGGTACGCGGCGCGGTGCGGCCCGGCGGCCTTGGCGACGGCGTCGAGGGACGCCTGCCACTCGGCGGTCTCCTCGGGGTCGCGGTCCGGCAGCTGGTCGAGCTCGCTCGGCTGGATGCGGTTCGGGTCGGTCGTCATAATCGCCGCCTTCCGGAGTCGAAGGGGTGTGGAGCCCTTGGTCTTGGCAGGACAGGGCGAGGTGGACCTCTGTTGAAGTCCGCGGACGACTGTACGACCGTGATCGATGATCGATCAAAGTGTTCGGGGAAAAATCTTTCCCAGAAGGGCAAAGTCGGCATCGGGTGCCACAAAAATGGGCACCCGGTGCCTTGTTTTCGCAGGTGGGCAGGGAGAATGAGCGCGCACGCCACCAAATGAGCGGGGGCGTGCGCGCCGGCGTGAAAGGGGGCGTGGGGAGGGGTGGTCAGGCCCTCGGAGCGCAGCCGAGGACGTGCTGCTTCACCAGGACCCCGATCTGGGGGTCCCGTCGGCGGAAGGCCTGGACGAGCTCGTCGTGCTCCTCCGCGTACGACTTCTGTACGGTCCCGAGCCAGCGGATCGACAACGCCGTGAAGACCTCGATGCCGAGCCCCTCCCAGGTGTGCAGCAGCACGCTGTTGTGCGCGGCGCGCACCAGCTCCCGGTGGAACGCCACCGTGTGCCGCACCTGGGCGGTCCCGTCGGCCCGCGCGTCCGCCTCGTAGAGGGCCGCCACATGGGGCTCCAGGGCCGAGCAGTCCTCGCCCAGGCGGTCGGCCGCCAGCTCGGCGGCGATCTGCTCCAGACCGGCGCGCACGGGGTAGCTCTCCTCCAGGTCCGCCGCCGTGAGGTTGCGTACCCGTACGCCCTTGTTGGGCGCCGACTCGATCAGCCGCAGGCTCTCCAGCTCGCGCAGCGCCTCGCGCACGGGCGTCTGACTGACCTCCAGCTCCGTGGCGATGCGCCGCTCGACGATGCGCTCACCCGGCTTCCAGCGGCCGCTGACGATGCCCTCCACGATGTGCTCGCGGATCTGGTCGCGCAGCGAGTGGACGACGGGCGGGGTCATGGGGGCTCCTTCGCGGCTGCGGCGGTCGATCGCCTGATCGCCATTATTCCGCCCGGTCAGGGCCGATGGCTGCCCCGGGGCGCGAGACACCTGTCACGCGACGGCACACGTGACGGCTCACGCAGCGGCTCACGCGACGACGGCGCCCCCGGCCGGAGAGTTCCGACCGGGGGCGCCGTCGTCATGTCCCGTACGCCGGGAGGGGCGGGCTACAGGCCGAGGTCGACCTCGAACTCGCCCGCTTCCAGGATGGCCTTGACGGCCGTCAGGTAGCGCGCGGCGTCGGCGCCGTCCACCAGGCGGTGGTCGTAGGAGAGCGACAGGTAGGTCATGTCGCGCACCGCGATGGTCTCGCCCAGGTCCGGGTGGTTGATGACCACCGGGCGCTTGACGGTGGCGCCGATGCCCAGGATGGCGACCTGGTTCGGCGGCACGATGACCGTGTCGAACAGCGCACCGCGCGAGCCGGTGTTGCTGATCGTGAAGGTGGCGCCGGACAGCTCGTCCGGGGTGATCTTGTTGCCGCGGACCTTGCCCGCGAGCTCGGCCGTGGCCTTGGAGATGCCCGCGATGTTCAGGTCGCCGGCGTTCTTGATGACCGGCGTCATCAGACCCTTCTCGGAGTCCACGGCGATGCCGATGTTCTCCGAGTCGAAGTACGTGATGGTGCCCTCGTCCTCGTTGATCCGCGCGTTGATGACCGGGTGGGCCTTCAGCGCCTGCGCGGCGGCCTTGACGAAGAACGGCATCGGGGACAGCTTGACGCCCTCGCGGGCGGCGAACGCGTCCTTGGCGCGGGCGCGCAGCTTCATCAGCTTGGTGATGTCGACCTCGACGACCGAGGTCAGCTGGGCCTGCGAGTGCAGCGCCTTCATCATGTTGTCGCCGATGACCTTGCGCATCCGGGTCATCTTGACCGTCTGACCGCGCAGCGGCGACGCCTCCAGCGCCAGCGCCTTGGCGGCCGGAGCGGCGGCGGCCGGAGCGGCCGCGGCGGGGGCCGGGGCAGCGGCGGCCTTGGCGGCCTCGGCGGCGGCCAGGACGTCCTGCTTGCGGATGCGGCCACCGACGCCGGTGCCCTTGACGGCCGACAGGTCGACGCCGTTCTCGGCGGCGAGCTTGCGGACCAGCGGGGTCACGTACGCGCCCTCGTCCGCCGGCTGTGCGGGCGCGGCGGGCGCGGCGGGCGCGGCGGCGGCCGGAGCCGGGGTGACCGGAGCCGGAGCCGGAGCCGGAGCGGCGGGCGCGGCGAGAGCCGGAGCAGCGGCCGGAGCCGGAGCCGGGGCGGCCGGGGCCTCCACGGCGGGGGCGGCGGCCGGAGCCGGAGCCTCCTGAGCCGGGGCGGGGGCGGCGGCCGGGGCCGGAGCCTCCTGGGCCGGGGCGGCCGCCGGAGCGGCACCCGCGGCGCCGATGACGGCCAGCTTGGCGCCGACCTCGGCGGTCTCGTCCTCGCCGACCACGATCTCCAGCAGCACACCGGAAGCCGGGGCCGGGATCTCGGTGTCGACCTTGTCCGTGGAGACCTCGAGCAGCGGCTCGTCCTCCGTGACCTCCTCGCCGACCTGCTTCAGCCAGCGGGTGACGGTGCCCTCGGTGACCGACTCGCCCAGCGCGGGCAGCACGACGTCGGTGCCCTCGGCGCCACCGGCCGGAGCGGCGGCGGGGGCCTCGGCAGCCGGAGCCGGGGTCTCGGCGGCGGGGGCCTGGGCGGCGGGGGCCTCGGCGGCCGGAGCCTCCGCGGCGGGGGCCTCCGCGGCGGGGGCCTCCGCGGCGGGGGCCTCGGCGGCGGCCGGGGCCGGAGCCTCGGCCGGGGCACCGGAGCCGTCGTCGATGATGGCCAGCTCGGCGCCGACCTCGACCGTCTCGTCCTCGGCGACCTTGATGGAGGCCAGGACGCCGGACGCGGGGGCGGGGATCTCGGTGTCGACCTTGTCGGTCGACACCTCGAGCAGCGGCTCGTCGGCCTCGACGCGCTCGCCCTCGGCCTTCAGCCAGCGGGTGACAGTGCCCTCGGTGACGCTCTCGCCGAGCGCCGGCAGGGTTACGGAAACCGACATGGTTTCAGTTGCTCCTAACGAATTGCGGTAAGTGGTCGTCGCGCCCGGACTGAGCGGATCAGTCGTGGGAGTGGAGGGGCTTGCCGGCCAGCGCCAGGTGAGCCTCGCCGAGCGCCTCGTTCTGCGTCGGGTGGGCGTGGATGAGCTGCGCGACCTCCGCCGGCAGCGCCTCCCAGTTGTAGATCAGCTGCGCTTCGCCGACCTGCTCGCCCATGCGGTCACCGACCATGTGGACGCCGACCACGGCACCGTCCTTGACCTGCACGAGCTTGATCTCGCCCGCGGTCTTGAGGATCTTGCTCTTGCCGTTGCCCGCGAGGTTGTACTTCAGAGCGACGACCTTGTCCGCGCCGTAGATCTCCTTGGCCTTGGCCTCGGTGATGCCCACGGAGGCGACCTCGGGGTGGCAGTACGTCACCCGCGGCACGCCGTCGTAGTCGATCGGAACCGGCTTCAGGCCGGCCAGCCGCTCCGCGACGAGGATGCCCTCGGCGAAGCCGACGTGCGCGAGCTGCAGGGTCGGGACGAGGTCGCCGACGGCGGAGATCGTGGGCACGTTGGTCTGCATGTACTCGTCGACGAGGACGTAGCCGCGGTCCATCGCGACGCCCTGCTCCTCGTACCCGAGGCCGGCGGAGACCGGGCCGCGGCCGATGGCGACGAGCAGCACCTCGGCCTCGAAGGTCTTGCCGTCCGCCAGGGTGACCTTGACGCCGTTGTCGGTGTACTCGGCGCTCTGGAAGAAGGTGCCGAGGTTGAACTTGATGCCGCGCTTGCGGAAGGCGCGCTCAAGAAGCTTCGAGCTGTTCTCGTCCTCGACCGGGACGAGGTGCTTCAGGCCCTCGATGACGGTGACGTCGGTGCCGAAGGACTTCCACGCCGAGGCGAACTCGACGCCGATGACGCCGCCGCCCAGGATGATCGCGGACTCCGGGACCCGGTCCAGCGTCAGCGCGTGGTCCGAGGAGATGATGCGGTTGCCGTCGATCTCCAGGCCCGGGAGGGACTTCGGTACGGAACCGGTGGCGAGGAGGACGTGGCGTCCCTCGACCCGCTGGCCGTTCACGTCGACGGAGGTGGGGGAGGAGAGCCGGCCCTCGCCCTCGATGTACGTCACCTTGCGGGAGGCGACCAGGCCCTGCAGGCCCTTGTACAGGCCCGCGATCACGTCGTCCTTGTACTTGTGGACGGCCTTGATGTCGATGCCCTCGAAGGTGGTGAGCACACCGAACTGGTCGGCCTCACGGGCCTGGTCCGCGATCTCACCGGCGTGGAGCAGGGCCTTCGTGGGAATGCATCCGTTGTGCAGGCAGGTGCCGCCGAGCTTGTTCTTCTCGATCAGTGCGACGTCCAGGCCCAGCTGCGCACCCCGCAGGGCCGCGGCGTAACCGCCACTGCCACCGCCGAGGATCACTAGGTCGAAAACGGTGCTGGCGTCGTTCGCCACGTCACGTCCTCCATGCATGTGCGCCGGTCGCCGGGCCCCCGGCCTCGGGGGATGACCGGCCTGTCGGCTGGTGTTCGGCCGCTGATTCTTCGGCCCTGTGGTGGGGGCCCTGTCCTGCCGAGAACCCATCTTCGCACTTGTTGCCGGAACAAGAGACGCCGGGCCAGGCTCTGAGACGGCGGATCGTCCACGCGCCCGGGCCGCCGACGCGTACGAACCTACGGATTCCGTCGCCCCGGAGCCGGGCCCGCCCCGACGGCGTACGACCCCGGAGTGAGCCTCCGGGGCCGCCTGCTCTACCTGGCGAGTGAGCCGAAGGAGCGCGCCGGCGTCGAAAGGGAGAACGCGCGGAGGGTCGCGAGGTACGAGCGACCCGAGCACGATCGACCGTCGACACCGGCTTAAGCGCTCCGGAGGCGAACCGAGCCCTTAAAAAATCAGCCCAGGTCGCCCGCGGCCACCCGCTCCGCGAGCTTCACCAGGGTGCGGACCGCCGAGCCGGTGCCGCCCTTGGGGGTGTAGCCGTAGGGGCCGCCCTCGTTGAAGGCGGGGCCCGCGATGTCGAGGTGGGCCCACGGGATGCCCTCGCCGACGAACTCCTTCAGGAACAGGCCGGCGACCAGGCCGCCGCCCATCCGCTCGCCCATGTTGGCGATGTCGGCGGTCGGGGAGTCCATGCCCTTGCGCAGCTCGGCGGGGAGCGGCATCGGCCAGGACTGCTCGCCCGCCTCCTCCGCGATCTCGTGGACCGCGGTGCGGAAGGCGTCGTCGTTGGCCATGATGCCGAAGGTGCGGTTGCCGAGCGCCAGCACCATCGCGCCGGTGAGCGTCGCGACGTCGACGATGGCGTCCGGGTTCTCCTCCGAGGCGCGGGTGAGCGCGTCGCCCAGCACGAGCCGGCCCTCGGCGTCGGTGTTGAGCACCTCCACCGTCTTGCCGCTGTACATGCGGAGCACGTCACCGGGGCGCAGGGCGGAGCCGGACGGCATGTTCTCGGCGAGCGCCAGCCAGCCGGTGATGTTCACCTCCAGGCCGAGGCGGGCGGCGGTGACGACCGCGGCGAACACCGCGGCGGCGCCGCTCATGTCGCACTTCATCGTCTCGTTGTGGCCCGCCGGCTTCAGGGAGATGCCGCCCGAGTCGTACGTGATGCCCTTGCCGACCAGCGCCAGCGTCTTCTCCGCCTTGGGGTGCGTGTAGGCGAGCTTCACCAGCCGGGGCGGGTTCGCGGAACCGGCGCCGACGCCGAGGATGCCGCCGTAGCCGCCCTTGGTGAGGGCGCGCTCGTCGAGCACCTGCACCTTGATGCCGTGTTCCTTGCCGGCCGCGGTGGCGATGGCGGCGAAGGCCTCGGGGGTGAGGTCGTTGGGCGGGGTGTTGATCAGGTCGCGGGCGCGGTTGAGCTCCTCGGTGAGCGCGACGGCGCGCTCCGCCGCCGCCTTGTACGCCTTGTCGCGGGGCTTCGCGCCCAGCAGCGCCACCTCGGCGAGGGGGCCCTTGGCGTCCTTGCCCTGCTCGCGGTACGCCGTGAAGGCGTACGCGCCCAGCAGCGCGCCCTCCGCGATGGCCTCGGCGTCCTCGACGGCCTCGATGGGCAGCGCGAAGGCGGCCTTCTTCGTACCGGCGAGGGCGCGGGCGGCGGTGCCGGCGGCGCGGCGCAGGGCCTCGGCGGAGTAGGTCTCGTCGTCCTTCTCGGGCGCCTGGCCGAGGCCGACGGCGAGCACGACCGGGGCCTTCAGGCCGGCCGGGGACGGCACCTTGGTCACCTCGCCGTCGGCGCCGGAGGCACCGAGGGTCTCCAGGACGTCGGCGAGCTTTCCGTCGAACGCCTGGTCGACGGCCTCGGCGCCGGGTGCGACGACGAGCCCCTTGCCGCCCTGCGGGCTCTTGGCGACGCCGACGACGAGGACGTCGGCGCGCAGTGTCGCCGCGCCGGCGGTGCTGAGAGTGAGAGCAGTCACGGTGGTGAAATCTCGCTTCCGTTTGAGTGGTCGGGCGGCGTGTGCGGCTGGCGTACGGCCATGGCACGGCCGAGATGCGGTCGAGGGGTGGGCCGACCTTGCCCGTCGCATCGTAATTCGGCCCGGGGAACGCCGGGACGAGCCTACGCGCGCGCTCCCGTCTCGCTCACGGCGGCGGCAATTCACTCATCCGTGGTGTCTCTTTCACGTTTGCCTCCCCATATGGGTGAGAGCTCGGTCACACTCTGCTCAATCGTGCAAGGGAGCGATCCGGCCCTTTGCATCATCTCCACAGATCCTCCGGGCGCCCCCACGCGCGCCGGCGGGTCCCGCGAGGGGGGAAAGACCATGCACGTCCACGGAATCCGCGCCGGGCGCACGGCGGCCGCGCTGCTCGCCGCGGTGCTGCTGACCGGCGCGCTCCTGGCGGCCGGCGCGGCGGCCGCGCCCACGCCCCGCATCGACCTCACGGTGCTCGTCGTGGACGACGGCGGCGGCGCGGTGGAGGCCCTCACCTCCGAACTGAAAGGTTCCGGCACGCCGTACCGCGCGGTCCGCCTCGGCGACCCGGGCCGCCCCGTCATCGACGCGGCCTTCCTCGCCGACACGGTCGACGGGCGCCCGCGCGCCAAGTACCAGGGCGTGGTGCTGCCCGACGAGGCGCCCCAGGGGCTGTCCGCGGCGGAGCGGGACGCGCTCGCCGCGTACGAGCGGACGTACGCGATCCCGCAGGTCGACGCGTACACCTGGGCCCACCCCGGCGTCGGCCTGGAGTACACGGACGACGGCGGCCGCTCCGGGGTGTTCGACGGCGTGGAGACCGCCCTCACCGCCGCCGGGAAGGCGGGGCCCTTCCAGTACCTCGACGGGCCGGTCGTCTTCGAGGACAACGACCCGGACGTCTCCGAGAGTTACGGGTACGCCGGACGCCCCCGCGCCGGATACACCAGCTACCTGGACGTGGCCACCGGCGACGGCGGCGGCCGGGCCAGCCTCCTCGGCGAATACGCCCACGACGGGCGGCGCGAGCTCGTCGTCACCTTCGCCTACAACCGGCACCAGCGGCAGTTCCGCGCCCTCGCCCGGGGCATCGTGGAATGGCTGACTCAGGGCGTACACCTCGGACAGAGCCGGAACTACTTTTCCGTCCATGTCGACGACGTCTTCGCCCCCGACGCCCGCTGGGACACCGTCCGCAACTGCACGCCCGGCGACTTCGACTGCCCGGGCGGCGACGGCGAGGGCACGCCGCCGATCCGCATGACCGCGGCCGACGCGCAGTACGCCGCCCAGTGGCAGCGGGCGAGCGGCCTCACCCTCGACATGGTCTACAACGCGGGCTCCGGCGAGGAGTGGAAGGCCGAGCACGGCGGCAGCGACCCGCTCACCGCCCAGCTCCTCGCGGACCGGGCGCAGTACCGCTGGGTCAACCACACCTACACGCACCCCTTCCTCGGCTGCGTCCAGGACACCTCCACCGTGCCGTGGCAGTGCGCCAAGGACGCGTACGGCAACACCCGCTGGACGAGCCGCGCCGAGATCGCCGCCCAGATCCGCGACAACCACACCTGGGCCGTGAACAAGGGCCTCGCCGTCGACCGCGCCGAGCTCGTCACCGGCGAGCACTCCGGCCTGAAGACCCTGCCGCAGCAGCTCACCGACAACCCGAACCTCGCCGGGGCGCTCTCCGACACCGGGGTCCGCTGGATCGCGAGCGACAACTCCCGAGAGCCCCGGCAGCGACCCGTGGGCGCCGCGAAGACCGTGCCCCGCCACCCGATGAACGTGTACTACAACGTCGGGACGGCGGAGGAGATGACCGACGAGTACAACTGGATCTACACCTCCGAGGAGGACGGCGGCAGCGGCGTCTGCGCCACCAACCCCGCCTCCACCTGCCTCGACGAGCCGCTCGACGTACGCACCGGGTACGCCGAGCACATCGTCCCGCAGGAGGCCCGCACCGCGCTGGGCCACGTCATGGCCAACGACCCGCGCCCGCACTACGTCCACCAGTCCAACCTCGCCGAGGAGCGGCTCCTCTACCCCGTCCTCGACAAGGTCCTCGCCGACCACCGCGCCCTGTTCGCGGAGAACACCCCGGTCGTCAACCCCCGCCACCGCGACATCGGTGCCGAACTGGCCCGCCGCGCCGCCTGGGACCAAGCCCTCGCGGACGGCAAGGTCACCGCGTACCGCATCGGCGCCACCGTCACCGTCAAGGCACCGGCCGGCGTGACCGCCCCGGTCACCGCGCCCGAGGGCACCCGCAAGCAGCAGCTGCTCGGTACGACGGCGTTCGGCACGCCCTACGCCGGGGCCCGCTCCGCCTGGACCGCTCCCGACACCTTCCAGACGGCGATCACCCTCACCCTGCCGACCGCCTGACCAGCGCCACCAGCACCGCCGGCGCCACCGCGCCACCAGCGCCTGACGAGCTCACTCCCGGGGGGGAACCGAATGCCGACCACAGGCCGCCATGTCACCATGCTCACCGAAGGCACCTATCCGCACGTCCACGGCGGCGTCAGCACCTGGTGCGACCAGCTCGTCCGCGGCATGCCCGAGGTCGACTTCCAGATCCTCGCCCTCACCGGCAGCGGCCGCGAGCCCGTCACCTGGGAGCTCCCGCCCAACGTCTACCGCCACACCGCCTTCCCGCTGTGGGGCCCGGCGCCGGGGCGCGGGCGGCCCCTGATCGGGCGGGCGCGGCGCCGCTTCACCGACACCTACGAGCGCTTCCTGCTCTCGATACTCGACCCGTCCGCCGGCTGCGACTTCGGCGAGGGCCTGTACGCCCTGGCCGCGCTCGCCCGCCGCGGACGGCTCTCCTCGGCCCTGCGCTCCGAGTCGGTGCTGCGGTCGCTGATGTGGATATGGACCATGCCGCACCTGCGGACCGCCGCCGCCCGCCCCACCGTCCACGACGCCCTGACCGCCACCGACCTCCTCGAACACGCGCTGCGGCCGCTCGCCGCCCGCATCCCCGCCGACAGCGTCGCCCACGCCGTCTCCAGCGGTCTCGCCACCCTTCCCGCCCTCGCCGCCCAGCACCTCGACGGCGTACCGTTTCTCCTCACCGAGCACGGCATCTACCTCCGCGAGCGCTACCTCGGCTACCGCACCGAGGCCCAGCGCTGGCCCGTCAAGGCGCTGATGCTCGGCTTCTACCGGGAGCTCAACTCCCTCGGCTACCGCAAGGCCGACCTCATCACGCCCTGCAACCAGTACAACCGGCGCTGGGAGGAGCGAGGCGGCGCCCCCGCCGACCGCATCCGCACCGTCTACAACGGCGTCGACCCGCACGCCTTCCCGCTCGCCGGCCCCGAGCCCGCCGTGCCCACCCTCAGCTGGTGCGGCCGCGTCGATCCCATCAAGGACCTGGAGACCCTGATCCGGGCGTACGCCATCGCCCGCGCGGAACTGCCCGAGCTGCGGCTGCGGTTGTTCGGGCCCGTCCCGGCCGGGAACGAGGACTACCGCACCCGGCTGGAGAAGCTCGCCGCCGAACTGGGCGTCACGGACGGCATCGTGTACGAGGGCCGGATCTCCGACGTGGCGTCGGCCTACGCGGCGGGCAGCGTGGTGATGCTCTCCTCCATCAGCGAAGGGTTCCCCTTCTCGCTCATCGAGGCCATGTCCTGCGGCCGGGCCACCGTCTCCACCGACGTGGGCGGGGTACGCGAGGCCGTCGGCGACACCGGCCTCGTCGTCCCGCCGCGCGAACCGGCGGTCATGGCCGAGGCCGTGCTCACGCTGCTGCGCGACGGGGAGCGGCGCGCCGAGCTCGGGCGCAGGGCCCGGCAGCGGGTCGTCGACCGGTTCACGCTGCACCGCTCCGTCGACGGCTTCCGCCGCATCTACCGGGAGCTCGCCGGGGTCCCGGAGGCTCCCGCGGCGGAGCCCGACGACTGGACCCTCCAGCTCCGCATCCCGGACCCTTGGTACCGCGAGCTCGATCGGACGATGTGAATGAGCGGCTCCCTCTGGCTCACCCCGCCCGCCCCCGGCGCCACCGGCACCCTTCCGGCGATCCCGCGCCCCCGCCCCAGCTGGGCCGCGCCCGATCCGCTCGACGAGCTCGCCCACCGCCTGGAGGACTTGATAGCGGCCGCCGTCCACCCCGACGAGATAGCCGCCATCCTCGAATCCGACGGCATGACGGACGACCACATACGGCTCACCTACGGCCGCCCCGACTCCTTCGCCCTCGCCGAGGACCTCTACGCGCGCGTGGAGCGCCGCTTCCCCGAACCCGACGGCCCGCCCACCGATCCTTGGCACACCGGCCTCGGCGGCTGCCTCCTGCGCGGTCTGGTCTTCGCCCTGCCCGGTCTCGCGTACGTCCTCGGCGCGCCCCTCCTCGCGGGCCCGCCCGGCGCACTGGGCCTGCCCGCCGGAACGGTTCCGCTGCTCGCCGGGGCCGTCACCGGCTGGGTCTGGAACCAGGCCCTCTCCCACCGCGCCTACTCCTGGCTCGGCCTCGGCGACCGCCAGGCCGCCGCCCGTACCCTGCTCACCGGCGCCCCGGCCGGAGCCCTCGCGGGCGCGGTCGTCGCCGTCGCCGCGACCGGGCCGGGGGAGTGGGGCGCCGCCGCCTTCGCGGCCGGACAGTCGCTGTACCTGGCCGCCGCGACCGTCCTGCTGGTCCTCGACCGCGAGAAGGCCCTGCTGGGCGCGCTGCTGCCGCTGGCGGCGGGCGCCCCCGCCGCGTTCTGGTACGACCCGCCGCTCGCCGTGCGCACCGCCCTGCTGCTCGCCTCGCTCGTCGCGGCCGTGGCGCTCGCGCTGCGGGTGCTCCTGCCGCTCGCCGCACCCGGCGTGCCCGGGAGGGCCGCGCCCCGGCTCGCCGCGTCGCTGCCGTACGGCCTCTTCGGGCTCGGCACCGGCGGGCTCGTGCTGTACGCCGCGCTCGGCGACGTCCTCGCCGACGGGCCCGGCGCGGCGGTGGCGGCGCCCTCCGCCGTGGCGCTCACCCTCTCGATGGGCCCCGCCGAATGGCTGCTGCACCGCTTCCGCAGCGAGAGCCTCGCCGGACTGCGGGCCAGCACCAGCGCCCGCGCCTTCCGCCGCACCACCGCGACCACGCTGGCGCTGTGCCTCACCGCGTACCTCACCGTCCTGCTGGCCCTCGCCGCCGGCGGAACGCTGCTGTGGCCGGGCGCGCCCGCCCTGGACGGGCTCCGGCTGGTGTCGCTGCTGCTCATCGGGACCGTCCTGTGGGCAGCCCTGCTGCTGCAGTCCTTCGGCGCGGCGCTCAGCGCGGCGCTGGTGTGCGTGGCGGCGACCGGCGCCCAGACGGTGTCCCTGGCGACGGGCGCGGGCGACCCGCAGGCGGCCGGCGCGGTCGTCACCGGGGCCGCGGCCGCGGTACTGGCCGCCCTCGGCTGGGTACTGCTCGGACGGGCGACCACCCACCGCACCTGAAGCACGCGCACCTGAAGCGCCCGCACCTGAAGCACGCAAAGGAAACGCCCGTGGACCTCCTGGTGCCCTACTACGAGCACCCCGCCGACCGCCCCGCCGAGTGGGACGCCATCATCGCGGCCGCGCCGCTCCTCTACGGCGTCGTGCTCAACCCCGCGAGCGGCGCGGGCCCGGCCCCCGACCCCGCCTTCGTGACCGTCGCCGACCGGCTGCGCGCGGCCGGGGTGTGCGTGCTCGGCTACACCGACACCGACTACGGCCGCCGCCCCCACGCCGACGTCCTCACCGACCTGGTCCGCCACCGCGACTGGTACGGCGCCGACGGCGCCTTCCTCGACCAGGTCCCCACCGATCCGCACCTCGCCCCGCACTACCGGCGCCTGGGCGTGGCCGCCCGCGCGGCCGGCGCCGCCACCCTCGTCCTCAACCACGGGGCGCACCCCCACCCCGCGTACGCCGAACTGGCCGACCTGCTCGTCACCTTCGAGGGCCCCTGGGACGCCTACCGCGTCCTCGACCTCCCGGTCGCCGACCACTACTGCCACCTCGTCTACGCCGCCCCGCCCGACGCCGACGCCCGCGTCACCACGCGCGTCCGGTGCGCCGTCCCGGGCGCCGGCGCCCACCCCTGGGGCACGCTGCCGCACGTCCTGGCCGGCGGCGGGAGGCGCGCGTGATGCGCCGCGCCCTGCTGTTCGTCGCCGCGCTGCTGCTGCTCGCGACGGGGTGTACGAGCCCCTCCGACCCGGCGCCACCCACACCGCACGAGGGGCGGCGCTGGCAGCCGGCCCCCGGGCAGCCCTGGCAGTGGCAGCTCAGCGGCCGCCTCGACCCGGCCGTCGACGTACCCGTGTACGACATCGACGGCTTCGACCACCCCCGCGCCACGGTCGACGACCTGCACCGGCGCGGCCGCAAGGTGATCTGCTACCTCTCCACCGGCGCCTGGGAGGACTGGCGGCCCGACGCCGCGAGGTTCCCCCAGGAGGTCATCGGGCGCGACAACGGCTGGAAGGGCGAGCGCTGGCTCGACATCCGCCGCACCGACGTCCTCGAACCGCTGATGGCCGCCCGCCTCGACATGTGCCGGACCAAGGGCTTCGACGCCGTGGAGCCCGACAACATGGACGGGTACGCCAACGAGACCGGATTCCCGCTCACCGCCGCCGACCAGCTGCGCTACAACCGCCTCATCGCCCGTCTCGCCCATGAGCGCGGTCTCGCCGTCGGCCTGAAAAACGACCTGGACCAGATCCCCGATCTGGTCCAGGACTTCGACTTCGCGGTCAATGAACAGTGCGCGCAGTTCCGCGAATGCGAGCGCCTGCGCCCCTTTCTGACGGCGGGCAAGGCCGTCTTCCACGTGGAGTACGAGCTCCCGACCCGGGCGTTCTGCCCGCAGGCCGAACGGCTGCGGACGAGCTCGATACTGAAGCGGTACGAGCTCGACGCCTGGCGAGAGCCCTGCTGAGCGGTCCCGTCAGGCCGGGGTGACGTTCTCCGCCTGCGGGCCCTTCGGCCCCTGCGTGACGTCGAACTGCACCTTCTGGCCCTCGTTGAGCTCGCGGTACCCCGTGCTGGCGATGGCCGAGTAGTGGACGAACACGTCGGGACCGCCGCCGTCCTGCTCGATGAAGCCGAAGCCCTTTTCCGCGTTGAACCACTTCACAGTGCCGGTTGCCATGATCATTCTCCTTCTTCCTCGATCCTCGACTACCAGGCTCCCGCGTGGCTCAAACACCCCTTAGGCCAATGTCAGCACCACCAGCACCACCGTCGCCGCCGTCTCCGCCACCGCCCCGAAGACATCCCCCGTCACCCCGCCGAACCGCCGCACACAGCGCCGCAGCAGCGCCTCCGCCACCACCAGGGCCAGCAGCCCCGCCAGTACGTGGCGCAGGGCGTCGTACGGCCCGAACAGCGCCCCGGCCCCGGCGGCCGCGCACCCCACCAGCGCCCCCACGCCCAGCGCGGCCCGCCCCGGCACCGTCCCCGCCACCACCGCGCCCAGCCCCTCGGGCCGGGCCGCCGGGACGGAGGCGCGCGAGGCGAGGGTGAGCGCGGCCCGGGCGACCGTGCCGCCCAGGGCCGCCGCGACCGCGCCGTACGCCCAGCCCTCCCCGTACAGCTCGTACAGCGCGGCCACCTGGGCGAGCAGGACGAAGAGCAGCGTGATGACGCCGAAGGGACCGATGTCCGACTGCTTCATGATCCGCAGCGCGTCCTCGGCGGGCTTCCCGCTGCCGAGCCCGTCCGCCGTGTCCGCGAGCCCGTCCAGGTGCAGGCCCCGCGTCAGCACGGCGGGAACGGCCGCCGAGGCGACCGCGGCGAGCAGCGGCCCCGCGCCGAGCAGCAGGGCCGCCGCCCCGGCCGCCGCCGCGCACAGGCCCACCACCAGCCCCGCCAGCGGCGCGGCGAGCATTCCGGCGCGGGCCGCCTCGCGGTCCCAGCGGGAGACGTGGACGGGCAGCACGGTGAGGGTGCCGAAGGCGAAACGTATGCCGTCGAGGCGTGTACGGGTGCGGGGCATGGTCACCGGGCGCAGGGTAGTCGCTAGGAGGCGCGATCATGGAGGGAGCGGGATGGGTCACTGGTTCTACCGCAACATCGTCGAGCCGGGGAAGCTGCCCCTGCTCCTCGCCCTGTCGTCCTTCGTCCTGACCTTCCTGCTCACCCGGGTGGTCACCCGGCTGATCCGGGCCGGCAAGGGGCCCTTCCGCAACGTCACCCCGGGCGGGCTGCACATCCACCACGTGATTCCGGGGGTCGTGCTCACCCTGATCGGTGGTTTCGGGGCGGTCGCCGTCGACCGGCGCGGCGTCGCCTCCATCGTCTGCGCGGTGCTCCTCGGCATCGGCGCGGGTTTGGTCCTCGACGAGTTCGCGCTCATCGTCCACCTGGACGACGTCTACTGGACCGAGGAGGGCCGCAAGAGCGTGGAGGTCGTGGTCCTCACCACCGCGCTGCTCCTGCTCGTCCTGCTCGGCTTCTCACCGCTCGGCGTGGACGAGGTGACCCCCGAGGAGCGGCAGAGCCGCAGCAGCCTCCTGATCAACTTCGGGCTCAACTTCCTCTTCGTGCTGGTGACCCTCTTCAAGGGGAAGTTCCGGATGGCGATCATCGGCCTGTTCGTGCTGCCGATCGCGATCTTCGGCGCCCTCCGGCTGGCCCGCCCCGACTCCCTGTGGGCCCGCCGCCTCTACCGCCGCAGGCCCCGCGCCCGCGCCAGGGCGGGGCTGCGCGCGTACCACCACGACCGCCGCTGGAACGCCGTCAGGCACCGCTTCCAGGACCTGATCGCCGGAGCGCCCGACCGCGTCCAGCAACTGCGCCGCCCGGGCGGCGACCGGCGGCGCTGAGCGCGAGGACCTCCCGAACCGCGCACGCCACGAGCACCGCCGCGATCGCGGCCAGGTGTTCCTTGCCCGCGAGGTTGTTCTTGAAGACCACCTCGACGATCATCGCCAGCACGACCAGGCCGCCGGTGAGCCAGGCCCGGTACCCCCAGCACACGACGACCGCCAGGCCGACGACCGCCGCCGACGGGCCCGTGTCGACGACGTGCGCGTCCGACGCCGGCAGCCCGAGCCCCAGCGGCGCGTCCGGCCCGAGCGCGATGCCGATCCGCGCGTAGAGCGTCCCGGCCAGCGTCGCGGCGTACGCGACGAGCAGCGTGCGCGCCCGCCCCAGGCAGATCTCGGCGATGCCGAACACCAGCAGCACCTGCGCCAGCGCGCCCCACACCGGCAGGTGCAGCGCCGGTACGAAGAGGGAGAGGGGCGTGCGCAGCAGCGCGAGCCACAGCGGGTCCTCGGCCCGGACCGAGCCGATGCCCTGGATGAGGCCGTAGCCCCAGGACTGGTTTTGGACAAGCTGGAAGAGGCCGGTCAGCGTGACCGCGCACAGCGTCAGCGGGACCGCCCGCCATCCGCGGGTGACGAGCCCCGCGCGTACCGCCGCGTACAGGGACCCCCACTCATGGCGCAGCGCACGGCGGACGAACGGCATGGGGACTCCAGGGGGTGGTCGGCACGGCGTCGAGCAGTCGAGCAGGCGGGCAGTCGAGCGGTCGGGCACGTGCGAAGACCGGCGCGGCGGCCGGGAAGTTGTCCGGCCGCCGCGTGATCCCCATCTCTCCGCCCCTGGGGGGGCGGTACCGCTCAGCTCTTCCGCTCCGGCAGCTCCGCCGCCAGCGCCGCGGCCGCCTGGACCAGCGGCAGCGCGAGCAGCGCCCCGGTGCCCTCGCCGACGGTCACGCCGTGGTCCAGCAGCGGATTGAGCGCCATCCGGTCCAGCGCCTTGCCCTGCGCCGGCTCGCCGCTCACCTGGCCCGCCAGCCACCAGTCCGGCGCCCGGAACGCCGCCCGCTGCGCGACCAGCGCGCACGCCGCCGACACCACGCCGTCCAGGATCACCGGCATCCGGCGGACCGCGCTCTGCAGGAGGAAGCCCGTCATCGCGGCGAGGTCAGCGCCGCCGACCGCCGCCAGGAGCTCCAGCTGGTCGCCCAGCACCGGGCGCGCCCGGCGCAGCGCGTCGCGGACCGCCGCGCACTTGCGCATCCACGCCAGGTCGTCGATCCCGGCGCCGCCCCGGCCGGTCACGACGGAGGCGTCCGTGCCGCACAGGGCGGCGATGAGCGTGCTCGCGGGCGTGGTGCCGCCCACGCTGAGGTCGCCCAGCACCACCAGGTCCGTGCCCGAGTCGGCCTCCTCGTCGGCGATGGCCATGCCGAGGCGTACCGCCTGCTCGGCCTCCTCCGGCGTCAGCGCGTCCTCGATGTCGATCCGGCCGCTGCCGCGCCGCACCCGGTGGCGTACGACGTCCTCGGGGAGCAGCTCCGGGTCGCAGTCCAGGCCCGCGTCGACGACCCGCACCGGGACGTCCATCCGCCGCGCGAGCACCGCCACCGGGCTCGCCCCGTCCAGCACGGCGCGCACCAGCGCGTGCGCGCCGCCCGCGGGCCGGCCCGACACGTCGAGGCCGGCCACTCCGTGATCCCCGGCGAACAGCACCACGCGCGGCCGGTCGATCGGCCGCACCGGGACGGCCCCCTGGGCGGCCGACAGCCATTCGCCCAGCTCGTCGAGGCGGCCCAGCCGGCCGGGCGGGACGGCGAGGCGCTCCCGGCGTTCCTCGGCGTCACGCCGCGTGGCGCTGTCGGGGCGCTCGATCAGTTCGGAGAAGTCGTCGAGATTCAGCCTGCTCATTCGCTGAACAGTACCGGTCACCCGCGGAGCACGAGGGCCTGACCGGCGACGACGTACAGGACGTGCTCGCACTCGTCCGCGAAGGCCGCGTTGAGCCGTCCGAGCTCGTCGCGGAAGCGCCGTCCGGCGGCGCTCGCGGGCACCACCCCGGCGCCCACCTCGTTGGTCACCGCCACGACCGTACGGCGCGTGGCGCGCACCGCCGCGACCAGTTCGGCGACCCGCTCGCGCAGCGCGCGCTCCCCGCTCGCCGCCCAGGTGCCGTCGTCCCACGCCCCGGCCCGGTCCATCGCGTCCGTTAGCCACAGCGACAGGCAGTCGATCAGCAGCGGCGGCCCCTCGCCACGCAGCAGCGGCGCGAGCTCGCACGTCTCCTCGGTGTGCCAGGACCCCGGACGCCGGTTGCGGTGCGTGCTCACGCGGGCCGCCCACTCGGCGTCGCCGTCGCGGGTGCCGCCCGTCGCGACGTACACGACCTCAGGGAAGGCCTCCAGGCGCCGCTCGGCCTCCAGCGACTTGCCCGAGCGGGTGCCGCCGGTCACCAGCGTCCGGCGCGGTATGTCCGGGACGTTCTGGTAGTCGCCGACGAGCAGCGTCGTCCCGTCCGGCACGGCCCGCGCCCCGGCCGCCGCCAGCCGCCGGTCCAGCTCGGGCCCGGGCGGCACCTCGTGGCCCAGGTGGACGGCGACGACGTCGGTGGCCGCCCCGATCGCACCGGCGCCGCGCAGCCGGGCCATCCCGTCCGGGCGCCCCACCACGTCGCCCACGACCATGTCGTACGCCGTCCCGGACTCGGTCACGCCCGCCGGGGCGCCGCCCGGCGGCAGGTACAGCAGCCGCAGCCCGTCCGGGGAGGTGACCTCGTACCCGGTGCCCGGCGCGTCCATCGGCACGGCCCGCACCCGGTGCCCGCTGATCAGCGTCAGCTCCCGCCCGTCCGGCACCCGCCCGGCCGCCGGCAGCCCGGCGGGCAGCTCCACGGCCGGCCCGTCGTGCGGGTGGGTCAACAGCACCTGCCGTACGCCGCCGAGCGACCGCCCGGCCCGTGCGGCGGCCAGCGCGGCCCCGGGCGTCAGATCGAGCAGCAGCGCCCCGTCCACGAGCAGCGCGGTCGCGGCACGCGCGTCCGCGCCGCGGGCGGTGGCGCAGCGGGCGCAGGGGCAGTCGGGGCGGGGCAGCCCGTCGGGGGCGCCGGTGCCGAGGAGAGTCAGTTCCACAGGGATGATCCTCCCGCGTCCCCGCACGGGGTGCGCGCCCGGCTACGCTGCGGGCAGGAAACCGATCACCTGGTGAACCCGGGAGGCGCACATGGCATGGACGTGGCGATTCGAGAGGTCCGACGGCACGGAGGTCCAGCCGGCAACCCAGCCGGAGGAGTTCACCACCCAGGGCGACGCGGAGTCCTGGCTCGGTGAGACCTGGAAGGACCTCCTCGACGAGGGCGTGGAGCAGGTCCACCTCTTCGAGGACGAGACGAAGATCTACGGCCCGATGAGCCTGCGCGAGGCCGAGGCCGCGGAGTAGCGAAGGTAGGACCAGGGCGCGCGGGGGACTCCGCCCGGAGGCGCGCGCCGGGGAGGCTCACATCTCGCCGAGCGTCACCGTCACCGTCCCCCGCCGCCCGTCCCTCAGGTACGTCACCGGCACCCGGTCGCCCGGCTTCGCGGACGCCAGCGCCTCCAGCAGCGAGGTGATGGTGGTGATGTCCGTGTCACCGACGCGGGTGATGATGTCGCCCGCCCGCAGCCCCGCGTCCGCCGCCGCCCCGCCCCGCGCCACCTCGGCGATCGCCACGCCCGCGGGCCGGTAGTCGTCGTCCAGGACGGTGCGGCCGGAGATGCCGAGGGCCGCGCGGCCCGAGTGCGTGACCCGGCCCGTGCGGACGATCTGGTCCGCGATCGTACGGACCGTGGAGGACGGGATCGCGAAACCGATCCCCGGCGCCGGACCGCCGCTCATGCCCGGCTCGGTGGCCGCCAGCGTCGGGATGCCGACGACCTCACCCGCCAGGTTGACCAGCGCGCCACCGCTGTTGCCCGGGTTGATCGCCGCCGACGTCTGCACCATGTTCCCGATGGTGGCGCCCGTCCCGCCGCCCGCGCCGCCCTCGCTCACCGTGCGGCCGGTCGCCGACACGATGCCCTGCGTGACGCTGCCGGACAGCCCCAGCGGCGAGCCCATCGCGAGCACGATCTGGCCCACCTCGACCTTCGACGAGTCACCGAACCTCGCCGGCTTCAGCCCCGGCGGCGGCGCGTCCAGCCGGATGACCGCGAGGTCCTGCTCGGGGTAGCTGGAGACCAGCCGGGCGGACAGCACCTCCTCGCCCGTCGCCACGGTGACCCGGAACGACCGCTCTCCGCCCACCACGTGAGCGTTCGTCACGATGTGACCCCGCTCGTCCCACACCACCCCGGAACCGATCCCCTGCCCCGCCTCGATCTGCACGACCGACGGCAGGACGTCCCGGATGACGTTGCGGTAGTCCTCCTCCAGCTCCCCGGCCGCCCGTCCGGCGGCCGCGGGCGACACGGCGGGGGTGGCGGCGGGCGGAGCCGCGCGCGGCTCCGGGGCCACGCAGCCGCCCAGCAGCACGGCGGCGGCGGTCACCGGCAGCAGCGGCACCAGCACGCGTACGGCGGCGGTCACGTTCACGGTCAGGGCCATGCCGCGAGTGTCCTGCGGAACCCCCCGCCACGGCCCGCCCAGCGCGTCCGATTCAGCGATCAGGGGGCGGGGCTCAGCCCCGGACCCCGCACAGGTGCAGCAGCGCCGCCACCCGGCGGTACGGGTCCGTGCGGCCCGCGCGGTCCTCGGCCGCGAGGAGGAGCTCCAGCTCCTCGGCGGCCGGCAGGCCCTCTTCGTTGGGTACGTTGTCGGTGAAGACCCGCACGCCGTACCAGGCGTGCAGCGGCGCCGCGATCCCCGCGAGCGTCGCCGTCAGCGCCCCCAGCCGGTCGGCCCGCACCGGCAGCCCGAGCCGGTTGACGTAGGCGTCCGACTCGAAGGCCGCAAGCGCCCCGGACCAGTCCCCGGCCAGCCCGGGCCGCATCGCCAGCGCGTCCGCGTTCCGTACGAGCAGCGACAGCAGGCCGCCCGGCGCCAGCATGCGGGCGAGGCCCGCGAGCATGGCGTCGCGCTCCTCCACGTACATCAGCACTCCGTGGCACAGCACCACGTCGAAGCTGCCCGGCAGGAAGTGCACGCCGGTCTCCCGGCCGTCGCCCTCGATGAGCCGGACCCGCTCCCGGATGCCCGCCGGCTCGGTCGCCAGCGCCTCCCGGGCGTACCGCAGCATCTCGGGGTCGGACTCCAGCCCGGTGACGGTGTGCCCCGCCCGGGCCAGGCGCAGGGCCTGCGTGCCCTGGCCCATGCCGACGTCGAGGACCCGCAGCCGCTGCCCCACGGGGTAGCGGGCGGTTATCTGCTCGTCCAGCTGGCGGGCGACGAGCTCCTGGCGGACCGTGTTGCGCAGTCCGCCGAGCCCGTCGAGCCAGCTCCCCGAAGCGCCTCCGAAACCGGAGACCTGGGTGCTCAGGGCCGCTCTCCGCGCTTGACCTGCGGCTTGGGCAGCCGCAGTCGGCGCATCTGGAGCGTACGCATCAGGGCGTACGCGATCGCGCCCCGCTTGGGCTCGTTGGGGAAGCGCTCATTGAGCTGCTTCTTCAGCCGGATCCAGATGCCGATCGAGTCCACCACGATCATGGCGATGACACCCAGCCACAGCAGCAGGGCGATGTTCTGCATCTGCGCCGACCGGACCATGGACAGGACCAGGATCACGACGGCCAGCGGCAGGAAGAACTCGGCGACGCAGAACCGCGAGTCGACGAAGTCGCGGACGAAGCGGCGGACCGGGCCCTTGTCACGGACGGGCAGGTAGCGCTCGTCGCCGCTCGCCAGCGCCTCGCGCTGCTTGGCCAGGTCCGCGCGGCGGGCCTCGCGCTGGCGGCGCATGGCCTCCTTGCGGTCGGTCGGTACGGTCTGCGCGCGGCGGCGCTGCGTCTGGGCCTCACTCCGCTTCGGGGTCGGGCGGCCCTTGGGGGCCTGGGGGTCGCGGGGCTGCTTGGAGAGGTCCGCCGTCACCTTGTCGGTGGGGGCCTTCTCATCCTTCGAACGGCTACGGAACACAAAGCCCAAGGGTACGGGGTACCCGGCATGCGCCCCACCCCCGCGGGGAACGATCCGGCAACGGCCTGCGTCCACCCGTACAAGGGATCCCGCCGGAACCCCTACTCCTTGCGCCGGATCACGAGCCGTCCGCAGTCGTCCTTGGGGATGAGCGCATCCCCGCTCGAACAGTGCGGTAATGGATGTAGGGCCCGTACTGTGGGTTCTGTTGGAGTGCTGGAGCCGAAGTCCGTCACGAAGGGGGCGCGCGAAGCCCATGAGCGGTGTCATGAAGCGTATGGGGATGATCTTCCGCGCGAAGGCCAACAAGGCCCTTGACCGGGCCGAGGATCCGCGCGAGACCCTCGACTACTCGTACCAGAAGCAGCTGGAGCTGCTCCAGAAGGTCCGCCGCGGCGTCGCCGACGTGGCGACCTCCCGCAAGCGCCTGGAGCTCCAGCTCAACCAGCTCCAGTCCCAGTCGGCCAAGCTGGAGGACCAGGGCCGCAAGGCGCTGGCGCTCGGCCGCGAGGACCTGGCCCGCGAGGCGCTGTCCCGCCGGGCGGCGCTCCAGCAGCAGGTGTCGGACCTGGAGACGCAGCACCAGACCCTCCAGGGCGAGGAGGAGAAGCTGACGCTCGCGGCGCAGCGGCTCCAGGCCAAGGTGGACGCCTTCCGTACGAAGAAGGAGACCATCAAGGCCACGTACACCGCCGCCCAGGCGCAGACCCGGATCGCCGAGTCCTTCTCCGGCATCTCCGAGGAGATGAGCGACGTCGGCGTCGCCATCCAGCGCGCCGAGGACAAGACCGCGCAGCTCCAGGCGCGGGCCGGCGCGATCGACGAGCTGCTCGCCTCCGGGGCGCTCGACGACCACTCCGGGCTCCAGAAGGACGACATCCAGGCCGAGCTGGACCGCCTGTCGGGCGGTACGGACGTGGAGCTGGAGCTCCAGCGCATGAAGGCGGAGCTGGCCGGCGGATCCACCTCCCAGCAGGCCATCGAGGGCGGCGGCGCCACGCCGCAGGACCAGTCCCAGCAGCAGTCCCAGACCCGGTTCGACAAGCAGTAAGGACGGCGCGTCATGATCGTGAGGATCATGGGGGAGGGCCAGGTGAGGCTGGCGGACAGCCACTTCGCCGAGCTCAACAAGCTGGACGACGAACTGCTCGCGGAGATGGAGAAGGGCGACGGCGAAGGCTTCCGCCGCACGCTCCACGCCCTGCTGGAAACGGTGCGCCAGCTCGGCGAGCCGCTGCCGGACGACTCCTTGGAACCCTCCGAACTGATCCTGCCCGCCCCTGACGCGACGCTCGAAGAGGTCCGCGAGATGCTCTCCGACGACGGCCTCATCCCCGGCTGACGGCCACCCCGGCACTCCACCCGTGCCCCGCCCCGGACGACCGGGTCGGGGCACGGGTGCTTCCCGGCGCCGTGCCAGGCCGTACGGTTCTCTCCCGTGACCACCCTCGGAACCCCGCTCGCGCGCGGGCGGTGCTGGCTGCGCGCGCATCCCCTGGCGTTCGACGGCGCCCTGGCCCTCGCCGTGCTGGTGTGCATGGTCGCCGGTTCGTTCGTCGACCGGCACGGCGGCCCGCACGGCGGGCCCGACTTCGGCGGGCGCACCCCCGGGGCGGTCAGCGTGCTCCTCATGCTGGTCGGCGCCGCGGCCCTGGTCCTGCGCCGCCGCAACCCCCTGGGTGTCCTGCTGTCCACCGGCGCGGTCACGCTCCTGGAGCACATCGCCGAGGACCCGCCGGCCCCGGTCGCGATGAGCGCCGTCGTCGCCCTCTACACCGTCGCCTCGCGCACCGACCGCCCCACCACCTGGCGGGTCGGCCTGCTGACGATGACGGTGCTGACGGGTACGGCGATGCTGTCCGGCTCCGCCCCCTGGTACGGCCAGGAGAACCTCGGCGTCTTCGCCTGGACCGGCATGGCGGCCGCCGCGGGCGACGCCGTACGCAGCCGCCGCGCCTTCGTCGACGCCATCCGCGAGCGCGCCGAACGCGCCGAACGCACCCGCGAGGAGGAGGCCCGCCGCCGGGTCGCCGAGGAGCGGCTGCGCATCGCCCGCGACCTGCACGACGTGGTCGCGCACCACATCGCGCTCGTCAACGTCCAGGCCGGGGTCGCCGCCCACGTCATGGACAAGCGCCCCGACCAGGCCAAGGAGGCCCTCGCGCACGTCCGCGAGGCCAGCCGGTCCGCCCTCGACGAGCTCCGCGCCACGGTCGGCCTGCTCCGCCAGTCCGGCGACCCGGAGGCCCCCACCGAACCGGCGCCCGGTCTCGCCGTCCTCGACGAGCTGCTCGCCACCTTCCGGCACGCCGGCCTGCCGGTGCAGCTGGCCCGCACCGACCAGGGCACCCCGCTGCCCGCGACCGTCGACCTCGCGGCGTACCGGATCATCCAGGAGGCGCTGACCAACGTGCAGAAGCACGCGGGCCCGGACGCCAGGGCCGAGGTGAGCGTCGTCCGGGTCGGCCGGACCCTGGAGGTGACGGTCCTCGACGACGGCGTGCCGACACCCACGCAGGAGAGCGGCGGCCACGGCCTGCTCGGCATGCGGGAGCGCGCCACCGCCCTCGGCGGCACCCTCACCGCCGCACCCCGCTACGGAGGCGGCTTCCGCGTCCACGCGATACTTCCGCTCACCGCAACCACAGGGGAGGCCGTGTGACCATCAGGGTGCTGCTCGCCGACGACCAGGCACTGCTGCGCAGCGCGTTCAGGATCCTGGTGGACTCCGAGCCCGACATGGAGGTCGTCGGCGAGGCGGCGGACGGCGCCGAGGCGGTCGCGCTCGCCCGCGCGGAGCGGGCCGACGTCGTCCTGATGGACATCCGGATGCCCGGCACGGACGGCCTCGCCGCCACCCGCCTGATCAGCGCGGACCCGGACCTGGCGGGCGTACGCGTCGTCATGCTGACGACCTTCGAGGTGGACGAGTACGTGGTCCAGTCGCTGCGCGCCGGGGCCTCCGGCTTCCTCGGCAAGGGCGCCGAGCCCGACGAGCTGCTGAACGCCATCCGGATCGCCGCCGCCGGGGAGGCGCTGCTCTCACCCGCCGCGACGAAGGCCCTGATCGCCCGGTTCCTCACCCAGAAGGACACCGCGGAGCCGTCCACGTACTCCGAGCGCCTCGCCGCCCTGACCGTACGGGAACGGGAGGTCCTGGTCCTCGTCGCCGGCGGCCGCTCCAACGACGAGATCGCCGACCGCCTCGAGGTGAGCCCCCTCACCGTCAAGACCCACGTCAACCGCGCCATGGCCAAGCTCGGCGCGCGCGACCGCGCCCAGCTGGTCGTCACGGCGTACGAATCCGGGTTGGTACGCCCCAGGGCGGAGTGAACGAGTACTCCATCCGGTGTACGCCGCGCATAAGCAAACGGGACCTGGGGGCGACGGAACCCTCCCCTCCATGGCTGATCGTGTGAAAGACCTGCCGATCCGCCACAGAAGAGAGACCCCATGTCCTGGCTGTCCAGATTCAGCCTCGCGCAACGGGCCCTGGTCGGGCTGATATCGATCGTGGCGATCGTCTTCGGGGCGATCGCCATCCCGCAGCTCAAGCAACAGCTGCTGCCCTCCATCGAGTTGCCGATGGTGTCGGTCCTCGCCCCCTACCAGGGCGCGTCCCCCGACGTGGTCGAGAAGCAGGTCGTCGAACCGCTCGAGTCCACCATCAAGGCCGTCGACGGCATCAAGGGCGTCACCTCCACGGCCAGCGAGGGCAACGCCCTCATCATGGCCACCTTCGACTACGGCGACGCGGACACCAAGCAGCTCGTCGCCGACGTCCAGCAGGCCGTGAACCGCGCCCGCGTGCAGCTGCCCGACACCGTGGACCCGCAGGTCGTGGCCGGGTCGACCGACGACATCCCGACCGTCGTCCTCGCCGTCACGTCCACCAAGGACCAGCAGGCCCTGGCCGACCAGCTGGAGCGGACCGTCGTCCCGGCCCTGGAGGACATCGACGGCGTCGGCCAGGTGTCCATCGACGGCGTCCAGGACCTCCAGGTCTCCATCACGCCCGACGACCGCAAGCTCGCCGCGGCCGGCCTGAACGCCATGACCCTGGCCGAGGCGCTGAAGGCGGGCGGCGCGACCGTCCCGGCCGGCTCCTTCTCCGAGGCGGGCCAGAGCCGCACGGTCCAGGTCGGCGGCGGCTTCACCTCCCTGGAGCAGATCCAGGACCTGCGGATCAAGCCCGCGAAGGGCGACGCGGTCCGCCTCGGCGACCTCGCCACCGTGAAGCAGGAGGAGTCCCGCCGGGTCTCCCTCACCCGGACGAACGGCAAGCCGAGCCTCGCCGTCATGGCGACCATGGACAACGACGGCAGCGCCGTCGCCATCTCCGAGGCGGTCAAGGACAAGCTGCCCGAGCTGCGCGAGGACCTGGGCTCGGGCGCCGAGCTGACGGTCGTCTCCGACCAGGGCCCGGCGGTGTCCAAGTCGATCTCCGGCCTGACCACCGAGGGCGCCCTCGGGCTCCTCTTCGCCGTCATCGTCATCCTGGTCTTCCTGGCGTCCCTCCGCTCCACCCTGGTCACCGCGGTCTCCATCCCGCTCTCCGTCGTCCTCGCCCTGATCGTGCTGTGGACGCGGGACCTGTCGCTCAACATGCTGACGCTGGGCGCGCTGACCATCGCCATCGGCCGGGTCGTCGACGACTCGATCGTGGTGCTGGAGAACATCAAGCGGCACCTCGGCTACGGCGAGGAGCGCCAGGCGGCGATCCTCACGGCGGTGCGCGAGGTGGCGGGCGCCGTCACCTCCTCCACCCTCACCACCGTCGCCGTCTTCCTGCCGATCGGCCTGGTCGGCGGCATGGTGGGCGAGCTGTTCGGCTCGTTCTCCCTCACCGTCACCGCCGCCCTCCTCGCCTCCCTGCTCGTCTCGCTGACGGTCGTCCCGGTCCTGTCGTACTGGTTCCTGCGCGCCCCCAAGGGCACGTCGGCGGACCCGGAGGAGGCGCGCCGCAAGGCCGAGGAGAAGGAGAACCGCAGCCTCCTGCAGCGCATGTACGTGCCGGTGCTGCGGTTCGCGACCCGCCGCCGCCTCACCAGCGTGGCCCTCGCGATCGTCGTCCTCGTCGGCACCTTCGGCATGGCCCCGCTGCTGAAGACGAACTTCTTCGACCAGGGCGAGCAGGAGGTCCTCTCCATCAAGCAGGAGCTGCCCGCCGGCACCAGCCTGGAGGCGGCGGACGCCGCGGCGAAGAAGGTCGAGAAGGTCCTGGCCGACGCCCCCGAGGTGAAGGACTACCAGGTCACCGTCGGCTCCTCCGGCTTCATGGCGGCCTTCGGCGGCGGTACGGGCGCCAACCAGGCCTCCTACCAGGTCACGCTCGCGGACTCGGCCTCGTACGAGAAGGTCCGCGACCACCTCGACGCCGAGCTCGGCAAGCTCGACGGCATCGGCGACACGACCATCGCGGCCGGCGACGGCTTCGGCAACCAGGACCTGAGCGTCGTGGTCAAGGCCGCCGACGCCGCCACCCTGAAGAAGGCCGCCGACCAGGTGCGCACCGAGGTCGCCGGACTGGACGACGTCACCGACGTCCAGAGCGACCTGTCGCAGTCGATCCCGCGCGTCTCGGTCAAGGCCACCGCCAAGGCGGCCGAGGCCGGGTTCAACGACGCCGCGCTCGGCATGGCGGTCGCCCAGGCGGTACGCGGCACCCCGGCCGGCAAGGCGATCCTGGACGACACCGAGCGTGACATCGTCATCACCTCCGCCGCGCCGGCGCGGACGATGGCCCAGCTCCAGCAGCTGCCGCTCGGCCCGGTGAAGCTCGGCGACATCGCGGAGGTGAAGCTGGTCCCCGGCCCGGTCTCGATGACGCGCATCGACGGCTCGCGGGCCGCGACCATCACGGCGAAGCCGACCGGTGACAACACGGGCGCGGTCAGCGCCGCGCTCCAGTCGAAGATCAGCGCACTGGACCTGCCCGACGGCGCCACCGCCACCATCGGCGGTGTGTCCGAGGACCAGGAGGAGGCGTTCGCCAACCTGGCCCTGGCGATGCTCGCGGCCATCGCGATCGTCTTCATGCTGCTGGTGGCGACCTTCAAGTCGCTGGTCCAGCCGCTGATCCTGCTGGTCTCCATCCCGTTCGCGGCCACCGGCGCCATCGGCCTGCTGGTCGCCACGGGCACGGCGATGGGCGTCCCGGCGATGATCGGCATGCTGATGCTGATCGGCATCGTGGTCACCAACGCCATCGTGCTGATCGACCTGATCAACCAGTACCGGGCGCAGGGCCTCGGCGTCATCGAGTCGGTCGTCGAGGGCGGCCGCCACCGCCTCCGCCCGATCCTGATGACCGCCCTGGCGACGATCTTCGCCCTGCTCCCGATGGCGCTCGGCATCACGGGCGAGGGCGGCTTCATCGCCCAGCCGCTCGCGGTGGTGGTGATCGGCGGCCTGGTGACGTCCACGCTGCTCACCCTGCTGCTGGTGCCGACGCTGTACGCGATGGTGGAGCTCCGCAAGGAGCGCCGCCGGACCAAGCGCGCTGCCCGTGCCGCCCGTGCCGCGGGGCGCGAGCCGGAGCGGGAGCCGGCCGGGGTCTGATCACGCGTGATCAAGCGCCGAGGGGCGCCCCGCTGCTGCGGGGCGCCCCTCACGTTCGTCTCACGGGACGGCTACGGCAGCGCCAGCATGCGCTCCAGCGCCAGCTTGGCGAAGCTCTCGGTCTCGCGGTCGACCTGGATCTGGTTGACCAGCTTGCCCTCGGCGAGCGACTCCAGCGTCCACACCAGGTGCGGCAGGTCGATGCGGTTCATGGTCGAGCAGAAGCAGACCGTCTTGTCGAGGAAGACGATCTCCTTGCCCTCGTCGGCGAAACGGTTCGCCAGGCGCCGCACCAGGTTCAGCTCCGTACCGATGGCCCACTTGGACCCGGCCGGGGCCGCCTCCAGCGTCTTGATGATGTACTCGGTCGACCCGACGTAGTCCGCCGCGGCCACGACCTCGTGCTTGCACTCCGGGTGCACCAGCACGTTGACGCCCGGGATCCGCTCACGCACGTCGTTCACGGAGTCCAGCGAGAAGCGCCCGTGCACCGAGCAGTGCCCGCGCCACAGGATCATCTTGGCGGCGCGCAGCTGCTCCACGGTCAGCCCGCCACCGGGCTTGTGCGGGTTGTAGACGACGCAGTCGTCCAGCGACATCCCCATGTCCCGGACGGCGGTGTTGCGCCCCAGGTGCTGGTCGGGCAGGAAGAGCACCTTCTCGCCCTGCTCGAAGGCCCAGTCCAGGGCCCGCTTGGCGTTGGAGGAGGTGCAGATGGTGCCGCCGTGCTTGCCGGTGAAGGCCTTGATGTCGGCGGAGGAGTTCATGTACGAGACCGGCACGACCTGCTCGGCGATGCCCGCCTCCGTCAGCACGTCCCAGCACTCCGCGACCTGCTCGGCCGTGGCCATGTCGGCCATCGAGCAGCCGGCGGCCAGGTCGGGCAGCACGACCTTCTGGTCGTCGGTCGTCAGGATGTCCGCCGACTCGGCCATGAAGTGCACACCGCAGAAGACGATGTACTCGGCCTCCGGCCGCGCCGCCGCGTCCCGCGCGAGCTTGAACGAGTCCCCGGTGACGTCGGCGAACTGGATGACCTCGTCGCGCTGGTAGTGGTGCCCCAGCACGAAGACCTTCCTCCCCAGCTTCTCCTTGGCCGCGCGGGCGCGCTCCACCAGGTCCGGGTCGGACGGCGATGGAAGGTCGCCGGGGCACTCGACGCCCCGCTCGCTCTTGGGGTCGGCCTCGCGGCCGAGCAGCAGCAGGGCGAGCGGCGTCGGCTGGACATCCAGGGGCTGGGCGGTGGTCACGTCACGCACCCTTTCTTTCTTCGGTAAGCGCGGCGAAGGAGCCTTTTCGTCTAAATGACGCTATCTATCATAACCGCTTCACGTCACTTTGACGATGGCCATAGTGTCGATGTGACACATCCCCCGTCCCCGGGGTGGCGCTTGCCCGACGTGCGTGCGCGCGCGTGTGCGAGCATGAAGGGGAAAGCACGCACTCGGCCCGGAATGAATCCGCGGCCCCGCCGGTTGCAACCGTCGGCAAGCAGTCTCCGTACACACCGGGAGAGAAGCAGATGTCCGTATCGGACGAGAAGACCACTGTCAGCGACGGCATCCTTCTGTCGGACGCCGCGGCGGCCAAGGTCAAGGCGCTGCTGGACCAGGAAGGCCGCGACGACCTGGCGCTGCGCGTCGCCGTTCAGCCCGGCGGCTGCTCCGGCCTGCGTTACCAGCTCTTCTTCGACGAGCGCTCGCTCGACGGGGACGTCGTCAAGGACTTCGACGGCGTCAAGGTGGTCACCGACCGCATGAGCGCTCCGTACCTGGGCGGCGCGTCCATCGACTTCGTCGACACCATCGAGAAGCAGGGCTTCACCATCGACAACCCGAACGCCACCGGCTCCTGCGCCTGCGGCGACTCGTTCAGCTAAGCCCGTACGGCGAAGGCGGCAGGCCCCGATGGGGGTCTGCCGCCTTCGCCGTACGCCGGTGCCGCTCGCGCCCTACTTCCGCGGCCGCCCTACTTCCGCGGCACCGCCTCACCCGACGCCGCGTCCACGACCTGCCGCGCGCCCAGCGGCCGGTCCAGCGCCACCGTGACGGTCTGCTCCTGCGCCATCGCGATGCAGTACCGCTCCGGGTCCGCCGGCGACTCGACCACCGTCACCTTCACCAGCGCGTCGCTCTCCGCGGCCTTGGCCGTATAGGTGCTGCACACGCCGCCCCAGAAGGTGACGGTCAGCTTCCGCCCGCTCCCGTCCGTCCGGTACGACTCGACCTGCCGGCCGGACTGCTCGGGCACCGCCGGCTGCGTCGGGGAGGGCTTCGGCGCCGGCGCGAGGTGCTCGGGAGCCACCGCCGGGTACGTGATCGTGAACGGACGCGCGTCGCCCTTCGGCTCCACCTGGAACAGCCACGACGGCACGAGCGCCGGCCGTCCCTCCACGGTGTGCGCGGCCAGCCCGAAGACGGCCTTGGAGATGGTCACGGTCTCCTTGGCGGGCTTCCGCTCCGGCGCGCAGCTCACCTCGGGGGCGGCCTTCCCCTCGCCCTCCAGCGGCGCGGGCGTCGCGCACCCGCCGATGGAGACGCCCCCCTCGTCCGGGGATCCGGCGTTCAGCAGCTTCAGCGCTTCCTCCGCGCCGATCACCGGGTACTCGTCACCCTTGACCGGCTCCTTCAGCCGCCCGCTGCCGCCGACCACCTGCCCGTCCGGACCCACCTGGATGCCGGTGGTCCAGCCGTACGTCGGCAGCCCGCCGACGACCGGATCGGCGTTGACGACCCGTACCGCGCCCATCAGCTGGGTGGCGTCCAGCTTGGCGTCGTCCTGCCCCAGTGCCTTCAGCACCGGAGCGGCCGCCTTCTTCGCCGCCTCCTCGCCCACCGGGGTCCCGCCCCAGCCCGTCGGCCCGCCGCCGTGCCCGCCGCCGGGACAGCTCGTGCCCTTGCGGCAGTCGTCACCCGCCGGCGCCGCGCCGAAGGACCAGGTCCCCGGCGCCTCCTTCTCGACCTGCAGCACCCCGCCCGAGCCGTCCTTCTCGGGACCGGCCTTCCACGCCGTACCGTCGGGGCGCGGCGCCCCCGACACCCCCAGGGCCCTCGCGAGCCGCGCGACCTCGTCCGCGCCGACCGCGCCCCGGGACCGGTGGACGTGCGCCGTGTCCGGCCCGTCCGGCAACGGGCCCGAGGCGCGGTAGACCACGCCGTTCGGCGCCGGCTCGCCGGGCGCGATCCCCGGCCCCGACGACCCCTCGGTGTGCCCGTCCAGCGCCAGCGGGGGCGGCGCCGTGCGGCCGGCCGCCGGCTCGGCGCGGCCGCCGTCCGACGCGCTCGTGGCGAAGTACGCGCCGCCGCCCCCGGCGAGCAGCACCGCCATCGCCACCGAGGCGACGACCAGCGGGGAACGCCCGGGACGGGCGGTGTCCTGCGTGGGCTCGGGTTCCGTACTGCTCACCGCAACGCTCCTTCGTCCGTCGTACTCCCTTTACGGAAGACACCCATGGGACGGAACGGAGGAGCACCCGGTTCCACGAGACGGCCGGGGATCAGACGCCGTACTCCACGCTCGCGTCGATCAGCCGCGCGGACGCGGGCGGCACCACCACCCCGTGGATCAGCGCCGGCGACACCGGCCCGGGCGGGGGAGCGTCCTCCGCCGGCACCCTCCAGTGCGGCGCCATGCGCGCGCTGTCGCCGCGCAGCTCGGCCAGGCCGAACTCCAGGCCCATGTCGGACTCCCCCAGCTCAAGTGGAGCGATGTACTCGGTCATATCGGCACCGTACGCAGCCACACCCGACCGAAAAAGACCTACTATCGGGTAGTTTCCGCATGTCGGCGGCTCCGCGACCGGGTAGCGTTAACCGTCAACTCCACCTTCCCCAGGAGCGCCCAGCCGTGCGTATCGCAGTCACCGGCTCCATCGCCACCGACCACCTGATGACCTTCCCCGGCCGATTCGCCGACCAGTTGGTCGCCGATCAGCTGCACACGGTCTCTCTCTCCTTCCTGGTCGACAACCTCGACATCCGCAGGGGAGGCGTCGGCGCCAACATCTGTTTCGGCATGGGGCAGCTGGGCGCCCACCCGATCCTGGTCGGCGCGGCCGGCTACGACTTCGACGAGTACCGCGCCTGGCTCGACCGGCACGGCGTCGACACCGGCTCCGTACGGATCTCCGAGGTCCTGCACACCGCGCGCTTCGTCTGCACCACCGACGCCGACCACAACCAGATCGGCTCCTTCTACACCGGCGCCATGAGCGAGGCCCGCCAGATCGAGCTCCAGGCGGTGGCGGACCGCGTCGGCGGCCTCGACCTCGTCCTGATCGGCGCGGACGACCCCGAGGCGATGCTGCGCCACACCGAGGAGTGCCGCTCGCGCGGGATCCCGTTCGCGGCGGACTTCTCCCAGCAGATCGCCCGCATGGACGGCGACGAGATCCGGATCCTGCTGGACGGGGCGACCTACCTCTTCTCCAACGAGTACGAGAAGGGGCTCATCGAGTCCAAGACCGGCTGGACGGCCGAGGAGATCCTCGGCCGGGTCGGCCACCGCGTCACCACGCTCGGCTCGCACGGCGTCCGCATCGAGCGGGTGGGCGAGCCGGTCATCGAGGTCGGCTGCCCGCAGGAAGAGGCCAAGGTCGACCCGACGGGCGTCGGCGACGCCTTCCGGGCCGGCTTCCTGTCCGGCCTGACCTGGGGCGTCAGCCTGGAGCGCGCCGCCCAGGTCGGCTGCATGCTCGCCACCCTGGTGATCGAGACGCTCGGCACCCAGGAGTACACGCTGCGCCGGGCCCACTTCATGGAGCGCTTCACCAAGGCGTACGGCGACGACGCGGCGGCGGAGGTCCACAAGCACCTCGCCTGAGCCGCGGGAAGGGGTACTCCTTACCCCTTCGCCCACCCCCCGGAAGACACTTCCTAGGCCACCCGCCGCACCTCGTACGCGCTGCCGCGTTCCGCCGGCCGCTCGCCCACGTACTCCTGGCCCCGCATCTCGCACCACGCCGGGATGTCGAGGCGGGCGGCCTCGTCGTCGCTGAGCACCGTCACGGTGGCGCCGACCGGTACGTCGCCGATCACCTTCGCCAGCTCGATCACCGGGATCGGGCACCGCTTGCCGAGCGCGTCGACGACGAGGTCCCCGGCCCCGGGCGCCGGCGCGGGGGCGGACGCCGGGGCGCCGAAGCGCTCCCGTACGCCCGCCACCGCGCCCGGCAGCACCTCCAGGAACCGCTCGACGTCCGCCTCCGGCGTACCGAACGGCAGCGAGACCCGTACGTTGCCCTCCGACAGCACGCCCATCGCGCGCAGCACATGGCTGGGCGTCAGCGTCGAGCTCGTACACGACGAGCCGGACGACACCGAGAAGCCCGCGCGGTCCAGCTCGTGCAGCAGGGTCTCCCCGTCGACATAGAGACACGAGAAGGTGACGACGTGCGGCAGCCGCCGCACCGGGTCGCCGACCACCTCCACGTCCGGCACCGACTCCGCCACCCGCGCCCGGATCCGCTCCACCAGCCCCCGCAGCCGCGCCGCCTCCGCGTCCGCCTCGGCCCGTACCGCCCGCAGCGAGGCCGCCGCGGCGACGATGGCCGGAAGGTTCTCGAACCCGGCGGCCCGCCCCGACTCGCGCTCGTCCGCCGGGCCTTGGGCGGCGAACCGGACACCCTTGCGGACGACGAGCAGCCCCACCCCCGCGGGACCGCCCCATTTGTGGGCGCTCGCGGTCAGCAGCGACCAGTCGCCGGCGACCGGACCCCACCCCAGCGACTGCGCCGCGTCCACCAGCAGCGGCACCCCGGCCGCCCGGCACGCCTCGGCCACCTCGGCCACGGGCTGCTCGGTGCCCACCTCGTGGTTGGCGGACTGCAGGCACGCGAGGGCGGTGTCGGCGCGCAGGGCGGCGGCGTACGCGGCCGGGTCGACCCGCCCGGCCCGGCCCACCGGCACCTCGGCCACCGTGCCGCCGTCCGCCTCGTGGGCGGCCGCCGAATGGAGCACCGAGGAGTGCTCGACCGCCGACACGACCAGGTGCCGCCCGACACGCCGACGCCCGGCGAGCGCCCCGGCAATTCCGGAGTGCACCGCACGTGTCCCCGAAGGGGTGAAGACGAGCTCGTCCGGACGGCACCCCACGGCCTCCGCCGCGGCCTCCCGCGCCGCGTCCAGCAGCATCCGCGCCCGCCGCCCCTCGCGGTACAGCCGCGCCGGATCGGCCCACCCCTCGTCGAGCGCCGCGAGCAGCGCCTGCCGGGCAACGGGGTGGAGGGGAGCGGAGGAAGCGGAATCGAAGTAGGCCACGCCCCCACGCTAACTCCGCCCCCGTGACCCCGGTACTGCCACCGCCTCCAGCCCCCGCGCGGCACCCCGGAGGTGCCCCGAACCCTCAAAAGAGGGGTCCGGCGGCGCGTTGGGCACCCTCCCCGCGCGACCCCAAATAGCGTCCAGTAGGGTTTGGTCCGCATAAACATCCAAACCCCTGCCCGCGTCAGGGCCGGCGACCGACCAGCGTGACGGCCGCAGCCGACCGCGCGGGCGAGACTCTCGGGAAGGCGCTACGTGAGTCCCAACGGCTCCGACCGCTCGTCGCGGCGCCCGATGCGGCGGAAGCTGCCGCAGGTGCTGACTGCGGGCCTGATCCTGGCTACCGCCTCCGGTTGCTCGTACAACTGGGAGGACTTCCCCCGCCTTGGTATGCCCACCCCGGTGACGGAGGAGGCTCCGCGGATCCTCTCCCTCTGGCAGGGCTCGTGGGCGGCTGCGCTCGCCACGGGCGTGCTGGTCTGGGGCCTGATCCTGTGGAGCGTCATCTTCCACCGGCGCAGCCGCACCAAGGTCGAGGTTCCTCCGCAGACCCGGTACAACATGCCCATCGAGGCGCTGTACACGGTGACCCCGCTCATCATCGTCTCGGTGCTGTTCTACTTCACCGCACGTGATGAGTCGAAGCTCCTCGAGCGCTCCAAGAACCCCACCCACACCATCAACGTGGTGGGCTACCAGTGGAGCTGGGGCTTCAACTACATCGAGAACGTCGACGGCAAGCCCGACACGGACGCCAAGTCCGCCAAGGAGCTCGCTCCCATTCCGGACCGGCTCCAGAAGGAGTTCCCGGCGGGTGCCGAAGGCGTCTACGACTACGGCATCCCCGGCACCCGGAACCCCCAGAACGGCAACCCGGGCCCGACCCTGTGGCTGCCGAAGGGCGAGAAGGTCCGGTTCATCCTGACGTCCCGTGACGTCATCCACTCCTTCTGGGTGCTTCCGTTCCTGTTCAAGCAGGACGTCTTCCCGGGCCACAACGTCAACGTCTTCGAGGTGACCGCCACCCAGGAGGGCACCTTCCGTGGCAAGTGCGCCGAGCTCTGCGGCGTCGACCACTCCCGCATGCTGTTCAACGTCAAGGTGGTCTCCCCGGAGCGCTACCAGCAGCACCTGAAGGAGCTGGCCGAGAAGGGGCAGACGGGTTACATCCCGGCGGGCATTCAGATGACCGACTCGGCCAGGAACTCGGAGATCAACCAACTGTGAGCATCCTCAACGAACCTCAGGGTGCCGCCACGGGAGCCGACGGCTCGGTGACCGAGCCGTATGAGAACGAGCTCCCTGTACGGCGCAAGCGGCCCGGCAACATCGTCGTCAAGTGGCTGACCACCACGGACCACAAGACGATCGGCACGCTCTACCTGGTCACGTCGTTCGTCTTCTTCTGCATCGGCGGTCTGCTGGCGCTCTTCATGCGCGCCGAGCTCGCCCGTCCGGGTACGCAGATCATGTCGAACGAGCAGTTCAACCAGGCGTTCACGATGCACGGCACGATCATGCTGCTGATGTTCGCGACGCCGCTGTTCGCCGGATTCGCCAACTGGATCATGCCGCTGCAGATCGGCGCGCCCGACGTGGCGTTCCCGCGGCTGAACATGTTCGCCTACTGGCTGTACCTGTTCGGCTCGCTCATCGCGGTGGCCGGCTTCATCACCCCGCAGGGTGCCGCCGACTTCGGCTGGTTCGCCTACACCCCGCTGTCGGACTCGATCCGCTCGCCGGGCGTCGGTGCCGACATGTGGATCATGGGTCTGGCCTTCTCCGGCTTCGGCACGATCCTCGGCTCGGTCAACTTCATCACCACGATCATCTGCATGCGCGCCCCGGGCATGACGATGTTCCGCATGCCGATCTTCACCTGGAACGTGCTGCTGACCGGTGTCCTGGTCCTGCTCGCCTTCCCGGTGCTCGCCGCCGCGCTCTTCGCGCTGGAGGCGGACCGCAAGTTCGGCGCGCACATCTTCGACCCGACCAACGGCGGCGCGCTGCTGTGGCAGCACCTCTTCTGGTTCTTCGGTCACCCAGAGGTGTACATCATCGCCCTGCCGTTCTTCGGCATCGTCTCGGAGATCATCCCGGTCTTCAGCCGCAAGCCGATGTTCGGTTACATCGGCCTGGTGGCCGCGACGATCGGCATCGCCGGTCTGTCCGTGACGGTGTGGGCGCACCACATGTACGTCACCGGCGGTGTGCTGCTGCCGTTCTTCTCCTTCATGACCTTCCTGATCGCGGTCCCGACCGGTGTGAAGTTCTTCAACTGGATCGGCACCATGTGGAAGGGCTCGCTCTCCTTCGAGACGCCGATGCTGTGGACGATCGGCTTCCTGATCACCTTCACCTTCGGTGGTCTGACCGGTGTCATCCTGGCCTCGCCGCCGATGGACTTCCACGTCTCGGACTCGTACTTCGTCGTCGCGCACTTCCACTACGTCGTCTTCGGCACCGTGGTCTTCGCGATGTTCGCCGGCTTCCACTTCTGGTGGCCGAAGTTCACGGGCAAGATGCTGGACGAGCGGCTCGGCAAGATCACCTTCTGGACGCTGTTCATCGGCTTCCACGGCACGTTCCTGGTGCAGCACTGGCTGGGTGCCGAGGGCATGCCGCGTCGTTACGCGGACTACCTCCACGCCGACGGCTTCACCGCGCTGAACACGATCTCCACGATCGCGTCGTTCCTGCTCGGCATGTCGATCCTGCCGTTCTTCTACAACGTCTGGAAGACGGCCAAGTACGGCAAGCCGGTCGGCGTCGACGACCCGTGGGGCTACGGCCGCTCCCTGGAGTGGGCGACGTCCTGCCCGCCGCCGCGGCACAACTTCCTCACGCTGCCGCGCATCCGCTCGGAATCCCCGGCCTTCGATCTGCACCACCCTGAGATCGCGGCCGTCGGCCAGCTGGAGAACCACGGGCAGAAGGACACCGCGCTGCTCGGTGGCAAGGAGGTCGGCAAGTGAAGATCCAGGGCAAGATGTTCATCTGGCTGAGCGTCTTCATCCTCGCCATGGCCATCGTGTACGGCCTGTGGTCGAAGGAGCCGGCCGGTACGACGGCGCTCTTCCTGGCCTTCGGCCTGGCGATCATGATCGGCTACTACCTGGCCTTCACGGCCCGGCGCGTGGACGCCATGGCGCAGGACGACAAGGAGGCCGACGTCGCGGACGAGGCCGGTGAGGTCGGCTTCTTCTCGCCGCACAGCTGGCAGCCGCTCTCCCTGGCCATCGGTGGCGCCCTCGCCTTCCTGGGCGTCGCGCTCGGCTGGTGGCTGCTGTACTTCTCCCTCCCGCTGATCCTGATCGGTGTCTGGGGCTGGGTGTTCGAGTACTACCGGGGCGAGAACCAGAACCAGTAGTCACACGGTTCGTCTCTCTCCAGGGGACCCGGTGACCTCCACAGGGAGGTCACCGGGTCCCTCTTTTGGTTGCATCCCGCGTGCCGCGGTCGACAGCTCTTCCTACGGTGTGCTCATGAGCCACACGAGCCGCTTGCGCACCGCCATAAGCTGCACCCTCCTGGTCGCCGTCACCGGAGCGAGCGCGACCGCGTGCGGTGGCCCCGAGGGCCACCCCCTCTCCGCGGAGCCGTACGACGCGGCCCGGCAGATCACCTTCAACGGCCCCTCGGAGGGCCGCAAGGCGCCGCTCGACAAGCCGCTCGAAGTCACCGCCAAGGCCAAGGACGGCCGCATCACGGACGTCACGGCCCGCGACGAGGCCGGTCACCACCTGGCGGGCGAGCTCTCCGCGGACGGCAGCCGCTGGCGCTCCACGGGGTCCCTGACGGCCGGCGCCCGCTACATCGTCAGGGTGGCCACGGAGGACCGGGAAGGCGCTCCTGGCGTCCGTACGCTGACCTTCGAGACGGCACCCGCCAAGAAGGTGCTGGCCGTGCGGTTCGGCCCGCAGGCGGGCACGTACGGCGTCGGACAGCCCATCACGGCGGAGCTGAGCGTCCCCGTGCGGTCCCGGGCGGGCCGCGCCGCCGTCGAACGCTCCCTGAAGGTCCGCTCCACCCCGGCCGTCGAGGGCTCCTGGTACTGGGTGGACGACAAGAAACTGCACTTCCGCCCCAAGGACTTCTGGCCCGCGGGCGCCTCCGTCACCGCCACCGGCAGGCTCGCCGGCGTACGGATAGACGGCGACCTGTACGGCGGGCCCGTCAAGCCCCTGTCCCTGACCATCGGCGACCGCATCGAAGCCATCACCGACGCGGGGACCCACCAGATGACGGTCAAGCGCAACGGGCAAGTGATCAACACCATTCCGGTGACCACCGGCAAACCGGGCTTCGCCACCCGCAACGGCATCAAAGTGGTGCTCGGCAAGGAGCAGTTCGTCCGGATGCGCTCCACCACCGTCGGCATCGCCGCGGGCAGCAGCGAGTCCTACGACCTGCCCGTCTACTGGGCCACCCGGGTGACCTGGAGCGGCGAATACGTCCACGCGGCGCCCTGGTCCGCCGGGTCGCACGGCTTCGCCAACGTCAGCCACGGCTGCACGGGCATGTCCACCAGCAATGCCGCCTGGTTCTTCAAAACCGTCCGTCCGGGGGACATCGTCGCCGTCGTCAACAGCGGGGGAAGCCCGATGGACCCCTTCGGCAACGGCTTCGGCGACTGGAACATCCCCTGGGACAAGTGGCGCACGGGCAGCGCCCTCGTGGACGCCGCCCGGCCTGGCGTCAACCCCGCCGACGCGGCACGCGTCCGCCCGGTCGCCTTCTGACCCTCACGCCTCGACGGACAGCCTGCTGCGCAGCAGCGCGGCCAGGGAGTCGGCCAGCTCCACCGGGTCCACCGGCAGCGTCACGGCCGCGTCGGCGCGGCTCCAGGTGGCCAGCCAGGCGTCCTGCGGGCGGCCGATGAGCAGCAGCACGGGCGGGCAGCGGAAGACCTCGTCCTTGATCTGCCGGCACACCCCCATGCCTCCGGCCGGAGCCGCCTCGCCGTCCAGGACGCAGACGTCGATCCCGCCCTGGTCCAGCCGCTCCAGCACGGCCGGCAGCGTCGCGCACTCGACGTACTCGACCGGCGGAACGTCGGCCGCGGGCCTGCGCCCGGCCGCCAGCCGCACCTGCGCGCGGGTGTTGGCGTCGTCGCTGTAGACCAGGACGGTGGCGCTCGACTGCATTGTTCCTCCGAGTACGTCGGCGGTGAGGGCAGGTAAGGCAGGTACCGCTGGGCCGGATGCTACTCCTCCCCACACCGCGTCAACACCGCTTCGGATGGGCCGTTCGGGCTGGACGGAGCCCATCAACACACCGAACGGCACCCCCCGGAGTGAGGGCGGGATAAGCGACCGACATAATGTCGGTCGTGGCGACAGCAACGACAGTAGAAACCGGGCACGCGCACCCGTCGGTCAATCGGCCGAACCTCACCAGCGTCGGAACCATCATCTGGTTGAGTTCCGAGCTGATGTTCTTCGCGGCCCTCTTCGCGATGTACTTCACCCTTCGTTCGGTGATGGGTGCCGAGTTCTGGTCCCAGCAGGCGGGACACCTGAACTTTCCGTTCTCGGCGACCAACACCACGATCCTGGTGCTCTCCTCCCTCACCTGTCAGCTCGGCGTGTTCGCCGCCGAGCGGGGCGACGTGAAGAAGCTCCGGACGTGGTTCATCATCACGTTCGTCATGGGTGCCATCTTCATCGGCGGCCAGGTCTTCGAGTACACCGAGCTGGTCAAGGACGCGGGCCTCTCGCTCTCGTCCGACCCGTACGGCTCCGTGTTCTACATGACGACCGGCTTCCACGGACTGCACGTGACGGGCGGCCTGATCGCCTTCCTGCTGGTCCTCGGCCGGACGTACGCGGCGAAGAGATTCACCCATGAGCAGGCAACCGCCGCCATCGTCGTGTCCTACTACTGGCACTTCGTCGATGTCGTCTGGATCGGCCTCTTCGCCACGATCTACATGATCAAGTAATCGGGCCCGTACCTCCGGTACGCCCGAACACATCCAGCAAGCATCGACGCAGAAGATCCTGACACCGGGGTAATCCGTGAAAAAGCTCTCCGCACGACGACGCCATCCGCTGGCGGCGGTCGTCGTCCTACTTCTCGCGCTGGCGGCCACTGGGGGGCTGTACGCCGCGTTCGCACCCGCGGACAAGGCGCAGGCCGACGAAACCGCCCAGTCACTCGCCATCGAGGAGGGCAAGAAGCTCTACTCCGTCGGCTGTGCCAGCTGCCACGGAACCGGCGGTCAGGGCACCTCCGACGGTCCGAGCCTGGTCGGCGTCGGCGCCGCCTCCGTGGACTTCCAGGTCGGCACCGGCCGCATGCCGGCGCAGCAGCCCGGCGCCCAGGTGCCGGAGAAGAGGAACATCTACTCGCAGGCGCAGATCGACCAGCTCGCCGCGTACGTCGCGTCCCTGGGCCCCGGCCCGGCCACGCCGACCGAGAAGCAGTACAGCCCCGACGGGGCGAACATCGCCCGCGGTGGTGACCTGTTCCGCACGAACTGTGCGCAGTGCCACAACTTCACCGGCGAGGGTGGTGCGCTCACCAAGGGCAAGTGGGCGCCCAGCCTCGAGGACGTGAGCGAGAAGCACATCTACGAGGCCATGCAGACCGGCCCGCAGAACATGCCGTCCTTCCCCGACACCACCATGCCGGAGAAGGAGAAGAAGGACATCATCGCGTACATCAAGACCGTGAACGGTGACGAGACCCCGACTCCCGGCGGCTTCGCGCTGGGCGGTCTGGGACCGGTCAGCGAGGGCCTGTTCGGCTGGATCTTCGGTCTGGGTTCGCTGATCGCTGTTGCCGTCTGGGTCGCGGCCCACACCGCTAAGGCCAAGAAGTCATGAGTAGCCAAGACATTTCCGAAGAGAGCCTGCCGCACAAGCAGGACGCCGCGCACGGCACGGCGGTAGCCGAGAACCCGTTCGCCGACCCGGGGCTGCCGCCCCACAAGCCGCGCATCCAGGACATCGACGAGCGGGCCGCCAAGCGGTCCGAGCGCACGGTCGCCCTGCTGTTCACGCTGTCGATGCTGGCCACGATCGGCTTCATCGCCTCGTTCGTGATCTTCCCGGTCGACAAGCTCGTGTACGTCTGGCCGCTCGGCCACGTCAGCGCGACCAACCTGTCGCTCGGCCTGACGCTCGGCATCGCGCTCTTCTGCATCGGCGCGGGCGCGGTCCACTGGGCCCGCACCCTGATGTCCGACCACGAGGTCGCGGACGACCGTCACCCGATCGAGGCCCCGGCCGAGGTCAAGGCCAAGGTCATGGCCGACTTCGCCGACGGCGCGCGGGAGTCCGCGATCGGCCGCCGCCCGCTGATCCGCAACACGATGCTCGGCGCGCTGGCCATGGTGCCGCTCTCCGGCGTGGTGCTGCTGCGCGAGCTGGGCCCGCTGCCCGAGAAGAAGCTGTTCCACACGTCGTGGGCCAAGGGCAAGCAGCTCATCAACATGAACACGAACGAGCCGCTGCGTCCCGAGGACGTCGCGGTCGGTTCGCTGACCTTCGCCAAGCCCGAGGGCCTGGAGGAGCACGACCACGAGTTCAACACGAAGATCGCCAAGGATGCCCTGATGATCGTCCGGATCCAGCCGGAGGACATCAAGGACAAGCGCGAGCTCGAGTGGTCGCACGAGGGCATCGTGGCCTTCTCCAAGATCTGCACCCACGTGGGCTGCCCGATCTCCCTGTACGAGCAGCAGACCCACCACGTCCTCTGCCCGTGCCACCAGTCCACCTTCGACCTCTCCGACGGCGCCCGCGTCATCTTCGGCCCGGCCGGTCACGCCCTTCCGCAGCTGCGGATCGGCGTCAATGACGAGGGCTTCCTCGAGGCGCTCGGCGACTTCGAGGAGCCCGTCGGTCCTGCATTCTGGGAGCGCGGATGAGCACCACGACCGCAACAGACGCACAGCGGAAGGCGCCCGCCGGCGAGCGGGTGGCCGACTGGGCCGACGGCCGTCTCGGGATCTACTCCCTGGCCAAGGCCAACATGCGGAAGATCTTCCCGGACCACTGGTCCTTCATGCTCGGCGAGATCTGCCTCTACAGCTTCATCATCATCATCCTCACGGGTGTGTACCTGACGCTGTTCTTCCACCCGAGCATGAACGAGATCGAGTACCACGGCTCGTACGTGCCGATGCAGGGCATCCGCATGACCGAGGCGTACGCCTCGACCCTGGACATCAGCTTCGACGTCCGCGGTGGCCTGCTCATCCGGCAGATCCACCACTGGGCGGCACTGATCTTCATCGCCGGCATGTTCGTGCACATGATGCGCGTCTTCTTCACCGGCGCGTTCCGCAAGCCGCGTGAGGTCAACTGGCTGTTCGGCTTCCTGCTGTTCGTCCTGGGCATGTTCACCGGATTCACCGGTTACTCGCTCCCGGACGACCTGCTCTCCGGCACCGGTGTCCGCTTCACCCAGGGCGCCATCCTGTCGACGCCGATCGTCGGCACGTACATCTCGATGTTCCTGTTCGGCGGGGAGTTCCCGGGCCACGACATCATCGCCCGGTTCTACTCGATCCACATCCTGCTGCTGCCGGGCATCATGCTCGGCCTCGTGGTGGCGCACCTGATCCTGGTCTTCTACCACAAGCACACGCAGTTCCCCGGCCCCGGCCGGACGAACAAGAACGTCGTCGGCATGCCGCTGCTGCCGGTGTACATGGCCAAGGCCGGAGGCTTCTTCTTCCTGGTCTTCGGTGTCATCGCGATCATCGCGGCGCTGTTCACGATCAACCCGATCTGGGCGCTCGGCCCGTACCGTCCGGACCAGGTGTCCACCGGCGCCCAGCCCGACTGGTACATGGGCTTCGCCGAAGGTCTGATCCGTGTCATGCCGGGCTGGGAGATCACCCTGTGGGGCCACACGCTGGTCCTGGGTGTGTTCATCCCGCTGGTCGTCTTCGGCCTCATGCTCGGCGCGATCGCGATGTACCCGTTCATCGAGTCGTGGATCACCGGTGACAAGCGGGAGCACCACCTCCTGGACCGGCCGCGCAACGCGCCGACCCGGACCGCCCTCGGTGTCGCCTGGGTGACCGCGTACATGATCATGCTGATCGGTGGTGGCAACGACATCTTCGCCATCAAGTTCCACCTGTCGATCAACGCGATCACCTGGTTCGTCCGGATCTTCTTCTTCCTCGGTCCGGTCATCGCCTTCGTCGTCACCAAGCGGATCTGCCTGGGTCTGCAGCGGCGCGACAAGGACAAGGTGCTGCACGGCCGGGAGACCGGCATCATCAAGCGCCTGCCGCACGGCGAGTTCGTCGAGATCCACGAGCCTCTCAGCCAGGCCCAGCTGCACGCGCTCACCGCGCACGAGCAGTACACGCCGGCCGAGATCGGCCCGACGGTCGACGAGAACGGCGTCGAGCGCAAGCCGACCCGCAAGGAGAAGCTCCGCGCCAAGCTCAGCAAGGGCTACTTCGGGGACGGCAACCAGGTCCCGAAGGCCAGCGTGGAGGAGTACAAGGAGATCGCCAGTGGCCACGGCCACCACTGATCGACCGGCACTCGCCGCCTGACCCACACGGTCGCCACACCGCAAAGAGCCCCGTCCATTCACCGGACGGGGCTCTTTGCCGTGCCCGTGGCTCGATAGGCTGTGGTCATCCCCGTACACACGGACACCAGGAGCGACCATGAGCGCTGTGCAACCCGCTGGAGGACCGAGCTCGGCGGGCCGCTCCTGGCCCGTGGTGCTGAACGGCCTGCTGGAGGGCCGCGACCAGAGCGCCGACGACACGGCGTGGGCGATGGACCGCATCATGAGCGGCGAGGCCACCGACGCCCAGATCGCCGGCTTCGCGGTCGCGCTCCGCGCCAAGGGCGAGACCGTCGAGGAGATCTCCGGCCTGGTCCGGACGATGTACGCGCACGCCAACCTGATCGAGGTGCCCGGCCCCTCCGTCGACATCGTCGGCACGGGCGGCGACGGCGCCAAGACGGTCAACATCTCCACCATGTCGGCGATCGTCGTGGCCGGCACCGGCGCCAAGGTCGTCAAGCACGGCAACCGCGCCGCCTCCTCCGCCTCCGGGGCCTCGGACGTCCTGGAGAAGCTCGGCGTCAACCTGGAGCTGACGCCCCGGCGGGTCGCCGAGGTCGCCGAGGAGGCGGGCGTCACCTTCTGCTTCGCGGTGAAGTTCCACCCCGCGCTGCGCCATGTGGCCGCCGCCCGCAAGGAGCTCGGCATCCGCACCACCTTCAACTTCCTCGGGCCGCTGACCAACCCCGCCCGGGTCAAGGCCCAGGCCACCGGTGTCGCGGACGCGCGCATGGCGCCCATCCTCGCCGGGGTCCTGGCCGAGCGCGGCTCCTCCGCGCTGGTCTTCCGCGGCGACGACGGGCTGGACGAGCTGACCACCACCGCCACCTCGAAGGTGTGGGTGGTACGGGACGGGGCCGTGCGCGAGGAGTCCTTCGACCCGCGGGACGTGGGTATCGCGCTCGTACCGGTCGAGGCGCTGCGCGGGGCGGACGCCTCGTACAACGCCGATGTGGCCCGCCGGCTGCTCGCGGGGGAGACCGGGCCCGTACGGGACGCGGTGCTGCTCAACTCCGCGGCGGCGCTGGTGGCGCTGGAGCCGACGGACGCGCCGCTCACCGAGCAGATCCGGGCCGGCATGGCGAAGGCGGCCGAGTCCATCGACTCGGGCGCGGCGCGCGCGGCGCTCGACCGGTGGGTGGAGGCCAGCCACCGCTGAACCCGCGCGGGTGGGTGTGACACAAGGCGCGGTCCGGCCCCTCTTGTCTCAGGAACCGGACTGCGCCTTGCGCATGCCGAGACGTATGGCATGATGCCATTCAAGGTCATGAGTGACAGCGACTACGGCCCCGGCCCGCTGTCCGGCAACCCTCCGTCCGTGGCGGGGTGCCCCGGGTGAAGACCAGGTCGCAGGCAGCGAGGTCTGCGGCAAGCGCGGACCCCTGCACACCCTGGGGTCCTGGTCCTCAAGGGAGCAGTCTCGTGAGCAAGCGAATGCGATAGGGCGTATCGCCCCTTCTTCGGCACCCCTTTTTTCCTTCCGCCGCGTCCGCACTCCTGTGCGTCGATGCGTCGAATTCGCCTGCCCTGTACGGGAGTTCGCCATGTCTGTCTTCACCGCTGCCGCCGACCAGTCCGTTTGTACGCCGCTGCCCGTTCTGGGCCGGGATGTCACCGTGCCGCTCGTCACCGGCGGCGAGGTCACCTACGCCGCGCTCGACTACGCCGCCAGCGCGCCCGCACTCCAGCGGGTGTGGGACGACGTCGCCGCGTACGCCCCGTACTACGGCAGCGTGCACCGTGGCGCGGGGTACCTCTCGCAGCTGTCGACCGACCTGTTCGAGAACAGCCGCGCCACCGTCGCCGCGTTCCTCGACTGCCGCGAGGACGACGAGGTCGTCTTCACCCGCTCCACCACCGACTCGCTGAACCTGCTGGCCGCCGCCCTGCCCGCCGACTGCCAGGTGTTCGTCTTCGAGACCGAACACCACGCCTCGCTGCTCCCCTGGAGGGACGCCCGCGTCACCTACCTCAACGCGCCCCGCACGCCGGGCGAGGCGGTCGACACGCTGGAGCGCGCCCTCGCCGACCGCGACCCCTACGGCCCGGCCCTCGTCTGCGTCACCGGCGCGTCCAATGTGACGGGTGAGCTGTGGCCGGTACGGGAGCTCGCCGCCGCCGCCCACGCGCACGGCGCCCGCATCGTGCTGGACGCCGCCCAGCTGGCGCCCCACCACCCCGTGTCCGTGCGCGACCTGGACGTCGACTGGGTCGCCTTCTCCGGGCACAAGCTGTACGCGCCTTTCGGCTCCGGCGTGCTCGCAGGGCGGGCCGACTGGCTGCAGGAGGCCGAGCCGTACCTGGCCGGCGGCGGCGCCTCCCGCACCGTGGCCCGGCGCGCCGACGGCGGCGTCGACGTCGAGTGGCACACCACGGCCGCCCGCCACGAGGCCGGCTCGCCGAACGTCATCGGCGCGTACGCCATCGCCTCCGCCTGCAAGGCGCTCACCGAGGCCGGCTTCGACGATCTGGTGGCGCGCGAGCGGTACCTCATCGGCACGGTGCGCGAGGGCCTGGCCGAGGTGCCCGAGGTGCGGGTGCTGTCGCTCTTCGGCGACGACGCCCCGCGCGTCGGCGTCATCTCCTTCGTGGTCGACGGCTGGAACAGCTCGCACTTCGCGGCGGCGCTCTCCGCCGAGTACGGCATCGGCGTGCGCGACGGCCTGTTCTGCGCCCACCCGCTGGTGCGGACGCTGCTCGGCAGCGACCCGCAGCAGGTCGGCGAGTGCGGCGCGCCCGAGGCGGCTCCGCCCGGTGAGAAGTCGCTCAACGCGATCCGGGTCAGCTTCGGGGCGGGGACGCCGGATGAGCACGTCGACCGTTTCGTTCGGGCCGTGAAGGAGCTCGTGCGGGACGGGGCGAAGTGGAACTACCGTACGGAGGACGGGCGTTGTGTGCCCGACCGCGGCTGACCAGCCGCGTGCCCACCAGGACCGTGCGCAGCGCCCGTTCGGCCGCGTCCGCCAGCAGCTCGGCCGCCCGCTCCAAGGACTCCTGGAGCGGCAGCGGCCCGGGCGCCAGCGACTCGTAGGCGTCCAGCTCCGCGTCGCGGGCGCCGGGGCCGAGCGTGCCGGCCAGCGCGAGGACCGGCACCCCCGCCTCCCGGGCGCGGCGCGCCACCTCGCCCGGGATCTTCCCGCGCACGGTCTGCGCGTCGAGGGCGCCCTCGCCCGTGATGACCAGGTCCGCTCGGGCGAGGCGCGCGCCGAGGTCCAGCCCGTCGAGCAGCACCTCGAACCGGGGCAGCAGCCGGGCGCCGAGCGCCGCGAGCCCCGCGCCCAGGCCGCCGGACGCGCCGGTGCCGGGCGCCCCGCGCAGGTCGACGCCCGGGGTGAACGCCTCCGTGAGCGCCGCAGCCCAGCGCTCCAGCGCCGCCGACAGGACCTCGACCTGAGCGGGGGAGGCGCCCTTCTGAGGGCCGAAGACCCGCGCCACGCCGCGCTCGCCGCACAGCACGTTGTACGGGTTGCACGCCACCAGCAGCTCGGTCTCCGCCAGGCGCGGGTCGAGCCCGTCGGCGTCGACGGCCGCGAGCCGCCCCAGGGCGGCGCCCCCGCGCGGGAGTTCGCGTCCGTCCGCGTCCAGCAGGCGTACGCCCAGCGCCTGGAGCGCGCCGGCGCCCCCGTCCGACGTACCGGAGTCGCCGCAGCCGACGAGGATGCGGCGGGCACCGGAGTCCAGGGCCGCGCGCAGCAGTTCGCCGACGCCGTACGTGGTCGTGGCGCCGGGGTCGCGGCGGCCCGGCTCCACCAGCGCGAGACCCGCGACGGCGGCCATCTCCACCACCGCCGAACCGTCGCCGAGCAGCGCGAAGTGGCTCTCCACGGGAGCACCGAGCGGCCCGGTCGCCACGCACGGCACCAGGTGCCCGCCGGTCGCGGCGGCCAGCGCCTCCGCCGTACCCTCCCCGCCGTCGACCAGCGGGATCAGGTCCAGCCGCGCGCCCGGCAGGACCCGCCGCACGCCCTCGGCGATGGACTCGGCGGCCTGGCGCGCGGACAGGGACTCCTTGAAGCCGCTGGGCGCGACGGCGATCCGGTACGAGTGGCTCATGGGTGGGACTCCAGGAGGACGGGCACGCCGAGCAGCGGCCAGACGGTCAGGGCGAACAGCAGCACCACGCCCGCGGTGAGCGGGGCCAGCACGGCCGACAGCCGCAGCAGGTCACGCGGCGTGTAGGTGGGCACGCCGTCCGGTACGTCCGCGAAGAGGGCCACCGGCTTGGCCGACGCGGGCAGCGTGTGGCAGAACCCGGCCGCGGCGGTGGACGCCAGCGCCGCCGTGACCGGATTGACCCCGGCGGCCGCCGAGGCCGCCACCACCAGCGGCACCAGCACCGAGGAGCGGGCCGAACGGGACTGCAGCACCAGGTGCGCGGCCGTGGAGACGACCACGACCACGGTGAGGAACAGCCACGGCGGCGCGTCCACCGGCAGCCCCGCCACCAACCACCCCGCCGCCCCCGAGTCCGCGAGCGCCACACCCATCGCCATGGTCGCCGCCATGAACAGCAGCAGCGGCCACGGCACCGTCCGCAGCGCGTCCTTGAGCCGTACGGTCCCGAGCGCGGGCGACGACGCGACCACCGCGCCGATCAGCGCCACCACCGCGGGCGACACCCGGTGCAGCGGCTCGCTGCACCACAGCACCACCACCGTGGCCAGCAGCAGCGCGCAGCGCGCCTCGGCGATGGACAGCGGCCCGGTCACCGGCGCGGGGGACTGCGCCTCGATGTCGGCGGGCGTGATGCGCACCGGGCCGCGCCGGTCGGCCCGCGAGGTGGAGGTCAGCAGCACCACCTCGGCGGCCAGGTGGGACGACACGACCGCGAGCGGCAGGCCGAGCAGCAGCCACTCCACGAACCCCAGCCGCTGCCCCGACTGCTCCCACAGCACGTTGACCGTGATCAGATGCGCGCCCGCGCCGATGAGCGTCGCGACGGCGGACAGCAGCACGACGGTCGGGAAGAGCAGCGCCAGCATCACCACCAGCCGCCCCCGGTCCGCCAGCACCTTCGCCAGCGCCAGGAAGACCGGCAGGGCGAGCGCGGCCCGCCCCGAGGTGGCCGGGACGGCGAACGACGTCACCACCAGCGCGGCCGTGGTGAGGTGGACCAGCTGACGCACCGTACGGGCCCCGCTGACCAGGAAGGCGGCGGCCCGGCCCGCGAGGCCCGTCCGGGTGACCGCCGCCGCCAGGACGAACGCGCAGATCAGCAGCCAGATCGTTTCATCACCCAGCGTCGCGAAGAGCGTCTCGCTGCTGATCACACCGGTCGCCGTGAGCGCCAGCCCCGCGCCCAGCGCGATGTAGGTGTCGTCGACGGGCGTGGCGATCCAGGCGACGGTGGCGAGGACGAACACACCCAGCGTGAGGCGCGCGTCGGCGCCGAGTCCTGGGAAGTAGGACGGTATCGCCAGCACCGCGCACAGGCCGAGCGCGGCACCCAGCCACACCGCCCGGCTGAGGGAGAGCGTCACACCACCGAGTCTCCCCACCCGCCGTGAGCCCTCAATGAGCCCTCTATGAGGGAAAGTTCATCTACGGCATGCGGTAGCCCATGCCCCGCACCGTCTCCAGCCGCCGCGCCCCCAGCTTCCTGCGCAGGTTGCGCACGTACACGTCCACGATGTTCGACCCCGGATCGAAGTCGTACCCCCACACGTGGGACAGGATCTGCTCCCGCGACAGCACCTGCCCCGGGTGGCGCAGGAAGAGCTCCAGCAGCACGAACTCACGCGCCGTCAGGTCGACGGTCCGGTCCTCCGCGCGGGCCCGCCGGGTGCGCAGGTCCAGGCTCAGGTCGCCGCTGCGCAACACCGTCACCTCGGGCGCGCGGGCGGCGGTGCGCAGCCGCAGCCGTACCCGCGCCAGCAGTTCCTCGAAGCGGAACGGCTTGGTCATCCAGTCGTCGGCGCCGCCCTCCAGCCCGGCGACCGTGTCCCCGACCGAGTCCCGCGCGGTCAGCACGATCACCGGCAGGGTCACCCGTGCCTCGCGCAACTCCCGCAGCACGGTGAAGCCGTCACGGCCGGGCAGCCCGATGTCCAGCACCATCAGGTCGAAGCCGCCCGTGACGGCGTAGTCCAGCGCCGTGTCGCCGTCGGCGGCCACCGTGGTGGTGAAGCCGTTGGCACGCAGCCCCTTCTCGACGAAGGAGGCGATCCGCTCCTCGTCCTCGGCGATCAGAATGCGGTTCACGCGTCCTCTTCCTCCAGTACGAGTACGAAGGTGGCGCCGCCGCCCTCGGTGGGACGCAGCTCGACCCGGCCCCGGTGGCCCTCGGCGATGGCCTTCACGATGGACAGCCCGAGCCCCGCGCCGCCGCTGGTACGGGTGCCGCGCCGGGAGCTGCCGCGCCGGAACCGCTCGAAGATCACACCGGCGTCCTCGGCCGGCACGCCGACGCCGCTGTCGGCCACGTACAGCTCGATGCGACCCGTGACCTCCCGCGAACCGATCCTTATCCGCTGGCCCGGCACGGTGTGCTGGACGGCGTTCTGCGCGAGCTGGACCATCGCCTGCGTGATGCGCTGCGGGTCGAGCTCGGCCTCCCGGTCGGTGACACCGTCCAGCACCCACTCCCGCTCGCCGAGCGCCCGCGCCTTCACGAAGACGTCGGCCGTCAGCTCGCCCAGCTGGACGGGCTCCGGCGCCACGAAGTCCGGCCGCTCGGCCTTGGCCAGCAGCAGCAGGTCCTCCACGATCCGGCTCATCCGGTCCAGTTCCTCCGTGACCAGCCGGATGGTCTCCGCCTGCTCGGCCGGGTCGTCACCCATCAGCTCCAGGTGCCCGCGCACGATGGTGATCGGCGTGCGCAGCTCGTGTCCGGCGTCGTCGACGAACTGCCGCTGCGCGGCGAACGCCCGCTCCAGCCGGTCCAGCATCGCGTTGAACGTCTCCGCGAGCAGCGCGATGTCGTCCCGGCCCTGCACCGGGATCCGGCGCGTCAGGTCCTGCTCGGTCAGCTGCGCGGCGGTCTGCCGGACCACCCGCACCGGCGCGAGGATCCGGCCCGCGACGGCCCAGCCGATCCCCGTCGTCATCAGCAGCGCGACCCCCGAGATCGCCAGCTGCGTACGGAACGCCTCGGCGGCGATCGCCTGTTCGTGGTCCGCGTGGAACGCCACCACGAACGCGCCCTGCGGCGCCGTACCGGCCGGGCTGATCGGCACCTTCGCCCACCGCACCTCGCCCTGCGGGCGTTCCAGCGTGCCGGAGCGGGCGTCCGCCGCGAAGATCCGCGCGAGCGCGTCGCGGTCCCGGTACAGCGCGACGTCCTCCGCGATGTCCCGCGGCTGCCGCAGCACGTCCGGCGCGGGCCCCGCACCCTCGGTCAGGCCCAGCAACTCCTCGTCGGGGTCGGAGTACTGGCGCTGCAGGAACACCTGGAGCAGCCGTCGCGGCTCGGTGAACCGGGCACCGTCGGCCGGGTCCACGCCCTGGTCCACGAAGTTGGCGAACTCCCGCGTCTCCTGCGTCAGCAGCTGGCTGATCCGGTGGTCCACGTCCCGCAGCAGGATCGACCGCGTGGTCGTCGCCACGGCGGCGAGCGCCACGGCCATCACCAGCAGCAGCCACAGCAGGATCCGTACGCGCGCGGAGACGCGGCGGTCAGTTCTCGTCAAGGGCGTCGTCACCGAAGTCGTCATCGTCGTCGTCCCCCGGCGCCGGCGCGGGCACCTTGGCGGCGGGCGGCCCGGGTACGACGGTGTCCTTCGGCGTGCCGCCGGGCCTGCCGCCGGGCACGTACGTCCGGCTCGGCGGCACCGCCGACGGCGAGGCACTCGCGGGCGCGGGGCTCGCGGGGCTCGCTGGGCTGGGGCTCTGGCTCCGGCCGCTCGCACTCGGTCGCGGCGTGGCGTCCAGCTCCACCTCGGCCGGTACGTGGGGCGCCTCGGGGGAGTCGGTCAGCAGATAGCTGGTCGCCGCGATCCCGAGGGGGATGGCGACGACGGCGGCGAGCGTAGCCATGCGGTGGGTGAAGGCCATGCGGCCATCCTGGGCGGGGTGTGCGCCGCCGCGAATGAGCGCGAGATGAAGGCTCCTTCATGAACCGCATGCTCCCCGACCGCGCCCTGCCAAGCCCCGTGCTCCGGGCCCCACCCCCCTGAAGGGTGACACGTCACGGGCGGGGATTTGTCCCCCACCCCGCCCCTTCCCGTAACCGGGGGCTGCGCCCCCGGACCCCCGGGGAGGTTGTACGTGGGGGCTGACGCCCCCACACCCCGGTACGCGGCAGCTTCGCGCCGCCACTCGGAGGGTTCGGCAGGGGCCCCGGCGGTGGCGTATGGGCACCACCGGGGGACGCACGCACCGACGGCGCGAGGGGCCACCGTCGTGAGGGGGTCGGGGGTGGAGCGTGGGGGTGGTCGGACGTAAGACGACTGAACTCGCGCGAAGCGCGGTGAACGAGAGTCCGACCACCCCCCACCGGAACCCCCGGCACCCGACCCGCACCCACCGGCGCAAGCCACCGCGCACCGGAAACCCACCCACCGGCGCAAGCCACCGCGCACCGGAAACCCACCCGCCGGGCAAGAGCACCGCGCAGCGGAAAGCCGCCCACCGGGCAGCAACCCACGCCCCCCGCGAGAGCAACCTACGCGTCGAGGCCGATCGCGAACGCCGCCTCCAGGTCGTGCTGCGAGTACGTGCGGAACGCGACGTGCGTGTCCGTCGCCTCGACGCCCGGGATCTTGCTGATGCGGCCCGGGATGACGTCCGCCAGGTCGTCGTGCTTGGCCACCCGCACCATGGCGATCAGGTCGTACGTGCCGGTGACGGAGAAGACCTCGCTGACGTTCTCCAGCGCGGCGATCGACTCGGCGATCTCGGGGATGCGGTCCACGCTGGTCTTGATGAGCACGATCGCGGTGATCACGGCTGTCCTTCTCCCTCGGGGCCCGCTGTCTGGGCCTTCACTCTAGCCCTCCACCCGTACCGGACCCACGCGTAGAGGAACCCCAGGCCGAAGCCCACCAGGTGCGCCAGGTACGCGACCCCGGGCCCGGCGCCCGCGCCGCGGGCCGCCAGCCATTGGAGGACGCACCAGAACACCAGCACGATCCAGGCGGGGAAGCGCAGGGGCAGGAAGAAGAGGAAGGGGAAGAGGCTGGTGACGCGGGCTTTCGGGAAGAGGAACAGGAAGGCGCCGAGGACTCCGGAGATGGCGCCCGAGCCGCCGACGAGGGTCTGCGCGGAGTGCGCGTGGGCCACGGCGTAGCCGACGAGCGCGAGGTAGCCGCAGCCCACGTAGAAGAGGGCGAACTCCAGGTGCCCGAGCCGTTCCTCGGCCATGGCGCCGAAGACGTAGAGGAACAGCATGTTGCCGAGGAGGTGCAGCCAGCTTCCGTGGACGAAGAGGGCCGTCAGCGGGGACGGCAGCGCGCCGGGGGTGCCGGTCAGCAGTTCGGCGGGGATCACCCCCCAGCGCCGGAAGTACGCGCTCTGCGCCGCGAGGAGCGCGTCACCGGTGCCGTACTCGTGGTTCAGGCCGGACACCGGACTGATCAGGAAGACCAGACAGCACGCCGCCATCACGCCGTACGTCACCACCGGACCCCGCTCGATCATGCACAGATCATGACGTAAAGGGAGGGAGCGGGACAGGGTGCCTCGCCGGGCCACAGGGGTACCCGTGAGGCCGTAGGGTTACGGGCAGTACATCCGCAGTTCGATGGCGCACCGCGGGCCCGCACCCGGCACGACCGGTACGAAAGAGGACGGCAACCCATGACGACGGTTCCCATGCCGACCGCGACGACCCGCTGGCGGTGCGCGCTCTGCGGCAATCTGACGCGCTTCGACGTGACCAGGTCTTCCAAGGTCGTCGAGTACGTCCATCTGGACCTCGCCGGTGAGCCGAAGGTCGAGGAGCGCGAGGTGGTCAGTGAGACCATCGAGTCGGTCCGGTGCCGCTGGTGCAACGCGGTGGACCAGATCGAGCTGGTGGACAGGCCGGACGCCGCCTCCTGACGGGAGGCCCGGCGGGGGCGAGGACGACGGGTAGTGGGGTGAGAACGTGGAGCAGCCCGCAAGCGGTGCTGAACCGGCCGGCGCGGCCGGAGACGCCGCCGAGGCGCTCGACCGCCCGATGCCCGAGGGTGTGCGGCGCCGGGTCGTCGCACTGGTGTCGGACGCCTTCGGCGGTCTGACCGTCGCGGAACTGCCCGCCCAGTTGCGGCAGTACGCCCGTTTCACCCCGTCCCGCCGGGTCAAGTTCGCGGGCAACGCCATGGCCGCCGCCCTGGAGGGCGACCCGGTCTTCCGGCAGCGGATCGGTGAGCGGTTCAAGGAGGCGCAGCCGGAGCTGGCCGGTGCGGTCGAGGGCGGCTCGCCGCCGGCGGCCGCCGACCCCGTCGACGTCGCCGCGGCCGCCTACGTGCTGCGCCCCGCCGGCTGGGCGAAGCTCGTCGCCGCGGCCGGCGAGGAGGCGCAGCGGGCGGATGCCGAGCGCGCCGACGAGGAGGGGCGCCGGGAGCTGGAGCGGCTGCGCGCGGAGCTCGCCGAGGCGCGGGCGCAGACCCGTACGGAGACGGAGCGGCTGCGCGCCGAGCTGGACGCGGCCCGCAAGGAAGCCGAATCGCTTCACCGCAAGCTCCGCAGCGCACAGAGCGATGTCAAGCGCGGCGAGGCCGCCCTGCGCCGTACGCAGGCGGACATCGACGCGATCCGGTCCGAGGCGGCGGCGCAGGTCTCCGCCGCCGAGAGCGAGACGCGGCGCCTCAAGGCGCGGCTCGGTGAGACGGAGGCCGCCCTGGAGGCCAGCCGCCGGGCCGCCCGGGAGGGGCGCTCGGTGGAGGACATGCGGGTGCGGCTGCTGCTGGACACCGTCCTGGAGTCGGCGCAGGGCCTGCGCCGCGAGCTGGCGCTGCCGCCGGTTTCGGTCCATCCGGCGGACACCGTCGACGCGGTCGAGCCGGGCCGGATGTCGCCCAAGGACATCGCGGCGCGCGCCCTGTCGGAGACCGACCCGGCGCTGCTCGACCAGTTGCTGGCGCTGCCGCAGGCGCACATGGTCGTGGACGGCTACAACGTCACCAAGACCGGCTATCCGACGATGCCCCTGGAGAAGCAGCGGCTGCGGCTGCTCGGCGGCCTGTCGGCGCTGGCCGCGCGCACGGGCGCGGAGGTCACCTGTGTCTTCGACGGCGCGGAACTCGCCGCGCCGGTGCTGCTCGCGCCGCCGCGCGGGGTGCGGGTGCTGTTCTCCAAGCCGGGCGTGACGGCGGACGAACTGATTCGTCAGCTGGTGCGCGCTGAGCCGCCGGGCCGGCCCGTGGTCGTGGTCTCCACGGACCGCGAGGTGGCCGACGGCGTGGCCAAGTCGGGTGCGCGGCCGGTCTCCTCCGCGCTGCTGTTGAAGCGCCTTTCGCGGCTCTCGTGAATTCCCGGGCTTCTTGCCCGAATTCGACCCGTTCTGAGAAATCAGTTGCGCGAACGTACCGTCAAGTGCTCATGACGCAGCGTGGAATGTGTGTAAAGAATGGGGCCCCTGAGCGAGATTTTTCGCATGAGGATTTGAACTGATCACAGCATGGTCACTAGGGTCTGCTCGAACCTTCGCGCAGTTGATCGCCCACCCGGGGTGACAGCGAAGGAACCGCCTCTCCCGCGCAGTCCCCGAAGGGTCGAGGCGGCTCTCGAAGGAGAAGGAGCTCGCCTCCGTGGCGTCCCACCGTCGTCCCAAGCGGCCGAGCCGTGCCCGCGTGACCGTGCTCACCGCGACCGCCGCCGCTGCCGTCGCCCTGTCCTCCCAGGCCGCTCAGGCAGACCCCAAGCCGAGCAAGAGCGAGGTCAAGGCCAAGGTCGACAAGCTCCACCACGAGGCCGAGGAGGCCACGGAGCAGTACAACCTCGCCGAAGAGCAGCGCGAGAAGCTCCAGAAGGAGATCAGCGCCCTCCAGGACAAGGTGGCGCGCGGCCAGGAAGAGCTCAACACGCTGCGCGACAGCATCGGTTCGGTGGCCAGCGCCCAGTACCGCGCCGGCGGCATGGACCCCTCCCTCCAGCTCTTCCTCTCCTCCAACCCGGACGACTACCTCGACAAGGCCTCCGCCGTCGACCAGTTGAGCGCCAAGCAGGCCGAGGTCCTGGAGACCATCCAGGCCAAGCAGCGCACCCTCGCCCAGGAGCGCGCCGAGGCGACCGCGAAGCTCGCCGACCTCGAGGACGTCCGCAAGACGCTCGGCGAGAAGAAGAAGGCGTTCCAGGGCAAGCTCGCCGAGGCCCAGAAGCTCCTCAACACGCTCACCGCCGCCGAGCGCGCCAAGATGCAGGAAGAGGAGCAGCGCGCCAGCCGCGCCGCGAGCGACCGCGTGGAGCTCGGCAACGAGGTCCCCGCCTCGGCGCGCGGCGCCGCCGCCCTCGCGGCCGCCGACACCCAGGTGGGCAAGCCGTACATCTCCGGTGCCGAGGGCCCCAACGCGTACGACTGCTCCGGTCTGACCCAGTGGGCCTACCGCCAGGCCGGCGTCAGCCTCACCCGCACCACGTACACCCAGCAGAACGACGGTGTGAAGATCGGCCGCAGCCAGCTCAAGCCCGGCGACCTGGTCTTCTTCAACGGCCTTTCGCACGTCGGCCTGTACGCGGGCAACAACACCGTCCTGCACGCCCCGAAGCCCGGGACGGTCGTCCGGTACGAGTCGATGGACTGGCTGGGCACGTTCCAGTTCGGCGTCCGCATCTGACGTACCGGGCCCCTCGGGACGCGCCCGTACACTCCCCTGATCAGGGGAATCGCGATCCCTTCAGTTGACGCTCCGCCCCGCCGGTGACCTTGCGGTCTACCGGCGGGGCGCCGCTGTTCGAGCCCTCCGGGCCTCACGCGGCCTTTGGCCTGTGCGTAGCCGTCCGGCTACTGTCTGGCGCGCAACGCACACAGCTGAAGGGAGCGCGGTTCGTGGCGTCCCATCGCCGGTCCTCGCCGTCGGGTCTCACGGGTTTCACGGGTCTCACCCAGGCCACCCGGAACGCGACGGTCACGGTCCTCTCCGCCGCGGCGGCCACCGCGGCGGCCGCCCTCGGCGCGGCCCCCGCGGGCGCGGCCCCCGGTGAGCCGGCCGACACCACGGAGACCACCCGGGCCAGGGTCGACCGGCTCTTCGAGGAGGCCGAGAAGGCCACCGAGGGGTTCAACCAGGCCGACGAACGCGCCGACGCCCTGCGCGAGCAGGTCTCCCGCACCCAGGACGCCGTCGCCCGCGGCCAGGAGCGCATCAACCACATGCGCGGCGCGCTCGGCACGGTCGCCGGCGCCCAGTACCGCTCCGGCGGCATGGACCCGGCGCTCGCACTGCTGCTCTCCGACGACCCCGACACCTACCTCGACAAGGCCGCGACCCTCGACCGGATCAGCGAGCGGCAGGCCCACGCCCTCACCGAACTGCGGCGCGCCCAGCGCCTGCTGGGCCAACAGCGCGCGGAGGCCACCCGCCAGCTGGCCGAGCTGGAGCGCAGCCGGGCCGCCGTCGCCCGCCACAAGCGGCTCGTCGAGCGCAAGCTGGCCGAGGCGCGGACGCTGCTCAACTCCCTGACCGCCGAGGAGCGCGACAGCCTCGACCGGGCCTCGCGCTCCGGGCGCGACGACCTGCCCCCGCTCGACGGCGCCGAAGGCGCCGAAGGCCCCGCGGGCGAGGCCGCGTCCGAGCGGGCGGCCGCCGCGGTCCGGGCGGCCCGCTCCGCCCTCGGGCGCCCCTACATCTGGGGCGCCAACGGGCCGTACGGCTTCGACTGCTCGGGCCTCACGCAGTGGGCGTACGCGCAGGCGGGCGTCAGCCTGCCGCGCACCTCGCAGGCCCAGCGCAACGCGGGACGCCACGTGCCGCTCTCCGAGGCGCGGCCCGGCGACCTGGTGACGTACCGCTCCGACGCCAGCCACATCGGGATGTACGTGGGCAACGGCCAGGTCATCCACGCCCCCTACCCGGGCGCGCCGGTGCGCTACGACCCGGTGGGCATGATGCCCATCTCGGCGGTCACGCGCGTCTGACCGTACGATCGCCGGGTGGTGGTGCGGAGGCGGGCGGTGGTGGCGGCGTTCGGCCCCCTGCTGCTCTCCGGTGTCTCCTCCGGCTGTACGGCTACGGGTCCGGAGACGGCGGCGGGCGCCGAGGAGCTCCGGGCGGCGGTGGACCGGTGGGCGGCGGCCGTCCGCTCCGGCGACCTCGCCGACGTTCCGCTTGCCTCCTGGTCGTACCGGATCACGCGGGCGCGGCAGGACGGCGACGGGCGGGCCACCGTCCGCGCCGAGCTCGGCTACCGCATCGCCGGGTACGACAGCGGCCCCGTCACCACCGAGCGCGCCCTGCGGCTCGCACGGCGGGACGGCCGCTGGCAGGTGACGTCCGACCGGCCCGCGCAGGGCGCCGCCCAGCAGCTGTGGGACCAGGGCACCCTCCAGGTCGTACGCGGGCGGCGCAGCCTGGTCCTCGGCTCCGGGCAGGACCCGGAGCGGCTGCGGGCCGTCGCGGCCACGGCGGACCGGGCGGTTCCGGCGGTGTCGGCCGCCTGGGCCGGTCCCTGGGCCGGGCGCGTGGTGGTGCTCGTCCCCGGCTCGCTGGCGGGCATGGGCGCGCTGCTCGGGGCGCCGGCCGACCGGCACCGGGGCATCGCCGCGGTGACGACCGGCCGGGCCGGGGGAGGGCCGGACGCCCCGGCGGACCGGGTGGTCGTCAACCCCGAGGCGTACACCGGACTCAGCGGAGTCGGCCAGGACATGGTGCTCACCCACGAGACGGCCCACGTGGCCACCCGCACCCACACCTCGGCGGCGACCCCGATGTGGCTCTCCGAGGGCTTCGCCGACTGGGCGGCCTACCGGGGCACGGCCCACCCGGCCGCCCAGGCGGCGCCCGCGCTGCGGGACGCGGTGCGCGCGGGACGGGCCCCCGCGGGACTGCCGTCCGACGGGGACTTCGCCTTCACCGGCGACGCGGACGCCCTGGCCCGCGCGTACGAGGGCGGCTGGCTGGCCTGCGCGCTGATCGCCGACCGGTGGGGCGAGCCGGAGCTGCGGGCCTTCTACCGCGCGGTGGGCGCGCACCGGCGCCGCGAGGCCCGGGAGCAGGCCGTGGCGCAGGCGCTGCGGGAGGTGCTGGGCACGACCCGGGAGGAGTTCACCACCCGGTGGCGCGACTACGTGCGGGAGCGGCTGGGCTGAGGCCCTCGCCATCCCGCGCCGCCCCTCGCCGGCACCGTCCCGCGCCGTCAGTCCAGCGTCTGGACGAGCTCCTGGCGGGTCGGCGTGAGGACGACACGGGCGCGGGCGCCGTTGACGAGCGGCAGGTACGGCGGGACGTGGCCGCACTCGACGTCGGCGATGATCGGCACGCCGAGCGGGCCGAGCGCGTCCAGCACGGCCTCGTGCTGGGTGAGCGAGTCGCGGTCGGGCGCCGAAGTACGGCCGACCAGGACGGCGTTCGCGGCGTCGAAGAAGCCGGCCAGGCGCATGCCGTGGAGGTTGCGGCAGATCTCGAGCGCGTCGTCGTCGCCCACCGCCTCCACGTAGACGAGCAGCCCCTCGGACGCGTGGGCGCGGGCGAACGCCGTGACGTCGCCGTACGGCGTGCCCGCCAGGTTGCTCACCGTCTCGATGCACCCGCCGATCAGCCGCCCCTCGACCTCCAGGTCACCGTCGCCGCCGCTGTCCAGGCGGGTCCAGGTGCCGGTCGCGTTCAGGGTGTACTCGCGCACGTCAGGGAAGACGCCGTAGTCGTCCCAGCCGCTGGTGCGGTGGCGGCCGGGCGGGGTCTGGGCGAACCGGCTGCCCTCGGGCAGGGCGGCGACGTCCAGCCAGGAGAGCAGCCCCTCGGGCACCCGGTAGGGGGTGTCCATCAGGTTGTTGCCGTGCAGGGTCGCGATTCCGGTCAGGAGCGTCAGCGGCGTGAGGATCGTCGACATGTCCGAGTAGCCGACCAGCCAGGTCGGCTCGGCCTCGCGCAACCGGTCGAAGTCCAGCAGCGGCAGCAGGTCGATCGCGGTCTCCCCGCCCCACGGCGGCACGACGGCCCTGATGGCCGGGTCCGTCAGCATCGCCATCAGCTCCGCCGCGCGCTCCGCCGCCGGGGCGCTGACGTGCCCCGAGCCGTCCATGCAGTCGCCGACGACCACCTCGTACCCCCGCGCCTCGACCGTCGCGACGGCCACCTCCAGGCGCTTGCGGAGCGCCTCGGGGACGCCGCTGGAGGGGGAGGTGACGCCCACGCGGTCACCGGGGCGCAGGGGCCGCGGGTAGCGGATCGGCGTGGTGGGCGTACCGGAAGGGGCGTCGGAGGGACTGTGCGAGGGGCTGTGGGAGGGGCTGGGGGAGGGAGCCATGATCGGATTCTGGCAGAGGGCCTCAGGAGGTCAGTACCCGGTTTCGGTCGGCGTCCCGGTCGGCCGCGGGCGCGGTGCCGTCCTGCGGCGGGACCGCCGCGGCCCGCTCGCGCAGCCGCGGCTCCGTGACCGTCTGCGTCCACAGCACCCGGCACGCCGTCAGCGTCGCCGCCACCAGGAGCCCATTGCGTACCAGCAGGAGCAGCAGCCCCAGTGGGTCGCTGTCCGACACGTGCGAGAACCAGATCGGGAACTCCAGCAGCGTCACCCCGGTCGCCACCAGCACCAGCCGGGCCGCCGTGCGCATCCGGCTCGTCGGGAAGACCAGGCAGACCGACGCCAGGCCGACCAGCCACAGCATGTACTGGGGGCTGATCACCCGGCTCGTGGTGGTGAACAGCAGCACCGCCACGAACGCCGCGTCGCTCAGCGTCGTCTTCCCGAACGCGCCCGTACGCCACACCCGCACCCGCCACACCAGCAGCCAGCCGAAGGCCGCCACCGTCAGCGCCAGCGCGGCCGTGGACACCACCGGCACATACGGCCCGAGGAACTCCACCGAGCCGTAGTTCAGCGTCGCCCGCCCCTCCCAGCCGAAGTGCCGTGCCACGTGGAACACCAGCGCCCCCAGCGACTCCACCTCGGTGCCCCGGTCCCGCTGGAACGTCAGGAACGCCAGCGCCCCCGGCATAGCCGCCGTACAGAGCAGCAGCACCCCGGCCGCCGTCACCACCGCGGCGGTCCACGAACGCAGGGTGACGCGCCCGCGCCGTGTGCCCGCGAGCAGCAGCACCGGCCAGACCTTCAGCATCGCGCCGAAACCGGCCAGCGCCCCCATGATCCTCGGGTGCCGGACACCCGCGAGCAGCGCGGCGACGGCGACGGCGGTCACCATCAGGTCATAGCGCGCGTACGCCGTCGGCCCCAGCAGCGGGACGCCCGCGACCCACACCCAGGCGCCCGACAGGCACTTGCCCGGGCGCCGGCCCGCGTACAGCAGCAGGCCGAAGACGGCCGCGTCGCAGACGAAGGCGAGGACGAAGAAGGCGGAGGCGTAGTCCAGGAACGGCAGCAGGCCGGGGGAGAGGACCGCGAGGGCGGCGGCCGGCGGGTACTGCCAGGTCACGTCGTCCATCGGATACGTGCCGGCCCGCAGCACGTCGTACCAGCCCCGGTAGATCTGCGAGATGTCCGTGGTGATGTCCGGGCCCGGGAGGGTCATCACCTTGAAGACGAGGAGGAGCAGGAGGGTCCTGGTCAGCAGCCATATGGGGATGGGGCCCTTCATGCCTACCTCTACGTCTACGTCGTCGTCTGGTGGGGGGTGGAGACCGCGCGTGGGCAGTGGAGCGGGGCCGTTCGGTACTGTCGGCCTTGATGCAAACGATGCACAAGACCTTGATCGTAACCAACGACTTTCCGCCCAGACCCGGTGGGATTCAGGCGTTCTTGCACAACATGGCGCTCAGGCTCGATCCCGAGCGTCTTGTTGTGTACGCCTCCACCTGGAAGCGGGGGCGTGAGGGCGCCAAGGCGACCGCTCTGTTCGACGCGGAACAGCCCTTCCAGGTTGTCCGGGATCGTACGACGATGCTGCTGCCCACCCCCAGGGTCACCGCCCGGGCGGTCGCGCTGCTGCGGGAGCACGGCTGCGAGTCGGTGTGGTTCGGGGCCGCGGCGCCGCTCGGCCTCATGGCGCCCGCGCTGCGCCGGGCCGGCGCGAAGCGGATCGTCGCCACGACCCACGGCCACGAGGCGGGCTGGGCCCAGCTGCCGGGCTCCCGGCAGCTGCTGCGGCGCATCGGCGAGGGCACGGACACGCTCACGTACCTCGGCGAGTACACGCGCTCGCGCATCGCCGCCGCGCTGACGCCCGAGGCCGCCGCGCGGATGGTGCAGCTGCCGCCGGGCGTCGACGAGAAGACCTTCCACCCCGGCTCGGGCGGCGACGCCGTGCGCGAGCGCCTCGGGCTCGCCGAGCGGCCGGTCGTCGTGTGCGTCTCGCGCCTCGTCCCGCGCAAGGGCCAGGACACCCTGATCAGGGCCATGCCCGCGATCCTGGCCCGCGTGCCCGACGCGGTCCTGCTGATCGTGGGCGGCGGCCCGTACGAGAAGGACCTGCGCCGCCTCGCCGCGGAGACCGGCGTGGCCGGATCCGTACGCTTCACCGGCGCGGTGCCGTGGGAGGAACTCCCCGCGCACTACGGCGCCGGCGACGTCTTCGCCATGCCGTGCCGCACGCGGCGGGGCGGCCTCGACGTGGAGGGCCTCGGCATCGTCTACCTGGAGGCCTCCGCCACCGGCCTCCCGGTCGTCGCCGGCGACTCCGGGGGCGCGCCCGACGCCGTCCTCGACGGCGAGACGGGCTGGGTCGTCCGCGGCACCTCCCCCGCGGAGTGCGCCGACCGCATCGTCACCCTCCTCGACGACCCGGACCTCCGCCGCCGCATGGGCGAACGGGGCCGCGCCTGGGTCGAGGAGAAGTGGCGCTGGGACTCGCTGGCGGAGCGGCTGCAGCGGTTGCTGTGAGGCGGTTGCCTGCGGTGCGGTGGCTTGGGGTGCGGCGGCCTGCGGTTCCGCGCCGTGCAGGCGCCGGCAGGGGCGGGGGCTGCGGAGGCTCGCGGCGCCGCCCCGGTCGCGCTTCCGCGGGGCGGCTCCCGCCGGTGGGGTGCGGGGCGGGACCCCTCCGGGCTCGACTCTCCCCCAGAGGGGGCACCCCCACGACGTCGGCGGCCTTGGCCCGTACGGACGCGGAACGGTTTCGGCGCCGCCAACGTCTGCGGGGACGACCCTGCACGGCCCCACCCCGGGCCGTCGCCCGCCTGCGGGTCGTAACCCTGCCGGTTGTAGACGCGTGCCCGAAGGGCTACGGGGGAGGGTGGGTACACCACGGTCCGCAGACAAACGGGGGCTCGGGGCGAAGCCCCGACGCGGGCCCGTCGGCCGGTGGCCCGGGCCGCTCTGGAGGACTGGGGCGCCCGGGGGCCGGGGCGGAGCCCCGGTTTCGGGAAGTGGGGGTCCCCACCCACGCCCGCAGGGCGTAGGGGGAGGGGTGGGGGAGACAGCACCGCCCAGCGCAGGCGAGCGGGTTCGGGGCGAGCCCCGACGCCGGCCCCGCGCCCCGGAGGGCAGGCCGGCGCGAGCGGAGCGCGCAGCCCGGCGCGGAACCACAGGCCTCGGAGGGGCCGGCAGGCCTCGGGACGCGAGGCCCCGCCTCAGGCGTGGTAGATCGCCTCGATCTCGTCCGCGAAGTCCTTCGCCACCACGTTCCGCTTCAGCTTCAGCGACGGCGTGATGTGCCCCGCCTCCTCCGTGAACTGCGACGTGAGGATCCGGAACTTCCGCACCGACTCCGCCTTGGAGACCGCCGCGTTCCCGTCGTCCACGGCCCGCTGGACCTCCGCCAGCAACTCCGCGTCCTCCCGCAGGGACGCCGCCGTCGAGCCCGCCGGCTTGCCGTGCTCCGCAGCCCAGCGGCCCAGGAACTCCTCGTCCAGCGTGATCAGCGCGCCGACGAAGGGCCGGCCGTCGCCGACGACCATGCACTCGGCGACCAGGGCGTGCCCACGGATGCGGTCCTCGATCACCGCCGGGGCGACGTTCTTGCCGCCCGCGGTGACGAGGATCTCCTTCTTCCGGCCCGTGATGGCGAGGTACCCGTCCTCGTCCAGCGTGCCGATGTCGCCCGTGTGGAACCAGCCGTCGGCCAGCGCCTCGGCGGTCGCGGCCTCGTTGTTCCAGTAGCCCGAGAAGACGTGCTCGCCGTGCAGCAGCACCTCGCCGTCGTCGGCGATCCGTACGACCGAGCCGGGCAGCGGCTGGCCGACCGTGCCGATCTTCGGCCGGTCCCACGGGTTGAACGCCGTCGCCGCGCACGACTCCGTCAGGCCGTACCCCTCCAGCACGGTGAAGCCGATGCCCCGGAAGAAGTGCCCGAGCCGCTCGCCCAGCGGCGCGCCGCCCGAGATGGCGAACTCGCCGCGCCCGCCCAGCACCGCGCGCAGCTTGCTGTAGACGAGCTTGTCGAAGACGAAGTGCTTCAGCCGCAGACCGAACGACGCGCCCTGCGGGGAGTCGACGGCGCGGCTGTACGCGATCGCCGTCTGCGCCGCCTTGTCGAAGATCTTGCCCTTGCCGTCCGCCTGCGCCTTGGCGCGCGCCGAGTTGTAGACCTTCTCGAAGACGCGCGGGACGCCGAGGATCAGGGTCGGGCGGAAGGAGGCGAGTTCGTCGGTGAGGTTCTTGATGTCCGGGACGCAGCCGAGGCGGATGGGCGCGAGGACGGAGGCGACCTCGACCAGCCGGCCGAAGACGTGCGCGGCGGGCAGGAAGAGCAGCACGGAGCACTCGCCCGTACGGAAGAGCGGCTTGAGGCGCTCGACGACGTTGCCGCACTCGGCGAAGAAGTTGCGGTGGGTCAGCACGCAGCCCTTGGGACGGCCGGTGGTGCCCGAGGTGTAGACGATGGTGGCGATGTCGTCGGCCTTGGCGCTGGCGCTGCGCTCGTCGACCGTCTCCTCGGAGACGTCCGCGCCGGCCGCGACCAGCTCGTCGATCCCGCCCTTGTCGATCTGCCAGACGTGCCGCAGCTCCGGCAGCCGGTCGCGCACGGACGCGACGGCGGCGGCGTGCGCGTCGCTCTCGACCATCACCGCGACCGCGCCCGAGTCGCCCAGGATCCACTGCACCTGCTCCGGCGAACTGGTCTCGTACACCGGCACGGTCACCGCGCCCGCGCTCCAGATCGCGAAGTCCATCTGCACCCACTCGTAGCGGGTGCGTGAGATGAGGCCCACCCGGTCACCGGGCCGCACGCCCTGCGCGATCAGGCCCTTGGCGGCGGCCCGCACCTCGGCGAGGAACTGGGTGGCGGTGACGTCCGTCCAGGCACCGGCCACCTTGCGGCCCATGACAGCCACGTCCGGGTGCTGCGCGGCATTGCGGCGGATGAGATCCGTCAGATTGCCGTCCGTGGGGACCTCGTACAGGGCCGGAAGGCTGAACTCGCGCAAGACTGCTGCTCCTCATCGGGCGCCGGCGCCACGGCTCTGTGTGATGCACCGGCTGCGGTCCATGATCGGGCAGGTGCTCGGTGGGGGTGAGCACGACTGGACTGCCCGGACGTTACCGACCGGTACTAGGTTCCCGATAGGGGCCCCGGCCGAATGTTCGCTGCGTCACACGTGTTCGGGGGTGCTTCGCGCACAGTAGTCCACAGTCGGGAAGACTCGGAAGTAACCGCAGGTCCGAGCACTTAGGGTGGGGGGTTATGCGAGGCACGAGGGTCAACGTGATCAGTGACGTCCACGGGAACGCCGAGGACCTGGCCAAGGCGGGGGACGGCGCGGACGCCCTCATCTGCCTCGGCGACCTCGTCCTCTTCCTCGACTACCACGACCACTCGCGCGGCATCTTCCCCGACCTCTTCGGCGTCGAGAACGCCGACCGCCTCGTCGAACTGCGCACCGCCCGCCGCTTCGACGAGGCCCGCGAGCTGGGCCGCCGGCTCTGGGCCGAGCTGGACGTGGACCGCGAGAGCGCCATCGAGGCGGCCGTGCGCACGCAGTACGCCGAGCTGTTCGCCGCCTTCCCGACACCGACGTACGCGACGTACGGGAACGTCGACATGCCCGGTCTGTGGCACGAGTACGCCCGCCCCGGCACCACCGTCCTGGACGGGCAGCGCGTCGAGATCGGCGGCCGCGTCTTCGGCTTCGTCGGCGGCGGGCTGCGCACCCCGATGCGCACGCCGTACGAGATCTCCGACGAGGAGTACGCGGCGAAGGTCGAGGCGCTCGGCGAGGTGGACGTGCTGTGCTCGCACATCCCGCCGGAGCTGCCGGAGCTCACCTACGACACGGTCGCCCGCCGCTTCGAGCGCGGCAGCCGGGCACTGCTCGCGGCGATCCGGCGGACGAAGCCGCGGTACGCGCTGTTCGGGCACGTCCACCAGCCGCTGGTGCGGCGGATGCGGGTGGGGGCGACGGAGTGCGTGAACGTCGGCCATTTCGCGTCGACCGGGACGCCGTGGGCCCTGGAATGGTGAGCCGCGGCCACGCGATAACCTTCCCACCTCAGACTCACCCAAGGAGCCACAGCGATGGCGGAACACACCAGCTCGAGCATTGAGATCGAGGCGGCGCCGGCCGACGTCATGGGCGTGATCGCCGACTTCGCGCGCTACCCCGAGTGGACGGGCGAGGTGAAGGAGGCGGAGGTCCTCTCGACGGACGCCGCCGGCCGCGCCGAGAAGGTCCGGCTGCTGCTGGACGCGGGCGCGATCAGGGACGAGCACACCCTGGCGTACACCTGGACCGGCGACGACGAGGTCAGCTGGACGCTGGTCAAGTCCCAGATGCTCCGCGCGCTGGACGGCACGTACCACCTGGCCCCGCTCGCGGGCGGCGCCCGCACCAAGGTGACGTACCGGCTGACGGTCGACGTCAAGATCCCGATGCTCGGCATGATCAAGCGCAAGGCCGAGAAGGTCATCATCGACCGGGCCCTGGACGGCCTGAAGAAGCGCGTCGAGTCGACCGCGTCCTAGGACCTGTCTTTCGGGTCTTGCCGGGCTCACGACGCCCGGCACCGCACCGCACGTTCATGGCCCCCGGGCCCGGGCCTCGTCCCGGCCGCCCGGGGCCGCCCCGGTAGCGTGGGGCGGCATGCGCACCCTCCTCGTCACCGGCCCCGGCGGCGCCGGCCGCACCACCCTCGCCGCCGCGACCGCTCTCGGCAGCGCCCGGCAGGGGCGGCGGGTCCTGCTCGTCACCGCCGACCGGGCGCCCGGCGAGTGGTTCCGGGACCGCTTCCCGGACGGTGACGGCCCCGTCGTCCGCCGCATCGACTCCGGCGCGTACTTCCGCGCCGAGCTCCTCGCCTTCCAGGAGCGCGCCGGCGCCGCGCTCGGTCTGCTGGGCGCGGCCCCCTTCGCGGAGGAGGAGCTCACCGAGCTGCCCGGCAGCGACCGGTTCGCGCTGCTGCGGGCGCTGCGGGACGCCGCCGCCGGGGACTGGGACCTCGTCGTCGTCGACATGCCGCCGCTGCCCGACGCCCTCGCCGTACTCGCCCTGCCCGCGCAGCTGCGCCGCTACCTGCGGCGGTTGCTGCCGCCCGAGCGGCAGGCCGCCCGCGCGCTGCGGCCGATGCTCGCGCAGCTCGCCGGCGTACCGATGCCCGCCGAGTGGCTGTACGAGACCGCGGGCCGCTGGGACGGCGAACTCGCCGCCGTCCAGGCGCTCGTCGAGGCCCCGACGACCTCGGTGCGGCTCGTGGCGGAGCCGGGACCGGCCGCCACCGCCGCGCTGCGCACCGCCCGCGCGGGGCTCGCCCTGTACGGCCTCGCCGTCGACACGGCCGTCGCCAACCGGATCCTGCCGACCGCCTCCCCCGACCCGTGGCTCTCCGGCCTCGCCGCCCAGCAGCAGGACCACCTGAAGGCGCTGTACGAGGACCTCGGCGACGGCGTGGACGCGGTGCGGGAGGTGCCGCACTTGGGGCACGCGCCCCGCTCCGCCGGCGACCTCGCGCCCCTCGACGTACCTCCCGGCAGCGCCCGGCCCGCGCCGGAGTGGGCCGTCGAGGACCGCCGCGACCCCGACGGCGTCCTGGTCTGGCGGATCCCGCTGCCCGGAGCGGGCAAGCCCGACCTCGGGCTCGTCCGCCGGGGCGACGAACTCGTACTCACGGTCGGCCCGTTCCGCCGCATCGTCCCGCTGCCGTCCGCCCTGCGCCGCTGCATCGTCTCGGGCGCCGGCCTCGCGGACGGCGTGCTGAGCGTGCGCTTCACACCCGACCCGGATTTGTGGCCCCGTACGCGGTAACGTCGAGGGTGACCCAGCCACACAGCCGCAGCAGCCGCAGGAGTACGCCATGAGCGATGCCACCCAGCATCCCGACGCCGACGCCTGGGCGAGGGCCTGCGCCGAGGACCTGGACGCCGAGCGGGCGCGCCGCCGCGGGCCGGCCGGACCGCCGCCCGGCACCGCCGCCGAGGAGCTGCGCAAGCTCGTCGACGCGGTCGCCGACAAGGTCGCCTCGCTGCGCACCCCGCTGCTCGGCGCGGGCGCGCAGAACGCCGTGCAGCAGCTCGTCAGCCAGGCCAAGTCGGCCGTGGAGCCGGTGATCGAGCGCAACCCCGAGGTCTTCGACCACCTCGCCGCCGCCGGCAGCGAACTGCTCGCCGCGTACCGCTCCGCCGTCGAGGGCCAGGAGCGCCGCTGGACCCAGGGCCGGCCGGCGGCCGGGAAGGACGACGGCCGCGACGGCGGCCAGAGTCGCGACGACCGCGAAGGCCCGGACCCGAGCGAGCACATCGACCTGGACTGAGGGGCCGGGACCGAGAGCTCCGTGCCCGCCCTCGGGTACGGTTGGCCGTAGCGGGGCTCGACCGAAAACTGAGGGACACATGGGACTCACCATCGGCGTCGACATCGGCGGCACGAAGATCGCGGCCGGAGTGGTCGACGAAGAGGGCACGATCCTCGACATCCACAAGGTGCCCACCCCGCCGACCGCCGACGGCATCGTCGACGCGATCTGCGCCGCCGTCGCCGAAGCGGGCAAGGGCCATGAGATCGAGGCGGTCGGCATCGGTGCCGCCGGTTACGTCGACGACAAGCGCGCCACCGTCCTGTTCGCGCCGAACATCCACTGGCGGCACGAGCCGCTGAAGGACAAGGTCGAGCAGCGCACCGGCCTCCCGGTGGTCGTGGAGAACGACGCGAACGCCGCCGCCTGGGGCGAGTACCGCTTCGGCGCCGGCCAGGGCCACGACGACGTCATCTGCATCACCCTCGGCACGGGGCTCGGCGGCGGCATCATCATCGGCAACAAGCTGCGCCGCGGCCGCTTCGGCGTGGCCGCCGAGTTCGGCCACATCCGGGTGGTGCCGGACGGTCTGCTGTGCGGCTGCGGCAGCCAGGGCTGCTGGGAGCAGTACGCCTCCGGGCGCGCCCTCGTGCGGTACGCCAAGCAGCGCGCCGCCGCCACCCCGGAGAACGCCACGATCCTGCTGGCGCTGGGCGACGGCACCCCCGAGGGCATCGAGGGCAAGCACATCAGCGACGCCGCCCGCCAGGGCTGCCCGGTCGCCGTCGACTCGTTCCGCGAGCTGGCCCGCTGGGCCGGAGCGGGCCTCGCCGACCTGGCGTCGCTGTTCGACCCGTCGGCGTTCATCGTCGGCGGCGGTGTCTCGGACGAGGGCGAGCTGGTCCTCGGCCCGATCCGCAAGTCCTTCCGCCGCTGGCTGGTGGGCGGCCGCTACCGTCCGCACGCCCAGGTGCTCGCGGCCCAGCTGGGCGGCAAGGCCGGGCTCGTCGGCGCGGCGGACCTGGCCCGCCAGGGCTGATCGTTCCGTCTCACGGTGCCCGCCGCGTCCTCACCCGGATGCGGCGGGCACCGTCATATCGTGCTGCTATGACGCTCGACGACCTGCCCAACTCCCGTACCGAGCCCGACGGTTCCGCCGTCATCCGGGTGCTGAGCTACAACGTCCGCTCGCTGCGCGACGACGAGGACGCGCTCGCGCGGGTGATCCGGGCGTGCCGGCCCGACGTCGTCTTCGTCCAGGAGGCGCCCCGCTTCTTCCGGTGGCGCAAGCACGCCGCGCGTCTGGCCAAGAAGAGCGAGCTGGTCGTGCTGACGGGTGGCGCGAGCGCGGCCGGTCCGCTGCTGCTGTGCTCGCTGCGGGTGACGGTCGAGCGCACCGAGGACGTCCTGCTGCCGCTCACGCCCGGCCTGCACCGGCGGGGCCTCGCGACGGCCGTCGTACGCGTCGGGGGCGCCCGGCTCGGGCTGGTCGGCTGCCACCTGAGCCTGAGCTCCGACGAGCGGTACGCCCAGGCCGGGATGGCGCTGGACCGGCTGGCCGCCCTGGACGCGCCGCACGCGATCGTGGCGGGCGACGTCAACGACGAGCCGGACGGGACCGCGTTCCGGCGGCTCGCGGCCGAGCTCCAGGACTGCTGGGCGGTACGGCCCTGGGGCGGCGAGCTCACCTGGCCGCCCGGCGGGCCGCGCAAGCGGATCGACGCGGTCTTCGCCACGAAGGGCGTCGAGGTGCTCGGCTGCGGCGTCCCGCGGGGCCTGCCGGGCATCACGGACACGGACCTGCGCGCGGCCACGGACCACCTCCCGGTCCTGGCGGCGCTCAGGGTGCCCGGCGACGCCGCCCGGACCGTTTAGGGCCTGTCTTCGGGATCAGGCCCTAGACCACGGCGCCCCGGCCCGGGTCGTCGTCCTCCTCGTCGCCGTGGCGCATCCGGGCCACCAGGGTGAGGAAGCCGCCGACGAAGCCACCGACGCACAGCGTGGTGAGCCACCACGTCATGTCCCACTGCAGCAGCACCGCGACCAGCATCAGCACCGGGCCGCCGACCACGCCGAGCCACGCGAACTTCGCGGTCGTGTCCGCCTCCGGCAGCGGGGGCGGCTCCGGTGGCACGAAGTGGCCCTCGTCCGATGCGTCGAGGTCGTCCTCCTTGGCCTCGGGCAGCTCGTAGTCGCGCGGGCCGCCACCTCCGACGCCGGGGGCGAAGACCACCGAGCTGCCCAGCGGCCGGTCGGCGGCCCCGCCCGCGTCGCGGGTCTCCCCGCCGCCGTCCTCAAGGTCCCCGTTGACGTCGCCCTCCGGCAGCGGCAGGTCCTCCACGGCCTTGAACGTGAACGGCTTCACGCCCGGCGGGTCCGCCGGCTCCTCGCCGTACCCGGCGACGATCGCCGCCCACGCCGCCTCTTCGTCGAACGGCTGCTCGTCCCGCTTGTCCGAGTCGTGCTGCTCAGCCACCGGTGGTGCTCCCCTTCTCGCCGACGCCCGGAGCGAGCCGGCCGATGAACGCGTAACTCTCCTCGAAGATCCGCTCCGCGTCGTGGTCCAACGTCGCCACGTGGTAGCTCTGTTCCAGCAGGACCTCCCGGACGTCCACCGAGGAGATCCGGCTCAGGATGCGGGCCGAGTCGGCCGGCGACACCACGTGGTCCTGCGGGCTGTGCAGCAGCAGCACCGGCTGCGTGACCTGCGGAAGCTCGCCGTCGACCATCCGGAAGAACCGCCGCACCGAGTGCGCGGCGTGCAGCGGCACCCGGTCGTACCCGGCCTCCGTCATGCCCTCCTTGGCTATGTCGTCCACGATGCCGGGCCGCGACGGGACGAGGTGGCGCACGACCGGCAGCGCGTGGGCGGCGAGCCCGTGGATCTTGTTCGCCGGGTTCACCAGCACGATGCCCCGTACGGCGTCGCCGTGCCGGGCGGCGAGCCGCAGGGTGAGCGCCCCGCCCATGGAGAGCCCGAAGACGAAGACCTGCTCGCACCGCGCCAGCAGCGCCCGCAGCTCGCGGTCCACCTCCGCGTACCAGTCCTGCCAGCCGGTCACCTGCATGTCCTGCCAGCGGGTGCCGTGCCCGGGCAGCAGCGGCAGCGACACCGTCAGGCCGCGCGCGGCCAGGTACTCGGCCCAGGGCCGCATGGACCGCGGCGAGCCGGTGAAACCGTGACAGAGCAGCACGCCGACCCGGCCGCCCTCGTGGCGGTACGGCTCGGCTCCGGGGACGACCGGCACGGGGGTCTCCTGTTCGGGAAAGGGTGATCGATGGGGCGGGGGTGGATCTCGGGAAGGAGGTGTACTTCACCGTACGCGACCGGACTGACACCGACCAGAGCCGTCGTCCCACCCATCAGCCCATCAGGAAGAGCCCAGGCGCCGCACGGGTTATGGTCTGTTCGACGGAACACAGGAGAGGCACTCGAAACTTGATCTACGGCGCAATGAAGTTCTCCATCGGAGGGACGCTGAAGCTCGCCTTCAGGCCCTGGGTGGAGGGCCTCGAGAACATTCCCGCCGAGGGGCCGGCGATCCTCGCGAGCAACCACCTCTCCTTCTCGGACTCCTTCTTCCTGCCCGCGGTCCTCGACCGCAAGGTGACCTTCATCGCCAAGGCCGAGTACTTCACCTCGCCCGGCGTGAAGGGCAAGCTGACGGCCGCGTTCTTCAAGGGCGTCGGCCAGCTGCCGGTGGACCGCTCGGGTGCCCGCGGCGCCGGCGAGGCGGCGATCAAGAGCGGTATCGAGGTCATCGAGCGCGGTGAGCTCTTCGGCATCTACCCCGAGGGCACCCGCTCGCCGGACGGCCGGCTCTACCGCGGCAAGCCCGGCGGCCTCGCGCGCGTGGCGCTGGCCACCGGGGCGCCGGTCATCCCGGTCGCGATGATCGACACCGAGAAGATCCAGCCGCCCGGCAAGGTCGTCCCCAAGCTCATGCGCCCGGGCATCCGCATCGGCAAGCCGCTGGACTTCAGCCGCTACCACGGCATGGACGGCGACCGGTTCATCCTGCGCTCGGTCACCGACGAGGTGATGTACGAGATCATGAAGCTGTCCGGCCAGGAGTACGTCGACATCTACGCGACCGCCGCCAAGCGCCAGATCGCCGACGCCGAGAAGGCGGCCAAGGAAGCGGCCAAGGAAGCGGCCAAGGAAGCGGCCAAGGAGGCCGCGAAGGAAGCGGCGAAGGCCGAGCGCGAGCAGCCCGGCGCCTGAGCGCGCCGTACATCCAGGGGTGGGGAAGTTGGCCAAGCGCGAGCGCGTCGTGCGCATGTCCGTCGAGCAGCCGCTGTGGCGTGCCCTGACCGCGTACCGCGTGCTCACCATGGTGTACGCGGTGCTGCTGTTCGTCTTCACCCGCGACAAGTTCGAGCGCCCCTGGGTGGCCGTCGCCTTCCTCGCCGTGATGTCGGTGTGGACGCTGGCCACCCTCCCGAAGGTCGCCGGTGCCGCCGGCTGCACCAAGCGGTTCCTCGTCGCCGACCTCACCCTCGCCCTCACCGGCATCCTGCTGACGCCGCTCGCCGACGTGCACGCCCAGACGTTCGACGGCTCGACGCTGCCGACCATCTGGACCGCCGGTTCGGTCCTCGCGTACGCCATCAAGGGCGGCTGGCGCTGGGCCGCCCTCGCCTCGTCCCTGGTGGCCGTCGCCAACATCGTCGAACGCGGCCAGCCCAGCCGGGACACCCTCCACAACGTGCTGCTCGTGTGGGTGGCCTCCATCGCCATCGGTTACGTCGTGGAGGTGGCCCGCGCCTCCGAGCGCACCCTCGCGCGGGCCCTGGAGATCGAGGCCGCCACCCGCGAGCGCGAGCGGCTGGCCCGCGACATCCACGACTCCGTCCTCCAGGTGCTGGCCATGGTCCAGCGCAAGGGCACCGCCCTGGGCGGCGAGGCCGCCGAGCTCGGCCGGATGGCGGGGGAGCAGGAGGTGGCGCTGCGCACCCTGGTCGCGGGCGGCCTGACCCCGGCCTCGTACGTCTCCGAGGACGAGTCCCAGGGCGCGGTGGTCCGCGTGGTGGAGGAGCCGGACGACGACACCGCCCCCGGCGCCCCCGTCGACCTGCGCACGCTGCTCGCCCCGCACGCCGGATCGCGGGTCACCTTCTCGGAACCGGGTGCTCCGGTGCTGCTGCCGCCCGCCGCGGCGAAGGAGCTGGCGGCCGCTGTCAGTGCCGCCCTGGACAATGTCCGCAGACACGCCGGCCAGGGTGCCCAGGCGTGGATCCTCGTCGAGGACTGGCCCGACGAGGTGATCGTGACGGTACGGGACGACGGGCCGGGCATCCCGGAGGGGCGGCTCGCGCAGGCGGAGGGAGAGGGACGCATGGGGGTGGCGCTCTCCATCCGCGGCAGGCTCCGCGACCTGGGCGGCACGGCCGAGCTGATCTCGGTCCCGGGCCAGGGCACAGAAGTCGAATTGAAGGTTCCACGGGGGAAGGCGACGAGATGACGCAGCAGCAGACGAAGGTGATGGTCGTCGACGACCATCCGATGTGGCGGGACGCGGTCGCCCGCGACCTGGCCGAGGCCGGGTTCGACGTGGTCGCCACCGCGGGGGACGGGGAGCAGGCGGTCCGCCGCGCCCATGCGGTCTCCCCGGACGTCCTCGTGCTGGACCTGAACCTGCCCGCCAAGCCGGGGGTCCAGGTCTGCAAGGAGCTCGTCGCCGCCAACCCGGCGCTGCGCGTGCTGGTGCTGTCCGCGAGCGGCGAGCACGCCGACGTGCTGGAGGCGGTGAAGTCCGGCGCGACCGGCTACCTGCTGAAGTCGGCCAGCACCGAGGAGCTGATCGACGCCGTGCGCCGTACCGCCGTCGGGGACCCGGTCTTCACGCCGGGCCTGGCCGGGCTCGTCCTCGGGGAGTACCGGCGGCTGGCCTCCGACCCCGCCCCCGCCACCGGGCGGGACGAGCCGAAGGCGCCGCAGCTCACCGAGCGCGAGACCGAGGTGCTGCGGCTGGTCGCCAAGGGCCTGAGCTACAAGCAGATCGCCGAGCGCCTGGTCATCTCGCACCGCACCGTCCAGAACCACGTCCAGAACACGCTCGGCAAGCTCCAGCTGCACAACCGCGTCGAGCTCGTGCGGTACGCGATAGAGCGCGGCCTGGACGACGCGTAAGCGCGCTGACGTATGCGCTGGGCGCGCGTAACTTCCCTACGCCCGCCCGGAATTCACCTTTCGTACCGTCCCGGAGTGAGCTGGGTCACCCTTACCGTGACCGTGCAGCCCTCGGCGACGACGAAGGGAAACGGTCCATGCGGGTGGGAGTACTGACCGGCGGCGGAGACTGCCCCGGCCTGAACGCGGTCATCCGCGGCATCGTCCGCAAGGGTGTCCAGGAGTACGGCTACGAGTTCACCGGCTTCCGGGACGGCTGGCGAGGCCCCCTGGAGGGCGACACCGTGCGCCTCGACATCCCCGCCGTGCGCGGCATCCTGCCGCGCGGCGGCACCATCCTCGGCTCCTCGCGCACCAATCCCCTCACGGCGGCGGACGGCATCCACCGCATCAAGCGGAACCTCGCCAAGGAGGAGGTGGACGCGCTCATCGCGATCGGCGGCGAGGACACCCTCGGTGTCGCCGCCCGCATCGGCGACGAGTACGGCGTCCCCTGCGTCGGCGTGCCCAAGACCATCGACAACGACCTGTCCGCCACCGACTACACCTTCGGCTTCGACACCGCCGTCGGGATCGCCACCGAGGCCATCGACCGCCTCCACACCACCGCCGAGTCCCACATGCGGGTCCTCGTCGTCGAGGTGATGGGCCGTCACGCCGGCTGGATCGCCCTCCACTCCGGCCTCGCCGGCGGCGCCAACGTCATCCTCATCCCCGAGCAGCGCTTCGACGTCGACCAGGTCTGCGCCTGGGTGACCTCGCGCTTCCGGGCCTCGTACGCGCCGATCGTCGTCGTCGCCGAGGGCGCCATGCCCAAGGACGGCGACATGGTGCTGAAGGACGGCACGCTCGACTCCTTCGGCCACGTCCGGCTCTCCGGGGTCGGCGAGTGGCTGGCCAAGGAGATCGAGAAGCGCACCGGCAAGGAGGCCAGGACCACCGTCCTCGGCCACGTCCAGCGCGGCGGCACACCGAGCGCCTTCGACCGCTGGCTGGCCACCCGCTTCGGGCTGCACGCCATCGACGCCGTACGCGACGGCGACTTCGGCACCATGGTCGCCCTGCGGGGCACGGACATCGTCCGCGTCCCGATCCGCGAGGCGACGGCCCGCCTGAAGACGGTCGACCCGAAGCTGTACGAGGAGGCCGACGTCTTCTTCGGCTGACGGGCCGCGCCGGCCGGTTCCGGCCGACCGGCGCGGGCCCGGGGGCGGTCGTATATTCGCCCTATCCGGGCGGAGGGAGACAGACCGTGGAAGTCCTGGCCTTCGGCGTGCAGACGGACGAGAAGCCGCTGATGGAGGCGGCTTTCGCGGGCCGGCACGACCTCCGCTGCCTGGACGTCTTCCTCACCGGGGACACCGTCCCCCTCGCCGCCGGGTACGAAGCCGTCTCCACCAGCGTCAACGCCGACCTCGACGCCCGCGTGCTGCACGCCCTCGCGGCCGGCGGCACGCGGATGATCGCCCAGCGCTCCACCGGCTTCAACAACATCGACCTGACCGCCGCCCAGCAACTGGGCCTCACCGTCGCCCGCGTCTCCTCCTACTCGCCGTACTCCGTCGCCGAATTCGCCTGGGCCCTCGCGATGGCGGTCAACCGCCGCCTCGTCCGCGCCGCCATCCGCACCCGCGACTTCGACTTCCGCCTCGACGGACTGCTCGGCCACGACCTGCACGGCCGCACGGCCGGCGTCGTCGGCACCGGCAGGATCGGCGAGGCGTTCACCCGGATCGCCCACGGCTACGGCATGGAGCTCCTCGGCTGGGACGTCGCCCCCAACCCCGCGTGCGTCGCGCTCGGCATGCGGTACGTCGAGAAGGAGGAGCTCTTCGCCGCCTCCGACGTCCTCAGCCTGCACGTGCCGCTGGTACCGGAGACCCGCCACCTGGTCGACGCCGCCGCGCTCAAGGCCATGAAGGACGACGCCATTCTGGTGAACTCCAGCCGCGGCGGTCTGATCGACACGGACGCCCTCGTCACCGAGCTGCGCGCCGGCCGCTTCACCGGCGTCGGCCTCGACGTCTACGAGGCGGAGGCCGGGCTCTTCTACCTGGACAAGTCCCTGGAGCCCGTCACCGACGACACCCTCGCCCGGCTGATGACCTTCCCGAACGTCGTGGTCACCTCCCACCAGGCGTACTACACCGTCGACGCGGTGACCGAGATCATCGCGACGACGGTGCGGAACATCACCGACTACGAGGCCGGCCGCCGCGGCGAGAACGTCCTGGTCCCGCCGCCCGGCGGCCTCACCGCGGGCTGACCTCCAGCTCCCGCAGCAACTCCCGTACGACCGCCGCGCCGCGCAGCGTCAGCACCGACTCCGGATGGAACTGCACGCCCGCGAAGCCCGGCCCGCGCAGCGCGTGCACCTCGCCCGTCGCCGCCTCGCGGCTGATCTCCACGCCGTGCGCCGCGAGCTCGGCGGCGGCACCGTCGTCGCAGCGGGCCGTGAAGCTGTTGTAGAAGCCCACCGTCTCCGGCGTGCCGAACAGGTCGATCCGCACCTGGGCCCCCTGGAACGGCACCTCCTTGCGCACGATCGGCAGCCCCAGCTCGGCCGCGATCAGCTCGTGCCCGAGGCACACCCCGAGGGTCACGTGGCCCGCAGGGCCTCGATGAGGGGTGGTGGCCGGGAGACGGGCGGGCCCGTGCGGGTGGCCGCCCGCCCGGCGTACGAGCTCGGCGGCGAGCGCCCGCAGCGACCGCATCTTCGGATCGGTCAGGTCGCCCGGGTCGCCGGGCCCGGGCCCCAGCACCACCGGACCCTCGTGCGCGAGCGCCGCCTCCCGCAGCCCCGGCTCGTCGTAGCGGCGGACCGTCACCTCCAGGCCCGAGGCGCGCAGCACGTGCGCGAGCATCGCCGTGAAGGTGTCCTCCGCGTCCACCACCAGCGCGTGCCCGGCGGCCGGGGCGGCGGGCCGGTCCTGCATCCTCAGCCAGAACGGCGCCAGGTCGGCGCGACGCGCGTCCAGCGCCGCCCGCACCCGGGGGTCCTCCGCCAGCCGCGCCGGCCGTACGGACTCCTCGCGCGGCCGCCCCGGGCGCACCCCCAGCGCCGCCAGCACCCCCGCCGCCTTGGCGTGCGTCTCGGCGACCTCGCTCTCCGGCACCGAGTGCCGCACCAGCGTGGCGCCGACCGGGACGCGCAGCTCGCCGTCGGCCGTGATGTCGGCCGTACGGATCAGGATCGGCGAGTCCAGCGTCTGCGCCCCGCTCGCGTCCGTCCCGAGCAGCGCCAGGGCGCCCGCGTAGTAACCCCGCCCACCCCTCTCATGCCGCTCGATGACGCGGCAGGCGTTCTGCACCGGCGACCCGGTGACCGTGGCCGCGAACATCGTCTCGCGCAGCACCTCCCGCACGTCCAGCGAGGAGCGGCCGCGCAGCTCGTACTCGGTGTGCGCCAGGTGGGCCATCTCCTTCAGCCGCGGCCCGACCACCACGCCGCCCATGTCGCCGACGGTGCACATCATCTTCAGTTCCTCGTCCACGACCATGGAGAGCTCGTCGGTCTCCTTGCGGTCGGCGAGGAAGGCGAGCAGGTCCTCGGCCGTCGGCCCGCCCGCCGGATACCGGTACGTGCCGCTGATCGGGTTCATCACCACCGTCCCGCCGGACATGCGGACGTGCACCTCCGGGCTCGCGCCCACCAGGGTGCGCTCGCCGGTGTGGACGACGAAGGTCCAGTAGGCGCCCCGCTCACCGGCGAGCAGCCGCCGGAACAGCGCCAGTGCGTCCCGCCGCCCGAACCCGGGGACCGCGCCCCGGTACGTACGCCGGATGACGAAGTTCGCGCCCTCGCCCCGCCCGATCTCGTCCTCGATGACCCGCCGCACGGTCCCGGCGTACTCCTCGTCCGAGACGTCGAAGGCCCCGCCCTCCACCACCACGTCGTGCGCGGGCAGCCGCTCCAGGACCTCCGCGAGCGGCAGCTCGTACGCCTCGTCGGCGACGAGCACCGACAGCGGCGTCCCGTCGTCGCGTACGTCGAAGCCGCGCTCCCGCAGCTGCCGGAACGGCACCAGGGCGAGCGCGGGCCGCGCCCCGACGGGGAGGTCGGCGAGGCGTTCCGCCTCGTGGACCGCGCCGATCAGCACCTCGACGGTGTCATGGTCACGGCCGGGTGTTCGGCGGCGCAGCAGGGCGAAGGGCGGGCAGGTGTCGTCGAGGAGTCGACCGAGGTCCATGGTGTGTGCGTTCCTTCCGGGAGGAGGGGGAGGAACGGCCCGTGAAACGGAAGAAGGCCGCCCCTCGGGCGGCCTTCGCGGTGTCGGTGCGTACGCGAGTCAGTGGGCCGCCGGATGAGCGGTCCACCACCAGTTCTGGGTCGTCTGGGTCTGCTGTGCGTACATGAGCCGCACACTACCCCAAGATTCCTTGTCTCATCAGGTGGGCTCACAGATGGACGTATCGGAAGAACCCGTAAGGTTGGTCAGGTGACCGTGAACGCTAAGACCACCGCTACCGGTGGCAACACCTGGCGAGACCTGCCCGCGGCGCAGCAGCCCGAGTACCCGGATGCCGAGGCTCTGCGCGATGTGATCGCGGACCTCGAGTCGTATCCGCCGCTCGTCTTCGCAGGCGAGTGCGACCAGCTGCGCGCCCGGATGGGAGCCGTCGCCAGGGGCGAGGCGTTCCTGCTCCAGGGCGGCGACTGCGCCGAGGCGTTCGACGCCGTGTCCGCCGACCACATCCGCAACAAGCTCAAGACGCTGCTCCAGATGGGCGCCGTCCTCACCTACGCCGCCTCCGTACCCGTCGTGAAGGTGGGACGGATCGCCGGCCAGTACTCCAAGCCGCGCTCCAAGCCGACCGAGACCCGCGACGGCGTGACCCTGCCGACCTACCGCGGCGACTCCGTCAACGGCTTCGAGTTCACCGAGGCGGCCCGCGTCCCGGACCCGCAGCGGCTCAAGCGCATGTACCAGGCGTCCGCCTCGACGCTGAACCTGGTGCGCGCCTTCACCACCGGCGGTTACGCCGACCTGCGCCAGGTGCACGCCTGGAACCAGGACTTCGTGAAGTCGTCGCCGTCCGGTCAGCGCTACGAGCAGCTGGCGCGCGAGATCGACAACGCGCTGAACTTCATGAAGGCCTGCGGCACCGACCCGGCCGAGTTCCGCACGGTCGAGTTCTACGCCTCCCACGAGGCGCTGCTGCTGGACTACGAGTCGGCGCTGACCCGCGTCGACTCGCGGACCGGGCACCTGTACGACACCTCGGGCCACATGGTCTGGATCGGTGAGCGCACCCGCCAGCTGGACGGCGCGCACATCGAGTTCGCCTCGCGGATCCGCAACCCCATCGGGATCAAGCTGGGCCCGACGACGACGGTCGACGACGCGCTGACGTACATCGACCGCCTCGACCCGGACCGCGAGCCGGGCCGGCTGACCTTCATCGTCCGCATGGGCGCCGACAAGGTCCGCGACAAGCTCCCCGAGCTGGTCGAGAAGGTCACGGCGTCCGGTGCCACGGTGGCCTGGGTGACCGACCCGATGCACGGCAACACCTTCGAGGCGGCCTCCGGCCACAAGACGCGCCGTTTCGACGACGTGCTCGACGAGGTCAAGGGCTTCTTCGAGGTCCACAAGGAGCTCGGTACGCACCCGGGCGGCATCCACGTGGAGCTGACCGGCGACGACGTCACCGAGTGCGTGGGCGGCGGCGACGAGATCTTCGTCGACGACCTGCACCAGCGCTACGAGACCGCCTGCGACCCCCGGCTCAACCGCAGCCAGTCGCTGGACCTGGCCTTCCTGGTGGCGGAGATGTACCGCGACCAGTGATCTTGGCTTGAAACAGCCTTGAAACGCCGATGGGGCGCGGATCCATGTGATCCGCGCCCCATCGGCGTTTTCGTCGGCTTCCCCGCTGTTGCGCTCCGGGGGTGCGGGGTAAGGTTAGGTTAGCCTCACCGAGGAATCGGGAAGGGCTCCCAGAACCATTGGCCGTCCGACCCGTTTCCGGATCCGCAGGGAGGTGACCGCGTGTACGTCTGCTCGTGCTTCGGTGTCACGGAGAAGCAGGTCAAGGAACACGCGGACGCCGGCGCCTGCACGCCCCGCCAGATAGCGTCCGCCTGCAAGGCCGGCACCGACTGCGGGTCCTGTGTACGCCGCATCCAGGCCATCCTCGGCCGCGGCAACTGCCCCCGGCGCGAGCTGGTGGACCAGGGCAGGCCCGCCCTCACCGCCGACGTCCCGGAGACCGCCGAACCGCTGGCCGAAGCCGCGTAAGGTCCGGGTGCGCTAGCTGTCCGGCTGCTCGATCAGCTGGGCGATGTAGAGCGCCTCGCCGAGCTTGTCGATCAGGTCCAGCTGCGTGTCGAGGTAGTCGATGTGGTGCTCCTCGTCCGCGAGGATCGACTCGAAGATGTTCGCCGACGTGATGTCGCCCTTGGTGCGCATCACCTCGATGCCGCGCTTGAGCCGGTCGATCGCCTCGACCTCGACCTGCCGGTCCGCCTGGAACATCTCGGTGAGCGTCTGGCCCACCCGGACGTGGAACAGCCGCTGGTAGTTCGGCAGGCCGTCCAGGAAGAGGATGCGGTCGGTCAGCACCTCGGCGTGCTTCATCTCGTCGAACGACTCCGCACGCGTGTACTTCGCGAGCTTCGTCCACCCCATGTTCTCCTGCATCTTGGCGTGCAGGAAGTACTGGTTGATCGCCGTCAGCTCGGCGGTGAGCTGCTCGTTGAGGAATTCGATGACCTCGGGGTCGCCCTGCATCGCAGAGGCTCCTTCCGCGCGTGTGAACGATGGCACATGCCGATGCCGCGCATCCTCGCACCGCCGGGAGAGGTCGTCCAGTAAGTACAGGCTTAGTGGGACTTGCCCGAATGCGGGCCTGTACCGTCCCGTCCCTGGTCATGACCACCCCTCCCGGTCTGTCACCATTGAGGCATGGGTCACCCAGGGAGCGAGGAAAACCGGGCGTCAGGGGAGTCCGAGCTTCCGCCGGGCCAGCGACTGCAGCGCGGTTGGCCGGTGACCCATTACGGCCCCGTCCCCAAGTTCAAGCCGGACCGCTGGGAGTTCCAGGTCTTCGGCGCCACGGCGGACGGCGAGAAGCACAGTTGGACCCACGAGCAGTTCTCGGCCCTGCCGTTCTCCACGGTCGTGGCCGACCTGCACTGCGTGACGAAATTCAGCATGGTGGGGGCCGAATGGGGTGGCGTCCCCGCCCGTACGATCCTGGAGCTGGCGCCGCCGGCCACTGGGGTCAGCCATGTGATGGTCTGGGCGGAGTACGGCTTCAGCGCCAACATGCGGCTCTCGGACTTCGCGTCGGACCGCTCGATTTTCGCCACCCACAAGGACGGTGAGCTCCTCACCGCCGAGCACGGCTTCCCGCTGCGGCTGATCGTGCCGCACCTGTACGCCTGGAAGGGGCCCAAGTGGGTCCGGGGCGTGGAGTACATGACCGCCGATCGCCGCGGCTTCTGGGAGGAGCGCGGCTATCACAACATCGGCGACCCGTGGCGGGAGCAGCGGTACTCGTACCAGGAGGAGCCGGGGGACGGCCCGGAGCTGTAGTACCCCTCCCGGGTAACCGGTCACGTCGTCAGTGGTGGTACTGGTGCACCACCGCGTGGCCCTTGCCGCGGCCGATCATCCACTTGTTGACGGGTGTGGTGATGACGAAGGCGGCGAAGAGGGCGAAGGCGAGGACCCCCCAGAAGAACGCGTCCGTCAGGTGGGCGTCCATGGCGCCGGGCCAGAGGGCGAGTACGCCGTTGTCGATGATCTCCATGACGGCGATGGAGAGCGTGTCGGCGGCGAGGGCGACCCGGAAGGCGGTCTTGAAGTCGACGCCGGCCTTGAGGATGCCGCGCAGGGTGAGCGCGTAGCCGAAGGTGAAGGCGAGGACGATCGCCAGGGCCATGGTGGGGACGTTGCCCCAGCCGAGGGCGGTGCCGATGACCATGCCCAGGACTTCGCCGATGGCGCAGCCGGTGAGGCAGTGGAGGGTGGCCTGGGCGGCCATGGACCAGCTGACCTTGCCCGCGCCCGTGTGGTGCTGGTGATGTTCGTGATGCTGGTGCTGCTCGTGGTCGTGGTGCTCGTGGCCGTGCTGGTCCTGCGGTGCGTGCTGCTCGTGGCCGTGGTGCTCGTGGCTCTCGGGCTGCTGGTGCTGTGCGTGGTGCTGGTGCGCCTGCTCGCTGTGCTCCGCGTGGCTGTCGTGCCGCATGAGATCCCCCAACGCCTGGTAGCGGTTCCTGCCGACAGCAAGAACCGTATACCCCCTAGGGGTATTCCCTCAAGGGGTCACCGTCACCGGAGTTTCTTCAGCCGCCCCACATCCGCCGCGTGGCCTTCCTTCCCCCCGGGCGTCTCGATGATCAGCGGCACGCCCTCCGTCGCCGGGTGGCGCATCAGCTCGCGGAACGGCTCCTCGCCGATGTGGCCGGCGCCGATGTTCGCGTGACGGTCCTTGTGGGCGCCCACCACGTCCTTGGAGTCGTTGGCGTGGATCAGCTTCAGGCGGCCCTCCCCGACCGTCTCCACCAGCAGGTCCAGCGTCTGCCGCATGCCGTGCTCCCCGGTGAGGTCGTGCCCGGCCGCGAAGATGTGGCAGGTGTCGAGGCAGATGCCCAGCTTGGGGTGGGCGTCGAGCGCCTCGAAGTACGGGCCGAAGTCCCAGGTCCGGGAACAGAGCGAGGCGCCTTGCCCGGCCGTCGACTCCAGCAGCAGGAACGGGTCGTCGTCGTGCGTCAGCTCGTCGAGCAGCGGCAGCATGTGGGTGCGCACCTGCGCGAGGGCCTCCTCGCGGGGGCGGCCCCCGGTCGCCGAACCGGTGTGCACCACCACGCCCAGCGCGCCGATCTCCCGGGCGCGCCGCAGCGAGTGGCGCAGCGACGCCACCGAGAACTCGACGGTCGCCTCGGTGTGGGAGCCGAAGTTGATCAGATACGGGGCGTGGACGTACGCCGGTATCCCCTCGGCGGCGCACTCGGCGCGGAACAGCTCGTCCTGCACCGGGTTCCCGGCGGGGGTCGCCCAGCCGCGGGGGTTGGCGACGAAGACCTGGACGGTTTCGGCGCCGAGCTCGCGTGCGTACGACAGGCCGGTCTTGGCGAGGCCGCCGGCCACGGGGACATGGCCGCCGACGGGGTTGCGCATGGGTGCTCAGATTCCCTTGGTCTTGATGGTGATGGTGCTGCCCTCGGGGGCCTTCTCGCCGCCGGCTACGGACTGCTCGCTCACGGTGTCGCTCAGGAAGGGGAAGGCCTTCTCGACCTTCACCTGGAAGCCCGCGGCCTCCAATTCGCGCCGCGCGTCGTCGACGCCGTCGCCCGTGACGTCGGGAACGGCGACCATGCGGGGGCCCTTGGAGACGGTGAGCGTGACCGTGTCGCCCTTGGCGGCCTGGCGGCCGTCGGCCGGGGACTGGCTGGCGACGGCGCCCGCGTCCTGGGCCGAGTGCACCCGCTCGGGGGCGACCTTCACGGTGAACCCGGCCTCCTCCAGCGTACGGGTGGCGTCCCGGACCGGGTCGCCGGTGACGTCCGGGACGTCGACCGGGGCGCCCCGGCTGACCACGAGGGCGACGGCGGAGTCGGGGTTGCGCTCGGTGCCGGGCTCCGGGTCGGTGCCGATCACCGCACCCGGCTCGACGTCCTCGCTGAAGGCCTTGGTGACCACGCCCGGCGCGAGACCGGCCTTGGTCAGCTCGCGCTTCGCCTCCGCGAGCGGCTTGCCCTTGAGGTCGGGGACCTTCACGATCTCGGGGCCGCGCGAGATCGTGAGCGTCACGGAGCCGTTGTCACGGATCCGCTCGCCGGGGGCGGGGTCGCTGGCCATGACCGTGCCCCGCTCGTAGGCGCTGCTGTAGGCCCGCTTGACCCCCTTGACGTCGAGGCCGGCGTCCGTGAGCCGCTTCTCCGCCTCGGCCTGGGTCTGGCCGAGGAGCGTCGGGACGCGGGTGAACTGCCCCGAGTTGATGTACCAGACGCCCGCGCCGACCCCCAGCACGATCAGGACGGCCACCAGCGCGGCGATCATGCCGCGCCGGGGGGCGCGCACCGCCGCCGGCCGGTCGGGCTCCGGGGCCGGAGGCTGCAGGGCCGGCGGCACCTCCAGGCGGCTGGTGTGGTGGACCGGCTCCTGCGGCTCGGGCAGCGGGCGCGCGATCACGCTGGTCACGTCCTCCGGGCCGCCGGCCCCGTCCGCCGCGGGCACCTCGGCCGGCGGCTGCGCCCGTACCGACGGCGGGTCCAGGTCCAGCTGCTCGTCGCCGAGCGCGGCCCGCGCCTCGCGGGCGTGCGCGAGGAGCGCGACGGCGTCGTACGGGCGGACCTCGGGGTTGCGGGCCGTGGCCAGCGCCACCAGCTCGTCCAGCTCGACGGCCAGCCCGGGCACGGCGGCGGACGGGGCCGGAACGTCGGCGTTCAGGTGCTGGTAGAGGACCTGGGCGGGCGTGTCGCCGGAGTGCGGCTTGGCGCCGGTCAGCATCTCGTACAGGACCACGCCGCACGCGTACACATCGGTGCGCGTGTCGGCGGCGCCGTCCTCGATCTGCTCCGGCGCCAGGTAGGACACGGTGCCGAGCACGGAACCGGTGGTGTTCGTGGCGGCGCCGACGGCCCGGACGAGCCCGAAGTCGGCGACCTTGACCCGGCCGTCGTCCCCGATCAGGACGTTCTCCGGCTTCATGTCCCGGTGGACGAAGCCCGCCCGGTGCGCGGCCCCCAGCGCCGCGAGCACCGGCTCCAGGATGTCGAGCGCGGCCCGCGGGCGCAGGGCGCCGCGCTCGCGCAGCACGTCGCGGAGGGTGCAGCCCGCGACGTACTCCATGGCGAGGTACACGTACGCCCCGTCGGCGCCCTGGTCGAAGACCCCGACCACGTTCGGGTGCGAGAGCCGCGCCACGGACTTGGCCTCGCGGATGAACCGCTCGACGAAGGTCGCGTCCGTGGCGAGGGCCGGGTGCATCACCTTGAGCGCGAGCACCCGGTCGAGCCGGGTGTCCACGGCCCGGTACACCGTGGCCATGCCCCCGACGGCGATGCGCGCCTCGACTCGGTAGCGGCCGTCGAGCAGCTGGCCCACGAGCGGGTCGTGCAGGGTCGTATCCACCCGCCCGAGTCTACGAGCCCGCACCGACACCCCCGCCGCCCCGTACGGGCCCCTGCCGTGACTGCAGCCGAGCTGTGACACCGACGACACCTCCGGCGCCCCGTGGAGGGGCGCCGGAGGTGTCGCCGTCAGAACGCCGGCCGCTCCGGGTCCAGGACCGCGCGCCCCTCCACCGGGGACGACGCCTCCGCGAAGTGCCGGCGCGGGATCCGCCCGGCGCGGTACGCGAGGCGGCCCGCCTCGACCGCGTGGCGCATCGCCTCGGCCATCAGCACCGGCTCCTGCGCCCGCGTCACCGCCGATGCCAGCATCACCGCCGCGCACCCCAGCTCCATGGCGAGCGCCGCGTCCGACGCCGTACCGGCGCCCGCGTCCAGGATCACCGGCACGCGCGCGTGCTCCACGATCAGCTGGAAGTTGTGCGGGTTGCGGATGCCGAGCCCCGAGCCGATCGGCGAGCCCAGCGGCATGATCGCCGCACAGCCGACGTCCTCCAGCCTGCGCGCGAGCACCGGGTCGTCGTTGGTGTACGGCAGGACCGTGAAGCCGTCGTCGACCAGGGTCTCGGCGGCGTCGAGCAGCTCGATCGGGTCGGGCAGCAGCGTCCGCTCGTCGGCCACCACCTCCAGCTTGATCCAGTCCGTGCCGAGCGCCTCCCGCGCGAGCCGGGCCGTCAGGACCGCCTCGCCCGCGGTGAAACAGCCCGCGGTGTTCGGCAGGACGCGGATGCCCAGCTTGTCGAGGACGGACAGGACCGAGCCCCGGACGGTCGGGTCCAGGCGGCGCATCGCCACGGTCGTCAGCTCGGTGCCGCTGGCGACGAGGGCGCGTTCCAGCACGTCGAGGCTGGGCGCCCCGCCCGTACCCATGATCAGCCGGGAGTCGAAGGCGGTCCCGGCGATGGTGAGACGGTCGTCCGCCATGGTTCAGCCCCCCTGGACCGCGGTGAGGACCTCGACGCGGTCGCCGTCGCCGAGCAGCGTCCCGGCCCACTGGCTGCGCGGGACGACGGTCTCGTTGACGGCGGCGGCGACACCGGACGGCGCGGTGGTGAGGGTGGCGACCAGGGCGTCGAGCGTGGTCGGGGCGGCGAGCTCGCGGGCCTCGCCGTTCACGGAGACGTTCATGACACTCCAACCGGAGAGACGGAAGAGACGGAAGAGGCGGAAGAGGCTGCGGAAGGGGTGGCGGAGGCGGAGGGAGAGGAGGCGGTGCCGGAGAGGAAACGGGCGGGGGCGAACGGACGCGCCTGCTCCGGCAGCTCCCCGCTCTCCAGCACCTCGGCCATCACGTCCCCCGTGACGGGCGTCAGCAGCACCCCGTTGCGGTAGTGCCCGGTCGCCAGGTGCAGCCCCGGCAGCGCGCTCGGGCCCAGCAGCGGCGCGTTGTCGGGCGATCCCGGGCGCAGCCCCGCGCGGGTCTCGGTGAGCGGCAGCTCGGTGATGCCCGGCACCAGCTCGTGCGCGTCGCGCAGCAGTTCGTAGACCCCGCCCGCCGTGACCGTGGTGTCCCAGCCGAGCTCCTCGCTCGTGGCGCCGACGACCAGCTCGCCGTTCTCGCGCGGCACCAGGTACACGTGGCTGCCGCGCACCACCGCCCGTACCGTCCGGGAGAGGAACGGCGCGTACGCGCGCGGCACCGTCAGCCGCAGCACCTGCCCCTTGACGGGCCGTACCGGCGGCAGAACGTCGTCCGGTACGCCGCCGAGCCGGCCGCTGAGACTGCCCGCGGCCAGCACCACCTGATCGGCGGCGAGCTCCGTGCCGTCCTGCAGGGCCGCCCCGGCCGCCCGGCCCCCGACCACCAGCAGCCGCTCCGCCCAGGCGCGGTGGAACACCACCCCGGCCCGCTCGCACGCGGCCAGCAGGGCCGCCGCGAGCCGCCGCGGATCGACCTGGTGGTCGCCGTCCACCCGCAGCCCGCCGCGCACACCGGGCGCCAGCATGGGCTCCAGGCGGCGGCACTCACGGCCGTTCAGCCACTCGGACTGAAGGCCGCAGCGGCTCTGCAGCGCGTGCAGCTCGCGCAGGTGAGCGCGGTCGTCGGCGTCCAGCGCGACGGCCAGCGTGCCGCACGCGCGGTAGCCGACGTCGAGGCCGCCCGCCGCCTCCCGGAGCTCGGTGACGAAGTCCGGGTAGCGGCGCGCCGACGCCAGGTTGAGGCCGAGGAGCGTCTCCTCGCCGTAGTGGAGCTCGGTGACCGCGGCGAGCATGCCCGCCGCGACCTGGGCGGCCCCGCCGCCCGGTTCCGGGTCGACGACGGCCGTGCGCAGCCCCCGCTGCGCCGCCCGCCAGGCCGTGACCAGGCCGATGATGCCGCCCCCGATGACGAGGACATCCGAGCCTGTACGTGTCGATCCCGTACGTGTCGATCCACGTGGATGCATGGGCGTCCAGCCCCTCCCTTCGCCGGCATGACCCGGATCAGGTTCGTACGGTCGGAGGCCGGCCAGCCTCCCTCTCAGCCCGGTGCGTCCGGGCTCCCGCGAGTGCTCTACGGTGGCCAGCCTAACCCGACCCCCCAACGGCCAGTAAGGGCGCCTTCACTCTGGCCCGACGACCCGTCACCTACGTAAGGTGATCGCGTGAGCGAGCGGATGCATACAGAGCGGCCGGCGGCCGAGCGGCGCGTCGTCATCGTCGGGGCGGGGATAGCGGGTGTGCAGACCGCCGTGGCCCTGCGCGACCAGGGCTTCGCGGGGCAGGTGCTGCTCATCGGCGCCGAGCCCCACCAGCCGTACGACCGGCCGCCGCTCTCCAAGGCGGTGCTGCTCGGCACGGCGGAGGGCTCGGCCTTCGAGGTCGACTTCGAGGCCCTCTCCATCGACCTGCGCCTCGGCCTGGCCGTGACCGGCGTACGCCCCCTCGCCCACGAGATCGACACGGAGGAGGGACCCCTTCCGTACGACGTGCTGGTCATCGCGACCGGCGCCGTGCCGCTGTCGCTGCCCGGCTCCGAGGGCGTCCCCGGCGTCCACCTGCTGCGCACCCTCGACGACGCCGAGCGGCTGCGCCCGGTCCTCGCCGAGCAGCACGACATCGTGGTCGTCGGCGCCGGCTGGATCGGCGCCGAGTTCACCACGGCCGCCCGCGAGGCGGGCTGCGCCGTGACGGTCGTCGAGGCCGCCGAGCGGCCGCTGGCGGGCGCCCTGCCGGCCGAGGTCGCCGCTCCGATGGCCGACTGGTACGAGGAGGGCGGCGCGAAACTCCTGACCAACGCGCGCGTGGGTCACGTCGAACCGGGCGAGGTGGCCCTGGAGGACGGCCGGCTCCTGCCCGCCGGGGCGGTGGTCGTCGGCATCGGTGCCCGGCCCGCCACCGACTGGCTGGCCGGTTCCGGCATCGACCTCGCCAAGGACGGCGCCGTCCTCGCGGACGACCACCTGCGCACCTCCGTGCCCGACGTGTACGCCGTCGGCGACTGCGCCTCCTTCCCCTCCGCCCGCTACGGCGAGCGGCTGCTGGTCCACCACTGGGACAACGCCCTCCAGGGGCCGCGCACGGTCGCGGCCGGCATCGTGGGCGAGGCGCCGCACCCGTACGACCCGGTGCCGTACTTCTGGTCCGAGCAGTTCGGCCGCTTCGTGCAGTACGCGGGCCATCACGGGGCCGCCGACGCGATGGTGTGGCGCGGCGACCCGGCCGGTGCCGCCTGGTCCGTCGCGTGGCTGCGGGAGAACGTCCTGGTCGCCCTGCTGGCGGTCGGCCGCCCCCGGGACCTGGCGCAGGGCCGCAAGCTGATCGAGGCGGGCACGCCCCTCGACGCGGAGCGCGTCGCGGACCCGTCGGTCCCCCTGAAGGCCGCGGCCGCGGCGTAGGCGGCACCGGGTCCGACGCGCCCTTGGCCCAGCCCGGGTACCGAGTGTCAGTCCGGGATGGCACGCTTGTCCCGTGACCGAGATTGACGCAAAAATCGATGCTCTCGTCCCCGCCTGGCTCCACCTGCCCGACATCGCGGAAATGCTGGGTGTCGAGGTGACGCGCGTGCGGCAGCTGGTCAAGGAGGGCCAGCTGATCGCCGTGCGCCGTGGTGAGAACCGGACGCTGCAGGTCCCTGCCGTCTTCATCAAGGACGGCAAGGTCCTCAAGGGCCTCTCTGGGACCCTGACGCTGCTGCGGGACGACGGCTTCACCGACGAAGAGATGCTGGAGTGGCTCTTCACCCCCGACCCGTCCCTGCCGGGCACCCCCGCGCAGGCGCTCAGCGAGAATCGCGGCACGGAGGTGAAGCGCCGCGCCCAGGCGCTCGCCGTCTGACGTACTGACACCCGAACACCGACACCAGGCGGTGTACGGGCCGGCCGGCCACGCTCGCGCACCCGTGCCGGTCCGTGCACCGCCGCACCAACGGGGGGAACCTCTCATGGCCACCGCACGCGCGCTCCTGTCCGACGCCCGGCTCTACCTGTGCACGGATGCCCGCAAGCGGCAGGGGGACCTCCCCGAGTTCCTCGACGCCGTGCTCGCCTCCGGCGTGGACATCGTCCAGCTGCGCGACAAGGGCATGGAGGCCGGTGAGGAGCTGGAGCACCTGGAGGTGTTCGCGGACGCCTGCCGCCGCCACGGCAAGCTGCTCGCGGTGAACGACCGGGCCGATGTGGCGCACGCCATCGGCTCCGACGTGCTGCACCTGGGCCAGGGCGACCTGCCGGTCCCGGCCGCGCGCGCGATCCTCGGCGACCAGGTGCTGGTGGGCCGCTCCACGCACGGCGAGGCGGAGGTCGACGCGGCGGTCGCCGAGCCCGGCGTCGACTACTTCTGCACCGGCCCCTGCTGGCCCACGCCCACCAAGCCCGGGCGGTACGCGCCGGGGCTGGACCTCGTCCGGTACGCCGCGTCGCTGGAGCAGCGGCGGCCCTGGTTCGCGATCGGCGGCATCGACGCGGACAACCTGGACCAGGTCCTGGACGCCGGCGCGCGCAGGATCGTCGTCGTACGGGCGATCACCGAGGCCGACGACCCGGCGGCCGCCGCGGCGTCCCTGGCCAAGCGGGTGCGCGAGCTCACTGTCTGAGACGGCCGTCTCAGATGGCTGTCGGAAGGGCGGGCTGAGCGGCCCGTGAGGGCGATATGAGCCCCGTTTTGTCCGATGGGTGGACAACAATCCGGCAAATCGGACGAATTCCCCTGCTCTGGTTGGGTGACGGACCCACCGTCGTTAACCTGCCCGTATGGCCCTTGGCACACCCTCCACCAGGACAGATCGCGCCCGCACCGTGCGCGATCTGCTCGCGACCGGCAAGACGACGTACTCCTTCGAGTTCTGGGCGCCCAAGACCGAGAAGGGCGAGCGGAACCTCTGGAACGCGCTGCGCCGGGTCGAGGCGGTGGCGCCGAGCTTCGTCTCCGTGACCTACGGGGCCGGTGGCTCCACTCGTGCCGGGACCGTCAAGGCCACCGAGCAGATCGCCGCCGACACCACCCTCACGCCCGTCGCGCACCTCACCGCGGTCAACCACACCATCGCCGAGCTGCGCAACATGATCGGCCAGTACGCCGACGCCGACATCCGCAACATCCTCGCCGTCCGGGGCGACCCGCCCGGCGACCCGATGGCCGAGTGGGTCCCGCACCCGCAGGGCGTGATGTACGCCGCCGACCTCGTCCGGCTGATCAAGGAGTCCGGCGACTTCTGCGTGGGCGTCGCCGCCTTCCCGGAGATGCACCCCCGCTCCTCCGACTGGGACACGGACATCCGCCACTTCGTGGACAAGTGCCGGGCCGGTGCGGACTACGCGATCACCCAGATGTTCTTCGACCCGGAGGACTACCTGCGGCTCCGCGACCGGGTCGCGGCGAAGGGCTGCGAGACGCCGATCATCCCGGAGATCATGCCGGTGACGAACGTCAAGCAGATCGAGCGATTCGCCCGGCTGAGCAATGCGCACTTCCCGCCCGCCCTGAAAGAGCGCATCCTCGCCGTCAAGGACGATCCGGCCGCTGTACGCTCCATTGGCATCGAGTTCGCAACGGAGTTCGCCGCTCGTCTGCTGTCCGAGGGCGTACCCGGGCTGCACTTCATCACGCTGAACAACTCCACCGCGACGCTCGAGATCTACGAAAATCTCGGACTGCACACGCAGTCCTGACCGGCCGTACCCGCCACGTCCCGGGGCGGCGGCCGTACGAGAGGGGCGGGCATGGGCTGGACGGTCCTCTACATCGCGTTCGGAATCGTCGCGCTGTGGCTGCTCGGTGAAGTGCTCCTGCAGTACAAGGCCCGGCTGCGGTGGCGCCTGCTCGCCTTCGCCGGCTTCCTGGGCGTGGTGCTGGGGGTGCTGCTGCCCTCCGTCTCGGTGATCATCGTGGGCGCGCTCGCGTTCGCCGTCGGCCAGACGTACGTCACGCTCTCCTTCCGGCGCGGCTTCTCCACCGGCTGGGCGCTCGGCGGCCGCCCCGGCGCGAGCCGCCGTCGACGCGGCGGGGGGAGCGCCGCCGGGCCCACGCTGGAGGTCACGGACGTGGCGTACGACACGCCCGAGCCGGCGCCCGAGGCCGGGCCCGCCGAGACCACGGCCGTCTACGAGCCGCAGCCGCTCCCGGACGAGACCGGGCAGTACGGCGTCTACACCGGCCCCACCGGCTACGGCACCGACCAGGCCGACGGGCCGGGCGGCGCCGCCGACCGGACCACCGCGTACGACACCGGCTTCGGGAGCCCCGCCCCGGCTGGCTACGACCAGCAGGACGCGTACACGTACACCGCCTCGTACGACTACGGCACCGGCCAGCAGCAGTACGCCACCTACTCCGACCCGTACATCGGCCCCAGCGCCGCCGGGCCCGTGCCCGGCGCCCAGCCGTATGGCGCGTACGACGGCTATGGCGGCCAGCAGCCCTACGCCGACCCCTACGCCGGGCAGTACGGCGGCGACACGCCCCCCGGCGGTGTGTGGGTGCCGCAGCAGCGCGACGCGGAGGGGCAGTACCCCCCGCCGCCGCCCGGGCAGCCGTCCCCGTACGGCTACGACCCGAACGACCCGCAGTACCGCTACTGAGGCCCCGGGGCACTGCCCCGGGGCGCCGTCACCCGGTCCGGCTACTGCGAGCCGCGGAAGGCGGCGCCCTCCACGATCAGCCCCGCCACCAGGGCGCCGGACATCCCGGCGTGCGCCAGCCCGCCGCCCGGGTGCGCCCAGCCGCCGGCGAAGTGGAGCCCCGGCAGGGGCGCCGGGTTCGCCGCCGGGAGCAGCGCGCCGCCCGCGCCCGCCAGCGCCGGGCCCGGCACCCGGTACGTGCCCGTCTCCCGGAAGGTGTCCGCCGGGGTGCGCACCTCCCGCCACAGCAGCCGCTCCCGCAACCCTGGTACGGCGGCCTCCGCGGCCTGGAGCATCCGGTCGGCGAAGGCGCTCACCGCCGTGTCCGCTCCGCCTTCGCCCCACAGGTTCTCCGAGGACCAGGCGCCGCCCGCGGCGACGGTCGCGGTGACCGTGATCGCCTCATGGCCCTCGTCCGGACGCAGCCGCGCGTCGTCGGGCCGCAGCACCGTCACCGTTGGCCGGTCGCAGAGCCGGCCGTGCGCGAGGCCGTTCAGCTCGTCGCCGCGGTCGGTGGAGTGCACCACCGTCCGGTGCACCGCGTCGGCGGGCCGCGCGCCGCGCAGGGCGAGGCAGAGGGTCACCCGTCCGGTGCGCATCGCCTCCTGGTGACACGGCCACTCGTCCTGGCTCTCCCACTCCAGCACCTGGTCCCGGTAGAGCGCGGGCACGGGCGCGCCCGCCACCACCTGGTCCGCGTCCACCCGGGTCCCGTAGGCCAGTTCCAGGCCCGCGGCACGGCCGCCCTCCGCCACCACCCCCGTGACCTCGGCGCCGAAGACGAAGTCGACCCCGCGGGCCCGGCAGCGCTCGTACACGGCGTCGGCCAGCGCCCGGATGCCGCCCGTCACGTACCAGCTGCCGAAGGTCTGCTCCATGTACGGCAGGACGGCGGCGGAGGCGGGCGCGGTGGCCGGATCGAAGCCGTACGCGAGGGCGTAGCTCTCCAGCAGCGCCGCCAGCCGGGGGTCGCGCAGCTCCCGGGCGCCCACCTCGGCGAGCGTCGTCGCCGCCCGGCGCAGCAGCCCGGTCTTCAGCGCCGGGTACGGGTCGCGGCGGAACGGCGACACGTCGGCCGGCAGCGGCTCCTCCAGCAGCGGGCGCCGCGAGCGGTCCCAGGCGTCCCGCGCCCGCGTGAGGAAGTCGCCCCACCGCTCGCCCGCCCCCGCGCCGAGCGCCGCGTCCAGCGCCGAGACGACACCCGCGCGCGACGCGTTCGGCAGGGAGACCGCCGTGCCGTCGGCGAAGACGTGCCGGGCGGCCGGGTCCACCTGGGTCATCTCGACGCACCGCTCCAGCGGCTCCTTGCCCGTCTTGACGAACAGGTCCCGGTAGACCGCGGGCAGGTGCAGCAGGCCGGGGCCGGTGTCGAAGGCGAAGCCGTCGCGCTCGAACCGGCCCACCGCGCCGCCGTACGTCGCCGTCCGCTCGTACACCGTCACCCGGTGGCCCGCGACGGCCAGCCGGGCCGCCGCCGCCATGGCGCCCATCCCGGCGCCGATCACCGCAATCCGTGCCATGTCAGGGACCATATCCGGCCCCTCTGACAGCGCCGCGCCTGGGCATGAACGCGGAGGTCTGAGTACCCGTACCTAGGCGGCGAGATGAGTAGGGACGCGGATGGGGCCCGACCCGCCGGGACGGAAGAGTGGAGACCACGGAAGGGGCGCGGGTCCCGCACCGCCGACACGGGGCGGCGGAACGGCACCCGCGCACCTGCCGGAACGGGGAACCGGGGGAACGCACGGGGGACACGGGGGACACAGGGGCGGGGGGAAGAACGGGGGACACGGGGGAAACGCCGGTTCGGACGGGCTCGGGGGGATCGAGCCCATCCGGACCGGCTTCCGCGTCACCTGCTCCTGCTCTCGGACTGCTACCCGCGTCCGCTCACGCGCCCGTGCAGCAGCCGGGACAGCGCCGCGTGGACGTCGTCGATGGAGCGCTCGCTCTGGAACGCCCGCCAGTCCAGCGCCGCCACCAGCACCATCCCGACCAGCGCGGCCGCCGTCAGCGAGACGTCGATCTCCTCGCTCAGCTCGCCGGCCGCCACGGCCTCCCGCAGGACCCCCTCGACGACGGCCACCGCCTCCTGGCGCACCACCAGGAGGGTGGACTGCCAGGCCCGGTTGGTGCGCCACAGTTCGGCCACGTACAGCTGGGTGAAGGACGGGTAACGGTCGATGAAGACCAGACCCGCGCGGATCATCGCGTCCAGCGCCTCCACCCGCGTCCCGCCACGCGCCGCCGTCTCGTCGGCGGCGGCCCGCAGCGAGGCCGTGAGCAGGCCGACGCCATGCCGCAGCAGCTCCTCGAAGAGCTCCGTCTTGCTCTTGAAGTTGTAGTAGACGGTGCCCTTGGCCACCCCGGCCCGCTCCGCGATCTCGTCCACCGTCGTCGCCGAGAAGCCCTGCTCGGCGATGAGGGTCACGGCGGCCTCGTACAGCTTGGTGCGCGTGGCCTGCCGTCTGCTGCTCTGGGTGTCCATGGCGTCGATTCTCACAGGACCGGTCACAGCGTCAGCTCCGGGTGGAGGCGGTCGAGGCTCCACACCTGCCTGCGGCGGGCGGAGACGGCCGTCAGCGCCAGGGCGCCCAGGGTGAAGGCCGCCAGGACCGCGCAGGCCTGCCAGACCGGGCCCAGGCCGCCGCCCGTGATGAGGCGGCGCAGCGCCTCGACGACGTAGCTCATCGGCAGGAAGGGGTGGATCGCGTTGAAGAAGCCCGGGCTGGTCTGTACGGGGTACGTGCCCCCCGCAGACGTCAGCTGGAGCATCAGCAGCGCCAGCACCAGGATCCGGCCGGCCGCGCCGAAGCGGGCGTTGAGCCACTGGATGATCGCCGCGAAGCAGCAGGTGACGAGGGCCAGGAAGGCCACCGTCAGCGCGGCGTTGGCCATCTTCAGGCCCAGGCCCCAATGCAGGACGGACATCAAAGCGGCCACCTGGAGGAGGCCGATGGTGGCGACCGGGAGCCAGCCGGCCAGTGCGATCCGCCAGGCGGAGGCGCCGGCGGCGAGGGCGCGCCGGTTGAGCGGCTGGATCAGCATGTACGCCACCATGGCGCCCACCCAGAGGGAGAGCGGGATGAAGTACGGGGCGAAGCCGGTGCCGTAGTTGTCCGCCTTGTGCAGCGACTGGGCGGCGAGCTTGACCGGGTCGGCCATCACCTCGGTGCGGCGGTCCCGGGCCTCCTTGTCGTAGTCCGGGATCTTGTCGACGCCGTCGTTGAGGCCGGCGGCGAGCTCGGTGGAGCCGTCGGCGAGCTTGAACAGGCCGCCGCTGAGCTCCCCGGCGCCCTTCTTGAGCTTGCCGACGCCCGTGTCGAGATCGGTGGAGCCCGTCTTGGCGCTCGTCACGCCGGAGTGCACCTTGTCGGCGCCCTCGGCGACCGCGTGGGCGCCCTTGTTGAGCTCGTTGATCTTCTTGACGGCGTCCGCGAGGTCGCTGTCCAGGTTCGGCGCCCGCTTGGCCAGGGCGTCGGCCTTCTTCTGCAGGTCGACCAGCTGCGCGTCCAGCTTCTTCAGGTCGCCGTTGCTGTCCTTCGACAGCTCGTGGAGGTCGTCGGCGATCTTCGCCACATCGGCGGCGGAGACCTTGGCGCGCTCCATGGCCGGGCACAGCTGCGGGTCGGGCAGCGTCGCGTCCTCGCAACGCTCCTTGTGGATGGCGGCCAGCTCGTCGGCCGCCTTGTGGGCGCCCTCACGGGCGGTGGGGCCGGTCTTCACGATGAGGTCGAGGTTGTGGCGCATGGCCTGTGACACGTCCGAGACCAATCGGGCGGAGTCACCGATCTTCTTGCCGTTGTCCTTCAGGTACGGGCGGACGTCGGCCGCCACGCCGTTGACCTTGTCGGCCAGCTGCTGGGTGCCGTCCGCCACCTCCCGGGCGCCGTTCTCCACCCGGCCCGCGCCCTTGTCGAGCTCCTTCAGGCCGCCGGCCAGCTTGCCGCTGCCCTCCTTGGCGTCCGTCAGGCCCTTGGACAGGTCCTCGGAACCCTTCTTGGCCTTGCCGACGCCATCCTTCACCTGGTCGGCGCCCTCGGCGGCCTTCTCGGTCGCGTCGTGGATGTCCGAGAAGGAGATGAAGATCTTGTCCAGGAAGGAGCGGGACGACTTCGTCGAGGCGGCGGTGCGCACCTCGGAGAACACCGTCCGCGAGATCTGCCCGACGATGTAGTTGTTGGCGTCGTTCGTACGCACCCGAAGGGCACCCGTCTCCGGCGAGTCGCCGGAGCTGGAGGCGATCCGCTCGCTGAAGTCGTGCGGCATGGTCAGCGACAGGTAGTACGTGCCGTCCTCCACGCCCTCCCGAGCCTCGGCGTCGCTCACCTCGTGCCAGTCGAAGACCTTGCTGTCACGCAGGTTCTTGGTGATCTCGTCGCCGGCGTTGAGCTTCTTGCCGTCGGCGGTGGCGCCCTTGTCCTCGTTGACGAGCGCCACGGGGATCTTGTCGAGCCTGCCGTACGGGTCCCAGAAGGACCACAGGTACAGCGCGCCGTACAGGAGCGGCAGCAGCAGGATCGCGACGAGTGCGGCGCGCGGCAGCTTGCCCCTGCCGAACCGCTTCAGCTCAAGCGCGGCCAGTTTCGGCGAGCGCATCGGCCGCCCCCTCCTCGGACTCGGTGGTGCGGATCGTGATCGTGTTCCCGGGGGCCTCGCTGCACACGGCGAGCACGGTGGTGCCGCCGGCGGCTATGGACCGCAGCATCGACCAGGCCTGGACGCGGTCGGCGTCGGAGAGCTTGAGGTCGGTGTCGTCGACGGCCAGCAGGCGCGGTTCGCCGATGAGGGCGAGGGCGACGGACAGGCGCAGGGCCTCCAGCCGCTCCAGATCGCGGACGGAGGTGCGCTCGCCCTTGGGCAGCGTGGCCGTGTCCAGCCCGGCCGCCTGGAGCGCCGCTTCGATGCGGGCGCGGGAGGCGGCGGCGCGCTCGGCCCGCGGGCGCAGCAGGGTGCGCAGCAGGGCCCGCGGCGAGGCGTCGAAGTGGCGCTGGAGCAGCGCGCGCTCGCGCAGGTGCTCGGCGACGGTGAACGCCGGGTCGAGGTCGCTGACCCCGGGCACGTGCCCCAGCGCGCTGACGCGGCGCACGGCGGCCATCTTGCGGGGCAGCGGCAGGCCGCCGACCTCGGCGTGGCCCTCGGTGGGGCGCATGCGGCCCGTGAGGGCCAGCAGCAGGCAGGTGCGACCGGAGCCGGACGGCCCCTCGATGGTGACGAGCGCCCCGGGCTCCGCCTTCACGGACACCCCCCGGAAGACCCACCCCCGGGGCCCCTTCATCCCCAGGCCCTCGGCGAGGAGGCCCGCGCCGCGCGCGGCCTCCGCCTCGGCCTTTTCGGCCGTGGCGGCTGCGTGGGTCGTAGGGGCCGCCTGAGCCTTCTGAGCCGCCGGGGCCGCCGGGGCGGTTTCGGCGGGCTTCCCGGCCTCGTCCGCCGGAGCGCTCTCCGTGGCCTTTTTGGACTTGTTGGCCTCGGTGGCTTCGGCGGCCCCGGCGCCTTCGGCGGTCCCGGCGGCCTTTTCCACGGTGTCCCGGTCGTCGTCGTGGTCGTCGTCGTTGCCCACGCGGCCTCCCCCAGAGATTTTGAACTGACCAGTCAGTGCAAAAGCTACTGCGAACGTGCGCGCGAGGCAAAATCCCAGGTCAGCGCGATTGTCAGTGGTGGCCTGCACGATGGACACATACGGCCACAGCGCCGTCACGCGACGACAGGAGGTTCGTCATGCCCGGCAGCTCGAACGCGGCAGCGCGCGACGTCCACCCCGTGCTGCGGCGCTCCTCCGCACCGCCCGCCGCCCTCGACCTGCTCGCCAAGGCCCGCGCCGGACTCGACGAGGCGGGCTCCCTCGACAGCCCCAACGAGCGGTACGCCACGGCCCACCTCGCCGCCCTGCGCACCGCCGCCGCGGTCCTCGCCGCGCGCGGGCGCCCCGAAGCGACCCCGCGCAAGCGGCAGCAGATCCGCAGCGCCTGGGACGTGCTGCCCGAGATCGCCCCCGAGCTGGACGAGTGGAGCGCCCTGTTCGCCGCCGGAGCGGCCCGCAGGGCGCGCGCCGAAGCGGGGATACCGGGCGCGGCCGGCGCCCGGGACGCCGACGATCTGATCCGCGACGTCGCCGTGTTCATACGCCTGGTGGAGCGGCTGCTGGCGCTCCAGCCCGCCCTGCCCCGTCCGCGAGCGGGAAGGCCGGGGGAGGAGGACGCCCAGGGGTGACCGAAGATCGCACGTGAGGCCATAGGGTGGGATGCGTTCGCAACCCTCCCGAGGAGTCAACTGCCGTGTCGGACCCGCAGCGCCCCCGCGCCTCCCTTCGTACCGCCGTGGTGTGGGACGTTCTCGAGGACGCCCTTGACCGCAGGGTCAAGGCGGCCGGGAAAGACAGCCTGGACGTCCTCGACACCGGTGGCGGCAGCGGCAACTTCGCCGTGCCCGTGGCCCGCCTCGGCCACCGCGTCACCGTCGTCGACCCCAGCCCCAACGCCCTGTTCGCCCTGGAGCGCCGCGCCGCCGAGGCGGGGGTCGCCGACCGGGTCAACGGTGTCCAGGGCGACATCCACGGCCTGTTCGACGTCGTCGAGCGCGGCGGCTACGACGCGGTGCTGTGCCACGGCGTCCTGGAGTACGTCGACGATCCGGCGGAGGGCGTGCGCCACGCGGTCGAGGCCCTGCGCCCCGGCGGTGCGCTGAGCCTGCTCGCCGCCGGCCTGGGCGGCGCCGTCCTGGCCCGGGCGCTCGCCGGCCACTTCACGGAGGCCCGCCACGCGCTGACCGACCCGGCCGGCCGCTGGGGCGAGGGCGACCCGGTGCCCCGCCGCTTCACCGTCGACCAGCTCACCGAGGCCGTCGAGGCCGCCGGTGTGGAGGTCGGCGCGGTCCACGGCGTGCGCGTCTTCGCCGATCTGGTCCCCGGCGTGCTCGTGGACACCGAGCCCGGCGCCCTGGATGCGCTGCTCCGGCTGGAAGCCGCCGCCGCCGAACTGCCCGCCTTCCAGTCGGTCGCCACCCAGCTGCACGTCCTGGGTGAAAAGCGCGGCTGACGCGGGCAGCGGGCTGATCAGCGGAGCAGCGGCGGACGGAGTACGTCACAGGCCCCCCGATCGCCGCCGGATCCCCGTATGATCGAGGGACACCATCCGGCATGACGGTTCGGAGGACGGGGAATCAACGCCTCACCAGCCGAACCGGCATGGCGGCCCGATCGGTGATTTGGCATTGAGGGCGGGTTTCACGGGGGCGATTCCCTGCCTATCCTGAAAGGGCCGCATACCGGTCGCCCCCCGCGACCGACGACGAGGAGGACTCCGTGCCGCTCTCGGAGCACGAGCAGCGAATGCTCGAGCAGATGGAGCGAGCGCTGTACGCCGAAGATCCCAAGTTCGCGACAGCGCTCGAGGGAAGCGGGCTGCGTACGTACACCCGGCGACGGGTCTACCAGGCGGTCGCCGGCTTCTTGGTGGGTATCGCGCTCCTCATGGCCGGAATGGTCGCCCAGCAAATCTGGATCAGCGTGGTGGGTTTTCTCGTCATGCTCGGCTGTGCGGTCCTGGCGGTCACCGGTTGGCGCAAGGCGCCCAAGCCCGGCGAGCAGCAGCAGTCACCAGGAGGCGCGGCCCCGGGCCGGCAGCCCCGGCAGCGCCGCTCGATGATGGACCGGATCGAAGAGCGGTGGCAGCGCCGCCGCGACGAGCAGGGCCACTGAGCGCGCCGCAGACATCACTCGTCCGACTCCACGCGCTTCTTCCACGGGTGAGGGGTGACCGCTTCCCAGCGGTCACCCCTCACCCGTATCCGTATCCGTATCCGTATCCGTGCCGTATCGGCCCCGGCTCAGCCGCGCTGCCGGGACGGCCGGCGCAGCAGGGCCGACCACCGGTCGGCCACCCGGCGGCGGCTCGCCGCCCACCGGTCCATGACCGTCGCCCAGCGCTCCGAGACCGCCCACAGCACCCGGACGGCCGAGCGCGGCAGCAGCGTCGCGCGCAGACGGGCCGCCGGGCCGAGCGCGGCCCGCAGTCCGGTCCGTACCCGGGCGGCGTCCTCGGCGAGCCCGCTCGCGGGGCGCGGCCACGGGGCGTAGAGCACCTGCTCCACCGCGCTCGCCATCCGGTGCACCGCCTCGGCCGGTCCGCCCTCCAGCCCGCCCAGGCGCACGATGCGCTCGGCCGTGCTGCGGGGCGTGCGCGACTCGTCCGGGACGATGCCGTGGTCCCAGGCCGTGTCGACGACCTCCCGCCAGGCCGCCAGCGTCCGGGCCCCCGCGTCCTCAGCGCTACGGCCGCCGCGTCCGCCCGACGACAGCCGGCGTGCCCGGACCCGTGTCCGCCACAGCATCGGCAGCAGCGGTATCAGCGCGACCGCCACCACACCGAGCGCGGCCAGCAGCACCGTCCCGACCGGCGTACCCGGATCGGCGGGCGGCAGTTCGCCCGGCGCCGCGGCCTCGCCGCACTCGCTCAGACGCTGCATCTGCGGCGTGCAGCTCGGGTCCGAGGAGGGCGTCGGCGACGGCGCGGCGGAGGCGCTCGCCTCGGGCCGCGCCGGGGTGGGCGTCGCGCCCGACGGCGCCTGCGGCCGGGTGTACTCGGGCGCCGTGCCCCGCGTCGGCGTCGGCTCGAACCGGAGCCAGCCCACGCCGTCGAAGTACAGCTCCGGCCAGGCGTGCGCGTCGCGTATGCCGACGGACATCACACCGTCGCCCTGCTGCGTCCCCGGGGTGAAGCCGACCGCCACCCGCGCCGGTATCCCCAGCGTCCGGGCCATCGCCGCCATCGAGAAGGAGAAGTGGACGCAGAAGCCCTCCTTGTCCCTCAGGAACCGGGAGACCGCGGCGACGCCCGTGCCCGAGTCCACCTCGGTGTCGTAGGTGAACCCGCCTTCCACGGCGAACCAGTCCTGCAGCTTCACGGCCCGCTCGTAGTCGCTGCCCGCGCCCATGGTCACCTCCCGCGCGGTCGTCCGCACGTCCTCGGGCAGGGACTCCGGCACGCTCGTGTACTCGCGCACCACCGACTCCGGCGGCGCCGGCGCGTTCGCCAGCCGGCTCGGCGTCGGTTTCAGGACCAGACTCGTCACGGAGTACTGCGTGCCCCGGGTGGTCTGCCCGTCGTCCCCGACGAGCATCCGCCCCTCCGGCTCGTACCTCCAGCGGCCCTCGATGTCGACGGCCGTCGCCGGGTAGGGCAACGGCAGCCACTTCTGCTCGTAGGACTCGGCAGCCGTGATGTTGGTGGTCACCGACGACGTCTCGACGTCATAGCCGAGCCCCTGCGGCCGGGGCAGCTGCTCCGGTACGTCCCCGACCCTGCGCTCCGACGACTTCCAGGAGGTGCCGTCGAACCGGTCGAGCGTCACCATCCGCAGGTACATGTCCGAGGAGTCCGGGGCGTTGGTGCGGTAGCGCAGCACCTCCCGGTCCTCCGGCTGGTTCAGGTCGTTCTGCAGCGACACCAGCGGGTTGACCGCGGAGATCGTGCCCCCGCCGCCCCCGCTCCCGCCGGTGCCCGCCTCGGCCAGCAGCCCGCCGCTGAGCGAGGGCAGCGCGGCCGGCACCACCAGCGCGATGCCGAGGGCCACCACGCCGATGCGCCGCCCCGTACGCACCGGAGCGGTACCGCCGCCCGACGCCGGGAACCCGGTCCCGGCGCGCCCCGCCGGCTTCGTCGGCGCGCCGCCGAAGACCCGGCCCCACTGGGAGATCCGGTCCCGGCCCTCCGCCAGCAGGAGCAGCAGATAGCCGGAGGCGGCCAGCAGGAACCACGGCCAGGTGGAACCGCCGTCGGACAGGCCGGCGGCGACCGAGTACAGCGCGAGCAGCGGCAGCCCCGCGGGAGCGGCGCTGCGGAACGTCACCGCCAGCGCGTCCACCGCCAGCCCGATCAGCAGCACCCCGCCGATCAGCATCAGCCGGATGCCGTCGGTCGCGGGCGCGGGCGTCGCGTACTGCCCGACGTCCTCGGCGCCGGCCTGCAGCAGCGCGGCGAGCCGCTGGACCGCCTCCGGTCCCGGCAGCACACCGGCCACCGCCTGCTCGCGGGCGAAGACCACCGTCAGCGTCAGCACGGCCAGCACGGCCTGGGCCGCCAGGGTCAGCGCCCTGGCCGGCGTGAACCGCCGCACCAGCGCGCCCGCCCCGCTCAGGACCGCCAGCAGCAGCGCCGCCTGCACGAACCAGCCGACCTGGATCACCAGCGGCAGCAGCGCACCCGACGCCATCAGCGTGGCGGCGTACGCGCACAGCGCCAGCCTCGCGCGACCGCTCATGACCAACCCCCTGAAGACCCTGTCGTGCCGCCGCCCGGCGCGCCCGACTCCATCCGCGTATGCCCGGCGAGCCGCCACAGGCCGGCCAGCGACGCACCCGGCGCCACGGCCAGCGCGGTCCACCCCGCCTCGGACAGACGGCGCACGCTGTCCTCGGCGGTCCCCGGCACCTCGCCGCCGGACAGCCAGGCGCCGCTGTCGAGGACGAAGGCGACCGCCGCGCCGCTGCGCTGCCGCATCCGGGCGGCCACCGCCGCCTGCTCCTCGTCGAGGTCGCCGACGAAGGCGACCAGCAGCCCCTCGCTCCCGAGGCGCAGCACGTCGTACGCGCGCGACAGGCCCAGGCCGTCGGAGTGGTCCACGATCGCGAGCGTGTCCATCAGCAGCCCGGCGGCGTCCGCCGAGTCCTGCGTGGCACCCACGAAGCCGTCCGAGCCCTCACCGGGCAGCGGGCTGCCGGTGTCCGTCAGCAACCGCACCTCGAAGCCCCGCTCCAGCATGTGCACCAGCACGGAGGCCGCGCCCGCGACCGCCCACTCGAAGGCCGAGTCCGGCCCGCCGCCCTGGTACGCCACCGCGCGGGTGTCCAGCAGCACCGTGCACCTGGCCCGGTGCGGCTGCTCCTCGCGCCGCACCATCAGCTCGCCGTAGCGGGCGGTGGAGCGCCAGTGCACCCGCCGCAGGTCGTCGCCGTAGCGGTACTCGCGCGGGATGACGTCGTCGTCGCCGGCCACCGCCAGCGCGCGCTGCCGCCCGTCGCCGTACCCCGGCGCGTCACCCGCCAGCCGCACCGGCGGCAGCGGTTCCGTGCGCGGTACGACCGTGAGCGTGTCGTAGGCGCTGAACGAACGGGTCAGCTCGCACATGCCGAACGGGTCGTTCAGCCGCAGCTGCAACGGCCCCAGCGGATAGCGGCCGCGCAGGTCGGAGCGGACCCGGTACGACACCTCGCGGCGGCCGCCCGCCTCGACCCGGTCCAGTACGAACCGGGGCCGCGGCCCCAGCACGTACGGCACGTGGTCCTGGAGCATCAGCAGCCCGGTCGGCAGCCGCGAGACGTTGTCCATGCGCAGGTGCACCCGCGCCTCCGCCCCGGCGGGCACCCGCTGGGGGCTGAGCCGCCGTCCGGCCACCACCCGGTAGCGGGTGCGGTAGAGCACGACCACGCACACCAGCGGCAGCACGGCCAGCAGCAGCCCGACCCGCAGCAGGTCGCCCTGGCCCAGCACGTAGGCGCAGATCACCGCCGCGACACCGGCCGCGAGGAACGACCGGCCGCGCGTGGTCAGCCCGGCGAGGGCGGCCCGTGCCCCGCCGCCTCTGCTCTCCCCGCCCCTGCTGTCGCCGCCCGTGCCCGCGCCGTCGGCGGCGGGCCCGGAGGCCGCCATCAAAGCCGCCGTACGCCGGGCTGCTGCCGGCCGTAGAGCGGAGCCGGACCGGCACCCGGCATCGGAGCCGGGGCGGCCGGCTGCTGGGCGGCCGTCGGCACCGGGATGCGCTGGAGTATCTCCAGCACCACCTGCTCGGAGGTGCGCCGGTTCAGCTGCGCCTGCGCGGTCGGCAGCAGCCGGTGCGCCAGGACCGCGACGGCCAGCGCCTGGACGTCGTCCGGCAGAGCGTAGTCCCGGCCCTGGAGCGCGGCCGAGGCCTTGGCGGCACGCAGCAGGTGCAGCGTGGCGCGCGGCGAGGCGCCGAGCCGGAGCTCCGGGTGGCTGCGGGTCGCGGAGACCAGCTCCACGGCGTACCGCCGGACGGCCTCGGCGACGTGGACCGACCGGACCGCGTCGACGAGCTTCACGATGTCGTGCGCGTGCGCCACCGGCTGGAGGTCGTCGAGCGGCGACACGGCGCCGTGGGCGTCGAGCATCGCCAGCTCGGCCTCGGGGCTGGGGTAGCCCATCGAGACGCGGGCCATGAAGCGGTCGCGCTGCGCCTCGGGCAGCGGATAGGTGCCCTCCATCTCCACCGGGTTCTGCGTGGCCACCACCATGAAGGGGCTGGGCAGTTCGTACGTCTGTCCGTCGATGGTGACCTGGCGCTCCTCCATCGACTCCAGCAGCGCGGACTGGGTCTTCGGCGAGGCGCGGTTGATCTCGTCGCCGATCACGATCTGCGCGAAGATCGCTCCCGGCTTGAACTCGAAGTCGCGGCGCTGCTGGTCGTATATCGAGACACCGGTGATGTCCGAGGGCAGCAGGTCGGGCGTGAACTGGATACGCCGGACCGAACAGTCGATGGACCGCGCCAGCGCCTTGGCCAGCATGGTCTTGCCGACGCCGGGCACGTCCTCGATGAGGAGGTGTCCCTCGGCGAGCAGCACGGTCAGCGAAAGCCGTACGACCTCAGGCTTGCCCTCGATCACAGCCTCGACCGACCTGCGGACACGCTCCGCTGTGGCGGTCAGATCTGTGAGGCTCGCTCGATCGTCATAACGATCGTCATAGGTCGTCACCCGGCCCTCCTCGGCCCGTTCCATGGGCCGTGCGCGGCTGACGGCCCGGCCCACCCTTGAAACACGGACACCGTCTCCGAACCATTCAGCGAAGGTGTCACCCCCGCATTGTTGTTGGCGTTGCCCGTGGCTGTCACTCGGCCACCGTCGGCCTGTGGATAACCACGGTCGATATGTCGGAGGCTGCGGTGCTTTCGGGTAGTGCCGGGCCGCGAAAATTCGCAGAAATTCGCGGAGCTCCCCGAAGGCGCGGAGAGGCGCCGGAGGGCCCGGTCAGGAAGCGGCGTCAGCGGCGTCGGCGGTGTCAGCGGTGTCGGTGGTGACGGCGGCGTCGATCTCGCGCAGCAGACCCGTGTGCACGTCGAACACGAAGCCGCGCACGTCGTCGGTGTGCAGCAGGAACGGCGACGTGCGCACCCGCTGCATCGACTGCCGCACGTCCTGGTCGACGTCGCGGAACGACTCGACGGCCCACGTCGGCCGCTGCCCGACCTCGGTCTCCAGCTCCTGCCGGAACTCCTCGGTCAGGATCTCCAGGCCACAGCCCGTGTGGTGCACCAGCATCACGCTGCGGGTGCCGAGCGCGCGCTGGCTGATGGTGAGCGAGCGGATCACGTCGTCGGTGACCACGCCGCCGGCGTTGCGGATGGTGTGGCAGTCGCCCAGCTCCAGGCCGAGCGCGGCGTGCAGGTCGAGGCGGGCGTCCATGCAGGCGACCACGGCGACCTGGAGCACGGGCCGCGCGTCCATCCCGGGGTCCTTGAAGTCGGCGGCGTAGCGCTCGTTCGCCTCGACGAGACGGTCGGTGACCGTGCCGGCGGTGCGTACATCGCGGGTCGAGGAATGCGCAGAAGTCGGCATGTCACCGACGTTAACCGTCACAGCGGACGGGCAGCGGTGGTGAGAGGGGACTAAGAGCGTCAACGCATCTTGTTGTGAGCTACCCCACAGGGGTGAGGGGATTGGCCCCGTACGGGTGAGCTGCCCGGGAATGGCCCCCTTGCGCGGACGGGCCGTGCGACGCGCTGCCCGGTTGATTGACCGGGCGGGGGAGTGGACTAAAGTGACGCGAAGTTCACGGAGACATTGAGCGAATCCCAGAGAATTCCGCAGTTTCTCCCCCGCGTGTGCGGCGGTACGTACGGCTCGGCCTCCTCCCGCTCACCGGGTCGGCCGACGCCCGACCCGGCGCCGGCCCGGCAGCGCGTACGGCCGCGCCGGATCTGAGAGGGCGCATGAGCGAGCGCAGCGAGAGCCGACACGTCCCGGTGATGCTCCGGCGGTGCCTGGACATGCTGGCCCCCGCCCTGGGGAAGCCGGGCGCCGTGGTCGTCGACTGCACCCTCGGCCTCGGCGGCCACAGCGAGGCACTGCTGACCCGCTTCCCCGAGGCACGGCTGATCGCCCTGGACCGGGACACCGAGGCGCTGCGGCTCTCCGGCGAGCGGCTCGCGACGTTCGGCGACCGCGCCACCCTCGTACACGCCGTCTACGACGAGCTGCCCGAGGTCCTCGAACGCCTCTCGGTCCCGCGCGTCCAGGGCGTCCTGTTCGACCTCGGCGTCTCCTCCATGCAGCTCGACGAGGCGGACCGCGGCTTCGCGTACGCCCAGGACGCCCCGCTCGACATGCGCATGGACCAGACGACCGGCATCAGCGCCGCCGAGGTCCTCAACACCTACCCGCCCGGCGAACTGGTCCGCATCCTGCGCCAGTACGGCGAGGAGAAGCAGGCCAAGCGGATCGTGGCGGCGATCGTGCGGGAGCGGGAGAAGGAACCGTTCACCCACAGCGCCCGGCTGGTGGAGCTGATCCGCAACGCCCTGCCGCAGGCCGCCAAGCGCACCGGCGGCAACCCCGCCAAGCGCACCTTCCAGGCCCTGCGCATCGAGGTCAACGGCGAACTGTCGGTCCTGGAACGGGCCGTCCCCGCCGCCGTGAAGGCCCTCGCGGTCGGCGGCCGGATCGCCGTCCTGTCGTACCACTCGCTGGAGGACCGGCTGGTCAAGCAGGTCTTCGCGGCGGGCGCCGCCACCACCGCACCGCCCGGCCTGCCCGTCGTACCCGAGCAGTACCAGCCGCGCCTGAAGCTGCTGACCCGCGGCGCGGAGCTGCCCACCGAGGAGGAGGTCGCCGAGAACCGCCGCGCGGCCCCCGCCCGGTTCAGGGCGGCGGAACGGATCAGGGAGGACGTTTTGTGAGCGACGCGTGCGAGGCCGCCGGGCCGCGGACGACGACGAAAGCCGCACCTCTGTGCCGAGCAGGCGGAGAAGCGAGGGAGAGGAACACGTGACCAAGGCGGGACCTCTGAAGGGGCGGGCCGCGCGGCTCGCGCGGCTCATGCCGTCCGGGCCCAGTACCGCCGCCCGTACCCCTTTCGTCCTGCTGGTCGTGCTGCTCCTCGGCGGCGGGCTGATCACCCTGCTGCTGCTCAACTCCTCCCTCAACGAGGGCTCCTTCAAGCTCAGCGAACTCAAGAAGAGGACCACCGAACTCACCGACGAGGAACAGGAACTCCAGCGGGACGTGGACGACCGTTCCGCCCCCGACGCCCTGGAGCGGCGGGCCCGCGAGCTCGGCATGGTGCCCGGCGGCAGCCCCGTCTTCCTCGACCCCGACGGCACCGTCCGCGGCGTGCCCAGCCCGGCCGGAGCCCCGCCCGCGCAGCCGCCCGCGTACCCGAACACCCCCGGCAGGTGACGAGTGCCCCCGACGCAGCCCCCGCCCCCGCGCCGGCGTGTGCCGGCCCCCGCGCGCCCCGCCCAGGGCCGCCCGCGCCCGTCGAGGGGGCCCGCCCGGCCGCAGTCCCGGCCCCAGCCGCGTACGGTCCGGCTCGCCAGCCACCGGCCCCGGCTGCGGCTGGTCAGCCTCGGCCTGACGCTGGTGATGCTGACGTTCGTCGTACGGCTCCTCCAGGTCCAGGCCGTCAACGCCGACGCGTACGCCGCCAAGGCGGGGAAGAACCGCTACCTCAGCCACAAGCTCACCGCCGAGCGCGGTGAGATCACCGACCGCGCCGGCATCGCGCTGGCCGCCAGCGTCGACGCGTACGACATCACCGCCGACCCCAAGATGTTCACGCCCGAGGAGAGCAAGGCCCCCGACGCGCCCGAGCAGGCCGCCGCCCTCCTCGCGCCCATCCTCGGCAAGGACCCCGCCGAGCTGGTCAAGAAGCTCAAGGCGCCCAAGTCCCGCTACGCGCTGCTGGCCCGCCGCCAGACGCCGCAGGTGTGGAAGCAGATCAAGGACCTGAAGAACGTCTTCGCCGAGAAGGCCCGCGCCGAGAAGGCCAAGGGCGGCCCCGGCGTCAGCGTCCTCGCGGGCGTCTTCAACGAACCCAGCAGCACACGCGTGTACCCCAACGGCGACCTCGCCGCCGGGATACTGGGCTACGTCAGGTCCGACGGCCGCGGCGGCGGAGGACTGGAGTCCATGCTCGAGGAGGAGCTGGCCGGCAAGGACGGCGAGATCACCTACGCCCAGTCCGGCGGCCGCCGGGTGCCCACCGCCGGCGCACGCGAGACCCCGGCCGTCCCCGGCTCCGACATCGAGCTGACCATCGACCGGGACATCCAGTGGGCCGCCCAGCAGGCCATCACCGAGCAGGTCGAGGCCTCCCGCGCGGACCGCGGCTACGTCATCGTGCAGGACGTCCGCACCGGCGAGGTCCTGGCCATGGCCAACGCCCCCGGCTTCGACCCCAACGACCTCTCCCAGGCCGACTCCGCCGCCATGGGCAACGCGGCCCTGCAGGACGCGTACGAGCCCGGGTCCACCAGCAAGGTGATGTCGATGGCCGCCGTCCTGGAGGAGGGCGCGGCGACGCCCTCGACCCACGTCGTCGTGCCCAACCGGCTGCACCGCGGCGACCGGCTCTTCAAGGACGACATCGACCACCCCACCTGGTACCTGACGCTCAACGGCGTCCTCGCCAAGTCCAGCAACATCGGCACCATCCTGGCCACCGGCCAGCTCGGCGACACCCAGGCCGAGGCGAACCGCGTCCTCCACTCGTACCTGCGCAAGTTCGGCATCGGCCGCCCCACCGGGCTCGGCTACCCCGGCGAGACGTCCGGCATCCTCGCCAAGCCGGAGGACTGGTCGACCTCGCAGCAGTACACGATCCCCTTCGGGCAGGGCCTGTCGGTCAACGCCATGCAGGCGGCGTCCGTCTACTCGACCATCGCCAACGGCGGCGTACGCGTGGCACCGACCCTGGTGCGCGGCACCAAGGGCCCCGACGGCCGGTTCACCCCGGCGCCCGCCCCCGAGGAGACCCGGGTCGTCAGCGAGAAGACCGCCAGGACGCTCGCCGCGATGCTGGAGTCGGTCGTCGGCGACGAGGAGGGCACCGGCACCAAGGCCGCGATCCCCGGCTACCGCGTCGCCGGGAAGACCGGCACCGCCAACCGCGTCGACCCCCAACTCGGCCGGTACAAGGGCTACACCGCCTCCTTCGCCGGCTTCGCGCCCGCCGACAAACCACGCGTCACGGTCTACTGCGCCATCCAGAACCCCACCAGGGGCAGCTACTTCGGCGGCCAGATCTGCGGCCCCATCTACAAGAAGGTCATGGAATTCGCCCTCAAGACCCTGCAAGTCCCCCCGACCGGCGAAGCGCCCCCCCGGCTGCCGGTCACCTTCAAACCCGGCGAGTGAGCCGACGGGAGCACCCAGTGACATCCACCACCCCCGATCCCGGGAACCGTTTCGGCAGCCCCGGCGCCGCGGCGGCCTCTTTTGGCCCGATCACGGGTACGCCCGGTACGCTCACCGCCGTGCCACACGCTGATCAGTCCCGAACCGCCCAGAAGGACGCCCCCGCGAAACACCCGGGAGCGCCCCGTCCGGCCCAGGTCCGCCCCACACCCCTGGGCGAGCTCGCCGCCCGGCTGGACATCCCGGCGCAGGACGGCGCAGAGGTGACCGGGATCACCCACGACTCGCGGGCCGTGCGCCCCGGGGACGTGTACGCCGCGCTGCCGGGCGCCCGCCTCCACGGTGCCGACTTCGCCGGCCAGGCCGCCGACCTCGGCGCCGTCGCGATCCTCACCGACCCGTCGGGCGCCGACCGCGCCGCCGCGACCGGACTGCCGGTCCTGGTCACCGAGGACCCGCGCGGCCGCATGGGCGAGCTCGCCGCCGAGATCTACGGGCGGCCGGGCGAGGACCTGCTCCAGATCGGCATCACCGGCACCTCAGGCAAGACCACCACCGCCTACCTCGTCGAAGGCGGCCTGAAGGCGGCCGGGCACCGCACCGGACTCATCGGCACCGTCGAGATGCGCATCGGCGACGAGCGCCTCAAGTCCGAACGCACCACCCCCGAGGCCACCGACCTCCAGGCCCTGTTCGCGGTGATGCGCGAACGCGGCACCCAGTCGGTCGCCATGGAGGTCTCCAGCCACGCCCTCGTGCTCGGCCGGGTCGACGGCTGCGTCTTCGACGTCGCCGTCTTCAACAACCTCAGCCCGGAGCACATGGAGTTCCACTCCGACATGGAGGACTACTTCCAGGCCAAGGCACAGCTCTTCACGCCGCGCCGCAGCCGCCTCGGAGTGGTCAACCTCGACGACGAGTACGGCAGGAGGCTCACCAAGGAGGCCTCCGTCCCCGTCGTCACCTTCTCCGCCGAGGGCCACCCCGACGCCGACTGGCGCGCCGAGTCCGTCGAAATCGGGCCCCTGGGCAGTACGTTCACGATCCTCGGCCCGAACGGCGAGCGCGTGGCCGCCAAGGCCCCGCTGCCCGGCCCGTTCAACGTCGCCAACACCCTCGCCGCCGTCGCCACGCTCGCCGTCGCCGGGGTCGACCCGCAGACCGCCGCCGACGGCGTCGCCGCCGTCCCCGGCGTCCCCGGACGCCTGGAGCGCGTCGACGCGGGCCAGCCGTACCTCGCGGTCGTCGACTACGCCCACAAGACGGACGCCGTCGAATCGGTCCTGCGCGCCCTGCGCAAGGTCACCGAGGGCAGACTGCACGTCGTCCTCGGCTGCGGCGGCGACCGGGACACCACCAAACGCGGCCCGATGGGAGCCGCCGCGGCGCGCCTCGCCGACACCGCCGTACTGACCTCCGACAACCCCCGCTCCGAGGACCCGCTCGCGATCCTCGCCGCGATGCTCGCCGGCGCCGCCGAGGTGCCGGTCCACGAGCGCGGCGAGGTCGTGGTGTTCGAGGACCGGGCGGCCGCGATCGCCGCCGCCGTGGCGCGCGCGAAGCCCGGCGACACCGTGCTGGTCGCGGGCAAGGGCCACGAGCAGGGCCAGGACGTCGCAGGGGTGGTACGCCCCTTCGACGACCGCCAGGTCCTGCGCGAAGCAATCCATAACAGTCAGGGATGAAGTAGTGATCGCCCTCTCCCTCGCCGAGATCGCCGAAATCGTCGGCGGGCAGACGCACGACATACCGGATCCGGCCATTCAGGTCACCGGGCCCGTCGTCCGCGACTCCCGCGAGATCGAACCCGGCAGCCTCTTCGTCGCCTTCGTCGGCGAACGCGTCGACGGCCACGACTACGCGCCCCAGGCCCTCGAGGCCGGTGCGGTGGCCGTGCTGGCGACCCGTCCGGTCGGGGTACCGGCCATCGTCGTGGACGACGTCCAGACGGCCCTCGGCGCGCTCGCCCGCGCGGTCGTACGGCGCCTTGGCACCCCGGTCGTCGCGCTGACCGGCTCGGCCGGCAAGACCAGCACCAAGGACCTCATCGCCCAGGTCCTCCAGCGCAAGGGGCCCACCGTCTGGACGCCGGGCTCCCTCAACAACGAGATCGGCCTGCCGCTCACCGCGCTGCGCGCCACCCAGGACACCGAGCACCTCGTCCTGGAGATGGGAGCGCGCGGAATCGGCCACATCCGGTACCTGACCGAGCTGACCCCGCCGACCATAGGGCTCGTGCTGAACGTGGGCTCCGCCCACATCGGCGAGTTCGGCGGCCGCGAGCAGATCGCGCAGGCCAAGGGCGAGCTCGTGGAGGCCCTGCCCCCGGCCGACGAGGGCGGCGTCGCCGTCCTGAACGCCGACGACCCGCTCGTACGGGCCATGGAAAGCCGCACCCGCGCGCGCGTGACGCTCTTCGGCGAGGCCGAGAACGCCCACGTACGTGCCGAGAATGTCCGGCTCATGGAGAACGGACGGCCCTCTTTCAAGCTTCACACACCCACCGGGTGCAGCGACGTGACCTTGCGCCTGTACGGTGAGCACCACGTGTCGAACGCGCTCGCCGCGGCCGCCGTCGCCCATGAGCTGGGCATGTCCGTCGACGAGATCGCCACCGCGCTCTCCGAGGCGGGCTCCCTCTCCCGCTGGCGCATGGAGGTCACCGAGCGTCCGGACGGTGTGACGATCGTCAACGACGCCTACAACGCGAACCCCGAGTCCATGCGAGCCGCCCTGCGCGCGCTCGCGGCCATGGGCAAGGCCGCACAGGCCAAGGGGGGCCGTACGTGGGCGGTGCTCGGCCAGATGGCCGAGCTCGGCGACGAGTCGCTCGCCGAGCACGACGCGGTCGGACGGCTCGCCGTCCGGCTCAACGTCAGCAAGCTCGTCGCGGTCGGGGGCAGGGAAGCGTCCTGGCTGCAACTGGGCGCATATAACGAGGGTTCGTGGGGTGAGGAGTCGGTGCACGTGTCCGACGCGCAGGCGGCGATCGACCTGTTGCGCAGTGAGCTGCGCCCGGGTGACGTCGTGCTGGTGAAGGCTTCCAGGTCGGTCGGGCTCGAGCGGGTCGCCCTGGCACTGCTCGAGAACGCTGCCGAGGGCGAGGTCGCCGGCCGATGAGGCAGATCCTCTTCGCGGGGGCCATCGGGCTCTTCCTGACCCTGATCGGTACGCCGCTGCTGATCAAGCTCCTGGCCCGCAAGGGATACGGGCAGTTCATCCGGGACGACGGCCCGCGCACGCACGGCAGCAAGAAGGGCACGCCCACCATGGGCGGCATCTCCTTCATCCTGGCCACGCTCATCGCGTACGCCCTGGCCAAGGTCATCACCGGCGAGGACCCGACGTACTCGGGCCTCCTGGTGCTGTTCCTGATGGCCGGTATGGGTCTGGTCGGCTTCCTCGACGACTACATCAAGATCGTCAAGCAGCGTTCGCTCGGCCTGCGGGCCAAGGCGAAGATGGCCGGCCAGCTGATCGTCGGCATCGCCTTCGCGATCCTGGCCCTGCAGTTCGCGGACGCGCGCGGCCAGACCCCGGCCTCCACCAGGCTGTCCTTCATCACCGACTTCGGCTGGTCCATCGGCCCGGTGCTGTTCGTGGTGTGGGCGCTCTTCATGATCCTGGCCATGTCGAACGGCGTGAACCTGACCGACGGTCTGGACGGCCTCGCCACCGGCGCCTCGGTGATGGTCTTCGGCGCGTACACCTTCATCGGGCTCTGGCAGTTCCAGGAGTCCTGCGCCAACGCCATGACCCTGACGAACCCGAACGCCTGCTTCGAGGTGCGCGACCCGCTCGACCTCGCCGTCGTCGCCTCCGCCCTCATGGGCGCCTGTTTCGGCTTCCTGTGGTGGAACACCTCGCCCGCGAAGATCTTCATGGGTGACACCGGCTCCCTCGCCCTCGGCGGCGCGCTGGCGGGCCTCGCCATCTGCTCCCGCACGGAGCTGCTGCTGGCCCTCCTGGGCGGCCTCTTCGTGCTGATCACCCTCTCCGTGGTCATCCAGGTCGGTTCCTTCCGCATGACCGGCAAGCGCGTCTTCCGGATGGCGCCCCTTCAGCACCACTTCGAACTCAAGGGGTGGTCCGAGGTCCTGGTCGTGGTCCGGTTCTGGATCATCCAGGGCATGTGCGTCATCGTGGGTCTGGGGCTCTTCTACGCGGGATGGGCAGCCGACAAGTGAGTACCACCTGGCAGGGCAAGAACGTCACCGTCGCCGGCATGGGCGTGAGCGGCATCCCCGCCGCCCGCGTCCTGCACGGCCTCGGGGCACGCGTCACGGTCGTCAACGACGGCGACGACGAGCGCTCCCGTACGCAGGCGGCCGAGCTGGAGGCGGAAGGCATCACCGTCCGCCTCGGCGACGGGGCGACCCTGCCGGAGGGCACCGAACTCATCGTCACCACGCCCGGCTGGGCGCCCGGCAAGCCGCTGTTCGCCGCGGCGGCCGAGGCCGGCGTCCCGGTCTGGGGCGACGTCGAGCTGGCCTGGCGCCTGCGCGGCCCGGACGCCGCCCCCTGGCTCGCGGTGACCGGCACCAACGGCAAGACCACGACCGTGCGGATGCTCGCCTCCATCCTGGAGGCGGCCGGCCTGCGGACGGCGGCCGTCGGCAACATCGGCGTCTCGCTCCTCGACGCCGTCCTCGGCGAGGAGAAGTACGACGTCCTCGCCGTCGAGCTGTCCAGCTACCAGCTCCACTGGGCGCCCTCGCTGCGCGCCCACTCCGCCGCCGTGCTCAACCTGGCGCCGGACCACCTCGACTGGCACGGCTCCATGGAGGCGTACGCCGCCGACAAGGGCCGCGTCTACGAGGGCAACCGGGTCGCCTGCGTCTACAACGTCCAGGACCCCGTCACCGAGCACCTGGTCCGCGAGGCGGACGTCGAGGAGGGCTGCCGCGCGATCGGCTTCACCCTCGGCACGCCCGGCCCCTCCCAGCTCGGCGTCGTCGACGACCTCCTGGTGGACCGCGCCTTCGTCGAGAACCGGCAGAAGCAGGCCCAGGAGCTCGCCGAGATCTCCGACGTGAACCCGCCGGCGCCGCACAACATCGCCAACGCGCTCGCCGCCGCGGCCCTCGCGCGCGCCTTCGGCGTCGAGCCGAAGGCCGTACGCGACGGGCTGCGCGCCTTCCGCCCCGACCCGCACCGCATCGAGCTGGTCGAGGAGGTCGAGGGCGTGGCGTACGTCGACGACTCCAAGGCCACCAACACGCACGCCGCCGAGGCGTCGCTCGCCGCGTACAACCCCATCGTCTGGATCGCCGGCGGCCTCGCCAAGGGCGCCACCTTCGACGAGCTGGTCGAGAAGTCGGCGAAGCGGCTGCGCGGCGTGGTGCTCATCGGCGCCGACCGCGCCCTGATCCGCGAAGCCCTGGCGCGACACGCCCCCGAGGTACCGGTCGTCGACCTCGACCGGACCGACACTGGGGCGATGTCCGCGGCGGTGGAGGAGGCGGCCCGGCTCGCCGAGCCCGGGGATACGGTTCTGCTGGCCCCCGCCTGCGCCTCCATGGACATGTTCGTCAACTACAACAAGCGGGGCGAGGCGTTCGCGGAAGCGGTCCGGGCCCTCGCCGCCGGGCGCGCCTGACCATCGAGCAGGTCCCGCGCCGCCGGGCACGACCGGAGCGACTGGAGGGGACGGCGACATGCGGGCCCAGCACACCCCCGCGTACGCACCGCACGCGATGCCGCGCCGCGCGGGGCTCGCCGGGCTGCCGGGCCTGGCCCTGCGCACCCGGTCCGCGGGCCTGCGCCGGCCCCCCAGCGTCCGCAGAGGGGGCCGGCTCCGCCGCGTCCCCGCACCGCGCCCACCGCGCGGCAGCGGGGCGCGGGCGCTCTACGAGCGGGCACGGCGGGCCTGGGACCGGCCTCTGACCGCGTACTACGTGATCCTCGGCGCCAGCCTCCTGATCACCGTCCTCGGGCTCGTGATGGTCTACTCGGCGTCCCAGATCAAGGCGCTGGAGCTGTCGCTGTCCGACACGTACTTCTTCCGCAAGCAGTTCCTGGCGGCGGCCATCGGCACCGGGCTGCTGCTGTTCGCCTCCCGCGTGCCCGCCAACCTGCACCGGGCGCTGGCCTACCCGCTGCTCGTCGGCACCGTCTTCCTGATGGTGCTCGTCCAGATCCCCGGCATAGGGCACGCGGTCAACGGCAACCAGAACTGGATCTACCTGGGCGGACCCTTCCAGCTGCAGCCCAGCGAGTTCGGCAAGCTGGCGCTGATCCTGTGGGGTGCGGACCTGCTCGCCCGCAAGCAGGACAGGCGGCTGCTGACCCAGTGGAAGCACATGCTGGTGCCGCTCGTGCCGGTCGCCTTCCTGCTGCTCGGCCTGATCATGCTCGGCGGGGACATGGGCACCGCGATCATCCTCACCGCGATCCTCTTCGGCCTGCTGTGGCTGGCCGGCGCCCCCACCCGGATGTTCGTCGGCGTGCTGACGGTCGCCGCCGCGATCGGCGTGATGCTCATCAGGACCAGCAGCAACCGCATGGCCCGCCTCGCCTGCATCGGAGCCACCGACCCGGGTCCCGGGGACACGTGCTGGCAGGCCGTGCACGGCATCTATGCTCTGGCGTCGGGCGGATGGTTCGGTTCGGGCCTCGGTGCCAGTGTGGAAAAATGGGGTCAACTCCCCGAACCGCACACCGACTTCATCTTCGCCATCACCGGGGAGGAACTGGGGCTGGCGGGGACGCTGTCGGTGCTCGCCCTGTTCGCGGCTCTAGGCTATGCGGGTATCCGCGTGGCCGGACGCACGGAGGACCCCTTCGTGAGGTATGCCGCGGGAGGCGTGACCACCTGGATCACGGCCCAGGCCGTGGTCAACATCGGTGCGGTGCTCGGCCTGCTGCCGATCGCCGGTGTCCCCCTCCCGCTGTTCTCCTACGGGGGCTCCGCCCTGCTGCCGACCATGTTCGCCGTCGGTCTGCTGATCGCCTTCGCGCGTCAGGAGCCCGCGGCGAAAGCGGCCCTGGCCATGCGCCAGCCGGTGTGGGGCAAAGGGGCCGGGGTGAGTTGGAAGTCGATGCGACGGCGCGTCAAGAAGCGTCCGTCCGGAGAGCGGTGAATTTCGGTGCATGTCGTACTCGCCGGTGGGGGGACCGCCGGCCACATCGAGCCCGCGCTCGCCCTCGCGGACGCCCTGCGCAGGCAGGACCCGACCGTGGGGATCACGGCCCTGGGAACGGAGCGGGGCCTGGAGACCCGGCTCGTCCCGGAGCGGGGCTACGAGCTGGCGCTCATCCCCGCCGTACCGCTGCCGCGCAAGCCCACGCCGGAGCTGATCACCGTGCCCGGGCGGCTGCGCGGCACGATCAAGGCCGCCGAGCAGATCCTGGAGCGGACCAAGGCCGACTGCGTCGTCGGCTTCGGCGGCTACGTGGCCCTGCCCGGCTACCTCGCGGCCAAGCGGCTCGGCGTCCCGATCGTCGTCCACGAGGCCAACGCGCGGCCCGGCCTCGCCAACAAGATCGGCTCGCGGTACGCGGCCGGGGTCGGCGTCGCCACCCCCGACAGCAAGCTGCGCAACGCCCGCTACATCGGCATCCCGCTGCGGCACACCATCGCCACGCTGGACCGCGCCCGGGTCCGCCCGGAGGCGCGCGCCGCCTTCGGCCTGGACCCGAACCTGCCGACGCTGCTGGTCTCCGGCGGCTCGCAGGGCGCCCGCCGCCTCAACGAGGTCGTCCAGCAGGTCGCCCCGGTGCTCCAGCGCTCCGGCATCCAGATCCTGCACGCGGTCGGCCCGAAGAACGAACTGCCGCACGTCGACAACATGCCCGGGATGCCGCCGTACGTCCCGGTACCGTACGTGGACCGCATGGACCTCGCGTACGCCGCGGCCGACATGATGCTGTGCCGCGCGGGTGCGATGACGGTCGCCGAGCTGTCGGCCGTCGGGCTCCCGGCCGCGTACGTACCGCTGCCGATCGGCAACGGCGAGCAGCGGCTCAACGCCCAGCCGGTGGTCAAGGCGGGCGGCGGCCTGCTGGTCGACGACGCCGAGCTGACGCCCGCGTGGGTCCAGGACAACGTCCTGCCGGTGCTCTCCGACCCGCACCGGCTGTACGAGATGTCCCGCGCCGCCGGCGAGTTCGGCCGCCGGGACGCCGACCAGCTGCTGGTCGGCATGGTCTACGAGGCGATCGCCGCACACCGGAAGGCGTAGCGGCGCGCGGAAGGCAGGGAGCATGGCCGGACCGACGACCACCGCCCAGCGCGGAGCCCGGGGGCCCCGGGGCACCTCGTCGGCCCGGCCCCCTCGCCCGGGGCCCGGGAGCGGCCGTACGCGGCTGCCCTCGCCCCGCACCCTGCTGGTGATCATCACCGCCCTCGCGCTCGTCGCGGGCGGCGTATGGGTGCTCTACGGCTCCAAATGGCTGCGCGTCCGGGAGGTCACGGTCTCGGGCACGCGCGTGCTGACGCCGGACCAGGTCCGCGCGGCCGCGGCCGTACCGCTCGGGTCCGCCCTCGCCTCGGTCGACGCGGAGGCGATCGAGGGGCGGCTGCGCGGCAAGCTGCCCAGGATCGGCTCGGTGGACGTCGTCCGGTCGTGGCCGGACGAGATCGTGCTGGAGGTGGCCGAGCGCGAACCGGTGCTCCTGCTGGAGTCGGGCGTGAAGTTCGTCGAGGTGGACGCCGAGGGCGTGCGCTACGCCACCGTGGAGCGGGCCCCGAAGGGCGTCCCGCTGCTCCGGATGACGGTGGATCAGTCGCCGAGCTTGCGCCGCTTCGGGGTCGAGCGGCTCATCCGGGAGGCGGTCGGCGTGGCGGGGGCCCTGCCGGAGCGGGTCGCCCGGGAGGTCCGGATCGTCGGCGTCCGCTCGTACGACTCCATCACCCTGGAGCTGACGGGGGGCCGGACGGTGGTGTGGGGGAGCGGCGAGGAGGGCGAGGCGAAAGCCCGTGCGCTGCTCGCACTGATGAAGGCGGCGCCCAAAGCGGGGCACTTCGACGTGAGTGCCCCGACAGCCCCTGCGGCAGCGCGGAGTTGACGCACATATGCGCTGGCCAGCACCCTGGTTGGTCAGCGCTATGGGTGATCACATAGGGTGAAAAGAAAAACGGGAGGTTCGGCGTGTTCGTTGAACGTGCGCCACTTGTCGACTTAGTGTCCTGTCCGGAAGAGTCCAGCGAACAGAGACACTGGTAACCCTAAACTTCAACGTTAGGGTTTGGGTCGGCGTTTCGGACCGTCCCATCGGCATCCGTCGCCGCGTCGCGAGACCACCGCGAAGTGGCGACACGTAACTCGAGGCGAGAGGCCTTCGACGTGGCAGCACCGCAGAACTACCTCGCAGTCATCAAGGTCATCGGTGTCGGCGGCGGTGGTGTCAATGCCATCAACCGAATGATCGAGGTCGGTCTCAAAGGCGTCGAGTTCATCGCCATCAACACGGACGCGCAAGCACTGTTGATGAGCGACGCCGACGTCAAGCTCGACGTCGGCCGCGAACTGACCCGCGGCCTCGGGGCCGGAGCCAACCCTGACGTCGGCCGCAAGGCGGCAGAGGACCACCGTGAGGAGATCGAGGAGGTCCTCAAGGGGGCCGACATGGTCTTCGTCACCGCAGGCGAAGGCGGCGGCACCGGCACCGGCGGCGCACCCGTCGTCGCCAACATCGCGCGCTCGCTCGGCGCCCTGACGATCGGTGTGGTCACCAGGCCGTTCACCTTCGAGGGCCGGCGCCGCGCCAACCAGGCGGAGGACGGCATCGCCGCGCTCCGCGAAGAGGTCGACACCCTCATCGTCATCCCGAACGACCGGCTGCTGTCCATCTCGGACCGCCAGGTCAGCGTGCTGGACGCGTTCAAGTCCGCCGACCAGGTGCTGCTCTCCGGTGTTCAGGGCATCACCGACCTCATCACCACCCCGGGCCTCATCAACCTCGACTTCGCCGACGTCAAGTCGGTCATGTCCGAGGCCGGTTCGGCGCTCATGGGCATCGGCTCGGCGCGCGGCGACGACCGCGCGGTGGCCGCCGCCGAGATGGCGATCTCCTCGCCGCTGCTGGAGGCGTCCATCGACGGCGCCCGCGGCGTGCTCCTCTCCATCTCCGGCGGCTCCGACCTCGGTCTCTTCGAGATCAACGAAGCCGCCCAGCTGGTCAGCGAGGCCGCCCACCCCGAGGCCAACATCATCTTCGGCGCCGTCATCGACGACGCCCTGGGCGACGAGGTGCGCGTCACCGTCATCGCCGCCGGCTTCGACGGGGGCCAGCCCCCGGCGCGGCGCGACAACATCCTCGGCGCCTCGTCCACCGCCAAGCGCGAGGAGCCGGCCCCGGCGCCGCGCGCGACCGAGTCCGCCCGGTCCATCGGCGGGCTCGGCAGCGTACCGATGCGCGAGGAGCCGCCGGCCCCGCCGGTGGAGCCGGCACCGGTCGCGAGCGAGCCCTCGCTGTCGCCGACCGGCCCGACGGCCGTGCCGCCGGCCCGCCCGTACCCGGACACCTCGGCCGAAGAGCTGGACGTCCCGGACTTCCTGAAGTGACCCGGTGACGTGATAGGGCAGCACGACATCGTGAACGGCGCGCACTTCGCCTTCACCGACAGGTGGGGCGGGGTGAGCGCCGTTCCGTACGAGGAGCTCAACCTCGGTGGCGCGGTGGGCGACGACCCCGGGGCCGTACGGGCCAACCGGCGGCTCGCCGCCGAGGCGCTCGGGCTCGGCCCGGAGCGCGTCGTCTGGATGAACCAGGTGCACGGCCGTGACATCGCCGTGGTCGAGGGGCCGTGGAGCGGCGGGGACGTCCCGGCCGTCGACGGCGTGGTCACCGCGCGGCGCGGGCTCGCGCTCGCCGTGCTCACCGCGGACTGCACCCCCGTCCTGCTCGCCGACCCGGTCGCGGGCGTGGTGGGCGCGGCCCACGCCGGACGCCCCGGCCTGGTCGCGGAGGTCGTGCCGGCCGCCGTGGAGGCCATGACCGCGCTCGGCGCCGAGCCGTCCCGTATCACCGCGCGTACCGGTCCGGCCGTCTGCGGGCGGTGCTACGAGGTCCCGGCGGACATGCGCGACGAGGTCGCCGCCGTCGTGCCGGAGGCGCACTCGGAGACGAGTTGGGGCACTCCGGCCGTCGACGTGAGCGCCGGGGTGCACGCGCAGCTCGACGCGCTGGGGGTGCGCGACCGGCGCGCGTCGGACGTCTGCACCCTCGAATCGCGCGACCACTACTCGTACCGCCGCGACCGCACCACCGGGCGGCTCGCCGGATATGTCTGGCTGGACTGATACCTGATGACGGACCGAAAGACCCAGCTCGCCGAGAACCTGGCACGGGTGGAGGAACGTATCTCCGCCGCCTGCGCGGCCGCCGGCCGGAAGCGGGAGGACGTGACCCTCATCGTGGTCACCAAGACCTACCCGGCGAGCGACGTGCGGCTGCTGCACGAGCTCGGCGTACGGCACGTCGCGGAGAACCGCGACCAGGACGCCGCGCCCAAGGCCGCCGCCTGCGCCGATCTCGATCTGACCTGGCACTTCGTCGGTCAGCTCCAGACCAACAAAGTCCGTTCCGTGGCGAGTTATGCCCATGTGGTGCAGTCCGTGGACCGGTTGAAGCTCGTCGGCGCACTCGCGGGTGCGGCGGAGCGCGCCGGGCGCGAACTGGGGTGCCTCGTGCAGGTCGCGCTCGACGCCGAGGCGGGCGAGCGGGGTGACCGGGGCGGCGTGGCGCCGGACGGCATCGAGGAGTTGGCGGACGCGGTGGCGGCCGCGCCGGGGCTGCGGATCGACGGGCTCATGACGGTGGCGCCGCTGGCCGGCCCGTACGCCGGGCGGGAACGCGCCGCGTTCGATCGGCTGATGGAATTCTCATCCCGCCTGCGCACCGCCCATCCGACTGCGAACATGGTGTCAGCAGGGATGAGTGCGGACCTCGAACACGCCGTGGCGGCCGGAGCGACACATGTGCGCATCGGGACTGCGGTACTCGGAGACCGACCCCGGCTCGGGTAACGTCGCGAAGAAGTCGGACCACAGCAGAAAATATGGTCATTTCCGCCGAACAGCGGACAGGCCCAGTGGATCGCGGGCACGAGCTGACGTTGCCGATCCACCACAGAGCGGAGGACTCAGAGCATGGCCGGCGCGATGCGCAAGATGGCGGTCTACCTCGGCCTCGTGGAGGACGATGGGTACGACGGCCGGGGCTTCGACCCCGATGACGACTTCGAACCCGAGCTGGAGCCGGAGCCCGAGCGGGACCGGCGGCGCCACTCGCAGCCCCCGCTCCAGGTGGAGCGGGAAGAACCGGTACGCGTCGTTCCGCAAGCACCCGTGCAGAGGGAACCGGTTTCGCTTCCGGCGGAAAGCGGACGACCCGCCCGAATCGCCCCCGTGGCATCCATCACACCTGAACGTCCGAGCCTGGAGAAGAACGCACCGGTGATCATGCCCAAGGTCGTGTCCGAGCGGGAGCCGTACCGCATCACCACGCTGCACCCGCGGACCTACAACGAGGCCCGTACCATCGGGGAACACTTCCGCGAGGGCACGCCTGTGATCATGAACCTCACCGAGATGGATGACACGGATGCGAAGCGACTTGTCGACTTTGCCGCCGGTCTCGTCTTCGGCCTGCATGGCAGCATTGAGCGAGTGACGCAGAAGGTGTTCCTGTTGTCGCCTGCTAACGTCGATGTCACGGCGGAGGACAAGGCCCGCATCGCAGAGGGCGGATTCTTCAACCAGAGCTGAGAGCACGACACCGGGAACGGCCGGCCGGAAGGGTCGGTGGACATGGTCAGGGGAGAGGGAAGCGCGGGATGAGCGTCGCACTGCAGGTGATCTACATCGCTCTGATGTGCTTCCTCGTCCTGCTGTTCTTCCGACTGGTCATGTCGTACGTCTTCCAGTTCGCCCGTTCATGGCAACCCGGCAAGGCGATGGTGGTCGTTCTGGAGGCCACCTACACTGTCACCGATCCACCACTGAAGCTTCTGCAGCGGTTCATCCCACCGCTGCGTCTCGGGGGCGTGGCACTCGACCTGTCCTTCTTCGTTCTGATGATCATCGTCTACATCCTTCTCAACATCGTGGGTAACTTCGCGATGAGGGTCTGAGGGTGTAGAGCGATAACGGTCCTGCCGACTGCCGACGACTACGTAGAGGTGAAGAAGAGATGCCGCTGACCCCCGAGGACGTGCGGAACAAGCAGTTCACGACCGTCCGCCTCCGAGAAGGCTATGACGAGGACGAGGTCGATGCCTTCCTCGATGAGGTCGAAGCCGAGCTGACCCGCCTGCTCCGCGAGAACGAGGACCTGCGCGCCAAGCTGGCCGCCGCCACGCGCGCGGCCGCGCAGAACCAGCAGCAGCAGGGCATGCGCAAGCCTCCGGAGCAGCAGGACCAGCGGCCCGTGGGTCCCGGCGCCCCCGTGCCCGCCGGGATATCGGGTCCGCCGGTCCAGCAGCAGCCCCCGCAGATGGGTCCGCCCCAGCTGCCCGGTGGTGCTCCTCAGCTGCCGGCCGGTCCCAGCCACGGTGGCCCGCAGGGTGGCGGCCACGGCGGTCCGATGGGCCCCGGACCGATGCAGGGCGGCCCCATGGGCGGTCCGATGGGCGGCACCATGGGTGGCCCCATGGGCGGTCACGGCCCGCAGATGCCGCAGCCGGGCCAGGGCCCGGGCGGCGACAGCGCGGCCCGCGTGCTCTCCCTCGCCCAGCAGACCGCCGACCAGGCGATCGCGGAGGCCCGCTCCGAGGCCAACAAGATCGTCGGCGAGGCGCGCTCGCGCGCCGAGGGCCTGGAGCGCGACGCCCGCGCCAAGGCCGACGCCCTGGAGCGGGACGCGCAGGAGAAGCACCGCGTCGCGATGGGCTCGCTGGAGTCGGCCCGCGCCACGCTGGAGCGCAAGGTCGAGGACCTGCGCGGCTTCGAGCGCGAGTACCGCACCCGCCTGAAGTCGTACCTGGAGAGCCAGCTGCGCCAGCTGGAGACCCAGGCCGACGACTCGCTGGCCCCGCCGCGTACGCCGTCCGCCGCGCCGTCGCTGCCGCCGTCCCCGTCGATGGCGTCCGCGGGTGCGAGCGCCCCGTCGTACGGTGGCAACCAGACGATGGGCGGCAACCCCGGCATGGGTGGTGGCCCGTCGTACGGCGGCCAGCAGCAGATGTCGCCGGCGATGACCCAGCCGATGGCACCGGTGCGGCCGCAGGCGCCCCAGCCGATGCAGCAGGCGCCGTCGCCGATGCGCGGCTTCCTCATCGACGAGGACGACAACTGACGGGCGCGGTCGCGCGCTGAGCGCGTAGCCGTCGGCCGGCAGGCTGTAGGGCCGGGGCCCGGGACACATGTCCTGGGCCCCGGCCCTTTTGGCGTGCCGTACGGGCATGCGCGTGCCGGGCGGGCGGCGGGCATGCGGAAGGGGCCCGGCCACGTGGTGTGGCCGGGCCCCTTCGGTCTGCCTGCGGGTTACGCCTTGCGGAGGCGGAACGTCAGGGACAGGGACTCGTCCGTGAACGGGGCACCGAAGGTGTCGTCGGCCTCCCCGGCGGCGTAGTCCGTGCACAGGACCTCGTCGGCGATCAGGGCCGCGTGGTCCGTGAGCGCCTCGGTGACCTCCGCGTCCGTGGAACGCCAGCGCAGGGCGATCCGGTCCGCGACGTCCAGGCCGCTGTTCTTGCGGGCCTCCTGGATCAGGCGGATCGCGTCACGGGCCAGGCCCGCGCGCCGCAGCTCCGGCGTGATCTCCAGGTCCAGTGCGACCGTCGCGCCCGCGTCGGAGGCGACGGACCAGCCCTCGCGCGGGGTCTCCGTGATGATCACCTCGTCGGGGGTGAGGGTGATCGTCTCGCCGTTGACCTCCAGGGCCGCCTCGCCGCCGCGCAGGGCCAGGGAGAGCGCCGCCGCGTCCGTCGCCGCGATGGCCTTGGCCACGTCCTGGACGCCCTTGCCGAAGCGCTTGCCCAGGGCGCGGAAGTTCGCCTTGGCGGTCGTGTCGACGAGCGAGCCGCCGACCTCGGAGAGGGAGGCGAGGGAGGAGACGTTCAGCTCCTCGGTGATCTGCGCGTGGAGCTCCGGGGAGAGGGCCTCGAAGCCCGCCGCCGCCACCAGCGCCCGGGAGAGCGGCTGGCGGGTCTTCACGCCCGACTCCGCGCGGGTGGCGCGGCCCAGCTCCACCAGGCGGCGCACCAGCGCCATCTGGGACGAGAGGGCGGGGTCGATGGCGGACAGGTCGGGCTCCGGCCAGGTGGCCAGGTGGACCGACTCCGGCGCGTCCGGCGTCACCGGCACCACCAGGTCCTGCCAGACCCGCTCGGTGATGAACGGGGTCAGCGGGGCCATCAGGCGCGTGACGGTCTCCACGACGTCGTGGAGGGTCCGCAGCGCCGCCTTGTCGCCCTGCCAGAAGCGGCGGCGCGAGCGGCGCACGTACCAGTTCGATAGGTCGTCGACGAAGGAGGACAGCAGCTTGCCGGCCCGCTGCGTGTCGTACGCCTCCAGCGCCTGCGTGACCTGGTCGACGAGGGCGTGCAGCTCGGACAGCAGCCAGCGGTCCAGCAGCGGCCGGTCCGCCGGGGCCGGGTCGGCGGCCGACGGCGCCCAGCCGGTCGTCCGCGCGTACAGGGCCTGGAAGGCCACCGTGTTCCAGTAGGTCAGCAGCGTCTTGCGGACGACCTCCTGGATCGTGCCGTGGCCCACGCGCCGCGCGGCCCACGGGGAACCGCCGGCCGCCATGAACCAGCGCACCGCGTCGGCGCCGTGCTGGTCCATGAGCGGGATCGGCTGGAGGATGTTGCCCAGGTGCTTGGACATCTTCCGGCCGTCCTCGGCGAGGATGTGGCCGAGGCAGACGACGTTCTCGTACGACGACTTGTCGAAGACCAGCGTGCCGACCGCCATCAGCGTGTAGAACCAGCCGCGGGTCTGGTCGATGGCCTCCGAGATGAACTGCGCCGGGTAGCGCTTCTCGAAGAGGTCCTTGTTCTTGTACGGGTAGCCGTACTGCGCGAACGGCATCGAGCCCGAGTCGTACCAGGCGTCGATGACCTCGGGGACGCGGGTCGCCGTCTCCCGGCAGGTCGGGCAGGGGAAGGTGACGTCGTCGATGTAGGGCCGGTGCGGGTCCAGGGAGGACTGGTCCGTGCCCGTCAGCTCGGTCAGCTCGGCGAGGGAGCCGACACACGTGAGGTGGTTCTCCTCGCAGCGCCAGATGGGCAGCGGGGTGCCCCAGTAGCGGTTGCGGGACAGGGCCCAGTCGATGTTGTTGTTCAGCCAGTCGCCGAAGCGGCCGTGCTTGACGGAGTCCGGGAACCAGTTGGTGTTCTCGTTCTCCTCCAGGAGCCGGTCCTTGACGGCGGTCGTACGGATGTACCAGGACGGCTGCGCGTAGTAGAGCAGCGCCGTGTGGCAGCGCCAGCAGTGCGGGTAGCTGTGCTCGTACGCGATGTGCTTGAAGAGCAGGCCGCGGGCCTGGAGGTCGGCCGTCAGGGCCTCGTCGGCCTTCTTGAAGAACTGGCCGCCGACGAGGTCGAGGTCCTCCTCGAAGGTGCCGTCGGGGCGGACCGGGTTCACCACGGGCAGGCCGTACGCGCGGCAGACCTTCAGGTCGTCCTCACCGAAGGCGGGCGCCTGGTGGACCAGACCCGTACCGTCCTCGGTGGTGACGTAGTCGGCGTTGACGACGAAGTGGGCCGCTTCCGGGAAGTCCACGAGGGTGAAGGGGCGCTCGTAGGTCCAGCGCTCCATCTCGGCGCCGGTGAAGGTCTGGCCGGTGGCCTCCCAGCCCTCCCCGAGGGCCTTCTCCAGCAGGGGCTGGGCCACGACCAGCTTCTCCTCGCCGTTGGTGGCGACGACGTACGTGACCTCGGGGTGGGCGGCGACGGCGGTGTTGGACACCAGGGTCCACGGGGTCGTCGTCCAGACCAGGAGGGCCGCCTCGCCCGCGAGGGGGCCGGAGGTCAGCGGGAAGCGCACGAAGACGGACGGGTCGACGACCGTCTCGTACCCCTGCGCCAGCTCGTGGTCGGACAGGCCCGTGCCGCAGCGGGGGCACCAGGGGGCGACCCGGTGGTCCTGGACCAGCAGGCCCTTGTCGAAGATCTCCTTCAGGGACCACCAGACGGACTGGACGTACTCCGGGTCCATGGTGCGGTACGCGTCGTCCAGGTCGACCCAGTAGCCCATCCGGGTCGTCAGCTCGGCGAACGCGTCCGTGTGGCGGGTCACCGACTCGCGGCACTTGGCGTTGAACTCGGCGATGCCGTACGCCTCGATGTCCTTCTTGCCGGAGAAGCCGAGCTCCTTCTCGACGGCGAGCTCGACCGGCAGGCCGTGGCAGTCCCAGCCGGCCTTGCGGGCGACGTGGTAGCCGCGCATGGTGCGGAAGCGCGGGAAGACGTCCTTGAAGACGCGGGCCTCGATGTGGTGGGCGCCGGGCATGCCGTTGGCGGTGGGCGGGCCCTCGTAGAAGACCCACTCCGGGCGGCCCTCGGACTGCTCGAGGCTCTTGGCGAAGACCTTGTGCTCGCGCCAGAAATCGAGCACGGCGTGCTCGAGGGCGGGCAGGTCGACCTGGGCGGGTACCTGGCGGTACTGCGACATCGGATCCTCCGGCGGACTGTTGCTCGTTCCGTCGGAGGGACGAGAGCGCGTGCGTGCTCCCGCGGTACCACCCTCCTTGGCCCCGGGCGCCCGGCTGGGCGTCCTGAGCCCCCTCATTCGGGTCGCGATGCCGGGTCTACTGGCCCCGCGGTCTCCCGAGGGCGTTCTTCCGGCGGCTCCGGGGTGATGCTTCACATCGGGCTCGCCCCCGGGCTCTCACCGTCCCCGGGTCGCTCATGGCTGCGTACGACGCTACTCGTCCCCATCCACGCCTTTCGCTCCGCCCAGTGTAAGGGCCCGCCGGGGGAGGGGCCGACCGGTTTTCGGCGGGGCCCGGACTGACCCGAATGCCACACCCTCGTACCCGGGCCGGTGGCGCCGGTCGGTGGCCTGATTACGCCGCGGCGAGCTGGGCACAACGGATGCAGGTTGTCTTGCCGTGGGCATGGGGCGATCGGAACCGGCGGCGTGCCCCGTTGCCGCGGGGCTGGAGTCGATTTATCGTCCCAGCACGATTCGCGAGCAAGATCACAATATGTGAAGGGGCCGTGAGATGGTGGCGAAGAAGACCGCCGCGAAGAAGACGGCCGCCAAGAAGACGACCGCGAGGACGCCGGCGCGTGCCGGGGGCACGGCCTCCGGCGCCGAGCGCAAGCCCGGCAAGTCCGGGACGCCCGGGAGCGCGGCGAAGGAGGCCGCGGGCCCGGTCGCGGAGCCGCCGTCGGCGAAGTTCGCGAAGTCCGAGAAATCCGCGAAGTCCGAGAAATCCGCGAAGTCCGCCAAGAAGGCGCCCGCCGGGAAGGTCACCCAGGGCGACGCGCTGGAGGCCGGCGCGGACAAGCCTGTGAAGAAGTCGGCGGCGAAGAAGCCGGCCGCCTCGCAGGCACCCGCCAAGGAGGCGGCGCCGAGGAAGGCCGTCGCCAAGAAGGAGCCTGTCCGGAAGATCACCCACGGCGACGCGCTGGCGGAGGCGGTCGGGGAGAAGAAGCCCGCCAAGAAGACGGTGGCGAAGAAGTCGGCCGCCAAGGACCCGGCCGCGGAGGAAGTACCTGCCAAGAAGGCGGCCGCCAAGAAGACACCTGCCAAGAAGACCGCCGCCCACGAGCCGGCCGCCGGTGAGGCGCACACCAAGAAGGCGCCTGCCAAGCGGACGACCGCCAAGAAGGCCGCGGTCCAGGAGCCGGGCCCCGAGGCGCCGGCTGAGAAGGCGCCTGCCAAGAAGACGCCTGGAAAGAAGTCAGCCGTCCAAGAGCCGGGCTCTGAGGCGTCGGCTGAGAAGGCGCCCGCCAAGCGGACGACCGCCAAGAAGGCGGCCGTCCAGGAGCCGGGCCCTGAGGTCGCGCCTGTCGAGAAGGCGGCCACCAAAAAGGCGGCCACCAAGAAGGCGTCTGCCAAGAAGGCCGCCGGCCGCGAGCCGGCCGCCAAGGGAGCGACCGCACCGCAGGCGGCGGCCGAGCGCGCGCACGCCGGAACGGCAGGCGCCGGGCAAGCACCCGCCGAACCCGCCGGAAAGGCACCCGCCAAGAAGGCCGCCGTCCACAAGACGGCCACCAAGAAGGCGCCCGCCACCGAAGCCGCCGCCAAGGCCGCTGCCGTGGAGACGCCGGGTGGCGGGGCAGAGGCGGCGCCGGCGGGTAGGAGTGGCGCTGAGAGCGAGGCGCCGGCCGGGACGGCGGGCGGGAAGAAGCGGGCGGCCAAGGCGGCCGCCGGTAAGGCCGCAGCCGCGGCCGAGGGGGCGGCGCAGGCCGCGGAGAAGACGGGAGCCAGGACGGTGGCAGCGAAGAAGATCGCGGACGTGACCACGGCGAAGACCGCGAAGCCGGTGCCGCCGGCCCGGGGTGTCGCCGAGGCGGCGCCCGAGGAGTTGGCCGTACGGCCCGGTGAGGAGCCCTGGAGCCCCGAGGAGGTCGCGGAGGCGCGGGCCGAGCTGGAGGGCGAGGTCGCGCGGCTCCAGGCCGAGATCGCGGCCTCCGAGGAGGCCCTGTCCGGGCTGATGCGGGACTCCGGGGACGGCGCCGGCCACGACGAGGCCGACACCGGCACCAAGAACATCACGCGCGAGCACGAGATGGCCCTCGCCGCGAACGCGCGCGCCACCCTGGAACAGACCGAGCACGCGCTGCAGCGGCTCGACGCGGGAACGTACGGTCTGTGCGAGGTGTGCGGCAAGCCGATCGGCAAGGCGCGCATGCAGGCGTTCCCGCGGGCCACCCTGTGCGTGGAGGACAAGCAGAAGCAGGAACGGCGAGGCTGAAGCCGTAGGTGTGTGCCGTACCCTCGTGGTCAGTCAGGCACCTAGGTTGAGGGACTCACGTGGCAGAGGCGGAGCGCATCATCGGTACGCCGGATGTGGACGACGAGGCTGCGGCGCCCGCCGAGCAGCCCAAGGGCGGGCGCAGGATCGTCGCGCTGTTCGCCGTGGCCCTGGTGGCCTACCTGCTGGACCTCGGCACGAAGATGCTCGTGGTGGCCAAGCTGGAGCACCACGAGCCGATCGAGGTGATCGGGGAGCTGCTGACGTTCCGGGCGGTACGGAACCCGGGCGCCGCGTTCGGGATGGGTGAGGCCTTCACCGTGATCTTCACGGTCATCGCGGCGACGGTGATCGTGGTGATCATCCGCCTGGCGCGCAAGCTGTACAGCCTGCCGTGGGCCCTCGCGCTCGGCCTGCTGCTCGGCGGCGCGCTGGGCAACCTCACCGACCGGATCTTCCGCTCGCCGGGTGTGTTCCGGGGCGCGGTGGTGGACTTCATCGCCCCCGCGCACTTCGCCGTCTTCAACCTCGCCGACACGGCGATCGTGTGCGGAGGGTTCCTGATCGTCATCCTGTCGTTCCGGGGCCTGGACCCCGACGGGACCGTCCACAAGGACTGACAAGGCATACTCGACGGGTGAGCACGATTCCCGAGATCCGTACGCTGCCCGTTCCCGATGGCCTTGAGGGCGAGCGCGTCGACGCCGCCATCGCCCGTATGTTCGGGTTTTCCCGCACGAAGGCGGCCGAGCTCGCCGCCTCCGGGAAGGTGCTCGTCGACGGCGCCGTCGTCGGCAAGTCCGAGCGGGTGAGCGGCGGCGCGTGGCTGGAGGTCGAGATGCCGGCCGCCCCCGCGCCCGTACAGATCGTCGCGGAGCCCGTCGAGGGCATGGAGATCGTCCACGACGACGACGACATCGTCGTCATCGTGAAGCCGGTCGGGGTGGCCGCGCACCCGAGCCCCGGCTGGACCGGCACCACCGTGATCGGCGGCCTCGCGGCGGCCGGGTACCGCATCTCGACGTCCGGCGCGGCGGAGCGGCAGGGCATCGTGCACCGCCTCGACGTCGGCACGTCCGGGCTCATGGTCGTGGCCAAGTCGGAGCGGGCGTACACCCTCCTCAAGGCGCAGTTCCGGGAGCGCACGGTCGACAAGCGCTACCACGCGCTCGTCCAGGGCCACCCGGACCCGCTGAGCGGCACGATCGACGCGCCCATCGGGCGCCACCCGAACCACGACTACAAGTGGGCCGTCACCGCCGAGGGCAAGCCCTCCGTGACGCACTACGACCTGATCGAGGCGTACCGCGCGGCGTCCCTCCTGGACATCAAGCTGGAGACGGGCCGCACCCACCAGATCCGCGTCCACATGTCGGCCCACCGCCACCCCTGCGTCGGCGACCTGACGTACGGCGCCGACCCGACGCTCGCCAAGCGCCTCAAGCTGACCCGGCAGTGGCTGCACGCCGTCCGGCTCGGCTTCGAGCACCCGGCGGACGGCCGCTGGGTCGAGTTCGAGAGCACCTACCCGGCGGACCTCCAGCACGCCCTCGACGCGATCGCCGCGGAGAGCGCGTGAGCCCCTTCCTGGTGAGGGAGGCCGTGACCGACGAGGACCGCGCGGCGGGCTTCGCCGTGCGCCGCGAGGTGTTCGTCGTCGAGCAGGGCGTCCCGGAGGAGATCGAGTACGACGCGTACGACGCGACCGCGGTGCACGTACTGGCCGTCCGCCGCGCCGACGGAACCGCCCTCGGGACCGGCCGGCTGCTGTACGGGCCGGACGCGGCCGGCAAGACGGGCGGCGCCGAGGGCGTCGGCTCGCTGGGCCGGCTGGCGGTGGCGAAGAGTTCGCGCGGCCTCGGCGTGGGGGTGGCGCTGGTGCGCGCCATCGAGGACGCGGCACGCGCGCGCGGCCTGACCGCCGTGGACCTGCACGCCCAGACGCAGGCGCTCGCCTTCTACGAGCGGCTCGGGTACGCGGCGTACGGCGCCGAGTTCCATGACGCGGGCATACCGCACCTGGCGATGCGTCGGACGCTCTGAGCCGACCGCGCTCGTGGCAGGCTGGCAGGGTTGATGATCGTCTGATCGGCCCGACCGGGTGGAGGGCGCCCCGTGGACCAGCTGGCTCTGCTGCTCGTGCTGCTGCTCGGGGCGGTGGTGACCGTCCCCCTGGGGGAGCGGCTGCGGCTGCCCGCGCCGGTGCTGATGACGCTCGCGGGGATGGTGCTCGCCCTCCTCCCCTTCGTACCGAACGTCGACATCCCGCCCGACTACATCCTCCCCCTCGTCCTGCCGCCCTTGCTGTACGCGGCCGTCCAGCGCACCTCCTGGAGCCAGTTCGCCGCCAACAAGCGGCCCATCTTCCTGCTCGCCGTCGCGCTGGTCTTCGTGACCACGGCGGCCGTCGCCGCCGTCGCCAGCGCTGTCGTACCGGGGCTGCCGCTCGCCGCGGCCGTGGTGCTCGGCGCCCTCGTGGCGCCCCCGGACCCGGTCGCCGCGACCGCCGTCGCGGGCTCCCTGGGCCTGCCGCGCCGGCTGGTGTCGATCCTGGAGGGCGAGGGACTGTTCAACGACGTCACCGCGATCGTGCTGTACCACGTGGCGATCGGGGCGGCGGTCGGCGGAACGTTCTCCTGGCCGCGCGCCGCCGGGCAGCTGGTGCTCTCCGCGGTGGTCGCCGTCGCCGTCGGGCTCGCGCTGGGCTGGCTGTCGAACCGGCTGATGGGCATGCTCGGCGAGCCGACCCTGCAGACCGGTCTCACGTTGCTGGTGCCGTTCGTGAGTTACGTCCTCGCCGAGGAACTGCTCGGCTCCGGCGTCCTCGCCGTCCTGGTCACCGCCCTCTACCTGGCCGAGAACGCCGTGGACGCGGACGACGTGATGGGCCGCCTGGCCGGGCGGACCTTCTGGGAGATCGTCGACGTCCTCGTCACGGGCGTCGCCTTCGGACTGATCGGGCTGGAGCTGCACAACGTCTTCGGTACGGCCGAGGACCGGCTGGGGGAGATGCTCGGCTGGGGAGGCGCGATCGCCGCCTGCGTCGTCGGCGTACGGCTGCTGTGGCTGCTGCCCGCCACCTGGCTGGCCAAGAGGCTGCACAAAGGCGGGGACTACGACGAGGAGATCCCCGTGACGTGGCGGGAGACCGTCGTCATGTGGTGGTCCGGCATGCGGGGCGTGGCGTCCGTCGCCCTGGCGCTCGCCGTCCCGCTGCGCGACGACTCGGGGGCGGCCTTCGCATGGCGGGACGAGATCATCTTCATCGCCTTCTGTGTGATCATCGCCACCCTCGTCTTCCAGGGGCTCACCCTGCCGTGGCTGGTCCGGAAGCTCGGTGTGCGGGCCGACACGGACGCCGAGCGGGCGCTGGAGCGCGAGCTGGCCGTCCGGGCCGCCAAGGCCGCGAAACGGCGCCTGAAGGAGATCCCGGAGGTCGAGGAGCTTCCGGAGGAGCTCCAGGAGCGGTTGCAGCGGATGGCGTTCGAGGTGGGGGCGCGGATCAGCCCGGACCTGGTGGACGAGGAGCGCCGGTCGACGGCGGCGCGGCGGGCCGAGCGGTTCCGGCGGATGCAGCGCATCCAGCACGAGATGCTGTCGGCCGCCCGCCACGAGGTGCTGGCGGCGCGCAGCGAGCCGGGGGCGGACCCGGAGGTCGTGGACCGGGTGCTGCGGCACCTGGACGTCCACAGCCTGCGCTGAGGCGCCCGGTCGGCCCGTCGGGCCCGGTGCTCGGGCCCGGTGCTCGGGTCTGTGGGGGTCAGCCCCGGCCGGTGCGCGGCTCGGTCGGCTGCGGCTCCGGCTGCCGCTGCTGCTGGGGCTTCCGCTTCCGAGGCGGCCGCTTCTCCTCGTTCCGTACGACGTAGGCGTCCACGTTGTTGCTGAGCACCTCGGCGGCCCGCGGCGGCTTGTCGTCTCGCCACTGGCCGTCGGGGGAGGGCGCGGGCGCGGCGGTCGCGGTGGTGACGCGCGGCAGCGCGTACGGGTGCTCCTTGACCAGCCAGGCGATCATCTGCTCCCGTACGGCACAGCGCACCGTCCAGACGTCGTCCGCGTCCTTCGCCGTGACGACCGCGCGCACCTGGATCGTGGTGGGAGTGGTGTCCGTCACGGCCAGCGACCAGTCGCGGCCGTCCCAGGCGGGGCTGTCGGCCAGGATCGCCTTGAGCTTCTCGCGCATCAGCCCGACGGGCGCCGAGTGGTCGAGCTGGAAGAAGACCGTGCCCGTCATCTGGGCGCCGCCGCGCGACCAGTTCTCGAAGGGCTTGCTCGTGAAGTACGAGACGGGCATCGTGATCCGGCGCTCGTCCCAGGTCCGTACGGCCAGGAAGGTCAGCGTGACCTCCTCGACCACGCCCCACTCGCCGTCCACCACGACCGTGTCGCCTATCCGCACCATGTCGCCGAAGGCGATCTGGAACCCGGCGAAGAGGTTGCCGAGGGTGGACTGGGCGGCGACACCGGCGACGATGCCGATGATGCCGGCGGAGGCCAGCATCGACGTACCGATGGTCCGGAAGTCGGGGAAGGTCAGCAGCATCGCCGCGACCGCCACCACCCCGACCACCGCCGTGACGATCCGCATGATGAGCGTCACCTGGGTACGGACCCGGCGGACCCGGGCGGTGTCGCGCGTGGAGGAGGCGTAACGGGCGTAACTCGACTCCACTATGGCGGCGGCGATCCGCACCACCAGCCAGGCCCCCGCGCCGATCAGCACGAGCGAGAGCACCTGGCCCATGACCTCCTGGTGGCGGACGACGACCTGCCACTTGGTCTGCCGGTACGTGCCGCGCAGGAGCGCGGTCAGCAGGACGACCTGGACGGGTATCCGGCAGCGGCGCAGCAGGTCCCACAGCGGGGTCTCGGGGTGCTTGGCGTCGATGCGGCGCAGCAGCAGGTCGACGAGCCAGCCGACGACCAGCGTGAGCACCACCGAGCCACCGACGACGGTCAACGGGCGCAGCGCGTTCTCCATGGATCCGGGACTCCGACCCTTTCCGGTGCTTGCTGGCAGGATGGCCGGATGGACATCATGCTCTTCCACTCGGCCTACGGTCCGCGCCCGGCCGTGCACGCCGCAGCCGACCGGCTGCGTGCCGCCGGGCACCACGTGCACGTGCCCGACCTCTACGAGGGCCAAACCGCCGGCACGGTCGAGGAAGGCATGGCGATCAAGGACCGGATCGGCCAGGAGGCGCTGCTCAAGCGCGCGATCCTGGCCGCGGCGGCCTACTCGGAGCGAGGTCTGGTGTACGCCGGGTTCTCGATGGGCGCGTCGATCGCCCAGACCCTGGCGCTCGGTGACGAGAAGGCGCGCGGGCTGCTGCTGTTCCACGGCACGTCCGACCTCGCGGAGGTCGCGTCCGTGGACGACCTGCCGGTCCAGCTGCACGTCGCCGACCCCGACCCCTTCGAGCCGGACGACTGGCTGAACGCCTGGTACCTGCGGATGCGGCGGGCCGGGGCGGATGTGGAGGTCTACCGCTATCCGGGGGCCGGACACCTGTACCTGGACCCGGACCTGCCGGACTACGACGAGGACGCCGCCGAGCGGACCTGGCAGATCGCTCTGGGCTTCCTGGAGAGCCTGTAGGGGCTCCACGCGCGTGGGGCACGGTGCCGCGTAACTCGCGGCACCGTGCCCCACACGGGAGACGGGCGGCCTCCCGTCAGACGGTGCGGTACGCCGTCCAGTGGTCCTTCATGCGCTGCACCTGGCCCGCCGTGAACTGGTACATGCAGGCGTCGTACGTGTAGTCCATGAAGTTGTGAACCGGGTCAACACCCGTCTTGCTGGCGCAGCTGTCGCGTCCCGTCGGGCACTCGTACGCCGGGCTCTTCTCGGCCGGGGTGTCGGAGACGTAGTCGCCGTTGCCGTTACAGCCGCCCTGGAAGGTGTGGTACAGCCCCATCCAGTGGCCGACCTCGTGGGTGCCGGTGTCGCCCTGGTCGTAGTTGGTGGCCGCGCCGCCCGGCAGGGAGGCGTCGAGCACCACGACGCCGTCCATGGTCGGGTTGGACTTGTAGGAGGACGGGAACGTGGCCCAGCCGAGCAGCCCGCCGCCGAGGTTGGCGGTGTAGAAGTTGAGCGCGTTCGCCCCGCCCTTGCGGAGGGCCGACTTCATCGCCTTCTCCTCGGCGGAGCCGGAGCTCAGGTTGTACCAGGCGGCGTTGTCCGTGTAGTCCGTGCCGGCCAGCGTGAACTGGAAGCCGGAGTCGGTGTTGCCGGTGCCCTGGCCGCCGAAGGCGGAGTTGAGGACGGCCATCTGCTGGTTGATGGCCGTCGTGCTGAGCTTGCCGGTGTCGCCGTCGTGGATGACGTGGAAGTACACCGGGATGGTGGTGGCGGTGGCGGTGAGGCCCGCGGCGCCGCTCGCCCGCACGGATTCGAGTCTCTTCTTCAGGTCCGCGTCCATGGCCTTGGCCTTGGCGTCGGTGACCTCGTTGGGCTCGTGGGCGTGGGAGGCGCCCGGGAGCTCGCGGGCGGTCGTGCTCACGCCCGTACCCTCCTCGCACTCCTCGGCCGAGACCCGGTCCGCGGCGGGTGCCTTGGCGGCCAGGGCGCCCGTCGGGGTGGAGAGCGGGAAGAGGGCCAGGGTTCCGGCCATCACCGCCGTACCGAGGGCACGACGGTGCAGACGCGGAGATATTCGGGCAAGAGCACGCATGGTGACTCCTCGCGGGGGGTTGTGGAGAGGGCCTTCCTCGCCACCGCGGGGAGATTACGGGGCCATGTCAGATCTTGATGAGCATCGAACAAGCCCAATCAATCGTTGAGTAAATGAAGACATCGGGGAGAAAAGCTTCGGTCCGTTCCGGGTGTTGAGACACGCACGTAACGAACGCGCCACCGAGAGCGGATGGTGTGTCCGGATTCGATCTCCCGGAACGCACCACCCGCGACGGCCGTGTGATCTCCCGTTAACACGCGGCTGGTTGGCCGAAAATCGACCATCGAGGTCCGCTCAGCGTACGGGGGAGTACACCCGCTCGACCTTCTGCGTTCCACTCCGCGTCAGGTACGACCGCGTCCAGGCCGCCGTGGCGTCCGGTTTCGTACGGTCCGAGAGGACGTAGTAGTCCATCTGCGTGCGCTCGGCGGTCACGTCCAGCACACCGAAGCCGTGGTGGTCCATGTCGACCCACTTCACATGGCGGTTGGCCGCCCGGATCGCCCCGGCGGCGGCCACCGACACCGTCCCCGGCGCGACCCGCAGGATGTCGTCCAGGTTGTCCGACGTCACCGAGGTCACGACGAACTCAGTCGCCGCCGACCGCGACAGCGGGTACGTCGCCGCCGTCACCGGCACGTCGTTCGCCCACGCCATGTGGATGTCCCCGGTGAGGAACACGGTGTTGCGGATGGACCGGTCCGTCAGGTGCGCGAGCAGCTCCCTGCGGTCGTCCGTGTACCCGTCCCACTGGTCCACGTTGATCGCGAGACCGCCCTTGGCCAGGCCCAGCAACTCCGCGACGGGCTCCAGCAGATGGGCCGGCAGGGCCCCGAAGGCGACCGGCGAGATCATGACGGAGGTGCCGACCAGCCGCCAGGCGGTGTCGGACGCGGCCAGACCCGACTTCAGCCAGTCCAGCTGGGCGCGGCCCGTGATCGTACGGTCCGGGTCGTCGACCTTCCCGCTGCCGTGGGACGCCTGCTGGGAGCGGAACGAGCGCAGATCGAGCAGGTGCAGGTCGGCCAGCTTGCCGAACCGCAGCCGGCGGTAGACCGTGCCCTCCGTGGAGGCGCGGACGGGCATCCACTCGAAGTACGCCTGCTTCGCGGCCGCCACACGCGCCGCCCAGGCGCCCTCCGTCTCCGGCGTGTGGTTCTCGGCGCCGCCCGGCCAGGCGTCGTTGGCGAACTCGTGGTCGTCCCATATCGCGATCAGCGGGTGCGCGGCGTGCAGCGCCTGGAGGTGGGCGTCGCTCTTGTACGTGGCGTGCCGCAGCCGGTAGTCCGCCAGCGTGACGATCTCGTGCCGGGGCTCGTGGGGCCGTACGACCTTCTCCAGGGCCGGGTAGGCGCCGGAGGCGTACTCGTAGATGTAGTCGCCGAGGTGGAGCACCGCGTCCAGGTCGGCGCGGTCCGCGAGATGGCGGTACGCGGCGAAGTGGCCCGCCTCCCAGTTGGCGCAGGAGACCACGCCGAACCGGATGCCCGGCGCGGCGGCGTCGGGGGCCGGGGCGGTGCGGGTGCGGCCGACGGGCGAGACCACGGCACCCGTGGTGAAGCGGAAGTAATAGGCGGTCGCCTGGCGCAGGCCCCTTACGTCGACCTTCACGGTGTGGTCGGTGGCGGCGGTGGCCGTGACCGTGCCCCGGGCGACGACGCCCGTGAAGGCCCGGTCCTCGGCCACCTCCCATCTCACCTCCGCGTCCGGGCCCTTGCCGGACCCTGGGAGGGCGTCCGGGGACGGCGTGACGCGCGTCCACAGCAGGACGCCGTCCGGGAGCGGGTCGCCGGAGGCCACACCGTGGTGGAAGACGGGAGACGCGGTGTCCGCGGCGGCGGACGTGCCGGGCGCCAGCACGGGGGCGGCCACGGCGGTGGCGGCGGCGGCCTTGACGACCGTGCGGCGGCTGGGACGGGGGATGGATGCGGGGACGGATGCGGATGCGTGTCGACTGGTCACGGCCGATCAGATTACTGACCGGTAGAGCCAACGGGCGGGTGAACTCCCATGAGTTCACCCGCCCGTTGGCCGAAAGACGTACCCGATGGGCCCGCCGGCTCAGCCCTTGAGGGCCTTGTCCACGGCGGTGGTGAACTCGCTCGCCGTCATCGGCGCTCCCTCACCGTCCGCGTCGGTGACCGTCTTGCCGTCCATCTTCAGCGTCGGCGTGCCCCGGACACCGCTCTTGTCGAAGGCCGCGGACATCTTCATCGCCCACGCGTCGAAGGTGCCGCTCTCCACGTCCTTCTTGAAGGCGGCGTTGTTCTTCAGCGCGGGCACCGTGTCCGCGATCTTCAGGAGGTACGAGTCGTCGGCGAACTTGTCCTGCGACTCCTCCGGGTGGAACTTCACGGAGTAGAGGGCCGCCTTGTAGTCCAGGAACGCCTCGGGGCTGACGTTCAGGGCGGCGCCCAGCGCAGAGAGGGCGTTCTTGGAGCCCTCACCCTGGTCGGAGTTGTCGATGAAGGTGGCGCCCACGTACCGGACCTTGTACTTGCCCGCCGCGACGTCCTTCTCGATCGTCTCGCCGACCTGTTGCTCGAAGACGGCGCAGACCGGGCAGCGGGAGTCCTCGTACAGCTCCAGCGTCTTCTTGGCGGTGGCCTTGCCGACGACGACGGTGGTGCCGTCGTCCCCCGTGGTGTTCTTCGGTGCCGTGACGTTCTTGGCGTCCTTCACGGCCTCCCAGTGGGAGGGCTTGTTCGCCTGCACGACGGCGTAACCGATGCCGCCGGCCACCGCCAGGACGGCGACGGCCGAGACGGCGACGGTGACCTGCCGGCGGACCTTCTCCTTCTTCGCCTGGCGCTCGCGCTCCTGGCGCAGCCGCTCGCGGGCCGCCGCCTTGTTGGCCTGGCTGTTGCGTGCACTCATGGTCGTACTTCTCCGTGTGGTGGGGTGCTTCTCGGGGTGGACTGTTCCGCTCGGTTCCGCTCAGGCGGTGAGCGCCGGGCGGAGCGGCGGTCCACGCCGTCCCACGCAGTGCACGAGAAGCCGGTGCCGGGCCGGGACCGGCCGCTCCGCGGGCCGCGGGCCCCGCCGTACGCCCCGCCCGCGCGTGCGCACCGCGGCGACCGCGACCAGCAGCGGCCGGAACGCGAAGGCGGCCACCGCCCGCACCAGCCCGGCCAGCGCGCTCTCACCGCGCCGCAGCCAGGCCGCGGCGACCAGCCCGACCGAGACGTGCGCGGCGAGCAGCAGCCAGGGCAGGGCCGGGTCGGGGGAGTGCAGCAGGGTGGCCGTGCCGCCGGCCGGGGCGGCCACGCCGGGCAGCGGGGTCCCCACCCCGCCGCCCCCGCACAGCACGTCGACGCCCACCGAGCGCAGGGCGCCCGCCACGGGCCCGCCGGACGGCCCGTAACAGGCGTGCTGACCGGAGGTGAAGACGGTGTCGGCGGCGAGCTCCAGCGGGACCAGCAGCCCCGCGATGCGCCGGAAGCCGCGCTCCGCCTCGCCCGCGAGCGCGTACGCGACGGCGAGGACCCCGGCGGCGACGACGGCGACGGTCGTCAGGGGCAGCGGCACCCCGGACAGCAGCACGTGGGAGGCCACGGACAGCGTCACGACGAGTGCCGTGAAGAGCGCCGCCCGCAGCCACCTGAGCCGGGTCCCGGATATGTCTTCCATCGCCGCACGAGTGTGCCACGCCGGATGGTAAGCGGTCCCTAAAGGCCGGGGAACCCGGAGAGGGGACCTCCACAGGCTCCCTACAGGCCCGGGATCCGGCCGTTGCGGAACAGGTCGACGAAGATCTGGTGGTCGGCGCGCGCCCGGGCGCCGTAGCGGTGGGCGAAGTCCACCAGCAGCTCGCCGAAGCCCTCCTCGTCCGCCGCGATCGCCGCGTCGATGGCCCGCTCCGTGGAGAACGGCACCAGGGAGTGCCCGCTCTCGTCGTCCGCCGCCGCGTGCATGGTCGCCGTCGCCCGCCCCAGGTCCGCGACGGTCGCCGCGATCTCCTCCGGGTCGTCGATGTCCGACCAGTCCAGGTCCACGGCGTACGGCGAGACCTCCGCCACCAGCTGTCCGGCCCCGTCCAGCTCGGTCCAGCCCAGCCACGGGTCGGCGTGCGCCTGGAGCGCCCGCTGCGAGATGACCGTGCGGTGCCCCTCGTGGTGGAAGTACGCGCGGACGGCCGGGTCGGTCACATGGCGCGAGACGGCCGGGGTCTGGGCCTGCTTCATGTAGATCACGACGTCGTTCTCCAGGGCGTCGCTGTTGCCCTCCAGGAGGATGTTGTACGACGGCAGCCCGGCGGAACCTATGCCGATGCCCCGCCGCCCCACCACGTCCTTCACGCGGTACGAGTCCGGCCGGGCCAGGCTCGACTCGGGCAGCGTCTCCAGGTATCCGTCGAACGCCGCCAGCACCTTGTAGCGGGTCGCCGCGTCCAGCTCGATCGTCCCGGCGCCGGAGGAGAAGCGCCGCTCGAAGTCACGGATCTCGGTCATGGACGCCAGCAGCCCGAACCGGGTCAGCGAGCGCGCGTCGCGCAGGGCGTCCAGCAGCGGCCCCTCGGCCGTGTCCAGTGTGAAGGGCGGGACGTCCTCGTGGCGGGCGCCGGCCGCCAGGGCGTGGATGCGCTCGCGGTAGGCCGCGGCGTAGATCCGTACCAGTTCGGTGATCTGCCCGTCACTGAGCGCCTTGGTGTAGCCGATCAGCGCCAGGGAGGCGGACAGCCGCTTCAGGTCCCACGTGAAGGGGCCGACGTACGCCTCGTCGAAGTCGTTGACGTTGAAGATCAGCCGGCCGTTGGCGTCCATGTACGTGCCGAAGTTCTCGGCGTGCAGATCACCGTGGATCCACACCCGGCCCGTGCGCTCGTCCAGGTACGGGCCGCCGTCCCGCTCCTGCTCCAGGTCGGCGTAGAAGAGGCAGGCCGTACCCCGGTAGAAGGCGAAGGCCGAGGCGGCCATCTTCCGGAACTTGACCCGGAAGGCCGCCGGGTCGGCGGCCAGGAGCTCGCCGAAGGCGGTGCCGAAGACGGAGAGGATCTGCTCACCGCGCTCCTCGGCGGTGGGCTGGGGGACCGACATCGCGGGGTGCCTCCTGGTACGGACGTGCGGGCGGGGCGCGCGGGCGCGCCCCTTGGCTTCGTACATGACAAAACGGACAGGTGTTCCGTCCGTCTCAACGCGCGACCGTACTCTCCGGTGCCCCAAGACTGTCAGTGGGCCCACGTAGACTTCCGAGCGTCCCCATCCCCGACTCTCCCGGAGGCCGCAGCCGTGTCGAAGCCGCCGTTCACGCACCTTCACGTGCACACCCAGTACTCCCTGCTGGACGGTGCCGCGCGGCTCAAGGACATGTTCAACGCCTGCAACGAGATGGGCATGACGCACATCGCCATGTCCGATCACGGCAACCTCCACGGGGCGTACGACTTCTTCCACTCGGCCCAGAAGGCGGGCGTCACGCCGATCATCGGCATCGAGGCGTACGTCGCCCCGGAGTCCCGGCGCAACAAGCGCAAGGTCCTGTGGGGCCAGCCGCACCAGAAGCGGGACGACGTCTCCGGTTCCGGTGGTTACACCCACAAGACGATCTGGGCGGCGAACAACACCGGCCTGCACAACCTGTTCCGGCTCTCCTCCGACGCGTACAAGGAGGGCTGGCTCCAGAAGTGGCCGCGTATGGACAAGGAGACCATCGCGCAGTGGTCCGAGGGCCTGATCGCCTCCACCGGCTGCCCCTCCGGTGAGCTCCAGACCCGGCTGCGCCTCGGCCAGTTCGACGAGGCCCTGAAGGCCGCCTCCGAGTACCAGGACATCTTCGGCAAGGACCGGTACTTCCTGGAGCTGATGGACCACGGCATCGAGATCGAGCGCCGCGTCCGCGACGGCCTGCTGGAGATCGGCAAGAAGCTCGGCATCCCGCCGCTGGTCACCAACGACTCGCACTACACGTACGCGCACGAGGCCGGCGCCCACGACGCGCTGCTGTGCATCCAGACCGGCAAGAACCTCTCCGACCCGGACCGCTTCAAGTTCGACGGCACCGGCTACTACCTGAAGTCCACGGACGAGATGTACGCCATCGACTCCTCGGACGCCTGGCAGGAGGGGTGCCGCAACACCCTCCTGGTCGCCGAGCAGATCGACACCACCGGCATGTTCGAGAAGCGCGACCTCATGCCGAAGTTCGACATCCCCGAGGGCCACACCGAGGTGACGTGGTTCAAGGAGGAGGTCAAGCGCGGCATGCACCGCCGCTACCCCGACGGCATCCCCGAGGACCGCCAGCGCCAGGCGGACTACGAGATGGACGTCATCATCCAGATGGGCTTCCCGGGGTACTTCCTCGTCGTCGCCGACTTCATCATGTGGGCCAAGAACCAGGGCATCGCCGTCGGCCCCGGCCGAGGCTCCGCGGCCGGCTCGATCGTGGCGTACGCGCTCGGCATCACCGACCTCGACCCGATCCCGCACGGCCTGATCTTCGAGCGCTTCCTCAACCCCGAGCGCGTCTCCATGCCCGATGTCGACATCGACTTCGACGAGCGTCGGCGCGTCGAGGTGATCAGGTACGTGACCGAGAAGTACGGCGCCGACAAGGTCGCCATGATCGGCACGTACGGCACCATCAAGGCCAAGAACGCCATCAAGGACTCGGCGCGCGTCCTCGGCTACCCGTACGCGATGGGCGACCGCATCACCAAGGCCATGCCCGCCGACGTCCTCGGCAAGGGCATCCCGCTCTCGGGCATCACCGACCCGTCCCACCCCCGTTACTCGGAGGCGAGCGAGGTCCGGGCGATGTACGAGAACGAACCGGACGTGAAGAAGGTCATCGACACCGCGCGCGGCGTCGAGGGCCTGGTGCGGCAGATGGGCGTGCACGCCGCCGGCGTGATCATGTCCAGCGAGACCATCACCGACCACGTCCCCGTCTGGGTGAGGCACACCGACGGCGTCACCATCACCCAGTGGGACTACCCGAGCTGTGAGTCGCTCGGCCTGCTCAAGATGGACTTCCTGGGCCTGCGCAACCTCACGATCATGGACGACGCCGTCAAGATGGTGAAGGCCAACAAGGGGATCGACATCGATCTCCTGAGCCTCCCGCTCGACGACCCCACGACCTTCGAACTGCTCCAGCGCGGCGACACCCTCGGCGTCTTCCAGTTCGACGGCGGCCCCATGCGCTCGCTGCTGCGGCTGATGAAGCCCGACAACTTCGAGGACATCTCCGCCGTCTCGGCCCTCTACCGGCCGGGCCCGATGGGCATGAACTCGCACACGAACTACGCGCTGCGCAAGAACGGCCAGCAGGAGATCACCCCGATCCACCCCGAGCTGGAGGAACCGCTCAAGGAGGTCCTCGGCGTCACCTACGGCCTGATCGTCTACCAGGAGCAGGTGCAGAAGGCCGCCCAGATCATCGCCGGGTACTCACTCGGCGAGGCCGACATCCTCCGCCGCGTCATGGGCAAGAAGAAGCCCGAGGAGCTGGCGAAGAACTTCACCATCTTCCAGGCCGGTGCCAAGAAGAACGGCTACAGCGACGAGGCCATCCAGGCGCTCTGGGACGTCCTGGTCCCCTTCGCCGGCTACGCCTTCAACAAGGCGCACTCCGCCGCGTACGGGCTCGTCTCCTACTGGACGGCGTACCTCAAGGCCAACCACCCCGCCGAGTACATGGCGGCGCTGCTCACCTCGGTCAAGGACGACAAGGACAAGTCCGCCGTCTACCTGAACGAGTGCCGCCGCATGGGCATCAAGGTGCTCCCGCCGAACGTCAACGAGTCGGAGGCGAACTTCGCCGCCCAGGGTGACGACGTCATCCTCTTCGGCCTCTCCGCCGTGCGGAACGTCGGTACGAACGTCGTCGAGTCGATCATCAAGTGCCGCAAGTCGAAGGGGAAGTACAGCTCCTTCCCCGACTTCCTCGACAAGGTCGAGGTGGTCGTCTGCAACAAGCGCACCATCGAGTCGCTCATCAAGGCCGGCGCCTTCGACACCATGGGCCACACCCGCAAGAGCCTGGTCGCGCACCACGAGTCGATGATCGACAACGTGGTGGCGGTCAAGCGCAAGGAGGCCGAGGGACAGTTCGACCTCTTCGGCGGCATGGGCGAGGAGGACAGCAGCGAGCCCGGCTTCGGCCTCGACGTGGAGTTCTCCGACCTCGAGTGGGAGAAGTCCTACCTGCTCGCCCAGGAGCGCGAGATGCTCGGCCTGTACGTCTCCGACCACCCGCTCTTCGGCATCGAGCACGTGCTGTCCGACAAGGCCGACGCCGCGATCTCCCAGCTCACCGGCGGCGAGCACGCCGACGGCGCGGTCGTCACCATCGGCGGCATCATCTCCGGGCTCCAGCGCAAGATGACCAAGCAGGGCAACGCCTGGGCCATCGCCACCGTCGAGGACCTGGCCGGTTCCATCGAGTGCATGTTCTTCCCGGCGACGTACCAGCTGGTGTCCACCCAGCTGGTCGAGGACACCGTCGTCTTCGTCAAGGGCCGTCTCGACAAGCGCGAGGACGTGCCCCGGCTGGTCGCCATGGAGCTGATGGTCCCCGACCTCTCCTCGGCCGGGACGAACGCCCCGGTGGTGCTCACCATCCCCACCGTGAAGGTCACCCCGCCGATGGTCAGCCGCCTCGGCGAGATCCTCACACACCACAAGGGCAACACCGAGGTGCGCATCAAGCTCCAGGGCCCCCGCTCGACCACCGTGCTCCGCCTCGACCGGCACCGCGTCCAGCCGGACCCGGCGCTCTTCGGCGACCTCAAGGTGCTGCTCGGCCCGTCCTGCCTGGCCGGCTGACCTGACCCGTCCCCACCCCGCGCGAAGGGGCGCGCCCGTCGTCACGGGCGCGCCCCTTCCGTCAGCTCACGCGCTAGTTGTGGCCGAACCGCTTCTTCCGGCCCTTGTGGGCCACGTCGGCCGGGGTGACGGGGGCCATGCGCGGCTCGGCCTCCATCGTGCCGGCGGCCTGCGGAGCGCCGCGCTCGGCGGCGGCGGGCTGCTTCTGACTGCGGTCCTGCTTCCGGTTCTTGGCCATGGTGATGCCTCCGTGGGGTGTAGGGGCCAGGGCCGCGTTCAGACTCACACACGCGTAAAAACCGCGCATTTTGGATCATTGCGGACCGTAGTCGGGAGCCCTGCGGGGCGCGTAGGGTGATCCGCCACGCCGGTGATCCAGTTCCGGCCGTTAACCCTCCCGCAGTCGGGCAGACTCGAAGAACCCGAAGCCCCGGCGTACGCGGAGATCGACGCAACCGGAGATCCCGCCGTACCCGGAGACCCGCAGCACTCGCCGTACCCGCAACACCCGCAGTACCCGCAACACCCGCAGTCCCCGCAGCACACGCCGTGCCGAAGACCCGAAGCGCCTGAAGAACCCGCACGACCGAAGAGACCGAAGCAACTTCCGATCCCGAGGTTCCCGAAAGAGGGTGGAACACGTGGACCGCTGCGTCGTCCTGGTGGACGCCGGCTACCTCCTGGGCGCCGCCGCCAGCCTCCTCGCCGGGGAACCGGCCCGCTCCCGGATCACCGTCGACCACGCCGCCCTCATCCAGGGGCTGCGCGAACGCGCCGAGAGCGACACGGCCCAGCCCCTGCTGCGGATCTACTGGTTCGACGGCGCCCCCGACCGCGTACCCCAGCCGGAACACCGCCGGCTGCGCGTCATGCCCCGCGTCACCGTCCGGCTCGGCGCCCTGACCCGCAGCGACGGCCGCTGGGCCCAGAAGGGCGTCGACGCCGCGATGCACGCCGAGCTCACCGAGCTCGCCCGCAACCGCGCCTGCTCCGACGTGGTGCTCGTCACCGGCGACGGCGACCTGCTGCCGGGCCTGATGTCGGCGAAGGAGCACGGCGTCGCCGTCCACCTCTGGGCGGTCCAGGCCGCCGACGGCGACTACAACCAGTCCGAGGACCTCGTCGCCGAGGCCGACGAGCGGCGCGTCCTCGACCGTGCGTGGATCACCCGCGCCGTACGGGCCAAGGAGCTGGGCGGCGTGTGCGCCCCGCAGCCCGCCCCCCGCCCCGAGATCGCCGCCATCCTCTCCGCGCCGCTCCCCGAGTCGGCCCTGGCCGCCGCCGAGGCCGCGGCTTCCGCGGCCGCCGCCGTACGCAACGGGGCCCCGGCCCCGGCGGCGCCCGCCCCGGCCCCCGCGCCGACCGCCGCCGTCAACGGCTCCGGTGGCCCCTCCGGCCCCGGCACCGGCAGGGCGGTGCCGACCCCGAAGGACCTGGCCGGCCTGCGCGGCCCGGCCCACCCCCAGACGCCCCCGCCCAGCCCCCAGCCGGCCAACGCGACCCTGCGCTGGTCCTCCGACCGGGGCTGGATCGACCGCCCCGGGAGCCAGGTCGGCGAGCCGGCCGAGACGGCGTCGCTGCCCACGCTCGCCCAGCTGACCAGCGCCGAGCAGCGCTGGGCTGACCGCGAGGAGGACATCACCACCGTCGGCGGCGACCCCTTCGAGGTCGGCCAGGTCTTCGCGCGGCGCTGGATGGAGCGGCTTCCCGACCAGGGTCACGTCGGGAAACTGTCGAGCATGTACCCGCGCATCCCGCACCGCATCGACGGGGAACTGCTGCGGTACGCGGCACGGTTCGGGCTGCTCGCCCACAAGGACGACCAGATCGACGAGCACGACCGGTACGCCATCAGGGCTGGCTTCTGGCGAGAGATCGACGTACGGGCGGCCGCCGAACACGCCCCCGTGGGCGAATAGGGCAGCGCGACCCTTTAGGCTCATCCCTCGTGAGTACGGTGTGCGTGGTGCGGGACCTGGTCAAGACGTACCCCGCCGCGCGCGCCCGAAGAGGGGCTCCCGCGACGCCCGAGGTGCGCGCCACCGACGGGATCACCATGGAGGTCCGCAGCGGCGAGATCTTCGGCCTGCTCGGGCCGAACGGCGCCGGCAAGTCCACCCTCGTACGCCAGCTGACCGGGCTCATGCGGCCCGACTCCGGCACCGTGGAGGTGCTCGGCCACGACCTCGTACGCCACCCGGAGCGGGCGTCGCGGCTGATCGGCTACCTGGGGCAGGAGTCCACCGCCCTCGACGAGCTGACCGTCGCGCTCGCCGCCGAGACCACCGGGCGGCTGCGCGGCCTCCCGGCGCGCGACGCGCGCAGCGAGCGGGACGCCGTCCTCGCCGAGCTGGGCCTCACCGAGCTCGCCGGGCGGCCCCTCAAGCGGCTCTCCGGAGGCCAGCGGCGGCTCGCCTGCTTCGCCACCGCGCTCGTCGGACGGCGGCCCCTGCTCATCCTCGACGAGCCGACCACCGGCATGGACCCGGTCGCGCGGCGCGCCGTGTGGGCGGCCGTCGACCGGCGCCGCGCCGAGCACGGCACCACCGTCGTCCTCGTCACGCACAACGTCATCGAGGCCGAGACCGTACTGGACCGGGTCGCCGTCCTGGAACGCGGCCGGGTCATCGCCTGCGACACCCCCGCCGGACTCAAGGAGCGGGTCGCCGGTGACGTACGGGTGGAGCTGGTGTGGCGCGACCGGGCGCCGCTCGACGTGCCCGAGGTCGCCGCGCTGCGGGCCTCCGCGCAGGAGTCCGGGCGCCGGTGGGTGCTGCGACTGGCGCCGGACGAGGCGCGGGCGGCGGTCGCGGCGGTGACGGGCGGCGCGGCGTTCGCAGCGCTCGACGACTTCACACTCGCCACGCCGAGCCTGGAGGACGTGTACCTGGCGCTGGGCGGCGAGGCGAAGGGGCTGGTCAAGGCATGAACAGGAGCATCAGGTGAGCATCGTGCCCGCACGGGCCGCCCTGTCGCCGGGATCCCCCGGCACGGTCGGCTCAGCCCCGGTCGCCGGCCCCGCGCCGCGCGACCCCGCGCCGCGTGATGACCCCGCGCCGGACGCTTCCGCGTCGGACGCTTCCGCGCCGGGCACGGTCACGTCCGGTGCCGCCGCGCCGCTCGCGCCGCGCGCGCGGCTGCTGCCCGCGCTGGGCGCCGTCTACCGCGCGCAGCTGTCCCGCGCCCGGGTGGCGCGCATCCCCCTCCTCTTCGTGGCGACCTTCCAGTCCGTCGGGATCATGGTCCTGATGCGCGGTGTCGTCGACGGCGGCGCCGAGGCGCGAGCCGTGGTCGCCGGGTCGTCCGTGCTCGTGGTGGCCTTCGTCGCACTGAACCTGCTCGCCCAGTACTTCGGGCAGCTGCGGGCGAGCGGCGGGCTCGACCACTACGCCACACTGCCGGTGCCGCCCGCCGCGGTGGTGCTGGGGGCGGCCGGGGCGTACGCCTCCTTCACCGTGCCGGGCACCGTCGTCACCGCGGTCGTCGGCTCCGTCCTGTTCCAGCTGCCGCTGACGCACCTGTGGATCCTGGCGGCCGTCGTGCCGCTCGCCGGGGCCGCGCTCGCCGGGCTCGGCGCGGCGCTCGGGCTGCTCGCGCCGCGGCAGGAACTCGCCACGCTGCTGGGCCAGCTCGGGATGTCGGCGGCCCTGCTGCTGGGCGTGCTGCCGGCCGCCCGGCTGCCCGAGCCGGTCGGGTGGGCGCGGGACCTGCTGCCGTCCACGTACGGAGTCGAGGCGCTCGCCCGGACGTTCGACACCCGTCCCGACTGGGCGGCGGTCGCGGTGGACCTGGCGGTCTGCGCGGTGGTCGGCGTGCTGTCGCTGACCGCCGCGACGTGGGCGTACCGGCGGGCGGCGGTCCGATGAGGCGGCCCCGGCGGGCGCCTGGCACGATGGCAGGGTGACCGCACCGTTGACGCCACCTACGCCGCCTACCCCTCCCACGCCGCCTCACCAGCCGTCGCCGCAGGACTCCGCCTGGCCGCCGCCGTACCCCTCCGCCGCCACGAAGCGCGCCGAGCAGGCGGACGGGGCGGACGGTGCGCCGGACATGGCCGCCGAAGCACGGCAGGGCGTCCTGGTGGCGGCCTGCGTGACACTCGCGGGCGCGGCGCTGGGGCTGCTGTGGCTGTGGCTGGCGCCGCGGATCGGCTTGGTCTCGGACGGCAAGGCGGTGTTCGTCAAGGACACCGAAGGCGAGGGCGCGGTCGGCGCCGACGGTACGTTCACGCTGCTCGGGCTGGGCTTCGGCGCGCTGAGCGCGGCGGCCGTGTTCTGGTTCACGCGCCGGCACGGCGGCATCGCGGTCGTCGCCGGCCTCGCCCTGGGGGGCCTGCTGGGCTCCCTGCTCGGCTGGGGCGTCGGTACGCTCCTGGGCCCCACGCACGACGTGGTGGCGCACGCCCGGGCGGTGGGTCCGGGCGTCACGTTCGACGCGCCGCTGGAGCTCAACGCGCACGGGGCGCTGCTGGCGTGGCCGGTCGCCGCCATGCTCGTCCACCTGGCCCTGGCGGCCCTCTTCCTGCCCCGGGACCCGGACCCGGAGCCGTACCCGAGCTCGGAGTGGGACGCCTAGGGCCTGTCTTCCGGATCAGGCCGGGTCAGGGAGCGGGGTCTGGTACGTGCAGATGCAAGGCGGAGGATGGAGCCACTGCGGAGCATTGGCGACTGACGACAACGCTGGGGGCACCTCCCGTGCCCGAAGGGCTACGGGGGAAGATGCGCGTGCCAGACCCCGCGAGCCCGGCAAGATCCGGAAGACAGGCCCTACGGTCCCGCGACCCCGAAGGACGGCGCCACCCCCTGACGCGGGCCCCCTGACGCGGGCCGCACGACGTGGGCTGCGGGGCGCCGTACCGCCTACCCGCGGCCGATGGGTGCGAGGACCGCGTCCGTGAGGGCGGCGAGGTCCGAGGGCGCCAGCTCCACCTCCAGGCCCCGGCGGCCCGCCGAGACGCAGATCGTGGCGTGCGCGGAGGCCGAGGCGTCCAGGACCGTACGCAGCCGCCTGCGCTGGCCCAGCGGGGAGATGCCGCCGCGGACGTAGCCCGTGGTGCGTTCGGCCGCCGCGGGGTCGGCCATCGCCGCGCGCTTGCCGCCCACCGCCGCCGCGAGGGCCTTGAGGTCGAGCTGCCCGGCCACGGGCACGACCGCGACGGTCAGCTCTCCGTCCACGTCGGCGACCAGGGTCTTGAAGACGCGCTCCGGCGAGACGCCGAGCGCCTCCGCGGCCTCCTCCCCGTACGAGGGGGACGCCGGGTCGTGGTCGTACGCGTGCACCGTGAAGGGCGTGCCCGCGGCGGTGAGCGCCACCGTCGCCGGGGTCCCGCCCGCCCCCTTCTCCTGCTTCTTCGCCTTCTTCGCCACCTGCGGTGCTCCTCGCGTCAGTTGGGGCTCGTCGGAGTGCGGGTGAGGTCCACCGCCGGCAGCGACGGCAGATGGCGCAGGACCGCCGTCTCCGAGCGGAGCAGGCGCAGTTCCTCCCGCAGCCGCGTCGCCGTGTCGGGCGCCTGGAGCAGCCGCTGCTTCGCGGAGGTGTCCAGCACCGCCGCCGCGGCGACCAGGTACGAGACGACCGACGGCTCGTCGGGCAGCTCCACGCCCGTCGCCAGTGACCGCTCGCGCGCCCCGGCGAGCCGCTTCTGGTACGCGCGGAAGGCGCGCAGCACGCCCTCGGCGAGCGCGCCCGCGCCCTCGCCGCGCACCTCATCCAGCTCCTCCAGCTCGGCCGTGAGGAACGGCCCGCTCGCGTCGACCGACAGCAGCTTCACGCGCTTCGTACCGGTCGCGAGCACTTCGAAGCTGCCGTCCTCCCGCTCCCGGATCGTCGCCGCGTCCGCGACACAGCCGACCCGGTGGAACGCCTGGATCGGGTCCGCGCCGAAACCGGCGGCGGGCCCCTTCTCCGGCAGCGCGGTCTGGTCGGGCAGGCCGGGCGCGGTCGGCGCGACCTCGCGCCCGTCGCGGATGGCGACGACGGCGAAGCGGCGCGGTTCGTCCTCGCCGGTCTTCAGCAGCTCGCGCATCATGGCGCGATAACGCTCCTCGAAGACGTTGAGCGGCAGCACGAGGCCGGGGAACAGCACCGCGTTCAGCGGAAAGAGGGGCAGGCGAGCGGTGGTCACAGCGGCTAAGCGTAATGGCCACCCGTACGGCCACGACCGGCCCGTCCGCGCAACGGGACGGCAGCGCGTCCGGCGCGGGCCACTTCGAGCCGCACACCGGCGCGCGCGTCGAGGAACCGGCCCAGCGGATCCTCCCCGGCCGAGGCCCACGGAAACGACGTCGCATGCGGCCCGATGAGCCGGAACTGCTCCAGCGCCGCCGCCCACCGCGCCCGCCCGACCAGCACGTAGGCCAGCACGTTGCGCACCTCGGCCGGCCACGGGTCGCCCGCCCCGTACCGTCCGGACAGCTCGATGGCCAGGTCCGCCGCCGCGTCGATCCGGTCCGCCTGTACGGAGCCGACGCCGCCGGCCGTCAGCTGCGTGAACGCCGCCCGCACCGGCAGCGCCCTTATCAGCGAACCGGGCAGCGCGTCGGCCGCGGCCTGCTCGGCGAAGTGGAAGCACTCGCGGTGCGCGCCGCGCCGCTGGACCGACAGGTAGGTGAGCGCGGCGACATGGCAGCCGTAGTGGTGCGCGGAGCGCCGCACGGCCTGCTCCCACAGCGACTCGAACGCCGTGTGCGTGGCGTGGGTGCCGCGCGCGTGGTCCAGCGCCAGCCGCCACGGCACCGGGTCGCGCGGAGCCGCGTCGGCCGCCGCGCCGATCAGCGGCCCCAGCTCGCGCAGCCGCTCGGCGCGCGCCGGCGACGCCCACGCCCTGCGGATCTCCAGCTCGGCGTGGACCAGGAGCGCGTCCGGGTCACGCGGGGCGCGCGCCAGCCAGCGGCTCAGCCACTCGTCGCGGCTGCGCGCGAACGCGGCCAGCCGCACCACGTACCGGTCGCGGCTCTCCCACTCGGCCGCCTCGCGGGTGGCCGCCAGCAGTGCGGCGGCCGGGGCGTGGTCCCCCAGCGCGGCGGCGACCAGCGCCGGGCCGAGCCGCTCGTCCGGCGCGTCGAGCAGCACCGCGTGGTCCGGCGGAAGCCCGTCCGCGGGTTGCGGGCCGCCGCGCCGTCCCGCACGGGCGGTGCTGAGCAGAGCACGGAGCAATGACATGGTGCGGACCATTGAAAAACGCAGGTGGGGACCGCGCCAGTGGCCTGCTGTGAAGCTTTCGTAGCGGCGGAATGGTTGCATCCCCGAATGTCAAGAGACCGTAAAGAAAGCGGTGTCCCGGCGGCGAATCGGGGCACATTCGTCGCACGCCGGTACGGAAGGCGGCCGTTTGTTCAGCTCGCCCGCAGCCCGCCTCGGCTCGGGCTCAGCGCTCGGCCCGCCGCCGCTCAGGCGCGGCTCGGCCTCAGCTCCGCCGCAGCAGCCGTGAGGCACCCGCCGCCACCGTCGTGGCCAGGACCCATCCCAGCAGGATCAGCACGGCCGAGGCCCACTGCCATATGCCCTCCAGGCGCCAGTACCCGTCCTGCCCCAGGTTGATCACCGGCAGCAGCAGATCGAGCGCGTACAGCGGGGCGTTCCACTCGGGGTGCTCGTCCCCCTTTATCGCGGCGGGGTCGCACTGCGCGAAGGCCAGCGCCCCCGCCGCCCACAGCACCGCCATCCACAGCGCCGCCCGGCCCGGCCGGTAGCCGTACGCCACCGTCCAGTCCTGGAGGTATCCCCAGAGCTTCGCGGCCAGCGGCAGCGTCTCGCGCCGCCTGCGCTGCTTGGCCAGCAGTACCTCGCGCGCGTCCGCGTCCTCCCCGCTGTTGCGCAGCACCGCCGCGAGCCGTTCGTACGGCTCCGGCGCGTACTCGGGGGTCGCAGCCGCCACCCACTCCAGGCGCCGGGCGAGCGGGAAGTGCCCGTACGGCACGAGGTTCTCGTACACGAAACCGCCCATCGCCAGCCCGCCCGGCCCCGGCCAGCTGGTGGACAGGTCGATCAGCGTGACGACCTTCGCGCCGTTCAGCACGACCCGGCCCTCTTCCGGGCGCTCGCCGTTGAACCGCAGCTCCGGGGTGACGATCCGGCGCAGCGACAGCTCCTCCTTCCGCTCCGACGACAGCAAGAAGCGCGCGTGGTGGAAGTCGACCGCGTCACCGAAACGTCCGTCGTCCAGCCGCACCCCGCCCCGGCACTCGAAGGGCTGTATCCGGGCTCCGCGCATCGGCGTGTTGAAGTTGGCGAGCCCTCCCGGCGGTGTCGTCCCCGCCACGTTCCCCGAGTCGCTCACCCACGCGTACGTCATGTAGAGCGTGCGCTCCACGCTCAGCTGCGGCGCGTTGAGCGCCCGCCGGCCCTCCGCGCCGCGCAGCCGGCTGCCCCGCAGGTTCAGCGACACGCCGATCTTCGCGCCGCGCAGCGACAGCTCGCCGTACGTCTCGATCAGCTCCGCCTGCAGGTCCTGCGCGACCGACATGCCGTCCGCGACGATCGCCCGCCCGTTCCGGTCCGGCCGGACGTGGATCTGGTTGATGAGCAGGTCCGTGCCGATCTGGGCGTCCGTGAGCCGGATGCCGCGCTCCACCCGGCAGCGCGGCAGATGCAGATCGCCCTCCGTGTGCAGCCGGGCCGCCTCCAGCCGCGGTATCGCGCACCCGACCATGCGCAGCGTGCCGAACCGGCACTCCGGCAGCACCACTTCGTTCTCGAACCGGCAGCCGTGCAGCTCCACGTACGGGGAGACCGTGCCGCCCGCCAGGTCCAGCGTCCCGGTGATCTGCACCCCGCGCAGCTTCAGCGCCGACACCCGCCCCGGCAGGGCCGGCGGCCCGTCGAGGAGCAGCAGCGCGACCACCCGGGCGCGCACGCTGCGCTCGGGCGGCCAGGCGCGCGGCGAGAACGGATCGTCCAGCACCGCGTTGCCCACGCTTAGGTCGTAGGTCGCGCCGATCCGGAACGCCTGCCACATGCCCAGCTCGCTCGGGCTGAGGTCGCCCGGTACGTCGTCGTCGTGCGGCTCGGTCACTGCCGCCCCCTCCGCTTCCCCTGTTCGTACGGTTGTTCTTCCCTCTGTGTGACGGACCGAACGCTAACGGTCAGGTGTGACGACAAGACGCCACTGCGGCTTGTATCAGCCAGTGATACGGACGTCCGGCCGTGCGACGCCGTCTGAGAGAATTGACCTGTGATCTCACGAATCGATCTGCGTGGCGACGCCCTCCCGACGGGCGGCGCCCTGCGCGACCTGCTGCCCCGTGCCGAGTTCGACGTGGAAGCCGCCCTGGAGAAGGTGCGGCCCATCTGCGAGGCCGTGCATCATCGCGGGGACGCGGCGCTGATCGACTACGCGGAGAAGTTCGACGGTGTGGTCCTCGACCAGGTCCGCGTCCCGGCGGCCGCGCTCACGCGCGCGCTGGAGGAGCTGGACCCGGCCGTCCGCGCCGGTCTGGAGGAGTCGATCCGGCGCGCCCGCATCGTCCACCGCGAGCAGCGCCGCACCCCGCACACCACCCAGGTCGTGCCCGGCGGCACCGTGACCGAGAAGTGGGTTCCGGTCGAGCGCGTCGGGCTGTACGCACCGGGCGGCCGCTCCGTCTACCCCTCGTCCGTGATCATGAACGCCGTACCGGCGCAGGAGGCGGGCGTCGAGTCCATCGCCCTCGCCTCGCCGCCGCAGCGCGAGCACGGCGGCCTGCCGCACCCGACGATCCTCGCCGCCTGCGCCCTCCTCGGCGTCGACGAGGTGTACGCCGTGGGCGGCGCCCAGGCCGTCGCCATGTTCGCGTACGGCACCGAGTCCTGCGCCCCCGCCAACATGGTCACCGGCCCCGGCAACATCTGGGTCGCCGCCGCCAAGCGGTACTTCACCGGCCGGATCGGCATCGACACCGAGGCCGGCCCGACGGAGATCGCCGTCCTCGCCGACGACACCGCCGACCCGGTGCACATCGCCGCCGACCTGATCAGCCAGGCCGAGCACGACCCGCTCGCCGCCGCCGTCCTCGTCACCGACTCCGTCGACCTCGCCGAGGCCGTCGAGAAGGAGCTGGAGCCGCAGGTCGCGGCCACCCGGCACGTCGAGGACCGGATCCTGCCCGCCCTGCGCGGGCGGCAGTCCGCGATCGTGCTCGTCGACGGCCTGGAGGAGGGCCTGCGCGTGGTCGACGCGTACGGCGCCGAGCACCTGGAGATCCAGACCGCCGACGCCGCCGCCGTCGCGGACCGCGTCCGCAACGCGGGCGCGATCTTCGTCGGCCCCTGGGCGCCGGTCTCCCTCGGCGACTACTGCGCGGGCTCCAACCACGTCCTGCCCACCGGCGGCTGCGCCTGCCACTCCTCGGGCCTGTCCGTCCAGTCCTTCCTGCGCGGCATCCACATCGTGGACTACACGCGCGACGCGCTCGCCGAGGTCGCCCACCACGTGGTGACGCTCGCCGAGGCGGAGGACCTGCCCGCGCACGGCGCGGCCATCAAGGCCCGCTTCGGGTGGAAGGTGCCGCAGCAGTGACCGCCCCCGACACCGTCGGCATCGACGACCTGCCCATCCGCGACGAGCTGCGCGGCAAGTCCCCGTACGGCGCGCCCCAGCTCGACGTGCCCGTACGCCTCAACACCAACGAGAACCCGTACCCGCTGCCCGAGCCGCTCGTCGAGCGCATCGCCGAGCGTGTCCGGGAGGCGGCCCGTACGCTCAACCGCTACCCCGACCGGGACGCCGTCGAGCTCCGTACGGCCCTCGCCGCCTATCTCACGCGTACCACCGGATACGACGTGGGCCTCGCCAACCTCTGGGCCGCCAACGGCTCCAACGAGGTCATCCAGCAGCTGCTGCAGACCTTCGGCGGACCGGGCCGCCTCGCGATCGGCTTCGAGCCCTCGTACTCCATGCACGGACTGATCTCACGCGGGACCGGGACGGGCTGGATCTCCGGGCCGCGCACCGACGACTTCCGCGTGGACGTGGACGCGGCCAGGGCCGCCATCGCCCGGCACCGCCCCGACGTCGTCTTCGTCACCTCGCCCAACAACCCCACGGGCACCGCCGTCGAGGCCGACACCGTACTGGCGCTGTACGAGGCCGCGCAGGCCGCCAAGCCGTCGCTGGTCGTCGTCGACGAGGCGTACGTGGAGTTCAGCCACCGCCCCTCGCTGCTGCCGCTGATCGAGGGCCGGCCCCACCTGGTGGTCTCCCGGACCATGTCCAAGGCGTTCGGCGCCGCCGGACTGCGCCTGGGCTACCTGGCCGCGCACCCGGCCGTGGTCGACGCCGTCCAGCTCGTACGCCTGCCGTACCACCTGTCGGCCGTCACCCAGGCCACGGCGCTCGCCGCCCTGGAGCACACCGATACGCTGCTGGGGTACGTCGAGCAGCTCAAGGCCGAGCGCGACCGGATCGTCGCCGAGCTGCGCGCCATCGGGTACGAGGTGACCGAGTCCGACGCCAACTTCGTCCAGTTCGGACGCTTCACCGGCGAGGGCGGCGCCCATGCCGTCTGGCAGCGGATCCTCGACCGGGGCGTCCTGGTCCGGGACAACGGCGTACCGGGGTGGCTGCGGGTCACCGCCGGCACCCCCGAAGAGAACGACGCGTTCCTGGATGCGGTTCGCGCACTGAAGAAGGAGCAGAGTTCATGAGCCGCGTAGGACGGGTCGAGCGCACCACCAAGGAGACGTCCGTCGTCGTCGAGATAGACCTCGACGGCACCGGAAAGGTCGACGTGTCGACCGGCGTCGGCTTCTACGACCACATGCTCGACCAGCTCGGCCGCCACGGTCTGTTCGACCTCACCGTCAAGACCGACGGCGACCTGCACATCGACTCGCACCACACCATCGAGGACACCGCCCTCGCGCTGGGCGCCGCCTTCAAGCAGGCGCTCGGCGACAAGGTCGGCATCTACCGCTTCGGCAACTGCACCGTGCCGCTCGACGAGTCCCTCGCCCAGGTGACGGTCGACCTCTCCGGCCGCCCCTACCTGGTGCACACGGAGCCGGAGAACATGGCGCCGATGATCGGCTCGTACGACACGACCATGACCCGGCACATCCTGGAGTCCTTCGTCGCGCAGGCGCAGATCGCGCTCCACGTCCACGTGCCGTACGGGCGCAACGCCCACCACATCGTGGAGTGCCAGTTCAAGGCCCTCGCCCGCGCCCTGCGCTACGCCTCCGAGCGCGACCCGCGCGCGGCCGGGATCCTGCCCTCCACGAAGGGCGCGCTGTGACGGGTCTCTCGACCATCCTCATCGTCGTCGGCCTCTTCCTGACCGGCGGCGTGTACTCCTTCACCAAGCAGGAGATGCCCAAGGGACTCATCGTCCTGCTGGCCATCGCGTCGGTGATGTGCCTGGTCGCCGGCGTCATGCGGATTCAGGGGATCTGGGAATGACTTCCAAGAAGGTCGTGGTCTTCGACTACGGGTTCGGCAACGTCCGCTCCGCCGAGCGGGCCCTCGCCCGCGTCGGCGCCGACGTCGAGATCACCCGCGACTACGACAAGGCCATGAACGCCGACGGGCTGCTCGTCCCCGGCGTGGGCGCCTTCTCCGCCTGCATGACGGGGCTCAAGGAGGCCCGCGGCCACTGGATCGTGGAGCGCCGGCTCTCCGGCGGCCGCCCCGTGATGGGCATCTGCGTCGGCATGCAGATCCTCTTCGCGCGCGGCATCGAGCACGGCGTGGAGACCGAGGGCCTCGACGAGTGGCCCGGCACGGTCGGACCGCTCCAGGCCCCGATCGTGCCCCACATGGGCTGGAACACCGTCGAGTCGCCCGGGGACAGCGAGCTCTTCGCCGGCCTCGACGCCGACGCCCGGTTCTACTTCGTGCACTCCTACGCCGTGCACGACTGGGACCTGGAGATCACGAACCCCGCCATGCGCGCGCCGAAGGTCACCTGGTCCACGCACGGCGAGCGGTTCGTGGCGGCCGTCGAGAACGGCGCGCTGTGGGCGACGCAGTTCCACCCGGAGAAGTCCGGCGACGCCGGCGCCCAGCTGCTGACCAACTGGCTCCACACCTTCTGACCCCACCTTCCGACCTCCCCTTCTGATCTCCCTCCAAAGGATCTAGGACCCGCTGAGATGAGCAAGCTCGAACTCCTCCCCGCCGTCGACGTCCGGGACGGCCAGGCCGTACGGCTCGTCCATGGCGAGTCCGGCACGGAGACGTCGTACGGCTCTCCCCTGGAGGCGGCCCTGACCTGGCAGCGGGCGGGCGCCGAGTGGCTCCATCTGGTCGACCTCGACGCCGCCTTCGGCACCGGTGACAACCGGCAGCTGATCGCCGAGGTGGCCAAGGCCATGGACATCAAGGTGGAGCTCTCCGGCGGCATCCGCGACGACGCCTCGCTCGCCGCCGCGCTCGCCACCGGCTGCACCCGGGTCAACCTGGGCACCGCCGCCCTGGAGACCCCGGAGTGGGTCGCCAAGGTCATCGCCGAGCACGGCGACAAGATCGCGGTCGGCCTGGATGTCCGCGGCACGACGCTGCGCGGCCGCGGCTGGACCCGCGACGGCGGCGACCTGTACGAGACGCTGGCCCGCCTCGACTCCGAGGGCTGCTCCCGTTACGTGGTCACCGACATCGCCAAGGACGGCACGCTCCAGGGCCCGAACCTGGAGCTCCTGCGCAACGTCTGCGCCGCCACCGACAAGCCGGTCGTCGCCTCCGGTGGCGTCTCCTCGCTCGACGACCTGCGCGCCATCGCCGCGCTCGTCCCCGAGGGCGTCGAGGGCGCGATCGTCGGCAAGGCGCTGTACGCCAAGGCGTTCACCCTGGAGGAGGCCCTCGCGGCCGTCGCGGCGGTGGCCGAATGACCGCTTCCGTACGCAAGGTCGTGACCGGCGCGCCCTGGGAGGAGCAGTTCGGCTACTCCCGCGCCGTGGAGCTGCCGAACGGCCTGGTCCTGGTCTCCGGCTGCACCTCCGTCGTCGACGGCCAGATCGCCGAGGGCGGCCCCTACGAGCAGGCGGTCAACTCCTTCAACGTGGCCTTCGGCGCACTGGAGCAGCTCGGCCTGGGCGCGGCGGACGTGGTCCGCACCCGCATGTACATCACCCACGCGCGGGACGTGGACGAGGTCGGCCGGGCCCACAAGGAGCTGTTCGACGCCGTCCGGCCCGCCGCATCCATGATCATCGTCTCCGGTTTCGTCGACCCCCGGCTGGTCGTCGAGGTCGAGATCGAGGCGTACCGAGGAACAGAGCGAGGAGCGCAGTCCTCATGACCCTCGCGGTCCGAGTCATCCCCTGCCTGGACGTCGACAACGGCCGGGTCGTCAAGGGCGTCAACTTCCAGAACCTGCGCGACGCGGGCGACCCCGTCGAGATGGCCAAGCTGTACGACGCCGAGGGCGCCGACGAGCTGACCTTCCTCGACATCACCGCGTCGTCCGGCAACCGGGAGACCACCTACGACGTGGTGCGCCGCACCGCCGAGCAGGTCTTCATCCCGCTGACCGTCGGCGGCGGCGTCCGCAGCGCCGAGGACGTCGACAAGCTGCTGCGCGCCGGTGCCGACAAGGTCGGCGTCAACACCGCGGCGATCGCCCGCCCCGAGCTGATCCAGGAGATCGCCGAGCGCTTCGGCCGCCAGGTGCTGGTCCTGTCGGTCGACGCCCGCCGCACCCCCCAGGGCACCTTCGAGGTCACCACGCACGGCGGCCGCCGCGGCACCGGCATCGACGCCGTCGAGTGGGCCCACCGGGCCGCCGAGCTGGGCGCGGGCGAGATCCTGCTCAACTCGATGGACGCGGACGGCACCAAGGACGGCTACGACACCGAGATGATCGCGGCCGTGCGCAAGCACGTCACGGTCCCGGTGATCGCCTCCGGCGGCGCCGGCAAGCTCGCCGACTTCCCGCCCGCCATCGACGCGGGCGCGGACGCGGTGCTGGCGGCCTCGGTCTTCCACTTCGGCGACCTGCGGATCTCCGAGGTCAAGGACACCCTGCGCGAGGCCGGCCACCCGGTCCGCTGACGCGGCACCCGCCGTCCGCCGGGCTCGGCGGACGGGGCAGACCTGCGCGCCAGGCCGGGGTACCGGCAGACCCGCGCGCCAGGCCCGGCGGGCGGCTCAGGCCGCCCGCTGGGCCAGCTGTATGAGGTTGCCGACGGTGTCGTCCAGCACGGCCGTCAGCACCGGACCCTGCTCCATGGGCGCCTGCGTGAACCGCACGCCCAGGCCGCTCAGCCGCTCGTGCTCCGCCCGCAGGTCGTCCACCGAGAGCACCAGGCACGGCAGCCCGGCCTCGCGCAGCCCCTTCCGGTACTGCGCCGCCAGCGGGCTGTCCCCGGGCTCCAGCAGCAGCTCCACGTCCTGGCCGGGCGCGGCCACCGTGATGAACCGCGCCCCGCCCAGATCCAGGTCGGTTCTCGTCTCGAAGCCGAGCACGCCGGTGTAGAAGGCCTGCGCCTTCGCCTCGTCGTCGACGTACACGCTCGTCATCGCGATCCTGATCATCGTCCGCCTCCGGGGTCCGCCGGGATGAACCACGTACGTCCGATGATGCCCGCCACCACTGACAGTGGCCGATCGCGCGCCGTCGCCGCAGGTCGGAGGCGTCCGGCGGCAGCCGTCAGATACCCAGCTGCTTGGCCCCGTGCAGCCGCTCCACGGCCTCCTTGTCGCCCTCGACCTCCACGCTCGCCGCGTCCTGGCGGCCGAACGCGAACATCGTCAGCTCGCCCGGCTCCCCGGTCACCGTGACCACCGGGGTGCCCCGGCGGCCCACCGCCGTCTGGCCGTTCGGGCGGCGCAGCACCAGACCCACCGGCACCTTGCGGCACAGCATCCGCGCCCCCTTCTCCAGGCGCGACCACAGCGCGTCCGCGAAGACCGGGTCCAGCTCGCGCGGCGTCCAGTCCGGCTGGGCCCGCCGCACGTCCTCGGCGTGGACGTAGAACTCGACCGTGTTGGCCCCCTCGTCGACCTGCTTGAGCGCGTACGGGGACATCCTCGGTGGCCCCGTACGGATCAGCTGGATCAGTTCGTCGTACGGCTTCGAGGCGTACTCCGCCTGCACCTGCTCCAGGCGGGCGCGCAGCGGCCCGATCAGGATTCCCGCAGCGGCGTCCGGGCGGCGCTCGCGCACCACCACATGGGCCGCGAGGTCCCGGGTCTTCCACCCCTCGCACAGGGTCAGGGCATCCGGGCCCGCCGCTTCCAACAGATCGGCGAGCAGAAGTCGTTCACGCTTGGCATGGGTCGACATGGGCGCCAGCGTACGGGGGCAGGGCCCGGTCCGCCCAGTGGACGTGCCCCCGGGCCGACCCCGGGGCCACGGCACAATGGCGACATGACCAGCAACCTTGACCCGGCCATCGCCGCCCGTCTCAAGCGCAGCCCCGACGGGCTGGTCCCGGCCATCGCCCAGCAGTACGACACCGGCGAGGTGCTCATGCTCGGCTGGATGGACGACGAGGCCCTGCACCGCACCCTCACCACCGGCCGCTGCACCTACTGGTCCCGCAGCCGCCGCGAGTACTGGGTCAAGGGCGACACCTCCGGTCACGTCCAGCACGTCAAGTCCGTCGCCCTGGACTGCGACGCCGACACCGTCCTGGTCAAGGTCGACCAGGTGGGGGCCGCCTGCCACACCGGCGCCCGTACCTGCTTCGACGCCGACGTCCTCCCCCTCGCCGAATAGGGTCTGCCGCCATGGATCTCGAGACCTTCCGCAAGCTGGCGGCCGACCGCCGCGTCATCCCCGTCAGCCGCCGCCTGCTCGTGGACGGCGACACCCCGGTCGGGCTCTACCGCAAGCTCGCCGCCGAGCGCCCCGGGACCTTCCTGCTGGAGTCCGCCGAGAACGGCCGCTCCTGGTCCCGGTACTCCTTCGTCGGCGTCCGCAGCGCCGCCACCCTCACCGCGCGCGACGGACAGGCCCACTGGCTCGGCACCCCGCCCGTCGGCGTCCCCGTCGACGGCGACCCGCTGGAGGCGCTGCGCGCCACCATCGAGACGCTCCACACCCCCAGGGACCTCGCCTCCGGCCTCCCGCCCTTCACCGGCGGCATGGTCGGCTACCTCGGTTACGACGTCGTGCGCCGGCTGGAGCGCATCGGCGAGCACGGCCGCGACGACCTGCGGCTGCCCGAGCTCACCATGCTCCTCACCTCGGACCTCGCCGTCCTCGACCACTGGGACGGCACCGTCCTGCTGATCGCCAACGCGATCAACCACAACGACCTCGACACCGGCGTCGACGAGGCGTACGCCGACGCCGTCGCCCGCCTCGACGCCATGGCCGCCGACCTGGCCAAGCCGCTGGCGACGGAGCCCGCCGCCCTGCCGCCCTCCGAGCTGCCGCCGTACACCGCCTTGTGGGGCGGAAAGGCCTACCAGGACGCCGTCGAGGACATCAAGGAGCGCATCCGCGCGGGCGAGGCCTTCCAGGTGGTGCCCTCCCAGCGGTTCGAGACGCCCTGTACGGCCAGTGCCCTGGACGTCTACCGGGTGCTGCGGGCCACCAACCCGTCCCCGTACATGTACCTCTTCCGGTTCGACGGCTTCGACGTCGTCGGGTCCAGCCCCGAGGCACTGGTCAAGGTCGAGGACGGCCGCGCGATGGTGCACCCCATCGCCGGAACGCGTCCGCGCGGGGCCACCCCGCAGGAGGACCAGGCGCTCGCCGAGGAGCTCATCGCCGACCCCAAGGAGCGCGCCGAGCACCTCATGCTCGTCGACCTCGGCCGCAACGACCTGGGCCGGGTGTGCGAACCGGGCTCCGTCGAGGTCGTCGACTTCATGTCGATCGAGCGGTACTCGCACGTCATGCACATCGTCTCCACCGTCACCGGCCGCGTCGCCGAGGGCCGCACCGCCTTCGACGTGCTGACCGCCTGCTTCCCCGCCGGGACCCTGTCCGGCGCGCCCAAGCCGCGCGCCATGCAGATCATCGAGGAGCTGGAGCCCTCCCGGCGCGGACTGTACGGCGGCTGCGTCGGCTACCTGGACTTCGCCGGCGACTCCGACACCGCCATCGCCATCCGTACGGCCCTGCTGCGCGACGGCACGGCGTACGTCCAGGCCGGCGCCGGTGTCGTCGCCGACTCCGACCCGGTCGCCGAGGACACCGAATGCCGCAACAAGGCGGCCGCCGTGCTCCGCGCCGTGCACACCGCCAACCGGATGAACCACGCATGACGGCGTAAGGGATAGTGGAGTACGTGACTGCCGCATCCGTACCCCAGCCCCGTGCCACGCGCGCGGACGAGACGACGGCCGCCACCCGCGGCCGTCGCAGTCTCGCCGCCGCCCTGTTCCTCGGCGCCGTCGGAGCGGCCGTCGTCCTGCTCGCCTCCGGGCAGACCTGGGCCGAGGGCGAGGTCGCGGTGGGCGGCGGGGCGGCCCCGCTCGACGCCTCCGGCGGCGACGTCACCGGCGTACCCACCGCCCTCGCCATCGTCGGCCTGGCGGCCCTGGTGGCCGTCTTCGCGGTCCGCAGGGCCGGCCGCCTTCTGGTCTCCCTGCTGCTCACGCTGACCGGCGCGGGAGCGGCGGCCGCCGCGTACCTGGGCGCCTCCGACAGCGCCGCGCTGGACGAGAAGGCGGCGCGCACCACCGGGGACACCGCCGCCCGCGTGGACGCCCTCACGCACACCCCCTGGCCGTACGTGACGGCGGCCGGCGGCCTGCTGCTCCTGCTGGCCGGACTGCTGGCCCTGCGCTACGGCCGTACCTGGCCCGCCATGTCCGGGCGGTACGAACGCGACGGCGCCCCCCGGGCACGCGCGGCACGGCGCCCCGTGGACCCGGAGCGCCCCGAGGAGCTGTGGAAGGCCCTGGACCGCGGCGAGGACCCCACGCGCGGCGCCTGACGCCCGGGGGACGGCTCCGGGCGGCCGCCGGCGCGAGGGTGACCCCGGATCACCCCGCACGCGCGCGTGCGGGACAATATCGGCGAGCGTCCGCACTCGGCGGGGCCGTAACAGAGCAACATCAACGAGGAGCAACTCATGGCGGGCAGCGACCACGGACACACCCCGGCCGCCTGGACCGGTGTCATCATCTCCTTCGCCGGCTTCTGCGTCGCCGGTGCCTTCATGGTGGCGGCCAACCCGGTGGGCTTCTGGGCGGGCATCGGCGTCGTCCTGCTCGGCGGTGTCGTCGGTGCTGCCATGAAGGCCGCCGGACTCGGCGCGAAGCCGTCCCCGGAGCTCGATCGCGCCCGCGAGGAGGCCGCCCGCGCCGACCACACGCCCGAGACCGCTCACGCGGGCCGCTCCTGACCCGTTCGGGCGCACCGGCGACACGGGGCGCGGTCCGGCACGGCCGGGCTGCGCCTTTCCGTATCGCCGGGGACAATCCCCGGGTGGACGACGCCTTGCCGAACAGCCCGAACAGCCCGAACAGCCCGAACAGCCCGAGCAGCCCCGCCCCGTACGGCGCGGACCCTTACGGCGCGGACCCGTGCGGCGCGGGTCCGCACACACCGGTCCCGCCCGCCTCGGGGCCGCCGGCCGTGCAGCGTCCGCCGCACGCACCGACCCCCGCCCCGGCCCCGCCCCCGCTCGTACGGCGCCTCGCGGCGCCCGTGGGCACGCTGGCCGCGGTCGCCGCGGCCTTCGCGTACGTGGGCGCCGTCGACCCCAACGAGCCCGGCCACTACCCGGTCTGCCCGCTGCTGCGGTTCACCGGCCTCTACTGCCCCGGCTGCGGCGGCCTGCGCAGCGCCCACGCCTTCGTCCACGGTGACCTGGCCGCCGCCCTAGAGGCCAACGCCGTCGCCGTCGCCGGGTACGTCGCCTTCGCCGTCCTGATGGCCCTCTGGCTCGTACGGGCCGTGCGCGCGCAGCCCGTACGGATCGACATCGGACAGGTGTGGGTCTGGTCCTTCGGCGCCCTCCTGGTGCTGTTCGCCGTCGTCCGGAACCTGCCCTTCGGGTCCGCGCTCGCTCCGTGAACCCACAGGCCAGCGCGGTGCGCACCACCGGGTGCGCACACTGTCGCCGTCGGCGGATACCATCGAGGTGACTGATCCGGCTCCAACATCACCCTCCGGAAGGGGGCCTCTCGCGTGAGTGTGCTCGACGAGATCATCGAGGGCGTACGCGCCGACCTCGCGGAGCGGCAGGCGCGGGTCTCCCTCGACGAGCTCAAGGAGCGGGCGGCGAAGGCGCCCCAGGCCAAGGACGGCGCGGCCGCGCTCCGCGGCGACGGCGTCCAGGTCATCTGCGAGGTGAAGCGCTCCAGCCCGTCCAAGGGAGCGCTCGCCGCGATCGCCGACCCGGCCGGGCTCGCCGCGGACTACGAAGCGGGCGGCGCCGCCGTCATCTCCGTCCTGACCGAAGAGCGCCGCTTCGGCGGCTCCCTCGCCGACCTGGAGGCCGTCCGCGCCCGGGTCGACATCCCGGTCCTCCGCAAGGACTTCATCGTCACCGCCTACCAGCTGTGGGAGGCACGGGCGTACGGCGCCGACCTCGCCCTGCTGATCGTCGCCGCCCTCGACCAGCCCGCCCTGGAGTCCCTCATCGAGCGGGCCGAGTCCATCGGCCTCACCCCGCTCGTCGAGGTCCACGACGAGGAGGAGGTCGAGCGCGCCGTCGCCGCCGGTGCACGCGTCATCGGCGTCAACGCGCGCAACCTGAAGACCCTCAAGGTCGACCGCGCCACCTTCGAGCGGGTCGGCCCCGAGATCCCGGACGGCATCGTCAAGGTCGCCGAGTCCGGCATCCGCGGCCCGCACGACCTGATCGCCTACGCCAACGCGGGGGCCGACGCCGTCCTCGTCGGCGAGTCGCTCGTCACCGGCCGCGACCCCAAGGCCGCGGTGGCCGACCTGGTCGCCGCCGGCGCCCACCCCGCCCTGCGGCACGGACGGGGCTGACCCCGCCATGACCGCCGCCGCCCGCGCCCTCGCGCCGACCCCGCACCCCGCGCCCGCGCGCCCGGTGCGGTCGGCCGACGGGGCGTGCGCGCGTGCGGCCGGTCGCACGGCGCCCTCCACGGCTTCCCACACGGCCTCCGCCACCGCCGTCACCCGCGCCTGCGTGGGTGCGGGCGTGGGCGTGGGCGCCGGCTCCCCGACGGCGGGCCGCCCCCGCCGCCCGTACGCGCCCGGCCTCGCGACCGGCCCGTACGCCCTCCCCGACGCGTACGCCCGGCTCGCCCGCGGCTGCCGCCCGCGCGGCTGCCGGGCCCCGGCCCGGCGGGTGCACGGGCGCCGCGTCCGCTACGTCATCGGCGACGAGCCCGGCCAGGTCAACGGCATGCGATGGCGCGCGCGCACCGCGCGCCCCCACCACCGCTAGCCCGCCGCCCCTCGCCGGAGCGTCCCCGTACGCGCGTACGGGCACGCCCCGCGACGTCTCCACGACGTCACGCGCGACGGGCGGGGAGCGGTGGCACCGGCGCACCCCGTGACCACCGTCCCGCACCGTCATCCGGGAGCGTTCGCGCCCCCGTGAGGAGCAGTCGCATGCCCAGCGAGTTCTTCATTCCCGACCCCCAGGGTCACGTCCCGAGCACCGAGGGCTACTTCGGTGCCTACGGCGGCAAGTTCATCCCCGAGGCGCTCGTCGCCGCGGTCGACGAGGTCGCCGTCGAGTACGAGAAGGCCAAGGCCGACCCGGCCTTCGCAGCCGAGCTCGACGACCTGCTGATGAACTACACCGGCCGCCCCAGCGCCCTCACCGAGGTGCCCCGGTTCGCCCGGCACGCCGGCGGAGCCCGGGTCTTCCTCAAGCGCGAGGACCTCAACCACACCGGCTCGCACAAGATCAACAATGTGCTGGGCCAGGCCCTGCTCACCAAGCGCATGGGCAAGACGCGCGTCATCGCCGAGACCGGCGCCGGCCAGCACGGCGTCGCCACCGCCACCGCGTGCGCCCTCTTCGGCCTCGAATGCACCATCTACATGGGCGAGATCGACACCCAGCGCCAGGCGCTGAACGTCGCCCGGATGCGCATGCTCGGCGCCGAGGTCATCCCCGTGAAGTCCGGCAGCCGCACCCTCAAGGACGCCATCAACGAGGCGTTCCGCGACTGGGTCGCCAACGTCGACCGCACGCACTACCTCTTCGGCACGGTCGCGGGCCCGCACCCCTTCCCCGCCATGGTGCGCGACTTCCACCGCGTCATCGGCGTCGAGGCCCGCCGCCAGATCCTGGAGCGGGCGGGGCGGCTGCCCGACGCGGCCATCGCCTGCGTCGGCGGCGGCTCCAACGCCATCGGCCTGTTCCACGCGTTCATCCCGGACGCGTCCGTCCGGCTGGTGGGCTGCGAGCCCGCCGGACACGGCGTCGAGACCGGCGAGCACGCGGCCACCCTCACCGCGGGCGAGCCCGGCATCCTGCACGGATCGCGCTCCTACGTCCTCCAGGACGAGGAGGGCCAGATCACCGAGCCGTACTCCATCTCGGCCGGCCTGGACTACCCCGGCATCGGCCCGGAGCACGCGTACCTCAAGGACAGCGGGCGCGGCGAGTACCGCGCGGTGACCGACGACGCGGCGATGCAGGCCCTGCGCCTGCTGTCCCGTACGGAGGGCATCATCCCGGCCATCGAGTCCGCGCACGCCCTGGCCGGTGCCCTGGAGGTCGGGCGCGAGCTCGGTGAGGACGGCCTGATCATCGTCAACCTCTCCGGCCGCGGCGACAAGGACATGGATACCGCCGCTCGCTATTTCGGCCTGTACGACGCCGAGCCGCCCGCCGTGGTCGAGGCCGACGCCTCCGCCGAGAACGGCGCCGCCGAGATCCAGCGCGACACCCAGGGGGAGACCAAGTGAGCGGGAACATCCAGCTGCTGCAGGACACCCTGGAGCAGGCCAAGGCGGAGGAGCGCGCCGCCCTCATCGCCTACCTCCCGGCCGGCTTCCCCACCGTCGACGGAGGCATCGAGGCCGTCAAGGCCGTCCTCGACGGCGGCGCCGACATCGTCGAGGTCGGCCTGCCGCACAGCGACCCGGTCCTCGACGGCCCGGTCATCCAGACCGCCGACGACATCGCGCTGCGCGGCGGCGTGAAGATCGCCGACGTGATGCGCACGGTCCGCGAGGCCCACGAGGCCACCGGCAAGCCGGTGCTCGTGATGACGTACTGGAACCCCATCGACCGGTACGGCGTCGAGCGCTTCACCACCGAGCTGGCCGAGGCGGGCGGCGCCGGCTGCATCCTGCCCGACCTGCCGGTCCAGGAGTCCGCGCTGTGGCGCGAGCACGCCGAGAAGCAGAACCTCGCCACCGTCTTCGTCGTCGCGCCGAGCAGCAAGGACGAGCGGCTGGCCACCATCACCCGCGCGGGCAGCGGCTTCGTGTACGCCGCCTCCCTGATGGGCGTCACCGGCACCCGCGAGTCGGTCGGCGCCCAGGCGGCCGACCTGGTGCGGCGCACCCGCGCCACCACCGAACTGCCGGTCTGCGTCGGCCTCGGCGTCTCCAACGCCGAGCAGGCCGCCGAGGTCGCCACCTTCGCCGACGGCGTCATCGTCGGCTCGGCCTTCGTCAAGCGCATGCTCGACGCCGGGGACCACGCCGCGGGCATCGCGGCCGTACGGGAACTGGCGGGCGAACTCGCGCGAGGAGTGAAGCGCTCCCAGGGAGTGTCGTAGCTCGAACGGGTGGATCTGGACCGGGGAGGCGCGCCCGCGCCTCCCCGGTTCGTTGCTGTGGGCGTGAGCGAGAAGAACAGTGCAGGCAAGCGGAGCGCGCGAGAACGGCTCCAGATCGAACGCGAGCAGCAGAAGGCGCGGGAGCGGCGCAGGCGCACCCTGCTCGTCTCGGCGGCCGTCGTCGGCGTGCTCGGCCTGGCCGCGGTGGTCGGCGTCATCGCCGCCAACACCGGAGACAAGAGCGACGGCTCCGGCGACGGTCCGGTCGCCGCGCCCTCCGGAGCGGCCGGCAAGGACGGCCTGGCGATCCCCGCCGGCGCCACCGACGCCCCGTCGACGCTCACGATCTGGGAGGACTTCCGCTGCCCGGCCTGCGCCCAGTTCGAGAACGCCGTCCGGGACACCGTCCACGAACTGACCGAGTCGGGCCAGGTCAAGGTCGAATACCACCTCGCCACGATCATCGACGGCAACATGGGCGGCAGCGGCTCGCTGAACGCGGCGAACGCCGCGGCCTGCGCCCAGGACGCCGGCAAGTTCGTGCCGTACCACGACGTGCTCTACCAGAACCAGCCCCCCGAGCCGGACGACGCCTTCGCCAAGGACGAGCGGCTCTTCGAGCTGGCGGCGAAGGTGCCGGGCCTCGACACGCCGGCCTTCCGCAGCTGTGTGGCGGAGGGCAAGCACGACGGCTGGGTCAACAAGTCCGCCCAGGCCTTCCGGGACGGCGACTTCCGGGGGACGCCCACCGTGCTGCTCAACGGAGAATCGATCTTCCCGACCAAGGGCAAGGAGCAGATCTCCGTGGAGAACCTGAAGAAGTGGGTCGAGGAGGCCAACAAGGGCAAGAAGCGGGGTACGGCCTTCCCGACGGCGCCGGCGTCGCCCTCCGCCCCGGGCTCTCCGTCGGGCCAGGGCTCCCCGTCGCCCGGGCGGGGCTGAGCACCTCTCTTGTTATGCACTCTTTGCCGGGCGGGTTCCCGTGTCTCCCGCCCGGCACGGTAGCGTCGGTCCTGCCATGGACCTTGCCTACATTCCGAGCCCGTCGACCGGTGTGATCCACCTCGGACCGCTCCCGCTGCGCGGCTACGCCTTCTGCATCATCATCGGTGTCTTCGTCGCCGTCTGGTACGGCAACAGGCGCTGGCTCGCCCGGGGCGGCCGTGCCGGCACCGTGGCCGACATCGCCGTCTGGGCGGTGCCCTTCGGTCTCGTCGGCGGCCGGCTCTACCACGTCATCACCGACTACCAGCTGTACTTCAGCGAGGGTGAGGACTGGGTCGACGCCTTCAAGATCTGGGAGGGCGGCCTCGGCATCTGGGGCGCGATCGCCCTCGGCGCGCTCGGCGCCTGGATCGGCTGCCGCCGCCGCGGCATCCCGCTGCCGGCGTACGCGGACGCCATCGCGCCCGGCATCGCCTTCGCGCAGGCCATCGGACGGTGGGGCAACTGGTTCAACCAGGAGCTGTACGGCAAGCCGACCGACCTGCCGTGGGCGCTGGAGATCAGCGAGGGCGTGAACCGCGAGGCGGGGCTCTACCACCCGACGTTCCTGTACGAGTCGCTGTGGTGCGTCGGCGTGGCGCTCCTGGTGATCTGGGCGGACCGCCGCTTCACACTCGGCCACGGGCGCGCCTTCGCGCTGTACGTCGCGGCGTACTGCGCCGGGCGGGGCTGGATCGAGTACATGCGCGTCGACGAGGCGCACCACATCCTGGGCCTCCGGCTCAACGTGTGGACCGCGATCGTGGTCTTCCTGGCGGCGGTCGCGTACATCGTGATCTCGGCGCGGGTACGGCCGGGACGCGAGGAGGTCGTGGAGCCGGACGCGCCCGCGGGGAAGGCGGCGGCGGGCAAGGACGCCGTCGCCGGCACCGCGCCCGCGGACTCCGCGCCTACGGATTCCGTACCGGCGGACGCCGAGCGCGACGCCGGAGGGGACGCGGAGGCGGACGGCGAGACGGACGCGCAGGCGAAGTCCGCCGGACCGCGCTGACGCGGTAAGCACGTACGAGGCGGCCGCCGGGACCGAGAGGTTCCGGCGGCCGCCTCGCGCGTTACGTGGAGGAGGTCAGGTCCGGCGGGCGAGGGCGAGTGTGCGGCGGGCCTCGGCGACGATCGCCGCGTCGACGAAGCGGCCGTCGGGCAGGGCCAGCGCGCCCGCACCGGCGGCGCCCGCCGCGACGACCTCCTCCGCCGCCGCGACCTCCTCCGGGGTGGGGAGGTAGGCCCGCTCGATGACCGGGAGCTGGCGGGGGTGGATCGCGGCGCGGCCCAGGAAGCCCAGGGCGCGGCCGTGGGCGCAGGACGCGGCCAGGCCGTCGAGGTCGCGGATGTCGGGGTGGACCGACTGGGCGGGCGGCGGCAGGCCGGCGGCGCGGGCGGCGACCACGACGCGACTGCGCGACCAGTCGAGGCCGCGGTCGTCGCGTACGCCCAGGTCGGCGCGGAGATCGGCCTCGCCGATGGTGAGGGAGCGGACGGCGGGGTGGGCGGTGGCGATGGCGTACGCACGCTCGATGGCCAGGGCGGATTCCAGCAGCGGGTGGAGCGGGACGCCGGGGGCGAGGGCCGCGATCCGCTGAATGTCAGTGCCGTGTGTCACCTTGGGAACACGAAGAGTCGCGATGCCGGGGAGGGGGGCCAGCGATGCGATGGCCGTGTTGTCGTGCGCGGTGTCGTGAGGACCGGGGAGGCGGACGTGGACCGGTACGGGCTGGGGCGAGGAGAGCAGTTCGACGGTGGCGTCGAGGGCGTACGCCCTGCGGTCGGGCGCCACCGCGTCCTCCAGGTCGACCACCACCACGTCGGCGCCGGAGCGCAGCGCCTTGGCGACCACGTCGGGGCGGTCCCCGGGCGCGTAGAGGAAGGTGAGGGGGAGGGGGGTCATGGCGGGGAGCGAAGTCATGGAGGCCACCGGGGTGTGGGGGGTCACCGTGGTCCTGGAAGTCACCGTGGTCCTGGAGGTCACCGTGGTCGTGCCGGTCGCCGGGGTTCTGGGGGTCATACGGCCCCCTCGGCGCGCAGGGCGGTGATCTCGTCCGCGGACAGGCCGAGTTCGCCGAGGACGGTGTCGGTGTCCGCGCCGTGCGGGCGGCCGGACCAGCGGATGGAGCCGGGAGTCTCGGAGAGGCGGAAGAGGATGTTCTGCATACGGAGCGGGCCGAGCTCGGGGTCGGGGACTTCGGTGATGGTCTCCAGCGCCCGGTACTGGGGGTCCTCCATGACGTCACGGATGTCGTAGACCGGGGCGATCGCCGCCTCGGCCTTCTCGAACGCGGACATGGCCTCCTCGCGGGTGTGCCGGGCGATCCAGCCGCCGACCGCCTCGTCCAGCTCGTCGGCGTGGTCCGCGCGGGTGGTGCCTTCGGCGAACCACGGCTCGTCGATGAGCTCGGGGCGGCCGACCAGGCGCATCAGGCGTTCGGCGACGGACTGGGCGGAGGTGGAGACGGCCACCCAGGAGCCGTCGGCGGTGCGGTAGGTGTTGCGGGGGGCGTTGTTGCGGGAGCGGTTTCCGGTGCGGGGCTGGACGTAGCCGAGCTGGTCGTACCAGAGCGGTTGCGGGCCGAGGACCATGAGGATCGGTTCGATGATCGCCATGTCGACGACCTGGCCGCGGCCGGTGGCGGTGCGGGCGTGCAGGGCGGTCATCACGGCGTAGGCCGTGGCCAGGGCGGCGATGGAGTCGGCGAGGCCGAAGGGAGGGAGCGTGGGCGGGCCGTCGGGCTCGCCGGTGATGGCGGCGAAGCCGCTCATCGCCTCGGCGAGGGTGCCGAAGCCGGGGCGGTGCGCAGAGGGGCCGGTCTGGCCGAAGCCCGTGACGCGGGCCAGGACCAGGCGGTCGTTGACGGCGGAGAGCTCGGGCCAGCCGAGGCCCCAGCGCTCCAGGGTGCCCGGGCGGAAGTTCTCGACGACCACGTCGGCGGTGGCGGCGAGACGCAGCAGGGTGGTGCGGCCGCCCGGGGTGGACAGGTCGAGGGTGAGGGTGCGCTTGTTGCGGCCGAGCAGCTTCCACCACAGGCCGACGCCGTCCTTGGCGGGGCCGTGGCCACGGGAGGGGTCGGGCTTGCGGGGGTGCTCGATCTTGATGACGTCGGCGCCGAAGTCGCCGAGCATGGTCGCCGCGAGCGGGCCGGCGAAGAGGGTGGCGAGGTCGAGGACGCGGAGTCCTCGGAGGGGAGGGGTGCTGGTCGCCGCGGCGGCGGTCGCGGCTGTGCTGGTCGTCGGTGTGCTGGTCATAGGGCGTCGATCTCCGAGCGGTACGGCATCGAGGAGGAGGCGCCGGGGCGCTGGACCGACAGCGCGGCGGCGGCCGACGCCCAGGCCAGGGCGTCGGGTACGGGACGTCCCTCGCCGAGCGCCACGGCGAGGGCGCCGGTGAAGGTGTCGCCCGCGGCGGTGGTGTCCACGGCCCGCACGCGCGGGGCGGGGACGGTGACGGGGCTCGCGCCGCGCGCCGCGTAGAGGCTGCCGGACGAGCCCAGGGTGACGACCACCTCGGGGACGTACCGCAGCAGCTGCTCGGCGGCGGCGTGCGGGTCGGCGATGCCGGTGAGGGCCGCGGCCTCGTGCTCGTTGGGCACCAGGAGGTCGGTGGCCGCGAGGAGTTCGGGCGGCAGCGGCTGCGCGGGTGCGGGGGTGAGGACGGTCCGGACGCCGTGGCGGCGGGCCGCCTCCGCGCCGGCGATGACGGCGGAGAGGGGGAGTTCGAGTTGGAGCAGCAGGGAGTCTGCGGTGGCGATGAGCGGTTCGTCGCCGGGGGAGAGGGAGGTGACGGTGCCGTTCGCACCGGGGATGACGATGATCGCGTTGTCGCCGTCGTCGTCGACGACGATGTGGGCGGTCCCCGAGGGGCCTTCGACGGTACGGAGACGTTCGGTGGCCACACCGGCGCCGTCGAGCTCGGCGCGCAGGCGGGTGCCGAAGTCGTCGGAGCCGACGGCGCCGATCATCGACACCCGGGCGCCGGCGCGGGCGGCGGCGACGGCCTGGTTGGCGCCCTTGCCGCCGGGGATCGTACGGAACTCGCGCCCGGTGACGGTCTCGCCGAGCTTGGGCGCCCGGTGCACATAGGCGACCAGGTCCATGTTGGTGCTGCCGAGTACCGCGATGTGGGTCATGGGCGGTGTGCCTCCTGGTGGACGAGGTCGTGCGTGAGTGCGGCCAGTGTGTCGAAGCCGATGCCGTCGAAGGGGTGTACGGACGTGGCGAGCCGGTTCTTGAGGGGGGAGGTCCAGCGGTCCGGGATCCGGTCGGGGTGCCCGGCGAGGAGGCCGGCGACGGAGCCGGCGGTGGCGCCGTTGGAATCGGTGTCCCAGCCGCCGGATACGGCGCGGCAGATGGAGAGGGTGAAGTCGCCGTCGGCGTGGGTGAGGGCGGCGGAGAGGAGGGCGGCGTTCGGGACGGCGTGCACCCAGTGGTAGGCGCCGTAGGCGGTGTGGAGGCGGTCGGTGACGGTGTCGAAGTCGGCGTGGGCGCGGGCCGTGGCGATGCCGAAGCGCACCGCCCGGGCCAGGCGGGAGTCCGGCGGCACGACGGTGAGCCCGGCGGCGAGTGACCGGTGGACGTCGGCGGTGCCGGAGGCGGCGGTGGCGATGACGGCGGCGGCGAACATCGCCCCGTACACGCCGTTCGCGGTGTGCGTGAGGACCGCGTCCCGATGGGCCTGTTCGGCCGCGGCGGCCGGGTCGCCGGGGTGGGTCCAGCCGTGGACGTCGGCGCGGATCTGGGCGCCGATCCACTCGCGGAACGGGTTGCGGTGGGTGGCGGTCAGCGGGGGTTCGAGCCCGGAGAGGAGGTTGCGGTAGGCGACGCGCTCGGCGGTGAAGGCGCGGCCGGCGGGCAGTTCGTCGAGCCAGAGGCGGGCGACGTCCGCGGTGGTGAAGCCGTGGCCGTACCGCTGGAGGAGCAGGAGGGTGAGCAGGGGGTAGTTGAGGTCGTCGTCCTCGGGCATGCCGTCGATGTTCTCGGCGAGGGAGGTGGTGGCGGAACGGCGGTTCCAAGGGTGGGCCGCGGCGAGTGCCGGGGGCAGGCCCCTGGCGGTGAACCAGGAGGTCAGCGGCCAGTTCCCGGTGGCGCGGGCGAGGGCGCGGAGGGCGGCGAGGGGCAGCTTCTCGACGGGCTTGCCGAGCAGGCACCCGGCGGCGCGGCCGAGCCAGGCGGCGTGCAGCCGCTCACCCAGGCCGGGCGCCACGGTGCAGGCGGGGGGCGGGCCCGCGGCGTGGGCGGGGTGCGCTGCCGCGGGGTGCGCGCCGGTCCGCTGGGCGTCCGCCGGTCCGGAACCCCGCGCGTCGCCGGAGGCCCGCGGCGGGGCGTCTGCGGCGCAGGCACGGGCCCGACCCGGCGGCCGCCCGGCGGCCGCGTACCAGGTGCCGCCCGTCGCGGCTGCTTCGGCGGGGGCGTGGGCCGGGGCGCACGCCGAGGCCCTGGTCGGCGTGGTGGCGGAGGCGGTGGCGGAGGTGGTGAGCGGTTCGGGGGACGGCCAGGCCGGGCAGGCCCGGATGATACGGGGGAGGGAGGTGGGCTCGGCCGCGGCCAACGGACTCGGCACGGCGGCCAGTTCGTCCAGGAGGCGCTCCGCGAGGGCGCGCAGGTGCGGGGGCGCGGGCGTGGGGGAGGCGCCGGCCGCCGCGGGGGCGCGGGTGCCGCCGGCGGCGAGCCAACGGGCCTCGACGGCCGAGGCGTCGCGCCCGTCCTCGGCGGCCTGCCGCAGCTCGTGGCCGATCAGGTCCTCGGGCTGGACCCAGGTGAGGCGCACGCTCACGGGGTCACCCCGGGCCGGGGGGAGAGGGCGATGAACGCCGTCTCGTGGGCGCGGCGGCGGACCGTGTCCCGCATGAAGATCTCGCGGGCCACCTCGGCCAGCACCTCCGCCGGGGCGTGCAGGTCGAGGCGGCTGGCCTCGGCGACCTGCTTCACCCAGAACGCCGGGATCGCCGCCTCGCCGTGCAGCGCGCCCACGATCGCGCCCGCCATGGTGGCGATCGAGTCGCAGTCGCGGCCGTAGTTGACGGCGCCCAGCACCGTACGGCGGTAGTCGCCCTCACCGACCAGCAGCATGCCGAGGGCGATGGGGAGTTCTTCGATGGAGTGCAGCCGGGAGGGCCGACGAGCGGCCAGGGAGGGGGAGCGGTAGTCGGGGCCGACCGTGTCGAAGGGGGCGACCGCCTCGCGGAGGGGGCGCAGGGCGGACTCGAAGTCGGTGTGGAGCGCGGCCACCTCGCACACCGCTTCGATCGCCGCCCGGGTGCCGTCCTTGGCGAGGGAGAGCGCCGCGTCCACCACGGTCGTCGGAGTCGCGGTCGGCCGGCACGCCTCGGCGACCGCCGCGGCGAAGACGCCCGCCGCCTCACGGCCGTAGGACGACTGGTGGGCGCCGGCGATGTCGAGGGCCTCGGCGTACGCGGCCTCCGGGTTGGCGGCGTTGACCAGCCCGACGGGCGCCATGTACATCGCGGCACCGCAGTTGACGATGTTTCCGGTGCCGGCCTCGCGCGGGTCGACATGGCCGTAGTGGAGCCGGGTGACCAGCCACTTCTCGGCGAGGAAGATCCGCTGGAGGGGCAGCGCCTCGGCCTCCAGCTCCGGAATCCAGCGCGGGGTGGAGATCAGGTCGGGGACGAGGTGGTCGGCGACGGCGTACGCGTCGAGGTGGTCGCGGACCGTGTCGTACACCCGGATCAGCGCGTGGGTCATCAGGGTGTCGTCGGTGACGTGCCCGTCGCCCTTGTGGTACGGGGCGAGGGGCCGGGCGGTGCGCCAGGCGTCGCCGTGCCAGGGGCCGACGATGCCGGTGACGCGGCCGAAGTGGCGCTCCGCGATCTGCTCGGGGCTGTACCCCTCGACCGGGCCGCCGAGGGCGTCACCGACGGCGGCTCCGACGAGGCTGCCGGTGATCCGGTCCTCGAGGGTCGAGGGCGTGGGGGTGATGGTCGTCATGTCGGAATTGTCCACCCGGTGTGGCGAGTTCCGTGTGTGCCAGCCGCCCGGCGAGTTCCACGAGGTCCGTGCCCGCCAGGCGGGGGAGTGCGCAGCCCGCGAGCGTCCGGCACGCCTCCCGCCAGGTGGCCGGCACCCCGCCGCCGCCGCTGAACGCGCCGGTCAGCGCGCCCGCGAGCGCAGGTGCGGAGTCGGCGACCCGCGACAGGCAGGCCGCCGCCGGCACCGCCTCGGTGACCCTGCCGCCGGCGGCGATGGCGAGCGCCAGGGCGACGGGGACCGTCTCGGCGGCGGCGATGCCGTAGCTGTAGACGTGGTCGACGATCTGGTGTTCCAGGAGCGGCACCAGCTCGAAGGCGGTGTCGGCGGCGCGGGCGAGCCGGGTGGCGTGCTGGGCGTTGCGGCCGATCTCGGTGGCGTACGGCAGCTGGTCGAGCGCGGCGTCGACCGCCTCGCCGACCGGCGCGCCGCCGAGTGCCGTGGCGACGGCGGCGGCCATGGCGCGGGCGCCGTGGACCCCGTCGCCGTCCTGCGTGTAGCGCGCGTCGAATTCCGCGAGCTCGGCCGCGGCGCGCGGGTCGCCCGGGTGCGCGACGGCGAGGACGGCCGCCCGTACGCAGGCGGCGTCGTCGAAGTAGTGCGGGTTGTCGTGGCCCGTGGCGGGCGGGCGCAGGCCCGTGGCGAGATTGCCCAGCCCGGCGCGTACCGAGATGCGGGCGCGCAGGGGCAGCACGGCCGACTCCACCTCGGGGGCGCGGTCGGCGGCGGCGGCGATCTCGGCGGCGAGGGAGTTCCAGGCGAGGTCGACCGCGGCGCACAGGCGGCGGGCGGGTGGGAGGCCGCGGAGCAGCTCGCCGTCGGCGGCGAGGAGCGTCTCGGCGGTGAAGACCGCCCACTCGGCGTCGTCGGAGGGACCGAGGCGGAGGGGCTCGGGCGGCTGGTTGAGGGCGATGGGGACGGGGAGGGTGGTGGTGGCGTTCTGCTCGGCGAAGGTGTCCAGCTCACGGGTGAGGCGGCGGGTCCACTCGGGCATCCGGGCGGCGCGGTGGCGCGCGGCGGGCCACCCGGCGGCGTCGCCCGCGGCGAGGCCGAGGAGCAGGCCCTCGATGCGGCTCGCCGCGCGGGGGTGGTGGGCCGGGCGCCGTACGACGCGTTCCCCCGGGGCGTCCGCCGCGCCGTCCCCGGCGCGCGAGACGGTGGCCGGCCCGCGTCGAGGGTGGATCGGCGGGGACTGGACCGGTGACGGCTGGACCGGCGGGTCGCTGCTCGTCGGAGCGCTCCCGAGCGGGTGCCCGAGCGCGGCGTCCGGCGGGTGCCCGAGCGCGGCGTCCGGCGGGTGCACGAGTGCGGCGCCCCATGGGGCGCCGGGTGCGTCTCCCCGCCCGTCGCCGAGCGGGGCACCGCCCGGGGAAGCGGTGCGCCCCTGCGGGTCGCCTGAGAAGGGGGTCTGGGGCATCAGAGGGCCTCGGATTCGTCGGGGGTCAGGAGGTCCGCGATGTCCAGGACGTGGTAGCCGCGCATGGACGGCAGGCAGCTGCCGCGGACCGGGCCGATGGGGGCCGACCACTCCGGGGGGATCGCCGACGCCCCCGACATCGCGCCGGCCAGGGCGCCCGCCACCGCGGCCGTCGTGTCGGCGTCGCGGCCCATGTTCACCGCGGTCAGGACCGACGTACGGAAATCGCCGCGCGCCGCCGCGAACGCGCCGAACGCCAGGCCGACCGCCTCCGGGGCCAGGTCCGTCCACGGGTAGCCGCCGATGACGACGGCGGAGCGCACGGCGCGCTCGCGGACCAGCGGATCGGGCTGTACGCGCTGGGCCGCGACGACCGCGCGGCGCATCGAGCGCGCGGTCCACGAGTCCATCGGCACGACCGAGAGCGCGGCGGCGATGACCGAGGCCGGGTCGGCGCCGGACATGGCCGCCGCCACACCCGCCGCGACGGCCTGGCCGCCGTAGATCCCCTCGCCCTCGTGGCTGACCGTGCCGTCGATCGCCACCAGCCGCGCCGCCTCCGCCGGGCGCCCCGCCGCGAACACCCCGAACGGCGCCGCGCGTATGGCCAGCCCGTCGCTCCAGGCGTGCCGGTGCTGCGCCGAGATGGGTGCGGCGAGGCCCCGCCGGAGGTTCTCCAGCGTGCCGCGCTCGCTGAAACCCGCGCCCCGGAACGGGCCCTCGTCCAGGTCCGCGATCCAGTGGTGCCACGCCTTCTCGACGTGCGCCACCGTCAGCGCCGAGCCGTGCCGGGCGAGGAGCAGGCCGGAGAAGATCGCGTACTCCGTGTCGTCCGTGCCCGCCGGGTCCTCGCTGACGAAGCCCTCGATACGGCCCCACCTGCGGCGGATCTCGGACGGTCGCATGTTCTCGGCGGGCGCCCCGAGGGCGTCTCCGACGGCCAGTCCGAGCAGCGCGCCCCGGGCTCGGTCGAGGAGAACCGAAGGTGCCGTCGACTTCGACTCCATCGCGTGGGCCTTTCGATGCGCGTCGCTCGATCCGCTTCCTGGATGCGTGCCACGCGGGCCCGGGTGGTTGTCGCGGAGGGCCCCTCTGTCACCCCGATGACGCCCCGACGACCGCTGGTTAGTAAAGCCTGCCTTGCTGGCGCGCCCCTTACATCGCGCGTACTTTCGAGGTGTTGAGGGGCGCGGGCCGGTACGAGCCCGCCGCACGACGCAAGGGGAGAGCTGTGTCCATCATCGAGACCGAGGCGACGCTTCACGAGGCGCACCGCGACAACCACACGCACCGCGATGTGAACGGTGGCTGGCTGCGTCCGGCGGTGTTCGGCGCGATGGACGGTCTCGTGTCGAACCTCGCGCTGATGACCGGCGTCGCCGGTGGCGCGGTGTCCCAGCAGACCATCGTGATCACGGGGCTGGCCGGGCTCGCGGCGGGCGCCTTCTCCATGGCGGCCGGCGAGTACACGTCCGTCGCGTCCCAGCGCGAGCTGGTCGAGGCGGAACTGGACGTCGAGCGTCACCAGTTGCGCAAGCACCCCGTCGACGAGATGGAGGAGCTCGCCGCCCTGTACGTGGCCCGCGGCGTGGAGCCCCCACTCGCCCGCGAGGTGGCCATGCAGCTGTCGAAGGACCCCGAGCAGGCGCTGGAGATCCACGCCCGCGAGGAGCTCGGCATCGACCCGGACGACCTGCCGTCGCCGACGGTCGCCGCGCTGTCGTCCTTCGGGTCCTTCGCGCTCGGCGCGCTGCTCCCCGTCCTGCCGTACCTGCTGGGCGCCACCGCCCTGTGGCCCGCCGTGCTGCTGGCGCTGGCCGGGCTGTTCGCCTGCGGTGCGCTGGTGGCCCGCGTGACCGCGCGCAGCTGGTGGTACAGCGGCCTGCGCCAGCTCGCACTCGGCGGCGCGGCGGCGGCGGTGACGTACGCGCTGGGGGCGTTGTTCGGCGCGGCGCTGTAGCCGACTGCCGACCGCCGGCTGGCCAGGGCCGGGTGCCGGGTGCCGGGTGCCGGGCGCTCGGCGCCGTTGACCGTGGCGGAGTGCCGACGGGCCCCGCGCCTGCAGCCCGGGCCCCCCGCCTCCCGGCCGGCCCCGTACCTGCCGCCCGGGCCCCGTACCTGCCGCCCGGGCCCCGTACCCGCCGCCCGGCCCCGCGCCTGCGGCCCGGGCCTCACGCCTGCCGCCCCGGCCGGGCCCCGTACCTCCCGGCCGGGCCCCGTACCCGCCGCCCGGCCCCGTACCTCCCCGTACGCTCTCCGCGCCGCGTCGCCCGTCCCCGCGGGGCGGGGGCGTCTGCCGCTCTTCCCCCGTGCGCGCTTCGCGGTTACGGTGGCGATCCCGACAAGGCGGGCGCGGTGCCGCCCCCGATCCTTGTGACGAAGCTCCAATGGCGGGATCCGGCCCGCCGATGAGACACTATGCACCGCGGCGCATACTCAGCCGTAACGCGGCGGTTTCGATTCCTTCATCAGCGGGCATGAGCCGTTAGCGCTGCGGGCAATGAAGCCCGCTCTCCCTACCAGGACGCGCCGGACGGCCGACGAGGCCGGTCAAGGTGCCGGTCGGATGCCGGTCAGCTCGTACCTGGAGAACACTCCACCGCCTCCACGCGGTGTCCGCATGTTGGAATGAACTATCCGCGTTCCGAGAAACGTTCCATCATGTAATCTGCACGAAATTTCGCGGAGGGCCAACGTCGTCCCTCTGGCACTGCATATGCCACGACGACGACGGGAGAGCCGATGCGTTCCGACGCCTGGTCGCCCATGGACGGTCGCCCCGCCCCGCAGGGTATGTACGACCCCCGCAACGAGCACGACGCCTGTGGTGTCGGCTTCGTTGCCACCCTCACCGGTGTCGCCAGCCACGCGCTGGTGGAGCAGGCGCTGACCGTTCTGCGCAACCTGGAGCACCGGGGCGCCACCGGCTCCGAGCCCGACTCCGGCGACGGCGCCGGCATCCTGCTCCAGGTCCCGGACGCGTTCCTCCGCGAGGTCACCGACTTCGCCCTCCCGGCAGCCGGCGAGTACGCCGTCGGCATCGCCTTCCTCCCCGCCGACGGCTCCGCACAGGCCGTCGAGCGGATCGAGGCGATCGCCGCCGAGGAAGGCCTCACGGTCCTCGGCTGGCGCGAGGTCCCCGTCGCCCCCGAGCTGCTCGGCGCGACCGCCCGCTCCACCATGCCCGAGTTCCGCCAGCTCTTCGTGAGCGACGGCACCAGCGCCGGCATCGAGCTGGACCGCAAGGCGTTCCTGCTGCGCAAGCGCGCCGAGCGCGAGGCCGGGGTCTACTTCCCCTCCCTCTCCGCCCGCACCATCGTCTACAAGGGCATGCTCACCACCGGTCAGCTGGAGCCCTTCTTCCCGGACCTGTCGGACCGCCGCTGCGCCACCGCCGTGGCCCTCGTCCACTCCCGGTTCTCCACCAACACCTTCCCGAGCTGGCCGCTCGCCCACCCGTACCGCTTCGTCGCGCACAACGGCGAGATCAACACGGTCAAGGGCAACCGCAACTGGATGCGGGCGCGCGAGTCGCAGCTCGCCTCCGACCTCTTCGGCGCCGAGAAGCTGGAGCGGATCTTCCCGGTCTGTACGCCGGACGCCTCCGACTCCGCCTCCTTCGACGAGGTCCTGGAGCTGCTCCACCTCGGTGGCCGTTCGCTGCCGCACAGCGTCCTGATGATGGTCCCGGAGGCGTGGGAGAACCACGAGTCCATGGACCCGGCCCGGCGCGCCTTCTACCAGTACCACTCCACGATGATGGAGCCCTGGGACGGCCCGGCCTGTGTCACCTTCACCGACGGCGTGCAGGTGGGTGCCGTTCTCGACCGCAACGGTCTGCGCCCCGGCCGCTACTGGGTCACCGACGACGGGCTCGTGGTCCTCTCCTCCGAGGTCGGCGTCCTCGACATCGACCCCGCCAAGGTCGTCCGCAAGGGCCGCCTCCAGCCCGGCAAGATGTTCCTCGTCGACACCGCCGAGCACCGCATCATCGAGGACGACGAGATCAAGGCCGCCCTCGCCGCCGAGCACCCGTACCAGGAGTGGCTGGAGACGGGCATCATCGAGCTCGAGGACCTCCCCGAGCGCGAGCACATCGTCCACACCCACGCCTCGGTCACCCGCCGCCAGCAGACCTTCGGCTACACCGAGGAGGAGCTGCGCGTCCTCCTCGCGCCGATGGCCCGCACCGGCGCCGAGCCGATCGGCTCCATGGGCACGGACTCGCCGATCGCCGCGCTCTCCGAGCGGCCGCGGCTGCTGTTCGACTACTTCACCCAGCTGTTCGCGCAGGTCACCAACCCGCCGCTGGACGCCATCCGCGAGGAGCTCGTCACCTCGCTGCACTCCTCGCTCGGCCCGCAGGGCAACCTGCTGGAGCCGACCTCGGCGTCCTGCCGCAGCGTCACGCTGCCGTTCCCGGTGATCGACAACGACGAGCTGGCCAAGCTCATCCACATCAACGCCGACGGCGACATGCCCGGCATGAAGGCCGCCACGCTCTCCGGCCTCTACCGGGTCTCCGGTGGCGGCGAGGCCCTCGCGGCCCGCATCGAGGAGATCTGCGCCGAGGCCGACGCCGCCATCGAGGGCGGCGCCCGCCTGATCGTGCTCTCCGACCGGCACTCCGACGCCGAGCACGCGCCGATCCCGTCGCTGCTGCTCACCTCGGCGGTGCACCACCACCTCATCCGTACCAAGCAGCGCACCCAGGTGGGCCTGCTGGTCGAGGCCGGCGACGTCCGCGAGGTGCACCACGTCGCGCTCCTCATCGGGTACGGCGCCGCCGCCGTCAACCCGTACCTCGCCATGGAATCCGTCGAGGACCTGGTCCGCGCCGGCACCTTCGTCGAGGGCCTGGAGCCCGAGCAGGCCATCCGCAACCTGATCTACGCCCTCGGCAAGGGCGTCCTGAAGGTCATGTCCAAGATGGGCATCTCGACCGTCGCCTCCTACCGCGGCGCGCAGGTCTTCGAGGCCGTCGGCCTGGACGAGGCCTTCGTCGAGAAGTACTTCAACGGCACGGCCACCAAGATCGGCGGCGCCGGCCTGGACGTCGTCGCCAAGGAGGTCGCCGCCCGCCACGCCAAGGCGTACCCCGCCTCCGGCGTCCCCTCCGCGCACCGCGCGCTGGAGATCGGCGGCGAGTACCAGTGGCGCCGCGAGGGCGAGCCGCACCTGTTCGACCCGGAGACGGTCTTCCGCCTCCAGCACGCCACGCGCAACAAGCGGTACGACATCTTCAAGAAGTACACGGACCGCGTGAACGAGCAGTCCGAGCGGCTCATGACGCTCCGCGGTCTGTTCGACTTCAAGAGCGACCGCGAGCCGATCTCCCTCGACGAGGTCGAGCCGGTCAGCGAGATCGTCAAGCGCTTCTCCACCGGCGCCATGTCGTACGGCTCCATCTCCAAGGAGGCGCACGAGACCCTCGCCATCGCCATGAACCAGTTGGGCGGCAAGTCCAACACCGGTGAGGGCGGCGAGGACCCGGAGCGCCTGTACGACCCGGCACGCCGGTCGTCGATCAAGCAGGTCGCCTCCGGCCGCTTCGGCGTGACGTCCGAGTACCTGGTCAACGCCGACGACATCCAGATCAAGATGGCCCAGGGCGCCAAGCCCGGCGAGGGCGGCCAGCTGCCCGGTCACAAGGTCTACCCGTGGGTCGCCAAGACCCGGCACTCCACCCCGGGTGTCGGCCTGATCTCGCCGCCGCCGCACCACGACATCTACTCCATCGAGGACCTGGCCCAGCTGATCCACGACCTCAAGAACGCCAACCCGGCCGCCCGCATCCACGTGAAGCTGGTGTCCGAGGTCGGCGTGGGCACGGTCGCCGCCGGTGTCTCCAAGGCCCACGCGGACGTCGTGCTCATCTCCGGCCACGACGGCGGTACGGGCGCCTCGCCGCTCACGTCGCTGAAGCACGCGGGCGGCCCCTGGGAGCTCGGCCTCGCCGAGACCCAGCAGACGCTGCTGCTGAACGGCCTGCGCGACCGGATCGTCGTCCAGACCGACGGCCAGCTCAAGACCGGCCGCGACGTCGTCATCGCCGCGCTGCTCGGCGCCGAGGAGTTCGGTTTCGCGACCGCGCCGCTCGTCGTCTCCGGCTGCGTCATGATGCGCGTCTGCCACCTGGACACCTGCCCGGTCGGCATCGCCACCCAGAACCCGGTGCTGCGCGAGCGCTTCTCCGGCAAGGCCGAATTCGTCGTCAACTTCTTCGAGTTCATCGCCCAGGAGGTGCGCGAGCTCCTCGCCGAGCTCGGCTTCCGCACCCTGGAGGAGGCCGTCGGCCACGCCGAGCTCCTCGACACCGCCAAGGCCGTCGACCACTGGAAGGCGCAGGGCCTCGACCTGTCTCCGCTGTTCCACGTGCCCGAGCTGGCCGAGGGCGCGGTGCGCCACCAGGTGATCGAGCAGGACCACGGCCTGGAGAAGGCGCTCGACAACGAGCTGATCAGGCTCGCCGCCGACGCCCTCGCCGCCGAGACGGCGGAGCAGGCCCAGCCGGTCCGTGCCCAGGTCGCGATCCGCAACATCAACCGCACGGTCGGCACCATGCTCGGCCACGAGGTGACGAAGAAGTTCGGTGGCGCGGGCCTGCCCGACGACACCATCGACATCACCTTCACCGGCTCGGCCGGCCAGTCCTTCGGCGCGTTCCTGCCGCGCGGCGTCACGCTGCGTCTGGAGGGCGACGCCAACGACTACGTCGGCAAGGGCCTGTCCGGCGGCCGCGTGATCGTCCGCCCCGACCGGGGCGCCGACCACCTGGCCGAGTACTCCACCATCGCCGGCAACACCATCGGGTACGGCGCGACCGGCGGCGAGATGTTCCTCCGCGGCCGCACCGGCGAACGGTTCTGCGTCCGCAACTCCGGCGCGCTGGTCGTCTCCGAGGGCGTGGGCGACCACGGCTGCGAGTACATGACCGGCGGTCACGCGGTCGTCCTCGGCGAGACGGGCCGCAACTTCGCGGCCGGCATGTCGGGTGGCGTCGCGTACGTCATCGACCTCGACCGGGACAACGTCAACTCCGGCAACGTGGGCGCGATCGAGGCCCTGGACGAGACCGACCGGGCGTGGCTGCACGACGTCGTGCGCCGCCACCAGGAGGAGACGGGCTCGACCGTAGCCGAGAAGCTCCTTGCCGACTGGGACACCGCGGTGGCCCGATTCAGCAAGATCATCCCGACCACGTACAAGGCAGTGCTCGCCGCCAAGGACGCCGCTGAGCTCGCCGGTCTCTCCGAGCAGGAGACCACCGAGAAGATGATGGAGGCGGCGACCCATGGCTGACCCCAAGGGCTTCCTGACCACCGGGCGCGAGGGCGCCAAGACCCGCCCCGTGGCCGAGCGCGTCAAGGACTGGAACGAGGTCTACGTCCCCGGCTCCCTGCTGCCGATCATCAGCAAGCAGGCCGGCCGGTGCATGGACTGCGGCATCCCGTTCTGCCACAACGGCTGCCCGCTCGGAAACCTCATCCCCGAGTGGAACGACTACGCCTACCGCGAGGACTGGCAGGCCGCGAGCGAGCGCCTGCACGCCACGAACAACTTCCCGGAGTTCACCGGGCGGCTGTGCCCGGCGCCTTGCGAGGCGGCGTGCGTGCTGGGCATCAACCAGCCCGCCGTCACCATCAAGAACGTCGAGGTCTCCATCATCGACAAGGCGTGGGACAGCGGTGACGTCACGCCGCAGCCGCCGGAGCGCCTGTCCGGCAAGACCGTCGCCGTCATCGGCTCCGGCCCGGCGGGCCTCGCCGCCGCGCAGCAGCTGACCCGCGCCGGCCACACGGTCGCCGTGTACGAGCGGGCCGACCGCATCGGCGGTCTGCTGCGGTACGGCATCCCCGAGTTCAAGATGGAGAAGGTGCACATCAACCGGCGCATCGAGCAGATGCGCGCGGAGGGCACCAAGTTCCGCACCGAGATCGAGATCGGCCGCGACATCGACGCGGCGAAGCTGCGCCAGCGGTACGACGCGGTCGTCATCGCCGCCGGCGCCACCGTCTCCCGCGACCTGCCGGTCCCGGGCCGCGACCTCAAGGGCATCCACTTCGCGATGGAGTACCTGCCCCTCGCCAACAAGGTGCAGGAGGGCGACTTCATCCAGCCGCCCATCACCGCCGAGGGCAAGCACGTCGTGGTCATCGGCGGCGGCGACACCGGCGCGGACTGCGTGGGCACCGCCCACCGCCAGGGCGCGGCCTCCGTCACGCAGCTGGAGATCATGCCGCGGCCGGGCGAGGAGCGGAACGCGGCCCAGCCGTGGCCGACCTTCCCGATGCTCTACAAGGTCACCTCGGCCCACGAGGAGGGCGGCGAGCGGATCTACTCCGTCTCCACCACCCACTTCGAGGGCGACGAGGACGGCAACGTCCAGTTCCTCCACCTCGTCGAGGTCGAGTTCAAGGACGGCAAGCTGGAGCAGAAGCCCGGCACCGAGCGGAAGATCCCCGCGCAGCTGGTCACCCTCGCCATGGGCTTCACCGGCACCGACCAGTCCAACGGCCTGGTCCAGCAGTTCGGCCTGGAGCTCGACGAGCGCGGCAACATCGCCCGCGACGAGAACTTCGCGACCAACGTCGACGGCGTCTTCGTCGCCGGTGACGCGGGCCGCGGCCAGTCCCTCATCGTGTGGGCCATCGCCGAGGGCCGCTCGGCCGCCCGCGGCGTGGACCGCTACCTGACGGGCGCGAGCGAGCTCCCGGCCCCGATCCGCCCGACGGACCGCGCGCTGGCGGTCTGAGCCGGAACGGCCCGGACCCCGCGGGGTCCGGCGCCCGTCCCCGGTCCGAACCGCCAGGGCCCACGCAGCCCGGGCACACGGTCTAGACCACCCGGCTCGAGTCGTCGGCCGGGCGCCGCGTACGATGGCGTACGCGGCGTCCTCCGACGGCTCGGCAACGACCCACCGACACGCCCCACCGGCCCCGGCCGCATCGCGGCCCGAGGCACCCCTCATCGTCCCGTACAACGGCGTGCGGAACACAGCAGCGCCTGCCGCCGTCCTCGACCGGATCGATGGCAGGCGCTGCGCCCTGTCCGGGGCCGTGTGCCCCCGATGCGCCCTGGTGGGACCGGAGCGGGCCCGCCTAAGATCGGGTACCCGGCCGAGGGGGAGCGGGGAAGCGGGGGAGGGGACGGGACGCGATGACCACGGGGCGGACGGGGCGTACGGGCCGGATCGAGCGCGCGGTCGCCTTCGCCCTGCGCAACTTCGAGGTCGTCTTCGCCGCCGGTATCGGCCTCACCATCGGTTTCCTCGACATCTTCGGCGACAAGCTCATCGAGTCCGACCTCGCCTCCGGCGCCACCCTCGTCGTCCTCGGCGCCCTCGCCGTCGGCTCGCTCTCCGAGCGCGCCCGGCGCCCGCTCGCCATCCAGGACGCCATGGCCGGCACCCGCCGCGCCATCGAGGACCTCACCATGGTCCGCTCCCTCGCCGGCAACGAGGTCCGCGACGAGCTGCGCAAGGCCCGCCAGTCCACGAACCTCTGGTACTTCAAGGGCGGCACCGGCACCTACCTCCGGGCCGTCACCCTCCCCGAGTGCGTACGCGCCGCCAAGCAGAACCGCTCCCAGCTCAACGTCAAGATCGAGATCCTCAACCCGGCCGACGAACGGGCCTGCGCCACGTACGCGCAGTTCCGCCGCATGTTCTCCGGCGCCGGGTCCGGCTCGCACGGCGGGGACCTGTGGACCCCGGCCCGCGCCCGCAAGGAGTCGTACGCCACCGTCCTCGCCGCCTGCTGGTACCGCATGCAGCTGACGACCCTCGACATCAGCGTCCACCTGTCGTCGACCGTGCCGACCCTGCGCTTCGATCTCTCCGACTCCTGCCTGATCATCACGCAGGACGACCCGAACCGGGTCAACCTCAAGGTCGAGCGCGGCCAGCCGCTCTACGACTACTACCTCACCGAACTGCACCAGAGCCGCGAGCAGGCCACCACCCTCGACCTGCGCGACGCCACCCTGCTCAGCCTCTCCCCGACCGTCGACGAAGTGCGCGCGCTCTTCGACGCGTTGGCGCTGCCGCTGCCGCGCACGTACACCGAGGCGGACGTCGGCGGGATCATCGAGAAGGCCCTGCACGCCGAGGACCCCTACGGGAGGTGAGCCGCCCATGGACCTGGACGCCGCCGAACGGACCCTGCGCGAGATAGCGGCCGGAAGACGGCGGCTGCGCGCCGTGCGGCACCCGCTCGGCTTCCTGTGCCTGCCCCTTCTGCGCAGCGGCCCCGACGGCGTCTGCGTCCACCTCTTCGGCGAGCCCCTCGGCGACGACGATCCCGTCCCGCCGCTGCACGCGCACAGCTGGGAGCTGTACAGCCACGTCCTGTACGGCGAGGTCGGCAACGTGCGCGTACGGATACGGGACGACACCGACGCGCCCACGCACCGCGTCTTCGAGGTGCGCAGCCACCCCGACGGCGTGGACGAGATCCGGCCCACCACCCGGCTCGTACGCGGTGAGACCGGGCCCGTGCAGACCAGCCCGGCGGGCACGACGTACGCACTCGGCGCCGGCGAGTTCCACACCACGGTCGTGACGCCGGGCCGGACCGCCGTCACCCTGGTACGGGGACGGTCCCTGCCCGGCGGCCGCGACCTGTCGCTCGGGCCGCTCGACGGGCCGCCGCGCCGCACCACCCGGCGCCTGTGCGGCACCGAGGACACCCTTCACGCCGTCCGCACGGCCCTCGGGAGGATCCATGCCGCACGCCGGGACTGACGGGCCCTCGTCCTTCGCCACCGAGCGGCGCGTCGCCGTCGCCGCCGCCGAGGCCACCGGGCGGCTGCTGCGCGGCCACTTCGCCGACGCCAGGGCCGTACGCACCAAGGGCGCGGACGGGGACGTCGTCACCGACCTGGACCTCGCCGCCGAGGAGCTCATCCTCGGCCGGCTCCGGCGCCACTTCCCCCGGGACCGGATCCTCTCCGAGGAGGCCGGGCTCCTCGACACCGGCAACCGCCGCACCTGGCTGGTCGACCCGCTCGACGGCTCCAACAACGTGGCGATCGGCCTGCCCGCGTACGTCGTCGGCATCGGGCTCTGCCTGGGCGAGACGCCGGTCGTCGGCGTGGTCCACGAGCCGGTCACCGGCCGCACCTGGCACGCCGTCAGCGGCCAGGGCGCCCACGGCGACGACGGCACCCGCCTGCCCGGCCCACGCGGCGACCTGCCGGGTCCCGGGCCGGTCCTCGCCTGGACCCAGGGCCACGCCGTGGGCCGCGCCGACCCCACCGCGACCGCCCTGCGCTCCACCCTGGAACGCCGCTGCCGCCGCGTCCTGCAGCTGTGGGCCCCGCTGCTGGGCTGGAGCCTGCTGGCCCGCGGCACCATCGACGGCTTCGTCGGCTACCGCGCCGAGGGGGTGGACCTGCCGGCCGGCGCGCTGCTGGCCGCCGAGGCGGGCGTGGAGCTGCGCACCCTGGACGGGGCGCGCTTCCGCCCCGGCTACACCGGCCCGGACACCCGCCGCAGCTTCGTCGCGGCGCGGGCGGAGACGCTGGCGTACGTGCTGGAGGAGGTCGCGTCGGCGATGCGCGGTTCCTCGTAAGGGTCACCCCACCAGCACCAGCCCTCCCACCGCGCCTACCGTCCCCGTCACCGCCAGCACCAGGCTCGTCCCCATGAAGCGGCCCAGCGCGATGTGCGTGCCGTGCCAGCGGCAGCGTTCGAACCAGAGGAGCGTCGCCAGGGACGCCCAGGGGGTGACCAGGGGGCCGACGTTGACGCCGATCAGGAGGCCCAGCAGCTGGTCGTGGTGGGGGAGCGGGACGACCGCCTCACCCGCGACGTACGCCGGGAGGTTGTTCAGCGCGTTGGAGAAGCCCGCGCCGACCGCCGCCGTGCGCAGCACGCCCAGCGGGCCCTCCTCGGTGCCGATCAGGCGGGCCAGGATCTCGTGCAGGCCGTGCGCGCTGACCGTCTCCACCACCAGGAACATCCCCGGCACCAGCACCAGCAGCCGCCACGGCACCAGCGACCACCGCAGCTCGGCCCGGCGGCGTACCGCGAACGCCACCACCACGACCAGCGCCGCCGCCGACGACGCCGCCCACAGCGGGACCAGGTCCACCAGGAGCGCCACCAGGAAGGCGGCGCACGCCACCGCGCACACCCGCAGCAGCACCGGATCGGCCGGGCGCGGCGGCTCCGGCGGGGCGTACCGCTCGGCGCCCCGCCGGCCGCGGCGCCAGTAGAACACCCACAGGCACGCCATCGTCGCTCCGATCGCCACCGCCTGCGGCGCCCACATCGTCGCCGCCATGCCCGTCGGGGTGAGCGCTACCCGGTCGGCCGCCAGCAGGTTCGTGAGGTTGGAAACGGGCAGCAGCAGGCTCGCCGTGTTGGCGAGCCACACCGTCGTCATGGCCAGCGGCACCGCCGCGATGCCCACCCGGGTGGCGAGCGCCAGCATCACCGGCGTGAGCAGCACGGCCGTCGTGTCCAGGTTCAGCGTGATGGTGGTGACCGACGCGAAGAGCACGCACAGCCCGAACAGCAGCGCGTAACTGCCCCGCCCGGCCCGCGCCACCCAGGTCGCGACGACGTCGAAGACCTCCGCCTTCCCCGTCAGCTCGGCCAGCACGATCACCGTCGCCAGGAACACCAGCAGCGGCCCGATCCTCGCCAGCACGTCCGAGGCCGGCCCGGTCGGCAGCAGCCCCGTCGCCACGGCGAGCAGCCCCAGCGCCAGGAGCGCGACCGCCAGCCAGTCCAGCGGATGGAAGCCTCCGAGGAAGCGCCTGAAGTAATACGTCACGGTCACCGTCACGAGCACGAGCATAGGTTTTCGAGATGGGTTTTCGACCGGACAGGGCGCCTTCCCCGGCCTAATCTGTTCGCATGCTGACGGATGGTGAAACCGACGCCCGGGCAAGCGACTTGGACTTCTTCATCAGCTACTCGCCCGCCGACGAGGCGTGGGCGTCCTGGATCGCCTGGACCCTGGAAGAGGCCGGCTACCGCACCGTCGTCCAGGCCTGGGACTTCGTCCCGGGCAGCAACTTCATCGACTTCATGGACCGGGGCGTCAGCGAGTCGGCCGCCGTCATCGCCGTCCTCTCCCGCCACTACGAACGCTCCCTGTACGGCCGCATGGAGTGGCAGGCCGCCCTGCGCGCCGACCCCGAGACCCCCGAGCGCCGCCTGCTCACCGTGCGCGTCGACGACATCCCCATCGAGGGGCTGCTCGCCACCATCACGTACGTCGACCTCGTCGGCGTCCCCGACGCCACCACCGCCCGCGCCCTGCTGCTCACCCGCGTCGAACAGGCCCTCGACGGCCACGCCCGCCCCGGCCGCCGCCCCGGCTACCCCGGCGACGCCGCCACCGCCCGCGCCACGGGCGCGCCCGTGGCGGGACTGCCCGCCCAGCGGTGGCTCGGCGGCCCCGGCTGGGCCGGCCGCCGACGCCCCCAGCGCGCGCCCCGCTACCCGCAGGGCCCGCAGTCGCCCGCCGCCCACGACGCGGTCACCGTCCTCCACCTCGCCGGACCCGACTTCGGCCGCGGCCGCGAACCCGACACGCTCAGCCGCGAGCTGCGCGGCGAGCTCATCGTCCTGCGCGACGGCGGCGCACCCGCGCCCGACCTGCTCGTCGTCACCGGCGACCTCACCGCCTCCGGCAGCCCCCGCGAATGCGACCAGGCGCTGAGCTTCCTCACCGCCGTACGCTCCCAGCTCGATCTGCCGCCGCAGCGCGTCGTCATCGTCCCCGGCGCCCAGGACGTCAACCAGGCCGCCTGCCGCGCCTACTTCCACACCTGCGAGGCCGACGAGATCGCCCCGCAACCCCCGTACTGGCCCAAGTGGCGCCACTACACGCGCCTGTTCCGCAGCTTCTACCAAGGGCTCGACACCGTCTTCGACAGCGACCAGCCCTGGACGCTCTTCCCGGTGCCCGAACTGAACACCGTCGTCGCCGGGTTCAACTCGTCCATCGCCTACAGCCACCGCCTGGAGGACCAGTACGGCCACATCGGCCGCGACCAGGCCGTCTGGTTCGCCGAGGCGCTGCGCCCGTACGAGGAGGAGGGCTGGCTCCGGGTCGGCGCCCTGCGCCACCCCCTCACCCCCGGCAGCAGGCCCGGCGACGCCGTCGGCGGGCCCGGCGCCCTCACCGACACCGAGACCCTCACCGAGCTCGCCGGCCCCCGCCTCCACCTGCTGCTGCACGGCCCCACCGGCGGCCCCCGCTCCACCGGCACCGTGCCCGGCCACACCCGCCTGCCCGGCACCGGCGCCGACCCGGCCGCCGGGCTGCCCGTGTTCGGCGCCGCCGCCCCCGCCCGCTTCCAGCTGCTGCGCCTCACCGCCGAGGGCATCACCCGCTGGTACGACCGCGGCCGCACCGGCCCGGAGACGTTCCCCGCCGGCTGGCCCCGCGCCGGACGGGTCTTCCCCGTACCGGACGCGCCCCGCCCGGCCACGGCGGCCGACCCGGCGCGCGAACCCGCGGCCCTCCCCGCCGAGCCGGCCGACCCCGACTCGCTCACCGAACGCGTCAAGGAGGTCTGCCTGGCCCGCCGCGACGGCGTCCGCCTGCGCGACGTACCGCGCCGCGCCCCCGGCGACATGGACCAGATCATCGCCACCTGGCGCGAGGAGGGCGTCGTACGCCAGGCCCGCATCGCCGTCCACCCCGGCACCCCGACCGGCGAACAGCTGGACCGGCTCCTGGCCCAGCTCCACGCCGCCGGCCCCGGCGCCACCGGCTCCGGCGTCGAGGCCGAGCTCGTCCACGACGGCCCCGCACCCCCCGCCGAGCTGCGCGAGCGGGCCGTCCGCCACGGCGTACGCGTGCGCAGCTTCGTCGAGTTCCAGGGCCTGCTCGACCTGCGCGGCTACGTCACCGCCCAGACCGCCCGCCTCCTCGCCGGCGAGAGCTACGCCCCCGTCCGCTACCTCCCGCAGCGCTACCGCGACGCCGACCGCCCGCACGACGGCGCGCACGGGGGCGGCGAACACGACCACCTCGTCGACGACCTCCTGGAGCTCCTGGAGGCCGACCACGGCCGGTTCGTCCTGCTCCTCGGCGACTTCGGGCACGGCAAGACCTTCGCCCTGCGCGAGCTCGCCCGCCGCATCCCCGAGGAACTCCCGCACCTCACCCCACTGCTCATCCCCCTCAACACCCTCGACCGCGCCCACAGCCTCGAAGGGCTCGTCGCCGCCCACCTCGCCGCCCACGGCGTCGACACCATCGACCTGCGCGCCCTGCGCTACATGCTCGCCCAGGGCAGGGTCGTCCTCCTCTTCGACGGCTTCGACGAGCTCGTCAACCGCGTCAGCTACGACCGCGCCGCCGACCACCTCCAGGTCCTCCTCGACGCCGCCGTCGACCACGCCAAGATCGTCGTCTCCAGCCGCACCCAGCACTTCAAGTCCCACGAACAGGTCCTCACCGCCCTCGGCGAGCGCGTCGGCCTGCTTCCGCAGCGCCGCATCCTCTCCGTCGAGGGCTTCACCCCGGACCAGATCCGCTCCTACCTGGTCAAGACGTACGGCGACGAGGAGGCCGCCGACCGCCGCTACCGGCTCCTGGAGAACATCCCCGACCTGCTCGCGCTGTGCCGTAACCCCCGGCTGCTGTCCTTCGTCGCCCAGCTCGACGCCGACCGGCTGCGCGCCGTCGCCGGAGCCGGCCGCGCGCTCAGCCCCGCCCGCCTCTACGAGGACATCTTCACCTCCTGGCTCCAGTACGAGGAGGCCCGCCACCGCAAGGGCCCCGGCTCCCCGCCCGGCCTCGACCTCGCCGAACTGTGGGCCGCCGTCACCGCGCTCGCCGAACGCCTCTGGGAGTCCGGCCGCACCGCCCTGCGCCTCGACGAGCTCACCGAGGCCGTCGCCACCACCCTCAGCCGCCTCACCGAAACGCCCCGCTCCAGCGCCGAACTCGGCCACGCCATCGGCGCCGGCACCCTGCTGGTGCGCACCGACGACGGGCTGTTCCACTTCATCCACGGCTCCGTCGGGGAGTGGCTCCTCGCCCGCGAGGCCGCCCGCCGACTCGACCGGGGCGACGACGCGCTGCTGCGCGCCCGGCCGCTCAGCCGCCTCGCCGTCGAGTTCCTCTGCGACCTCGCCGACCACGAGCAGTGCGTCCGCTGGGTCCGCGACACCCTCGAAGGCGACCGCGCAAGGGCGGGCGACACCGCCCGCGCGGGCGTGAGCGAGGCCGCCCGCGCCAACGCCGTACGCATCGGCGACCGGCTCCGCGTCCCCGCCCACGCCGACCTGCGCGGCGCCCGCCTCGCCGGCGAGGACCTCTCCCACCGCGACTTCACCGGCGTCGACCTCACCGGCGCCGACCTCACCGACGCCCGCCTCGTCGGCGCCACCCTGGAGCGGGCCGACCTCACCGACGCCCGCCTCACCGGCGCCCGCCTCGACCGCGCCGACCTGCGCGGCGCCCGCCTCACCCGGGCCGACCTGCGCCGCGCCCGCCTCACCCGGACCGACCTGCGCGGCGCCGACCTCACCGGCAGCCGCTGGCACCGCGCCGCCCTCATCGACCCCGTCACCGACGACGCCACCCGCGCCGCACCCGAACTGCGCACCGCCGCCCTCGCCCCCGGCATGCCCGTCGACGCCGGCTTCCGCCCCTCCTCCGTCGGCGTCCCGTACGGCTACGACATGCGCACCAGCCGGCTCCCCGAGCCCATCGCGTACAGCCCCGACGGCGAACTCCTCGTCGTCGGCAGCGAGGACGGCGGCATCCTCGTCTGCGGCGCCGACACCGGCCGCGCCCTGCGCACCCTCCAGGGCCACGCCGGACGCGTGTACGCCATCAAGTGCGCCGCCGGCGTCATCGCCAGCGGCGGCTCCGACGGCACCGTACGCCTCTGGGACCCCGTCTCCGGCGCCTGCCGCCACGTCCTCGACGTCCACCCCGGCGGGGTGTGGCCCGTCACCCTCAGCGCGGACGGCACCCGCCTGGCCACCGGCGACGCCGACGGCCTGGTCACCGTCTGGGACACCGCCACCGGCACCCCCACGCACCGGCTGCCCGGCCACGCCGCGCCCGTCTACGCCGCCGCCTTCAGCCCCGACGGCACCACCCTCGTCACGGGCGACGCCGCCGCCGGCGTACGCATGTGGTCCCTGCGGACCGGCACGGAGCCGCTCGCCCGCGACCTGCCCGGCCACCAAGGCGCCGTCTACCGCGTCCGCTACAGCCCCGACGGCACCGCAGTCGCCACCGGCGACCAGGGCGGCACCGTACGGGTCTGGCAGGCGGCCGAAGGACGGCTGCGCCAGGAGTTCACCGGCCACACCGGCCGCGTCTACACCCTCGACTTCCACCCCGGCGGACGCCTCCTCGCCAGCGGCGACACCGACGGACAGGTACGGCTCTGGGACCCGGCCGTCGGCACCCCGCTCGGCGGCCTGGAACGCTCCGCCGGCGCCGTCTACCAGGTGCTGTTCAACGCCGACGGATCCCTGCTCGCCGCCTGCGACAGCGACGGGGCCGTCCGGCTGTGGACCGTCACCCGCACCCCGCGCCAGGGCCACGCCGTCACCCTCCACGCCCGCCAGCCCACCCCGCACCGCGGCTCCGCCTGGGCCTGCGCCTTCCACCCGTACGACACCCAGCTGCTCACCGTCGGCAACGACGGCGGCGCGCAGATCTGGGAGGCCGCCACCGGCCAGGGCAAGCGCATCCTGCGCGGCCACGGGCGGCGCGTCGGCGACCTCGCCTACAGCCCCGACGGCACCACGCTCGCCACCTGCGGCAGCGACGGCCACGTGCTGCTGTGGGACACCCGCACCGGGGTGCGCACCCACGAACTGTCCGGGCGCGGCGACCGGCTCGTCTCCGCCTCCTTCTCCCCGGCCCGACCCGTCCTCGGCACCGCCGGCAGTGACGGCGGGGTCTACCTGTGGAACACCGACGGCGAGTCCCTGCGCGAGCTCGACGCCGAGACCGAGCACATCTGGGCCCAGGCCTTCAACCCCGCCGGCGACCTGCTGGCCACCGCCAACGACGACGACACCGTCTGCCTCTGGTACCGCTCCACCGGAGCCCGGATCGCCACCCTCGCCCAGCACCGCGGCCGCGTCCGGTCCATCGCGTTCCGCGCCGACGGCTCCGCCGGAGACGTCCTCGCCAGCGGCTGCGACGACGGCTTCGTACGCCTCTGGCAGGCGCGCGAGGGACGGCTCCTCGCCGAGCTGGCCGGACACGGGGACCGGGTGTACGGCGTCGCCTTCGGCCCCGGCGACGCCTGGCTCGCCAGCGCCGGCTGGGACGGTACGGCCATCGTCTGGCGCGACGGCGAGGCCGCGCTGCGGCTGCGCCCGGGCGGCGGCAAGCTGTGGACCGTCGCCGCCCACCCCACCCGCCCGGTCCTCGCCGCCGCCGGCGACAACCGCAAGGTCACCCTGTGGAACGCCGACACCGGCGCCGTCCTCGCCGAACTCACCGGCCACTCCGGGCGCATCCTCGCCGTCACCTTCAGCCCCGACGGCACGGAACTCGCCAGCGCCGGCGAGGACGGCACCGTACGGCTGTGGAACCTGCCCCTGGACGGGGGCGCCCCCTCCCCGCGCGCCACCCTCATCGGCGTACCGGACGGCTGGGCGACCCTCACCCCGTCGGGCGGCTACAAGTACGAGGGGGACGTGGCGGGCGAGTTCTGGCACGTGGTGGGCATGTACCGGTTCCAGCCCGGGGAGTTGGACGAGTACCTCCCGGGCGTGCGGAGGCTGCCCCTGGGGGAGGAGGTGTGACGGTCCTCTAGTCTTCCCGTATGCCTCTCAGCCTCCAGAAGGTCGAGGAGACCGCGCCCGCGCTGGTCGGCCTCTACAAGACCGCGGCCGTCTCGCTGCGCAAGCACGGGCTGAGCGGCGCACGGGCGGCGGTCTACCTGGTCGTCGACTACTCGGGCTCGATGAGGCCCTACTACCAGGACGGCAGCGTCCAGGCGCTCGCCGAGCGGGTGCTGGGCCTGTCGGCGAACCTGGACGACGACGGGCGCGTGCCGGTCGTCTTCTTCTCGACGGACGTCGACGCCGAGACCGACATCGTGCTCGGGGAGCACGAAGGCCGCATCGACCGGATCGTGGCCGGGCTCGGACACATGGGCAAGACCAGCTACCACCTGGCCATGGACGCCGTCATCGACCACTACCTCGACAGCGGCGCCACCGCCCCCGCCCTCGTGGTCTTCCAGACGGACGGCGGCCCCATCAACAAACTCGCCGCCGAGCGCTACCTCTGCAAGGCCGCCGAGCTGCCGCTCTTCTGGCAGTTCGTCGGCTTCGGCGACCCCGGCAGCCGCCAGTTCGACTTCCTGCGCAAGCTCGACGAACTCGCCGTCCCCGCCAAGCGCCGCGTCGACAACGCCGGCTTCTTCCACGTGGGCACCGACCCGCGCCGCGTCCCGGACCCCGAGCTGTACGACCGGCTGGTCGCCGAGTTCCCCACCTGGCTGACGGCGGCGCGGGCCCAGGGCATCGTACGGAGCTGACGCTCACGGCCGGTCGAGCCGGCGGAACTGCTCCTCGGTGAGGGCGACGTCGAGCGCCGCGAGGTTCTCCCGCAGATGGGCGACGGACCTCGTGCCCGGGATCGGCACGATGTGCGGAGCCCGGTGCAGCAGCCAGGCCAGCGCCGTCTGCGCCGGGGTCGCGCCGAGCTCCGCCGCCACCGCAGCCACCGGGCTGCCCGGCCCGGCGTGCTCGCCCATCGCGATCGGGAAGAACGGCACGAACGCGATCCCGTGCTCGGCGGTGTGGTCCACCACCGCCTCGTGGTCGCGCGCGGCCAGGTTGTACAGGTTCTGCACGGCCGCGACCGGAGCCACCTCCTCCGCCTCCTTCAGCTGCTCCACGCCCACCTCCGAGAGCCCGATGTGCCGCACCTTGCCCTCCTCCTGGAGCTGCTTGAGCGCCCCCATCTGATCGGCCAGCGGCACCTCCGGGTCGATCCGGTGCAGGTACAGCAGGTCGATCCGCTCCGTACGCAGCCGGCGCAGGCTCAGCTCCGCCTGCTGGCGCAGGAACGCGGGGCGCCCGAGCGGCACCCACTCGGCGGGCGACGGCCGCACCAGGCCGACCTTCGTGGCCACGGCCACGCCCTCCCGGTACGGGTGCAGCGCCTCGGCGATCAGTTCCTCGTTCGCGCCCAGCGCGTACGCGTCCGCCGTGTCGAAGAGCTCCACGCCGGACTCCGCGGCGGTACGCAGCAGACGGATGGCCGCCGCCCGGTCGACGGGCGCCTCCCATATGCGCGCCTCGGCGCCGGACGGCCCGTCGGGGGCGTCCGCGAGGCGCATGGCGCCGTAGCCCAGGCGCCGTACGGGAAGGTCGCCGCCGATGCGGACGACGGAGTCGACGGTGCGGGTGCTGTGGGCGCCGTGGGTGCTGTGGATGTTGTTCGTCATGCTGAGAACCGTAGAAACTCACACCCGTGTGAGCTTCAAGTACCTGTGAGGGGGATCACGTTGAGGATCGGAGAGCTGTCCCGGCGGACCGGGGTGAGCGTGCGCCTGCTGCGCTACTACGAGGAGCAGGGCCTCCTCGACGCCCGGCGCACGGCCGGCGGCCAGCGCCTCTACGGCGACGACGCCCCCCTCGTCGTGCGCCGCATCCGGACCTTCCTGGGGGCCGGCCTGCCCACCAAGGTCATCCGCGAGGTGCTCGACTGCGTCTGCGGCAGCGACGCCGAGGTCGAACCGTGCCTCAGCCCGCTGCTCGTCGCCCGCCTCGACGAGATCGAGCACCGCATCTCGGACCTCCAGTCGGCCCGCACCTCGCTGGCCGCGCTGGTGGCGGCATCCACTGCGCCCAACGCGTGATTGTCACCCCGGCCGCCGGGACACCGCGGCGGGGCCGGGGTAGAGCTGCTCCTCGGTACCGGCTACCGGATGGGAGACACACATGCGCCGCGCAGGATTCGTGGTCGCCGCGGCGACCGCACTCACACTGGGAGCGGCCGGCACGGGCCGGGCCGACACGACCGCGACCGCCGAGGTGACGGCGAGCTGGGGGGACCGCGTACGGCTCCAGTACACCTGGACCGATCGCCAGACCATCACCGGCGGAACGCTCCGCGTCACGGACGCCACCTGCGACGACCGCGCGGTGTACGCCTCCCTCACCGTCACCACGGGCGCCGGCCGCACCGTCCCGCTCGGCGACCGGCACAACACCGGCGGCTGCGGCACGACCGCCGAGTTCCCCGACATCACCGCCTCCGACCCCAGCGGCGTCCTGCGCATGACCCTGCGCATCTGCCACCCGGCCCCCGGCGGCGCGACCGCCACCTGCGAGACGCGCTACATCGGCGCGAACCCGTACCGGCCGGACGCACTGCGCTTCTGAGCCTCCGGAAACACGACAGGAGATGTCCGGTATCCCGTCTTCCATGGAGCCATGACATTCAGGTGGTCAGAGTTCCAGGCGGCGGAGCCGGACTTCGCCGCAACCGTCCGGCGCCGTTTCGACCCGTACAAGCACCACGTCCTCGGGACCCTTCGCAAGGACGGCTTCCCCCGGCTGAGCGGGCTGGAGGTCACCTTCGGGCGCGGCGAACTGTGGCTCGGCATGATGCCGGGGTCGCGCAAGGCACGGGACCTGCTGCGCGATCCCCGGTTCGCCGTGTACGCCAACCCGGGCAGCGGTACTGACATGGGCGGCGGCGACGTACGGATCGGGGGACGGGCGGTCGAGGTGACCGACCCGGACACCCTGGCGTGGTTCGCCGACGAGGTGGGCGTGCCACAGCCGTTCCACCTCTTCCGCGCCGAGCTCACCGAGGTCGTCCGCACGACCGTCGAGGACGAGGCGCTCGTCCTGCGGATCTGGCGCCCGGGCGAGGCCCTGCGCACCATGCGGCCGGGCAAGGACTGAGACGGCCCACATGCGCGCGCCGTTCGCCCGGCGCGCCGGGGCGTGGTGGTACCAGGTGAGAGGTGCCCACCGACCCGCAGCCCGTCCCGCGTGCCCGGCCCGCTCGGCCTGCCCGCCGCCGCCCGCCCCGGCCCTCACCCCGCGTACGCCACCGGGCGGCGCCGCGCGGGGCCCCCGCAGGCCCCGTGCCCGGCGCGGCGGGCCAGGGCGGCCCCGAGGCGGGGGTGCGCGTCTACCCGCCGCTGCGCAGCGCCGCCGCGCACGCCTGGCGCGTGCTGGTCGTCGGGGCGCTGGTCTACGCGCTCTTCGCGCTGCTGGGGCGGTTCCACGAGATCGGGGTGGCGGTCTTCCTGGGGCTGGTGGTGACGGCGATGCTCCGCCCGGCCGTCGACATCGTGGCGCGGGCGCTGCCGAGACCGCTGGCCGTGGCCGTCTCGCTGCTCCTGAGCATCGTGCTCCTGCTGGGGGTCCTCGCCCTGGTGGGGGAGGCGGTGGCGGGGGAGCGCCGGGTGCTCCAGGACGAGTTCGCCACCGGGGTGGAACGGATCGAGCGCTGGCTGGAGCGGCCTCCGTTCCGGCTCCACCCGGAAGCGCTGACCGACATCCAGACACGCATCGGGCAGTTCCTCTCCGACCACCGCTCCACCCTCGTCTCCACCGCGATCAGCGGCGGCCGGCGCCTCGTGGAGGTGGTCACCGTCATCGCCCTGGCGCTGTTCTGCTCCGTCTTCTTCCTCCACTCCGGCGACCGCCAGTGGCGCTGGTTCTGCGCCCAGCTGCCCCCGGCCGCACGGACGCGGGTGGCCCTCGCGGGCCGGACCGCATGGCGCACCTTCACCGGCTACACGCACGGCATCGTCCTGGTCGCCGCGACCAACGCGATCCTCGTCGGCATCGCGCTTCTCCTCCTGGGCGTGCCCCTCGCCATGCCGCTCGCCCTGCTGGAGTTCTTCGCCGCCTTCGTCCCGCTGATCGGCTCCCCGATCGCGCTCGCGGTGGCGGCGGTGGTGGCGCTCGCGGCCAAGGGCCCGGTCGTCGCGGCCGTCGTCGTCGCCCTCATCGTGATCATCGGGCAGATCGAGGGCCATGTGCTGCACCCGCTCGTGATGAGCTGGGCCGTCCGGCTCCACCCCGTCGTCGTCGCCCTCGCCGTCATCGGCGGCGCCATCGCGGCGGGCGTGCTGGGCGCCGTGGTCGCGGTGCCGCTGGTGTCCGTGGTGTGGGCGGTCCACCAGGCCCTGCGCCGGGCCCGGGCGTGAGGCCCTGCGCCGGGCCGGGGCGTGACGACCGGCCGCCCGGGTTCGGGTGTGACGACCGGACCGCCGGGGCCTGGGTGTGACGACCGGCCGCCCGGGCCCGAGCCCGTCGCCGCGCCCTTCGACGGACCGCCGCCCCGCTCAGCGGCCGAGCGAGAAGCCCAGCAGCACCGCGGCGGTCACCTCCACCATCCCGGGCGCGAGGTCGCCCTCCAGGCCCTCGGCCGCGTCGCTGCCGTGGCCGCGGTAGCCCCGGCCCAGCTCCTCCGGGTCCACGTCCTCGATGTGGATGACGGGACCGAGCGGGACCCCGGTCGCCTCCGCGTACACCTCGGCCTTGCGGCGGGCCGCCGCGACCGCCCGGCGCCGCGCCTCGTCGCGCAGCGCGGGCTTGCCCTCGACGTCGAAGACGACGCGGTCGACCTCGTTGGCCCCGGCGGAGACGGCGTCCACCACCAGCTGCTGCAAGGTGTCCAGGGACGTCGTCTCGACCGTGTACCGCGCGGTGCAGCGGTAGCCGAGGAACGTCCGCTTGTCCCCGTACCCGTCGTACGCCGAGTTCAGCGCGAGCCGCGAGCCGGAGACCGACGCGTCCGGTATCCCGTGCTCGCGTAGGGTCCGGCGCAGCGCCGACACGGCCTCGCCCGCCTCCCGGAACGCGTCCTCGGGCTTCCCGGCCAGCTTGTCGACGGTCAGGTTCACCCGCGCGAGCCGCGGCTCGGCGAAGACCGTGCCGGCGCCGAAGACGCTGAGCCCCCATGGTTGCTTGATCGATGTCATCCGGGGATTCAAGCACCGCCGCGCCGACCCGGCGGTAGGGTTTCCGGACAGTGGCACAGGTCACGCGACCGGCCCGGCACACCCCGGGGCGGCGTGCTACGGTTGCCGTGTTGCAGTTTTGGTACCCATGAACTTTATGTGCGCCTGAGCGGGAATGACCTCAGGCGCACTCATTGTTTTCACCGGCGTTTTCTCCGGATGGGGCCCCGACACCATTCAGGAGAAAAATCATGGCTACTGGAACCGTGAAGTGGTTCAACTCGGAAAAGGGCTTCGGCTTCATCGAGCAGGACGGCGGCGGCGCCGACGTCTTCGCCCACTACTCCAACATCGCCACCTCGGGCTTCCGTGAGCTCCAGGAAGGCCAGAAGGTGACCTTCGACGTCACCCAGGGCCAGAAGGGCCCGCAGGCGGAGAACATCCTCCCCGCCTGATCGCCTGACGCGATTCCCCGCAGCCGGGGCCCGCACCCTGCAACCGCAGGTGCGGGTCCCGGCTTGCGCCGTCCTAGGTCGTGTCCGCAAAGTCCCGTCTGCCTGGCGGCGTCTGGCACGCACGCTCGCCGCGTTGTCGTCAGTCGCCAATGGCCCCCGTAGCCCTTCGGGCACGGGAGGTGCCCCCACCGCAGTGGCTCCCTCCTCCGCCTTGCGATCGCACGCTCCCCCAGAGCTGCGCCTGGGGGTGCCCCCAGACGCCGCCAGGCCCGCCCTCCGGGCGGACGACGCTACTTTGCGGACACTCCCCAGGCCCCAAGAGCCCTGAGAGCGAAGGCTGCTGCATGACCCGACCCGAACGCCCCGTCCGCAAGCGCTCCACGAAGCCCCGCGCCGCCGCCGGTGCCGGTCGCGCCACCGCCGGCGCCGCCCGCACCGTGATCGCGCCGCCGCGCGAGTTCACGCTGCCGGAGAGCGCCACCCCCGCCCTGCCGCCGGCCGCGGGCTTCGGTGACCTCGACATGCCGGCCGCGCTCCTGAAGACGCTCACCGCCCAGGGCGTGACCGAGCCGTTCCCGATCCAGGCCGCCACCCTGCCGAACTCCCTCGCGGGCCGCGACATCCTCGGCCGCGGGCGCACCGGCTCGGGCAAGACCCTCGCCTTCGGGCTCGCCCTGCTCGCCCGCACCGCGGGCCGCCGGGCCGAGTCGAAGGCGCCGCTCGGGCTGGTCCTGGTCCCCACGCGCGAGCTCGCGCAGCAGGTGACCGACGCCCTCACGCCGTACGCCACCTCCGTGCAGCTGCGGATCGCCACCGTGGTCGGCGGCATGTCGATCACCAAGCAGGCGGGCGCGCTGCGGCGCGGCGCCGAGATCCTGGTGGCCACGCCCGGCCGCCTCAAGGACCTCATCGAGCGCGGCGACTGCCGCCTCGACCAGGTGGCCGTCACCGTCCTCGACGAGGCCGACCAGATGGCCGACATGGGCTTCCTGCCCCAGGTCACGGCGCTGCTGAAGCAGGTCGAGGCGGACGGCCAGCGGATGCTGTTCTCGGCGACGCTCGACAAGAACATCGACCGGCTGGTGCGGATGTTCCTCACCGACCCCGTCGTGCACTCGGTCGACCCGTCCGCGGGTGCGGTCTCCACCATGGAGCACCACGTCCTGTACGTCGCGGACGAGACCGACAAGAAGGCCGTCACCACCCGCATCGCGGCCCGCGACGGCCGGGTGATCCTCTTCCTGGACACCAAGCGCTCCGTGGACCGCCTGGTCAAGCGCCTGCTCGCCAGCGGCGTGCGCGCCGCCGGTCTGCACGGCGGGCGCTCGCAGCCGCAGCGCAACCGCACGCTGGAGCAGTTCAAGGACGGCCGGGTCACCGCGCTCGTCGCGACCAACGTCGCGGCCCGCGGCATCCACGTCGACGACCTCGACCTCGTCGTCAACGTCGACCCGCCCATCGACCACAAGGACTACCTCCACCGCGGCGGCCGCACCGCCCGCGCGGGCGAGTCCGGCAGCGTCGTCACGCTCGTCCTGCCGGAGCAGAAGCGGGACATGAGCCGCCTCATGTCCCACGCCGGCATCACGCCGCAGGCCGCCCGCGTGAAGTCCTCCGACGAGGAGCTGGCCCGCCTCACCGGCGCCCGGGAGCCGTCCGGCGTCCCGGTCGTCATCGAGGTGCCGCAGCCGGCGCAGCCCGCCGAGAAGTCCGGCCCCCGACGCCAGGGCCGCGGCCGGGGCCGTGGCGAAGGCCAGGGCCAGGGCCAGGGCGAAGGCCAGGGTCAGGGCCAGGGCTCCGGAGGGCGCCGCCGCCGTCCTCGCCGTACGGGAACGGGCGCAACGGCCGGAGCGGCCGGCTCCGGGGGAGCGGCGAGCAGGGCGGGACGGGGCAACGGCACCGCCCAGTCCGGCCGTCGCCGCACCGCCGCGTGACGCCGGTCTCTCCGCGCCGAGTTCGCAGCTAGATTCGCGCGCGCTGGACTCGCGCGCGCTGGACTCGCGCGCGCTGGACTCGCGCGCGCTGGACTCTCAGGGCCGAACGCTTAGGCTGGCGCGGGGGAGGTCGAGGCAGTGATCCGCATTCATTTCACCGCCGCCGACTTCGCCCGCGTCCGCTTCTCGTCCCGCCCCGCTCCGCTGCAGGAGCTGAACGCGGCCTTCATGACGATGTTCCGCCCCGACGGCGACCCGCTCTTCGGGCGCTGGCGGGGCCGGCTGCTCCATGCCCTGCCGTCCGCCGTCGAACCGCTCGGGGACCTGGTCCCCGCGGGGCGGGCGCCCCGCTTCCTGGACGTGTTCGGCGGCACGCTCGACGAGGCCCTCGACACCGTCCGCGCCACGCGCCCCGAGACGGTCCGGGCCGAGCTCGAGCGCGTGTACGCCGCCCACCCCGCCCCGGCGCCGCCGTGGGTCCGGGAGCTGCACCGCGGCGACGCCGAGGCCTGGCGGGTACTGCGCCGCGCCCAGCACGCGGCGTTCGAGACCGTGGTGCGGCCGGTGTGGGACCAGGTACGGGACCTGCACCAGAGGGAGTTCGCCCGCCACGCCCTGGCCGCGGCCGAGCACGGCGTCGGCGCCGCCCTCACCGCGCTCGTCCCGGGCAGCCGGCTGCGCGACGGCGTCTGGGAGTGGCCGGACCCCGGAGCCCCCGCAGGCCTTGCGGCTCCCGGCGAGGACCGGGACATCCGGCTGCGCGGCCGGGGCGTCGTCCTCCTGCCGACGTTCCACTGGACCGGACACCCCCTGCTCGCCGATCTCCCCGACGGTCCCCTGGCCCTGACCTATGCCGCGGGCCCCGGCCTGCCGCTCACGCGGGCCCAAGCGCCCGGCACGGAGGACGCCCTGGCCGCCGTCCTCGGCCGCACCCGCCTGGACGTCCTGCTCCTGCTCGCGGAAGGGCACACCACCAGCGGGCTCGCCCGCCGCCTGCGCGTCAGCAACGCCACCGCCTCCGCCCACACCGCCGCCCTGCGCGGCGCGGGTCTGATCACCACCGTCCGCGCCGGCAAGTCGGTCCGCCACGAACGCACGGCGCTGGGCACCCTGTTGGTGCGCCGGCACGACGGAGCCGATCGGTAAAGGCGCCGTCAAGATCAGGAAAAGAGCCGGAGGGGAGACCTGACGTGGTCATGCCCGGCGACCTCATGATGGGCCCATGAGAACTCCCCCACGGCTCACCCTGCTCGGCGGTGCCGCCGCCCTGCTCTCCGCCCTCCTCGTCGGCCCGGCCGCCGCCAACACCCCCGCGGCGGCCCTCACTTCGGCGACGGCGTACTCCGCTGCGGCCGTCGGTGACATCTGCTACTCCGACCTGCCGCCCCAGGCGCACGACACCCTCGGCCTCATCGAGGACGGCGGCCCCTACCCGTACCGCAAGGACGGCTCCGTCTTCCAGAACCGCGAACGGATCCTGCCGAAGCGGGCCTCCGGCTACTACCGCGAGTACACCGTCATCACCCCCGGCTCCTCGGACCGCGGCGCCCGCCGCATCGTCACGGGCGACGCGCCCCGGGAGGACTACTACACCGCCGACCACTACAAGTCCTTCGACCTCGTCGACCACGCCTGCTGACCACGCCTGCTGAACCCGCGTGTTCTACGTGTTCTACGTGTCGCACTCCAGCACCGTCCGGCACAGCCCGCACCGGGCCCGCACCCGGCCCCGTACCGGGACCCGGATGCGCTGCTGGCACGTCGGACAGGGGAACGACACGCGCAACGCCGCGTCCTGACCGCCGTGTTCGAAGGCGTACGGCAGGCCCGTCGCCGCGCCCGGGTGGTCCTGGGCGTAGCGGCGGTCCTTCGCGTAGCGGTGGCGCCCCGCCCACCCCGCGGCCGTCAGCGGAGGCCGGCGCCCGTCGCGCAGGGCCTCGTCGCGGCCGCGGGTGTACGCGGTGTACGCCTGCGGGCTGGTGAACCACGGTGACGGGTCCTCGCCGAACACCAGCGCCCGCTTCGCGAGGACGTACCCGAACTCCTCCGGGGTGAGGTAGCCGAGCTTCTGGCTCGACACGGCGTCCTCGCGGTACGCGTCCAGCAGCAGCCACCCGGCGCCCAGGTACGTCGTCACCGTGTCCGTCAGGATCTCGTTGTCGCGCGTGCCCGGGAAGCCCAGTCCGAGCCGGTGCAGCAGCACGTGCGTGATCTCGTGGGCCAGCGCGGCCCCGATGTCGCGCCGGTGGGTGCGGAAGCGGTCGTTCAGCTCGATGAAGTACTCCGGCCCCGAGGCCAGTTCCACGCTCGCCGCGTGCCGCATCCCGCGGAAGCTGACGATCATCCGCGCCTCCGGCAGCCGCAGCTGCCGCACCAGCGCGCCGGCCACCCGCTGCGCCCCGAGGTGCAGATCGTCGGCGTCCGCGAAGGCCACGTCGGCGGGGGCGACGCTGGAGGCGTACGCGTACAGGCCCTCGGGGGTCAGGCGCCGGTACACCGCCGTGATCGCCGCCCGCACGGTGTCGAGGTGCGGGTAGCCGTGCACGACCTCGCCGCCGACTCCACCCTCGCGCTTGCCGCTGCCGCTGCCGCTGCCGCTGCCGCTGCCGCTGTCGCGGTTGCGGTTGCCGTTGCCGTTCGCCACGTCCCGTACCCCCAAGCACGACGCCGCCCTCTTCAACTGTACGGCGCCGGCCGGGGGCCGGAGTGGCCGAAAAGTCGCTCTTGTGGGGCTCATGATCCGCTCCCGACAATCGATCCACGCTTTGACGAGCCCATGTCACCCAACTGCCGGGCGGCATCGGCCCCTCATGTGCGCGTTAGGCTCAACCCCCCACGAAAGGCAGACAGTTGAACAAGATCCTCGGCATGTTCAAGAGATGCGCGGCCGCGGGTGCCGTCATACTCGCCGCGGTCAGCCTCCAGCCCCTTTCCGCGGGCGCCGCCCAGGCCGCCCAGCGGCCCGTCGTCGGCGGCACCCCCGCCGCCCAGGGCGAGTTCCCGTGGATGGTCCGGCTCTCCATGGGCTGCGGCGGAGCGCTCTACACCCAGCAGATCGTCCTGACCGCCGCCCACTGCGTCAGCGGCTCCGGCAACAACACCAGCATCACCGCCACCGCCGGTGTCGTGGACCTCCAGAGCGCCAGTGCCATCAAGGTCAAGTCGACCAAGGTCCTCCAGGCCCCCGGCTACAACGGCAAGGGCAAGGACTGGGCGCTGATCAAGCTGGCCAAGCCGATCAACCTGCCCACCCTGAAGATCGCCTCCACCACGACGTACAACAGCGGCACCTTCACCGTCGCCGGCTGGGGCGCGGCCCGCGAGGGCGGCAGCCAGCAGCGCTACATGCTGAAGGCCCAGGTGCCCTTCGTCTCCGACACCAGCTGCAAGCAGTCGTACGGCAACGAGCTCGTGCCGAGCGAGGAGATCTGCGCCGGCTACGCCCAGGGCGGCACCGACACCTGCCAGGGCGACTCCGGCGGCCCGATGTTCCGCAAGGACAACACCGGGGCCTGGATCCAGGTCGGCATCGTGAGCTGGGGCCAGGGCTGCGCCCGGCCGAACTACCCCGGCGTCTACACCGAGGTGTCCACCTTCGCCGCCGCCATCCAGTCCGCGGCCGCGACGCTCTAGACCCAGAGCCACCAGGGGGCGGGCCGCCCGAGCAGCGGCGGTCCGCCCCGTCCGCACACCTCTCAGGCCAGCCGTACGTCGAAGGCGCCGCCGGCGCCCTCCAGCTCCAGTACCCACACGTCGTTCGCCCCCTCCCGCAGCACCGGCCCCGGTACGAACAGCGACTTCTGCGGCCCCACGCTCCAGTACCGGCCCAGGCAGAAGCCGTTGACCCAGACGAACCCCCGCGTCCAGCCGGGCAGTTCCAGCGCCGCGTCACCGGCGGCCCCGTCGGTCACCTCCACGACCGCCCGGTACAGACCGGGCGCACCGGCGCCCGGCGCGCCCGGCAGGGGCCTGAACGGCACCTTCTCCACCGCCTCCGCCGTGAACGCGTCCAGCCGCAGCCCCCGCGCCCGCACCCCGTGGACGTACTGGCGCTCATGGCGCACCCCGCCCGTGATGCCCTTGGGCTCCGCGAGCCTCGGCCCGTAATTGACCCGCCCCAGCGACTCCACCCACAGCTCCACCTCCGCGGGCCCGGCCACCGGCTCCGCCAGCACCGCCTCCTCCGCCTCCAGCACCCCCGCGCGGACCCCGTCCACGTACACCACCGCCCGGTCCCGCAACCCGCTCACCGAGAGCGGGTACGGCTGCCGGGGCCCCGGCAGCCGCAGCCGGTAGCGCACCAGGCCGCGGTCCACGCCCAGCTCCTCGAAGGTCGGCGGAACCGGCCCCTCCCACTCCGCGTCACCCAGCGCGTCCAGGACCTCCGGCAGCGGCGCCCACCGCGACACCGCCGCCCGGACCGGCGCCGCCAGCCGCGCGGGCGGCGGCGGTACGTCCGGCAACGGGCGGCCGCCCTCCGCGTACGCCGCCAGCACCGACCGGAACGCCCAGAACTTCGCCGTCGGCAGGCCCGCCTCGTCGATCGGCGCGTCGTAGTCGTACGACGTCACCGTCGGCTCCAGCGGACCGTCGTGCAGCGGCCCCGACCGGTTCGCCCCGGCCCAGCCGCCGAAGCTGGTCCCCCCGTGAGCCATGTACACGTTGACCGACGCCCCGCACTCCAGGATCTCCGCGAGCGCCGCCGCCGCGTCGTCGGCGTCCCGCGCCGCGGACCCGTCGCCCCAGTGATCGAACCAGCCGCACCAGAACTCCATGCACATCAGCGGCCCACGCGGCCGGTGCCGCCGCAGCACCTCGAACGCCTCCCGCGCGCCCGACCCGAAGTTCGCGGTGGCCAGCACCCCCGGGATCGAGCCCCCGGTGAGCATGTGGTCCTCGGGCCCGTCCGCCGTGAACAGCGGCACGGTCACCCCGCACGCCGCCAGCAGATCCGCGACGTACCGCAGATAGCCCCGGTCGGAGCCGTAGCTGCCGTACTCGTTCTCCGCCTGCACCAGGACGACCGGGCCACCGCGGTCGATCTGCCGCTCCACCACCTGCGGCAGCAGCGCGCGGAACCAGCGCTCGACGTGGGCCAGGTACGCGGCGTCTCCCGTCCGCACCCGGCGCCCCAGCGGGCCCGTCAGCCAGTGCGGCAGCCCGCCGTTCTCCCACTCCGCGCAGATGTACGGGCCCGGCCGCACGATCGCCCACAGCCCGGCCGCCGCCACCGCGTCCAGGAACCGGCCCAGCGCCCCTACGTCCCGGTAGCGGCCGGGCTCCGGCTCGTGCAGATTCCAGGGGACGTACGTCTCCACGCAGTTCAGGCCCATCGCGCGGACCATCGCCAGCCGGTGGTCCCACTGCTCCTCGTGCACCCGGAAGTAGTGCACGGCGCCCGACAGCAGCCGCACCGGCCTGCCGTCCAGCAGAAAGTCATCGTCACCCACCGTGAACCCGGCCACCGTTCCGCCCCTCTCCCGATCACGTTCCGCGACCAACTCTCGCCCTCTGGCGGTCGGCCGGTCCATGGACAAAGATCAGCGCTGTTTGGACGCAAAAACGGTTCGCCCGGGAGTCCCGGGGGTCTTGTGAGTCCCGGGAGTTCCGGGAGTCTTGTGAGTCGGGGAGGGTGAGGGATGTACCGCACCTGGATGCGCTTCTTCACGCCCGGCCCGCTCCACCAGCGCCTCGGCCTGGTCTGCCTCGGCGTCGGCCTCCAGCACGGCGCCCTGCCCACGGTCGGCCCGCGCACCCTCGACCACCACGTCGCCGTCGTGATCAACGCGGGCGGCGGCTGGTACCGCTGCCCCGACGGGCGGCGCCTGACCGTCACCGCGCCCGCGCTGCTCTGGCTCACCCCCGGCGTACCGCACCACTACGCGCCCGACCCGGCCACCGGCTGGGACGAGGGTTTCGTCGACTTCACCGGACCCGTCACCACCACGTACACCGAACTCGGCTACATCGAGCCCGACCGGCCCGTCGTGCCGCTCGCCGACGCCGGGCCCGCCCGCTCCGTCATCGGCCGCATCGCGCGCGCCGCCCGGCGCGGCAACCCGCTCCTGGAGGTCGAGACCGCCGCCGCCGTCCACGAGCTCCTCGTCACCCTGCGCCGCGCCCGCGCCGACACCAACGCCGACGGCGACCCCGTCCTGGAGGCCCTCGCCCGCGACGCCTTCCAGCCCCTGTCGGTGGCCGAGCACGCGGCCCGGCACGGCATGACCCCCGCCGAGCTGCGCACGGCGGTACGGCGCGGCGCCGGGTGCAGCCCCAAGGACTACCTCCTCGGCATCCGGCTCGGCCGCGCCAAGGAGCTCCTCGCCGGCACGGAGCTGCCCGTCGCGGCGGTCGCGCGCCGCGTCGGCTACGACGACCCGGCGTACTTCTCGCGGCTGTTCACCCGGCGCGTGGGCACCGCGCCGATCCGCTTCCGCGAGCAGCAGGGGCGGTCGGTGCCGGGCGGCTGGAGCACGCGGATTCCAGATCCCGAACACCCACCGACGATCGGGTCCGGTCCCGTCTAAGCTCGCTCATCATGAGCACCAGCGAGATCGACGGCACCGATGAGGCCGTCCGTGAGGAACTGGCCGAGCTGCGGTCGAGCATCGACAACATCGACGCGGCGGTCGTCCACATGCTGGCCGAGCGCTTCAAGTGCACCCAGCGGGTGGGCCACCTCAAGGCCCGGCACCACCTGCCCCCGGCCGACCCGGCCCGCGAAGCCCGCCAGATCGCCCGGCTGCGGCAGCTCGCGGAGAGCGCGAAGCTCGACCCGGCTTTCGCCGAGAAGCTGCTGAACTTCATCATCGCGGAGGTCATCCGCCACCACGAGACCATCGCGACCGCCTCGTCCCCCGACGCATGACGGCCCGCGTCACCGTCTTCACCCTCGGCGGGACCATCTCCGCCTCCGCGCGGGGCGGTGACGCCGCACGGCTCGGCGGCGCCCAGGTACTGGCGGCGGCGGGCGCCCTCCCGGACGGCGTGACGGCCGAGGTACGCGACTTCCGGCGGCTCCCCAGCTCGTCGCTGGCCTTCGACGACCTCGCGGCCCTCGCCCGCGAGGTGCGGGAGGCGGTGGACGCGGGCTCCGGCGTGGTGGTGGTGCAGGGCACGGACACCCTGGAGGAGACCGCCTTCCTGCTGGACCTCACCTGCGCCACGCACCGTCGGCCGGTCGTGGTCACCGGCGCGATGCGCCGCCCGGACCTGCCCGGCGCCGACGGCGCCGCCAACCTGGCGGCGGCGATCGCCGTCGCGGCGGACCCCGGCTGCCGGGGGCTGGGCGTGGTCGCCGTGTTCGCCGACCAGATCCACGCCGCCCGGCACGTCCGCAAGACGCACACCACGTCGATCGCCACCTTCGCCTCCCCGGGCGCCGGCCCGCTCGGCACCGTGGTCGAGGGCGAGCCGCGCGTGCTGCTGCGGCCCGGGCGGCCCGTCGTCGATCGGCCGCTGCGCCTCGACCGGCCGGCCCGCGTCGCCTTGATCACCCTGTCGCTCGGCGACCGGGGCGAACTGCTGGAGGCCGTCGACGATCGCTTCGACGGCCTGGTCGTCGCGGCCTTCGGCGCCGGACACGTGCCGGCCTGGCTGGTCGAACCGCTGGCCCGGCTCGCCGCCCGGATGCCCGTGGTGCTCGCCTCCCGCACCGGTTCCGGCGCGCTGCTGACCCGCACCTACCGGGGCCCCGGCTCGGAGTCGGACGTCCTCGCCCGCGGCCTGATCCCGGCGGCGGACCTGGACCCGCCGAAGGCACGCCTGCTCCTGCACGCCCTCCTCGCCGACGGCGCCGACCACGCGCGCGTCGCGGCGGCGTTCGAGGCCCTGACCGCGCCCGCCGCTCCCGCCGCTCCCGCCGCGCCCGCCGCTCCCTGAGCGGCGAGGGCCGCGGGCGCGGGGTCGCGCAGGGGCCCCGGGTCTGGGCTTCCGGCCGGGTGGCACCTTCGGCCGGGTGGCGCTCCCGTCACGCCCCGTGCAGCAACGCCAGCGTCGCCTCCATGTCCGCGCGGAGCGCGCCGCTCGCGGCCTCAGGGTCGCCCCGGCGCACCGCCTCCACCAGCTCCGCGTGCAGGTCGGCGCTGTGGCCCGGCTCCCGGTCGCGCAGGTCCAGCAGCTGCACCAGGCTGATCAGGCCCTCCCGCAGCGCGGGCACGAACTCGCCGAACAGGTCCGTCAGCACGGGGTTGTGCGCGGCGGCCACCACCGCCGCGTGCAGCGAGATGTCCGCGTCCACGAACGCCGCGTCGTCGCCGCCCGCCGCCTCGGTCCGCGCCGCGAGCGCCGCGTCCATCGCCGTCAGGTCCGCGTCCGTACGGCGTACCGCGGCCAGCCGCGCCGCCTGGACCTCCACCATCGCGCGCACCTCGTATACGTCGGTGACCGCCGCGCGGCGCAGCCGGGTCGTCCAGTCCTCCACCGGCCCGGCCGGCTCGGTGGCGACGACGAACACGCCGGCGCCCTGCCGCGGCCGTACCAGCCCCGCGCCGGCCAGGACGCGCACCGCCTCGCGGACCGTGGAGCGGCCGACGCCCAGCTCCTTGGCGAGGGTCGTCTCGCCGGGCAGCTTGGTGCCCACCGGCCAGTGCCCGCCGGTGATCTGCTCGCGCAACCGTTCCGCGGCCTGTTCGACCAGGGGGCTGGGGCGCAGTGCGCCGAGGGACGACATCCCGTTCACCTCTCAGCTTGTCTGAGGAGTTGTTCCATGATTACTGTACCCGGCATGAAGCTGCGTGGTCTCCTTCTCGGCCGCCGCGGCGGGGCCTGACGCGACCGGCACCCCGCCGCGGGGCTCGGCCATGCCGGTCAACTCCGGTCCAACAGAGAAGGCTTCATGTCGTACGCCACCGATACCACCGGCAGCACCAGCACCACCGGCATCACTGGCATCACCGGCACCACGGAAAAGGACACCGCCCCCGCCTGGAACCCGCAGCGCGGCGGCACCATGCCGAGCCACCGCTACCGCCCCGCCCACTCCCGCGTCCCCCTCCCCGCCCTCACGGACCGCACCTGGCCCTCCCGCACCATCGACCGCGCCCCCCTCTGGGTCCCCGTCGACCTGCGCGACGGCAACCAGGCGCTGGCCGAACCCATGGACACCGCGCGCAAGCGCCGCATGTTCGACCTCCAGGTCGCCATGGGCTTCAAGGAGATCGAGGTCGCCTACCCCTCCGCCAGCCGCACCGACTTCGACTTCGTACGCCACCTCGCGCAGAGCGACGCCGTACCCGACGACGTCACCGTCGTCGTCTTCACCCCCGCCCGCCCCGACCTCATCGAGCGCACCTTCCAGGCCATCGACGGCCTGCCCCGCACCGTCGTCCACCTCTACACCGCCACCGCACCCGTCTGGCGCGACATCGTCCTCGGCCGGAGCCGCGACGAGATCCACGCCCTCGTACGCGACGCCGCCACGCTCATCGCCAAGCTCGCCGACGCCCGCCCCGGCCAGGACATCCGCTTCCAGTACTCACCCGAGGTCTTCAACGCCACCGAGCCCGACTACATCCTCGAACTCTGCGACGACCTCACCGGTCCCACCCTCTGGGACGCCTCACCCGACCGCCCCGTCACCCTGAACCTCCCCGCCACCGTCGAGATCGCCACCCCCAACGTGTACGCCGACCAGATCGAGTACACCCACCGCAACCTGGCGCGGCGCGACGCCGTCATCCTCTCCGTCCACCCCCACAACGACCGCGGCACCGGCGTCGCCTGCGCCGAACTCGCCCTCCTCGCCGGAGCCCAACGCGTCGAAGGCTGCCTCTTCGGCAACGGCGAACGCACCGGCAACGTCGACCTGATCACCCTCGCCCTCAACCTGCACACCCAGGGCGTCGACCCCCTGCTCGACCTCTCCGACATCGACGCCGTCCGCCGCACCGTCGAACACTGCAACCGCCTGCCCGTCCACGAACGCCACCCCTACGCCGGGGACCTCGTCCACACCGCCTTCTCCGGCACCCACCAGGACGCCATCAAGAAGGGCCTCGCCCACCACGCGGCCCGCGCCGCCGCCCTCGGCGTCCCGCCGGAGCAGGCCCCCTGGGAGGTCCCGTACCTGCCCATCGACCCCGCCGACATCGGCCGCGACTACGAAGCCGTCATCCGCGTCAACAGCCAGTCCGGCAAGGGCGGCATCGCCTACCTCCTCCACACGGCGTACGGGCTCGACCTGCCCCGCCGCCTCCAGATCGACTTCTCCCGCGTCGTCCAGCACGCCACCGACGACAGCGGTGAGGAGGTCACCGCCCCGCAGCTGTGGGACCTCTTCCACGCCACCTACCTCGCCCCGTACGAGCACGGCCCGCTGACCCCCGCCACCTGGCACACCACCGAAAACGCCCCCGGCCACCACACCTTCCACGCCACCCTCCCGGGCGGCCGCGAGGTGAGCGGCACCGGCAACGGCCCGCTCGCCGCGCTCACCGACGCCCTCGCCACCGCCGGGACCCCCGTCGACATCCGCCACTACGCCGAACACGCCACCGGCACCGGCCCCGACAGCCCCGCCGTCGCCTACGCCGAGTGCCGCATCGGCGACACCACCCTGTGGGGCGTGGGCCGGGACACCTCCGTGCTCACCGCCTCCGTACGCGCCGTCATCGCGGCGGCACACCGCGCCCACGCGGTGCACGAGACCGCCACCGTCACCACCGACGTCACCGCCACCGCCGTCACCCCGACCGCCTGAGGACCCCTGGGCTCGGGTCCGCTCAGCCCTGAGATGAACTCGCGTGTCCGGCCTTCAACCATCGGGCAGCATGGGCCCATGCCCGCACTGACGCGCGACGAAGCGCAGACCCGAGCCCGGTTCCTCGACGTCCAGCGGTACACGATCGACCTGGACCTCACCACCGGCGACGAGACCTTCGACTCCACCACCGTCATCCGGTTCACCGCCCGCACCCACGGCGACACCTTCGTCGAGCTCAAGCCCGCCACCCTCCGGGCCCTCACCCTCGACGGGAAGCCCCTCGACCCCGGGGCACTCGACGACAACCGCTACCCCCTCACCCTGACCGAGGGCCCGCACGAGCTCCGCGTCGACGCCACCATGCGCTACTCGCGCACCGGCGAGGGCATGCACCGCTTCACCGACCCCACCGACGGCGAGACCTACACCTACACCCAGCTGTTCCTCGAAGACGTCCAGCGCGTCTTCGCCGCCTTCGACCAGCCCGACCTCAAGGCCGTCTTCGAGGTGACCGTCACCGCGCCCGACCACTGGACCGTCCTCGCCAACGGCATCACCACCCGCCAGGCCGACGGCCGCTGGCAGACCGCCCCCACCCCCCTCATCTCCACCTACCTCGTCGCCGTCGCCGCCGGCCCCTGGCACTCCATCCGCACCGAACACGCCGGACTGCCCTTCGGCATCCACTGCCGCCGCTCCCTCGCCCCCCACCTCGACGCCGACGCCGACGAGATCCTCGACGTCACCCGGCAGTGCTTCGACCGGTACCACGAGAAGTTCGAGGAGCCGTACCCCTTCGACTCGTACGACCAGGCCTTCGTGCCCGAGTTCAACGCGGGCGCCATGGAGAACCCGGGCCTCGTCATCTTCCGCGACGAGTTCGTCTACCGCTCCGCCGTCACCGTCACCGAACGCCAGACCCGCGCCATGGTCATCTCCCACGAGATGGCCCACATGTGGTTCGGCGACCTCGTCACCCTCAAGTGGTGGGACGACATCTGGCTGAACGAGTCCTTCGCCGAGTACATGGGCTACCAGACCGTCAACGAGGCCACCACCCGCTACCCCGACACGTGGATCGAGTTCGGCGTCGTACGCAAGGCCTGGGGCTACGACGCCGACCAGCGGCCCTCCTCCCACCCCGTCGCCCCCGACGCCGACGCCGTCCCCGACATCGCCTCCGCGATGCTCAACTTCGACGGCATCTCGTACGCCAAGGGCGCCTCCGCACTGCGGCAGCTCGTCGCCTGGATGGGCGAGAAGGACTTCCTCGCCGGCATCAACGCCCACTTCGCCCGCCACAAGTTCTCCAACGCCACCCTCGCCGACTTCATCGACAACCTCGCCTCCGTGACCGACCGCGACGTCCACGGCTGGGCCGAGACATGGCTGCGCACCGCCGGCGTCGACACCCTCACCCCCGCCTACGACCCGGCCACCGGCACCCTCGCCGTCGAGCGGACCGGCAGCCGCCCGCACCGCGTCACCGCCGGCCTGTACGACCGCGAACTCGCCGACGGCAACCGGCTGGTGCTGCGCGACCGCATCGAGATCGACGTCCCCCAGGAAGCCCCGGCGCACATCCCCGGCCCCCGACCCGCGCTCATCGTCCTCAACGACGGCGACCACACCTACGCCAAGGTCCGCCTCGACGAGCACTCCGAGGAACCCGCCTTCCGCAACCTCTCCGGCATCCCCGACGCCCTCACCCGCGCCGTCGTGTGGAACTCCCTGCGGGACATGGTCCGCGACGGCGAACTCGCCCCCGCCGCCTATCTGGAGACCGCCCGCGCCCACCTCCCCGAGGAGAAGGACCTCGCCATCGTCCAGGGCGTCCTCGGCTTCGCCGCCACCCACATCGCCGACCGGTACGTCCTCCCCGAGGCCCGGCCCGACGCCCTCGACCTGCTCACCGACCTCACCCGCGACCTCATCCGCCGCACCGAGGACGGCACCGACCCGGGCCTCCGCCTCACCGCCGTACGCCACCGCATCGACACCGCCCAGCGCCCCGGCACCCTCCAGGGCTGGCTCGACGAAGGCGCCGTTCCCGGCGGCCCCGACCTCGACCCCGAGCTCCGCTGGCGCATCCTGACCCGCCTCGCCGTCCTCGGCGCCACCGACGAGGACGCCATCGCCGCCGAGCTGGACCGCGACCCCAGCGCCACCGGCCAGGAAGGCGCCGCCCGCTGCCGCGCCGCACTCCCGAGCCCCGAGGCCAAGGCGGCCGCCTGGGAGCGGATGTTCGCCTCCGACACCCTCTCCAACTACCTCTTCACCGCCACCGCGAAGGGCTTCTGGCAGCCCGAACAGGCCGAGCTCGTACGGGAGTACGTGCCCCGGTTCTACCCCGACGCCATCGCCCTCGCCGACCGCCGCGGCCCCGCCATCGCCGAGGCCGCCGGCCGCTACGCCTTCCCGGCCCACGCGGTCGACGCCGAGAACCTGCGCCTCGGCGAGGAGACCCTGGCGACCGGCACCATGATCCCGGCCCTGCGCCGCCAGCTCGCTGACCAGCTCGACGACCTGCGCCGCGCACTCCGCGTCCGGGAGGCATAGCAGCAGCGGGACCCGGCGGCGCACCTCTCGCCGAAGGCGTCCCACTTTCGGGTTGAGATCGCCCCGCACCGGTACCCACCCGGTGCGGCGGCGGTCCACGCTGGCCCCATGAGCACCCCGTCCCTCGCCGGAGGTCCCGCAGGCCCCGACGCGCTGCGCCCCCTCGTCGACACCGTGCTCGACGCCCTCCACACCGGCACCACAGCCCGCGGCGGCCCCCTACCCCCCGGCGGCCCGGCCGCGGTGACGGCCCATCTCTACGAGACCCTGACGGGGCAGGAGCCCGCCCCCTCAAACGCCCGCCCGGAGCGCCCCACCGGGGCCGCCGTCCCGGCAGGTGCCGCACCCGCCCGCCCCGGCACCGACGCCCTCATCCCGCCCACCGGCACCGGCCCCCACGAAGCCCTCCGGACCCTCACCCACGCCCTCGCCTACGGCGCCGCCGACCCCGCGCACCCCCACTGCGCCGCGCACCTGCACACACCACCGCTCGCCCTCGCCGTCGCCGCCGACCTGGCCGCCGCCGCCCTCAACCCATCCCTCGACTCCTGGGACCAGGCCCCCGCCGCCTCCGCCCTCGAAGAGCTCGTCACCCACGCCCTCGCCACCGAGGTCCACCCCACCGGACCCGCCCCCGACGCGCTCGTCACCACCGGCGGCACCGAAGCCAACCAACTCGCCCTCCTCCTCGCCCGCGAACGCCACGGCGCCTTCGGCGCCACCGTGCAAACCGTCTGCGGCGCCAACGCCCACCACTCCCTCCACCGCGCCACCTGGCTCCTCGGCATGCCCGAGCCCGTCACCGTCCCCGCACCCGACGGCACCCTCGACCTCACCGCCCTCGACGCCGTCCTCACCGGGCTGCGCGGCCCCGTCCTCGTCGCCGCCACCGCCGGCACCACCGACACCGGCCGCATCGACCCCCTCCCCGAGATCGCCGACCTCTGCGACACCCACGGCGCCGACCTCCACATCGACGCCGCCTACGGCGGCCCGCTGCTCTTCAGCGACACCCGCCGCCACCTCCTGCGCGGCCTCGACCGCGCCACCACCGTCACCCTCGACCTGCACAAACTGGGCTGGCAACCCCTCGCCGCCGGCCTCCTCGCCGTACCCGACCGCGCCCTCCTGCGGCCCCTCGCCCACACCGCCGAGTACCTCAACCCCGACGACGACACCGAAGCCGGCCTGCCCGACCTCCTCGGCCGCTCCCCGCGCACCAGCCGCCGCCCCGACATCCTCAAGATCGCCGTCACCCTCCGCGCCCTCGGCCGCAGCGGACTCGGCACCCTCGTCGACCAGGTCTGCGCCGCCGCCCAGCACCTCGCCGACCTCGTCGAGAAGAACCCCGCCCTGGAGCTCTACGAACGCCCCACCCTCTCCACCGTCCTCTTCCGCCCCACCGGCGCCCCCCACACCACCGTCGCCGCCATCCGCCGCACCCTCCTCACCGAAGGCCGCGCCGTCCTCGGCCGCGCCCGCACCGCCGACGGGCGCCTCTGGCTCAAAGCCACCCTCCTCAACCCCCACGCCACACCCGACGACCTGGCCCACCTCCTCACCCTCGTGGAAGGCAGCACCACCCGATGACCGAACACCCCCACACCACCGATCACCCCCACGACCTGGTGGGCATCGGCATCGGCCCCTTCAACCTCTCCCTCGCCGCCCTCGCCCACGGCGTCCCCGGCGGCCTCGCCACCGCCTTCTACGAACAGCGCCCCGCCTTCCACTGGCACCCCGGCCTCCTCATCGAGGGCGCCACCCTCCAAGTCCCCTTCCTCGCCGACCTCGTCACCCTCGCCGACCCCACCAGCCCGTGGACGTTCCTCAACTACCTCCGCAGCCGCGAACGGCTCTACCCCTTCTACTTCTCCGAGCGCTTCCACATCCACCGCGCCGAATACGACGCGTACTGCCGCTGGGTCAGCGACCACCTCCCCGGACTCCACTTCGGCCACAAGGTCGACGCCGTCCGCTGGAACCCCGACCGCGACGTCTTCGAAGTCGACTACACCCAGCTCGACGCCGACGGCGGGGCACAGGAACCCGGCCGCACCCACACCCGCCACCTCGCCGTCGGCATCGGCACCGAGCCCTACATCCCCGAACCCCTCCGGCCCCTCGCCGCCGCAGCCACCGTCCCCGTCCTCCACTCCGCCGACTACCTCCACCACCGCGACCGCCTCATCGCCGCCGAACACGTCACCGTCATCGGCTCCGGCCAGTCCGGCGCCGAGATCTTCCTCGACCTCCTGCGCGCCCGCCCCACCGGCGCCGAAAAGATCCACTGGCTCGCCCGCACCGAGGCCTTCGCCCCCATGGAGTACTCCAAACTCGGCCTGGAGCACTTCACCCCCGACTACACCCGCTACTTCCACGCCCTGCCCGAACACGTCCGCAACGACCTCGTCCCCCGCCAGTGGCAGCTCCACAAAGGCATCGACACCGACACCATCGCCGCCATCCACGACGAGCTCTACCGCCGCACCCTCCACGGCGGCTGGCCCGACGCCGTCCTCACCCCCGGCGTCCGCGTCCGCACCGCCGGACGCCTCGCCACCACCAAGGTCGAACTGCACGTCGAACACATCCAGCAGGGCACCCGCGACCGCATCGTCACCGACGCCGTCGTCCTCGCCACCGGCTACCGCCAACGCCCCCTCCACGGCGTCCTCGCCGGCCTCGACCCCTACCTCCGCCGCGACTCCGCCGAACGCCCCCGCATCGACGACCAGTACCGCCTCGTCCTCGACCCCTGCGTCACCGGCGCCGTCTACGTACAGAACGCCGAAACCCACACCCACGGCGTCGGCGCGCCCGACCTCGGCCTCGCGGCCTGGCGCGCCGCCACCATCCTCAACTCACTCACCGGCAAGGAGCCCTACCCGCTGCCGAGCCGGACGGCGTTCACCACCTTCGGCCTCCCGGGGCTCCCGCACCAGCGCAGCCGCTAGGGGGTGTCTTGCCGATCTTGCCGGGCTCGCGACGCCTGGCACCGCTCCCCCAGAGCTTCGCCTGGGGGTGCCCCCACGCCGCGTTGTCGTCGGTCGCCAATGGCCCCCGTAGCCCTGCGGGCACGGGGGTGCCCCCACCGCAGTGGCTCCCTCCTCCGCCTTGCGATCCACGGCACCAGACGCCGCTCCCTGATCCGGCCTGATCGACAAGACACCCCCTAGAACACCGGGACACCCTCCCGCGTCAGCCTCCACCCCACCGAGGCGAAGGCCGCCGGGTCGATCGCCCCCTTCGCCTCCACCCACCGGATGATCGTCGTACGGATCTCCTCCGAGTTCGACCACACCTGCTTCGCCGCCGCCACGTGCGGGAACGCCCCACCGCCACTCGCACGGTAGTTGTTCACCGCCAGCACGAACCGCGCCGCCGGATCCAGGGGCTTCCCCTCGAACGACAGGTTCACGATCCGCGAACCCACCGGCCGCGCGATGTCGATCTCGTACGTCAGCCCGTACACGGCGTCGTAGTTGTAGTCCGGCGTACCCTCCGCGTTCGTCAGCTTCGCCGTGTCCACCGGCGCCCCCGGCGCGGTCCGGACGTAGTACTTCGCCGAGTACTCCAGGTACTCCTTCAGCTGCGCACCCGTCAGCACCCGCGCCTCCAGCGTGTTCTCGAACGGATACAGCCCCGCCGCGTCCCGGATCGTCACCTGCCCCGCCGGGATCCGCGCCGTACGCGAGAAGCACGACGCCTGCGACAGCACCGGCAGCGCCGCGTACTCCCCGCCCGCCAGCGCCGCCCGCACCGTCTCCGCCTGGACGTGGTTGATCAGATCGATGATCGGCTCGTCCTTCCACGGCGCCTCCGCCGTGGACATCGCCACCGGTGACGTACCGATCACCTGGTTGACGTACGCCATCACCTTCGCGTGCTCGTCACCGAGCAGCTTCACGATCTCCGGGTCCTCCTCGGCCGTGTTCGAGTTGAGCACCGAGGCACCGACCTTCTCCACCACCCAGCGGCCCCTGCGCCACACCACCTCGAAGTCGAACAGCGTCAGCCGCTGCCCCCACTTCAACGGCTCGGACAGCACGACGTCCTTGCCCGTCTCCTTGTTCCGCACCCGGTACTCCGGGATCTCCGTGTGCGCGTGCCCCACCAGGATCGCGTCGATCCCCGGCACCTGCTCGGCCACCAGCGCCGCCGCGTTCTCGATGTACGGCAGCTGGTCCCCGTACGACGACGTCCCGCTCGACCCCGAGTGCGCCGACACGATCACCACGTCCGCACCCATCGCCCGCAGCTTCGGCACCCACTTCGCCGCCTGCTCCTCCAGCCCCGGGAAGACCATCTTGCCGCTGACGTTCGCCTTGTCCCAGATCGCGATCCCCGGGTTCGTCAGCCCCAGCACCGCCACCCGCACATCCCGCCCGCACGGCGTACGCAGCCGGTGCACGCTGTACGGCGGGAACGCCGGCCGCAGCGTCTTCGCGTCCAGCGCGTTCGCACCCAGCAGCGGGAAGTCGCACTGCTCCTGGAACTTCCGCAGCACCGGTATGCCGTAGTTGAACTCGTGGTTGCCGAGCGCCGCGGCGTCGTACCCGATCGCGTTCATCGCCTGCGCCATCGGGTGGACCGGGCCCCGCTCGGCCGTGATCGGATCCACCTTGGCGTAGTAGTACGCCAGCTGCGTGCCCTGAATCGTGTCGCCCGCGTCGATGAGCAGCGTGTTCCGCCGCCCCTTCGCCTCCCGGACCTGCTCGACCAGCGTGGAGATCTTCGCCAGACCGACGTCGTTGTGCGCCTTGTCGTCGAACTCCTTGTCGGTGAAGTAGTCCCAGTTGAAGACGTTCCCGTGCAGGTCGGTGGTCCCCATGACGGTGAAGGAGTACCGCTTGTCCTTCCCGGCCTTCCCGCCCGCCTCGTCCCGCGCCACGGCCGGGCCCGCGACCGACCCCGCCAAGGCCACACCGGCACCGGCGGCGGCCGACCGCTCCAGGAAGGTCCTACGGTTCAGCGGCATGTGATCTCCTTCGATTCGCAGTGCACAACGCGCGTAGATTCTGACGCACGGCAGCCCCCGGAAACAGGCCCCACCAGGTTTCGATCCGGTGACCAGGAGGAAATGACGGGCCATGACCAGCGACCTGCCGTACGGCACCGCCGAAGCCCCCCGCGTCGCCGTACGCGGCGAAGCCCGCCTCGAAGTCGACCCCGAAATCGCCCGCATCGGCATCTCCGTCGGCGCACGCGGCACCGACCGCCGCAGCGCCCTCGACGACCTCACCCGCCGCAACGCCGCCGTCCTCGACCTCGTCAAGTCCTACGGCGACGCCGTCGAAAAACTGGAGACCGGCGCCTTCTCCATCAGCCCCGAGCTCACCAAACGCGGCAAGGGCGAACGCGTCCGCGCCTACCACGGACGCGTCCACCTCACCGCCGAACTCACCGACTTCACCGCCCTCGGCGAACTCACCACCCGCCTCGCCGACCTGGAACTCACCCGCGTCGACGGCCCCTGGTGGGCCCTGCGCCCCGACTCCCCGGCCCACGGCGCCGCCCGCCGCCAAGCCGTCAAGGAAGCCGTCCAACGCGCCCGCGAATACGCCGACGCCCTCGGCACCCGCCTCGCCGCCCTCGTCGAACTCGCCGACCTCGGCGCCGAGAACGCCCCCTCCTACCCCCTGCGGCCCAACGCCCCCGGCGGATCACCCCGCATGGCCTTCGCCGCCGAAGCCACCGAGATGGCACCGGCCCTCGACCTCGAACCCCAGCGCCAGACCGTCACCGCTCAGGTGAACGCCCGCTTCACCATGCACCCGCCCGCCCTGTAGCGCTCACGCCCGGCGCTCATCAGAGCACCCCTGCGCACAATTCAACACTTGTCAATAGCCCTTCATGCAAAGGTTGTTGAGTCGTCATGCGGGACCAATTCTCTACCCGCCGGTAGGCCCTAGGGTCGAACCATGCGCCGAGCAAAAATCGTCTGTACCCTGGGGCCCGCCACCGACACATACGACCAGATCAAGACACTGGTCGAGGCCGGAATGGACGTCGCCCGCCTCAACCTCAGCCACGGCTCCTACGCCGAACACGAGGAGCGCTACGCGCACGTACGCAAAGCCTCCGACGAAACCGGCCGCAGCGTCGGCGTCCTCGCCGACCTTCAAGGCCCGAAGATCCGGCTCGGACGCTTCCGCGAAGGCCCCGTACTCCTTGAACGCGGCGACGCCTTCACCATCACCGTCGAACCCGTCGAAGGCGACCGCCACACCTGCGGCACCACCTACGAAGGCCTCGCCGACGACGTCACCCCCGGCGAGCGCATCCTCGTCGACGACGGCCGCGTCGCCCTCGAAGTCACCTCCGTCGACGGCCCCCGCGTCCACACCACCGTCACCGAAGGCGGCATGGTCTCCGACAACAAGGGCCTCAACCTCCCCGGCGTCGCCGTCTCCGTCCCCGCCCTCTCCGCCAAGGACGTCGAAGACCTCCGCTGGGCCCTGCGCACCGGCGCCGACGTCATCGCCCTCTCCTTCGTACGCAGCGGACGCGACATCGAGGACGTCCACCGCGTCATGGACGAGGAGGGCCGCCGCGTCCCCGTCATCGCCAAGATCGAAAAGCCCCAGGCCGTCGAGAACATCGACGACATCGTCGCCGCCTTCGACGGCATCATGGTCGCCCGCGGCGACCTCGGCGTGGAGATGCCGCTGGAGCAGGTACCCATCGTGCAGAAGCGCGCCGTCAAGCTCGCCAAGCGCAACGCCAAGCCGGTCATCGTCGCCACCCAGATGCTCGACTCGATGATCGAGAACTCCCGCCCCACCCGCGCCGAGGCCAGCGACGTCGCCAACGCCGTCATCGACGGCACCGACGCCGTCATGCTCTCCGGCGAGACCAGCGTCGGCCGCTACCCCATCGAGACCGTCCGCACCATGAGCCGCATCGTCGAGGCGGCCGAGGAGGACATCCTCGCCAAGGGCCTGACCCCCCTCACCGAGCGCAACAAGCCCCGCACCCAAGGCGGCGCCGTCGCCCGCGCGGCCGCCGAGATCGGCGACTTCCTCGACGCCAAGTACCTCGTCGCCTTCACCCAGTCCGGCGACACGGTCAAGCGCCTCTCCCGCTACCGCTCCCCGATCCCGCTCCTCGCCTTCACCCCGGACCCGGCCACCCGCTCCCAGCTGAACCTCACCTGGGGCGTCGAGACCTTCCTCGGCCCGCACGTCGAGTCCACGGACGCGATGGTCGCCCAGGTCGACGAGCAGCTCACCAAGATCGGCCGCTGCCGCAAGGGCGACCTGGTCGTGATCACCGCCGGCTCCCCGCCGGGCGTCCCGGGCTCCACGAACCTGGTCCGCGTCCACCGCATCGGCGACCGGGTGGCGTAGCCCCGGCTCATGTCAGTACTTCGGCCCGACATGGGCGTCCACGAGCGCGACGGACGCCCGTCGGGCGACGGAGATGGTGGAGGGGTTGCCTGCAGCGGGCGCGATGCCTCGGCCGGGGCGAGACGCGAGGGAATTCGATCGCGCTATCGAGAGCTACGCCACTGGGCGGCCGACCATGGAATCAAAAGCATTTGTACCCCGGGTGGGATTCGAACCCACGCTGGATGGTGTTTGAGACCACTGCCTCTACCGCTGGGCTACCGGGGTATCCTTCGAATCGAAGGTTGGCGGTTACCCGCCGTGCCCCTACCTTACAGGAGCTAGGTAGGCTCATGGGGAGCTGTGCCAGCCTTGGAACGAGGAGCCTACGTGACCGCCCCCGAGTCGCCCCAGCCCGTCGCCGACGACGACAAGTCGCACGTCCCGCCGCTGACGACCCGCGTCGTCATCGCCGAGGACGAGGCCCTCATCCGCCTCGACCTGAAAGAGATGCTCGAGGAGGAGGGGTACTCCGTCGTCGGTGAGGCCGGTGACGGTGCCCGCGCCGTCGAACTCGCGCGGGAGCACCGGCCGGACCTCGTGATCCTGGACGTGAAGATGCCCGTCCTCGACGGGATCTCCGCCGCCGAGAAGATCGCCGAGGAGTCCATCGCCCCGGTGCTGATGCTCACCGCGTTCTCCCAGCGCGACCTGGTCGAGCGGGCGCGGGACGCCGGGGCCATGGCGTACCTGGTGAAGCCGTTCAGCAAGAGCGACGTGGTGCCGGCCATCGAGATGGCGGTGTCGCGGTTCGCGGAGCTGAAGGCGCTGGAGAAGGAGGTCGCCGACCTCTCCCAGCGCCTGGAGACGCGCAAGCTGGTGGACCGGGCGAAGAGCATCCTGCAGACGCAGTACGGCCTGACGGAGCCGGCCGCGTTCCGGTGGATCCAGAAGACGTCGATGGACCGGCGCATGTCGATGCAGCAGGTCGCGGAGGCGGTCATCGAGGACGCCGAGGAGAAGAAGGCGGCCAAGGGTCAGTGACCGCCGGGCGGGCGGGTCAGGCGGGTTGGGCCACGCTGGCGGTGAGCCGTCGGGTGATGAGGTCCGCCAGGGCGGGTGCCTGCTCGGTGAGGTAGAAGTGGTCGCCGGGGAAGGGGACCAGTTCCGTGGTGGAGGCCGAGCTGCACCGCCACATGGTCAGCTGATGCTGGCTGAAGGAGTCCTCGGTGCCGTAGCAGACGACGAGGGGGCTCTCGGTGACGTTGCTGCGGAGTTCGCGGACGAACGAGTCGCAGACGCCGAAGTCGGCCCGCAGGGTGCGGGCGGTGCGCTGCCGTAGCTGTGGGTGGGCGAGGATCTGGGGGTCCAGGCCGCCGAAGCGGGCGCCGGTGCGCAGGATGTCCTCGTCGTCGGCTTCGAGTGGGTTCCCCTCGAAGAGCGGGACGGCGCACTGGGGTCCGGCGTTGGCCGAGGCGAAGAGGGTGGTGCACTGGGCGGGGGAGGCTTCCCGTTCCAGTTTCGCGGCGAGGGCGAGCGCGAGGTAGGCGCCCATACTGTGGCCGAAGAGGGCGAAGTGCCCGGTCACGCCCGCGGCGGGGAGTTGCTCGGCGAGGTCGGTGAGGGCTGCTTCGGCGGTGGTGAGGGGTTCTTCGCGCCAGCGGCGGCCGCGGCCGGGGAGTTCGAGGGGGACGGGGGTGATGGCCGGGGGCAGGGCGGCTATGAGGGGGGAGAAGACCTGGGCTGATCCGCCGGAGTGGTGCAGGAGGACCAGGGGGGTGGGTTTCATGGGGGTGTCTCCCGTTGTTCCGGTGTCTTCGTCGTGGGGCTGCCGTTGCGGTGGCGTGCGTCCACCCAGCGTCCGGCGATGGCGGACAGCAGGATGAGTCCGCCGCCGAGGATCTGGACGGGTCCGAGGTGCTCGTCGAGGAGGATGACGGCGAAGACCGCGGCGAAGAAGGGCTCCGTGGAGAGGACCAGTCCTACGCGGGTGGGGCTGGAGGCGCGGGCGGCGTGGAGTTGGACGAGGAAGGCGAAGGCTGTTCCGGCGATGCCGAGGTAGGCGATGACCAGCCAGGCGGAGGTGGGGAGTTGGGTGATCTGTGCCCATGACCGGCCGGGCTGGAGGAGGGCGACCAGGAGGCCGCCGGCGGCGACGACCCAGAGCTCGATGGCGGTGACGCGGAGCAGGGACAGGTCGCGGCCTTGGGTGCGGGCGCTGAAGAGGACGATCTGGCCGGCGCGGATGAGGGCGGCGGCGAGGATGATCAGGTCTCCGCTGCGTATGGAGAGGCCCTGGTGGAGGGTGAGGAGGGCGCAGCCGGCTACGGAGAGCAGGGTGAGGGGGTAGATGGTGCGTGCGATGCGGACGCGGAGGAAGAGGCGTTCCGCGAGGGGGACGAGCATGACGGAGAGGGCGATGAGGAAGCCGGCGTTGGAGGCGAGGGTGTAGCGGACGCCGAGGGTTTCGAGGAAGAGGATGGCGAAGAGCAGGATGCCGAAGAGGCAGCCGAGGAGCACTTCGTCGCGGGTGACGTGGCGCCAGAGGTGGAGGGAGAGGGCGGTGATGGCGAGGGCGCCGAGGGCGAAGCGGAGGAAGAGGAAGGCCGGTACGGAGATGTACTGGCCGGTCCACTGCATGGCGACGTAGGTGGAGCCCCAGACGATGGCGACGCCGAGGACGCCGAGGTCGGCCGTCCAGGCGCGGGTGGGGCGGTCGGTTTTCGGGGGGTGGGGCAGGGGGGCGGTGTCCTGGGGGACGGTGGCCTTAGAGGTGCTCAACGGTGTATCCCACCTTCAGCACACCGCTTTTGACCTTGATGGAGCGCAGGGAGAAGCCGGTGAGGCGGCCCAGTGAGGTGACGTGGGTGCCTCCGCAGGGGTCTTCCCCGACGCCGTCGATGGTGATGATCCGCTGGTCGCCGCGGTGGTCGGCGTGGACCTTGTGGTCGGCGGCGATGGCCTTGCGGGTCTGTTCCTCGATGGTGGCGGCGAGGTGCTGGAGGTCGGGCTTGTCGTCGCCGGCGTCGAACTCGATGCGGGCCTGGCCGGGGAAGTGGTTGCTGACACGATGGCGGAATCCCGCCTGTCGGATGAAGGAGTCGACGACGTGGCCGCAGGTGTGGAGGGCGGCGTGGCGGAGGCGTAGTTCTTCGTCGATGGTGGTGGTGACTTCGTCTCCGGCGGTGGCGTCGGTGTCGCAGGAGAGACGTACGGTGTGGCCGGGGGCCTCGGGGTCCTTGAAGGGGCGTGCGGGTGCGGTGCCGACGGTGCCCGTGTCGCTGGGCTGTCCGCCGCCCTGGGGGTGGAAGATGTTGTGTTCCAGCGTGATCCAGGGCCCGTGTTCGCTGTGCCCGGTGTCGAGGACGCGGGTGGTGACGCTGAAACGGTAGGTGTCTTCCAAGTACAGGTGATGCTGCCGCAACGGGGGCCTCCGGGCCTGGCTTTGTCAGTGTGCCGCTGCCGGCGGGGCGGGGGTGCCGTCCCGCCGGCTCGCGGGTGTCAGAGTGAGCGCGGGACGAATTCGTAGCCGCGCTGACTGCGGGTGGCTATGCGGTTGATGCCGTACTCGTCTTTACCAGAAACGAGTACGGCCCCGTAGTTGTCGAGGGGGATGCCACCGCCGTATTCGGCCACTTCCTCGGTGCCGGGGTAGACCTGTACTTGGGTGGGGACGTAGCGGGCGGCGAAGCCCATGCGGTAGTCCTTCTTGCTGCCGGTGTGGGGCAGGGAGGCGTGCATGAGGGTGGACCAGAAGATGACGCACTCGCCGCGCTTCATGACGAGGGGGAAGGCCTGGGACTCGTCGGGCTTCCAGTTGGGGTCCTTCTGGAGCTGGCGGTAGTCGTAGCCGAAGAAGCCGCGCCTGACGCCGTCCTTCTCGACGGCGTTGACGGCGTCGGGGTTGTACTCCATGGGCTTGGACTCGTCGTAGTTCATGTGGCGGTGTGTGCCGGGCATGAGCTGGAGGCAGCCGTTCTCCTTGGTGGAGTCGGTGAACGCCGTCCAGACGGTGATGGTGCCGCCGAAGGCGGGCTGGCCGTCCTGGGAGGGCCAGAGGATCTGGGGCTTCTTGCTGGCGTTGGCGAAGGTGGAGGCCTGGTGCCAGTCGGTGCCTTCGTCGCCGGGGTACTTGGGGAAGAACTCGGTGCGCCAGCAGAGCACGTCGGGGCCGAGGATGGAGGCGACGCGGTCGACGATCTCGGCCCTCATGATGTGTTCGGAGAGCAGGTCGACGTCGAGGTGGCGGTCGTAGTTGGAGATGTTGGTGACGCCGCCGAGGGCGTCGTTGGGGTAGATGGCGTGGGAGCGGTCCGGCAGTTGGCGCCGGATGGTGTTCCAGCGCTCTTCCATTTCCTCGGGCTCGTAGATCTTGATGGGGCCGATGTATCCGTCGCGCTCGAACTGCTCGAGCTGCTCGGGGGTGAGGCGGAAGTCGGTCTGTTCCGAGGTGGTCATGCGGGCTCGTCCATTCTCTTGCGCCGTCGTGGGACGGTCGTGTGTACGGAGGAGTGGTTCGCTTCTCGGTTTCTGCTGCCGGTCCGGGTGCTGTGGGGTGTGTGGTCCAGCGCTGGAGTGCTGGGGGGCCGGAGGGTCAGTTCAGGCGGCCGGCGAGGTGGGCGGCGGCTTCGGCGAGGGTGCCTTCGAAGAGGGTCTGGATGTCGTACTCGGCGCCGAAGCGTTCCTTCGCCTGCTGGTTGAGCTGGAGGGCGAGCATGGAGTGTCCGCCGAGGTCGAGGAAGTTGTCCTCGGGGCGGATGGCGGGGTCCTCCAGGAGTTCGGCGACCCAGTCGAGGGTGGCCTTCTGGACTTCGGCGGTGCGCGCCGAGGGGCTCAGGGTTTCCGACACGTCATTTCCTTTCTCGGATTGCCTGGAATGCCTGGACCACTGCGGTCCGGTCGACTTTTCCGTTGACGGTCCGGGGTAGTTCGGGGAGGGGGAGGTATCTGCCGGGGTGCATGTAGGACGGCAGTCGCTCCTTGACGTGGGCCCGCAGGGTGCGGGCGTCCGGTGTCCCGCTTCCCGGTGGGGTGGCGTAGGCGCAGACGAGGCGGGTGTCTCCGGGGGCGAACGTGTGGGCGAAGACGACGGCGTCGAGTACGGCCGGGTGGTCGCGTACGGCGCTTTCCACGTCGCTGAGCTCGATGCGGTGGCCGCGTAGTTTGACCTGGAGGTCGGCGCGGCCGTGGTAGACGAGGGTGTCGTCGGGGCGGCGGGTGACCAGGTCGCCGGAGCGGTAGTAGCGGCGCGGGGTTCCGTCGGCGGGGTCGGGTGCGGTGGGGAAGCGTTCGGCGTTGAGTTCGTCCCGGTGGAGGTAGCCGTGGGACACCTGGGTGCCCGCCAGCCAGAGCTCTCCCGGTTCGCCGGGTGCGGCTTCGCGGCCGTCCTCGGTGACGACGCGGGTGTGCAGGCCGGGCAGGGGGTGGCCGATGACGGAGTCCTCGCCGGCGAGTTCCTGTTCGGTCCAGGTGTGGAAGGTGGCGTGGACCGTGGTCTCGGTGATCCCGTACATGTTGACGAGCCGGGGGCGGGTGACTCCGTACCGCTTCGCCCAGGGGCGCAGGACCGGTGGGGTGAGTTTCTCTCCGCCGAAGACGATGTAGCGGAGGCTCGTGAGGTCGTGGCCGGAGGCCAGCGCGGCGTCGGCGAGGGCGCCGAAGGCCGTCGGGGTCTGGTTGAGCACGGTGATGCCGTGTTCTCGTACCGCTTTCAGGCATCCGTCCGATGTGCGGGCGCTCCAGTGGGGGAGGATGACGAGTTCGGCTCCGGTGGAGAGGGGTCCCCAGATTTCCCATACGGAGAAGTCGAAGGCGAGGGAGTGGAAGAGGAGCCACTTGTCCTCGGCGGTGAACTCGAAGAGCCGCGCGGTGGAGTGGAGGAGGGCGGCGACGCTTTCGTGGCGGACGGGTACGCCTTTGGGGCGGCCGGTTGTTCCGGAGGTGTAGATGACGTAGGCGGTGTCGTCCGGCTGCGGGCCCGTGTCCGCGGGTAAGGGGCGCGAGGGCGTGCTGTCGCGCAGGGCCGTCACCTCGTCGACGGTGATGACCGGCAGGCCGGGGGCGAGGAGGTTTCCGGTGGTGTCTCCGATGAGGGCGGTGGCGCCGCTGTCCTGGAGGATGAAGTCGTTGCGGGTGCGGGGGTTGCGGGTGTCGAGCGGTACGTAGGCCGCTCCGCAGTGGAGGACGGCGAGTATGGCGGCGATGGCTTCCATGCTCGGTGGAATGCGGAGGGCCACGCGGTCGCCGCGGCGTATTCCGTGGGTGCGTAATTGTTCGGCGAGGGCCAGGGACCAGTCGTTCAGCCGGGTGTAGGAGAGCGTTTCTCCTTCGAGTGCCAGTGCCCTGCGTGTGGGTGCTGTGGCGACGGTCGAGGCGAGGATCGAGGTGAGTGTCCGGTCCTCGGGTGTTTCTCCGAGGCCGGTGGGCGCCATCTCTGTCTTGCGCACAACGCTCCCTGGGGTTGGGGGAGTTGCTCGTGGAACAGAAGAACGGATGTGCTCGAACGTCGGTCATGCTGCCACAAACGGTCGACGATCAATCAGTGAGCGGCCCGATGTGGTCTTCATCACAACCTCGTTCGAGCTGGCTTGTTCATGCTTGACTTTCATTCGGTCATGTGACGCTGGCCTGGTCCCCATTCGGGACAGGAGCGGCGCCGACGTCTTGTCGGGCCGCGGCCTCCGGTGTTCCTCTCACGAAGATCCGCGCTTCCAAACGGTGTTCCTCGGTTCCCTGGTGCGAGCCCGCTGTGCTCTTCCGCCTCCGTAATCAAGGAGATTCGTTCGTGGTGATGCGTTCTGCTGCCCGGCGTGACCGTCGCGCCCTCTACGTCGCGATCGGTGTCACGGTCGTCCTGCCGCTCGTGGTGATCGCGTTAGCCGCCGCCCGGGCTTCCGGTCCGGACTCCGGGGCGGGACGGGGTGCCGCCCCGGCGGGCGGGCTGGACGGGGCGGGTCACTTCCTCCTCGCGGCCGGTGTGGTGCTCGCCGCCGCGCACCTCGGCGGCGCCGCCCTCAAGGCCCTGGGGCAACCCCGGGTGATCGGTGAGATCTGCGCGGGCCTGCTGATGGGGTCGACCCTGCTGGGGTGGCTCGCCCCCGGGTTCAGCGCATGGCTCTTCCCCTCCCAGGCACGGGACATGATGAGCGGGCTGGCCCAACTCGGGCTGGTGGTCTTCATGTTCGGAGTGGGCCGGGAGCTCTCCACGATGCGGCTGCGCGGGGCGGCCGCCCGGACCGTACTCATCAGCCAGGCCTCGCTCTTCGTGCCGTTCGCCGTCGGCGCGGTGATCGCGCTGCCGCTCGTGGAGCGCCATCTCGGGCCGGCGGGGCATCCGCTCGCCTTCGTGCTGTTCGTGGGCTGCGCCCTGAGCATCACGGCGTTCCCGGTGCTCGCGCGCATCCTCTCCGACATCGGCGCCACCAAGACGCGCACCGGTCAGCTCAGCCTGTTCTGCGCCGCGGTCGGCGACGCGGGCAGCTGGCTCCTGCTGACCGCGATCCTGGCGCTCTCGCACGGCGCGGGCATGGGCCCGCTGGCCGTGCAGGCCCTCCTCCTCGCGGTCGTGGTGGCGATCTGCCTGGGACCGGTCCGGCTGCTTCTCGCGCGGTGGGCGGAGAAGAGGGACAGGGCGGACGGCGGTGGCGGTGTGGTGGCCTTCCTCGTCGCGGGGGTCATGGCGGCGGCCGCGCTGACGGCGGCGCTCGGCGTCCACCAGCTCATCGGGGCCATGCTGGTGGGGCTGGTGTGGCCCCGGCACCACCGGGTCGCGGCGGTGGCCGTCGAGGGCGTGGCCGGGGTCGCCAAAACGATCCTGCTGCCGTTCTTCTTCTTCGGTTTCGGTCTGACCGTGAACCTGAGGGACCTGAGCTGGGGCGCCGGCACCCTGCTCACGCTCGTCGGCCTGCTGGTGTTCGCCATCGTGTCGAAGGTGGCGGGCGCGGGGATCTGTGCCCGCCTGACGGGCATGCCGTGGCCCGCCGCCCTGGGGCTGGGCGTCCTGCTCAACGCCCGTGGCCTGACCGAGCTCGTGGTGATCCAGATCGGTCGCGAGGCGGGCCTGATCGACGACAGGATGGCCGGACTGCTCACCCTGGTCGCCCTGGTCACGACCGTGGTGACGAGTCCCGTGCTGCGCTGGATGGGTCCCCGTGCCCTGGGTGAGGCGTCGCGCCCCGGCTCCGGGGAGGAAACAGTTCCGGCCGCCGTCGGTGCGGGTGAGGGGCCCGGACGGCTGGATCTTGTGGTTCGCTCTGACTTGTCCGATTCTCGGTAAGGTGCGTACCGCATTCCGCACATGACGCAGGTCACGGGCGGATCACACATCGTCGGCTCACCTATACGGGTGGCTCATCGCACGATTACATTCCCCGCACACCGCACTGACGCGCGGTTGGGTGTGGAGGGCGCTCCGCCCGCTGCACGCGCTTACAAAAGTCAGGCGCTTCTGGGGGCCTTCTGTGCTGAACAAGAACATCATCCGGTTCGCCATTCCCGTGGCTGTGGGCGCCTTGGCGCTCACTGGTTGCAGCAGTGATTCCGGAGGCGGCGGTGACGCCCTGAAGATTGCTTTCCAGGGGCCGCTCTCCGGTGACAACACGGCGCTGGGGGAGAACGAGGAGAAGGGCATCAAGCTCGCCATCGAGCAGGCGAACGCAAAGGGCGACCTTCCCTTCAAGATCGAGTACATGGCGGTGGACGACCAGGGTCTCCCCGAAAAGGCCACCGCCGCGGCCCAGAAGGCGATCGACGACCCGAACGTCGTCGCGCTGATCGGGCCCGCATTCTCCGGACCGACCAATTCCGCCGCGCCTCTGCTCGGTGACGCCGGTCTCGCCTCGCTCTCCGCTTCCGCAACGCGTGGAGACCTGACCGAGCAGGGTTTCAAGACCTTCCTCCAGGGCGTTCCCAACGACAACGCCCAGGGTGCCGGAATGGCCACCTACTACGCGAAGAAGCTGAAGCCGAAGAAGGTCTACCTGATCGACGACAAGTCCGACTACGGCGTCGGGCTCGCGGGGATCGCGGAGAAGGACCTCAAGGCCGCCGGCGTCGAGGTCATCAAGAAGTCCGTCCCCGCCAAGACCCCGGACTACAGCGCCACCGCCAAGGACGTGGTCAACTCCAAGGCCGACGCGCTGATTTACGCGGGCTACTACCAGGACGCCGCGCCGTTCGCCAAGAAGCTCGTCGAAGCGGGCTACAAGGGTGCCGCGATTTCCGGTGACGGCACGAACGACATGAAGTTCATCGAGCTCGCCGGTGCGGCCGCGAACAACTGGTACCTGACCTGCCCGTGCACCGACGCGAAGGTCGAGGAGAACACCAAGAAGTTCACCGAGGAGTACCGAAAGAAGTTCAAGGTCGACCCGGGCACGTACTCGGCCGAGGCCTACGACCTCACCAACATGGTGATCGCGGAGCTGAAGAAGCTGGGTGACAAGCCGGACCGGCAGGCGGTGTACGAGGCGCTGAAGAAGGCTTCCTACAAGGGCATCACGAAGGAATTCTCCTTCGACGAAAAGGGTGCGCTGAAGATTCAGGACGTGTTCCTGTACCAGGTGAAGGACGGAAAGATCGCCTACCTGGGCCCGGTCGAGGAGCTGGCCGGAAGCTGATTTCCGGAAGCGGGCCACATCTCCGGCCGGGAGTGTGGCCCGCAGCCGATCGCTTGTCTGCGCTGCGCATCGGACCCCACGTATGCGCACACCGCTTCTCCGGCCGCTCAGCTCCCACAAGGAAGTCAGCAAGATGTCCCTCAGTGAATTCTGGGACTATTTGGTCCTGGGGGCGGTGCTCGGTTCCATCTATGCCGTCATCGCCATCGGTTACACACTGGTCTACGGCGTACTGCAGCTGATCAACTTCGCGCACAGCGAGGTGTTCATGTTCGGTGCGTACGGCGGCCTCATATCCCTCACCCTGGTTGCTCCCGGAAGCAACCCCTCAGGTGTGGCATCGGTCGGATACGTCGCCCTCGGTCTGACCGCCGGCGCCGCTTTCGGAGCCCTCACCGCCTACGGTCTGGAAAAGGTCGCGTATCGGCCACTGCGCCGGCGCGGAGCGCCCCGCCTGATCTTCCTGATCACCGCCATCGGCGCGTCCTTCTTCCTCTACAACCTCGCGGGCAAGCTCTTCGGCCGCGACCCGCTGCCGATGCCGGAGGCGTACAAGAACGAGCATGTCCTCACGGTCTTCGGGGCCACCCTGAACGTCACCCAGCTGCTGCTGCTGGGCTCCGCGGTCGTCATGATGATCGCCCTCGACCTGTTGGTGAACCGTACGAAGCTCGGCGCGAGCATCCGGGCGGTCTCCCAGGACGCCGAAGTCGCCGCACTCATGGGCGTGGACATCGACAAGGTCATCTCCCGCACCTTCGTGATCGGCGGCGTGCTCGGCGGAGCGGCGGGCTACCTCTACGGCACCTTCCTCCAGGTCAAGTTCGACATGGGCTTCATCCCCGGCATCACCGCGTTCGCCGCGGCAGTGGTGGGCGGCATCGGCAACATCCGGGGGGCGATGCTCGGCGGCCTGATGCTCGGCATCGTCGAGACGCTGACCGTTCCGCTCCTCGGCGGTGAGTGGCGCCATGTCGCCGCGTTCACCGTGCTCATCATCGTGCTGATGTTCCGGCCCACGGGAATTCTCGGCGAGCGTGTGGGGAGGACGGCATGACCACGGACACTTCGGTGAAGAAGCCCATGACGGCGGCGGCGAAGCTGCGCCACGTCGCGTGGTACCAGCAGCCCCGCTGGCAGCGGCTCGGCGCCCTGCTGGCGCTCGGCGTGGTGCTCACCGTGATGGTGGGGGAGCAGGGCAACACCCGGGACATCTTCTACTCCCTCAGGACCAGCTTCACCGGCGTCAACCTCTGGGTGATCCTGGCGCTGGCCGTCGCGATCTGGTGCGTCCGCGAGTTCACCTCCGGCCTGCTGACCAAGGCGAACGAGCGGGCCAGGTCGCTGGCCGCCGGCGCGGCCGGCGGGAAGCTGGAGCAGGCGCGCACGGTGGTGCGGACCCAGCCGAAGGTGCGGTGGGGCCTCCTCGCCGCCGTGCTGCTGATCGTCCTCCTGGTGCCGGGGCAGCTGTCCGGCTACTGGCAGACCGTGCTCGTCGACCAGGTCGCCATCTACGCGCTGCTGGCGATCGGCCTCAACGTGGTGATCGGCTGGGCGGGCCTGCTGGACCTGGGCTTCGTGGCGTTCTTCGCGGTCGGCGCGTACAGCGCCGCCTTCTGGACCGGCGCGCTGCCCGTCGAACCGCCCGTCGTGCTCAACAACTTCCTGGTCATCCCGGTCGCGGTGGTCACCTGCCTGATCGCGGGCATCCTGCTGGGCGCGCCGACGCTGCGGCTGCGCGGCGACTACCTCGCCATCGTCACCCTGGGCTTCCACGAGATCGTCTACCTGGTGGCCAAGAACGCGGACGGCATCACCAACGGCTCGGCCGGCGCCCGGCAGATCCCGAAGTTCTCCGCGTTCGGCTACCAGTGGTCGCTGGAGCGGATGCCGTACTGGTACCTGCTGGTGACGCTGATCGTGCTCATGGTCGTGATCTTCGTCCGGCTGGAGCACTCCCGGGTCGGGCGGGCCTGGACCGCCATCCGCGAGGACGAGGTGGCGGCCGCCGCGAACGGCGTGGACACGGTGAAGTTCAAGCTGATGGCGTTCGCCATCGGAGCGTCCACCTCCGGTATCGCCGGTGTGGTCTACGCGAGCAAGGTCGGCTACTTCAACCCCGAGAACTTCGCCATCCTCAACTCCATCCTGGTGCTCGCCTACGTCATCTTCGGCGGCATGGGGTCGCTCCCGGGCGTGCTCATCGGCGCGGCCGTCCTGGTGTGGCTGCCCGAGGCGCTGCGTGACTACGTGGAGCCGTCCGACCGGTACATGTACCTCGGTGCGCTGCTCGTGGTGATGATGATCTACCGTCCGCAGGGCGTCTGGCCGTCCCGCCGTCGCCAACGGGAACTGAAAATGGCGGACGAAGGACTCGGAGAGGCCGATGCCATGACCGAGCGGGCGGGAGGCAAGCTGTGATGGCCACCAAAGTGACGAGTGGCGAGGCGCAGGCCGGGCGACCGGAGGCCCCGGACGCCACCACGGTCCTGGAGACCTCGGATCTGACCCTGCGGTTCGGCGGTCTGACCAGCCTGGACAAGGTCGACCTGTCCATGCGGCGGGGCGAGATCCTGGCGGTGATCGGCCCGAACGGCGCGGGCAAGACCTCGCTGTTCAACTCCCTGACGGGTGCCTACACCCCGCAGGAGGGCAGCATCACCTTCCACGACAAGGACGGTGGGCACCACCAGCTGCTGGGACGCAAGCCCCATGTGGTCAACCGCCTGGGCCTCGCGCGGACGTTCCAGAACATCCGCCTGTTCTCGGCGCTGACCGCGCTGGAGAACGTGAAGATCGCCGCCGAGACCCGGCTGAAGGCCGGGCCGGTGTCGATCATCCTGGGTCTGCCGAACGCCCGGCGGGCGGAGCGGCACAGTGACGAGCGGGCCCACCGGCTGCTGACGTTCGTGGGCCTGGAGGACAAGCTCAACGACATCGCCGGGTCCCTCAGCTACGGCGACCAGCGCAGCCTGGAGATCGCGCGGGCGCTGGCCACGGAACCGCAGGTACTGCTCCTCGACGAGCCGGCCGCCGGTACGAACCCGACGGAGAAGCTCCAGCTGGAGCAGCTCATCCGGCGGATCAACACCGAGCTGGGCGTGAGCGTGCTGCTGATCGAGCACGACATGCGGCTGGTGATGTCGGTGGCGGACCGGGTCATGGTGCTCAACTTCGGCAAGAAGATCGCGGAGGGCACGCCGAGCGAGGTGCAGCGGCACCCCGCCGTCATCGAGGCCTATCTCGGATCGTCGGCCGAGGACGCCGAAACGGTGCAGAACATCATCGCCGAGCGGTCGGCCTCGGACGCGGAGGAGGGGCAGTGAGCGTGACGACGGATCCGGCGAGCCGGGCGGAAACCGAGGGGACGGCCGGCGTGCCGCTGCTCGAACTGAGCGCCCTGCGGGTCTCCTACGGTGCGATCGAGGCGCTGAAGGGCATCGACCTCAGGGTGAACGAGGGCGAGATCGTGGCCCTGCTCGGAGGCAACGGCGCGGGCAAGACCACGACGCTGCGCACGGTCTCCGGCATGCTGCGGCCGAGCGCCGGCGAGGTGCGGCTGCGTGGCGAGCGCATCGACGGCATCAAGTCGCACGAGCTGGTCCACTTCGGGATCGGGCACGTGCCGGAGGGCCGCCGGGTCTTCCCGCGGATGTCGGTCCTGGAGAACCTGGAGATCGGCGCCTACCGCTTCTCGTCGGTGGACTCCGGGGACCTGGACCGGATCTTCGGGCTGTTCCCCCGGCTCGCGGAGCGGCGGACGCAGCTCGCGGGCACCCTCTCGGGTGGCGAGCAGCAGATGCTGGCGATCGGCCGGGCCCTGATGGGCAAGCCGGAGCTGCTGCTGCTCGACGAACCGTCCATGGGGCTCGCCCCGCTGATCGTGCAGCAGATCTTCGAGATCATCCGCGACATCAACGAGCAGGGCACCACGGTGCTGCTCGTGGAGCAGAACGCCACTCAGGCGCTGGGGCTCGCCCATCGCGGCTATGTGCTGGAGACCGGGTCGGTGTCGGTGGACGGAGAGGCGCGGGACCTGCTCGCCGATTCCCGGATCCGGGCCGCCTACCTCGGTGAGGGCGCTGCCTGACCTGATCCGCCGGTACGGGAGCCGGGGGAGCCTTTCGGGGCTCTCCCGGCTCTCGGCTGTTCCGGTACCGAGGTTTCCGGCGGACGCGTGGTGCCGGGCGGTCAGCCGGTGGGGCCGTCGCCCTGCGGGGCCTCCCGCAGCAGGCACGTCAGGCGGGCCGTGCACACCCGCTTGTCCTGCTCGTCGGTGATGACGATCTCGTACGTGGCGGTGGAGCGCCCGCGGTGCACGGGGGTGGCCACGCCGGTCACCAGTCCGCTGCGGACGCCCCGGTGGTGGGTGCAGTTGAGGTCCACGCCCACCGCGATCTTGGAGATGCCGCCGTGGAGCATGGAGCCGACCGAGCCGAGGGTCTCGGCGAGGACGGCGGACGCGCCGCCGTGCAGTAGTCCGTACGGCTGGGTGTTGCCCTCGACCGGCATGGTGCCGACGACCCGCTCGGCGGAGGCCTCCAGGATTCGCACGCCCATGCGGGTGCCGAGGTGCCCGGCGGAGAAGAGGGCGGGCAGGTCGACACCGAGCGAGGCGTACTCGTCGATGACTTCCTGCGGGAACTTCACGCTGGTCTGCTCGCCCATGGGGCCCGGCTCCGTTCGTCGTCGTACGGCCTTGTGCCGACTGGTTGGCTGGCTGGCTGGCTAAGCGAACGCTCAGACGGTCGCCGATTGTTCCAGACGCACGATCACGGACTTGCTGGCGGGGGTGTTGCTGACGTCGGCGGTGGAGTCCAGGGGCACCAGGACGTTCGTCTCCGGGTAGTACGCGGCGGCGCAGCCCCGCGCGGTGGGGTAGTGCACCACCCGGAAGCCGGGCGCGCGCCGCTCGGAGCCGTCGCGCCACTCGCTGACGAGGTCGGCGTACGACCCGTCGGCGAAGCCCAGCGCACGGGCGTCCTCCGGGTGGACCAGGACCACGCGGCGGCCGCCCTTGATGCCGCGGTAGCGGTCGTCCAGGCCGTAGATGGTGGTGTTGTACTGGTCGTGCGAGCGCAGGGTCTGCAGCAGCAGCCGCCCCTCGGGGACCCGCGGGTACTCGACGGGCGCGGCGGTGAAGTTCGCCTTGCCGGTCTTCGTGGGGAAGCGCCGCTCGTCGCGCGGGGCGTGCGGCAGGGCGAAGCCGCCGGGGTTCGCCGCGAGGCGGGCGTTGAAGTCCTCGAAGCCGGGGACCACGCGCGCGATGCGGTCGCGGATCGTCGCGTAGTCCTTCTCGAACTCCTCCCACGGCGTGGCCGACGCCTCGCCCAGCACGGCCCGCGCCATGCGCGCCACGATGGCCGGCTCGGACAGCAGGTGCGGACTCGCCGGCGGCAGGTTCCCGCGCGAGGCGTGGACCAGGCCCATGGAGTCCTCGACCGTGACGAACTGCTTCCCGGTGGCCTGGACGTCCTTGTCGGTGCGGCCGAGCGTGGGCAGGATCAGCGCGCGCGTGCCGGTGACCGCGTGGGAGCGGTTCAGCTTGGTCGACACGTGCACGGTGAGCCGGGCGCGGCGCATGGCCGCCTCGGTGACCTCCGTGTCGGGCGTCGCCCCCACGAAGTTGCCGCCCATCGCGAAGAACACCTTCGCCTCGCCGTCGCGCAGCGCCTGGATGGAGCGCACCACGTCGAAGCCGTGGTGGCGGGGCGCGGCGATGCCGAACTCCTTGTCCAGGGCGTCCAGGAAGGCGGCGGACGGGCGCTCGAAGATGCCCATCGTGCGGTCGCCCTGCACGTTGGAGTGCCCGCGCACCGGGCAGACCCCCGCGCCCGGGCGGCCGATGTTGCCGCGCAGCAGGAGGAAGTTGACCACTTCGCGGATGGTCGGCACGGAGTGCTTGTGCTGGGTGAGGCCCATGGCCCAGCAGACGATGGTGCGCTCCGAGGCGAGCACCATGCGCAGGGCGCGCTCGATCTCGGAGCGCTCCAGGCCGGTGGCGGCGAGCGTCTCGTCCCAGTCGGCGGCCTTGGCGGCGGCCGCGAACTCCTCGTACCCGTGCGTGTGCTCGCGTACGAACTCCTCGTCGACGGCGCCGTCGGTCTCCAGGATCAGCTTGTTGAGGAGCCGGAAGAGGGCCTGGTCGCCGCCGATGCGGATCTGGAGGAACAGGTCGGTGAGGGCGGCGCCCTTGAGCATGCCCTGCGGGGTCTGCGGGTTCTTGAACCGCTCCAGGCCCGCCTCGGGCAGCGGGTTGACCGAGATGATCCTCGCCCCCGCCGCCTTGGCCTTCTCCAGGGCGGAGAGCATGCGCGGGTGGTTGGTGCCGGGGTTCTGCCCGGCCACGATGATCAGGTCCGCCCGGTGCAGGTCCTCCAGGGAGACGCTGCCCTTGCCGATGCCGATCGTCTCGGTGAGCGCGGAGCCGGACGACTCGTGGCACATGTTGGAGCAGTCCGGGAGGTTGTTCGTGCCGAACTCGCGGGCGAAGAGCTGGAGCAGGAACGCGGCCTCGTTGCTGGTGCGGCCGGAGGTGTAGAAGACCGCCTCGTCGGGGGAGCCGAGCGCGGTCAGCTCCTCCGCGATGATCGCGAAGGCGCGCTCCCACGTCACCGGCTCGTAGCGGTCGGCGCCCTCCGGCAGGTACACGGGGTGGGTGATCCGGCCCTGCTGCCCGAGCCAGTACCCGCTGCGGGTGGCCAGGTCCGCCACGGGGTGCGCGGCGAAGAAGGCGGGCGTCACGCGGCGCAGCGTGGCCTCCTCGGCGACGGCCTTCGCGCCGTTCTCGCAGAACTCCGCGACGTGTCGCTTGTCGCCCTCGGGCCAGGCGCAGCCCGGGCAGTCGAAGCCGTCCTTCTGGTTGACCCTGAGCAGGGTCCGCGCGGTGCGGGCGAGGCCCATCTGCTGCTGGGCGATCTTGAGGGTGTGCCCGATCGCGGGGAGGCCGGCAGCGGCGTGCTGGGGCGCCTGGACCTGCGGCGCGTCCTGGACCGGGTCACCTGCGGGCGGCTTGCTGGCCATCGCGCTCCCCCTTGAGCGGTTGTGTCCGATGTACGTCTCCGATCCTGTCACGGCCCACTGACAGCGGGCACCGCCCCTCGGCCGGGACCGGCATTGTCGGTGGTCCGTGGCAGGATCGTGTCCGTGGCTGAGACAGCATCGAAGAAGACCCCAGACGACAACCGTCCGCGCCTGCTCCTCATGGACGGGCACTCCCTGGCGTACCGGGCGTTCTTCGCGCTGCCCGCGGAGAACTTCACCACCGCGAGCGGCCAGACGACCAACGCCATCTACGGCTTCGCGTCGATGCTGGCGAACACGCTGCGTGACGAGTCGCCGACGCACTTCGCCGTCGCGTTCGACGTGTCGCGCAAGACGTGGCGCTCGGCGGACTTCCCCGAGTACAAGGCGAACCGCTCCGCGACCCCCGACGAGTTCAAGGGGCAGGTCGAGCTGATCGGCGAGCTGCTCGACACCATGAACGCCGAGCGGTTCGCCGTGGACGGGTTCGAGGCGGACGACGTGATCGCCACGCTCGCCACGCAGGCCGAGGCCCAGGGCTTCGAGGTGCTGATCGTCACCGGCGACCGGGACTCGTTCCAGCTGGTCTCCGACCACGTGACCGTGCTGTACCCCACGAAGGGCGTCTCCGAGCTGACCCGGTTCACCCCGGAGAAGGTCCAGGAGAAGTACGGGCTGTCCCCGTCGCAGTACCCCGACTTCGCCGCCCTGCGGGGCGACCCGTCCGACAACCTGCCGGGCATCCCGGGCGTCGGGGAGAAGACGGCCACGAAGTGGATCAACCAGTTCGGTTCGTTCGCCGAGCTGGTCGAGCGGGCCGACGAGGTCAAGGGCAAGGTCGGCCAGGCCCTGCGCGACCACCTGGAGTCCGTCAAGCTCAACCGCCACCTGACCGAGCTCGTCCGTGACGTGGAGCTGCCGAAGACGGTGGCGGACCTGGAGCGCCGGCCGTACGACCGGACCGCGCTCAAGGGCTTCCTGGAGGTCCTGGAGATCCGCAACCCGAGCCTGCGCGACCGGCTCCTCGCGGTCGACCCGGGCGCGCAGGAGGAAGAGGCCCCCGCCCCGGCCGCCGGGGTGGAACTGGACGGTACGGTGCTCGGCTCCGGCGAGCTCGCCCTCTGGCTGGAGCAGCACGGCGGCCAGCCGCTCGGCGTGGCCACCGTCGCCACCTGGGCCCTCGGCGTGGGGAACGTCGCCGAGGTCGCGCTCGCCGGTGCCGACGGCAAGGCGGCCTGGTTCGACACCACCCAGCTCGACGAGGCCGACGAGAAGGCCTTCGCCGCCTGGCTCGCCGACCCGGCCCGCCCCAAGGTGCTGCACAGCGCGAAGGAGGCCCTGCGGGTCTTCCCCGAGCACGGCTGGCACATCGAGGGCATCACGATGGACACCGCCCTCGCCGCCTACCTGGTCAAGCCGGGCCGCCGCTCCTTCGCGCTGGACGCCCTCTCCGTCGAGTACCTCCACCGCGAGCTGGCCCCCGCCGCGGCCGACGGGCAGCTCGCCTTCGGCACCGACGAGCAGGCCGAGGCCGACGCACTGATGGCCCAGGCCCGCGCGGTCCTCGACCTGGGCGAGGCCTTCGGCGAGAAGCTCAAGGAGGTCGGCGCCACCGAGCTGCTGCACGACGTGGAACTGCCCACCTCCGTGGTGCTCGCCCGGATGGAGCGGTACGGCATCTCCGCCGACCGCGCCCATCTGGAGGCGATGGAACAGCAGTTCGCCGCAGCGGTGCAGCAGGCGGTCAAGGAGGCGCACGCCTCCGTGGGCCACGAGTTCAACCTCGGCTCCCCGAAGCAGCTCCAGGAGGTCCTCTTCGGCGAGCTGAACCTCCCCAAGACGAAGAAGACCAAGACCGGCTACACCACGGACGCGGACGCGCTCGCCTGGCTGGCCGGCCAGACCGAGCACGAGCTGCCGGTCATCATGCTGCGCCACCGCGAGCAGGCCAGGCTGCGCTCCACCGTCGAGGGCCTGATCAAGACGATCGCCGCCGACGGCCGCATCCACACCACCTTCAGCCAGACGGTCGCGGCGACCGGCCGCCTCTCGTCGACCGACCCCAACCTGCAGAACGTGCCGGTCCGCACCGACGAGGGCCGCGCCATCCGGCACGGCTTCGTCGTCGGCGAGGGCTTCGAGTCGCTGATGACGGCCGACTACAGCCAGATCGAGCTGCGCGTCATGGCCCACCTGTCGGAGGACGAGGGCCTCATCGAGGCCTTCACCTCCGGCGAGGACCTGCACACCACCGTCGCCTCCCAGGTGTTCGGCGTCGAGCGGTCCGCGGTCGACGCGGAGATGCGCCGCAAGATCAAGGCGATGTCGTACGGCCTGGCGTACGGCCTGTCCGCGTTCGGCCTCTCCCAGCAGCTCAACATCGAGGCCGGCGAGGCGCGTGCCCTGATGGACACGTACTTCGAGCGGTTCGGCGGGGTGCGCGACTACCTGCGCCGCGTCGTCGACGAGGCCCGCGCCACCGGTTATACGGAGACCATGCTCGGCCGCCGCCGCTACCTCCCGGACCTCAACAGCGACAACCGCCAGCGCAGGGAGGCCGCGGAGCGGATGGCGCTGAACGCCCCGATCCAGGGCACGGCCGCCGACATCGTGAAGGTCGCCATGCTGCGCGTCGACCGCGCCCTGCGCGAGGCGGACCTGAAGACCCGCCTGCTGCTCCAGGTCCACGACGAAATCGTCCTGGAGGTCGCCCCCGGCGAGCGCGACCGGGTCGAGGCCCTGGTCCGCCACGAGATGTCCACGGCGGTCGACCTCCGCGCCCCCCTGGACGTCTCGGTGGGCGTGGGCCCGGACTGGGACTCCGCGGCGCACTGACGCACGCTCACGCGCCGCGCACCGCTCGCCCCCTGTGAGCGGTGCGCGGCGCGAAGCCGCCGCCCCGAGGGGGCGGCCGCCCCGCAGTGGCCTCAACCCCTGCGGGGTCCGGGGGCGGAGTCCTCGGTTTCGGGGAGTCGAGCTCCGCCCACGCCCGCCGGCACAGGAGGGGCAGGGGGAGGGGTGGGGGAAGGACCCGCCGTCCGCAGCCGCATCACCACGCCGTACACCAGCACCCCACCCGCCAACCCCGCCCCCGCGCCGAAGCAGGCCGTCGGGATGATGTCCAGCGGCGTCTCCGGCGCATGCCCCCAGTACGCGTACCACCGCGCGCACCGGTGCACCACGCCCACCGTCACGGACACCCCGAGCAGCCCCGCCGCCAGCCACCGCCCCCGCCGCCCGAGCACCGGCACGGCCCCCGAGGCGCCGGCCCCCGAGGCGCCGGCCCCCGAGGTACCGGCCCCCGAAGCGCCGGGCACCGAAGCCCCGGACCGCGACATCCGCCGCACCCCGCTTCCCACGAACCACGCCAGCACCAGCAGCGCCACCGCCGATCCGCCGTACTGCGCGTACAGGTACATCGGGAAGCCGGCCACCACCTCGCCCAGCATCGGCAGCAGCTTCATGCCCCACCGGTCCAGGTGCGTGAAGGCGTCCCACACCACATGCGTCGTCGCGCCGACGACCGCCGAGACGTAGAACCACGCCGCCAGCTCCGCCCGCCGCCGCCCACGCCACGCCTGCCCCCGCAGCAGCGCGTGCAGCGGCCCCTGCCACCGCCCGGGCACCAGCGCCACCAGCGGCTCACGGACCATCAGCCACACCGCAACCAGCGCCGCCGCGATCGCGACATCAACGGTCAGCACGCCCAGCACCCCGTGCGTGACGTCCCCGAAACGCATCGCCCCGGGCAGCGCCGTGTCCGCGAAGTACGTCATGTCCGGCGCGAACGACCCGGCGACGAGCGCCGACGCGACCAAGGGCCCGCGTGCCGCGCCGGACCTCCGTATCGCGGGCAGCACGGCCGCGGCATGGCTGAGAGTGAACGGCATGGTGGAAGGTCCCCCTTGAGCATGTCGGTCAATGGCCGCCAGTATGCGTGACGTTCGGACTCCGGATTCCGGTGAACCAAGCGGTGACGAAAGCGTGAAAAGCGGTCAGCGGGCGGTGTGCCGGAGCCGCCGGTTGACGTAGGGTCGCTTGAGTCCTCGCGCGGGGAGCGCGGACGGCAGTGTCAAAGGGGAGGGACCACACGTATGGCAGCGCACATCGGCCGCCGGCTGCGCAAGGGAGCCACCAGCACCGCTGTGGCAGCCGCCGCGGTGGCGGCACTCTCCGCCTCGCAGGCCCCGGGCGTGACATCCGCCGCCGAGGGCGGCAGCGGTGACCCCCAGGCCGCCGACGCCACCCCCCAGCCCCACGAGAACTCGGCCACCGGCAACTCGCCGTACTACACCGACCTGCCCCCGCTCAACACCCCGGACAAGCCCGGCACTCCCGCGGCACCGATCGTCACGGGCCCCGCGGAAGCGGGCATACCGGCCACCGTCCTCGCCGCCTACAAGCAGGCGGAGCAGCACCTCCGCGCCGCCGACCCCGGCTGCAACCTCCCCTGGCAACTCCTCGCGGGCATCGGCAAGGTGGAGTCCGGCCAGGCCCGCGGCGGCCGCGTGAGCGCCGACGGCACCACCCTCTCGCCGATCCTCGGTCCCGTCCTCAACGGTGTCGGCTTCGCCAACATCTCCGACACCGACGACGGTGCGTACGACGGCGACACGACGCACGACCGCGCGGTCGGTCCCATGCAGTTCATCCCGTCCACGTGGGCGAGCTGGGGCCAGGACGCCAACGGCGACGGCCGCAAGGACCCGAACAACATCTACGACGCCGCGCAGGCCGCCGGCATGTACCTCTGCGCCAACAACCGCGACCTCGCCCTCAAGGCCGACCTCGACAAGGCGATCCTCAGCTACAACCGCTCGACGGAGTACCTGCGTACGGTTCTGTCCTGGTTCGAGTACTACAAGCGCGGTACGCACCGGATTCCGGACGGTACGGGTGTCCTGCCGGCCGACCGCAGCGACAACAAGCCGGCGGCCCGCCCGACGCCGACGCCGATGCCGACCCTCCCCGTCACGCCGTCCCCCACGCCGACCCCGCCTCCCGTGAAGCCGTCCCCGTCGACGCCCACGACCCCGCCGGTCACCCCGGGCCCGGCCAAGCCGACGCCCACGACCCCGCCGGCCACCCAGGACCCGACCAAGCCGCCCGTCACCCCCACCCCCGCGCCGCACGAGAAGGTCGCACGCCTCACGGACGCCGGGACGGGCCCGCTCACCGCGATGGCGGGCAGCCGCTTCACCGAGCGCCCCGAGGTCAAGGCGCTCGACCGGGCGGGCAAGCCCGTCGCCAAGCTGGCGGTCGAGTTCGAGATCGTCGGCGCCACGGAGGCGCGCTTCGCGGCCGGGACCGGCTCGGTCGGCAGCGTCGTCGTCACCACGGCCGCGGACGGAACGGCCGCCGCCCCGCCGATCGTGGCGGGGGAGCGGACCGGCGAGTTCACCGTACGGGCCACCGTCGTGCGCCGTGCGACGCTGCCCGCCGTCGACTTCACCGCGACCGTCACGGAGCGCGCGGCCGACGCGCTCGCCAGGACGGACGAGAAGGCCCTGACGGCCGCCCCGGAGACGGAGTTCGCCGACCAGGTCGAGGTGAAGGCCACGTACAAGGGCGCCGTCGCGTCCGGCGTCGCGCTGACCGCCACCATGATCACGTCCGCGGACAGCGCCACCGCCAACGACAAGGGCCCCTTCTTCAAGGACGAGCAGGGCAACCCCGTCCGGACCCTCGCGGGCCTGAAGACGGACGCCAACGGCGTCCTCAAGCTGCCGAAGATGTACGCGGACGGCCAGACCGGCACCTTCCTGCTCCGTCTGACCACCGCCGGCGGCGCGACCCTGACCGTCGAGCTCAAGGTCGCGGCCCCGGCCCCGGCCCCGGCGGCCTGAGGCCCCCAGCCCCCGAGGCCCAGCCCGGGGCCCGGCGCTGGCCCGAGCCCCGGAAGCGCTCAGCGGCGCGTGTTCGTCCGCTTCGTCGGCTCCGCCCCCGCCGGGTCCTCCGGCCACGGGTGCTTCGGGTACCGGCCGCGCAGCTCCGCCCGCACGGAGCGGTACCCGTCGCGCCAGAAGGACGCCAGGTCCGCCGTGACGGCGGCGGGCCGGCCGGCCGGGGACAGCAGGTGCACCAGCACCGGAACGCCCGCTATCCGCGGGGTCTCGCCGAGCCCGAACATCTCCTGCAGCTTCACCGCCAGCACGGGCTGCTCCCCGGCGCCGTACTCCACCCGGATCCGCGACCCGCTGGGCACCTCGATCCGCTCCGGGGCCAGCTCGTCCAGGCGGGCCGCCTCACCGGTGGCCCAGGGCAGCAGCCGCCGCATCGCCTGACCGGCGTCGACACGGGCCAGATCCGCCCGCCGCCGCGCCCGGGACAGCTCCGGTTCCAGCCAGTCGCCGGCCCGCTCCAGCAGCGCGGCGTCCGACACGTCCGGCCACGGCGCGCCGACCACCCGGTGCAGGAACGCCAGCCGCTGCCGCAGCCCCTCCGCTTCCCGCGACCACCGCAGCAGCCCGAGCCCCTCGCGCCGCAGACCCTCCAGCAGCGCCTCCCGTACGCGTACGGGGTCCGGGTCGGTCAGCGGCCGTACGGTCAGCTCGACGGCGCCCAGCCGCTCCACGGACCGGGCGACCACGTCACCGGCCTCCCAGCCGACCTCCTCACCCGCCAGGAACAACCCCCCGGCGGCCGCCCGCGCGGTCTCCTCGTCGATCACGGCCGCCAGCCGCACCCGCGCGGACGCCGCGTGAGCGGGCCGGTCCGCGACGGCGACGGCCAGCCACTCCGACCCGCGCAGCCGGGACCCCTCGCCGAGCTCGGCCCGCGTCCCGGAGGCCATGAGGAACGCGCCCTCGGCCTTCGCGCCCCGCGCACGCGCCACCCGTTCCGGATACGCCAGGGAGGTCACCGCACCGACGGCGGCGTCGTCCGGCACCCCACGGCCCGGGCCGTCGGCGGCGTCCAGCTGCCCCGCGAGGCGCCGTGCCTCCTGCCGCCAGCGGGCGCCGTACGCGTCGCCCGGTGAACGCCGGGCCGTACGCCAGGCGGCCGCCAGGTCGTCGCCGTACTCGCGCGGAGGTTCCTCGCTCAGCAGGGCCACCACCTCCGCAGCGCGCCGCGCGCCCACCACAGGCGCTCCGTCCAGCAGGGCGCGGGCCAGCCGGGGGTGCACGCCCAGCCGCGACATGCGCACGCCCCGGTCCGTCACCCGCCCGGACCCGTCGACCGCGCCGATCGCGGTCAGCACCTCCCGCGCCGCGCCCATCGCGCCCGCGGGCGGCGCATCCAGCAGCGCGAGACCCGCGGCACCCGGGTCGCCCCAGGCGGCGGCCTGCAGCGCGAACGCGGTCAGATCGGCCACCTGGATCTCGGGCGCCGGGAACGGCTGCCGCCGCGTGTCCTCCGCCTCGGCCCAGCACCGGTAGACGGTGCCCGGCGCCTCGCGCCCGGCGCGCCCGGCGCGCTGCCGGGCGGCTGCCCGCGACGCCCACACCGTGGTCAGCGACCCCAGGCCCCGCGCGTGGTCCACCCGCGGCTCACGCGCGAGCCCCGAGTCGACCACCACGCGCACGCCGGGCACGGTCAGCGACGACTCGGCGACCGACGTCGCCAGCACCACCCGGCGGCGGTCCCCGCCGGGGGAGAGGACCGCGTCCTGCACCGCCGCCGGGGCCCGGCCGTGCACCTGGAGCAGCTCCACGCCGGGCAGGCCGGACAGCAGGCCCGCCACCCGCGCGATCTCCCCGACACCGGGCAGGAAGCACAGCACGTCCCCCGACCGCTCCGCCAGCGCCCGCCGCACCACCGACGCGACGTGCCCGAGCAGCGCCGGGTCCACCCGCATCCCGTGCGGCGGCCGCACCGGCGCCGCCGGAGGGGCCCACACCACCTCCACGGGGTGCGCCACACCCGCCGCCTCCACGACGGGCGCGCCGCCCAGCAGCCGCGCCCAGCCCTCGGCGTCGGTCGTCGCGGACGCGGCCAGCAGCCGCAGCTCGGGCCGCAGGGTCTCCCGTACGTCCAGCAGGAACGCCGCCGCCGTGTCCGCGTCCAGGTGCCGCTCATGGCACTCGTCGAGCATCACGACGTCGGTGCCGCCGAGCTCCTGGTCCCGCTGGAGGCGCTGCAGCAGGACACCGGTCGTCACCACCTCGACCACCGTCTCGCGCGACACCACCCGTTCGCCGCGCACGGTGAAGCCGACCCGGCCGCCCACCTTCTCGCCCAGCAGCCACGCCATGCGCCGGGCCGCGGCCCGGGCGGCGATCCGCCGCGGCTCCGCGACAAGGACGCGTGCTCCCCGCTCGGCGAGCACCAGCGGCACCAGCGTGGTCTTGCCGGTGCCGGGCGGCGCGCACAGCACCGCCGCCCCGTGCCCGTCCAGCGCCCGCTCCAGGGCGGGCAGGGCGGTGCGTACGGGCAGGTCCAGGGCCTCCGCACGCATCACGCGCGCTCGCACACGAAGATCGCCGTCCCCGGGATCAGGTTTCCGCGCAGCGGGGACCAGCCGCCCCACTCCTGGGTGTTCCAGGAGGGCCATTCCGGTTCGACCAGGTCCACGAGGTGGAAGCCGCCCGCCACCACGTCCCGCACCCGGTCCCCGAGGGTCCGGTGGTGCTCCACGTAGACCGCCCGGCCCTCCTCGTCCTGCTCGACGTAAGGGGTGCGGTCGAAGTACGAGGAGGCGACCGACAGCCCCTCCGGTCCGGGCTCGTCGGGGAACGCCCAGCGGATCGGGTGCGTCACCGAGAACACCCACCGCCCGCCCGGCCGCAGCACCCTGCGTACCTCGCGGAAGACCCGCACCGGATCGGCGACGAAGGGCACCGCCCCGTAGGCGGAGCAGGCCAGGTCGAAGGAGCCGTCCCGGAAGGGGAGGGCGCCCGCGTCGGCCTCCACGAGCGGGACGTCCGCGCCGATCCGCAGGGCGTGCTGGAGCTGGCGGTGGGAGAGGTCCAGGGCGACCGGGCGGGCCCCCTGCGCGGCGAGCCAGCGCGAACACTGCGCGGCGCCCGCGCCGATCTCCAGGACGTCCAGTCCGGAGACGTCCCCCAGGAGGCGGGCCTCCGCCTCGTCCAGCCCCTCCGGCCCCCAGACGAAGCGGTCGTCCCCGAGGAACGCGCCGTGCTCGGTCTGGTACTCGTCGGCGTTCCGGTCCCACCAGCCCCGGTTCGCCCGGCTGCTCTCGGTGTCACCGGCGTGGCGCCTGGTGGCCTCGGGCTCGTACTCTTGGATCATCCCCACCGCCGTTGTAGGTTGCGCACGGCCGTCTGCGGGAGCCCCGGAGCGGGCGTCCGCGGAAGCCGTAGCCGCGGCCACGATGGCCTTGGGAAACATTAAATGTGCCGGGTATGTGACGTTCTGCCCCGGGTGTGCGCCTTCGCGCATTGACCGTGTCCGGCCGTCCCCGTATGCTAAAGGTTGCGCTGCGGGCCTGCGCGCCTCAGACGGAGCAGGCCGCGCTCGCATCTGTTGTATGTCCCCTCGGTTCTCGAGGCGTCGCCCCTCCGGGGCGGGTGCTTCCTTGGCTGTCCGGCTTCTGCAGAGGCGATACGGGCTCTCGGCGTAGCAGTACCTACGACTTCAATGTCCGTACCGGAGCCCTTTCCCACATGACGAGCAGCACCGAGACCACCGCCACCACCCCGCAGGTTGCGGTCAACGACATCGGTAACGAGGAAGCCTTCCTCGCCGCGATCGACGAGACGATCAAGTACTTCAACGACGGCGACATCGTCGACGGCGTCATCGTGAAGGTCGACCGGGACGAGGTCCTGCTCGACATCGGTTACAAGACCGAAGGTGTCATCCCGAGCCGCGAGCTCTCGATCAAGCACGACGTCGACCCGAACGAGGTCGTCAAGGTCGGCGACGAGATCGAGGCCCTTGTTCTCCAGAAGGAGGACAAGGAAGGCCGCCTGATCCTCTCGAAGAAGCGCGCCCAGTACGAGCGTGCCTGGGGCACCATCGAGAAGATCAAGGAAGAGGACGGCATCGTCACCGGTACCGTCATCGAGGTCGTCAAGGGTGGTCTCATCCTCGACATCGGCCTCCGTGGCTTCCTGCCGGCCTCCCTCGTCGAGATGCGTCGTGTCCGCGACCTCCAGCCCTACGTGGGCAAGGAGCTCGAGGCGAAGATCATCGAGCTGGACAAGAACCGCAACAACGTGGTCCTGTCCCGCCGCGCCTGGCTCGAGCAGACCCAGTCCGAGGTCCGCCAGACGTTCCTCACGACCCTGCAGAAGGGTCAGGTCCGTTCCGGCGTCGTCTCCTCGATCGTCAACTTCGGTGCCTTCGTGGACCTGGGTGGCGTCGACGGTCTGGTCCACGTCTCCGAGCTGTCCTGGAAGCACATCGACCACCCGTCCGAGGTTGTCGAGGTCGGCCAGGAAGTCACCGTCGAGGTCCTCGACGTCGACATGGACCGCGAGCGTGTCTCTCTGTCGCTGAAGGCGACGCAGGAGGACCCGTGGCAGCAGTTCGCCCGTACGCACCAGATCGGTCAGGTCGTCCCGGGTAAGGTCACCAAGCTCGTTCCGTTCGGCGCGTTCGTCCGCGTGGACGAGGGCATCGAGGGTCTGGTCCACATCTCCGAGCTGGCCGAGCGCCACGTGGAGATCCCGGAGCAGGTCGTCCAGGTCAACGACGAGATCTTCGTCAAGGTCATCGACATCGACCTCGAGCGCCGCCGCATCAGCCTCTCGCTGAAGCAGGCCAACGAGTCCTTCGGTGCCGACCCGGCCTCGGTCGAGTTCGACCCGACCCTGTACGGCATGGCCGCGTCCTACGACGACCAGGGCAACTACATCTACCCCGAGGGCTTCGACCCGGAGACCAACGACTGGCTGCCGGGCTACGAGGCCCAGCGCGAGGCGTGGGAGACCCAGTACGCCGAGGCGCAGCAGCGCTTCGAGCAGCACCAGGCCCAGGTCATCAAGTCCCGCGAGGCCGACGAGGCCGCCGCTGCCGAGGGTGGCGCCGCCGCTCCGGCCGGTGCCCCGGCGGGTGTCTCCGGCGGTTCGTACTCCTCGGAGTCGGACGACAACTCCGGCGCCCTGGCGTCGGACGAGGCGCTGGCCGCCCTGCGCGAGAAGCTGGCCGGCGGCCAGAGCTGACGATCGACTCGCATCGATGCGGCTGGAAACGGCCCGATCGATCGATCGACTCGCCGCTGAGCGGTAGGTAGCAGTACTGAGGCCCGTCCCCGGAAGGGGGCGGGCCTCAGTCGTGTTCGCGACCCGGGGCCGCGGAGTGGGAATGCCTGTGCGGTGAGTGACGTTCTTCCCAGAGATATGAGGAGGAGCGGTAATCGTGCTTGATCCCCGGGATTTGTACGCATGGGAGCCGAAGGGCCTGGCCGTCGTCGACATGGCGCTGGCACAGGAGTCGGCCGGCCTCGTCATGCTCTACCACTTCGACGGATACATCGACGCGGGTGAGACCGGCGAGCAGATCGTCGACGGCCTGCTCGGATCCCTGCCCCACCAGGTGGTGGCCCGCTTCGACCACGACCGGCTCGTGGACTACCGGGCCCGTCGCCCGCTGCTGACGTTCCGGCGCGACCGCTGGACCGGGTACGAGACGCCCGCCATCGAGGTCCGCCTCGTCCAGGACTCCACCGGGGCCCCCTTCCTGCTGCTGTCGGGTCCGGAGCCGGACGTCGAGTGGGAGCGGTTCGCCGTCGCCGTACGGCAGATCGTCGAGCGGCTGGGCGTGCGCCTGTCGGTCAACTTCCACGGCATTCCCATGGGCGTGCCGCACACCCGCCCCGTCGGGCTCACCCCGCACGGCAACCGCACCGACCTGATGCCCGGCCACCGCAACACCTTCGACGAGGCCCAGGTGCCGGGCAGCGCCGAGTCGCTCCTGGAATACCGCCTCATGGAGGCGGGCCATGACGTGCTGGGCGTCGCCGCGCACGTACCGCACTATGTGGCGCGGTCCTCGTACCCGGACGCGGCCCTCACCGCGCTGGAGGCCATCACCGCCGCGACGGGCCTGGTCCTGCCGGGTGTCGCGCACGCGCTGCGCACCGAGGCCCAGCGCACCCAGACCGAGATCGAGCGCCAGATAGGCGAGGGCGACGAGGAGCTCGTCGCGCTCGTACAGGGCCTCGAGCACCAGTACGACGCGATGGCCGGTGCCGAGACGCGCGGCAGCCTGGTCGCCGAGCCGGTGGAGCTGCCGTCCGCCGACGAGCTCGGCCGCCAGTTCGAGCGGTTCCTCGCGGAGCGGGAGGGGGAGGCGTAGCGTCGGTGCCCCGCGATGCCGTTGAAGGGTGCCCGACACGGCGGGGGAGCCAGGGCCTAAGCTTCGGCACATGCTGAGAGTGGGGCTGACCGGCGGCATCGGAGCCGGCAAGAGCGAGGTGTCGCGGCTGCTCGTCTCGTACGGAGCGGTCCTGATCGACTCCGACAAGATCGCCCGCGAGGTCGTCGAGCCCGGCACGCCCGGGCTCGCGGCCGTCGTGGAGGCGTTCGGGCCCGAGATCCTCACCCCTGAGGGCACCCTCGACCGGCCCCGGCTCGGCTCCATCGTCTTCGCCGACCCGGACCGCCTCGCCACCCTCAACGCCATCGTCCACCCCCTCGTCCGCGCCCGCTCCGCCGAGCTGGAGGCGGCCGCGGGGCAGGACGCGGTGGTGATCCACGACGTCCCCCTGCTCACCGAGAACGGCCTGGCGCCGCTCTACGACCTGGTCGTCGTCGTGGACGCCTCGCCCGCGACCCAACTGGACCGGCTCGTACGGTTGCGCGGGATGACCGACGCCGAAGCCCGCGCCCGGATGGCGGCCCAGGCCACACGCGAGCAGCGCCTCGCCATCGCCGACCTCGTCATCGACAACGACGGGCCGCTGGAGGCGCTGGAGCCGCGCGTGCGCGAGGTGTGGGCGGAGCTGGGCGAACGGGCCGCACGCTAGGGCCTGTCTTCCGGATCAGGCCCTGGCCGCCGGAATACGGGCCGCGCCGACGATGTTGAAGGGCTGGAGCAAGGGGAAGGATGTGACCGTGCCCGACAGCAGCCCCGAGACCCACGTCATCGACTTCCGCGCCGCGGAGCAGCTCCTCGCCGCACGGGACCCGCGCGGAGCCGTCAAGCTGCTCGACTCGGTGATCGCCGCCCATCCCGAGAACACCGCCGCCCGTCTGCTGCGCGCCCGTGCCTTCTTCGCGGCGGCGCAGCTGCGCCCCGCCCAGCTGGAGTTCGAGCTGGTCCTGGAGCGCGAGCCGGACAACGCCTTCGCCCACTTCGCGCTCGCCCGGACATTCCAGCGCTCCGGCCGGCCGGACCAAGCCAAGCGCCACTTCCGCCTGGCCGCCGCGCTCGACCCGAAGCCCGAGTACCTGGAGGCGGCCCGCTTCGAGCCGGACTCGTAGCCCTCCGGCAGCGGGCGGGCTCAGGGCTCGTACGGAGGGACGTCGCGGCCCGGCTGGTAGCGGGGGCCCTGGCGGATGTGCCGCGTGATGAACACCAGGTCCGCCGTGACCACCAGGAACAGCACACCGCAGGCCACCGCCCACCCGGTGCGCCCGGCCAGGGCGAAGCCCGCCGTGCCGGCGGCCGCCCAGATCAGACCCCAGACCGCCAGCCAGAACCGGATGCGCAGCGGACTGCGTGCGGTCCTCGGTTCACTGCCCGTACGTCGCATGGTGATCGCTCTCCCGTGCGTTCCTCCGCGCCGGGTACCCCGTTCAGCGCGCACCTCTTCCCGGACGCTCCGATGAGTTCTCGGCGCGGGCCCGGTCTACCCCTTCGAACCGCCGCGGAGAGGCCGGGCGGTGATACGAGGAGGGCACCGCCATGACCGCACCCACCGCACCCGCCACTGCCACCGCTACCGCTACCGCTACCGCGCCCGCGCCTACGGGCACCGTCCGTCCCTCCGGTCTCGGCCGCCGCGCCGACATCGGGGTGCGGGTGCTGCAGATCGTGCTCGCCCTGTTCTTCGCCATCCCCAGTGCCGGGCCCAAGCTGGTCGGGCACTGGTCGGCCGCGGAGTCCTTCGACGCGATCGGCGCCGGCGACTGGCTCATGTACACGGTGGGGGCGCTGGAGCTGGCCGGTGCCATCGCGCTCGTGGTCCCGATCCTCTCCGGGCTCTCCGCGCTGGCCCTGATCGCCCTGATGGCCGGTGCCTTCGTCACCCAACTGACGGTCTTCGACGGGCAGTACGCCGCCACCCCCGTCGTCTTCGCGGTGCTGCTCGCGGTCGTCGCCCGGACCCGCCGCCACCACAACGCGGAGCTGCTCGCGCTCGTCCGTCGACGGAAGTGACCCCTGCGCCGGGCACGTACGCGAGACACTGAGGTGCTCCGACGTCGACCGAAGGGACCCGGTGAACCCCATGCATGAAGCGGTGTGCAGGACACGGCAGGGCGCGGTGCGCGGCACGCTCTCCGCCGACGGGGGCGTCGCCTCCTTCCTCGGAATCCCATACGCCGCCCCGCCCTTCGGCCCGTTGCGCTTCCAGCCACCGGCTCCCCCGCGGGCGTGGAGCGGCACGCGCGATGCCACCACCCACGGGCCGACGGCCCCGAAGGCCCCGTACACCCCGCCCTTCGACGCCCTCATACCGGAGGGCACCGTACCGGGAGAGGACTGCCTCAACCTCAACGTGTGGACGCCCTCACCCGGCCCCGGAGCGCGGCTGCCGGTCATGGTCTGGCTGCACGGCGGCGCCTTCACCAACGGGTCGGCGTCGTCGTCCGCGTACGACGGCAGTGCCTTCGCCCGCGACGGTGTGGTGTTCGTGTCGCTCAACTACCGCCTCGGCGCGGACGGGTTCCTGCACCTGGACGGTGTGCCCGACAACCGGGGGCTGCTCGACCAGGTGGCCGCGCTGGAGTGGGTGCGGGACAACATCGCGGAGTTCGGCGGCGACCCGGACCGGGTCACCGTCTTCGGCGAATCGGCCGGCGCGCTCGCCATCGGTTTCCTGCTCGCCGACGAACAGGTGCGCCGACGCGGCCTCTTCAGGCGGGCGATCCTGCAGAGCGGCGCCGCCCACCACTTCCTCCGCCCCCGGTCGGCCCGCCGCATCACGGAGCACCTGGCCGGGAAGCTCGGCGTCGAACCGACCGCCGAGGCGTTCGCCGCGGTGCCGATGGACCGGCTCCTCGCCGCGCAGTCCGAGCTGCGCCGCGAGATCGGCGCCCGGCCCGACCCCGCGGTGTGGGGCGAGGCGGCGCTCAACGTCATGCCCTTCGAGCCGGTGACCGCCGGACCCGCCGAGGACGGGCTGGAGCTCCCGGGCCCCGACTGCGGCGTCGAGCTGCTCCTCGGCAGCAACCGCGAGGAGTACCGGCTCTTCCTGGTCCCCACCGGGCGACTGGAGCTGCTGCCGGAGGCCAAGCTGCGCGCCTCGGCCGAGGCGTACGGTCTCGACCCCGACAAGGCCCTGGCCGTCTACCGGGACGCGCGGCCCGGCGCGGTGCCGGGCGAGATCTTCGACGCGGTGACGACGGACTGGTTCTACCGGATTCCGGCGATCCGGCTGGCGGAGTCGGTGCCCGGTTCGTACATGTACGAGTTCGCCCGGCGCTCCTCCGCCTTCGACGGGCGCCTCGGCGCCTGCCACGGCAGCGAGCTGGCGTACGTCTTCGACCGCCTCGACGACCCGGCGTACACCCCGCTGGCGGGAGAGGACGCGCCGCAGGCGGTGGCGGACGCCATGCACGGGGCGTGGGTCGCCTTCGCGAAGACCGGGGACCCGGGGTGGGCCCCGTACGACACCGGGGCGGCGGCCGCGGGCGGCGGCACGCGGGCGACGATGGTCTTCGACGATGTCGCCCCCGGGGTGGTGGAGGACCTGCGAGCGGAGGAGCGGGCGCTGTGGGAAGGGATCCGCTGAGGCTGCGCTGACGGCTGCGCTGCCAGCGGTGCCGACAGTTGTGCCGAGGGCTGTGCTGAGGGCTGTACCCACGGTTGTGCCGAGGGCTGTGTGGGCAGCCGCCCCGAAGGCGCTCGGGGCCGATTGTCAGACCCCACCCGTAAGGTCGTAGATCCAGGCGGTTCCATGACGCGGACCGCGTGACACGACCAGCGTGAGGGGAGGTGACCGGCCATGGGCCAGGGTCCGCCGCACCACCGGCTGCCGGCCGGCTGCGCCGCCACCTTCCTCCCTGCCGACCTGCCCCGCGACGGCCGCGTCGCCTTCTGGTCCGTGACGGGCGGCCCGCTGCCGGCCCTCCCCCCGGACGGGGAGCGGCCGACGGCGGGCGCGACCGGACCGACGGCCGACGGGGCCGGGACGACGCGTGCCGGCACCGACACCGTCACCGTCGTACGGCCCCACGGGAGCGGGGTGCGCAGCCGGGCGGTCCCCGCCGTCGTGCTGCCGGTCGCGGAGGCCCTGCCGCTGCTCGTCGCCGCCCGGCAGGACGGCGGCGCGCACCCCGCGGCGGCGTGCTGGGGAGCGGCCGCGCTGCACGCCCTGCACCTGGTGGCGCGGGGGCGGCTGCTGCCCGGCCTGACCGCCGCCGACTTCGACGCCTGGCGGGCCGGGCCCCTCGACCCCGACGACATCGCCCACCTGCGGACGATCGCCGCCGCCATGCCGTACGAGGCCCACGCCGCGCCCGTCCCGGGTCTGCGCCCGCTCCGGCTGCCCGAGCCGGAGGCGCTGGTGCGGGCGTTCCTGGACGCGGTCGCCGACACCCTGCCGCGTACGCCCGCCGCCGCGTACGCCGCGGGGGCGCCGTTCGCGGCCCGTGCGCCGCAGCACCTGCCACACGCGCGTGCCTGGGCCGCCGAGGCGGCGGCGGGCATGGACGCCGGGGTCCGCGTCTCGCTGCGCCTCGACCTGTCCGGGTACGAGCTGTTCGACACGCTCCCGGAGGGCGGCGAGGAGCGGCAGGCCGCCGCCGCCCTCCTCCAGGTGCACAGCCTCGCCGACCCGTCCCTCGTCGTCGACGCGGCCGAGCTGTGGGCGGGCGCGGGCGACGAGCACTTCGGGCCGCGCGCCCGGATCGACACCGTCCTGGCGCTGCGCCGCGCCGCCCGCGTATGGCAGCCGCTGGCCCGGCTGCTGGAGCGGGACGTGCCCGACGTGCTGCCCCTCACCGAGGACGAGCTGTACGAGCTGCTGGGCCCCGCCGCCGCACGGCTCGGCGCGGCGGGCGTCACCGTGCACTGGCCCCGGGAGCTGGCCCGCTCGCTGACCGCCGCCGCGGTCGTCCGGCCCGCGCCGGGCTCGGCCACCGACGGCACGGCGTTCTTCGACAGCGAGCAGCTGCTGAGGTTCAACTGGCAGCTGGCGCTGGACGGCGACCCGCTCACCGAGCGCGAGATGGACGCCCTCGCCGAGGCGCACCGCCCCATCGTGCGGCTGCGTGACCAGTGGGTGGTCGTCGATCCCGCGCTCGTACGCAAGGCGCGCAAGCGCGAGCTGGGGCTGCTGGAGCCGGCCGACGCCCTCGCCGTCGCGCTCACCGGCACCGCCGAGGTGGACGGCGAGACGGTCGAGGCCGTCCCCGCCGGTGCGCTCGCCGCGCTGCGCGACCGGCTCCTGGCCGGCCCGGCCGACGTGACCCAGCCCCCGGGACTGGACGCCACCCTGCGCGACTACCAGCTCCGCGGCCTCGCCTGGCTTGACCTGATGACCTCCCTCGGCCTCGGCGGCTGCCTCGCCGACGACATGGGCCTCGGCAAGACCGTCACGCTGATCGCCCTCCACCTGCGCCGCGCCCACCCCGCCCCCACCCTCGTCGTCTGCCCCGCCTCCCTCCTCGGCAACTGGCAGCGGGAGATCACCCGCTTCGCGCCCGGCGTGCCCGTGCGCCGCTTCCACGGCGCCGACCGCACCCTGGAGGGGCTGGACGGCCCGGACGGCGGCGGCTTCGTCCTCACCACGTACGGCACCATGCGCACCAGCGCCGAGAAGCTGGCCGCCCAGCGGTGGGGGATGGTCGTCGCCGACGAGGCCCAGCACGTGAAGAACCCGTTCTCCGCCACGGCCAAGGCCCTGCGCACCATCCCCGCCCCCGCGCGCGTCGCGCTCACCGGCACCCCCGTCGAGAACAACCTCTCCGAGCTGTGGGCGCTGCTCGACTGGACGACGCCGGGGCTCCTCGGCCCGCTGAAGGCGTTCCGGTCCCGCCACGCCCGCGCCGTCGAGAACGCCGAGCGGATCGAGAACGACGAGGCCGTCGAGCGGCTCGCCCGGCTGGTCCGCCCCTTCCTCCTGCGCCGCAAGAAGTCCGACCCGGGCATCGTGCCGGAGCTGCCGCCCAAGACGGAGTCCGACCACCCCGTCGCCCTCACCCGCGAACAGGCCTCCCTCTACGAGGCGGTCGTACGGGAGACGATGGCGCAGATCGAGGGAGCGGAGGGCATGGCCCGCCGCGGCCTGATCATGAAGCTGCTCACCTCCCTCAAGCAGATCTGCAACCACCCCGCGCAGTATCTGAAGGAGGAGCAGGCGCGGCTCGCCGGCCGCTCCGGAAAGCTGGCCCTCCTCGACGAACTGCTCGACACGATCCTGTCCGAGGACGGCTCGGTGCTGGTCTTCACCCAGTACGTGTCCATGGCCCGGCTGCTCACCGCCCACCTGGCCGCCCGCGCGGTGCCGTCCCAACTGCTGCACGGCGGCACGCCGGTGGCCGAGCGGGAGCGGATGGTGGACCGGTTCCAGTCCGGCGAGGTCCCGGTGTTCGTGCTGTCCCTCAAGGCGGCGGGCACCGGCCTGAACCTGACCCGCGCGGGCCATGTGGTCCACTACGACCGCTGGTGGAACCCGGCCGTCGAGGAGCAGGCCACCGACCGGGCCTACCGCATCGGCCAGACCCAGCCCGTCCAGGTCCACCGGCTCATCGCCGAGGGGACGGTGGAGGACAGCATCGCGGAGATGCTCCGGAGCAAGCGGGCCCTCGCCGACGCGGTGCTGGGGTCCGGGGAGGCGGCCCTGACGGAGCTCACCGACCGGGAGCTGGCCGACCTCGTGTCGCTGAGGAGGCCGTCATGAGGAGGCTGTCATGAGGAGGCCGAGGCTGTCATGAGGAGGCCGTCATGAGCCCGCACCGTACGCGTCCGGGCGCCGCCCGCCGCGCACCGCTGCACGACGACCACCGCCGTACGTTCCCGCAGCTCGCCCCGGCCCAGGACGCCGAGGGGCGGTTCGCCGCCACCTGGTGGGGCAACGCCTGGGTGCGGGCCCTGGAGGACACCGCCCTGGACCCGGCACGCCTCGCCCGTGGGCGGGCCTACGCGGCCGGGGGCCACGTGGACGCCATCACCGTGACGCCGGGCCGGGTCGTCGCGTACGTCCACGGCAGCAGGCCGCGCCCGTACCGCGCGGAGATCCGCCTGCGGGTCCTCCGCGACGACGACTGGGAACGCTTCCTGGACCTGGCAGCGGCCCGACCCGACCACATCGCGGCCCTGCTGGACAAGGACGTGCCGCACGCGCTGGCCGCCGTCGCCGACCTGCTGCCCGGCAGCGGGGACCTGATTCCCGACTGCTCCTGCCCCGACCACGGATACCCCTGCAAACACACGGCCGCCCTGTGCTACCAGGCGGCGCGGCTCCTCGACGAGGACCCGTTCGTGCTGTTCCTGATGCGGGGCCGCGGCGAACAGGAGATCCTCGCGGCACTCAGCCACCGCAACGCCACCCGCTCCGCCGCCGAGACCAGCGCGGCGCCTCCGCGGATGCCGACGGTCCCGGCGCGCGAGGCGCTGGCGCCCCTGCCCGGCGCCGGGGCCGCGGGCGGCGCGCTCGCCCTGCCGCCGCCGTTGCCCGTCCTGGAGCACCCCGGTCGCCCGCCCGCGTACCCGGAGGACCCGGACGGTCCCGACCCCCTGGCCCTGGAACTGCTCGCCACCGAGGCGGCCGCCCGCGCGCACGCGTTCCTGACGACGGGCCGGGACCCGGTGGCCGCGCTCACGCCCTGGCAGGACGCCGTGCGCCTCGCCGCCGCCCACCCCGGCTCGGGCCTGACGGCCGCGACCCGCGCCCTGTACCGCGACCTCGCCGCCGCACTGGACCGCACCCCGGCCGACCTGGCCCGCGCGGTCGCCGCCTGGCGTCAGGGCGGCCCGGCGGGCCTCGCCGTCCTGGAGGAGGCCTGGGACCCGCCCGCAGGCCCCTTCGACCGGGCGCGCCCCGCCCTGATCGCCGCCGACTTCCCGCACTTCCGCCCGTGGCGCAACCGCCTGTCGAGCCGCTCCCTCCAGCTGCGCTACGGCCGCGACGGCCTCTGGTACGGCTACGAGTCCGACCCCGACCGCGAGGACTGGTGGCCACGCGGCACTCCCGACGCGGACCCCGTCGGCGTACTCGCCGACCTGCTCGGGCGCTGATGGGTAGGCTGCCGTCGGATACGGGGAAACGACCACGAAGGGAGCCGGGTGGAAGCCGAGTTGATGACGCTGGCGACGGCGGGGGCGACCGCGCTCGTCCAGCAGATGGTGGGCGACGGCTGGGAGCAGGTCAAAGGCCGGATCGTCGCGTTCTTCGCCCGCCGCGCGGGCACGGACCCGGCGGTGATCGAGGACGAGCTGGACACGGTACGAGCGGAACTGCTCGCCGCCGAGGAGACGGGCGACGAGCGTACGACGGCCGACGCCCAGGCCGAAGCGCGCACCGAGTGGCGGGCCCGCATGCGCCGCACCCTCCAGGCGGACCCGGAGGCGGCCGCCGAACTCCGCGACATCTTGGACGAGATGATGCCCAGGAACCCGGCCCCGACGACCATCACGACGCACAACACGATGAACGACGGGGTCAACTACGGCGGCGTGATCCAGGCCGGCGTCATCGTAAGGAACTACGGCGCACCGGGCGCCTGACCCCTACAGTTGGGCCGTGAGCGACGAGACACGGAACAGCGTGGGCGGCAGCGCACGGGTGGACACGGTCGTACAGGCGGGCCACATCGGCGAGCTGCACCAGCACCGCCACGACCACCACCACGTGACCCCACCGCCCCCGGAGCTCACGGCCCACCAATTACCTCCGCGCCCCCGCCACTTCGAGAACCGTGACGCCGAGCAGCGGCGACTGCTGAGTGCCGCGCTCACGGACCGGCCGCGGGACGGCCGCCCGTTCGTCGCCGCCCTCAGCGGTCTGCACGGCGTCGGCAAGACCACCCTCGGCGTACTCCTCGCCCGCAAACTCGTCGACCGGCACACCGGCGAGCAGGTCGACCACGAGCACACCTCCGACGAGCACACCTCCGACGAGCGGGCATCCGGCGAGCAGGCCTCCCACGAACACGCCTCCGACGAGCACGCCATCCGCTACATCGATCTCGACGACCACCGCACCGACGGCGGCGCCGACATCGCCGAGGCCCTCGCCGACCTGCTGCGCTCGCTCGGCGTCCACCCCGGCTGGATCGAGCGCACTCTCGCCGGGCGCCGGCGCCAGTACTGGGCGAGCACCGAGCACAGGCCCCTCGTCCTCGTCCTCGACAACGTCCGCTACGGGACGGAGGTCGACCAACTGCTGCCCGCGTCGCCGCACAGCACCGTGATCGCGATCAGCAGGCGCCGCCTCTACGACATCCGGGGCGGCGCCGACCTCGACCTCCCGCTCGGCCCGCTCGACGCGCACCACGCCCAGCAGCTGCTGCGCCGCATCGCCGCCGACGACCCGCGGCTGTCGGCCGAGGCGACCGCCGTCGCCGAACTGGCCCGGGCCTGCGCAGGTCTGCCCGCCGCCCTGGAGGTCGCCGCCGAGTGGCTGCGCCGCCACCGCCGCCGCCCCGTCGGCCGGCTCGTCACCCAACTCGCCGACACCTGGCGGGACAACGGCGTACCGGAGGTGGAAGCGGTGTGGAACACGGCGTACCGGGAACTGAGCCCCGAGTCCGCCCGCCTCTACCGCCTCCTCGCCGTGCACCCCGGCCCGTACGTCGCCCCCGACGCCGTCGCCGCCCTCCTGGGCACCGGGCCGGACGCCGCCGAGGACGCGCTCGACGAGCTGGAGGTCTCCGCCCTCCTCCCGCTGGGCCGGGGTGGCCTGTACCGCCTGCACGACCTGCTGCGCGACCACGCGCACCGCAGCGCCCGGCGCGACGACCCGGACGGCACCGAGGCCGCCGCCGGCCGCACCCGGATCATCCGCTGGTACCTGCGCCAGGCACAACGCGCGGACGCGCTCTGGGCGGGCACCAGGCTGACCCTCGCCGCACCTGTGCCCCCGCTCCCCGGGGACGTACCGGACGTGGACTGGGGAACCGCGAGGGGCGACGCGCTGCGCTGGCTGGAGGCGCGCAGGCACGCCCTCTTCGCTGCCGTCCGGTCGGCGTACCGGCACGGTATGGACGACGACGCCTGGGCCCTGTGCGAGCCCCTGTGGACCCACTTCCTCGACCACCAGCACTACGCCGACGTGACGGACGCCTTCACCGCCGGGCGCGACGCCGCCCGCCGCGCCGGGAACGTCCCCGCGCTCATCCGGATGCGCTGCCAGCTGGCCCGGCCCCTGTGGGAGCAGGAGCGTTTCGACGAGGCGGAGGCCGAGGTGGAGGCGGCGGTCGACGCGGCGGCCGGCCTCGGCGACAGCACGCTCCACCGCAAGCTGCGGGCGTCGGCGTGCGAGTTCCGGGGCAAACTCCGCACCGTACGGGGCGACTGGCGGGCGGCGGCGCCCGACTTCGAGACGGCGCGCCGCGTCCACCAGGAGATCGGCAACGACTACGGGGTCATGCTCCAGACCTACCTCCTCGCCCAGACCGCCCGCGAAACCGGTGACCTCGACACGGCTGTGCGCCTCGCCGAGCAGGCGCACCGCATGGCCGCCGCGCCCCCCGAGCGCCCCCGGATGAAGGCCCGCACCGCCTTCGAGCTGGGCCGGACGCTGCACGCCCTCGGCCGCACCGACGAGGCGCGCCCGCTCTACGCGTCCGCCCTGGCCGGCGCCCGCGAGCGCGCCGCCACCCGGGAACAGGCCACGATCCTCACCGCCCTGGCCGCCCTCGCCGACGACACCGGCGACCGGCCGGCGGCGCAGCGCCATCGGGAGGAGGCCCGCGCGATCAGGGCCGCGGCGACAGCCGCAGACTGACCCGCCGACCACCCACGACGCACCACACCTCACCGCTGCCGCCACGACCACCGCCACCGCCGCCACCGCCGCCGGTACGGGCACCCCGTTCCAGCCATGCGTGGACGCCGCTGAGCAGGGCGGCCGGATCGGCACGGTGCCGGCGCTCGGCGGCCACGTCGTACACCTCGCCGTCCCGCCGCCGTACGACGAAACGCTCTGGGGACCGCACGACGGCGGCCGTACGGCAGCCGGGGAACGCCGCCAGGGTCCGCGCGGCCCAGGCAGCCGCCCCGTCGGCCGGTTCGGCGCGCCGGTAGAGCAGCGCGGCGCTCTGCCGCTGCCGTACGCCCGCCAGGTCGTCCTCGGCGGCGAGATGGTCCACGTCCACATCCGCTTCCGCCGCGGCGGGATACCGCTCGACGCCCACCGTCCGCCCGTCCACCGTCCGCCCGTCCACCGCCGCCCGTACGGCGAAGGCCGCCGGTACGGCCCCGGGCCCGCCCGGGGCCGGCCCCCATCCCGTGGGCACGGGAAGCGGCCGCGGCTCGGCCGGGTAACCCGGCGGATCGAGCCCGAGCAGCCGGTACACCTCGGCCCGCAGCCGCTCCAGCGACTCGCCCTCGCACGCGAACGCGCCCCGCGCGTACGCCCGTACGCCGCCCGCGCGATGCTCCCGCACCACCCTGTCGAGCTCCCGGGCACCCCTGAAAGCGGGCACCGCGCCCAGCAGCCGCGCCATCGGGCTTCCCTCGATGAGCTCACGTCCCCCGTCGTACGCCCCGACGACCGGCCGGTCGAGAGCGGCCGCGTACAGCGCCGCCGACCCGTGGTCGGTGACCACGACGTCGGACGCCACGAGCAACGCGCCCCACTCCTCGTACGGCCGCGCCAGCACCGCCCCCGCGTCGAGGGCGGGCCCCAGCGCCAGCCGCAGGTCGTACGCCCCGACCTCGCTGAACTCGTTGGGGTGTACGACGACCGCCACCTGCCAGCCGTCGTACGGGAGGGCGCCGACGAGCTCGGCGGCGAGACCGGGCCGTCGGCGTATCAGCGACTCGGGCCCCCACGTCGACGCCACGACCACCAGCCGCCGCGCCCCGGTCCCGAGCGCCGCCCGGTACCGTTCACGGAGCCCCGTGGACGTGAGGATCCGGTCGAGCGTGGGATCCCCCACGACCACGCCGCGCCGGGCCGCCCGGGGGCACGCCGCGGCGATCCGCTCGATCTGCCGGCCGTGCGCGAGCGCGTGTACCGCGGCCAGCGGCCGTCCGTCCCGCATCAGGTACGACGGGTCGAGGCCGGATGCGGAGTCCGCCGGACCGCCTTCCTCCACCGCCTTGTTGAAACCGGCGCCGTGCGGCATCAGCACGAGCGGCCCGTCCAGAAGCTCCAGCCGGCCCTTGGGGCTCGCGGCCACCACCAGGTCGTACCGCGATGCGACGGCCTCGTCCCACGCGACCGTCCGCGCCCCCGCCTGCTCCAGCGCGGCGAACGCGTCCACCCCGAAGTCCGACCCGGGTACGAGGACGAAGCGCCGGTGGATCCGGTGGTCCCCGTGGAAGACGGGCATCACGTCAAGCAGTCGATGCAGCGCGGTCGCCGACCGTACGGCGAACAGCACGGTCCTCGACCCCTCCCGGCCCCGGCCCCGGGCCTGCTGCCCGCTGCCCGCTGCCCGCTGCCCGCTGCCCGCTATGTGATTGTTCATCCTACTCTGTGCCGATTTCGTACCTATGCCGTTCCGCTCAACTGGCTCCGGTGCACCCGTCGTCGGCATGCCGGCGATCGTACGTGAGTGCGCCAACCGGCCCAGTGCCTGCCCGGATCGCGCGCTCACGCCGCGCCCAGGGGTGCGATCCGTAGAGGACCTGTGAGGGTTCGATTAAGCCGCCACTCGATGGGGTGAATGACAGATGCGACATAACCCGCCTTGTCTGTAAGGCGTTAATTCCGGTGCGGGCGGGTGCCCGTGAAAGTCTCCGGAAGGCAGGAAGCCATGAGGCACACTCGCCGAAATGGTCTGGCCACCCTGGTGGCCACCGGCGGCGCGCTCGCTATGGCGGCGGGTTATGCGTACGCCGACTCCGAGGCGGCCGGCGTTACGGCCGACTCGCCGGGGCTGGTCTCCGGCAACAGCGTGCAGCTGCCGGTGGACGTCCCGGTCAACGTCTGCGGCAACACCATCAACGTGGTCGGCCTCCTCAACCCCGCGGCCGGCAACACGTGCGCGAACAAGAGCGGCGGCAAGTCCGCCCACAAGGACCAGGCGACCACCCCGCACGGCGGCAGCGGCAGCGGAAGCGGCGACAGCAGCGGCAAGGGCAGCGCGAACGACGGCGGTGCGTCCGCCGAAGGCGTCATCAAGGGGTCTCCCGGGGTGATCACGGGCAACGGCATCCAGCTGCCCGTCGACCTGCCGGTCAACATCAGCGGCAACTCCGTCAACTTCGTCGGTGTCCTCAACCCCGTCTTCGGCAACGCGTCCAGCAACGGCGGCGGCAAGACCCCCGTCACCCCGCCGACGCCGCCGAAGGGCGACGAGCCGTCCCAGCCGCCGAAGCCGGGTGCGTCGAAGCCGGAGGAGCCGTCCGCAGCGGGGCCCGCTCCGGCGCCCGACACCCGCCCCGCACTGGAGACCAGCACGACGCCGCTGGCCGAGACCGGTGCCGACGGCGACCTGCTCGCCCTCGGCGGTGCGGCCATGGGCCTGCTGCTCGGCGGCGCCGTCCTCTACCGCCGCTTCCGCGGCCCCGCGACGCACGAAGGCGTCTGACTGCTCAGGCCGGCACCGAGGCGTAGGTCTCACCGCCGCCAGGACTCCAGCACCGCGTCGATGGCCGGTGCCAGGCGGGCACGGGCCTGGTGGCGGGGGACACCGCGCATCAGCAGCGTGTCGTACTCCGTGTCGAGGTGCCGCACCGACGCCCGCACCGCCGCGGTCACCGCGCCCTCGTCCAGGGCCCGGCCCGCCGCCGTACGCCCGACACGCCCGCTGCCGCGCAGCGAGGCGTGCGCCGCGATGCCGGCGGCCCGCTCCGGGGGACACCCCGGGAACAGGCGCCGGATCTCGGCGGCCAGGGCGGCCGTGAACCGCTCGTCCTCGGCCGCCCGCCGCTCCGCGTCCCTCGCCCTGCGGCGGGCGCGCGCCTCGGCGTCGGCGAGACAGGCGGCCTCGGCCCGCGCCAGGGCCGCCTCCTCCACGAGGATGCCCTGGCGCTCGTATCGGGTACGGCGCCGGTTGTGGCGCACGACCACGGCCCACAGCCCGCTCGCCTCGCGGGCGCGACGGGTGAGCGCCGCGTCGCCGCGCGGCAGGTAGACCAGGTGGCCGAGGTCGGCGCAGTCCAGGCAGAGCGGCGCGTGGAACTCCAGGACCATCCGGTCCAGCGGGCCGCTGCGGCACTCCGCGCAGTGGCGGCGTCGGCGCAGCGGCTCGATCACCACGATCGGGGCCGGTACGGACATGTCGGCGCCGCTCAGCGCACGCTCGGCGCCGCCGCCTCGATGAACGCGGTCAACGCCTCGACCGCCTGCTGCGAGCGCCGGTCCCGGTCCGCCTCGTCCCTCGCCTCGTGCATGCAGTTCGTCACCTCGAAGGTCTCCTCCGCCAGCCGTACGATCGCGGGGTCGTCGCACACCAACTGCACACGCACCAGGGCCTGTCGGGCGGCGGCCCGCCGGTCGTACGACTCCAGGCGGGTGCTCTCCGCGTGCGAGCCGTTCCTGCGGTACCAGCGCGCGTTCTGCGCCCGCCGGTACTCCACCACCGCGTCGGCGAACGCGCTGTACGTCGCGATCCGCTCCTGACGGAGCTGTTCCGCGCGGGCGAGCGCGGCCGTGCGCTGCGCCGCCCGCCCCTGGAAGAAGTGTGTGACCACCGCGCCGAGCAGCGTGCCGATCACCGCGATCAGCGCCGTCTCCATCGCTGCCTCCCCCCTCGGGCCCCCCGCTCCGTACGCGGTCGTTCCGCACCCTATTACGACCGTGCGCCGAGCCGCACCGGTCGGGAGCGGGGCCCGAAGTGCCCGAAGGCGAGCGCCACGGTGGGGAGTTCGGGCCGACGCCTCCCGCACCGGGGCGGGTATGCGGTGCAGGGGGCACCGACATGCTGTGCGGGTCGCGGCCTCGGGGAACATGGGGGGCGTGAGACTCGAACCGATCACCTGGGAACGGCTGGCCGACCGCCTCGCCGTGCACGTGGACGGGCTCCGGCCCGGCGACGGAGGGCCCTGGCTCAAGGTCGGCGTCGACGGGCCGCCCGCCGCCCGGCCCGAGGAGCCGGCCGCGCTGCTGGCCGAGGCGCTGCGGCTGCGCGGCCGGGCGGTGGCGGTGGTCGGGACGGAGGGCTTCCTGCGCCCGGCGTCGCTGCGGTACGAGTACGGGAAGGAGGATCCCGACTCGTACTACAGCGGTTGGTTCGACACGAGCGCGCTGTGGCGCGAGGTCTTCGCGCCGCTGGAGCCGGGCGGCAGCGGGCGCGTCCTGCCGGACCTGTGGGACCCGGTGGCGGACCGCGCCACGCGCAGCCCGTACACCCGGCTCCCGCCCGGTGGTGTGCTGGTGCTGCACGGCCCGTTCCTGCTCGGGCACTGGTTCCCCTTCGACCTGACGGTGCACCTGCGCCTGTCGCGGGGTGCCCTCGCCCGGCGCACGGCCGAGGCGTGGACCCTGCCCGCCTTCGACCGTTACGAGGCCGAGGTCGGCCCGGCGGAGGCGGCGGACGTCCTCGTGCGCGCGGACGACCTGCGCCACCCGGCGTGGACCGGCGTCCGAGGACGGGACGCGCAGTAGCCGGGCGGCCCTCACCGATCCGCCGGCCGGCCGCCCAGCACCGCCACCGCCTCGGCCCCCGCGCGGCAACCGGCCGACGCCGCACCGGCCGGGGACGCGCCGGAGAGGCGGGCGGCCAGGAAGGCACCCGTGAAGGCGTCGCCGGCACCCGTCGAGTCGAGCGCACGCGCCGGTGGTGCCGACGCGCGGGCGACGACGCGGCCGGACGCCGCCACCAGCGCGCCCGCCGCACCGAGCGTCACGGCGACCAGCGGGAAGCCGTGGCTGAGCTTGACCGCGGCGTCCGACGGGTCGGGCAGTCCCGTCAGCAGCGCGGCCTCGTCGGCGTTGGGCAGCAGCACGTCCGCGCCCTCCACCGCCGCCAGGAACCGGGCCACGCCGAACTTCGCGAGGAACCCCGCCGACGCCGGGTCCACGCTCACCGGTACGCCCCGCTCCCGCGCGGCCGCCAGGGCCAGGGACGCAGCCTCCCGGCTGGGTCCCGCGAAGAAGAGGTACCCGGACAGATGTACGTGTGACACACCCTCCAGCAGGGCTGGCGACCAGTCGCCACGGTCCAGCCGCAGCGCCGCCCCGCCGTCCGTGAGGAACGTCCGCTCCGCGGTCGCGTCGACCAGCGCCACGACCGTCGCGGTCGGCGCCTCCCCGTCCCGTACGAGCAGGGGCCGTACCCCGGCCGCCCGCAGCCGATCCTCGTGCCAGGAGGCCCGGTCCGCGCCCACCCGCGCCAGGATCCGCACGTCCGGCCAGCCCGAACGCGCCGCCCAGCACGCGACGTTCCCACCGGCGCCGCCGGGCAGGGTGCGGATCTCCGCCGCCGTGTCGGTTCCCCGCGCCAGTGGCGTACGGTGCCGGGCCACGACGTCGGTGACCACGTCACCGACCACGAGCAGCGCGCCGCTCATCGCGGGGGTTCCGCCGCAGCCGCGGCCGGCGCCGTGGTCGTCGTCGCCGCCGCCTCCGCGATGCGCGCCGCGAGCCGCACATTGCCGCGTACCGCCGCGATGTTGGCCTCCAGGGACGCGCCGCCGGTGTGCCGCATGAGGTACTCCAGGAGGAACGGTGTCACCGCCTGCCCGGTGATCCCTCGCTCCCGGCACGCGTCCAGGGCCTCCGCCAGCACCCGGTCGTGCAGCTCCGGGTCCAGTTGCTCCGCCTCCGGCACCGGATGGGCGACGATCAACGCGGCCCCGGCCCCGGTTCCGGTCCCGGGCTCGGCGAGGGCGTCCTGCGCCCACATCACGGCCGCCACCTCCTGGGGCGACCGCACCGTCCAGTCGACCGGTTCCCCGGAGGACGTCAGATAGAAGCCGGGGAAGTACTCGGTTCCGTACCCGAGGATGCCCACGCCCAGCGTCTCCAGCCGCTGAAGCGTCGCCGGGACGTCCAGGATGGACTTGACCCCCGCGCACACCACCGTGATCCGCGTCCGCGCCAGCAGGCGCAGGTCCGCCGACTCGTCCTGCGTGTGCGTCCACTCCCGGTGTACGCCGCCGAGCCCGCCGGTCGCGAAGACCCGGATGCCCGCCCGCGCGGCCAGGAACGCCGTCGCCGACACGGTCGTCGCCCCGCTCGCCCCCGTCGCCAGGGCGGGCGCCAGGTCCCGGTGCCCCAGCTTGCGTACGCCGGGATCGCCGGCCAGCCGCTCCAGCCCGCTCTTGTCCAGCCCGATGCGGGCCACACCGTCCAGGACGGCGATGGTGGCCGGCACGGCACCGCCCTCCCGTACGAGCGCCTCCAGCTCCCGTGCCACGGCGAGGTTGCGCGGGCGGGGCAGCCCGTGGGCGATGATCGTCGACTCGAGCGCCACGACGGGCCGGTGAGCCGCCAGCGCCTCCCGTACCTCTTCGGACAACACCACTGTGGTCTCTGGCATGTCCCCATCCCTGGCGCGGCGGCGGGCCCCGCAAACCTGCGCCCCGCGGCGCTCAGGTCACCCGGAACGCTTCGGTGAGCGCAGCGCCAGCACGGCGAGCGGCAGCAGCAGGCACGCGCCGGCCGCGTTCAGCCAGCCGTAGCCGGCCTGGGCGACGATCAGGCCGGCCGCCGCGCCCCCGATGCCCGCCGACGTGTTCATCGTCAGGTCCGACAGGCCCTGGACGGCGGCGCGCGCCGCCTGCGGCACGGAGTCGGTCAGCAGGGCCGAGCCGGAGACCAGGCCCGCGGACCAGCCCAGGCCCAGCACGAAGAGCCCGGCGGCCGTACGGCCGTGACTGGCCCCCGCCGTACCGGCCAGCAGGGCCGCGCAGGACAGCAGCCCGACCGCCAGCCCGATGACCGACAGCCTGCCGAGCTTGTCCGACAGCCACCCCATCACGGGCGAGAACGCGTACATGCCGGCGATGTGGCCGCTGATGACGAGCCCGATCAGCTGGATGCCGGCGCCGTGGTGGCTGAGCGCCACGGGGGTCATCGACATGATCGAGACCATCGCCGTGTGCGAGGCCGCCACCGTCACCAGCGCCAGCCGGGCGAGCGGGGACTCCCGCACCGCGCGGAGGCCCGCCCTCAGGGAGCGGCCCTCCGGTGCCGTGTCCTCCGCGGAGCCGGCCGCCAGCGCCCGTGCGGTCAGCAGCGGGTCCGGCCGCAGCAGCGCGGCGACCATCACCGCCGAGACCAGGAAGACCCCGGCCGCCCACAGGAACGGCCCCGCCGCCGCGGGTATGCCCATTCCGGCGACGCTCCGCCCCGCCGGCGCGGCGATGTTCGGGCCCAGCACCGCGCCGATCGTGGTGGCCCACACGACCGTGGAGATGGCCCGCGCGCGCCGCTCCGGCTCGGCCAGGTCCGCGGCCGCGAAACGGGCCTGGAGGTTCGCCGACGACCCGGCACCGAACCCCGCCATGCCCACGAGCAGCAGCGGAAAGCTCCCGACGACCGCCGCGAGCACCACCACACCCGCGCCGACCGCCCCGAGCACGTACGCCACGACCAGCCCGGGCCGCCGCCCGCGCGCGGTCATCAGCGCCGCCAGCGGCATGGACAGCAGCGCCGTCCCGGCCACCATCGCCGTGGGGGCGAGCCCGGACAGCGCCTCCGTCCCGCTCACCTGCTGGGCCAGTACGGAGGCGAGCGCGATGCCGATCGCCACCCCCAGCCCGCCCAGGATCTGGCTGACGATGAGGATGGCCGCGGTCCGCCGCCGCAGGGAGGGCAGATCGGCCACCGCGACCGGCGCGGAAGCGGAGTGGGGCACCGGCACGGGAACGTCGGGTATACCGGAGGGTGTAGTCACCGCGGAAGTCTGTCACCCCTTACACGCTTCGGCCAGATCCGTAGGGCGGTGGCGGTCACCACACCCCGTCCGCCCGGTCGCCCGGACCGCGCGTGCGGGGATGCCCTCATGCCGACCACCGTACGACCCGCCACTGACAGCGCCACCCGGCTCGTGGGCGCGGTGTGAATCTTTGTTTGGTACGTCTCCGGCCATAGCCTCACACCCCTACCAGCGGGTACACATGGCACGACCAGCACGACAGCACCACGACGACAGACCACGTACGAGGCTTGGCAGGCGGCGGGGCACAAGGGGCGAAGGGCTTACGGGTATGCCGAGTATGCAGGGCACGGTCGACGGATTCAGCTACGGACTGGTCACGCCCGTGGCCGCCTATCTGATGGCGTGCCTCGGCGGCGCGCTCGGACTGCGCTGCACCACCAGGTCGCTGCGCGACGGGGGACGGTTCCGGCTCGGCTGGCTGGCCCTCGGCGCCACGTCCATCGGATCCGGCATCTGGACCATGCACTTCATCGCGATGATGGGCTTCAGCGTCCAGGAGTCGCCGATCGGCTACGACCGGCTCATCACCTTCGCCAGCCTCGCCGTCGCGATCGCCATGGTCGGCGTCGGCATCTTCCTCGTGGGCTACCGCGGCGCGACGGCGATGGCCCTCGTCACCGGCGGCACCATCACCGGGCTCGGCATCGCCACCATGCACTACCTCGGCATGGCCGGGATGCGGCTGCAGGGCCGGATCGAGTACGACACCCTCACGGTCGCCCTCTCGGTGGTGATCGCGGTGGTGGCGGCCACGTCCGCGCTCTGGGCGGCCGTATCGGTCCGCGGCTTCCTGGCCACCCTGGGCGCCAGCCTGGTCATGGGCGTCGCGGTCACCGGCATGCACTACACGGGCATGGCCGCCGTCAACGTCCATCTGCACGGCGACGGCCAGGTGCCGGGCACCGAGGACACCACCGCCCTCCTCGCCCCCATCCTGATCGGTCCGGCGGCGTTCCTGCTGCTCGCCGGGGTCGTGGTGCTTTTCGACCCGCTGCTGGTGCTGGGCGAGGCCGGCGGGCGGCGGCCCGTCTTCCGCCCGCCGCACCGGTACGGTGCTCCGGCCCGGCCCCACGGCCAGGAGGCCCGTCAGACCCGCCAGGCCCACGAGGACCGCCGGAGCCATGGGAGCCACGACGGCCACGGGAGCCATGCCTACGGGGAGCCGGCCAACTGGTCGGCGGCCCGTCCGCCCCGCCGCCGCGAGCGCTCCGGCCCCCGCTGATCCCCACGACGACCCCCGGCTGTCAGTGGTGAGTCGTACGGTGGTTGCATGCGGCCCGTTTCCAAGATCGAACGTTCGGTGGCGCCCTTCGAGGTCGTCAGCCCCTACCAGCCCAGCGGCGACCAGCCCGCGGCCATCGCCGACCTGGCCCGCCGTATCCAGGCGGGCGAGAAGGACGTCGTCCTGCTCGGCGCGACCGGCACCGGCAAGTCGGCCACGACCGCCTGGATGATCGAAAAGCTCCAGCGCCCCACTCTGGTGATGGCGCCGAACAAGACGCTGGCCGCGCAGCTGGCCAACGAGTTCCGCGAGCTGCTGCCGAACAACGCCGTGGAGTACTTCGTCTCGTACTACGACTACTACCAGCCCGAGGCGTACGTCCCCCAGTCGGACACCTACATCGAGAAGGACTCCTCCATCAACGAGGAGGTCGAGCGGCTGCGCCACTCCGCCACCAACTCGCTGCTCACCCGGCGCGACGTCGTCGTGGTCGCCTCCGTCTCCTGCATCTACGGCCTCGGCACGCCGCAGGAGTACGTGGACCGGATGGTCCCGCTCAAGGTCGGCGAGGAGATCGACCGCGACCAGCTACTGCGCCGGTTCGTCGACATCCAGTACACGCGCAACGACCTCGCCTTCACCCGCGGCACCTTCCGGGTCCGCGGCGACACCATCGAGATCTTCCCGGTCTACGAGGAGCTCGCCGTCCGCATCGAGATGTTCGGCGACGAGATCGAGGCGCTCTCCACCCTGCACCCGCTCACCGGCGAGGTCATCAGCGACGACCGCGAGCTCTACGTCTTCCCGGCCAGTCACTATGTCGCGGGCCCGGAGCGCATGGAGAAGGCGGTCAACGGCATCGAGCGCGAGCTGGAGGAGCGCCTGGCCGAGCTGGAGAAGCAGGGCAAGCTGCTGGAGGCGCAGCGGCTGCGCATGCGCACCACGTACGACATCGAGATGATGCGCCAGATCGGCTCCTGCTCCGGCATCGAGAACTACTCGATGCACTTCGACGACCGCGAGCCCGGCTCCCCGCCGAACACCCTCCTCGACTACTTCCCCGAGGACTTCCTCCTCGTCATCGACGAGTCCCACGTCACCGTCCCGCAGATCGGCGCCATGTACGAGGGTGACGCCTCGCGCAAGCGGACGCTGGTCGACCACGGCTTCCGGCTGCCGTCCGCGCTCGACAACCGGCCGCTGAAGTGGGAGGAGTTCCAGGAGCGGATCGGCCAGACCGTCTACCTGTCGGCGACGCCGGGACAGTACGAGCTGTCCCGCTCGGACGGCTTCGTCGAGCAGATCATCCGCCCCACCGGCCTCGTCGACCCCGAGGTCGTCGTCAAGCCCACCGAGGGCCAGATCGACGACCTGGTGCACGAGATCCGGCTGCGCACCGAGCGCGACGAGCGCGTCCTGGTCACCACGCTCACCAAGAAGATGGCCGAGGACCTCACCGACTACTTCCTGGAACTGGGCATCCAGGTCCGCTACCTGCACAGCGACGTCGACACCCTGCGCCGCATCGAGCTCCTGCGCGAACTGCGGGCCGGTGACTACGACGTCCTGGTCGGCATCAACCTGCTCCGCGAGGGCCTCGACCTGCCCGAGGTGTCCCTGGTGGCCATCCTGGACGCCGACAAGCAGGGCTTCCTGCGCTCCGGCACCTCGCTGATCCAGACCATCGGCCGTGCCGCGCGCAACGTCTCCGGCCAGGTCCACATGTACGCGGACACGGTCACGCCCGCCATGGCCCAGGCCATCGACGAGACCAACCGGCGCCGTGAGAAGCAGGTCGCGTACAACAAGGCCCACGGCATCGACCCGCAGCCGCTGCGCAAGAAGATCAACGACATCGTGGCCACCATCGCGCGCGAGGAGGTCGACACCGAGCAGCTGCTCGGCACCGGCTACCGCAAGTCCAAGGACGGCAAGGGCGCCAAGGCGCCGGTGCCCTCCCTCGGCAGCGCCACGGCGGCCACGGCCGGCAAGGGCGGCAAGGCGGGCAAGGCCGCCTCCAAGGGCGCGCTGGTCAGTGACCGGCCCGCAGCCGAACTGGCGGGCATCATCGAGGAGATGACCGACCGGATGCGGGCCGCGGCCGCGGAGCTGCAGTTCGAGGTGGCCGCGCGCCTGCGCGACGAGGTGAGCGAGCTGAAGAAGGAGCTCCGGCAGATGAAGGAGGCGGGCATCGCCTGACAGGACAGCGCCTGACCGGACAGCGCCTGGCCGGGTGGCGCCTGACCGGGTAGCGCCTGACCGGACAGCGCCTGGCCGGACAGCGCCTGGCCGGACAGAGCCTGACGCTCCCGCAGCGACGGCCGGTCCGCCCCCGTGCCGGGCCGGCTGTGTTGCAACACCGCCACAAATACCGGACGCGCCTGCTGCCGCCCCGGCCCTCCTGCGTAGGGTGCTGGGCAACCGCACTCGAAGACGGTCGCGGGGGAACGCAACGAGAGGGGACAGCGGTGACGGTCAACATGACCAAGGGGCAGGCCATCAACCTGCAGAAGAGCGACGGAGGCACCCTGACCGCCGTGCGGATGGGGCTCGGCTGGCAGGCCGCCCCGCGCCGCGGCCTGTTCGGTTCGCGCACCCGGGAGATCGACCTGGACGCCTCCGCCGTGCTCTTCGCCGACAAGACGCCCATCGACGTGGTCTTCTTCCGCCACCTGGTCAGCGACGACGGCTCCGTACGCCACACCGGCGACAACCTGGTGGGCGGCGCCGGCCAGGGCGGCGACGACGAGGCGATCCTCGTCGACCTCGCGCGTGTCCCGGTCCACATCGACCAGATCGTCTTCACGGTGAACTCCTTCACCGGCCAGACGTTCCAGGAAGTGCAGAACGCCTTCTGCCGCATCGTCGACGAGACGAACGGCCAGGAGCTCGCCCGCTACACGCTCGACGGCGGCGGCCAGTACACCGCGCAGATCATGGCCAAGGTGCACCGGGCCGGCTCCGGCTGGCAGATGACGGCCCTGGGCAGCTCGGCCAACGGCCGTACGTTCCAGGACCTCATGCCGGCGATCCTGCCGCACCTGTAGGTCCACGACCTCGTCGCCGCACACACCGCGGCGACGGGCACCGCGTCCATCCGCAGCTCCCGGAGGCACCAGGCCGCCCCGGGAGCTGCCGCAGCGTTCGAGCTGTCACAGCAGCGAGGGGGAACAGGCGCATGACGGCCGAACTGGTCCGGGGACAGAACCATCCGCTGCCCCAGGCCCGACTCGAGATCCGGGTGTCGGCGGGCGAACCGGTCATGGCCGGTGCCACGCTCGGCGACGAGGACGGCCGTGTCCCCGGCGTCGAGTGGGTCGTCCACCCCGGAGCGCCCGCCCTGCCCGGCGTGGAGGTCTCCCGCCAGGCGGCCGCCGACCATCGGCTCGCCGTCGACCTCGACGCGCTGCCGCCCTCCGTCCACCGGGTCGCGGTGCTGCTCGCGCTGCCCCTCGGGCTCGGCGGCCCGGACCGGTTCGGTGCCGTCGCCGCGCCCTTCGTGTCGGTCACGACCCTCGACGGCACGGGCATCGCCGACTACACCCTCACCGGCCTCGACCGCGAGTCCGCCGTCGTCGCCCTGGAGCTCTACCGCCGCCAGGGCGCGTGGAAGGTCCGCGCCGTCGGCCAGGGGTACGCGGGCGGCCTCGCGGAGATGCTCGCCGACCAGGGGCTCGACAAGGCCGACGACCTGGCGGAAGCCATCCGGCAGGCCATCGCCAAGGGCATGAGCCGGGCGGTGGCCGCGCCGCCGCCGCGTACCGCCGAAGGCGACCGGGTCCGCCGGGACGCGCCCCCGACGGCGGGCCCCATCGACTACACGCACCCCCGCCGCCGGGCGGAGTCCCAGCCGGCCGCCCCGGCCCCGGCCACCACGCGGCAGCAGCCCGCGCCGCCGGTCGCCGGTGACGCCTCGGGCTGGACCATGGAGGAGCGGCTCTACAACCAGGTCTGGGGCATGTTCGAGGACCTGGCCCGCACCACCGCCGCCTACCGCAGCGCGGTCGACTTCGCGGAGTCCCGCATGGACCAGGAGCTCGACCGCGTCCTGTCCGACCCGCGCAGCCGTATCGGATCCGGCGGAGACGCGGTACGGGCCGCCGCCCGCGCCAAGCACGACGAGCTGACCGCACGGGCCCGCGAGGCGCTCGACCGCGACCTCGCACAGCTCGCCGCCGAGGCGGCGGTGGTCGAGCCCGCCCTCCCGCCCGCGTTCGCCGGCTGGGACAACCCCGTCTGGCACGCGTACCGCGTCCCCACCGAGGCCCCGATGGCCCTCCGCCTCGGCGACCTCCACCTCCCGGAGAGCCCGGAGCTGCGCATCCCCATGCTCGTACGGCTGCCGCTGGCGCGGGGCCTGTGGGTCGACAGCGGCCGCTCGGGGGCCACCGAGGAGGCCGGCCTGGACGACGGCGCACTGCGCCGGCTCGCCATGGACACGGCGGTGTCACTCGCGGCGCGGATGGTCGCGGTGCACCCGGCGGGGGAGTACACCGTCCACGTCGTCGACCCGGCGGGCTCGGCGGCGGCCTCCCTCGGTCCGCTCACCGAATCCGGCGTACTGGCAGGTCCGCCGGCGTCCGGCGCCGGGGGAGTGGCCGACCTCCTCGGCCGGCTCACCGACCGCGTGGACCTGGTGCAGATGGCCGTCCGCGGCGGGGCGGCCGACGCCCTCCCGCCCGACCTGGACACCGCCGAGCAACTGCTGATCGTCAACGACTTCCCGCACGGCTTCGACGACCGGGCCGTCACGCGGCTGCGCTACCTCGCCGACGAGGGGCCGGCCGTCGGGGTGCACCTGCTGATGGTCGCGGATCGCGAGGACGCCCGGGCGTACGGCCCGGTGCTCGACCCCCTGTGGCGCTCGCTGCTGCGGATCACGCCCGTCCCGGACGACCATCTCGCCGACCCGTGGGTGGGCCATGCGTGGACGTACGAGCCGCCGCTGGTCCCGGCGGGGAGCGGGATCCTGCGCCAGGTCCTCTCCCAGGTCGCCGGAGCTCGCCCCAACAGGCGCCCCTGACCTGCGCACTTGGAGGTCTCTTTACTTTCCCCTTTACCTTTCTTTGGTGTTTGCGGTACTGTTCTTTGCGCGGAGGGGAGTACTCCCACCTGCGGCGTTCCCGTCAGTACGGACGGTCGGATCACGACCGGTCCCGGGGCGCCGGCCCGTGTGTCGTCCGGCGGCGAGAACCGGCGGAGCCTCGGGTGGAAGAGACCTCCGGCAGCGACGACGCTGATCAGTAGCCGTACGACGCCGGAGGCGCAGTGGACGTTTCAATGAACCTGTGGGTGGCGACCGTTCTCGGTCTGTCCATCCTGATCGCGGCCGACTTCTTCATCGGGCGCAAGCCGCACGACGTGTCGGTCAAGGAAGCCGGTATCTGGACGGTCGTCTGGATCGTCCTCGCCGCGCTGTTCGGTCTGGGCCTGCTGTTCTTCGGTGAGACCCAGGCGTCCGGCGAGTTCTTCGCCGGTTACATCACCGAGAAGTCGCTCAGCGTCGACAACCTCTTCGTCTTCGTCCTGATCATGGCGAAGTTCTCGGTGCCGTCCCACCTCCAGCAGCGCGTGCTGCTCATCGGTGTGCTGGTCGCCCTGGTGCTGCGCGCGATATTCATCGCCGCCGGCGCCGCGATCATCGCCAGCTTCTCGTGGGTCTTCTACATCTTCGGCGCGTTCCTGATCTACACCGCCTGGAAGCTGATCCAGGAGGCGCGTGCCGACGAGCCGGAGGAGGAGTTCGAGGAGAACCGCCTCCTGAAGTCCATCGAGAACCGCTTCGGCGTCGCCGACCGGTACCACGGCACCAAGCTCTTCATCCGCAACAACGGCAAGCGCGTCCTGACCCCGCTGATGGTGGTCATGCTCGCCATCGGCACCACGGACGTGCTGTTCGCGCTGGACTCCATCCCCGCGATCTTCGGCCTGACCCAGGACCCGTACATCGTCTTCACGGCCAACGCGTTCGCCCTGATGGGTCTGCGGCAGCTGTACTTCCTCATCGGCGGCCTGCTGAAGAAGCTGGTCCACCTCAGCTACGGCCTGTCGGTGATCCTCGGCTTCATCGGCGTGAAGCTGGTGCTCCACGCCATGCACGAGTCGGGGGTGCACGTCCCGGAGATCTCGATCCCGGTCTCGCTGGCCGTCATCTGCGGCGTGCTGGTCATCACCACGATCACCAGCCTGATCGCCTCGAAGAAGCAGGCCGAGCGCGAGGAGCGCGAGGCGGCCGCCGAGAACAAGGACAGCGTCGAGGCCTGACGACCCGGCACGCGCACACGCACGCGCACACGCCGAAGGAGACACAGGGCACAGGCTCAGCCGGCCGGTACGGGCTCGCATGGCGACCCGCACCGGCCGGTGCTTGTCTGGACGGTGAACGGACCCGCCCCGGGGGCCGTCCCGCCCTGGAGAGAGCCATGAAGTTCACGCAGATCATCGACTTCGAGACCGAGCGCATCGACGACCTGGAGGCGCTGCTCGAGGAGCGCCGCGCGGCACTGGCCGACAAGAGCTACGGCCCGGTCAGCCGCATCCTGCTGCGTGACCGGGACAACCCGAACCGCTACCTCGCGGTCGTCGGCTTCTCCTCGTACGAAGAAGCCATGCGCAGCAACGACGACCCGGACACCACCCAGCTGGCACAGAGGCTCGCCGAGCTGTGCACCCGCCCGCCCCGCTTCACCGACTGCGACCTGCTCGACGAGCAGGACCTGCGCTGACCGAGGTCCGCGCAGGCCGGCCCGTCACACCGCCGCCGACTTCCCGACCGGGTCCCCGGCCGGCCCCACCACCGGCCTGGGGCGTGTCTCCGGCAGCAGCGCGAAGCAGCCGAAGCTCAGCAGCGCGATGCCGGTCAAGTACGCCGCCACACCCCACGGCGGCCCGGCGGCGCCACCCGCCGCGGCCGTCGCCACGATCGGCGTGAGCGCACCGCCCACCACCCCCGCCAGGTTGTAGCCGACCGCCGCACCGGTGCACCGCACCCTCGGCTCGTACAGCTCCGGCAGGTACGCCGCCACCACGGCGAACGTCGTGATGAAGGCCAGCAGCGCCCCCGTGAACCCCACGAACATCAGCAACGGCTGGGCGGTGTGGAGCAGCCCCACCATCGGGAACATCCACAGCGCCGACGCCGCGCAGCCCGCCAGGCACATCGGCCGCCGCCCGAAGCGGTCCCCCAGCATCGCGGCGAACGGCGTCGCCACGCCCTTGACGGCCACCGCCGCCATGATGCAGACCAGCATCACCGTACGGCTCACGCCGAGCCGCTCCGTGCCGTACGCCAGCGCCCAGGTGGAGACCGCGTAGAAGACGGCGTACCCGACCGCGAGAGCCCCGGCCGTCAGCAGCACCAGCCGCCAGTGCCCGCGCGCCACCTCCACCAGAGGGGCGTTCGCCCGCGCCCCCGTCGCGGCCAGCTCCTCGAACTGCGGCGTCTCCCGCAGCGACCTGCGCAGCAGCAGCCCGCCGGCCGCCAGCACCCCGGCCGCCCAGAACGGCACCCGCCAGCCCCACTCCCGGAACTGGGCGTCGCTCAGCCCGGCCGACAGCCCGAGGATCACCCCGTTCGCCAGCAGGAACCCCACCGCCGGTCCCACCTGAGGGAAGCTCGCCCACAGCCCGCGCTGCCGCTCCGGCGCGTGCTCCACCGTCAGCAGCACCGCCCCGCCCCACTCCCCGCCGAGCCCGAGTCCCTGCAGGAACCGCAGCACGAGCAGCAGGACGGGAGCGGCCACGCCGAGCGTCGCGTACGACGGCACACAGCCGACCGCGACCGTCGCCGCGCCCGTGAGCAGCAGGGAGCCGAGCATCACCGGCCGCCGCCCGTACCGGTCACCGATGTGTCCGAACAGCACAGAACCGAGCGGACGGGAGAGGAAACCGATCGCGAACGTGCCGAACGCAGCCAGCGTCCCGGCCACCGGCGAGAAGGTGGGGAAGAACAGCGGCCCCAGGACGAGCGCGGCGGCGGTCCCGTAGACGAAGAAGTCGTAGAACTCGACCGCCGTCCCGGCGAGGGCGGCGACGGCGAGCCGTCTTATGGAGGGCTGCGTGGAGGGATCCGTCGACGGGTCCGTCGACGGGTCTGCGGACGGGTCTGCGGACGGAGGGGGTGTGGTGTGACTCTGGCGCATGCCGCGCCAACCACCCCGCGCAGACCAGGGTTACGGCCCGTCACGGGGCGCGTGGAAGCACACGCGCGCACGGCCCCGCCCGGAGCGGGGCCGGGGCGGCTACCAGCCGCGCTCGCGCCACTCCGGCAGATGCGGACGCTCGTCACCCAGCGTCGTGTCCTTGCCGTGCCCCGGGTAGATCCAGGTCTCGTCCGGCAGGACGTCGAAGAGCTTCGTCTCCACGTCCAGGATCAGGCTGGCGAAGGCGTCGGGGTCCTTGTGCGTGTTGCCGACACCGCCCGGGAAGAGGCAGTCGCCGGTGAAGACGTGCGGATGGCCGTGCGGGTCGTCGTAGATCAGCACGATCGAGCCGGGCGTGTGCCCGACCATCCGCCGCGCGGTGAGCTCGACCCGTCCGACGCGGATCGTCTGCCCGTCCTCGACCGGCACGTCCGTGGGCACGTCGATGCCCTCGGCGTCGTACCGCCCGGCGTACGTCCGGGCCCCGGTGGCCGCCACCACGTCGGCGAGCGCCTGCCAGTGGTCGTGGTGGCGGTGGGTGGTGACGACGGCGGTGATGCCGTCGTCACCGATCAGCCGGAGCAGCGTCCGCGGCTCGTTCGCCGCGTCGACCAGCAGCTGTTCGCCGGTGGTCCGGCAGCGCAGCAGGTAGGAGTTGTTGTCCATCGGGCCGACGGCGACCTTCGAGATGATCAGGTCCGTGAGCTCGTGCGCGTCCGCGGGCCCGCCGACCTTGACCGCTCCGCTGTACGTCATGCCCCCAGGCTATAGCGGCGGCAGTGCCGGAAGGGTGCCACCCCGCACTTCCAGGGCCGCGCCGTCGCGGCGGCCGGCGAGCCAGCCCAGCAGGTCGGCCGCCGTGCCGGAGACGGTCACCTCGGTGCCCTCCTCGCCGCCGGTGCGCCACTCCCTGCCGCCGGCCAGCAGCCGGGTGGGCGGCACCGTCGCGTTGCCGGAGAACCGGTCGGCGAGGAAGTCGATCTCCCGCTCCGTGAACTCCGCCGGAAGATCTTCCAGCTCGTAGCCGATGCCCAGGTCGACATGGTGCAGCTCGACCTCGACGAGGCGGCGGAAGGGCACCCGGACGGCCCGGTCCGTCACGCCGTTGCGGAGCTCGACCGTCCGGTCCCAGTCGGCCGGGACCTCGCCCTGGGCCTGGAAGCGCGCGGCGCTCTCGCGGACGTCGTCGAGCTGGGCGGCGAGCGGGCGGGGGGCGTCGCGCTCGATGTCGGCGTCGCGGGCCTCGGCGCTCTCGTACATCGGGCGGCCCTGGAGAACATTCACGAGGGCGTCCGCGTTACGTGAGAGGTGGGCCAGTACGTGGCCCCGGGTCCAGCCCGGCAGGCGGGAGGGCGCGGCGACCGCCGCGTCGTCCAGTTTGGCGGCCGCGGTGAGCAGCCGGTCGGTCGCCTCGCGTACAGAGGCCAGGTCATGCACGTGATCGATCATGTCGCCGACCCTAGCGCCGCCACACGATCGGGTGAAGGTGGCCGAGCAAGGCCAGAAATCGAATGCGCGTGCTATACGCTCGGTGGAGGCATCCTTGAAAGTCAGGCACTCATCCGTTTGGCGGCCCCCCGTAGGCTTGAACAGTCTGGGACGGGGGCTGTGCCCCCGCTTCTCTCAAGAAAGGTGCGGACCGGCGTGGCCGACCGTCTCATCGTCCGTGGCGCGCGCGAGCACAATCTGAAGAACGTCTCGCTCGACCTCCCGCGCGACTCCCTCATCGTCTTCACCGGTCTCTCGGGGTCGGGCAAGTCCTCTCTCGCGTTCGACACGATCTTCGCCGAGGGGCAGCGCCGGTACGTCGAGTCGCTCTCCTCCTACGCCCGGCAGTTCCTCGGTCAGATGGACAAGCCGGATGTCGACTTCATCGAGGGCCTCTCCCCGGCCGTCTCGATCGACCAGAAGTCGACCTCGCGCAACCCGCGCTCCACGGTCGGCACCATCACCGAGGTCTACGACTACCTGCGCCTGCTCTTCGCGCGCATCGGCAAGCCGCACTGCCCGGAGTGCCGCCGCCCGATCTCGCGCCAGTCGCCGCAGGCGATCGTCGACAAGGTGCTGGAGCTGCCCGAGGGCAGCCGTTTCCAGGTGCTCTCGCCGCTGGTGCGCGAGCGCAAGGGCGAGTTCGTCGACCTCTTCGCCGACCTCCAGACCAAGGGCTACAGCCGGGCCCGGGTGGACGGGCAGACCGTCCACCTCTCCGAGCCGCCCACCCTGAAGAAGCAGGAGAAGCACACCATCGAGGTGGTCGTCGACCGCCTGACGGTGAAGGACAGCGCCAAGCGCCGGCTCACCGACTCCGTGGAGACCGCGCTCGGCCTGTCCGGCGGCATGGTCGTGCTCGACTTCGTCGACCTCCCCGAGGACGACCCCGAGCGCGAGCGGATGTACTCCGAGCACCTGTACTGCCCGTACGACGACCTCTCCTTCGAGGAGCTGGAGCCCCGCTCCTTCTCGTTCAACTCGCCCTTCGGCGCCTGCCCCGAGTGCACCGGCATCGGCACGCGCATGGAGGTCGACCCCGAGCTCGTCGTCCCCGACGAGGAGCGCTCCCTCGACGAGGGCGCCATCCACCCCTGGTCGCACGGCCACACCAAGGAGTACTTCGGCCGCCTGATCGGCGGGCTCGCCGACGCGCTCGGCTTCCGTACCGACATCCCCTGGGCCGGGCTGCCCGCCCGCGCCAAGAAGGCCCTGCTGTACGGGCACAAGACCCAGGTCGAGGTCCGCTACCGCAACCGGTACGGCAGGGAGCGGGCGTACACCACCCCCGCCTTCGAAGGCGCCGTCTCCTTCGTCAAGCGGCGGCACAGCGAGGCCGAGAGCGACTCCAGCCGCGAGCGCTTCGAGGGGTACATGCGCGAGGTGCCCTGCCCCACGTGTGAGGGCACGCGCCTCAAGCCGATCGTCCTCGCGGTCACGGTGATGGAGAAGTCCATCGCCGAGGTCTCGGCGATGTCCATCAGCGAGTGCGCCGACTTCCTCGGCCGCCTCACGCTGAACGCCCGCGACAAGAAGATCGCCGAGCGCGTGCTCAAGGAGGTCAACGAACGGCTCCGCTTCCTCGTGGACGTGGGCCTGGACTACCTCTCGCTGAACCGCGCGGCCGGCACCCTCTCCGGCGGCGAGGCCCAGCGCATCCGGCTCGCCACCCAGATCGGCTCCGGCCTGGTGGGTGTGCTGTACGTGCTCGACGAGCCGTCGATCGGCCTCCACCAGCGCGACAACCACCGGCTCATCGAGACGCTCGTGCGCCTGCGCGACATGGGCAACACCCTCATCGTCGTCGAGCACGACGAGGACACCATCAAGGTCGCCGACTGGGTCGTCGACATCGGCCCCGGCGCCGGCGAGCACGGCGGCAAGGTCGTCCATTCCGGCCCGCTGAAGCAGCTGCTGGCCAACAAGGAGTCGATGACCGGGCAGTACCTGTCCGGGAAGCGGTCCATCCCGACCCCCGACGTCCGGCGGCCCGTGGACCCGTCCCGCCGGCTCACCGTGCACGGCGCCCGCGAGAACAACCTGCGGGACATCGACGTCTCCTTCCCGCTCGGGGTGCTCACGGCGGTCACCGGCGTCTCCGGCTCCGGCAAGTCGACCCTGGTCAACGACATCCTCTACACCCACCTCGCGCGCGAGCTGAACGGCGCCAAGTCGGTGCCGGGACGGCACACGCGCGTGGACGGCGACGACCTCGTCGACAAGGTCGTCCACGTCGACCAGTCGCCCATCGGCCGCACCCCGCGGTCGAACCCGGCGACGTACACCGGCGTCTTCGACCACGTCCGCAAGCTCTTCGCCGAGACGATGGAGGCGAAGGTCCGGGGGTACCTGCCCGGGCGCTTCTCCTTCAACGTCAAGGGCGGCCGCTGCGAGAACTGCTCCGGTGACGGCACCATCAAGATCGAGATGAACTTCCTGCCGGACGTGTACGTCCCGTGCGAGGTCTGCCACGGGGCGCGCTACAACCGGGAGACCCTGGAGGTGCACTACAAGGGCAAGTCCATCGCCGAGGTGCTGGACATGCCGATCGAGGAGGCCCTCGACTTCTTCGAGGCCGTCCCCACGATCGCCCGCCACCTGCGCACCCTGACCGAGGTCGGTCTCGGGTACGTACGGCTGGGCCAGTCGGCGCCGACGCTCTCCGGCGGTGAGGCGCAGCGCGTCAAGCTCGCCTCCGAGCTGCAGAAGCGGTCCACCGGGCGCACGGTGTACGTCCTGGACGAGCCGACCACGGGTCTGCACTTCGAGGACATCTCGAAGCTGATCAAGGTTCTGTCGAACCTGGTCGACAAGGGCAACAGCGTGATCGTCATCGAGCACAACCTCGATGTCATCAAGACCGCCGACTGGGTCATCGACATGGGTCCGGAAGGCGGCAGCGGCGGCGGCCTGGTCGTCGCCGAGGGCACGCCCGAGCAGGTCGCGGGCGTCCCGGCCAGCCACACCGGCAAGTTCCTGCGGGACATCCTCGACCCGGAGCGCATCAGCGACGCGGTCCCGTCGGTCCCGGCGGCGCGCAAGCGCGCGTCGAAGAAGACGGTCGCGGCGGCGGACGGTGCGCCCCGCCGCAAGACGGCCACGGCCCGCACGACCCCGGCGAAGAAGACGGCGTCGGCCCGCGGCCGCACCACCTCCTGACGCCCGGCCGCAGGCCGCGCCGCCCGGTGCCCCTCCCCGACGGGAAGGGGCACCGGGCGGCGCCGGTTTCCCTACTGCGCCAGCTCCGCCGCGTACGGCGGCTCCGCGCCCGGGCGGGAGCAGGTGACGGCCGCCGCACGGGACGCGAAGGCCAGTAGGTCCCGCCAGCCGTCGGCGTCCAAGGCGTCCAGGGCGCAGCTCCCGGCATCCAGGGCGCCCTCGGCGTCCGGGGCCCGGCCCGCCAGGCCGTGCAGCAGCGCCGCGTTCACCGTGTCGCCCGCGCCGATCGTGTCGGCGACCGCCACCGGCACCGCCGGCACCGAGACGTCCAGGTCACGGGTGTGGAGCGACAGCCCCGAAGCGCCCCGCGTCAGCACCACCGCCGACGGGCCCTTCGCCAGCCACTCCTCCGGCGAACCGCCCAGCCACCGGGCGTCCTCCTCGGAGAGCTTCAGCACCGACACGTACGGCAGCCACCCCGCGAACCGCGCCCGGTAGGCGTCCGCATCCGGGATCAGACCCGGCCGGACGTTCGGGTCCAGCAGCGTGAGCACCCCGCGCCCGGCCTCCCGCCGCAACAGCGCCTCGTACGCGCTCGCGCCCGGCTCCAGCGCCAGCGAGCACGTCCCGAAGGAGACCGCCCGCACGCCCTCCGGAAGCCGCTCCGGCAGCGCGAACAGCCGGTCGGCCGTGCCCTGCGCGTAGAACCCGTACCGCGCCGACCCGTCCGCCCCCAGCGAGGCCACCGCCAGCGTCGTCGGCTCGGGACCGCGCTGTACGAGGCCGGTGCCGACGCCCGCGGCCCGCAGGCCCTCCAGCAGCGCCTCCCCGAAGGCGTCGGTGGAGATCCGGGAGCAGAAGGCGACGTCCGCGCCCAGCCGCCCCAGCGCCACCGCGGTGTTGTACGGGCCCCCGCCCCGCCGGGGCACGAGCGGCGCGAGCGGCCCGGCGCCCTCGGCACCGGGCTCCGGGACCAGGTCGATCAGGGACTCTCCGGCGACGACGATCACGAGCCCGAACGTAACCCATCGCCGGGGGCCGGGACAGCCCCCGCGGAAGGGCCGCACATCTACGCGGGTATCGTCGGATCCGTACCGAGTCGGACCCTGCCGGTCCGCCCGTACCGCGTCGGCGCGTACCACCGGTCCCCGTACCGGGTGGTCCCGCCGCCGACGTCCCCCTTCCGCCGTGAGACCCGTGGAGCGCCCATGTCCGGCCAGCCCGCAGCCCGCCGCACCGTGCTGAAAGGTGCCGCCCTCGCCGGGGCCGCCGGGCTGGGCGCCGCCGCCTGCTCCACCGACTCCAAGCTCGGCCACGCCCAGAACCCCACCCCCACCGCCCCGGTCGACCTCGGCGCGGCGGACGAGGTGCCCGTCGGCGGCGCCAGGCTCTACCGCGAGCAGCGCCTGGTCGTGAGCTGCCCGGCCAAGGGCCAGTACAAGGCGTTCAGCGCGCAGTGCACCCACGCGGGCTGCGTCTTCGACAAGGTCGAGGGCATCGAGGGGAACTGCCCCTGCCACGGCAGCCGCTTCGACGTCACCACGGGCAAGGCGATCAAGGGCCCGGCGACCGCCGCGCTGCCGGAGGTCCCGGTCAAGGTCACCGACGGCAAGCTGGTCGCGGGCCCCGACGCCTAGGGGGTGTAACGCGGCAGTCGCCCCACGGCCGTTACGCCGGCCGGACTGTCAGTGGGCGCCAGTAGGGTGTGAGGCATGGCAGACCCCTCCAGCTACCGCCCCAAGCCGGGACAGATCCCCGACTCGCCGGGGGTCTACAAATTCCGCGACGATCACCGCCGGGTGATTTACGTCGGGAAGGCGAAGTCCCTGCGCCAGCGGCTCGCCAACTACTTCCAGGACCTGGCGGGCCTGCACCCGCGCACCCGCACCATGGTCACCACGGCCGCCTCCGTGGAGTGGACGGTGGTGTCGACGGAGGTCGAGGCGCTCCAGCTGGAGTACTCCTGGATCAAGGAGTTCGACCCCCGGTTCAACGTCAAGTACCGGGACGACAAGAGCTACCCCTACCTCGCCGTCACCCTCAACGAGGACTTCCCCCGCGTACAGGTCATGCGCGGCCAGAAGAAGAAGGGCGTGCGCTACTTCGGCCCCTACAGCCACGCCTGGGCCATCCGCGACACCGTCGACCTCCTGCTGCGGGTCTTCCCGGTGCGGACCTGCTCCGCCGGGGTGTTCAAGAACGCCGAGCGCACCGGCCGCCCCTGCCTCCTCGGCTACATCGGCAAGTGCTCGGCGCCCTGCGTGGGCCGGGTGGACCCCGAGGAACACCGGGAGCTGGCCGAGGAGTTCTGCGACTTCATGGCCGGCCGCACCGGCACGTACATCCGCCGCCTGGAGAAGGACATGATGGCGGCGGCCGAGGACATGGAGTACGAGCGGGCCGCCCGCCTCCGCGACGACATAGAGGCCCTGAGGCGGGCCATGGAGAAGAGCGCCGTCGTCCTCGCCGACGCCACCGACGCCGACCTGATCGCCGTCGCCGAGGACGAGCTGGAAGCCGCCGTCCAGATCTTCCACGTCCGCGGCGGCCGGGTCCGCGGCCAGCGCGGCTGGGTCACCGACAAGGTGGAGGCGGTCGACACGGCGGGCCTGGTCGAGCACGCGCTCCAGCAGCTGTACGGGGACGAGAGCGGCGACGCCGTGCCCAAGGAGGTCCTCGTCCCCGCGCTCCCGGAGGACGCCGAGGCCGTCACGCAGTGGCTCAGCGGCCGCCGCGGGGCGAACGTCTCCCTGCGCATCCCGCAGCGCGGCGACAAGAAGGCGCTGATGGAGACGGTCGGGCGCAACGCCCAGCAGGCCCTCGTCCTGCACAAGACCAAGCGCGCCAGCGACCTGACCACGCGCTCCCGCGCCCTGGAGGAGATCGCCGAGGCCCTGGGCCTGGAGACCGCTCCTCTGCGCATCGAGTGCTTCGACATCTCGCACCTCCAGGGCGAGGACGTCGTCGCGTCCATGGTCGTCTTCGAGGACGGCCTGCCCCGCAAGAGCGAGTACCGCCGCTTCCAGATCAGGGGCTTCGAGGGGCAGGACGATGTCCGCTCGATGCACGAGGTGATCAGCCGCCGCTTCAAGCGGTACCTCGCGGAGCGCGAGCGGACCGGCGAGTGGGCGGTGGAGGAGCCCGACGGCGCCGCCGGCCGCGACCGTGCCGCCGACCACACCGACCGAACCTCCGACGGAACCGCCGCCGGCGCCGTCCCCGGCACGGTCCCCGCCCCCGGCGAGGCCCCGGCCTCCGGTACCGCGCCCGCGCCCGGCGAGGGGCCGGTCGCCCTCGGTCTCGCCGACGAGACCGGCCGGCCGAAGAAGTTCGCCTACCCGCCCCAGCTCGTCGTCGTCGACGGCGGCCGCCCGCAGGTCGCGGCCGCCCGGCGCGCCCTCGACGAGCTCGGCATCGACGACGTCGCCGTCTGCGGCCTCGCCAAGCGCCTGGAGGAGGTGTGGCTGCCGGACGAGGAGGACCCGGTGGTCCTGCCCCGCAGCAGCGAGGGGCTGTACCTCCTCCAGCGCGTCCGGGACACGGCGCACGACTTCGCCATCCGCTACCAGCGCTCCAAGCGCTCCAAGCGGATCAGGACCAGCCCGCTGGACGACGTCCCCGGTCTCGGCGACACCCGCAAGCAGGCACTGATCAAGCATTTCGGCTCGGTGAAGCGGCTGCGGCAGGCGACAATCGAGCAGATCTGCGAGGTACCGGGCCTCGGCCGGAAGACCGCCGAAGCCGTGGCCGTCGCCCTCGCCCAGGCCGCTCCGGCCGCTCCCGCCGTGAACACGGCGACAGGAGAGATCATTGAAGACGACGGCGGGGGAACCGCACAGGACGGGGGAAGCAGAGATGACTGAGCACGAGCCACTGGCAGCCGAACCGGCGACCGAACCGGCGACCGGACGGGCAGCCGGACCGGCAGCCGAACCGGCGGCAGAGCGAGAAGACGGAGCAGCACACGTGAGTACGGGCACGACGATGGAGCCCGGTGAGGCCGCCGAGGCGGCCATCCCCGAGCTGGTGATCATCTCCGGTATGTCCGGCGCCGGGCGCAGCACCGCCGCCAAGTGTCTGGAGGACCTCGGCTGGTTCGTCGTGGACAACCTGCCGCCCGCGCTGATCCCCACCATGGTGGAGCTCGGCGCCCGCTCCCAGGGCAATGTCGCGCGGATCGCCGTCGTCGTCGACGTACGCGGCCGCCAGTTCTTCGAGAGCCTCCGCGAGTCCCTCGCCGACCTCGACGCCAAGCAGGTCACGCGCCGCATCGTCTTCCTGGAGTCGTCCGACGAGGCCCTGGTCCGCCGCTTCGAGTCGGTGCGCCGCCCGCACCCGCTCCAGGGCGACGGCCGGATCGTCGACGGCATCGCCGCCGAGCGCGACCTGCTGCGCGAGCTGCGCGGCGACGCCGACCTGGTGATCGACACCTCCAGCCTCAACGTCCACGAGCTGCGCGCCAAGATGGACGCCCAGTTCGCCGGCGACGAGGAGCCGGAGCTGCGCGCCACGGTCATGTCCTTCGGCTACAAGTACGGCCTGCCCGTCGACGCCGACCTGGTGGTGGACTGCCGCTTCCTGCCCAACCCGCACTGGGTGCCGGAGCTGCGCCCGTACACCGGCCTCAACGAAGAGGTCTCGGGGTACGTCTTCAACCAGCCGGGCGCCAAGGAGTTCCTGGACCGGTACACCGAGCTGCTCCAGCTGATCTCCACCGGCTACCGCCGCGAGGGCAAGCGGTACGTCACCATCGCCGTCGGCTGCACCGGCGGGAAGCACCGTTCCGTCGCCATGTCCGAGAAGCTCGCCGCCCGCCTCGCCTCCGAGGGTGTCGAGACCGTCGTCGTCCACCGGGACATGGGGCGCGAGTGAAACCGTACCGCCGGCGTACGAGCACCCTGTCCGCTCGTACGCTCCGCAGACGCGGAGCGCAGCCCAAGGTCGTCGCCCTCGGCGGCGGCATGGGCCTGTCCGCGTCCCTCGCCGCGCTGCGCCGCATCACCGGCGACCTGACCGCCGTGGTCACGGTCGCCGACGACGGCGGCTCCAGCGGCCGGCTCCGCGAGGAGCTCGGCGTGCTGCCGCCCGGGGACCTGCGCAAGGCCCTGGCGGCACTGTGCGGCGACGACGACTGGGGCCAGACCTGGGCCAGGGTCATCCAGCACCGCTTCCAGTCGCACGGCGAGCTGCACGAGCACGCGGTCGGCAACCTGCTGATCGTCGCCCTGTGGGAGCAGCTCGGCGACCACGTCCAGGCCCTGGACCTGGTCGGCAGGCTGCTCGGCGCGCACGGCCGGGTGCTGCCCATGTCGGCCGTGCCGCTGGAGCTCCAGGCGCTGGTCAAGGGCCATGACCCCGAGCGCCCGGACGACGTGGACCTGGTGCGCGGGCAGGCGACGGTGGCGCTCACGCCCGGCGAGGTGCAGTCCGTACACCTCGTGCCGAACGACCCGCCGGCCGTGCCCGAGGCGGTCGCGGCCGTGCTCGACGCGGACTGGGTGGTCCTGGGCCCCGGCTCCTGGTTCTCGTCGGTGATACCGCACCTGCTGGTGCCCGAGCTGCTGGACGCGCTGATCGAGACGAAGGCCCGCCGGGTGCTGTCGCTCAACCTGGCGCCGCAGCCCGGTGAAACCGAGGGCTTCTCACCGCAGCGTCATTTGGAGGTTTTGGGACGACACGCCCCTAAACTCGCCCTGGACGTGGTGCTGGCCGACGAGGCCGCCGTACCCGACCGCGAGTCCCTCGCAGATGCCGCCCAGCGGCTCGGTGCCGCGGTCGAGCTGGCCCCGGTGGCCAGGAAGGACGGCTTGCCGAAGCACGACCCGGAGCTGTTGGCCGCCGCGTACGACCGTATTTTTCGGATGCATGGAAGGATCGGCCCATGGCGATGACGGCAGCGGTGAAGGACGAAATCTCCCGGCTTCCCGTCACCCGGACCTGCTGCAGAAAGGCGGAGGTCTCGTCGATCCTGCGGTTCGCCGGCGGACTGCACCTGGTCAGCGGGCGGATCGTGATCGAGGCGGAGCTGGACACGGCGATGGCGGCCCGCCGTCTGAAGCGGGACATCGCGGAGATCTTCGGCCACAACTCCGAGTTGATCGTGATGGCGCCCGGCGGTCTGCGGCGCGGCTCCCGCTTCGTCGTGCGCGTGGTGGCCGGCGGCGATCAGCTGGCGCGGCAGACCGGGCTGGTGGACGGCCGGGGCCGCCCCATCCGGGGCCTGCCGCCGCAGGTCGTCTCCGGCGCCACCTGTGACGCCGAGGCCGCCTGGCGCGGCGCGTTCCTGGCGCACGGCTCGCTGACCGAGCCGGGCCGCTCGTCTTCCCTGGAGGTGACCTGCCCGGGCCCGGAGGCGGCGCTCGCGCTGGTCGGCGCCGCCCGGCGGCTCTCCATTCCGGCGAAGGCCCGCGAGGTGCGGGGTGTGGACCGCGTGGTGGTACGGGACGGTGACGCGATCGGCGCGCTGCTGACCCGGCTCGGGGCACACGACTCGGTGCTGGCCTGGGAGGAGCGGCGGATGCGCCGCGAGGTCCGCGCCACCGCCAACCGCCTGGCCAACTTCGACGACGCCAACCTGCGCCGCTCGGCCCGCGCGGCCGTCGCCGCCGGCGCCCGGGTGCAGCGCGCCCTGGAGATCCTCGGCGAGGAGGTGCCCGAGCACCTCGCGGCGGCCGGGCGGCTGCGCATGGAGCACAAGCAGGCCTCGCTGGAGGAGCTGGGGGCCCTCGCCGACCCGCCGCTGACCAAGGACGCGGTCGCCGGCCGGATCCGCCGCCTCCTGGCGATGGCCGACAAGCGGGCCCAGGACCTGGGCATTCCGGGCACGGAGTCCAGCCTGACGGAGGAGATGGCCGACGGCCTGGTCGGCTGAGTCCCCGAGACCATCGCTGCCGGCGCCCCTTTCCCGGGGCGCCGGCAGCGGCGTTTTCCGGCCCTACGCCGCCCCGCGCCGGGTTCGGTCACGGCGCCCGAGGCGGTATTGACATGATCATGATGTCCCAGAAGCCTGGCGCCTGTTCACTTTCGTGGCAGACAACAGCAAGGGGGGCTCATGAGACGCAGAGCGAGAGCGATCCTCGCCGCGGCTTCACTGCTGATCGCCGGGCTGGCGGCGGGACCCGTCGCCGGTGCGGAACAGAAGGACGGCACGGACGGCGACCGCCTGTCCGTCTGGCACGCCAAGGTCGGCAAGGACCAGGTGCAGCTCCTCCTCGAAGCCGGTGCCGACGGCCATGAGCTGAGCGAGCGCATCCCCGAGAAGGGCGCCGCCACCATCGAGTTGTACCTCACCGGGCCCCAGGCGAAGAGCCTGCGCGACAAGGGCGTCGACCTCACCGAGCACACCGTCCCCGACGCCGCCGAGAAGCGCCTCGCGGCCGCCGGGGACGGCGTGTTCCGCCCGTACGGCGGCGAGAACGGGCTCAAGGCGGAGATCCTCGCGACCGCCCGCGCCCACCCCGCCCTCACCAAGGTCGTCTCCCTCGGCAAGACCGTCAAAGGCCAGGACATCCTCGCCCTCAAGCTCACCAAGGCCGCCCAGAAGTCCAAGGACGGCTCCAAGCCCGCCACCCTCTACCTCTCCAACCAGCACGCCCGCGAGTGGATCACCCCCGAGATGAACCGGCGGCTGCTCCACCACTACCTCGCCGGATACGGCAAGGACCCCCGCATCACGCGGATCGTCGACACCACCGAGCTGTGGTTCGTCCTCTCCGCCAACCCCGACGGCTACGACTTCACGCACGCCGACCCCGCCAACCGCCAGTGGCGCAAGAACCTGCGCGACAACAACGGCGACGGCCGCATCACCCCCGGCGACGGCGTCGACCTCAACCGCAACTTCTCCTACAAGTGGGGATACGACGACGAGGGCTCGTCCCCCGACCCCGCCGACGAGACCTACCGCGGCCCCGGCCCCATGTCGGAGCCCGAGACGAAGGCGCTCGACGCCTTCCAGAAGCGGATCGGCTTCCAGTACGGCATCAACTACCACTCCGCCGCCCAGCTGATCCTCTACGGCGTCGGCTGGCAGGTCGCCACCGACACCCCCGACGACGTCCCCCTCAAGGCGCTGGCCGGCACCCCCGCCCAGCCCGCGATCCCCGGCTACCGCCCGCAGGTCTCCTCCGAGCTCTACACCACCAACGGCGAGGCCGACGGCCACGCGGCCAACGTCAACGGCATGCAGATGTTCACCCCGGAGATGTCGACCTGCGCCACCGCCTCCCGCGTCGACCCGAACGACGCCTGGGAACCGGCCGACTGCGCCTCCGTCTTCACCTTCCCCGACGACGAGAAGCTGATCCAGCAGGAGTTCGCCAAGAACATCCCGTTCGCGCTCGCCGTCGCCGAATCCGCCGCCCGCCCCGACGACCCCGTCTCCCCGACCGGCGCCGACGCGCCCCCCTTCGTCCCCGACACCTTCACCACCTCGTACGCGTACGACGGCGCCGACCAGGAGGTCTCCGTCACCGCCCGGAAGTCCCTGCGCGACAAGGAGCTGAGGTACCGCGTCAACGGCGGCCGCACGCACGACCAGCGCCTCGAAGCCTGGGAGGGCGGCGAGACGTACGGCGGCGAGGACAACCTCTACTACGACGAGTACCGCGCCGAGGTCCAGGACGGCGAACCGGGCGACACGGTCGAGGTCTGGTTCACCGGCCGCACCCGTGACGGCGAGCGCGTCTCCTCGACCCCCTTCACGTACACCATCGCCGCCCGCCCGCGCGGTGACGTGCTGGTCCTCGCCGACGAGGGCGGCACCGGCGCGCCCGCGCAGCACGCGGCCGCGTACACCCGGGCCGTACGGGACAGCGGCCGCCGCGCCGCCGTCTGGGACGTCGCCGTCCAGGGCACCCCGCACCCGCTCGGCGTGCTGGGCCACTTCGGGACGGTCGTCTGGTACACCGGCGCGAACGCGCCCTCCGGACCCACCATGCTCGCCGTGCGCGACTACCTGAACGAGGGCGGCAAGCTCGTCAACGCCGGCGAGCAGGCGGGCGGCCTGGTCGACATCGGCCGCGCCGACTCCGACGACTTCGCGCAGTACTACCTCGGCGCGTACCACCGCGCCGGGCTGAAGGACCCGACGCGCTTCGCCGGCACCGGCCCCTTCGCCGGTACGAAGGCGGCGCTCGGCCCGGTCGCGGGCAACCCCCTCGACCACGCCGGCGCCTACACCGTCACCTCGGACACCCTTCCGCCGGGCCGGTTCCCGCAGTTCCGCAGCGCCGCCGCCGGCGACTACCCCGGCCTGCGCACCCCCTTCGAACCGTCCGAGGGCACCTCCTTCGCGGCCGTCCGGCACGCCGACGACACCTGGGCGCGGCTCACCCGCACCATCGACCTCACCGGTGTCGACGCCGCGTCGAAGCCCACCCTCCGCTTCGCCCTCAGCCACGACACCGAGCCCGGCTACGACAACGTCGTCGTCGAGGCCCACACCGCCGGGGCGGACGACTGGACCACCCTGCCCGACGCCAACGGCAACACCTCCACCACCGTCCCGACCGACTGCGGCGAGGGCTTCTACGTCGCCGGCCACCCCTTCCTCGCGCGCTACCTCACCGTCGGAGCCGACGGCTGCACCGCCACCGGCACCACCGGCGCCTGGCACGCCTTCACCGGCTCCTCCAACGGCTGGCGCCAGGCCGCCGTCGACCTGAGCGCGTACGCGGGCAAGAAGGTCGAGCTCTCCCTCTCCTACGTCACCGACCCCGGCACCGGCGGGATGGGCGTCTTCGTCGACGACACCGAGCTCCTCGTCGGCTCCGCCCGGCAGGACGGCGAGGGCTTCGAGACCTCGCTGGGCGCCTGGACCGTCGCCGGCCCGCCGGCCGGCAGCCCGGGCAACGGCGCCGACTGGGCGCGCTCGCCCGCGCTGTTCCACTCCCGGGCGGCCGTCACCACCCGCGACACCGTGCTCCTCGGCTTCGGCCTGGAACACGTGGCCACCCCGGCCGAGCGCAGGGACCTGCTCGGAAAGGCGCTCACCGCACTCCGCCGCTGACCCTGCGTAGCCGCCGGGAGCCCCCGGAAAGGCCCCGGATCCCGTACCCGCCGGTAGGTAGGGGACCCGGGGCCGTACGGATGCGCAGGATGTCACTAGGGCGCCCTAGGCGGGGTAGGGTCGTAATCGGTCGGGGACATCCCAAATAAAACTCGCCGGCGTCGAAACCCGGCGTACCTAACGAGGAGATCGGTTCGTGACGATCCGCGTAGGCATCAACGGCTTTGGCCGCATCGGTCGTAACTACTTCCGCGCGCTGCTGGAGCAGGGTGCAGACATCGAGATCGTGGCTGTCAACGACCTGGGTGACACCGCGACCACCGCTCACCTGCTGAAGTACGACACCATTCTGGGTCGTCTCAAGGCCGAGGTCAGCCACACCGCCGACACCATCACCGTCGACGGCCACACGATCAAGGTGCTGTCCGAGCGCAACCCCGCCGACATCCCGTGGGGCGAGCTGGGCGTCGACATCGTCATCGAGTCGACCGGCATCTTCACGAAGAAGGCCGACGCCGCGAAGCACATCGCCGGCGGCGCGAAGAAGGTCCTCATCTCGGCTCCGGCCAGCGACGAGGACATCACCATCGTCATGGGTGTCAACCAGGACAAGTACGACGCGGCCAACCACCACGTCATCTCCAACGCCTCCTGCACCACCAACTGCGTGGCGCCGATGGCCAAGGTGCTCGACGAGAACTTCGGCATCGTCAAGGGCATGATGACGACCGTCCACGCGTACACCAACGACCAGCGCATCCTGGACTTCCCGCACAAGGACCTGCGCCGGGCCCGCGCCGCCGCGGAGAACATCATCCCGACCTCCACGGGCGCCGCCAAGGCCACCGCGCTGGTCCTCCCGCAGCTCAAGGGCAAGCTCGACGGCATCGCCATGCGCGTCCCGGTCCCGACCGGCTCGGTCACCGACCTCGTCATCGAGCTCGACCGCGAGGTCACCAAGGACGAGATCAACACCGCCTTCCAGAAGGCCGCCGAGGGGCAGCTCAAGGGCATCCTGGAGTACACCGAGGACCCGATCGTCTCCTCGGACATCGTCAACTGGCCGGCGTCCTGCACCTTCGACTCGCAGCTGACGATGGTCCAGGGCAAGCAGGTCAAGGTCGTCGGCTGGTACGACAACGAGTGGGGCTACTCCAACCGACTCGTCGACCTCACCGTCTTCGTCGGCGGCCAGCTCTGAGAGTCTAGGTCCACCAGGGCAGGCATCACGATGTGAGCACAGGGCTCGGGCAGCGCGACGGCGCGCTGTACGGGCCCTGTCGCTTGCGTCGAACTTCCAAGGAGTACGGAGTAACAGCACAGATGAAGACGATCGACGAACTTCTCCGCCAAGGAGTGGACGGCAAGCGGGTATTCGTCCGCGCCGACCTCAACGTGCCGCTGGACGGCACCACCATCACCGACGACGGCCGCATCCGCGCCGTCCTGCCGACCGTCAAGGCGCTGACCGAGGCCGGTGCCAAGGTCGTCGTGGCCTCCCACCTCGGCCGCCCCAAGGGTGCCCCGGACCCGGCCTTCACGCTGCGGTTCGCCGCCTCGCGCCTCGGCGAGCTGCTCGGCCGCCCGGTGGCCTTCGCCGGCGACACGATCGGCTCCGAGGCCCACTCCGCGGTCTCCGGCCTGGAGGCCGGCCAGGTCGCCGTCCTGGAGAACCTCCGCTTCAACGCCGGTGAGACCTCCAAGGACGACGCCGAGCGCGCCGAGTTCGCCGCCCGCCTCGCCGCCCTCGCGGACGTGTACGTCGGCGACGGTTTCGGCGCGGTGCACCGCAAGCACGCCTCCGTCTACGACCTGCCGAAGCTGCTCCCGAGCTACGCCGGTTACCTCATCGCCACCGAGGTCGGCGTCCTGAAGAAGCTCACCGAGGACGTCCGGCGGCCGTACGTCGTCGTCCTCGGCGGCGCCAAGGTCTCCGACAAGCTGGGCGTCATCGACCAGCTGCTGGAGAAGGCCGACCGCATCCTGATCGGCGGCGGCATGGCGTACACCTTCCTCAAGGCCAAGGGCCACGAGGTCGGGATCTCGCTGCTCCAGGAGGACCAGATCCCGGCGTGCCTGGAGTACCTGGCGCGCGCCGAGAAGAAGGGCGTGGAGTTCGTGCTCCCCGTCGACGTGCTGGTCTCCGCCGAGTTCCCGGACCTGAAGACCAAGGCCCCGGCGAACCCGACCACGGTCTCCACCACCGCCATCCCGGCGGACCAGGAGGGCCTGGACATCGGTCCGGAGACCCGCACGCTGTACGCATCGAAGCTCGCCGACGCGGCCACCGTCTTCTGGAACGGCCCCATGGGCGTCTTCGAGCACCCCGACTACGCCGAGGGCACCAAGGCCGTCGCCCAGGCGCTCGTCGACTCCCCGGCCTTCTCGGTCGTCGGCGGTGGCGACTCCGCCGCGGCCGTCCGGACCCTGGGCTTCGACGAGAACGCTTTCGGCCACATCTCGACCGGCGGCGGCGCGAGCCTCGAGTACCTCGAGGGCAAGACGCTTCCCGGCCTCGCCGCACTGGAGGACTGACCCCCACATGAGCAACACCCGCACCCCGCTGATGGCGGGCAACTGGAAGATGAACCTCAACCATCTGGAGGCCATCGCCCACGTCCAGAAGCTCGCCTTCGCGCTGACCGACAAGGACTACGACGCCGTCGAGGTCGCGGTCCTGGCGCCCTTCACCGACCTGCGCTCCGTCCAGACGCTCGTCGAGGGCGACAAGCTCAAGATCAAGTACGGCGCCCAGGACCTCTCGGCGCACGAGTCCGGTGCGTACACCGGCGAGATCTCGGGCGCGATGCTGGCCAAGCTGAAGTGCTCGTACGTGGCCGTCGGCCACTCCGAGCGCCGCCAGTACCACGCCGAGACGGACGAGATCTGCAACGCCAAGGTGAAGGCCGCCTTCAAGCACGGCCTGACCCCGATCCTCTGCGTCGGCGAGGGCCTGGACGTCCGCAAGGCCGGTGACCAGGTCTCCTACACGCTCGCGCAGCTCGACGGCGGCCTGAAGGACATCCCGGCCGAGCAGGCCGAGACCATCGTGATCGCGTACGAGCCGGTGTGGGCCATCGGCACCGGCGAGGTCGCCACCCCCGAGGACGCGCAGGAGGTCTGCGGCGCGATCCGCGGGCGCCTGGCCGAGCTGTACACGCAGGAGCTGGCCGACAAGGTCCGCATCCAGTACGGCGGCTCGGTGAAGGCGTCGAACGTCGCCGCGATCATGGCGCAGGCGGACGTGGACGGCGCCCTGGTGGGCGGCGCGGCGCTGGACGCCGACGAGTTCGTCAAGATCGTGCGCTTCCGCGACCAGTGAGTATGCGGTAGGGCGGATCCGTCGTACCCTTGCGGGGGCCGGGGCCCGGATTCCGGGCACCGTGCCCCCGCAGTGCGTAGAAGTCCGTTTGTCGGTGTAGTCCGAGAATTGCCAGGAAGTAGGGTCCAGCCGTGGTTATGGGGTTCTCGATCGCCCTGATCGTCTTCAGCCTGCTGCTGATGCTGCTGGTGCTGATGCACAAGGGGAAGGGCGGCGGCCTCTCCGACATGTTCGGCGGCGGTATGCAGTCGTCCGTCGGCGGTTCGTCGGTCGCCGAGCGCAACCTGGACCGCATCACCGTGGTGGTCGGTCTGATGTGGTTCGCGTGCATCGTCGTCCTCGCGCTGCTGGTGAAGCTGGACGGCTGAGCCATCGGTTCCGTGTCCCGTGGCCGGGTGTAACTCCCACCACTGGACGCGCGTTGGGCCTTACGTAGACTGGGGCATCTTCGAGCACCATCACGCAGGGAGTTACGACCGTGGCAAGTGGCAACGCGATCCGGGGAAGCCGGGTCGGGGCGGGGCCGATGGGGGAGGCCGAGCGAGGCGAATCCGCGCCGCGTCTCCGGATCTCCTTCTGGTGCTCGAACGGGCACGAGACCCAGCCGAGCTTCGCCAGCGACGCGCAGGTTCCCGACACCTGGGACTGCCCGCGGTGCGGGTTCCCGGCCGGCCAGGACCGGGACAACCCGCCGGACCCACCGCGCACCGAGCCGTACAAGACGCACCTCGCGTACGTACGCGAGCGGCGCAGCGACGCGGACGGCGAGGCGATCCTGGCCGAGGCGCTGGCCAAACTGCGGGGCGAGATCTGACATACACGCGCATACAGGACGACGGGCTCCGCCGGTGGACATCACCGGCGGGGCCCGTTGTCAGTGGTGCCCCCTATCGTCGTGCTCATCGCCTCACCGGTGTCCGGGATCAATTAGGTTGGAGGTGCAGCGGGGCAAGCAGGCACGTACGAGAAGAAGTGGGCTGATGTCCGAGATGAACGCAGAAGGACGCACCAGGCTCAACCGGTTGCCCGAGTGGACGGCTCTGGGCAAGCACCGGGAGCAGCTGGGACAGACGCATCTGCGCGAGCTGTTCGCCACCGACCCGGAGCGCGGCAGCCGGTACACCCTGCGGGTGGGCGACCTGTATCTCGACTACTCCAAGCAGTTGGTGACCGACGAGACGCTGAGGCTGCTGCGCGAGCTGGCCGCGGCGACCGGGGTGGCCGAGCTGCGGGACGCCATGTTCCGCGGCGAGAAGATCAACACCACGGAGAACCGGGCCGTGCTGCACACCGCGCTGCGCGCCCCGCGCGACGCCGTGATCGAGGTCGACGGGGAGAACGTTGTCGCCGGTGTCCACGCCGTGCTCGACAAGATGGCGACGTTCTCGGAGCGCGTCCGCTCCGGCGCGTGGACGGGCCACACCGGAAAGCCCATCAGGAACATCGTCAACATCGGTATCGGCGGCTCCGACCTCGGCCCGGCGATGGCGTACGAGGCGCTGCGCTCCTACACCCAGCGGGACCTGACGTTCCGTTTCGTGTCGAACGTCGACGGCGCCGACCTGTACGAGGCGATCCGCGACCTGGACGCCGCCGAGACGCTCTTCATCATCGCGTCCAAGACCTTCACCACCATCGAGACCATCACCAACGCCACCTCCGCCCGCGACTGGCTGCTCACCGAGCTGAGGGCCGGTCAGGAGGCCGTCGCCCAGCACTTCGTCGCCCTGTCGACCAACGCCGGGAAGGTCGAGGAGTTCGGCATCGACACGGCGAACATGTTCGAGTTCTGGGACTGGGTCGGCGGCCGGTACTCGTACGACTCCGCCATCGGCCTCTCCCTGATGATCGCCATCGGCCCGGACCGCTTCCGTGAGATGCTCGACGGCTTCCACCTCGTCGACGAGCACTTCCGCACCGCTCCGGCGGAGGAGAACGCGCCGCTGCTGCTGGGCCTGCTGGGCGTCTGGTACGGGGCGTTCTTCGACGCCCAGTCGCACGCCGTCCTGCCCTACAGCCACTACCTGTCGAAGTTCACGGCGTACCTCCAGCAGCTCGACATGGAGTCCAACGGCAAGTCCGTCGACCGCGAGGGCAACCCGGTCGACTGGCAGACCGGCCCGGTCGTCTGGGGCACCCCCGGCACCAACGGGCAGCACGCCTACTACCAGTTGATCCACCAGGGCACCAAGGTCATCCCCGCCGACTTCATCGGCTTCGCCCGGCCGGTCCCCGACCTGCGGCCCGGCCTGGTCGCCCAGCACGACCTGCTCATGGCCAACTTCTTCGCCCAGACGCAGGCCCTCGCCTTCGGCAAGACGCCCGAGGAGGTCCGCGCCGAGGGCGTCCCGGAGGAACTGGTGCCGCACAAGACCTTCCGCGGCAACCACCCCACGACCACGATCCTCGCCGACGAACTGACCCCGTCGGTGCTGGGCCAGCTCATCGCGCTGTACGAGCACAAGGTCTTCGTCCAGGGCGCCGTCTGGAACATCGACTCCTTCGACCAGTGGGGCGTCGAGCTCGGCAAGGTGCTCGCCAAGAAGATCGAGCCGGTGCTCACCGGGGGCGAGGGCGGCGAGGGCCTGGACGGCTCGACCGCCGCGCTGGCCGACCGGTACCGCGCGCTCCGGGGCCGTACGGCGTAGAAGGGCCACATCCGATGACGGGGGAGAACGCGGTGCGGCTGCGGCCGCCGGCCCACACGCTGAACGAGCGGGCCATCGGCTGGTGGCGGGCGCAGCTGCTGCTGCTGACGGCGGTGCCGGTCACGGTGCTGCTCGTGCTCGGCGGTTTCATCGGGCCCGCGCGGTCCTGGCTGTTCGCGGCCGCCGCGGCCGGGGCCGTGCTGGGGCTCGTCTCCACCGCGTTCCTCCCCCGCTGGTGGTTCACGGTCCACCGCTGGGAGGTCACGGACGACGCCGTCTACGTCCGTACCGGCTACCTGTGGCAGGAGTGGCGGATCGCGCCGATGTCCCGGATCCAGACCGTGGACACCGTGCGCGGTCCGCTGGAGCAGGCGTTCCGGCTGGCCACGGTGACCGTCACCACCGCCTCCGCCAAGGGCGCCCTGCGCATCGAGGGGCTCGACCACGAACTGGCCGCGGACCTCGCCCAGCGGCTGACCCTCATCACCCGGGCCACCCCCGGGGACGCGACATGAGCGCCGCGCCGGATCCTGCGGACGGCGGCTGGCGGCGGCTGGACAAGCGGACCGTCCTCGCCACCGCCCTCCTCATGGCCGGCGTCTCGGCCGGCGGCGGGGTCCCCGCCTTCCTGGGCCTCGCCGGCGCCATGGCCGGGTGGCAGGCGTTCGCCCTCGTGGTGGCCGGTGCGGCGCTGCTCGTCGCCGGCGCGGCCGCCGCCGACTACGTCCGCTGGCGCAAGACCCGCTACCGCGTCGGGCCCGACCACGCCGAGCTCCACACCGGGCTGCTGCTGGTCAAGCGCCGCTCCCTGGCCAGGGAGCGCATCCGCAGCGTCGACCTGACGGCCCATCCGCTGCTGCGCGTCCTCGGGCTGGTCAAAGTCCGCATAGGCACCGGTGAGCACACCGGCGGCGGCGAATCCACCCTGGAGCTCGACGCCGTCACCCGGGCCGAGGGGGAGCGGCTGCGCCGGGAACTCCTCGACCGCACCCTGACCGGCCCTCAGGACGGCCGGGCCGACGGCGAACTGGCCGCCCTCGACCCCGCCTGGATCCGGTACGCGCCGGTGTCGTTCGTCGCCCCGGCGCTCGGCGGCGCGGCGGCCGGTGCCGTGATGCAGGTCAGCGACTGGTTCGGCGCCCGGCGCGAGGTCATCACCTGGATAGGCGACCGCTTCCACGACACGTCCCCCCTGTGGATCGTCGTCGTGCTCACCGCGGCGGCCACCCTCGCGGGCGCGGTCGGCGCGCTCGGCCTGTGGGTCGAGATGTGCTGGAACTACCGGCTGGAGCGCGAGCCGGGCGGCACGCTCAGGGTCCGGCGCGGCCTGCTCACCGCGCGTTCCGTCTCCATCGAGGAGCGGCGGCTGCGCGGCGTGGAACTCGTCGAACCGCTCGGCGCGCGCCTGTGCGGCGCCGCCCGGCTCGACGCGGTCGCCACCGGCCTGGTGAAGGACCAGGAGGACAAGCACGCCGATCTGCGGGCGCTGCTGCCGGCCGCACCCCGAGCCGTCGCGGACGCGGTCGCCGCCCGGGTGCTGCGCGCACCCGCCGCCCCCACCGGTACGCCGCTCACCGCCCACCCGCGCGCGGCGCGCACCCGCCGCCTGCGCTGGGCCCTCGGCGCCGCGCTCCTCCCCGTACTGGTCCTGGCGGTGCTCGGGGCCCTCCTCACCGGCGTACTCCTCTACGCGGCGGCCGCCTGCGCCGTGGTGCTCCTGCCGCTCGCGACGGTCCTCGCCCTCGACGCGTACCGGAGCCTGGGCCACGGCCTCGGCGGCGACTACCTCCTGACCCGCTCCGGCACCCTCCGCCGCGCGACGGTCGCCCTCCAGCGCGGCGGCGTCATCGGCTGGACGGTCAGGCAGTCGTACGCCCAGCGCCGCGCGGGCCTGATCACCCTGACCGCCACGACGGCGGCGGGCACCGGCGCGTACGCCGTCCACGACGCCGACGAGACGGAGGGCCTGCGCTTCGCGGCGGAGGCGGTGCCGGAGCTGCTGGAGCCCTTCCTCGAAGCACATACATGACGAACGGCCCGGTCCACCTCGCGGTGAACCGGGCCGTTACGGTCTGTCCGTCCGTCCCGCGGGCTCAGGGCGATGCCGGCGGGTACAGCGCGCGCGGCAGGCGGGAGGCCGCCGCGGCGTCCAGGAGCCACAGGGTGCGGGAGCGGCCGTACGCCCCGGCGGCCGGGGCCTGGAGCTCGCCCGTGCCCGACAGGGAGATGGCCGCGGCCTTCGCCTTGTCCTCGCCCGCCGCCAGCAGCCACACCTCGCGCGCCGCCCGGATCGCCGGGAAGGTCAGCGAGATGCGGGTCGGCGGCGGCTTGGGCGCGCCGTGGACGCCCACCACCGTGCGCTCGGTCTCGCGCGTCGCCGGGTGCTCCGGGAAGAGCGAGGCGACATGGGTGTCCGGACCCACGCCCAGCAGCAGCACGTCGAAGGCCGGTACCGGGCCGTGGTCGTCGGGCCTGGCGGCCGCGGCCAGCTCCTCGGCGTAGGCGGCGGCCGCCGCGTCCGCGTCCGAGCCGTACGCCCCGCCCGCCACCGGCATGGTGTGCACCCGCGCCGGGTCCAGCGGGACGGCGTCCAGCAGGGCCGCGCGGGCCTGGGTGTCGTTGCGGTCCGGGTCGCCCTCCCGCAGGAACCTTTCGTCACCCCACCACAGGTCGAGCCGCGACCAGTCGATCGCGTCCCGGGCGGGGGACGAGCCGAGCGCGGCGAGCAACCCGTTGCCGTTGCGGCCGCCCGTCAGGACCACCGAGGCGGAACCCCGCGCGGACTGGGCGTCCACGATCTTGGTGATCAGCCGGGCCGCCGCGGCCTGCGCCATCAGCTCCTTGTCCCGGTGGACCACCAGCTGCGGAGCGCTCACTTGGCGGCCGCCTTCTTGGCCGGCGTCTTCGCCGCGCCCGCGGCCTTCTCCGGGGCCGCCTTCTTGGGCGGCTCCTGAGCAGCGGACTCCTGACCGGCGGACTCCTGAGCGGCGGACTCGTCCGCCTTGGCCGCGGCGGGCTTCTCCGCGGCAGCCGGCGCCCCCAGCCGATCGACGCCGTACCGCAGCGCCGACGCGTACGTGTCGTCCGGGTCCAGGCGCCGCAGCTCCTCCGCGATCAGCTCGGAGGTCTCACGCCGCTTGAGCGCCACCGCCCGGTCCGGCTGCCCCTGGATGGAGAGGGTGGCCAGCGAGCCGTCCGCCCGGTCCAGCACGATCGGACCGCAGTCGGTCGCCAGCCGGACGGCGGTGAGCCCCGGCCCCTGCGAACCCGACCGCTTCACCGGGATCTTCAGCCGGTCGGCCAGCCACATGGCCAGCAGCTCGACGCTCGGGTTGTACTCCTCGCCCTCCACCTCGGCCGACGTGACCTCGCACGCGATCTGGTCCAGGGCCGCCGCCAGCATGGAACGCCACGGCGTGATCCGCGTCCAGGACAGGTCCGTGTCGCCCGGGGTGTAGGCGGCGGCGCGGGCCTTCAGCTCCTCGATGGGGTGCTCGGCCGCGTAGGTGTCGGTGACCCGCCGCTGCCCGAGGGCGCCCAGCGGGTCGCTCGCGGGGTCGGTCGGCGCGTCGACCGGCCACCACACCACCACCGGGGCGTCCGGCAGCAGCAGCGGCAGCACCACCGACTGGGCGTGGTTGATCACCTCGCCGTACAGCCGCAGCACCACCGTCTCGCCGGTCCCGGCGGCGGTACCCACCCGCACCTCGGCGTCCAGGCGCGCCTTCGCGCGGTCCCGGGGCGACCGCGAGACCCGCTTGATGACGACGAGCTTGCGCGAGGGGTGCTCGCGGGACGCCTCGTTGGCGGCCTTGAGCGCGTCGTACGCGTTCTCCTCGTCCGTGACGATGACCAGGGTGAGGACCATGCCGATGGCCGGCGTGCCGATGGCCCGCCGCGCCTGCACCAGGGCCTTGTTGATCTTGCCAGACGAGGTGTCCGTGAGGTCGATCTTCATGGCCGGCGCCAGCTCCGTCCGTCTCGTGCGAGCATTTCGTCCGCCTCGACCGGTCCCCAGCTACCGGCCTGGTACTGCGCCGGCTTGCCGTGCTTGTCCCAGTACTGCTCGATCGGGTCGAGGATCTGCCAGGACAGCTCGACCTCCTCCGTGCGCGGGAAGAGGTTGGCGTCGCCGAGCAGGACGTCGAGGATGAGCCGCTCGTACGCCTCCGGGCTGGACTCCGTGAAGGACTCGCCGTACGCGAAGTCCATGGAGACGTCCCGCACCTCCATCGAGGTGCCCGGCACCTTGGAGCCGAACCGCATGGTCACGCCCTCGTCCGGCTGGACGCGGATGACCAGGGCGTTCTGCCCGAGCTCCTCCGTCGCGGTGTGGTCGAAGGGGGAGTGCGGGGCGCGCTGGAAGACGACGGCGATCTCGGTGACCCGGCGGCCCAGCCGCTTTCCGGTGCGCAGGTAGAAGGGGACGCCCGCCCAGCGGCGGTTGTCGATCCCCAGCTTGATCGCGGCGTACGTGTCGGTCTTGGAGTTGGGGTCGATGCCCTCCTCCTCCAGGTAGCCGACGGCCTGTGCGCCGCCCTGCCACCCCGCGGCGTACTGCGCGCGCACGGTCGACTTGCCGAGGTCCTTCGGCAACCGCACCGCACCCAGCACCTTGGTCTTCTCGGCGGCGAGCGCGTCCGCGTCGAAGGAGGCGGGCTCCTCCATCGCGGTCAGCGCGAGCAGCTGGAGGAGGTGGTTCTGGATGACGTCACGGGCGGCGCCGATGCCGTCGTAGTACCCGGCGCGGCCGCCGATGCCGATGTCCTCGGCCATGGTGATCTGCACGTGGTCGACGTACGACCGGTTCCAGATCGGCTCGAAGAGCGTGTTGGCGAACCGCAGCGCCAGGATGTTCTGGACGGTCTCCTTGCCCAGGTAGTGGTCGATCCGGAAGACCTGCTCCGGGGCGAACACCTCGTGGACGATGGAGTTGAGCTCCTTGGCGGAGGACAGGTCGTGGCCGAAGGGCTTCTCGATGACCGCGCGCCGCCAGCAGCCCTCCTTCTGGTCGGCCAGCCCGTGCTTCTTCAGCTGCTGGACGACGACGGGGAAGAACTTGGGCGGCACGGACAGGTAGAAGGCGAAGTTGCCCCCGGTGCCCTGCGCCTGGTCCAGCTCCTCCATCGTCTTCTTGAGGGTCTCGAAGGCTTCGTTGTCGTCGAAGTTGCCCTGGACGAAGCGCATGCCCTGGCTCAGCTGCTGCCAGACCTCCTCGCGGAACGGCGTGCGCGCGTGCTGCTTGACGGCCTGGTACACCTCGTCCGCGAAGTCCTCGTCGGCCCACTCGCGGCGGGCGAACCCGATCAGCGAGAAGCCCGGCGGGAGCAGGCCCCGGTTCGCGAGGTCATAGACCGCGGGCATCAGCTTTTTACGGGACAAATCGCCCGTGACACCGAAGATCACCAGACCCGACGGCCCCGCGATGCGCGGGAGCCGTCGGTCTGCGGCGTCACGAAGCGGGTTGGCTCCGTGAAGAACGGACAATGTTCTTACGCCTCCGAAGGTGCGAGGCGCTTGAGCTCCGCCTCGGTCGACTTGAGCAGGTCGTTCCAGGACGCCTCGAACTTGTCGACGCCCTCGTCCTCCAGCAGCTGCACCACGTCGTCGTAGCCGATGCCGAGCTTCGCGAGGGCGGCGAGGTCCGCGCGCGCCTGCTCGTAGGTGCCCGCGATGGTGTTGCCGGTGATCTCGCCGTGGTCGGCGGTGGCCTCCAGGGTGGCCTCCGGCATGGTGTTCACCGTGCCCGGCGCGACCAGCTCGTCGACGTACAGGGTGTCCTTGTACGCCGGGTCCTTGACGCCGGTCGAGGCCCACAGCGGACGCTGCTTGTTGGCCTGCGCCTTGTCCAGCGCGGCCCAGCGGTCCGAGGAGAAGACCTCCTCGTACGCCTCGTACGCCAGGCGGGCGTTGGCGAGGGCGGCCTTGCCGCGCAGCGCCTTGGCCTCGTCGGTGCCGATCGAGTCCAGCCGCTTGTCGATCTCGGTGTCCACGCGGGACACGAAGAAGGACGCCACCGAGTGGATCTTCGACAGGTCCAGGCCGCGCTCCTTGGCCTTCTCCAGACCGGCCAGGTACGCGTCCATGACCGCGCGGTAGCGCTCCAGCGAGAAGATCAGCGTGACGTTGACGCTGATGCCGAGGCCGATGACCTCGGTGATCGCCGGCAGGCCCGCCTGGGTGGCCGGGATCTTGATGAGCGTGTTCGGCCGGTCCACCAGCCACGCCAGCTGCTTGGCCTCGGCGACCGTCGCCTTGGTGTTGTGCGCCAGGCGCGGGTCGACCTCGATCGACACCCGGCCGTCCTGGCCCTGCGTGGCGTCGAAGACCGGACGCAGGATGTCGGCGGCGTCGCGGACGTCCGCCGTCGTGATCATGCGGATGGCTTCCTCGACGGTGACCTCGCGGGCGGCGAGGTCCTCCAGCTGCCGGTCGTAGCCGTGGCCCTCGGAGATCGCCTTCTGGAAGATCGAGGGGTTCGTGGTGACGCCCACGACGTGACTCTGGTCGATCAGCTCGGCCAGGTTGCCGGAGGTGATCCGCTTGCGCGAAAGGTCGTCCAGCCAGATCGCGACGCCTTCGTCGGAGAGGCGCTTGAGTGCGTCTGTCATGAGAGTTGCATCTCCTACTTGTCGTATACCGGCGTCAGCGCGCTGCGGCTTCGATCGATTCCCGCGCGGCGGCGGCCACGTTGTCGGCGGTGAAGCCGTACTCGCGGAAGAGGACCTTCCCGTCCGCGGAGGCACCGAAGTGCTCCAGCGAGACGATGCGGCCCGCGTCGCCCACGTACCGGTGCCAGGTCAGGCCGATCCCGGCCTCGACCGCGACCCGCGCCTTCACCGACGGCGGCAGCACGGCATCCCGGTACCCCTGGTCCTGCTCCTCGAACCACTCGACGGACGGCATCGACACCACGCGGGTCGGGATGCCGGCGGCCTGCAGCTGCTCGCGCGCCTCGACGCAGAGGTGGACCTCGGAGCCCGTACCGATCAGGACGACCTGCGGCTCACCGCCGTCGGCGTCGAACAGCACGTACCCGCCGCGTGCGGCGTCGTCGTTCCACTCGTACGTGGGCACGCCCTGGCGCGTCAGCGCGAGGCCGTGCGGGGCGCCCTTGCCGAACTCCTTGGTCCAGCGGCGCAGGATCTCGCGCCACGCGATCGACGTCTCGTTGGCGTCCGCCGGGCGCACGACGTTGAGGCCCGGGATGGCGCGCAGCGAGGCCAGGTGCTCCACCGGCTGGTGCGTCGGGCCGTCCTCGCCGAGGCCGATCGAGTCGTGCGTCCACACGTACGTCACCGGCAGGTGCATCAGCGCGGAGAGACGGACGGCGTTGCGCATGTAGTCGGAGAACACCAGGAAGGTGCCGCCGAAGATCCGGGTGTTGCCGTGCAGCGCGATGCCGTTCATCTCGGCGGCCATCGCGTGCTCGCGGATGCCGAAGTGGATGGTCCGGCCGTACGGGTCGGCCTCCGGCAGGGGGTTGCCCTTCGGCAGGAACGACGACGTCTTGTCGATCGTCGTGTTGTTCGAGCCGGCGAGGTCGGCGGAGCCGCCCCACAGCTCGGGGATGACCCCGCCGAGCGCCTGGAGCACCTTGCCGGAGGCGGCGCGGGTGGCGACGCCCTTGCCGGGCTCGAACACCGGGAGCTTCTCCTCCCAGCCGGCCGGCAGCTCGCCCGCGGCGATCCGGTCGAACTCGGCGGCGCGCTCGGGGTTGGCGGAGCGCCACTCCTCGAACTGCTTCTCCCAGGCGGCACGGGCCTCGCGGCCGCGGTCCACGGCCTCGCGGGCGTGCGCGATGACCTCGTCGGCCACCTCGAAGGTCTTCTCCGGGTCGAAGCCCAGGACGCGCTTGGTGGCCGCGACCTCCTCGTCGCCGAGGGCCGAGCCGTGCGAGGCCTCGGTGTTCTGCGCGTTCGGCGCGGGCCAGGCGATGATCGAGCGCATCGCGATGAACGAAGGCCGCTCGGTCTCGGCCTTGGCGGCCTGGATGGCGTCGAACAGCGCCTGCGGGTCGAGGTCGCCGTTCTCCTTGGGCTCGACGCGCTGCACGTGCCAGCCGTACGCCTCGTACCGCTTCATCGTGTCCTCGGACACGGCGGTCTCGGTGTCGCCCTCGATCGAGATGTGGTTGTCGTCCCACAGCAGGATCAGGTTGCCGAGCTTCTGGTGCCCGGCCGTCGAGGACGCCTCCGCGGAGATGCCCTCCTGCAGGCAGCCGTCGCCGGCGATGCAGTAGACGAAGTGGTCGAACGGCGACGTGCCCGGCGCGGCCTCCGGGTCGAACAGGCCCCGCTCGTAGCGCGCGGCCATCGCCATGCCCACGGCGTTGGCGACACCCTGGCCCAGCGGCCCCGTCGTGGTCTCCACGCCGACCGTGTGTCCGTACTCGGGGTGGCCCGGCGTCTTCGAGCCCCAGGTGCGGAACGCCTTCAGGTCGTCCAGCTCCAGGCCGAAGCCGGCCAGGTACAGCTGGGTGTAGAGCGTCAGCGAGGAGTGGCCCGCGGACAGCACGAACCGGTCACGGCCGGTCCAGTCGGCGTCCGAGGGATCGTGCCGCATCACCTTCTGGAAGAGGGTGTACGCGGCGGGGGCCAGGCTCATGGCCGTACCGGGATGGCCGTTGCCGACCTTCTGTACGGCGTCCGCGGCCAGGATGCGGGCGGTGTCTACGGCCCGCTGGTCCAATTCGGTCCACTCGAGGTCTGTGGTGGTCGGCTTGGTGCTCACCCTGGGTCAGGGCTCCTCTCCACATGTTCCACATGTCGAATGCCGGTGACGTCGATCTCACCGGCTGTCGTCGAGCCTACCCCCGTGAGAACGCGCATTTTTTCGGGTCATTCCAGAGTGTGGTCCCCCGAAGATCCCCGCCTCCCGACGGGCCCTTTCGGTGTTCGGCAAATGAATACGGAGGCGCTCACCCGAGTGCTCAATCGAGCGCCATCCAGGCCCTTTGCTGCACCCGGCCCAACACGGCCCACCCCGGCGGAGGGCGAGGTATGGGCAACGTCTAGAGTGGCGTGGTACGCGCGAGTCCTTACCGGCCCTTCACGGCCTTACGTCGTCACGTCCGGTGCGACTCGCTGGGAGTCTCTGTCAGGGGTGTGCGTGACGGCCGTCGAATCCCGTCCGGCGGGTGTGCTCGGAGCACCGAGCACCGGCAAGCGGCCATTCGGGGCCCGCGTCAAGGCGTTCGTGGCGCTGACCAAGCCGCGGATCATCGAGCTGCTGCTGATCACCACGGTGCCGGTGATGTTCCTCGCCGAGCAGGGGGTGCCGGACCTGTGGCTGGTGCTCGCCACCTGCCTCGGCGGTTACCTCTCGGCCGGTGGCGCGAACGCGCTGAACATGTACATCGACCGCGACATCGACGCCCTGATGGACCGTACGTCGCAGCGTCCGCTGGTCACCGGCATGGTCTCGCCGCGCGAGGGCCTGGTCTTCGGCCTCACCCTCGCGGTGGTCTCCACGCTCTGGTTCGGCCTGCTCGTCAACTGGCTCTCGGCCTGGCTGTCGCTCGGCGCGCTGCTTTTCTACGTCGTCGTCTACACGATGATCCTCAAGCGCCGTACCGCGCAGAACATCGTGTGGGGCGGTATCGCCGGCTGCATGCCCGTGCTCATCGGCTGGTCGGCCGTGACGAATTCGATGTCCTGGGCCGCGGTCATCCTCTTCCTCGTCATCTTCTTCTGGACGCCGCCGCACTACTGGCCGCTGTCGATGAAGGTGAAGGAGGACTACGCGCGCGTGGGCGTGCCCATGCTCCCGGTCGTCGCCTCCAACAAGGTGGTGGCCCGGCAGATCGTCCTCTACAGCTGGGTGATGGTCGCCGTCTCCCTGCTGCTGACGCCGCTCGGCTACACCGGCTGGTTCTACACCGCGGTGGCGCTGGCCACGGGCGGCTGGTGGCTGTGGGAGGCGCACGCGCTCCAGGCCCGCGCGAAGGCGGGGGAGACGGGCGCCAAGCTCAAGGAGATGCGCCTCTTCCACTGGTCCATCACCTACGTCTCGCTGCTCTTCGTGGCGGTCGCGGTGGACCCGTTCCTGAAGTGAGCCTCACGTGAGCGAGGATCTGGCCAGTTCCCTTACTGGTCGGTAGCATTCCACTCATGGCAGACACCAAGCAGGCGGAGAAGCAGGCGGAGAGCCGGGCGGACAAGCACGCCGAGCGCACGGCCTCCAAGCTCGCCAAGCGGATCCAGTCGTTCTCCAAGGAGCACGGCGGTGCCGAGGGCCAGCTGGCGTACATCGGCCAGATGGGCACCCGCATCGTGCTCGTCGGCGAGGACGGCGGCTGGGGCGACCTCGTCGCGCCCACGCACGAGGTCGCGAAGAGCGCCGCCGAGAAGGCCGGGCTCACGCTCCACGAGACCTTCGACGGCGACTTCGCGGCGAAGGTGCGCACCGGCCCGTACGAGTGGACCCGGATGGCCGGCATCCAGGTCGGCGGCCCGTCCAACGGCCCGGCCGGCGACTGACCCGCCTCCCGAGGCAACACCTTGCGCGGGGTTCACCCGTTAGGACCTGTGAAGGTCCATCGGACGCGTCCACCGCAGGGAGCCCCCGCCATGCTCGACACCCCGTCGCTGGTGGACCAGTACTGCCACGGGGTGCTCCGCACGGAACTGGGCCTCGGCACGTTCGAGGCCCACCTCGGCAGGGCCGCGGGCCTGCCCGCGCCCGGCACCACGTTCTTCGACACCCAGACCGGCTTCGCGGTACGGCGCTGGTGCCCGCCGCTCCTCGGCCTGGAGCCGCACTGCTCACCCGCCCGCTATCTGGCCCGCCGCCGCGAGCTCGGTGCCCTCGAAGCGGGTCGGCGGCTCCTGCGGTCCACCGGGATCTCCACCTATCTGGTGGACACCGGAGCGCCCGGCGACCTCACCGGTCCGGTGGAAACGGCCGCCACGGCTGACGCCGAGGTCCGTGAGATCGTCCGCCTCGAACCGCTCGCCCAGCAGGTCGCCGACACCTCCGGCACCGTCGACGGGCTCCTCGCCAATCTCGCCGAGGCCGTCCACGGCGCGGCCGTCTCCGCCGTCGCCTTCGCCTCCGTCGCCGCCGTGCGGCACGGGCTGGCCCTCGCGCCCGACCCGCCCGGACCCGGCGAGGTGCGCGGCGCGGCCGGACGCTGGCTGGCGGGGCGCCGCGTCGGGGATCCGCTCACCGACCCGGTCCTGCTGCGCCACCTGCTGTGGATCGCCGTCGCCTCCGGCCGACCGCTCCAGCTGTACGTCGGCGTCGACGACCCGATACGCCTCGGCGGCTTCGCCGCCGCCACCAGCGGCCTCGGCACGGACCTGGTGCTGCTGCACGGCTACCCGTACCACCGGCAGGCCGCCCATCTGACGAGCGTCTTCCCCCATGTGTACGCCGACCTCGGCGCCGCCCTCGCCCAGACCGGGCCCCGGGCCGCCGCCGTGCTGGCGGAGACCCTGGAGCTCGCGCCGTTCGGCAAGCTCCTCTTCTCCAGCGGCGCCCGCGGCCTGCCCGAGCTGCACGTGGTGGGGGCGCGGGTGTTCACCGAGGCGCTCGGGCGCGTACTGGACGACTGGGTGTACGCCGGCGCGTGGACCCGTACGGACGCGCAACGGGTCGCCGGGATGCTCGCGGCGGGCAACGCCCGCAGGGTGTACGGGCTCGGTTAGGGCCTGTCCTCCGGATCAGGCCTAGGCGGCGGTCAGCGCCGGGCCGGCCTGCTGGGGGGCGGGGATGTCCGGGGTGGCCGGCGGCCGCTCGCGCAGGCTCAGCGCCAGGCGCAGCACCGCGATCCACATCAGCGACGAGCCCAGCATGTGCAGGCCCACCAGGACCTCCGGCACCCCGGTGAAGTACTGCACATAGCCGATGCCGCCCTGGAGCAGCAGCACCAGCAGCAGGTCGCGGGCGCGCGCCCGGGTGTCGTCCGGGGCGTCCACCACGCGCAGGACGAAGAACATCGCCAGCGCCAGCGCGCACACCACCCAGGCGAAGACCGCGTGGAGGTGGGCCATCGTCGAGAAGTCGAACGGCATGCGCGGCACGTCACTGCTGTCGCCCGCGTGCTTGCCGGAGCCCGTCACCGTCGTACCGGCGGCGATCAGCAGCCCCGACACGACGACCAGCGCCCAGCCGAGCTTGCGCACCGGCCCCGGGACGCGCGGCCGCCGGGGGCCGTCGCCCTCGCCGGCGCGCACCCAGGTGAGCACGGTGACCGTGAGCAGCGCGTTCGCGGCGAGGAAGTGCCCCGCGACGGTCCACGGGTTGAGGCCCATCCACACGGTGATGCCGCCGAGGACCGCGTTGACCATCACCACCCAGAACTGCGCCCAGCCGAGCCGGGTCAGCCCGCGCCGCCACGGCTTGGTGGAGCGCGCCGCGATGATCGCCCAGCCGACCGCCGCCGACAGGACGTACGTCAGCATGCGGTTGCCGAACTCGATGGCGCCGTGGATGCCCTGGGCGGGCGTGGCGAAGAGGCTGTCGTCCGTGCACTTGGGCCAGGTGTCGCAGCCGAGACCGGAGCCGGTGAGCCGGACCGCGCCGCCCGTGACGATGATGACGACGCTCATCACGACGGCGGCGAGCGCGGCGCGCCGGACCGTGCGGGGGGAGGGGGTCCAGCGCTGGGCGATGAAGGCGAGGGGGGTCAACACGGTTCCCTATCGTAGGTGCCCGCTTGTGCATGGATTCACGAGGGGTGTCCGGTTCTCTCCCGGGTCTACTCCCAGCGGAAGAAACGTGCCGCCGCGCCCAGCCCCAGCACGGCCCATGCCGCCAGGATGCCGGCCGCGCCCCACGGCATCGGCGCACCCTGCTGGAGCACGTCCCGCAGGCCCTCCGACAGTGCCGAGATCGGCAGCAGCTCCAGCGCCGCGCGCGCCGCGTCCGGGAACTTCTCCAGCGGTACGACGACCCCGCCGCCCACCAGCAGCAGCAGGAACACCAGGTTGGCCGCCGCCAGCGTCGCCTCCGCCTTCAGCGTGCCGGCCATCAGCAGCCCGAGCCCCGAGAAGGCGGCCGTACCGAGGACGAGCAGCAGGAGCACGGAGAACGGGCCGCCCTGCGGCGACCAGCCGAGCGCCAGCGCGATCACCGTCAGGAGCGCGATCTGGAGCACCTCCGTCACCAGGACGGAGAGCGTCTTGGCGGTCATCAGCGCCCAGCGCGGCAGCGGCGACGCGCCGAGCCGCTTGAGCACGCCGTACCGCCGCTCGAAGCCGGTCGCGATGGCCTGCCCGGTGAAGGCGGTCGACATCACGGCGAGCGCCAGCACGCCCGGCGCGAGGAAGTCCACGGCCTCGCCGCTCCCGGTGTCGACGATGTCGACGGTCGAGAACAGCACCAGCAGCAGCGACGGGATGACGACCGTGAGCAGCAGCTGTTCGCCGTTGCGCAGCAGCATTCTCGTCTCGAGCGCCGCCTGCGCCGCGATCATCCGGCCGATCGGCGCCGCTCCGGGCTTGGGCGTGTAGGTCCCGGCGCTCATGCGCGCAGCTCCTTGCCGGTCAGGGTCAGGAAGACGTCTTCGAGGGTGTGGCGCTCGACCGAGATGCGGTCGGGCATCACCCCGTGCTGCGCGCACCAGGTGGTCACCGTGGCGAGCAGCTGGGGGTCGACCGTGCCGCTGATCCGGTACGCGCCCGGCGTCAGCTCCGCGGCGGCGGTCCCGTCCGGCAGCGCCTTGAGCAGCGAGCCGAGGTCCAGGCCGGGGCGGCCGGTGAAGCGCAGGGTGTTCTCGGCGCCGCCGCGGCACAGCTCCTCGGGGCTGCCCTGGGCGACGACCCGGCCCCCGTCGATGATCGCTATGTCGTCGGCGAGCTCCTCCGCCTCGTCCATGAAGTGCGTCGTCAGGACGGTGGTGACCCCGTCGGCGCGCAGCTCGCGCACCAGGTCCCAGGTGGAGCGGCGGGCCTGCGGGTCGAGGCCCGCGGTCGGCTCGTCCAGGAAGACCAGCTCGGGCCGCCCGACCACCGCCATCGCGAGCGCGAGGCGCTGCTGCTGCCCCCCGGAGAGGCGGCGGTACGTCGTACGGCCGCAGGAGCCGAGCCCGAGGCGTTCGATCAGCGCGTCGACGTCCAGGGGGTGGGCGTGGAGTTTCGCCATGTGGCGCAGCATCTCGTCGGCGCGGGCGCCGGAGTAGACGCCGCCGGACTGGAGCATCACGCCGATGCGGGGGCGCAGGCGCGCGGCGTCGGCGACCGGATCGAGTCCGAGGACGCGCACGGTGCCGGCGTCGGGGCGGCGGTAGCCCTCGCAGGTCTCGATGGTCGTGGTCTTGCCGGCGCCGTTGGGCCCGAGGACGGCGGTCACGCCACCCGCGCGGACGTCGAGGTCGAGGCCGTCGACGGCGGTCTTGGTCCCGTACCGCTTGACGAGGCCCTGGACCCGTACGACGGACTCGTATCGCATGCGGGAAGTCTAAAGAGCTCGTGGCGCCCTCCGGTCCACAGGCCCCCGCGAGGGCTCGAAAGGGCCGGTCAGAGGGGTGCCGGGCAGGTGCGGCGGGTGGCTGGAAATCATCCCACCAATGATCGTTTCCGCAGGTCAGGTGAGGCTTCCCTTAGTGACGCAGAGCACCGTCCACTGGTCAGGACGTCGCTTGTCACTCTCTCGCGAATTACGCAACAATGGCGTTGTGAAAAACGTCGGCCACGCCCAGCAGGCTCCAGCGGAGGAGCTCGCGACCGGGGAGCGCTCCACGCGCAACCGGGTCGCGCGGTCCATCCTGGACCACGGGCCGTCCACGGTGGCCGAGCTGGCGCAGCGGCTCGGCCTCACTCAGGCCGCCGTCCGCCGCCATCTCGACGCGCTCGTCGCCGACGACGTCGTCGCCCCGCGCGAGCAGCGCGTCTACGGCGCGCGCACGCGCGGCCGCCCGGCCAAGGTGTTCGCCCTGACGGACGGCGGCCGGGACGCCTTCGACCAGTCGTACGACACGCTCGCCGTCGAGGCCCTGCGCTGGATCGAGCGGAACGCGGGCGGGGAAGCCGCCGTCGCCGCGTTCGCGCGCGACCGGATCGAGGCCCAGGCGGAGGCGTACCGCGAGGCCGTCGAGGGCGCGGCGCCCGAGGACCGCGCGGAGGCGCTCGCCAAGGCGCTGAGCGCCGACGGGTACGCTGCCACGGCGCGCAACGCGCCGGTCGGACAGCAGCTGTGCCAGCACCACTGCCCGGTGGCCCACGTCGCCGAGCGGTACCCGCAGCTGTGCGAGGCGGAGACCGAGGTCTTCAGCCGGCTGCTCGGGACGCACGTGCAGAGACTGGCGACCATCGCCCACGGCGACGGGGTCTGCACGACGTACATCCCGCACACCACGCACACCACACCATCAGCATCCGCAAGCACGGCCGGGAGGAACCCCGCATGACCACCGAGATCAGCCACCCCGAGCTCGAGGGCCTGGGTCGGTACGAGTATGGCTGGGCCGACCCGGACGCCGCCGGCGCCACCGCCAAGCGCGGTCTCTCCGAGGACGTCGTCCGCGACATCTCCGCGAAGAAGAACGAGCCCGAGTGGATGCTGAAGCTCCGCCTCAAGGGTCTGCGCCTCTTCGACAAGAAGCCCATGCCGAACTGGGGCTCCGACCTGTCGGGCATCGACTTCGACAACATCAAGTACTTCGTCCGGTCCACCGAGAAGCAGGCCGCTTCCTGGGAGGACCTGCCCGAGGACATCAAGAACACGTACGACAAGCTCGGCATCCCGGAGGCGGAGAAGCAGCGCCTCGTCGCCGGTGTCGCCGCCCAGTACGAGTCCGAGGTCGTGTACCACCAGATCCGCGAGGACCTGGAGGCGCAGGGCGTGATCTTCCTCGACACGGACACCGCGCTCAAGGAGCACCCGGAGCTCTTCCAGGAGTACTTCGGCACGGTCATCCCGGTCGGCGACAACAAGTTCGCGTCGCTGAACACCGCGGTGTGGTCCGGCGGCTCCTTCATCTACGTGCCGAAGGGCGTGCACGTCGACATCCCGCTCCAGGCCTACTTCCGCATCAACACGGAGAACATGGGCCAGTTCGAGCGGACGCTGATCATCGTCGACGAGGACGCCTACGTCCACTACGTCGAGGGCTGCACCGCCCCGATCTACTCCTCCGACTCGCTGCACAGCGCCGTCGTGGAGATCATCGTCAAGAAGGGCGGCCGCTGCCGCTACACGACGATCCAGAACTGGTCGAACAACGTCTACAACCTGGTCACCAAGCGTGCCGTGGCCTATGAGGGCGCGACCATGGAGTGGGTCGACGGCAACATCGGCTCCAAGGTGACGATGAAGTACCCGGCCGTGTACCTGATGGGCGAGCACGCCAAGGGCGAGACCCTCTCCATCGCCTTCGCGGGCGAGGGCCAGCACCAGGACGCCGGCGCCAAGATGGTCCACATGGCCCCGAACACCTCCTCCAACATCGTCTCCAAGTCGGTGGCGCGAGGCGGCGGCCGCACCTCCTACCGCGGTCTCATCGAGATCGGCGAGGGTGCCCCGGGCTCCAAGTCGAACGTGCTCTGCGACGCCCTGCTCGTCGACACCATCTCCCGCTCGGACACGTACCCGTACGTCGACGTGCGCGAGGACGACGTGTCCATGGGCCACGAGGCGACCGTCTCCAAGGTCTCCGAGGACCAGCTCTTCTACCTGATGAGCCGCGGTCTGTCGGAGGACGAGGCGATGGCGATGATCGTGCGCGGCTTCGTCGAGCCGATCGCCAAGGAGCTGCCGATGGAGTACGCGCTGGAGCTCAACCGGCTGATCGAGCTGCAGATGGAGGGTGCGGTCGGCTGACGCCGCCCCCGCCGTCCGTACCAGTCTTTACGTAGGAAGAGAGCAACACGACAGCCATGGCTGAGGCCCAGAACAACCCGACGGGGACCATCCCGGCGGGCTCCACCACCGCCGGCTCCATCGCGGTGGCCGCCGAGTCCACCGTCGCCACCCGCATGAGCGCCCCCCCGTCCTTCGACGTCGCGGACTTCCCCGTCCCGCACGGCCGCGAGGAGGAGTGGCGGTTCACGCCGCTGGAGCGGCTGCGCGGCCTGCACGACGGCACCGCGGTCGCCACCGGCGACGGCGTACGCGTGGAGGTGGAGGCGCCCGAGGGCGTCACCGTCGAGACCGTCGGCCGCGACGACGCGCGGCTCGGCAAGGCCGGCACCCCGGTGGACCGGGTCGCCGCCCAGGCGTACTCCGGCTTCGAGAAGGCCTCGGTCGTCACCGTGCCCAAGGAGACCGTGCTCACCGAGCCGGTCCGGATCTCCGTGCACGGCGAGGGCGGCACCGCCTTCGGCCACCAGGTCATCGAGCTCGGCGCCTTCGCCGAGGCCGTCGTGGTCATCGACCACACCGGTGACGCGGTGCTCGCCGCCAACGTCGACTACCTGATCGGCGACGGTGCCAAGCTCACCGTCGTCTCCATCCAGGACTGGGACGAGAAGGCCGTCCACGTCGGCCAGCACAACGCGCTGGTCGGCCGGGACGCCTCCTTCAAGTCGGTCGTCGTCACCTTCGGCGGTGACCTGGTCCGCCTGCACCCGCGCGTGCAGTACGCCGCGACCGGCGGCGAGGCCGAGCTCTTCGGCCTGTACTTCACCGAGAAGGGCCAGCACCAGGAGCACCGCCTCCTGGTCGACCACAACACCCCGCACTGCAAGTCCAACGTGGCCTACAAGGGCGCGCTGCAGGGCGAGAACGCGCACGCCGTGTGGATCGGCGACGTCCTCATCCAGGCCGCGGCCGAGGGCACCGACACGTACGAGATGAACCGCAACCTGGTTCTGACGGACGGCGCCCGCGTCGACTCCGTGCCGAACCTGGAGATCGAGACCGGCGAGATCGCCGGCGCCGGTCACGCCTCCGCCACCGGCCGCTTCGACGACGAGCAGCTCTTCTACCTGATGGCCCGCGGTATCCCGGAGGCCGAGGCGCGCCGCCTCGTCGTCCGCGGCTTCTTCGCGGAGCTCGTCCAGCAGATCGGCCTGCCGGACGTCGAGGAGCGCCTCATCGCCAAGATCGAGGCCGAGCTGGAGGCGTCGCTCTGATGCCCTTCGTCCGCGCCTGTGGGCTGAGCGAGCTGGAGGAGGACACCCCGAAGAGGGTGGAGATCGACGGCACGCCGGTCTCCATCGTCCACACCGAGGGGGAGGTGTTCGCGATCCACGACATCTGCTCGCACGCGAACGTCTCGCTCTCGGAGGGCGAGGTGGAGGACTGCCAGATCGAGTGCTGGCTGCACGGCTCCGCCTTCGACCTCCGCACCGGCAAGCCGTCCGGCCTTCCCGCGACGCGCCCCGTCCCCGTATACCCCGTACAGATCGAAGGGGACGATGTGCTCGTCTCCGTCACCCAGGAGTCCTGAGTCACCCATGGCAACGCTTGAAATCCGCGACCTGCACGTCTCCGTCGAGGCCGACAACGCCACGAAGGAGATCCTCAAGGGCGTCGACCTGACCGTGAAGCAGGGCGAGACCCACGCCATCATGGGCCCCAACGGCTCCGGCAAGTCGACGCTCGCGTACTCGCTGGCGGGTCACCCCAAGTACACGATCACCGGCGGCACCGTCACCCTCGACGGCGAGGACGTCCTGGAGATGTCCGTCGACGAGCGCGCCCGCGCCGGCCTCTTCCTCGCCATGCAGTACCCGGTCGAGGTCCCGGGCGTCTCGGTGAGCAACTTCCTGCGCACCTCCGCCACCGCCGTCCGCGGCGAGGCCCCCAAGCTGCGCACCTGGGTGAAGGAGGTCAAGGAGGCCATGGAGCGCCTCAACATGGACCCCTCCTTCGCCGAGCGCAATGTCAACGAGGGCTTCTCCGGCGGTGAGAAGAAGCGCCACGAGATCCTCCAGCTGGAGCTCCTCAAGCCGAAGGTCGCGATCCTCGACGAGACCGACTCCGGCCTGGACGTCGACGCGCTGCGCATCGTCTCCGAGGGCGTCAACCGCGTCCGTGAGACCGGTGAGGTCGGCACCCTGCTGATCACGCACTACACGCGCATCCTGCGCTACATCAAGCCGGACTTCGTCCACGTCTTCTCCGCCGGCCGGATCGTCGAGTCGGGCGGCCCCGAGCTCGCCGACAAGCTGGAGAACGAGGGCTACGAGTCGTACACGAAGGGTGGCGTATCCGCGTGACACAGCTGCCGGGCCTTCTCGACACCGAGGCGATCCGCAAGGACTTCCCGATCCTCGACCGGGTGCTCCACGACGGCAAGAAGCTGGTGTACCTGGACAACGCGGCGACCTCGCAGACGCCGCGCCAGGTCATCGACGTGCTGAGTGAGTACTACGAACAGCACAACGCCAACGTGCACCGCGGCGTGCATGTGCTGGCCGAGGAGGCCACGGCGCTGTACGAGGGCGCGCGCGACAAGGTCGCCGCCTTCATCAACGCGCCGAGCCGCAACGAGGTGATCTTCACCAAGAACGCCTCGGAGTCGCTCAACCTCGTGGCGAACATGCTGGGCTGGGCCGACGAGCCCTACCGGGTCGACCACGAGACCGAGATCGTCATCACGGAGATGGAGCACCACTCCAACATCGTTCCGTGGCAGCTGCTCGCGCAGCGCACCGGCGCGAAGCTGAAGTGGTTCGGGCTGACCGACGACGGCCGGCTCGACCTGTCGAACATCGAAGAGATCATCACCGAGAAGACGAAGATCGTCTCCTTCACGCTGGTCTCCAACATCATGGGCACCGTCAACCCGGTCGAGGCGCTCGTGCGCCGCGCCCAGGACGTCGGCGCCCTGGTGCTGATCGACGCCTCGCAGGCGGCCCCGCACATGCCGCTGGACGTCCAGGCCCTCCAGGCCGACTTCGTGGCCTTCACCGGCCACAAGATGTGCGGCCCGACGGGCATCGGCGTGCTGTGGGGCCGCCAGGAGCTGCTGGAGGACCTCCCGCCGTTCCTCGGCGGTGGCGAGATGATCGAGACGGTCTCCATGAGCTCGTCGACGTACGCCCCCGCCCCGCACAAGTTCGAGGCCGGTACGCCCCCGATCGCGCAGGCCGTCGGCCTCGGCGCGGCCGTGGACTACCTCTCCTCGATCGGCATGGACAAGATCGCCGCGCATGAGCACGCGATCACGGAGTACGCCATCCAGCGCCTCCGGGAAGTCCCCGACCTGCGGATCATCGGCCCGGTGACGGCCGAGGACCGCGGTGCGGCGATCTCCTTCACGCTCGGCGACATCCACCCGCACGACGTGGGCCAGGTCCTCGACGAGCAGGGCATCGCCGTCCGGGTCGGGCACCACTGCGCCCGGCCGGTCTGCCTGCGGTACGGAATTCCTGCGACCACGCGAGCGTCGTTCTATCTGTACTCCACGCCGGCCGAGGTGGACGCCCTCGTGGCGGGCCTGGAGCACGTCCGGAACTTCTTCGGCTAGGAGCGGGTGTGAAGCTGGATTCGATGTACCAGGACGTCATCCTGGACCACTACAAGAACCCGCACGGCCGGGGCTTGCGGGACGGCGACGCCGAGGTGCACCACGTCAACCCGACGTGCGGTGACGAGATCACGCTGCGCGTGAAGTACGACGGCACGCGCGTCGCGGACGTCTCGTACGAGGGCCAGGGCTGTTCCATCAGCCAGGCGTCGGCGTCCGTACTGAATGAACTCCTCGTCGGCAAGGAACTCGCCGAGGCGCAGCAGATCCAGGGCACGTTCCTGGAGCTGATGCAGTCCAAGGGCAGGATCGAGCCGGACGACGCCATGGAGGAGGTGCTGGAGGACGCGGTCGCGTTCGCCGGCGTCTCCAAGTACCCGGCCCGGGTGAAGTGCGCCCTGCTGAGCTGGATGGCCTGGAAGGACGCGACGGCCCAGGTGATGGGTGAGGGCGCGGAGAGGAAGACCGCATGACCGAGAACCAGACGGCCGACACGGCGGAGACGACGGCGACGGCCGAGCCGGCCGAGGCCGCCTCGACGGCCGCCGAGACGGCACCCGCGGCCGAGGCCGCCCCGATGAAGCCGGCGTCCGAGGAGGAGATCCGCGAGGCGCTGTACGACGTCGTCGACCCCGAGCTGGGCATCGACGTCGTCAACCTCGGCCTCATCTACGGCATCCACATCGACGACGCCAACATCGCGACCCTGGACATGACGCTGACGTCGGCGGCCTGCCCGCTGACGGACGTGATCGAGGACCAGGCGAAGGCCGCGACGGACGGCATCGTGAGCGAGCTGAAGATCAACTGGGTCTGGATGCCGCCGTGGGGCCCGGACAAGATCACGGACGACGGGCGGGAGCAGCTGCGCGCTCTCGGCTTCAACGTCTGAGATCCCGCACGTCCTTGACGCCGTGCCCTCCGGTCCCTTTCCGGAGGGCACGGCCGTTTCTCCGTACAGTGAGACCGGTTCGCCTGAGCGGGCGACCGGCGGTTAGGTTTCCTGCATGACTTCTGCACCGTCTGCACCTCGCACCACCGGCGCCGTCGCCGCCGGCCTCGCCACCATCGCCGGCGACGGCACCGTTCTCGACACCTGGTTCCCCGCGCCCGAGCTCACCGAGGCCGCCGGACCGGCCGGGACCGAGCGGCTCACCTCCGACCAGGCCGTCAACCTGCTCGGGGAAGGCGCCGCCAAGGCCATCGGCGTCGACGCCCGCCGGGGCGTCGAGGTCGTCGCCGTACGCACGGTCATCAGCTCGCTCGACGAGAAGCCGCTCGACGCGCACGACGTGTACCTGCGGCTGCACCTGCTCAGCCACCGGCTGGTCAAGCCGCACGGGCAGAACCTCGACGGCATCTTCGCGCACCTCGCCAACGTGGCCTGGACGAGCCTCGGCCCCGTCGCCGTCGACGACGTCGAGAAGGTCCGGCTGAACGCCCGTGCCGAGGGCCTGCACCTCCAGGTCACCAGCATCGACAAGTTCCCGCGCATGACGGACTACGTCGTCCCCACGGGCGTCCGCATCGCCGACGCCGACCGCGTCCGGCTCGGCGCGCACCTCGGCTCCGGCACCACCGTCATGCACGAGGGCTTCGTCAACTTCAACGCCGGCACCCTCGGCACCTCCATGGTCGAGGGCCGCATCTCCGCCGGTGTCGTCATCGGCGACGGCTCGGACATCGGCGGCGGCGCCTCCACCATGGGCACCCTCTCCGGCGGCGGCAACGTCATCATCTCCATCGGCGAGCGCTGCCTCGTCGGCGCGGAGGCGGGCGTCGGCATCGCGCTCGGCGACGAGTGCGTCGTCGAGGCCGGCCTGTACGTCACGGCAGGCACGCGGGTGACCATGCCCGACGGCCAGATCGTCAAGGCGCGCGAGCTCTCGGGCGCCTCGAACATCCTCTTCCGCCGCAACTCGGTCACCGGCACCGTCGAGGCCCGGCCGAACAACGCGGTGTGGGGCGGCCTGAACGACATCCTGCACAGCCACAACTGAGCCACCCGCTCAGACCGCCGGATCGGGTGATGTCGCGTGACCTTTCGGTCCGTAGGACCGATAAGCAGGTCGGCGCGTATCACACGAATGGGCAAGGCGAGGGACGGCTGATATGAAGACCGGCAGGTTGATCGTTCCCGGGGTGCTCGCGTTGGCGGCCGTGTTCTCGTCCGGGGCGGCCGCGCAGGCCGACGAGAGCCACCGGGGGTCCGACAACGGGCACCGCATCACCCTGCTGTCGATCGGCCAGATCGACGACCCGATGGAGGACGTGCTGGAGCACGTGTCGATCCTCGGGAGCAATCAGGTGACCGGCTCCTGAACCGGGGGCCGCACCGGGTGCCGGAGCAGTTCCTCGTACGCCGCACGCAGCCCGTCGACCGTTCGCCGGTCGGCGGGCTGCAGCGGTTCCCGTACCGGGCCGGTGGCGAGCAGGGCCTTGACCGTCACCGCGCCCGGCAGGCCCGACGCCATCATCAATTCCGTCAGCGGCAGCGTGCGCTGGTGGAGACGGGCGGCCAGGGCCGTGTCGCCCGCGTCGAAGGCGTCCAGCACCGCGCGCATGGGGCCCGGCGCCACGTTCGCCACCGTACTGACGAAGCCCGCGCCGCCGATCGCGTACAGCGGGAGGTTCAGCTCGTCGCAGCCCGAGTAGTACGCCAGTGACGTGCGCGCGATGACCTTGGCCGAGCCCAGCAGGTCGTACGCGCAGTCCTTCACCGCCACGATCCGCGGATGGTCCGCGAGCCGCAGCACGGTCTCCGGCTCGATGCGGACACCCGTGCGGCCCGGGATGTCGTACAGCGCCAGCGGCAGGCCCGTCGCGTCCGCCACCCGCCGGAAGTGCGCCTCGATCGCCGCCTGCGGCGGGCGGCTGTAGTACGGGGGCACCACGAGCAGCCCGTCGGCGCCCGCCGCCTCCGCCTGGCGGGCCAGCTCGACGGTGTGGCTGGTGTCCGCCGTGCCGACCCCGGCCACCAGGGCCGCGCGCGTGCCGACGGCCTCGCGCACCGCCCGTACCAGCGCGGCCTTCTCGGCGTCGCTGGTGGTCGGCGATTCGCCCGTCGTCCCGTTCAGGACGAGTCCGTCGCAGCCCTCGGCGACCAGGTGCGCCGCCAGCTCCTGCGCCCGGTCCAGGTCCGGCTGCTCGCCGGAGGCGGTGAAGGGCGTGACCATCGCGCACAGGGCGCGGCCGAAGGGCGGGGCGGTGGTGGTGTGGATCATGTACGCAGTGTGACCGGCCGATCAGTGAAGGTCTACTTAGATCTTCTTGCACCAAGACGTTAGTGGTGCTTAATGGTGGCGGGGTTCCGAGCACCGGAAGGCGGGTACCCGAAGCTCCCCGTACGAGATGGGAGGCGTTGCCATGGCCGGAGAACCGTCGGTCGGCGAGCTGGTGAAGCAGGCGTCGGAGCAGCTCACGGACCTGGTCAGGACCGAGATGCGCACCGCGCAGGCCGAGATGATGCAGAAGGGCAAACGCGCGGGCAAGGGCGGCGGGCTGCTCGGTGCCGCGGCCGCCGTCGGGTACGTCGGCTTGATCGGGATCTGGGCCACCGTGGCCGCCCTGCTGAACCTGGCCCTCGACGTATGGGCCTCGGTGCTCATCGCCACCGGAGTGTTCCTGGTGCTCGCCGGAATCCTCGCCCTCCTCGGCCGCAAGCAGCTGAAGGCCGCGGTGCCGCCCAAGCCCGAGCGGGCGATCGACGGGATGCGTTCGGACGTCCACGAGATCAAGGAGAGGGTCCACCGATGACACGGGAGACGCGTAAGGCGCCCGGACCGGACGAGCTGCGGCGCGAAGCGGCGCGCAAGCGCCAGGAGCTGGGCGAGACGATCGACCAGCTGATGGCCAAGACCGATGTGAAGGCGCGCGCCGCCCACCTGGTGCACGACAAGACCCCGGAACCCGTGCGCAACCACCCGCGCCCGGTCCTCGCCGCCGTCGCGGCCATGGTGGTCGCGGGGATCGTGGTCTGGCAGCTGCGGCGCAGCGGTAAGTGGGGGTGAGCGCGGGAATGGCGGACAAGCAGAAGAAGCAGCACAAGAAGAAGAGGAAGCAGAAGCTCCTCTACCGGCCCGTCGGCCTCCTCCTCGGCATGGCGAGCGGTGCCATCGCGAGCACGCTCTTCTCCCGCGCCTGGGCGGCGGTCGGCAACGGAGACGCCCCGGACGCCATGGACGAGGAGCGCGAGTGGAAGGAGATCCTGCTCGCGGCCGCGATCGAAGGCGCCATCTTCGCCGTCGTCAAGGCGGCCGTGGACCGCTCCGGCGCGGTCGGGGTCCGGCGGCTGACCGGCACCTGGCCGGGGTGAGAAGGGAGGGGCGCCGGCTGTTGACCTCAAGCGCGGTTGACGTCTGATCATGGGGTTCCGGCCGCACCGAATGGGGGGCGGCAGCGCATCCGAGAGGCAGCAGCCATGGCACGTACGATCGCGACCTTCGGCCCCGACGCCCGCCCGCGGATCTCCCGGCCCGACGCCGGTGTCGTCAAGGCGAGCACCTGGCGCGTGGGGACGCCCGAGCGGCAGAGCGCCGCAGTGGAGGCCATCGCCAAGGCCTGGCAGACCCGCGACTGGCCGGTCGATGGCCTCCTGTCGTACACCGTGTACGCCGGGGAGGACGGCGACACCCTCTTCCACTACTCGCAGTGGCGCGACGAGGAGACCTACCGCGCGTTCTTCACCGGCCATCGCGACGAACGGGTCGACGAGATCGACGCGGCCGTGCCCGGCATCGAGCGCGTGGGCCTCTTCTCGTACGAGCTCTACCGCACGGACGGGCCGGCCGAGGGCGACAGCCGGGCGCCCGGGTGCGTCGTCATCGTCGACGTCGAGTTCGAGGGCGCGGACGCGGAGCGGCAGCGGCACTGGGTGGACGGGGTTTTCGAGGCGCTGGAGACCGAGCCGCGGCCCATCCCGGGGGCCATTTCCGGGAACTTCCACGTCAGCCTCGACGGCACCCGCGTCCTCAACTACGCCGAGTGGGAGAGCGCCCGGGCCCACGTCGAGGCGCTCGCCGCCCCCGGCGACGGGATCGGGTCGGACACCCCGCAGTGGCGCAGGGTGCTGTCCTACCCCGGTGTCGTCGGGGGCGGGGTCAAGCGGTACGCGCCCGCGCTGAGCCTGCGCCCGGGCGCGTAACCGCCGTAACCGCCTGACCCGTGCGGGGCCCTACGGGCGGAAGCGCAGCACCTGCGGGTCGTGGTCGCTGTTCTGGTCCGCGAACTCGGCGTTGATGTGCACGCTGTCGTACGTGAAGTCGCGGATCGACGGGCTCGTCAGGATCTGGTCCAGCACCTGGCTGTTGCCCTGGAAGACGTACGAGTACCGCTCGGCGCGCGGCAGCGACATCACCGCCGGGTACAGCGCGCCGCCGTCCGTCAGGGCCTTCGTCGTCGCCGAGAACTCGAAGTCGTTGATGTCGCCGAGGACGACGACGTCGGCGGTCCGCTGCACCTTCAGGACGTCCTTCACGAAGGCGTTGACGGCCTGGGCCTGCTGGAGCCGCTTCGTCTCGGAGGAACGGTTCGGCGGCTGGCGGTGAGAGACCAGCGACTCGTCGCCGCCCTTCGAGCCGAAGTGGTTCGCGATCACGAAGACCGTACGGCCCCGGAAGGTGAACTCGCCCGCCAGCGGCTTGCGGCTGTTGTCCCAGGCGGAGTTCGCCGGGTCGATCCGGCCGGGGGAGTGCGTCAGGGCCGCCCGGCCCTTCTCCCGGACGACCCCGGTCGCCGTCGCCGCGTCGCCGCCCGCGCGGTCGGTGAAGGACACGCGCTCGGGGTTGAAGAGGAACACCTGCCGGATGTTGCCGCCCGGCTCGCCGCCGTCCTTGCCGTCGGCCGGGTCGATGCTGCGCCACTCGTACGCCGGGCCGCCGGCCGCGACGATCGCGTCCGTGAACTTCTTGAGCGTCTGGTCGGCGGCGACCGTACCGTCGTTCTTCGCGCCGTTGTTGTCCTGGATCTCCTCCAGGGCCACGATGTCGGGCGAGGCGAGGTTCTCCACGACCGCCTTCGCCAGCGCGTCGAACTTCTCCTGCGGGTCGCCCGGGTCGAGGTTCTCCACGTTGTACGTGGCCACGGCCAGCTCGCTGCGGTGCTGCTTCTCGGTGACCTCGCGCTCCAGGCCCCGGTCGGCGAGCGTGCCGAGGGTGCGGGCGGCGAGGGTGTAGCCGCCGAACTGGTTGAAGTCCAGCGGGCCCTCGGTCGTGCCGGTCAGCCAGTCGCCGACGTTCGCCTTGGGGAACGGCTGCTGGGCGAGCGGGACGAGCGACTGGATCTTCAGACGGCCGGTGTTCTGGGAGGCGTACGAGCCGTAGACCGCGCCGCCGCGGGCGCTCGGGTTCTCGTGCGGCTTCACCGTCACCCACAGCTCGGCGTGCTCGTTGCTCGCGGTGACGACCCGGGAGGAGCCGATGCGGACGTTCGTGCCCTCCAGCGACTCGAGGTAGTCCAGGGCGTACGAACCCGGGCGCAGCGGCAGGCCGTTGATGGAGCCCCCGGCCGCCGGGTCGCCCTCGGGCGCGTACGCCGACGGCACCGAGCGGGCGGAGACGACGGTGGGCGCCGGGAGCGGGTTGCCGGAGGAGACCACCGTGACGGTGGGCTTGCTGATCTGCGTGAGGGACTGGTTGCCGGAGGACGTGCCGCCCGGGACGTACTCGGTGACCGTGCCCGAGACCGTCACGGCGTCGCCGACGGCGACGGTGGGGGCGGAGCCGGTGAAGACGAACAGGCCCTCGCTGGTGGCGGGGTCGGCGTCGGGCTGCGCGTCCTGGATCCAGAAGCCCTTCGAGCCGTAGGCGCGGACGCCGGTGACGATGCCGGGCACGGCGGTGACCTGGCGGCCGACGAGCGGGGATATGCGGGTGGAGCCCTGGATGTCGTGGACGCGTATCGCCTCGGCGGCCGAGTCGGCGGCCGTGGTGGAGGCGGCCGGGGCGGACGCGGACGGGGAGGCGGCGAGCAGGCCGGCGGCGAGCGCGGCGGCGACGACGGCCGATACGGCTGCGGTTCTCGGCAGGGGAGAGGGGCGCATGGAGAGGCTCCGATGGTGGTGGGAGGTGGGGGTGTGGATCGGGGTTGCAGATCTACGCGCGTCAATGTCTTGTGTGTGCGGGGCAGTTGTCAAGGGTTGGCGGGTGTACGGGGGTTGACCGGTACATGAACCACCGGACATGCACCCAAATGCGTCTACGCTGGGGGCCGCCCGGACCCCTTCCCCGTCCCGAGGAGAGACCCCTGATGTCGTCAGACCGTCCCACCCTGCCGCCGGTGCGGCTGCCCTCGGACGCGGAGCTGGCGCGTGACGCGCTCGCCGCCCCGCTGCTGGCCCGGGCCGTCCGGCTCGCCCGCTGGGCGGGGCCCGGGACGCGGGTCGGCGCCGGGGGCGAGCTCGTCGAGGAGCTGCTGCCGGCCGCCGCGGAGGTGCTGGGGCTGCCGGCGGACGAGGACGGGGCGGCGTACGCGAGCGAGGCGTGGCGGGTCGCCGTCGACACCGGGCTGGTGGAGGTCGAGGACCCGGCGGAGGGCGCGGACGAGGCGGGGGAGGCGTCCGTCGCGGCGGGCGAGAACCTGCCGCTGATCACGGGCGGTTCACCGCAGGACGTGCTGGCGCTGTGGCTCGACGGCCTGGAGACGGTGTTCGCGGACGCCACCGCGCCGCTGCTCGACGACCTCGCGGACGTCGTCGGCGAGGACGGCCGGATCGACCTGGAGGCGCTGGACTGGGACCCGGAGGGGGAGGCCGAGTTCCTCGACGGGGTCCTCGGCAACCTGTACCTGCTGACCGTCTCGGAGAGCGGCGCGGCGGAGACGGGCCGCGCGCCGGGCCCGGTGCCGCTGCCCGCGCTCGCCGCGTCGATGATCCTCCCGGACGACATGGGCGAACCGACCGACGACATCCTGGAGCAGGTGTCGGAGGCGATGATGCGGCTGGACGACCAGTTCCGGGTCCTGGAGCCGATCGGGCTCGTGGAGTACACGCCCGTCGACGAGGCGCTGATGGCGGAGGCGGGCGACGCGGAGCCGGTCGCGGTCGGCGACGACGAGGACGTGTCGCGGTACGGGATGGTGCGGCTCACGCCGCTGGGCCTGTACGGCGTCCGGGCGCGCATGCTGGACGCGGGCGTGGACGCGCCGGCGGTGGGCGACCTCGCGGACAAGGGCGCGGAGGCGCTGCTGGCGGGCGTCGCGCACTTCCCCGAGGGGGCCGCACGGGCCGAGACGCGGGAGTGGCTGGCCCGGCGGGAGCCGGTCGCCGCGGCGCGCGAGCTCCTGGCCGCCGCGAAGGGCACGGACGCGGACTCGCCGCTGCGGCGGCTCCACTGTCAGCAGGCGCTCACCCTGGCGGGCGCGGAGGCGGAGCCGGCGGTACGGGAGGTGCTGGACGACCCGGAGCTGGGCGGGCTCGCGCGGGTGTGGCTCGCGGAGCGGGGCGCGGCGGACGTGCCGGCGCCGCCGGAGTCGATGATCTTCTGGCTGGCCATCGACACGATCGCGGCGCAACTGGACGCGCAGGGCGAACTGGAGGAGCTCCAGGACCTGGTGGAGGGCCTGACGGGCCAGCACAGCGGCTTCTTCGACACCGCCTGGCGCGTCGAGCACCCGGCGACACCGGAGGTGCTGGAGGCGATGGGCCGTCTGCACCGCGACAAGCGGGTGGCGAAGGCGGCCCGGAAGGCCGCGTTCAAGGCACGGTCGCGCGCGGGCGCGTGAGGACGTAGGCGTAGGCGTGGGCGGGGCGTAGGGGCGTGGAGGCGCAGGGGCTCGCGCCCCCGCGCCCGCCCCGGGCGCTCGTCGCTCGGGGCGGGGCTTCGTTACGCCGGCCCGCCCGCGGCGCGGCCGCCCCGCCCTGATTCCGCTTCAGCCGCGCAGGTGGGAGGCGCCGTTGAGGTCCAGGATCGTGCCGGAGGACCACTCGGCCTCCGGCGAGGCCAGCCACAGCACCGCCGCCGCGATCTCCTCCGCCGTGCCCACCCGGCCGAAGGGGCTCTGCGCCCGGATCGCCTCCCCCTCCGGGCCCGTCAGCCGGTCAGCGACGCGCTCGGTGGCGAAGAAGCCGGGCGCGACGGACGCGACCGCGATGCCGTGCGGCGCCAGGGAGACCGCCAGTGACTGGCCGAGGGCGTGGACGGCGGCCTTGGTGGCGCCGTAGGCGGGATGGTCCGGTTCGCCGCGGAAGGCGCCGCGGGAGCCGATGTTCACGATGCGCCCGCCCGCGCCCTGGTCGATCATGCGGCGCGCGGCGAGGTGGCTCAGGTGCGCCGTGGCCAGGAGGTTGACGGAGACGTGCTGTTGCCAGAGCGCCACCCACGCGTCGTACGGCGTCTCGGCCAGGGGGTGCCGGATGTTGACCGCCGCGTTGTTGACGAGCACGTCCAGGCCGCCGAGCGCGGACGCCGCGGCGTCCGCGACCCGGGCGGCCTGCGCCGGGTCGGAAAGGTCGCCGGGGGTGAGGACGTGGCCCGTGCCCGGCAGGGACTCCAGCGTGCGCCGCGCCTCCTCGCCGCGCGTGGAGTAGTGGACCGCGACCCGGTCGCCGTTGGCCGCGAAGGCCTGGGCGACGGCGCGCCCCAGGCCCCGTGAGGCGCCGCTGACCAGGACGCGGCGGCCGGTGGCGGGGAACGCCACCGGGGGAGGGGAAGGGGGAGCGGCGCCGTCCGCCGGGGAAGCCGGGTGAGCCGGGTCGGCCGGGGGTATCACAGCGCCTGCGCCGCCGGCTTCACCATGCCGCGGACCGTGCGCGACTTCACGAACTCGCCCATCGCGGTCATCTCCCACTCACCGGAGAACTGCTTGATGAGCTTCGCCATCATCACGCCGGTCTGCGGCTCGGCCGTGGTGAGGTCGAAGCGCACCAGCTCCTCGCCGGTGGCCGCGTCCATCAGCCGGCAGTAGGCCTTGGCGACCTCGGTGAACTTCTGCCCGGAGAAGGAGTTGACGGTGAAGACCAGGCCCGTCGCGTCGGCCGGCAGCCGGCCCAGGTCGACCGTGATCACCTCGTCGTCGCCGGCGCCCTCGCCCGTGAGGTTGTCGCCGGAGTGCTTGACGGCGCCGCCCAGGATGGACAGCTTGCCGAAGTAGCAGCTGTCCAGGTGGTTGCGCTGGGGGCCGTAGGCGATGACGGAGGCGTCGAGGTCGATGTCCTTGCCGCGGTACGCGGGCTCCCAGCCGAGGCCCATCTTGACCTGGGACAGCAGCGGCTGGCCGCCCTTGACGAGGGAGACGGTCTGGTTCTTCTGGAGGCTGACGCGGCCCTTGTCGAGGTTGATCTTCCCGGTGGCAGGGGGCGCGGCCGGTACGGGAGGCGCGGCCGGGGCCGGGGCCGGGGTCACGGGCGCCGCGGCCACCGGGGCCGGAGCGGGGGCCGCGGCCGGGGTCGGTGCGGCGGCCGGCTCCTCGTCCACGGACACGCCGAAGTCCGTCGCGATGCCCGCGAGCCCGTTGGCGTACCCCTGGCCGACCGCGCGCGCCTTCCAGGCGCCGCCCCGGCGGTAGACCTCCACCACGACCAGGGCCGTCTCGGAGCCCAGCCGGGGCGGGGTGAAGGTGGCGAGGACGGCGCCGCCGTCGGCGTCGCGGAGGGTAGCGGTGGGTTCGATGCCCTGGAAGGTCTGGCCAGCCGCGTCCGGGCTCGCGGTGACGACGATCTTCTCGATGCCCGGCGGTACGGCGGCGGTGTCCACGATCACCGCGTCGGGGGCGGTGCCGCCGCCGGAGCGGTAGGTGACACCGGCGCCGGAGGGCTGGTTGTAGAAGATGAAGTCGTCGTCGGAGCGCACCTTGCCTTCGGCGGTGAGCAGCAGGCCCGATACGTCGAGCCGCACGGGCGCGGAGACGTCCACCGCCACCCGGGTGGCGGTGAGGGGGATGTTCGAGCCGGGGGTCATAGCTGTCATGCCTGACGTAACGAGCGGGACCGCTTTGCCGTTCCCTTACCTTCGTCCCCTTGGGCCACTCCGGTCACGGGTCAGTGCGGCCACTGCGGCGGGTTCGTGGCGAAATGGCCGCCCAGGACCCGGTGCTCCGGGTTGGCGTCGTCCAGCTCGCCGTGCTCGGCGACGAGCTTCGGGGCGTACTGCTCCGAGTCGTCCTGCGGCTCGTAGCCGAGCGCCCGCGCCGAGGACAGGTCCCACCACAGGCGGGTGTTGGCCGACGATCCGTACACCACGGTGTGGTGGACGTCCTCCGCGGTGAGCGCCGCGTGGAAGAGGCGGGCCCCGTCGCCCGGGCTCAGCCAGACGGACAGCATCCGCACGGAGGTGGGCTCCATGAAGCAGGAGCCGATCCGTACGGAGACGGTTTCGATGCCGTGCAGGTCCCAGTAGAGCTGGGCCAGGTCCTCGCCGAAGCACTTGGACAGTCCGTAGAGGGTGTCCGGGCGGTGCGGGGTGTCCACCGGGATCAGCGGGTCCGATCCGTGCGGGCGGGGGGTGAAGCCGACGGCGTGGTTGCTGGAGGCGAAGACGATCCGCCGTACGCCCTCCTCCCGGGCCGCCTCGTAGAGGTGGTACGTGCCCTCGATGTTGGCGCGCAGGATCTTCTCGAAGGGGGCCTCCAGGGAGATGCCCGCCAGGTGGACGATCGCGTCCACGCCCCGGACCGCCTCGCGCAGGGCGTCCTGGTCGGCCAGGTCCGCGGTGATGGCGTCCGGCTCGCCGTCGATGGGCGTCACGTCGAGGAGGCGGAGGTCGTAGCCGTACGCGGGCAGCAGCCCCCGCATCAGGGTGCCGACGCCGCCGGCGGCGCCGGTGAGCAGGACGGTGCGGGGAGCGGGCATGGGCGGATCTCCTCGGTAGGGCCGACGGCTCAGCTGGGTACGGCTCAACTGCGTAGACGGCATTCACAAACGTGGACACGCTAGGGAGCGGCCACGAACAGCGTCAAGTGAGACGGGTACCCGTCCAACTCGCTGCCATGGCCGCGGTTTTCCGTCGAGCGGCGCCTTGACCGGCCCAAGAGGCCTGCCCTAGCGTGGCCGCGTTCAGAAATATAAACATCGGTCAGAATCATGCACGCATATGTGCGATGGCTGTTCAGGGAGAGCCCGTGACCTCTGCCCCGTCCCCAGGTCGAGCACCGCTCGCCGACCGGTTCGACGGCCTGCTGTTCTTCCCCGTCACCGCGTACGGACCGGACGGCGCGCTCGACCTCGACGCCTTCCGCGCGCACGTACGCGGCGGCGTCGAGGCGGGCGCCGCCGCCGTCTTCGCCTGCTGCGGCACGGGGGAGTTCCACGCCCTCACACCGGAGGAGTTCCGCGCCTGCGTCGCCGCCGCCGTGGAGGAGGCCGCCGGACGGGTGCCGGTCGTCGCGGGCACCGGATACGGCACCGCGCTCGCCGTCCGGTACGCGCGCCTCGCCGAGGAGGCGGGCGCGGACGGGCTGCTCGCCATGCCGCCGTACCTGGTCGTGGCCGACCAGGCGGGCCTGCTGCGCCACTACACCGCGCTGGCCGGGGCCACCTCCCTCGACGTCATCGTCTACCAGCGCGACAACGCCGTCCTCACCCCGGCCACGGCCGTCGCGCTCGCCCGCGTCGACGGCGTCATCGGCCTCAAGGACGGGTACGGCGACCTCGACCTGATGCAGCGCGTCGTCAGCGCCGTCCGCGCCGAAGGGCTCGACCTGCTCTACTTCAACGGCCTGCCCACCGCGGAACTGACCGCGCCCGCCTACCGGGGCATCGGCGTCACCCTCTACTCCTCCGCCGTCTTCTGCTTCGCACCCGACATCGCCCTCGCCTTCCACCGGGCGCTCCGCGACGGCGACGACGCGACCGCGGACCGCCTCATCGACGGCTTCTACCGGCCGCTGGTCGAGCTGCGCGCCCAGGGGCGCGGGTACGCCGTCTCCCTCGTCAAGGCGGGGGTACGCCTCGGCGGCCTGGACGTCGGCGGGGTCCGCCCGCCGCTCAGCGAGCCCGCCCCCGCCCACGTCGAGGAGCTCGCCCGGCTGGTCGAGCACGGCCGCGCCCTGCTCGCCCCGGGCCCCGGAGGCGTGCGGTGAAAGCCTCCGCCTTCCTCTACCCCTGGGACGTCATCGGCGACCCGGACGCCGCCGGGCGCATCGCCGACCTCGGCGTCCGGCAGGTCACGCTCGCCTCCGCGTACCACTCCACCCGCGCCCTGACCCCGCTCCACCCCCGCCACCGCGTCGTCACCGCCGAGTACGCCGCCGTCCTCTACCCGCCGGAATCCGGCCGCTGGGCCCGCCACCCGCTGCGCCCGTACGCGGCCGGGGCGTGGGCCCCCGGCGACGCGTACGGCGAGGCCGCCGAGGCGCTGGCGGACGCCGGGCTCGACGTGCACAGCTGGGTCGTCCTCGCGCACAGCTCCCGCCTCGGCGCCGAGCACCCGCACACCTCGGTGGTCAACGCGTACGGCGACCGCTACCCCTGGGCGCCCTGCGTCGCCCGGCCCGACGTGCGGGCGTACCTCGTCGAGCTCGCCGCCGAAGCGGCGGTACGCCCCGGGGCGCGCGGCACCGAACTGGAGTCGTGCGGCTGGTACGGCATGGCCCACCTGCACGCCCACGACAAGACCGGCGGCGTCGCCCTCGGGGACGCCGCGCAGTACCTGATGTCGCTGTGCTTCTGCGGCACCTGCCGGGACGGGTACGCGGGCGAGGGCCTGGACCCGCACGAGCTCGGCGCCGCCGTGCGCCGCGCCCTGGAGCCGGTGTGGGCGGGGAGCGGGACCGGCGGGGCCGGGTGGCCGGCGGTCGGGAAGCTGCTGGGCGCCGGGTTCGCCGACGCCACCCTCGCCTGGCGCACCCGTGTCGCCCGCGCCCTCCAGGAGGCGTGCGTCGCGGCGGTCCGGGCGGCCGCGCCGCCGGGCTTCCGGGTGCTGCTGCACGCCGACCCCGCCCCGTACCGCTGTGGCGCCAACGCGGGCGCGGACCCGGCGCACCTCCTGTCCGTCGCGGACGGCGTCGTCCTGCCCTGCACGGGCGGCGGCGCGGAGGAGGTGCTCCCGCCGTTCGCCGCGCACGCCCGCGGGGACACCGTCCTGGCCGCCAACCTCACGGTGGTCTCCGGCATGGGCGGCTCCCCGGCCACCCTCGCGGCCGACGCCCGCCGCGCCCGCACCCTCGGCGCCACCGAACTGCGCCTCTACCACGCGGGCCTGGCCTCGCCCCGCGACCTCGCGGCGGTGGCGGAGGCGCTGCGGGACCTGCGCTGACGCGCGGAGGCCAACGCCCTTACGGGGGCCCCGCGTTCGGGCCCGGCCGATCCGGCCGGGCCTTTTTCGTCGGAAGCGTTGACGTAGCCATGCCACCGCCCTACCTTCAACCCGTCGTCCTTCGTACGTCATATATGAGACGCGATACGCGAGATATGAGAGCAGCCGCCCGTATGGCCTTCGCCGCCCCCACCCCGATACCCTCCCGCACCCAGTACGTCCTCGAAGCGATCAAGCACGCGATCCTCACCGGGCGGCTGGCCCCCGGCAAAGCGCTGGTGGAGACCGAACTGGCCGCCCAGTACGGAGTGTCCAAAACGCCGGTGCGCGAGGCGCTGAAGACGCTCGCCGGGACCGGGCTCGTCGTCATGAGCCAGTACAAGGGCGCCACCGTCCGCACCGTGGACGCCGCGATGGCGCGCGAGGTGTACGACGTACGGCTCCTCCTGGAGCCCGAGGCGCTGCGGCGCACCGTCGAGCGGAAGGCGTCCCTGGAGGTCGCCGGCCAGGCGCTGGTCGACGCGGACAACGCCGCCGACCAGGCCGAACGGTCCCTCGCCAACCGGGAGTTCCACCGGGCCCTGTACGCGCACTGCGGCAACCCGCTGCTGGCGCGGATGCTCGACGAGGTGCGCGACCAGGCCGCCCTCGTGTCGACCGTCGCCTGGAGCGCCGAGCCGTCCTGGCGGCGCGAGGCCGACGAGCACCGGCGGATCCTGGACCTCGCGGCCGCCGGGGACGCCGAGGGCGCCGCGCGGGCGCTGCACCAGCACATCGCCTCGTTCGTCGAGCGCGCCTTCCCCCGCCCGTGAACACTCCGCAGACGGAAGACAAGGACAGCCGCATGGACCACGCATCACCGAGGGCGGCGCTCGCGGACGTCGTCGCGATCCCCGTGACACCCTTCGGACCCGACGGAGGCGTCGACCGGGACGCGTACCGCGCCCTGCTGGGCCGGCTCCTCGACGGCGGCGTACGGGCCGTGACCCCGGGCGGCAACACCGGGGAGTTCTACGCGCTCACCCCCGACGAGCGGCGCCTCGTCACCGAACTGACCGTGGCGTACGTGGGCGACCGCGCCGCCGTCCTCGCCGGTGTCGGCCACGACCTGCCCACCGCCGTCGCCGCCGCCCGGCACGCCCGCGACGCCGGCGCCGGCATGGTGATGGTGCACCAGCCCGTCCACCCGTACGTCTCGCGGGACGGGTGGATCGACTACCACCGCGAGATCGCCGACGCCGTCCCCGAGCTCGGCGTCGTGCCCTACGTCCGCAACCCCCTCCTCGACGGCGCCGCCATCGGCCGCCTCGGCGAGCTGTGCCCGAACGTCATCGGCGTCAAGTACGCCGTCCCCGACGCCGCCCGCTTCGGCGCCGTCGCCCGCGACGCCGGGCTGGAGCGGTTCGTGTGGATCGCGGGCCTCGCCGAGCTGTACGCGCCCGCCTACTGGGCCATGGGCGCCACCGGCTTCACCTCCGGGCTCGTCAACGTCGCCCCGGCCGTCTCCCTCGCCCTGCGCGACGCGCTGCGCGTCGGCGACCGGGCGGCCGCCGCCGAGGTGTGGGAGCGGATCCGCCCCTTCGAGGAGCTGCGCGCCGCCGACCAGTCCGCCGACAACGTCACCGTCGTCAAGGAGGCCCTCGACGTGCTCGGGGTGTGCCGCCGCGACGTGCGCCCGCCGAGCCGCCCGCTGCCCGAGGCCCGCCGCGCCGAGGTCGCCGAGATCGTCAAGGGGTGGGGGATATGAATCCGGAAGAGCTCCGCAGCCACCGGTGGTACGGCAGCGGCATCTCGGCGGGCCTCCGCTCCTTCAGCCACCGCGCCCGCACCCGCCAGCTCGGCTACCTCCCCGAGGAGCACCTCGGCAAGCCGGTCATCGCGATCCTCAACACCTGGTCCGACATCAACCCCTGCCACGTCCACCTGCGCGACCGCGCCCAGGCCGTGAAGCGGGGGGTGTGGCAGGCCGGGGGCTTCCCGCTCGAATTCCCGGTCTCCACGCTCTCCGAGACCTTCCAGAAGCCCACCCCCATGCTCTACCGCAACCTCCTCGCCATGGAGACGGAGGAGCTGCTGCGCTCCTACCCCGTCGACGGGGCCGTGCTGATGGGCGGCTGCGACAAGTCGACGCCCGCGCTGCTCATGGGCGCCGCCTCCGCCGACCTGCCCACCGTCTTCGTACCGGCCGGGCCGATGCTGCCGGGCCACTGGCGCGGCCAGGTCCTCGGCTCCGGCACGGACATGTGGAAGTACTGGGACGACAAGCGCGCCGGGCTCATCGGCGACTGCGAGCTGGCCGAGCTCGAAAGCGGCCTGGCCCGCTCGCCCGGCCACTGCATGACCATGGGCACCGCCTCCACGTTGACGGCCGCCGCCGAGGCGCTCGGCGTGACGATGCCCGGAGCCTCCTCCATCCCGGCCGTCGACTCCGGACACGACCGGATGGCCGCCGCCGCCGGGATGCGGATCGTCGAGCTCGTCCGCCGGGACCTGCGGCTGTCGCGGATCCTGACCCCGGAGGCGTACGAGGACGCCGTGACGACCGTCCTCGGGCTCGGCGGCTCCACCAACGCCGTCATCCACCTCATCGCCATGGCGGGCCGCTCCGGGGTCGGGCTCACCCTCGACGACTTCGACCGCATCGCCCGTACCGTGCCCGTCCTGGCCAACCTCCGCCCCGGCGGGCGCCACCTCATGGAGGACTTCCACTTCGCCGGCGGACTGCCCGGCTTCCTCTCCCGCATCACCGACCTGCTCCACCTGGACCGGCCCACCGTCGCCCACGACACACTGCGCGAACAGCTCGACGGCGCGCTCGTCCACGACGACGACGTCATCCGGCCCCGCGGCAACCCGCTCGCGCCCGAGGGCGGGGTGGCCGTCCTGCGCGGCAACCTCTGCCCCGACGGCGCCGTGATCAAGCACATCGCCGCCGAGCCGCACCTGTTCAAGCACACCGGCCCCGCCGTCGTCTTCGACGACTACCGGACCATGCAGCGCACCATCAACGACCCGTCGCTCGCCCTCACCCCCGAGCACGTGCTGGTGCTCCGCAACGCCGGCCCCAAGGGCGGCCCCGGCATGCCCGAGTACGGCATGCTCCCGATCCCGGACTACCTGCTCAAGCAGGGGGTGCGGGACATGGTGCGGATCTCCGACGCCCGGATGAGCGGCACCAGTTACGGCGCCTGCGTGCTGCACGTCGCGCCCGAGTCGTACGTCGGCGGGCCGCTCGCCCTCGTCCGCACCGGCGACCTCATCACCCTCGACGTCGAGGGGCGCACCCTCCACCTGGACGTGGACGACGAGGAGCTGGCGCGCCGCAGGGCCGCCTGGACGCCGCCGCCGGTCCGGTACGAGCGCGGCTACGGCGCCCTGTACAGCGAGCACATCACCCAGGCCGACACCGGCTGCGACTTCGCGTTCCTGGCCAGGAGCGGCGAGGTCCCGGACCCCTACGCGGGCTGAGCCGCCGCCGTACCCGGAGAGCCGTACGCCCGGAGATCCGTACGTCCGAGGTTCCGTACGCCTGAAGATCCGCATGTCCGGTATACCGAACGGCATCCGGAAAGCGCTTCCCCACGTCCGATGAACGGAGACACGCCATGGCCCACGCCACGGCCGCACCACGCCGGTTGCCGTACCTGCTGATCGCGCCCGCCGCCCTGCTGATGACCGGCTTCATCGCCTACCCGGTGCTCAGCGTCTTCTATTACAGCCTGCAGCACTACAACGTCACCAAGCCCTGGAAGAACGGCTTCGCCGGGCTCGACAACTTCACGCGGATCTTCACCGAGGACCCGCTCTTCTGGTCCACCCTCGGCTTCAGCGCCAAGTGGGTCGTCGTCCAGGTGGGCCTGCAACTCGCCCTCGGGCTCGTCCTGGCCCTGCTGGTCAACCAGACCTTCGTCGGCCGGGCGTTCGCCCGCGCGCTGGTCTTCTCCCCGTGGGCCGTCTCCGGCGTCCTCACCACCACCATCTGGATGCTGCTCTACAACCCCTCCACCGGGCTGAGCCGCTACCTCGCGGACGCCGGCATCGGCGCGTACGGCACCTCCGTGCTCTCCGACACGGGCACCGTCTTCTGGGCGGCGGTCCTCGCCGAACTCTGGCGCGGCGTCCCCTTCTTCGCCATCCTCATCCTCGCCGACCTCCAGTCCATCCCGAGGGACCTGTACGAGGCGGCCTCGGTCGACGGGGCCGGGCGGCTGCGGCAGTTCCTCCACATCACGCTGCCGCACCTGAAGGACGCGATCATCCTCTCCACGCTGCTGCGCGGCGTCTGGGAGTTCAACAACGTCGACCTGCTCTACACGCTCACCGGCGGCGGCCCGGCCGGCGTCACCACGACCCTGCCGCTGATGATCGCCAACACCGGCATCGAGGGCCACGACTTCGGTTACGCCTCCGCGCTGACCACCGTCGCGTTCGTGATCCTCCTCTTCTGCTCGATCCTCTATCTGCGCCTGAGCAAGTTCGGAGGCGACCGCTCATGACCGCCCAACTCGCCGAGAAGGGCACCCGCCCGCCCCTGGCCGAGCCCGACGGCCCGCCGCCCCCGTCCCGGTCGCGCACACCGAAGCGCGAGCGCGCCTTCGACGACGTACCCCGCTGGCAGATCTACCTCCCGCTCGGGCTGTACCTGCTGTTCACGCTCGTCCCCTTCTACTGGATGCTGCTGTTCGCGGTACGGCCGGCCGGGTCCACCTCCCTCCTGCCGTGGCCGATGACCTTCGACCACTTCGAGAAGGTCTGGACCGAGCGCAGCTTCGGCGTCTTCTTCGAGAACAGCATGATCGTCGGCCTGGTGACGCTCGTGACGACCACGCTGGTGGCCCTCTCCGGCGGTTACGCGCTCGCCCGCTTCGACTTCCGCGTCAAGAACGGCTTCATGCTGGCGCTGCTGTGCTCGCAGTTCATCCCGGGCGCGCTCATGCTGGTGCCGCTCTTCGAGATCTTCCGCAACCTCCAGATGATCAACTCGCTGGGCAGCGTCATCATCGCCGAGACCGTCTTCCAGCTGCCCCTGTCGATCATCCTCATCAGCGGCTTCATCAAGAACGTGCCGGTCTCCCTGGAGGAGGCCGCCTGGGTGGACGGCTGCTCGCGCCTGCGCGCCTTCCTCGCCGTGGTCCTGCCGCTGCTGCGGCCCGGGCTCATCGCGGTCGGCTCCTTCGCCTTCGTCCACAGCTGGAACCACTTCCTCTTCGCCCTGATGTTCCTCAGCGAACAGGACAAGCAGACGATCCCGGTCGGCCTCAACACCCTCATCGGCGCCGACAGCGTGGACCTGGGCGCGCTCGCGGCGGGCGGCGTCGTCGCGGCCGTACCCGTGGTGATCGTCTTCGCCTTCATCCAGAAGTGGCTGATCACCGGCTTCAGCGCCGGCGCGGTGAAGGGCTGAGACCGCATGACCCGCACCCCGATACCGCTCGTCCTGGCGGGCGCCCGAGGCCACGGCCGGTGGCACCTGGCCAACATCCGGCGCCTCCAGCGCGCCGGCCTCGTACGCCTCGCCGGCGTCTGCGAGCCGCGCCCCCTCGACGCCGCCGAGCTCGACGCCCTCGGCTCCCCGCCCCCGCTCCAGTCCGCCGACCTCGGCGCCCTGCTGGACGCGACGGGCGCCGCCGACGGCGGCATCGCCGTCCTCTGCACCCCCATCGACACCCACACCGACCTCGCCCTCACCGCCGCCGCGCACGGGACCCACCTCCTGCTGGAGAAGCCGCCCGCGCCCTCCTTCGCGGAGTTCCGGCGGATGACCGACGGCGTACGGGCCGCCGGCACCGCCTGCCAGATCGGCTTCCAGTCGCTCGGCTCGCACGCCCTGCCCGCCATCGCCACGCTCGTCGCCGAGGGAGCCGTCGGCGACGTCACCGGCATCGGCGCCGCCGGGGCCTGGGCGCGCGACGAGGCGTACTTCCGCCGCTCCCCGTGGGCCGGCAGGCGGCGCCTCGACGACGGCACCGACGTCGTCGACGGTGTCCTCACCAACCCGCTCGCCCACGCCGCCGCCACCGCCCTCGCCCTGGACGGCAGCCCGCACGCCGAGGACGTCGCCGCCATCGAGCTGGAGCTCGCCCGCGCCCACGCCATCGAGGCCGACGACACCTCCTGCGTACGCCTCACCACGCGCCGCGGCACCCGCGTCACGGTCGCCGTCACGCTCTGCGCCGAGGAACCCGGCGAGCCGTACGTCGTCGTCCACGGCACCCGCGGCCGCATCACCCTCTGGTACAAGCAGGACCGCGTGCTGCTGCAGCGCGCCGGACACGGACCGGCCGAGAGCCTCCACGGCCGCACCGACCTCCTGGAGAACCTCGTCGGCCATCTGACTGCGGGCGAGGAACTGCTGGTCCCGCCGCACCGCACCGGCGCCTTCATGCGGCTCGTCGAAGCCGTGCGCACCGCCCCCGAACCGCGCCGCCTCCCCGAGGGGGCCTGGTACGCGGACGGGAACCGCCGCGTGGTGAAAGGCATCGACGCGCTCGTCCACGCGAGCGCCGACACCCTCTCCCTCTTCTCCGAACTGGAGAACTCCCCATGAACCTCCTCGTCCTGCGCTGCGCGGGCCGGCCCGTCGGCCGCTACCTCTACCGGCCGTCCACCCTCGCCCCGGACCTCGCGCCCCGCCCGTACCTCCACCCCGTCACCACCCTCAAGGGCACCCCCGTCACCGAGGAGCTCCCCGACGACCACCGCCACCACCTGGGCGTCTGCGTCGCCGTGCCCGACGTCGACGGCCGCAACTTCTGGGGCGGGCGCACCTACGTACGCGACCGGGGGCCGACGGCCCTCGACAACCACGGCGAACAGCGCCACGAGGACTGGAAGCTGTGCGACCCCGACGGCTTCGTGGAGGACCTGGTCTGGCGCGCCGACGGCCGCGACCTGCTGCGCGAGCGCCGTACGGTCGCCGCCACCGAACTGACCGCCACCGCGTGGGCGCTGGACTTCACCTACTCGCTCACCAACCCCGGCCCCGGCGACCTCTCCCTCGGGTCACCCGCCACCAACGGCCGCCCCGGCGCCGGTTACGGCGGCTTCTTCTGGCGCGCGCCCAAGGGACCCGCCGCGCCGGGCGTCTTCACCGCCGACGCGGAGGGCGAGCGGGCGGTGCACGGCCGTACCGCCGACTGGCTCGCCTTGGCGGGCCCCGACTGGACGCTCGTCTTCGCCGGAGCCACCGACGCGACCCGCCGCGACCCCTGGTTCGTCCGCACCGAGGAGTACCCGGGCGTCGGCTCCGCGCTCGCCTGGGACACCCGGCTGCCCCTGCCGGCCGGCGCCACCGCCGTACGCCGCGTGGTGACCGTCGTCGCCGACGGCCGGCTGGAGGCGGGCGAGGCCGCCGCCCTCGTACGGAAGGCCCTGTCGTGACACCACCGGTAGGGACGGCGGACCTCGGCGACGGCACCTACCGCAACCCGGTCCTGCACGCCGACTGGTCCGACCCCGACGTCATCGCCGTCGGCGAGGACTTCTACCTCACCGCCTCCAGCTTCGGCCGCGCCCCCGGCCTGCCGCTGCTGCACTCCCGCGACCTCGTCAACTGGTCGCTCGTCGGGCACGCCCTGGACCGGCTGGAGCCGGCCGCCGACTTCGCCGTGCCGCGCCACGACCGGGGCGTCTGGGCGCCCTCCCTGCGCCACGCCGACGGGCGCTTCTGGATCTTCTGGGGGGACCCGGACCACGGGATCTACCAGGTGAACGCCGAGCACGTCCGGGGCCCGTGGAGCGAGCCGCACCTCCTCAAGGCGGGCAAGGGCCTCATCGACGCCTGCCCCCTGTGGGACGAGGAGACCGGCGAGGCGTACCTCGTCCACGCCTGGGCCAAGTCCCGCTCCGGCGTGAAGAACCGGCTCACCGGCCACCGCATGAGCCGCGACGGCCGCACCCTCCTCGACGACGGCGCGGTCATCGTCGACGGCGACCGGATCCCCGGCTGGTTCACCCTGGAGGGGCCCAAGCTGTACCGGCACGACGGCTGGTTCTGGATCCTCGCCCCGGCCGGGGGAGTGGAGACCGGCTGGCAGGGCGCCTTCCGCGCGCGGGACTTCTCCGGCCCGTACGAGGAGAGGGTGGTGCTGGCCCAGGGGTCCACCGACGTCAACGGCCCCCACCAGGGCGGCTGGGTGCGCACGGCGGCGGGCGAGGACTGGTTCCTGCACTTCCAGGCGCGCGGCGCGTACGGCAGGGTCGTCCACCTCCAGCCGATGGCGTGGGACGCGGACGACGGCTGGCCCGTGATCGGCGACGCGGGCGAGCCCGTCCGCGTCCACCGCAAGCCCGCCGGCCCGCCCCAGCCCGTCGGGGCCCCGGCGACCGACGACGCCTTCCCCGGCGGGCGGTTCGGGCGCCAGTGGCAGTGGACCGCGAACCCCCGGCCCGGCTGGACCCCCGCCCACGGCGGCGACGGGCTGCGCCTCGCCTGCGTCCGGACCGCCGACGCCCACGACCTGCGCCTCCTGCCGAACGTCCTCACGCAGCGGCTGCCCGCCGAGACCTTCACCGCCGAGGTGACCCTGAGCCTGGAGTCCGCCGCGCCGGGGGCCCGCGCCGGGCTCGCCGTCCTGGGCGACGCCTTCTCGTGGATCGGGCTGGAGCGGGGAGCGGACGGGTCGGTGTCCCTGGTGCACCGGTTCGCCGAGCCGGTCGCGGAGCGGGAGCGGGACGCGGCACACCCGGTCCGGCTCCGGGCCCGGGCACCCGACGGCCGCGTGCGGTTGCGGGTCGCGGTCTCGCCCGGCGCCCGCTGCCGGTTCGCGTACGACACCGGCACCGGGGAGGGGTGGCGGCCGTCCGGGCCGGTCTTCGCCGCCACGCCCTGGCGCTGGGTCGGGGCGCTGCTCGGCCTGTTCGCGGTGGCGCCGCCCGAGGGGCCGCCCGGCGGCGCCGGGACGGCCACCTTCACCGAATTCCGCGTCAACTGACCTGTCCGCACCTCTCTTTGGAGCCGCCATGCCGTACCCATGGAGCACGCGCCTGCCCTCACTTCCGGGCCGGGCGCTGGCCACCGTCACCGCCCTCGCGGCCGTCCTCGGCCTGGGCGCGGTGACCCCGGCCGAGGCCGCGCCCCGGCCCGTACAGGAGCGGGCCGACCGGCACGGGGCCGACGAGCCGCACGGCTTCGCCTCCCTCGCCGGCGGCACCACCGGCGGCAAGGGCGGCAAGGTCGTCACCGTACGCACGCAGGCCGACCTGGCGAGGTACGCGGTCGCCGCCGAGCCCTACATCATCCGCGTCGCGGGCGCGATCGACGTCGCGCCCTTCGGCTCGTCGATCACCGTCGCCTCCGACAAGACCATCGTCGGCGTCGGCACGAGCGGCGAGATCGTCCACGGCGAGCTGCAGCTGAAGCCCGGCACGCACAACGTCATCATCCGCAACCTCACCATCCGCGACTCGTACGTCGAGGGCGACTGGGACGGCAAGACCAGCGACTTCGACGCCATCCAGATGGACGCCGTCCACCACGTCTGGATCGACCACAACCGCTTCACGCACATGGGCGACGGGCTGCTGGACGTCCGCAAGGACAGCCGGTACGTCACCGTCTCGTACAACCGCTTCGACACCCACAACAAGGCGTTCGGGATCGGCTGGACCGAGAACCTCACCACCGAGATCACCATCGACCACAACTGGTTCAGCGGCACCAAGCAGCGCAACCCGTCCGCCGACAACTGCGCCTACGCCCACCTCTACAACAACTACCTCTCCTCCCAGGTCGCGGACGGCGACCCGGTCTGGTCGTACGGCAACTACGCCCGCGGCCGCACCCGGATGGTCATCGAGAACAGCTACTACGAGGACGTCCAGCACCCCTACCAGGCCGACGCCACGGCCGAACTGGTCGAGCGCGGCTCGATCCTGCGGGGCACGACCGGCCGCCACGACGAGTGGGGCACCGCCTTCGACCCGCGTGCCTTCTACGCGTACCGGCTCGACCCGGCCGCCGCCGTGCCCGCCCTGGTGAAGCGTTTCTCCGGCCCGCAGAAGACGATCGGCGTCGACACCGTGCTCGACGTGCCCGCCGCGTACCCCACCGTCCAGTCGGCCGTGGACGCCGTCCCGGCCGGCAACGACGGGCTCGTGACGGTGCGGATCGCGCCGGGGACGTACCGCGAGAAGGTCCGCGTCCCGGCCGACCGGCCGCGGATCGCCCTGGCCGGCACGGGCCGGAACCGGGCCGACACCGTGATCGTGTACGACACGCCGAACGCGTACGGCGGGTCCAGCGCCAGCGCCACCGTCCTGATCGCCGCCTCCGACGTCTCCGCCCGCAACCTCACCTTCGTCAACGACTTCGACGAGGCGGCGCACGAGCTCAACGCCGAGCAGGCGCTGGCGATGAAGACCACCGGCGACCGGATCGTCTTCGAGAACACCGCCTTCAAGGGCAACCAGGACACCCTGATGACCGACAGCCCCCGCCTGGACGCCATCAGCCGCGTCTACCTCCGCGACGCGTACATCGAGGGCGACGTCGACTTCGTCTACGGACGGGCGACGACCGTCATCGAGGGGTCGCTGATCCGGGCGCTGAGCCGCGGCTCCACCACGAACAACGGCTACGTCACCGCCGCCAGCACCTGGAAGGACAACCCGTACGGCTTCCTCATCACCCGCTCCCGCGTCGTCAGCGACGCCCCGGCCGGCTCCTTCCACCTCGGCCGGCCCTGGCACCCGGGCGGCAACCCGGACGCGGTCGGCCAGGTGCTGATCCGCGAGACGGAGCTGCCCGCCGCGATCAAGGCGGCGCCGTGGACCGACATGGGCGGCTTCTCGTGGAAGGACGCCCGCTTCAGCGAGTACCGCACGTACGGCCCGGGCGCCGCCGTCACCGCCGACCGCCCCCAGATGTCCGACGCCGACGCCGCCCGGCACGAGGTCGCCGACTACCTCGCGGGCCGGGACGGCTGGGCCCCGCACCGCGCCCCACGCCTTCCGTGACCCACGCACGCACTCCCGCACTCCCGCACGCACCGAGAGAGAAGAGCCGCACATGACCCACCACCACCCGCACTCCGGCACCAGACGGACCGCCGTGGCCGTGTCCCTGACCGCGGTGCTCGCCCTCACCGCCACCGCCTGCGGTGACGACGGCACCGGCGGCAGCGGCGCCGAGGGCTCCGGCACGGGCACGATCACCTTCTGGGACAACAACGGCGGCGTCCGCACCGCCGTCTGGCAGGAGATCATCAAGGACTTCGAGGCGAAGCACCCCGACATCAAGGTGAAGTACGTCCCCGTCCCGAGCGAGGACGTGCAGTCCAAGTACGACACCGCCATCGCGGGCGGCGGCCTGCCGGACGTCGGCGGCGTCGGCGCGGCCTACCTCGCCAACATGGTCGCCCAGGACGCCCTGGACCCGGTCGGCGACCGGATCAAGGACTCCGGCCTCGACGGCAAGCTGGTCGAGACGATGGTCGACTCCGTCACGTCGGCCGGCGGGCGCGCCGACGAGATGTACGCCGTACCCACCTCCGCCAGCAACGGCACGCTCTACTACCGCACCGACCTGTTCAAGGCGGCGGGCCTCGAGCCGCCGACGACCTGGGACCGGTTCTACGCTGCGGCCCAGAAGCTCACCGACGCCGAGAACAACGAATTCGGCTACACCATCCGGGGCGGGGCCGGCTCCATCGCACAGGCGCTGGACGCCATGTACGGACAGTCGGGCATCACCTCCTTCTGGGAGGGCGACAAGACCACCGTCAACGACCCGAAGAACGTGGCGGCGCTGGGGAAGTACGTCGGGCTGTACAAGAAGACGACGCCCGCGGCGGACGTCAACAACGACTTCAAGAAGATGGTCGCGCAGTTCGACACCGGCACCATCGGCATGCTCAGCCACAACCTCGGCTCCTACACCGACCACGTGAAGGCGCTCGGGAAGGACAAGTTCGCCGGCATCCCCAACCCGGTCGGACCGGACGGCAAGCGCGTCCAGGTCTCCAACCCGGTGGACGGCCTCGGCCTCTTCAAGACCGGCAAGAACAAGGCCGCGGCGTGGAAGTTCATCGAGTTCGCCGTCTCCCACGAGTCCAACAGCAAGTGGAACGCCTCCGCCGGCGCCATCCCGGCCAACAAGGAAGCCCAGGCCGATCCGTGGCTGCGGGACGCCGAGGCGACGAAGCTGGGCGCGCAGGCGCTCACCGACGGCTCCACCACGATCGTCGAGCTGCCCTACTTCCTCCCCGACTGGAACAAGATCAGCAAGGCCGACAACGAGCCGAACTTCCAGAAGGTGCTGCTGGGCCAGATGACCGCGCAGCAGTTCCTCGACACGCTCGCGGAGCAGCTGAACACGGCCCGCGCGGAGTGGAACGAACAGCAGAACAAGAGCTGAGCCCTCTGACGACCCCCCGACGAGAGTGAGCACCCACCCGTGTCCCTGAGCCGCAGACAGACCGTGCGGACCGCGGCGGCCCTCGCCGCCGCCCTGCCGCTGGTGACCGCCGCCGCGGGGGAGGCCACGGCCCGCCCCCGCCCCCGGCCCCGTACCCTCCACATCGCCGGAGACTCCACCGCCGCGCGGAAGTACGCCGACGCCGCGCCCGAGACGGGGTGGGGGATGGCGCTCCCCTTCTTCCTCACGCCGGGCCTCGCCGTCGCCAACCACGCCGTCAACGGCCGCAGTTCCAAGAGCTTCATCGACGAGGGCCGCCTCGATGCCGTTCTGGAGGTGCTGCGCCCCGGCGACGACCTGCTCGTCCAGTTCGGCCACAACGACCAGAAGTCGGCCGACCCCACCCGCTTCACCGAGCCGTGGACCACCTACCAGGACCACCTGCGCCGGTACGTGACCGGGGCCAGGGCGCGCGGGGCCAGGCCGGTGCTGCTGACCTCCGTCGAGCGGCGGAGGTTCGACGCCTCGGGCAGTCCCGTGCCGACGCACGGTGCGTATCCGGCGGCCGTGCGGGCGCTGGCGGCCGAGGAGGGCGTCACCCTCGTCGACGTACAGGAGTCGAGTCTCGCCGAGTGGCGCAGGCTCGGCCCCGAGCCCTCCAAGGAGTACTTCCTGTGGCTCGCGCCGGGCGAGTCGCCCAACTTCCCGGACGGCGAGCAGGACAACACCCACTTCCGGCCGCGCGGCGCCATCGAGGTGGCGCGGCTGGTGGCGCGGGGCCTGCGGGCGGCCGGAGTGCTGCAACCGCGGCACGTACGGCGGCTGGAGGACCCCGTACCCGCCGAGTGGATCACCTGGTCGGAGCCAGAGCCAGAGCCGGAGCCAGAGCCAGAGGCCGAGACCGAGACCGAACCCGGGACCTCCCCGCAGACCTGACACGACAGGAGCCGCCATGCGTCCCCACAGATCGGCCCCGGCGCTCGCCGGATGCACCGCCCTGGTGCTCGCCCTGACCGGTACGGTCACGGCGCACGCCGCCACCCCGCCCGCCCCGCGCGACCTCGCCCGGCAGACCCTCCCGGCCGGTGACGGCTGGGCCTCCGAGGGCCCGGGCACCAGAGGCGGGGCCGCCGCCGCGCCCGAGCACGTGTACACCGTCACCACCTGGTCCCGGTTCAAGGCCGCGCTCGCCGCCGACACCGGCGGCGCGCCCAGGATCATCCGGGTGGTGGGCACCCTGAACGCCACCGAGGGCGGCTGCGCCTCCTTCGAGGCCGACGGGTACGACTTCGACCGGTACCTCGCCGCGTACGACCCGGCGGTGTGGGGCCGTGACACCCCCGTCAGCGGCCCCCAGGAGGACCTGCGCGCCGCCTCCGCCGAGAAGCAGGCGGCCTCCGTCAAGGCCGCCGTCCCCGCCCGCACCACCATCGTGGGCGTCGGCGACGACGCCGGCATCACGGGCGGCAGCCTCCAGATCCGGCACGTCGACGACGTCATCGTCCGCAACCTGACGCTGGAGAGCCCGCTCGACTGCTTCCCGCAGTGGGACCCCACGGACGGCGCGACGGGCGCCTGGAACTCCGAGTACGACGCGATGGTGGTGTACGGCTCCACCCATGTGTGGATCGACCACAACACCTTCACCGACGGCCGGTACCCCGACAGCTCCCTGCCCCGCTACTACGGCGAGCTGTACCAGCAGCACGACGGCGAACTGGACATCGTGCGGGGCGCCGACCACGTCACCGCCTCCTGGAACGTGTTCGCCGACCACGACAAGACGCTGATGATCGGCAACAGCGACGGCGCGGCCGCCACGGACGCGGGGAAGCTCAGGGTGACGCTCCACCACAACCTCTTCAGCGGTGTCGTCGAGCGCGCCCCGCGCGTCCGCTTCGGCCAGGTCGACGCGTACAACAACCACCACGTGGTGAGGAAGGGGCAGCCCTACGCGTACGCCTTCGGCATCGGCCACGCGTCCCGGCTCCACGCCGAGAAGAACTCCTTCAGCCTGCCGGCGGGCGTCAGCGCCGGTCGGATCCTGAAGAAGTGGAAGGAGGCCCCGGTGACGGCCGTCGGCAACCACGTCAACGGCCGGCCGGTCGACCTCATCGCCGTCCACAACGCGGAGACGCCGGGCGAGGTCCTCACGCCGGGGGCGGGCTGGACCCCGACCCTGCGCACGAGAATCGACGACCCGCGTGCCCTGCCGGGACTCGTCACCGCGCGCGCGGGGGCGGGCAGACTCCGCTGACCGGGCCTCCTTCTCCGGGCGACCGCCGTGCGGGGCGGGACGCCCGGAGAAGGAGGCCGCCCTCAGGCGTCGACGGGTTCGTGGAGCGGCCCCTTCGACGCGTCGGTACGCGCGGCCCGGTTCCGTCGCCGGGTGATCCCGGCCACCGCCCCGAGGATCAGGAGGGTGCCCACGACGTGCTGCCAGGTGATGCGCTCGTCCGCCAGCCACGCCCCCAGGAGCAGGGCGATGACAGGGGTCGCGAAGGCGTACGCGGACGTCCGCGTGGGACCCCAGGCCCGCAGCAGGTAGGTGTAGGCGGTGAAGCCCAGCACCGACCCCACGAGGACGAGATAGCCCCAGCTCAGCCAGGTCGACGAGGCTTCCGGCAGCGGATGTTCCAGGATCCGCCGGCCCTCCAGGAGGAACGCGAAGGGCAGGAGCAGCAGGCCGCCCACCAGGTTCTCGAACGCGGACATGAGCGCCGAGGGGTAGCGGGACAGCACACCCCCTCCGTACACGCCAGCCCAGTCGTACACGAGCGTGCCCACGACGATCGCCAGGGCGGCGAGGGCCTTGCGCGGCGACCAGTCGCTGCTGGTCTGCCCGTAGAGGAGCAGCACCACGCCGCAGAGGCCGATGCCGAGCGAGGCCCACTGCGTCCGGCCGATCACCTCACGGGTCATCAGCGCCGCGAAGAAGAACAGCCCGATCGGGACGAAGCCCTGGACGATGACTCCGGCGGTCCCCGACTCGACGTACTGCTCGCCCCAGAAGATCAGCCCGAAGCACACGCTGATGGCCCCGAAGGACATCACCATCAGGGGCCTGATGTCGGAGCGGGCGATGGGTTTCCAGCCGCCGAGCCACCGCGCGAGCAGCAGCAGGATCAGCCCCGCGACGACGAAGCGGGTGGCGGCGAACCACAGCGGGGGCATCGCGGTGACCCCGACCCGGATCGCGATCCAGGTGCTTCCCCAGGCGATGCAGAGGGTGGTGAAAACCAGCCACACGAAGGCGGTGGACCTCCCCCCTCCCCCCGGCTCAGGCATCGGGGGAGGGCTTCCGCATCGCCAGCACGGCGGTGCTGCCGAACGCCGCGGTACGGCTGCTCAGGTCCGCCGCGAGCTCGAACCCGTGCGCGCGGATCTCGTCGATCAGCTCGCTCGTCGGGCTCTCCTTGTACGGCACCAGCGGCAGCATCAGCTCGGTGGTGCTGCCGTCCTCCAGGCGGATGCGCCGCGGGATGACCCGCCCGGGGACCACCGGGCCCACCGACTCGTAGTCCGGCACGGAGAAGAACCCGTCGAGCCACCGCTCCCGGCAGTGGGCCACCAGGAACAGGCCGCCGGGGGCGAGGAGTTCGTGCACCCGCTTCAGGTGCGCGGAGCGGAGGTCGCTGTCCGGGATCATGTGCAGGCAGCCCATGTTGATCGCGAGGTCGAACCGCTGCCGGGGCAGGTCCGCCAGGACGCAGATGTCCCGTTCCAGGAACGTCGGCTCCACGCCCTGGGCGGCGGCCCGTTCCCGCGCCTTGGTGAGCGCGGGGCGGGCGACGTCGACGCCCACCACGTCGAAGCCCCGCCCCGCCAGGTAGTTCGCGTCGCGGCCCTCGCCGCAGCCCAGGTCGATGACGGAGCAGGGCTCGACGCCCATGGTCTCCAGGGCGTGCACCAGCGCCTCGTTGGGCTCGGGCGGCTCCCAGAGGGGCGCGCCGGCCTCGTAGACCCGGGCGTACCGGTCGGAGTAGCCGTAGTAGTAGTCGGGCAGCGCGGGGACCTCCGCCAGGCGCGGGAGCGACTCGGGCTGCTCCTTCAGGGCACCGGGGACGTTCGAGACCTCCACGACCACGGCGGTGTCCGTACTGGCACTCGGCCGGATCCCGGCCGCCGCGCCGGGGACGAGCCGGCGGACCTGGCCTTCGCCCACGACCTCGCCCGAGGGCCCGTCCGAGGCGTGGCCGGCGAGCGCGACGAGCTCGACCCGGCCGGAGACGACGAGGAGGAACGCCTCGTCGGAGACGGTGAAGCACACCGGCCCGTCGATACATCGCCGGGCGACCGTCCTGCCGTCCGGCAGACATCGGGCCTCTTCCAGGGCCGCGAAGGAGTCGATGTCGACGGAAGCCCTGGTCAGGGTGGAGCGCAGCTCGTTCCAGGAGGTATCGGGAGCGAGGACGCTCCGCAGCGATATCGCGTGGCGCACCGGGGGCGTCGCGGTCACGACAGGGCCTCCTCTCGGACGGTACGGGTACGGCTGAGCTTGATCTCCCGCACGAGCTGGCGCTGCTCGTCGGGCCACCACGCCCCGCAGTCGTCGCTCACGACGCAGGCGGCGCAGCGCTCGAGGTCGTAGACGCGCATGCCGGTGATGGGCGGTGCGTACAGGTGGAGCGTCACCGTCAGGTCGTCCGTCGGGTTCTCCATGCTGTGGATCATGCCGCGGGGGGCGAAGTACCGGGAGCCGCACCGCTCGTCGCGGGTGAGGAAGGAGACCGGGATGTCGTCCTGGTCGAGGGTGTACAGGGTGTGCCGGACGGTTCCCGCCATGACGTTGATCCAGCCGAAGGAGTGCCCGTGGTCGTGCGGCGCGCAGGGGCGGTGGGACGCCCAGTTCATGGCGAGGATCTCGATGTCCCCGGTGGCGTACAGCTTCTTGCGCCCGTAGGGGTAGACGCCCGGGTCGCCCGCGTAGGGCAGGATCTCGTCCAGTGAGGCGTCGATGCTCTCCCAGGCTTCGCGGAGTTCGTGCGGGCCGGGCCGCCGCAAGGAATCGAATGTGCTTGATATGCGCTCGATCAACTGCATGAGGGGTCAACCTTCCGCGCGCAGCGCTTAGTTGGTGTTCAAGCGGGAAAAGGCCATCAGTTGTCCGGATGGGCAGTCAAGTCTCTTTTCGGAAGCGCTCGCCACGAAAGAATGTGCGGATTCCGGTCCGGACCTGCGGTCCTTCGGGGCTTGTCATGCGCATTGACAGGAGGCCTGCCCGCTGGTTCATTGCTTGTAAATGGGAGCGCTCCCATTCAGTGGTCCGGCGTTCCCGTCCCACCCCCGCACCCCTCGAAAAGGGAGATCCGTACGTGACGCACGTGACGCACGAGTCCCACGAGATCCACAAGTCCCACGAGACACGCAAGGGGAGGCGGCACAAGCGGCGGCGCACCGCCGTGGCCGCCGCCACCGCCACCACCCTCCTCTTCGGCCTGGCCGGCCTCCTCGGCTCCGCACCGACGGCGGCCGCGGCCGAGGCCCACGTCGACAACCCGTTCGCCGGCGCCTCCTTCTACGTCAACCCGGACTACGCCCGCCTGGTCGACGGCTCCATCGCCCGGACCGCCGACGCGGGGCTCAAGGCCAAGATGGAGAAGGTCAAGACGTACCCGACCGCCGTCTGGCTGGACCGCATCGCCGCCATCCACGGCGGCGACGCCAACGCGGGCCGCAAGAGCCTCGCCGACCACCTGGACCTGGCCCTCGCCCAGAAGAAGCCCGGCCAGCCGCTCGTCGCCACCTTCGTCGTGTACGACCTCCCGGGCCGCGACTGCGCCGCCCTCGCCTCCAACGGCGAACTGCCCCTCACCGCCGCCGGTCTGGCCCGCTACAAGGCCGAGTACATCGACCCCATCGCCGCGGTCTTCGCCAACCCCAAGTACCAGGACATCCGCATCACCACCGTTATCGAGCCGGACGGCCTGCCCAACCTGGTCACCAACCTCGCCGACCCCGAGTGCGCCCAGGCCAAGAGCAGCGGCATCCAGGTCGACGCCATCCGGTACGCCCTGAACAAGCTGCACGCCATCCCGAACGTCTACACGTACATGGACTTCGCCCACTCCGGCTGGCTCGGCTGGGACAACAACCTCTCCCAGACCACCCAGCTGTACACGGACGTCGTCAAGGGGACGGCGGCCGGCCTGGCGAGCGTGGACGGCCTGATCACCAACGTCTCCAACTACACGCCGCTCGCGGAACCGTTCCTCACCGACCCGAACAAGACGGTCGGCGGAGGGATGATCAAGTCGGGCAAGTACTACGAGTGGAACCCGAACTTCGACGAGTCCGACTTCACCAAGGCCGTTTACGGCGCCCTGGTCTCCCAGGGCTGGCCGGCGTCCACCGGCCTGGTCGTCGACACCTCCCGCAACGGCTGGGGCGGCGCCGCGCGGCCGACCGCCGAGTCGACGAGCACGGTCCTCGACACGTACGTCACCCAGTCGAAGGTGGACCGCCGCACGCACCGCGGCCTGTGGTGCAACGTGAACGGCGCCGGCATCGGCCAGCCGCCCCAGGCCTCACCCGCCGGCTACCCGGACTCGCACCTCGACGCGTTCCTCTGGATCAAGCCGCCGGGGGAGTCGGACGGCGCGAGCACGGACATCCCGAACGAGGAGGGCAAGCGTCCGGACCCGATGTGCAACCCGGCCTACACGGCGCCCAACGCAGGCAACAACCCCACCGGCGCCATGCCCGACGCACCGCTGGCCGGCCACTGGTTCCACAACCAGTTCGCGATGCTCGTCCAGAACGCCCACCCGGCCATCGGCGGCGGTGACACGCCCCCTCCCACGGACACCACCGCTCCCACCGCGCCGACCGGCCTGACCAGCCCGGCGAAGACGTCCTCCTCCGTGACGCTGTCGTGGACGGCGTCGACCGACAACGTCGGGGTGACGGGGTACGACGTGTACCGGGGCGCCACGAAGGTGAACGCGGCCCCGGTGACGGGGACGACGTACACCGACACGGGCCTCGCGGCCTCGACCGCGTACAGCTACACCGTGCGGGCGCGGGACGCGGCCGGCAACGTCTCGGCCGCCTCCGCGGCCCTGTCCGTCACCACCTCGGCGGACGGCGGCGGCCCCACGCCCACCGGCGGGGTGAAGGTCCGCTACAAGAACAACGACGCGTCGGCCACGGACAACGCCATCCGGCCCTCGCTCCAGGTGGCCAACACCGGCACCTCGGCCGTGGACCTGAGCACGGTCTCGCTGCGCTACTACTTCACCCGCGACGGCTCGGTCTCCGTCAACGCCTACTGCGACTACGCGGCGGTCGGCTGCTCAAACGTGAAGACGCGGGTCGTGCCGCTGACGACTCCCGTCGCCGGCGCGGACGCGTACCTGGAGGTGACCTTCGCGGCGGGCTCGCTGGCCGCGGGGCGGGACACCGGTGACATCCAGCTGCGGATGGCCAAGTCGGACTGGTCCGCCTTCAACGAGGCCGACGACTACAGCCGTTCGACGGCGACCGCGTACGCCGACGCCCCCACGATCCCCGCCTACACCGGCACCACCCTCGCCTGGGGCGCGCCCCCGGCCTGATCCCCACCCGCCCCTGTCCGCCCGGCCCCTGGTGGGAGGTACCGGTCCGGGCGGACAGGTTCCACTCACCGATCCGGCGCAGTGAGCGGCCGGCCGTGCCCACGGGGGGACGGCCGGCCCGTCGTCGTGCGCGTCACCCGCGTCACCCGCGTCACCCGCGGCGCCCACGGCGTCGGGCGGCGCGGCGGCCGTCTCCGCGTGACCGCCCCTCAGGGCCCGGTCGAGCGGCGACAGGCCCGTGTCACCGTCCGCGCGGCGGATGCCGATGGATACCGACTGGAGACCGACCAATGCCGAGGTCACTGGGAGCGCTCCCAATTTCGGGCTGCCGCGGGCCTGCAGAAGCCTCCTGTAGCTCAGGCAAGACAGTGCGACGCATGCATTGACGTGAGCCGTTCAAGTCTCCACAGTGGTGGCCGAGGGCGGGAGCGCTCCCAAAAACCTGCCGCCCTCACCCCTGGGCGGCGCGACGGCCGGGAACCGCCGAACCCGTACGCCGCGCCGCCCTCCCCATCCGCCCAGGAGGCACCCCCATGCGCCCAGCCGTCGTCCGCGGTTCCGCACCCCGCGGACCCGCCGTCCAGTTAGTCCTGGTGGCGTCCCTCGCCCTGGCCCTCGTCGTCGCGGCGATCGCCGTACAGCTCGGGGTCTCCCGCCCGGCCACCGCCGCGGCCGGGCAGACTACGGCCGTCAGCGGCGGCCCCGACACCTTCACGCAGGCGCTCCCGACCGGGGGAGCCTCGCAGTACACCACCCCGCTGGAGCGCTGCCACACCAGCCCCAGCTACCCGCTCTCCGGCCGCAACCCGATCCTTGACGAGCCGCTCACCCGGTCCTTCACGGCCAACGTGCCGCTGACCGTGAGCGTCCGCGCCGACAGCACCACCGGCTACGGGCTGCGCGAGCTGGTCTTCACCAACCGCTCCACCAAGCCCATCCACCTGGACTGCGGCGTCCTCGTCTTCCTCGCCCCGTCCGGCTCGGACCAGCACCACTACGCGGCCTCGCAGGCCTTCGGGCACCCGCAGCAGGACTTCGTCGAGGTCAAGCGGGGCGACGGGACGTCGTACTACATCGCCCGCCTCGGCTTCCACGACGTGTCACTGGCCCAGCGCGGCATCGAGCCCGGCCACACCTGGACGTACAAGCTCGGCGGACCCAACCAGGGCGCCGTCGGCCTGGAGACGACCCGCGACTCGATCCGCTTCACCGCGGACCTCACCGTCTCCTCCAACACCGAGCTGGTGAAGAAGTACGGCACCAGCCGGTACGCCAACTGACCCCTGGCGCGACCCCGCCGCGACGGACTCCGCCGTGAACGACCCTCACCCACAGGCCGCGTGACCGGGGCGCCGACCCCCGGTCGCGCGGCCGCCCGCTCAGCGGAAGGCGCGCACGCCCCATGCACCGACCCGACCACCCGCGCCGCTCGCGGCGGCGGCGCCTGGCCCCGGTGGCCGTCGCCGCCGCCCTCCTCGCCGCCGTGTGGGCGAGCCGCGCGCAGGACGCCGCGACGACGGGCCCGGTGACCGGGAGCGCGGCGGGCGGCGGGGCCGACGAGCAGGCCGCCCGGGCCGCGGCACAGAGCCACCTCGGCCTGCTCTCCGGCGGCGACTGGTCCGGCGCCTGGGCCGGCTTCAGCGGCGACACCCGGCAGCGCGTCCCGCGCGACACCTACGTCCGCGTGCACCGGGCCTGCCACCCGCTGCTCGCCGTCCCCCTCCAGGTGGTGCGCGCCGTCCCCGCCGGCGCCCGTACCGTCGAGGCCCACTGGCAGGGCGGCGGCACGTCGGGCACCCTGCGCATGCGGTACGAGGACGGCCGCTGGCGCGTCGCGATGACGCCCGAGCAGCTCGCCCCGTACGCGCGGGGCGCCGACACCGCCATCGCCGGCCTGCGCCGGGACGGGCGGTGCGGGGTGGGGGTCAGGCCGACGCCCGCCGCACCAGCTCCGTCCGCAGGATGACGTGCCGCCAGGCGGCCCCGGCCCCGGCGCCTGCTGCGGAGCCGGGCCCGGCGCCGCGCTCGTCGATGCTCTCCATCAGGACCCGGGCCATGGCCCGCCCCATCTCCTCCACCGGCTGGCGCACCGTCGTCAGCGGGGGATCGGTGTGCTGCGCGATCGGCGAGTCGTCGAACCCGACCACGGCCACGTCCTCCGGAACCCGCCGCCCCGCCGCCCGCAGCACCTGCAGGGCGCCCGCCGCCATGACGTCCGACGCCGCGAAGACCGCGTCGAGCCCGGGGTGGCGCTCCAGCAGCTCCCGCGTCGCCCGGCGCCCGCTCTCCTCGGTGAAGTCGCCCCGCGCCGTCCACGCCGGGTCCGGCTCGCGGCCGAACACCTCCCGCATCTCCTCCCGGTAGCCGCGCAGCCGGCACCGGGCCCCGTACATGTCGAGCGGCCCGGCGATCGTGGCGATGGCACGCCGCCCCGAGCCCGCCAGGTGGCGCACGGCCGCCCGGGCGCCACCGACGTTGTCCGAGTCGACGTACGACACCGACTCGTCGCTGCGCCGCCGCCCGCTGAGCACCGTCGGCACGTCCAGCTCCGCCAGCAGGTCCGGCAGCGGCTCGTCGTCGTGCACCGACACCAGGAGCACCCCGTCGACCCGCCCGGCGCGTGCGTACTGGACGAAACGCTGCCGCTCCTTGTCACCGCGTACCAGCGTCAGCAGCAACTGCATCTCGGTGTCCACCAGCCCGGCCGTGACGCCGTGCACGATGTCCGAGAAGAACGGCTCGGTGAAGAACCGCCGCGCGCTCTCCGCGATGACCAGGGCCACCGCGTCGCTCCGACTCCCCGCCAGGGCCCGGGCGGCCCGGTTCGGTACGTAGCCGAGCCGGTCGATCGCCTGCTGCACCAGCACCCGGGTGGTCTCCTTGACCCCCGGCGCGTTGTTGACGACCCGTGACACCGTGCCCCGCCCCACACCGGCGAGCGCGGCCACCTCCTCCAGCGTGGGCGGGGCCGAGCGTCCGTTCGCCGCCATCGCATGACCTCCAGGGATCGGTCGGGGCCGAGAGTCGATCAGGGGTTCATCGAAGCACCGGACACGCCCGCGCCGCACCGGTTGACCTCATGTGTTACACGTCGTAAACCTGGACCGGCCCCCGCGCGGCGCGGGCCTCCCCGCCTACGTCACCCTCAAGGCGGCCCTGGGCAAGGCCCGTGAGGCCCACCCTCAGCCCCGTTCTGCCTCAGCCGCCCGTGGCCAGGGCGGCGACCCGGTCGGAGACCGCGAACTCCGTCGCGCACTCCGGGCAGGTCGCCCGCCCGAAGAGGTACGTCACGCCCCGCGCGACCCCGGCCTGCCCGGCCTCGCTCGCCATCCGGTACAGCCGCTGCGCGATGCCCGTCAGCTCCGACGGGTCCGCGGGGTGCGTCTCGGCCTCCTCGTCCTCGGAGTGGTCACCGAAGACGACGAAGGGCATCGCCCCGCACTCGGGGCACTCGACCTCGAACTCCTCGGTGAACAGCCCCTCCAGGGCGTCCGACCAGACCGGTACGCCCTCGAACGCCAGTAGGCACTGCGTGAAGTAGACGAAGGTGCTCGCGTCCTCCGCCGGGCAGGCCGCCAGGCACTCCCGTGCCACCGGCAGCAGCTCGGCGATCTCGCCGGCGTACCGGGCCCGGCGCTCCTCGTCGGCGGCGGAGGCGATCAGCCCGGCCATCAGCACCGCCTGCTCGCGGTCGCCGGGGGCGCGGCCCGCCGCGATGGCCGCGAGGAACGGCAGAGCGGCGAAGCTGTCCTCGTAGACGGAGCCCTGGTGGCAGAGGTCGTTCCAGAGGTCGTTCCAGACCGCGTCGTCGTGGTCCCCGCCGAGCAGGGCGAACCGGTGTGTCATGCCGCCGCATTCTGCCGCGCCCGGCCCTCATACCGGAGCGCGGCCCCCGTCACCACCGCGCCGAGGCCCTCCCACAGGCCCACGGCCAGGAAGCCGGCCGGGGCGCGCCCCGCGAGGACCGCCGCGGTGAAGACCGCGCAGGTGAGGAGCCGGAACGGCACCGTCCACCGGAAGAAGGGCTTCCAGTCGGCGAGCGCCGCCAGGACGTAGTAGACGCCCATGTTGACCGCCGCCATCGAGGAGGCGGTCAGGAACGTCAGGGTGTGGTCGCCCTCCGCACGCCGGGCGCTCGGTATGGCCTCGAAGCCCATGACGGCCAGCAGACCGTCCGGAGCGGCCAGCCCGAGGGCGCCGAGTGCCGTGGCGCAGAGGCCGAAGACCGCCATGGTCCAGCCGGAGAGGGAGCGGGGGAGCGGGACGGGGCGGGGACGGGACAGCGGGCGCACGATGGGCCTCCAGACGCTGGGAGCGGGCCAGGGGGTGGTGCCCCCTGCATACCGTGTGCCGGGCAGCGGCCCGCGCCCGGGGCCGTGCCCACCCGACCCGGCCCGCGCCCGGGGCCGTGCCCACCCGACCCGGCCCGCGCCCGGGGCCGTGCCCACCCGACCCGGCCCGCGCCGGGGGCCGTGAACGCGCTGCGTGCGCCCGCGCCGGGGGCCGTGAACGCGCTTCCTGCGCCCGCTACTTCAGCGCCGCCTCCATCATCGCCCGCGCCACCGGGGCCGCCAGGCCGTTGCCGCTGACCTCCGCGCGGCGGGCGTCCGAGTCCTCCACCAGGACCGCGACCGCGACCTCCTCGCCCGTCTTCGCGTCCTTGGCGTACGAGGTGAACCAGGCGTACGGCTTCCCGCTGTTGTCCACGCCCCGCTGGGCCGTGCCCGTCTTGCCGCCGACCTCCGCGCCGTCGATCCGGGCGTTGTCACCCGTCCCCTTCTCGACGACCGTGACCATCGCGCTGCGCAGTTGCTCGGCGGTGGCGGACGACACGATCCGGCGCGCGTCCACGTCGTCGTACGACGCGAGGGTGTCGCCGTCGCCGTCCACGACACGGGAGACCATGTGCGGGGACTCCAGCACACCGTCATGAGCTATGGCCGCCGACACCATCGCCATCTGCAGCGGCGTGGCCGTCACGTCGAACTGGCCGATGCCCGTCAGCGCCGTCTGCGACGGGTTCAGCCCGGTCGGGTAGACGCTCGGGTACGCCCGCACCGGGACGTCCAGCTCCTTGTCGTTGAAGCCGAACTTCTCCGCCATGGCCCGCACCTTGTCCTGCCCCAGGTCGACGGCCAGCTTCCCGAAGACGTTGTTGCAGGAGTACTGCAGCGCGGTGCGCAGCGAGGCGTTCTCGCAGGGGGCCGACGGGTTCTCGTTTTCCAGCGGTATGACCGTGCCCGGCATCGTGTACGGGTCCGGGCTCCGCGTCGGCTCGTCGACCGACCCGTACAGCCCGTCCTCCAGCGCCGCCGCCGCGACGACCAGCTTGAACGTGGAGCCCGGCGCCACCGGCTGCCGTATCGCCCGGTTCACCAGCGGTTTGTCCTCGTCGGTGGTCAGCTTCTTCCAGGCGTCGCCGTCCGCCGACCCGGCGATCGCCGACGGGTCGTAGGACGGGGTGCTGACCATGCCCAGGATCCGCCCGGTCTTCGGGTCGATGGCGACGGCCGCGCCCTTGATGTCGCCCAGCGCCTCGTACCCGGCCTTCTGCACCGCCGGGTCGATGGTCGTCAGCACGTCACCCGGCTTGGTGGGCTCGCCGGTGAGCGCGTCGAGCGGGTTCTTCAGCCGGGGGTCGGTGCCGTGGAGGACGTCCTGGTAGATGCCCTCCAGCTGGGTGGCGCCGTACGCCTGCGAGCCGTACCCGGTGACCGCCGCGTACAGCTCGCCGTCGGTGTAGGTGCGCTGGTAGCGCAGGTCGCCGCCGTCCGTCCGCTTCGATCCGGTGACCGGCGAACCGGCCACGACGATGTTCCCGAGCGGGTGGGCGTACTGCTCCATGACGTTCCGCCGGTTGTGCGCGTTGTCCGCGAGCGCCTTCGCCTCGTACGCCTGCACCCACGTCGCCCGCAGCAGCAGGCAGAGCACCAGCAGGAGGGAGAAGACCGCGGCTCTTCTGATCGTCTTGTTCATCCCGTCCAGGAGGACGAACGGGAGGGTGCGAGGCGTTCCAGGAGGACGCGCTTCTCAGGGAATCCTCATCCGGGCTGCTCGGCGGGGACGATGAAGCCCGCCTCGTACGCCGCGATCACCGCCTGCGTACGGTCCCGCGTCCCCGTCTTCGCCAGCACCGCCGCCACGTGCGTCTTCACCGTCGCCGGGCCGACGCCGATCCGTCCCGCGATCTCCGCGTTCGTCAGGCCCCTCGCCATCAGCCGCAGCACGTCCGCCTCCCGGTCGGTCAGCCGTGCCGCCCACGGCGGGGCGGCCGCGCGCGCCCTCGGGCCGTACGCCGCCGCGAGGCCCCGCAGCGCCGACGGGAACAGCAGCGAGTCGCCGCGCGCCACCAGCCGCACCGCGCCGACCAGCTCCTCGACCGCCGCCCGCTTCAACAGGAACCCGGCGGCCCCGGCGCGCAGCGCGTCGTACACGTACGCGTCGTTCTCGAAGGTCGTCACGACCACGATCCGCGGCGCGGCCTCTCCCATCGAGGCCACCAGCCGCTCGGTGGCGCGGATGCCGTCGATGCCGGGCATCCGCACGTCCATCAGCACCACGTCGGGGCGCAGCTCGCGCACGACCGTCACCGCCTCGGCGCCGTCCGACGCCTCGCCGACCACCTCCAGGTCGGGTTCGGCGCCCAGGACGACACGCAGGGCGGTGCGCACCATCCGCTCGTCGTCCGCCAGCACGACACGGATCGCGGGCCCGGTCACCGGCCGGCCCCCGTCAGCGGCAGCCGCGCGGACAGCCGCCACACGCCCCTGTCCGGGACGGGATGCGCTCCGGCCCGGCCGCCCAGCAGCCGGGCCCGGTCGGCGACGCCCCGCAGGCCGTGGCCGCCGCCGGGGCGGGCGACGGCGGGTGTGGCGGGCAGCGGATTCTCCATGGTGATCTCCAACTCCTCCTCCGTGACGGCGATGCGCACCGACACCGCCGCTCCGGCGGCATGCCGGGCGGCGTTCGTCAGCCCCTCCTGCACGATCCGGTACGCCTCGCGTGACACCGGCTCCGGTACGCCGCCGAGATCGGCGCCGCCCTCCACGGCGAGCGCCACCGCGACGCCCGCCGCCGACACCAGCCCGTCCAGCGCCTCCAGACCGGGGCCGGGGCCGGGCAAAGCCTCCGTGTCGTCCTCGCCCTGCCGCAACAGGCCCAGTACGGCGTCGAGTTCGCCGACCGTGCGCCGCGTGGTCTCCTCGATCGCGGCCAGCGCCTCCCGTACGAACGCGGGATCGGTGTCCAGGACCCGGCGTGCCGCCCCGGCCTGGAGCGTGACCGCGCTCAGCGCGTGCCCCACCGAGTCGTGCAGCTCGCGCGCGAGCCGGTTGCGTACGGCCAGCTCGGCGGCGCGCCGCTCCGCCGCCGCGAGCCGGTCCGCGGGCGTCGGCCCCAGCAGTCGCGGCGCCTGCCGGGCCAGCAGCGCCCCGGCACCGGCGGCCGTGGCCACGAGGGCGACGAGCGACAGCAGCCCGGCGGGCGGCCCGCCCCACACCAGCCACGCCTGGTCCAGCGACCAGGAGGAGGCGACCGCCGACGCGCGCAGCGACTCCGAGAACGGCAGCACCATCAGCGTGACCGCGAACGGCGGCAGCGCCAGCGTCGCCCCGCTGACCAGCGCGCCCAGGCCCGCGTGGAGCGTGAACCAGCCGGCCGTGCGCCGGCGCGCCGCCCACGACCTCGCCGGGCCGTCCGCGTACCGCTCCGGGGCCACCCCGCACAGGCTCCGCGCCGCCGCGACCGACAGCGGCCGGGCGAGCGGGAAGAGCGCCGTGACCGCGGCGAGCGGCAGGGCGACCGCGTACGCCGCGAACTGCGCGGCCAGGGAGGCGCCGAACAGGCCACCGGTCGGGTTGACGAACGGCCCGACGACGACCGTGCCCACGAGCCAGTACGGCATCAACAGGGCGCCGCCCAGGATGAGGTGGAGCCAGCGCAGTCGCGCCCGGCGCCCCGGCAGTACGGCCGGGAGCCCGGCCCGCAGCGCGGACCGGAGCGAGGTCCGGACTCCGGTCGTACCGGTCGCGCCGGTCGCGCCGGTCACGCGGCACGACGCCGGAGGCAGGCGGCCAGGCAGCAGGCGAGCAGGGTCCCCGTGATCATCTCGCCAGCGTAGGTCAGCGTCATGAGCGCGGTGGGCGCGTTCGACGGATCGTCCATCGGCAGCAGCAGGGTGAGCAGCAGGTACCCGCCCCAGCAGCCCACCACGCCCGACCCGACCCACGCCGCGACCAGCGGTACCTTCGGCGCGCGCGAACGGCTCCGGCCCGCGCCGTACACCAGCGCCAGGACGCCGGCCACGGCGACGGCGGCGAACAGCGCGCGCACGCCCTCCAGGGCGTAGAAGTCCGACGAGCGCTCGGCGATCCGGCGGGCGGACAGCCCGGCCGTCGAGCCGGTCGCCCACATCAGGTGCACCGCGCACAGCGCCCCGAGCGGCACCGACGCGACCACCGCGACGATCCGCGCCCACGGCTCGGCCGGCCCGGCCGCCGGGGCCCGCCACACGCGCCCCCAGCGGTCCCGCGCGTAGAGCGCGAACAGCGTGCCCAGCGCGAGGCCCTGCACGATGAAGCCGCTGTACACCACCCCGAAGACCCACTCGTCGAGGAACGGCTCCTTCGGCACCGGTGCGGAGTCCCCCCGGCTCAGCATCTGGACCGGGAAGCCGACCATGATCGGGGCCAGCAGGCCGGTCGCCGCCCACATCGGGAGGGCGAGCAGCCAGGCCCGTACGCGCAGGCCCCACCCCTGGGTCAGCAGCAGCGCCAGCACGATGACCGCCCCGTCCATCAGCACGGTCACGCCGTTGACGGCGGCCATCAGGGCCCGGTCCTCCAGCAGCACGCTGCCGTCCGGGATGCCGACGCGGCTCCCGGCCATCCAGGCGGCCTTGAGGCCGAGGTAGGGCACGCAGGAGACGACGGCGAGGGCGCGCAGCACCCGGCGGGCGGTACGGGGGCCGGCGGCGCGCGGGCGGTGCGGCGTGCCCCTGCGGTCGGACGCGGGGGCGGGCGTGCCGTCGGACCTGCGGTCGGTCCTGCGGTCGGGTGTGCGGCCGGGCGTGCGGAGCGGGGTCTTCGTCATGCCTTCACCCTCCCGGCCGCACCGCCCCGCACGCCTCCTGCCCACCGGTGAACCACCTCCGCCGTACGGCGGAGAAGGGCCCACCCCCAAGGGGGAGGTCAGAGCCTCCGGGTCGCCAGCGTCAGCCGGTCGCGGGCGTCGAACAGCGCGTCCTTGATCATCTGCTCGTGCGCCGGGGTCAGCCGGGCCACCGGTACCGAGCAGCTGATCGCGTCACGCGCCGGGGTGCGGTACGGGACGGCGACGCCGAAGCAGCGCAGGCCGAGCGTGTTCTCCTCGCGGTCCACGGCGTACCCCTGCTCGCGGATGACGTGCAGCTCCGCGATGAGCTTCTCGCGGTCCGTGACGGTGTGCTCGGTGAGGGCGGGCAGCGTCTCGGGGAGCATCTTGCGCACCTGCTCGTCGCTGTGGGTGGCGAGCAGCGCCTTGCCGAGCGAGGTGGAGTGGGCCGGCAGCCGGCGCCCGACCCGGGTGAACGGCCGCAGGTAGTGCTGGGACTGGCGGGTGGCGAGGTAGACGACGTTGGTGCCGTCGAGCCGGGCCAGGTGGATGGTCTCGGTGGTGTCGTCGGAGAGCCGGTCGAGGGTGGGGCGGGCGGCGGCCACGACCTCGTCGCCGTCGATGTACGACGTACCGACCAGCAGGGCGCGGACGCCGATGCCGTAGCGCGTGCCGGTCGCGTCGGTCTCCACCCAGCCGAGCTCCACCAGCGTGCGCAGCAGCATGTACAGGCTGGACTTGGGGTAGCCGACGGCCTCCTGGACGGCGGCGAGGGAGTGCATCCCGGGGCTGCCGGCGAAGTACTCGAGCAGTTCCACCGTGCGGACGGCGGACTTGACCTGCGCTCCGCCGGATTCGGTAGCCGACATTCGACCTCGCCCCTCTTGTGACACGCCACGCCCGTCAATAGAGTCCCATTCAGAATCAGGAACGCTGTTCAGAATACCGAACAACTCCGCAGGGTTGAAAGGACGTCGTGGTGTCAGCAGCACAAGTCTGGAGCGTCGACCCCCGCACCGGGAAGCGACGGGAGCAGGTTGCGGTGGAGGCCACAGCCGCCGACGTCGACAGCGCCGTGCGCGCCGCGCACGCCGCCCGGGGCTCGCTCGCCGACCGCACGGTGCGCGCCGCCTTCCTGCGGACGGCCGCCGACCGCCTCGACGCCGCCCAGGACCGCCTCGTCGCCGCCGCCGACGCCGAGACCGCGCTCGGCACCGCCCGCCTCACCGGCGAACTCGCCCGCACCCGCTACCAGTTGCGCGCGTTCGCGGACCTCGTCGACGAGGGCGCCTTCCTGGACGTGATCATCGACCACCCGGACGACACCGCCACCCCGCCCGTCCCGGACCTGCGCCGCTACAAGGTGCCGCTGGGCGTCGTCGCCGTGTACTCCGCCTCCAACTTCCCCTTCGCCTTCTCCGTGCCCGGCGGCGACACCGCCAGCGCGCTCGCCGCCGGCTGCCCCGTCGTCGTCAAGGCCCACCCCGACCACCCGGCCACCTCCGAGCTGGCCGCCGAGGTGCTGCGCGGCGCCGCCGCCGAGCACTCCCTCCCGGAGGCGGTCGTCGGCCTGGTCCACGGCTTCGAGGCGGGCGTCGAGCTGGTCCGCCACCCGCTGGTCGCGGCGGCCGGCTTCACCGGTTCGGTACGCGGCGGCCGGGCGCTCTTCGACGCCGCCGCCGCCCGCCCCGTACCCATCCCCTTCCACGGCGAACTGGGCTCCCTCAACCCCGTCGTGGTCACGGAGGCCGCCGCCGCCGAGCGCGCCGAGCAGATCGGCACCGGGCTCGCCGGGTCGATGACGCTCGGCGTCGGGCAGTTCTGCGTCAAGCCCGGTCTGGTGCTCGCCCCGGCCGGCCCGGCCGGCGACCACCTGGTCAAGTCGCTCGCCGACGCCGTCTCCACGGTCGACGAGGGCGTCCTCCTCGACCACCGGATGCGCGACCACTTCGTCGCGGGCGTCACCGAGCGCGCCGCCCTGCCGGACGTGGAGGCGCCCGTCACGGCGGGAGCCGGCGGCGAACACACCGTCCGCCCCGGGTTCCTGACCGTACCGGCCGCCCGGCTCGCCGCCGAGGGCCCGCACGACCTGCTCCTGGAGGAGTGCTTCGGGCCCGTCACGGTCGTCGCCCGGTACGAGGACGGCGACGAGGTCACCTCGGTCCTCTCGCGGCTCCCCGGCAACCTCACCGCCACCGTGCACCTCTCCTCCGAGGAGGCGGACGGCGCGGGCGACGGCGCCGCGATCCTCGCCCAACTCACCCCGCTCGCCGGCCGGGTGCTCGTCAACGGCTGGCCCACGGGCGTCGCCGTCGCCCCCGCCCAGCACCACGGCGGGCCCTACCCGGCCACCACCTCGACCTCCACCTCCGTCGGCGCCACCGCGATCGAGCGCTGGCTGCGCCCGGTCACCTACCAGTCGACGCCGGAGGCGCTGCTGCCGCCGGAGCTGCGGGACGACAACCCGCTGGGCCTGCCGCGCCGGGTGGACGGCCGCCGGGAGGGCTGAGGCCGCTCGGCCGGCCGGCGCCGCCCACCGGCGGGGCCCGGCCGGCCGAGCCGCGTGGCCGCCAGCGCGGTCACCGCGAGCAGCACCGCGCTGATCACCAGGCAGATCCGCATGCCGTCCACGAAGCCGCCCGCGGAACCGGCGCCGGAACCGGCGGCGAGCTCTCCACCCGCGACCAGCGAGCCGAACACGGCGATGCTCAGCCCGCCCGCCGTCTGCCGCGCCGCGTTCAGCAGTCCCGCCGCCGTGCCCGCCCGCTCCGCCGGAACCGCCTCCATCATGGCGGCGATCAGCGGCGGCAGCGCGAAACCGCAGCCCAGGGCGAAGGGCACCAACGACACGGCGAGCAGGGCGAGGGGCGTGGACGCGTCCACGTACAGCAGGAGCGACAGGCCGACGACCGCCAGGACCTGGCCGGTGACGATCGGCAGGCGCGGCCCCCGGCGGGCGGCGACCTTCGCGGAGAACACGTTCACGAACGCCAACAGGCCCGTCATCGGCAGGAACATCAGCCCCGCCGCCAGCGCGGACAGGTGCAGCACCTGCTGGAAGTACAGGCTGAGGACGAAGACCATGCCGTAGAACGCGACGCTCACGGCCGACCCGGCGGCGACGCACACCGCCACCGTGGTCGACCGGAACAGGCCCAGCGGCACCACCGGATGCGGGTGCCGCGCCTCGACCAGCAGGAACGCCGCGGACGACGCCCCCGCGACCCCCAGCGCCCACCAGGCCGCGGCCCCGCCCTCGATCGCCGCGAACGTCAGCGCGCCGAGTGCCAGCGTCGCGGTGAGCTGCCCCGGTACGTCGAGCGGCGCCGGGCGCGGCCGCGAGCGGGCCACGCGGCGCAGCAGCACAAGGGCGAGCAGTCCCAGCGGCACATTGACGAAGAAGATCCAGCGCCAGCTCCACGCACTGGTCAACGCCCCTCCCGCGACCGGCCCGAGGGCCATCGCGACCGTGCCGCCCGCCGCCCACAGCGACACCGCGCGGCCCCGCCGCCCCGGATCGGCGTACGCCTCGCGCACCAGCGCCAGCGACGCGGGCAGCATCACGGCGGCCGCGAGGCCCTGGACGCCTCGGGCGGCGATGAGCGACGGCAGTCCGGGCGCCAGGCCGCAGGCCGCCGAGGCGAGCGTGAAGACCACGACGCCCCCGGCGTACGCCCGGCTCGCGCCGATCCGGTCGGCGAGCGCGCCGGTGGACAGCAGCAGCGCGGCGAACGCCAGCGTGTAGGCGTCCATCACCCACTGAAGACCCGTCATCCCGGTGTCCAGGTCACCGCCCATGGCGGGCAGGGCGACGTTGACCACGGAGGTGTCGAGGGTGATCAGCGCGAACCCGAGCAGCGCGGCGGCCAGCGCGCGTGCGGGCCCCGCGGGCGCGGTCCCGGCGGGCGGACCTGCGGTGGGAAGGGAGGGTACGAAGCGGCTTTCCGTGTCCATGCCGTACACCTTCGCGATCTTCGCGGCCGTACAGTAGCGGCCTGATTGCCACACCTCCGGAGGATCTGGCCATGCAGCCCGCCCAGCCTGTGCGGCGTCCGCTCCGCGTCGCCGTCATCGCGGTGCCGCCCGCGTCGATGTTCAACCTCGCCATCCCCGAGATGCTGTTCGGGAACGTCCCGTTCGACGACGGGCCCGGGTACGAGACGGTGATCTGCACCCCGGACCCCGGCCCGGTCACCACCAGCGGCGGCCTCGACCTGTACGTGCCGCGCGGCCTGGAGGCGGTGGAGGACGCGGACACCGTCATCGTCGCGGGCACCGGCTCCCGCGAGAACCCCGATCCCCGGGTGGTGGACGCGCTCCGGCGCGCCGCCGCCGCGGGCACGCGCATCGCGTCCATCTGCTCGGGCGCGTTCGTCCTCGCGGCCGCCGGTCTCCTCGACGGCCGCGCCGCGACGACGTACTGGCGGCTCTCGCGCGAGCTCGCCGAGCGGTTCCCCGCCGTGGACCTCCGCGGGGACGTGCTCTTCGTCGACGAGGACGGCGTCGCGACGTCGTCCGGGTACGCGGCCGGCATCGACCTGTGCCTGCACCTGATCCGCACCGACTACGGCGCCGCCGTCGCCAACGAGGTCGCCCGGCTCGCGCTCGTCGCACCCGTGCGCCCGGGCGGCCAGACCCAGTTCACCCTGACCCCGCTGCCGCCCGAGCGCGGCGCCACCTGCGCCGACACCCGCGGTTGGGCCATGCGCCACCTGGACCGGCCGCTCACCCTCACCGACCTGGCCCGGCACGCGGGCGTCAGCGTCCGCACCCTCACCCGGCGCTTCCACGCCGAGAGCGGTGTCAGCCCCCTGCAGTGGCTGCTGCACCAGCGCATCGAGCGCGCCAAGGAGCTGCTGGAGACCACCGAACTCCCCATGGACCAGGTCGCCCGCGCCTGCGGCCTCGGCACCGCCGACTCGCTGCGCAAGCACCTGGTCCGCCGCACCGGCCTCACCCCGAGCGCCTACCGTGCCACCTTCAACCACCACGTGACCGGGGGCCGCGCGCCCGCGTCCTCGGCAGCGTGACCGGTCAGTGCCCGCCCCGGGGCTCCACGCAGCCGCCCTCCATGTACGGCCCGTGCACCTCGACGGAGAGCGGCGGCCCCACCCGGCCGCTGACGCAGGGCCCGGCGCCGGGCACGAACACCGCGAAGCCGAGTCCGGTGCCGGAGCCGTACGTCTGGACGTCGTCCGCCGTGTACCCGAGCTTCTCCAGCGCCGCCCGCAGCTCGCCCTCGGTGCGTACGCCGTCGACGCCCCCGCCGATGCGCTCGGCATGCGCGCGTCCCCGGCACGCGGCCCGGGCGCCGAGCGGAAGCCGCTGCTTGAAGGCGTGGTTCTCCGCGTACTTCCGCGCCTCGGGGCTGAGCGGCTCCCCGCTCGTGGACGCGCTGGGGGAGGGGCTCACCGAGAGCCCGGCGCACCGGGTGGCGAGGCCCGGGAACAGCCGGTCGTGCCGCGCGTCGGGGCCCTCGGAGGCGGCGGAGGGCGCCGGCGGACTCGCCACGGCGCTACCGCCGGACCCGCCCGCGCCCCCGGCCCCGGTGACGCGCTCGGCCCCGCACCCGGCGACCAGCAGCGACAGACAGACGGCACTGGCGGCGCCCAGCAGACGTATCGATCTCACGCGGGACGACTCCCCTTCCCATCAAGGCACACGTAGGCGGACGCCCGGTCACGGCTCGGCGTGATGCCGTGAGCCTTCCCACCAAGCGGGTGGGACCCGGCGGGCGGGAACCTCGAAGACGAGTTCACGACCGTCCTCCTCGTCCCACTGCTCTCCGACCTCGACGAAGCCGAAGCCCGCGATCGTGGCCAGGGACGCCACGTTATCGGGACCGATCGTCGCCCGCACCGTCGTGACCGCGGGTTCGGCCGCCGCCCGGCGGAGCAGTTCGATCAGCGTGGACCGGGCGTACCCCTGGCGCCGGAACGCGGGAGCGACGGAGTAGCCGATCTCCACCATGCCGGCCTCGTCCGGCGGTCCGTGGAACCCGGCATGTCCGACGACGAGACCCTCGTCGCCGACGACCGCCTGTCGCACCATCCACCGCGCCCGGCCGGGATCGGCGGCCATCTGGTCGAGCCGGAACCGCCAGAGCCACCGCGCCCTGTCGGTCAGGAAGTACTCGGTCAGCGGAACCCCGGCCACCCTGCCGGCTTCGGACAGGTCACCGTCGAGCAGGGCGGACATCACCCCACCGGACAGCTCGACGAAACGTACGCGCTTCGGGCTCCGCGGGAACGGTCCCCCGCCATCGGCTTCATCTCTCACCCGCGGATGCTCGCCGACCAGGGCGACGGGCGTCCAACCGTTTTGCAGCGGCCCACCGGACCCGGCGCCCCGAAGCCCGGCCCCGCAGCGCGCCGACGGGCGTGCTCCGGCTCACACCGCCCGCTCCGTGGAATGAGGCGCAACCCGGGGGCGTTCAGGTGCTGGGCGGAGGTGGCCTCCGCACCGTACCGCCTGGTGCGCGTGATGACCTCGGAGGAAGAGAACAAGATGCGCGTCGAAATCTGGAGCGACATCGCATGTCCCTGGTGCTACGTCGGCAAGGCGCGCTTCGAGAAGGGGCTCGCGGCCTTCGCGCACCGGGAGGAGATCGAGGTCGTGCACCGGTCCTTCGAGCTCGACCCGCACCGCGCCAAGGGGGACGTCGAGCCGGTCGTCGGCATGCTGATGAGGAAGTACGGCCGCAGCCGTGAGGAGGCCGCGGCGATGGAGGAGCAGGTGGCCGCCACGGCGCGCGGTGAGGGGCTGCCGTACGACACGGCCGGGCGGATGGCCGGCAGCACCTTCGACGTCCACCGCCTCCTCCACCTCGCCAAGGCCCGCGGCCGCCAGAGCGAGCTGCTCGACCTCGCCTACCGGGCCAACTTCGCGGGCGAGGGTTCCGTGTACGACCTCGAGTTCCTCGCGCGGCTCGGCGTCGAGGCGGGCCTCGCGGAGGAGGAGGTCCGCGAGGTGCTGGCGGACGCGACGGTGTACGCCGACGACGTGCGCGCCGACGAGGAGGAAGCCGCCCGGCTCGGGGCGACGGGCGTCCCCTTCTTCGTGCTCGACCGCCGCTACGGCGTCTCCGGCGGCCAGCCCGCCGAGGTGTTCACCCGCGCCCTGGAGCAGGCCTGGCAGGGGCGCGCCCTCCAGCCGCTCGGCCCCGCCGGTGACGACGAGGGCGCGGCGGCGTGCGGTGTCGACGGCGCGTGCGAGGCGGCGGCTCCGAGCCGTCCATAAGCATTGCTAAGAGGTAGCGCGCAAACATGCGCAATTGACGAGAGATCAGGTCGGCGGTGAGGGTGGGGGCATGGAAACCCCCCTCGGAGGCGCCGAGTTCGCGCCCGCGCAGACGTACCTGAACACCTCCACCTCCGGGCTGCTGCCCCGCCGGGCCGTCGACGCCGTCACGGCGCTCGCCGAGCAGAACGCCGCCGGGCGGCCGGACGGGCCCGGCAGCTTCGAGGTGGTGGACGGCGCGCGGCGGCGTTACGCACGGCTCGTCGGCGTGGCGGCGGACCGGGTGGCCCTCGGGGGATCGGTCGCCGTGCACGTCGCGCTGATCGCGCAGTCGCTTCCGGCGGGCGCCGAAGTGCTCTTCGTGGAGGGCGACTTCAGCTCGGTCATCACGCCGTTCACGGTGCGCGGCGACCTCAAGGCGCGGTTCGTGCCCCTGGAGGAGCTGGCCGGCGCCGTGCGGCCGGGGACCGCGCTCGTCGCCTTCTCGGCCGTGCAGTCCGCGGACGGGCGGGTCGCCGACCTCGCGGCCGTACGGGAGGCGGCGGCCGCGCACGGCGCCCGCACGCTCCTGGACGCGTCACAGGCGGCGGGCTGGCTGCCGCTGGAGGCGGGTGCGTACGACTACACCGTCGCCGGCGGCTACAAGTTCCTGCTCTGCCCGCGCGGCGCGTCCTTCCTGACGGTGAGCGAGGACGCCCAGGAGGCCCTGGTTCCGGCCCACGCGAGCTGGGTCGCCGGCGAGGACCCGTGGACCAGCACATACGGACCCGTCGAGCGGCTCGCCCCGACGGCGCGGCGCTACGACGAGCCGCAGTCCTTCCTCGCGTACTACGGCGCCGAGCGGTCCCTGGCCGTGCTGGAGGAGACCGGTATCGAGGCGGTCCACGCCCACGCCACGGCGCTCGCCGCGCGTTTCCGGGCCGGGCTCGCGGATCTCGGCCACGAGCCGGTCCCGGCCGGTCGCGACGGCTCGGTCGTCGTGGCGGTGCCGGGCCTTGGCGGGCGGCAGCCGGAGCTGGCGCGCGCGGGCGTCATCGTCTCCGCCCGCGCCGGCAACCTCCGGGTGTCCTTCCACCTCTACAACTCGGCCGCCGACGTCGACCGGGCGCTGGACGTGCTCTCCGCGTCCTGAGTCCCCGGAGCCGGGCAGTAGTCGCCCGCCTCCCGGCACAGATTGGCCTCGACCTTCCCCAGCAGCCGGACGAGCTCGGCCCGCTCGCTCGGGTCCAGCCCGGCGAGGGTGTGCTCCTCCAGGTCGCTCCAGGCGGCGGACACCTCGGCGAGCAGCGCGCAGCTGGAGTCGGTCGCCTCGACGAGCACCGCGCGCCGGTCGGCCGGGTCGGGGGAGCGGCGGACGAACCCGGCGTGCTCCAGGCGCTGGAGCATCTTCGTGACGGTGGACGGGTCCAGGTCCACCGCCTTGATCAGCTCCGACTGGCGCGCCGGGCCCTTCTCCCAGAGGCACATCATCACGAACTCCTGGCCCGGGTAGATCCCGGCGGCCTTGAGGAGGCGGCCCGCGGCGATCCGGTGCAGCCGGGCCACCCGGGAGAGGGTGTGGCTGACCGGGCCGCCGCGCGCGGCGGCCGGCAACGCGTCGCTGCGGGCGGGTTCGGCCGGTCCGGCGGTCATGGCGCGTCTCCTTCGTGTGCTTCGCTCTCATTCTACCTTCACTCTTGGTCGACCAAGGAAATGCGCTACAGTGGCGTCCGGGCAGTTAATTGGCCGACCACATAATGTGCCGCACCACGCTTCGGGAGCCTCCCCATGACCACCGCCTTCGACCCGATCGACCTCTCCGGTACGCAGCTCGCCAACCGCATAGCCATGGCACCGATGACCCGCAGCCGCGCCACCGCCGACACCCGGGTGCCGACCGCCCTGACCGTCGAGTACTACGCCCAGCGCGCCTCGGCCGGCCTGATCATCACCGAGGGCGTCCAGCCCTCCCCGGTCGGCCAGGGCTACCCGAACACGCCCGGCCTGCACAGCACCGAGCAGGTCGCCGCCTGGCGCGAGGTCACCGACGCCGTCCACGCCCAGGGCGGCCGGATCTTCGCCCAGCTCATGCACGCCGGCCGCATCGGCCACCCGGCCGTGGTGGCCGACCACCCCGGCGACCTCCACCCGGTCGCCCCCTCCGCCATCGCCGCCCAGGGGCAGATCTTCACCCCCGAGGGCCTCAAGGACTACGTCACCCCGCGCGAGCTGTCCGACGCCGAGGTACGCGCCACCATCGCCGACTTCGCCGCCGCCGCCCGCAACGCCGTGGACGCCGGCTTCGACGGCGTCGAGCTGCACGGCGCCAACGGCTACCTCATCCACCAGTTCCTCGCCCCCAACACGAACCAGCGCACGGACGCGTGGGGCGGCTCCGTCGAGAACCGCATCCGCTTCGCGACCGAGGTCGTCAAGGCCGTCGCCGCCGAGATCGGCCCCGAGCGCACGGGGCTGCGCGTCTCGCCCGGCAACACCTTCAACGACATCGACGAGCCCGAGCCGGAGCCCACGTACACGGCGCTGCTGCAGGCCATCGAGCCGGTGGGCATCGCCTACCTGCACGTGCTGGAGAACAGCCCGGCGAGCCGTGAGACCACGTCGGCGCTGCGCAAGCGGTTCTCCGGCACCTTCGTGCTGAACCCGCACACCGACGGTCCGACCAGCGCCGCCGATCTCGCGCTGATCGAGGACGGCACGGCCGACGTCCTCGCCTTCGGGGCGCTGTTCATCGCCAACCCGGACCTGCCGGCCCGGCTGAAGGCGGGCGGCCCGTACAACACCGCGGACACGTCCACCTTCTACGCCGGCGACCACCGCGGCTACACCGACTATCCGGCGCTGACCGCCTGAGACCCACGGGCCTGAGACCCACGGGCCTGAGACCCACGGAGGGGCGGGACCGCCCGGCGGTCCCGCCCCTTCCCGTACGCCGTACCGGCATCAGCCCGTCGGCGTCACCGCACCGGTGTGAAGTCCCGCGCGCCGATGAACTCCGGCCGGCGCACCGGCGCCGCGAACGGCTCCACCGCGGCGTTCTCCACGCTGTTGAAGACGATGAAGACGTTGCTGCGCGGGAACGGCGTGATGTTGTCGCCCGAGCCGTGCATGCAGTTGCAGTCGAACCAGGTCGCCGACCCCGCCCGGCCCGTGAACAGCCGGATGCCGTGCGCGTCCGCGAACTTCGTCAGCGCCTCGTCCGACGGCGTGCCCGCGTCCTGCATCTGGAGCGACTTCTTGTAGTTGTCCTTCGGCGTGGCACCCGCACAGCCGAGGAACGTCTTGTGCGACCCCGGCATGATCATCAGGCCGCCGTTGGTGTCGTGGTTCTCGGTCAGCGCGATCGACACGGACACCGTCCGCATCCGCGGCAGCCCGTCCTCCGCGTGCCAGGTCTCGAAGTCCGAGTGCCAGTAGAAGCCCGAGGCGCCGAAGCCCGGCTTCACGTTGATCCGCGACTGGTGGACGTACACGTCCGAGCCGAGGATCTCCCGCGCCCGCCCCACCACGCGCTCGTCGCGCACGAGACCCGCGAACACCTCGCTGATCTTGTGGACCTCGAACACCGACCGTACGTCCTGGGTCTTCGGCTCGACGATGGAGCGCTCGTCGGCGCGCACGGCGGGATCGGAGATCAGCCGCTCCAGCTCCGCGCGGTAGACGGAGACCTCGTCGTCCGTGATCAGCTGGTCGACCGCGAGGAAGCCGTCCCGCTCGTACGACCGGAGCTCCGGGGTCACGGTGCCCCACACCACCGGGTCCTGGCGGGGCGTCATCACCTCGGAGGCGCCCCGGGTCGGGTACAGGTCCTGCACAGCGGTCATCGTCATGGTGTCAGCCCTCCTCGGTGAGCAGCGGATAGACGCCGTTCTCGTCGTGGTCCTCCCGTCCGGTGACGGGAGGGTTGAAGACGCACACGCACCGGAAGTCGGTCTTGGGGCGCAGGGTGTGCCGCTCGTGGCCGTCGAGCAGGTACATGGTTCCCGGCTCGATCCAGTGCGTCTCGCCCGTCTCGTGGTCGGTCAGCTCGGCCTCGCCCTCGACGCACAGGACGGCCTCGATGTGGTTCGCGTACCACATCGACGTCTCGGTCCCGGCGTACAGCACGGTCTCGTGCAGGGAGAAGCCGACCTTCTCCTTGGCGAGCACGATGCGTTTGCTCTCCCAAGTGCCGGACGCGGCCTTCACGTGGCGGTCGGTGTTCTCGATGTCCTTCAGTGAGCGGACGATCAACTCGCCGTTCCTTTCGCGTGGGGGTGTGGGGGTGTGGGGTGTCGAGACGTGGGGGCGTTCAGGCGGTTTCGCGGACGGCTCGGGCCAGCGTGCGCAGCCCCTCGTCGAGCTCGTCGGGCGTGATGGTCAGCGGCGGCAGCAGCTTGACCACCTCGCTCTGCGGCCCCGAGGTCTCCAGCAGCAGCCCGAGCTCGAAGGCGCGCTTGCAGACCCGGCCCGCCCGCGCCTTGTCGGCGAACTCCATGCCCCAGACCAGGCCGCGGCCCCGGTAGTGGGCGCCGTGGGCGGAGTTCTCGTCGCAGATCGTCAGCAGTGCCTGCTCGACCTGCTCGCCGCGCGCGATGGTCTGCTTCTCCATCTGGCCGTCGGCCCAGTACGTGTCCAGCGCGGCGGTGGCGGTGACGAAGGCCGGGTTGTTGCCGCGGAAGGTGCCGTTGTGCTCGCCCGGGCCCCAGACGTCGAGCTCCGGCAGGAAGAGGCAGAGCGACATGGGCAGCCCGTACCCGCTGATCGACTTCGACAGGGTGACGATGTCCGGCGTGATGCCCGCCTCCTCGAAGGAGAAGAAGGCACCCGTGCGGCCGCAGCCCATCTGGATGTCGTCGACGATGAGCAGCATGTCCTGGCGGTCGCACAGCGCCCGCAGCGCCCGCAGCCACTCGGGCCGGGCCACGTTGATGCCGCCCTCGCCCTGCACGGTCTCCACGATCACGGCGGCCGGCTTGTTCAGACCCGACCCCTGGTCCTCCAGCAGCCGCTCGAACCACAGGAAGTCCGGGACCCGCCCGTCGAGGTAGTTGTCGAACGGCATGGGCGTGCCGTGCACCAGCGGGATGCCGGCCCCGGCCCGCTTGAAGGCGTTGCCGGTCACGGCCAGCGAACCGAGCGACATGCCGTGGAAGGCGTTGGTGAACGACACGATCGACTCGCGGCCCTTCACCTTGCGGGCCAGCTTCAGCGCCGCCTCGACGGCGTTCGTCCCGGTCGGGCCCGGGAACATCACCTTGTACGGCAGGTCGCGCGGCCGCAGCACCACGTTCTGGAACGACTCCAGGAAGGCGCGCTTGGCCGTGGTCGCCATGTCCAGCCCGTGGGTGATGCCGTCACGCTCCAGATAGTCGAGGAGCGCCCGTTTCAGCACGGGGTTGTTATGGCCGTAGTTGAGTGAGCCGGCCCCGGCGAAGAAGTCCAGGTACGTGTGCCCGTCCTCGTCCGTGAGGCGGGCGCCCTGGGCGCGGTCGAAGACGGCGGGCCAGCCGCGGCAGTAGCTGCGTACCTCGGATTCCAGGGTCTCGAAGACGCTGAGGGCGGGCGGGGTGATGGTCACGACGGTCTCCTCGGAAAGGGTGGGGGTCTCGGGTCTCAGGCGGCGATCGGGCTGATGCGGTAGAGCACCTCGGGCAGGTGCGTGCCCTCCGGGAACAGTCCTCCGTCGAAGAGGACCTCGCGCTCCACGGAGGCGCCCCGGCGCTCGGCGTACGAGGTGAAGAGCCGCTCGGACGCGGTGTTGTCCGGGGTGATCGTCGTCTCGACGGTGTGGATCCCGCGCCCGGCGAGGCGCGTGGTCAGCGCGTCCAGCAGGACACCGGCCAGGCCACGGCCGCGGTGGGCGTCGTCGACGGCGACCTGCCAGACGACGAGGGTCCCCGGCCGCTCGGGCCGGATGTAGCCGGTGACGAAGGCGATCGGCTCACCGTCCGCCCGGCGCGCCACCAGGGAGGTGCCGGCGAAGTCCCGGCACCACAGCAGGTAGCTGTACGAGGAGTTGAGGTCGAGGACCTTGGAGTCGCGGGCTATGCGCCATATCGCGGCTCCGTCCTCGACGCGGGGAGCGTCGACTTCCAGGAATTCGTGTCGGGCACGTGCAACATCTGCTTGCGCGGCGGTCATGCGAATGCAACTTACCCAGCAAATTCTGAAAATGCATGGTCGCGGAGGGTTGGCTGGCCGCACCTCATGTGTTATTCGCGCGGGTGCGGCCTCGCCCCTTTTGACCTGCTATTACCCCCGCAAATCAGACACCTTGTGGACTCGGTCACACCTTGATCACGACCCGGAAATCGGCTTGTTTAACCTTTCGGAAACCGGGCAGAAGAATGCGGGAAGCTACCCCCCGAATAACTTACCAATTTCCCCCCGCAAAATGGACGTCGTATTCCCTTTGCCTGGGCAGCAGGCTCTCCCAACGGTCCTCGCCGCGCGCGATCCGCCCCAGCGCCCGGAAGTACCCGAACCGCTCCACTCCCGGCGTGAGCACCGCCAGCAGATCCGCCCCCCGGTCCGGCGCCGCGCGGAACGCGTGCGTCAGCCCCGGCGGCACCACCACGAGGTCGCCCGCCGTGACGGTCCTCACGTCCGCGTCGAGCAGCACCTCCAGGGCGCCGCCCAGCACGTAGAGGAGCTCCGTCGACCGCAGGTGCCGGTGCGGCTTCGCGCCGTCGGCCCCGGCGGGCAGCGTCAGCCGGTTCACCCCGGCCGCGCCGCCGTCCACCAGCAGCCGGAACACCGCCCCCGAGGGCAGCTCCACCGTCTCCGCCGCGCGCTCCCACACCACCGTCTGAGTCATTCCCGCTCCCTTCTCCGTACGTCCGGGTTCCAGTACATGGCGGGAAGAAGACGTGACCAAGAAGCGGTTGACCAGCACAGTGATCATCAAAGGTGATGGGTGGGGGACCAGGGTGGAACTGCGTCAGCTGGAGTACTTCGTCGCGGTCGCCGAGGAGCTCGGATTCGGCCGGGCCGCCGAGCGGCTGCACATCGTCCAGGCCTCGGTGAGCCAGCAGATCGCCCGCCTCGAGCGGGAGCTCGGCCTGCGGCTCTTCGACCGCTCCACCCGGCACGTACGCCTCACCTCCGCCGGCGAGCGGCTGCTGCCCGAGGCCCGCGCCGCGCTGGCCGCGGCCGAGCGCGTCCGGCGCACCGCGGCCGGGGTCGCCGCCGGTACGGAGGGCCTGATCCGGCTCGGCACCACCCGCGCGTTCGCCGACCGCGTCTACCGCGCGCTCGACACGCTGGCCGCCCGCCGCCCGGGGCTCCGCGTCCGCCTGGAGCGCGCGCCGCAGGAGGCCCGGCTCGCGGCCGTGCGCTCCGGCATCTTCGACGCCGCGCTCGTCCGCACCGTGCGCCAGGCCGAGGGCGTCGCGCTGCACCCGCTGTGGTCCGACCCGCTGATCGCGGCGCTCCCCGCCACGCACCCGCTCGCGGCCGCCGACGTGCTGAGCCTCGACTCCCTCGCGCACCTGCCCCTGCGGCTGGCGCCCCGGGCCGCGAACCCGGCCTTCCACGATCTGGTCACGTCCGCGCTTCCCCGGGTGACGCCGGGGCCGCCGTTCACCACGCTCCAGGACACCCTCACCGACCTGGCGTCCGGCCCGGAGCCGTCGTGGACGCTGTTCTACCCGGTGGGCAGCCTTCCCCCGACCACCCGCGTGGTCTTCCGCGCGCTCCCGGCCCTCACGGTCCCCATCTCCCTGGCCACCCCGCCGGGCCCGCCGTCCCCGGCGCTCGAAGCGCTCCTGGAGGCCCTGACAACCGGAACCGCCCGCCCCGCCCCCTGACGGGGCCGCAGCCCTCGGGCCCCGGGCCTGGAGACCCTCGTACCCCCTAGCCCCACACCTCCGCGGCAGCGGCCCGCGCCGCCTCCACGTCGACCGCCGCGCCCGCCTCCCGCAGCGCCGACGCCAGCGCCGCCAGCGACGCGTCGACGACGTCCCGCGAGGCGTCGGGGCCGTAGTGGTTCACGCGGATCATCTCCTTCGCGAGCGCGCCCCCGCCCGCGACCAGCGGTACCGACGGGTCGTGGGCCAGCGCCGCGCGCACGAGCGCCGAGGCGTCCGCGCCGGCCGGCACGCGCAGCGTCGTGGCGACCGGTGCCGCGTCACGCGCCTCGTGCACGTACGGCTCCAGCCCGCCGCCGAGCGCCAGAGCCCCCGCGCGGGTGGCGGCCGCCGCCGAGGCGTGACGGCCCATCACCGCATCGAGCCCGTCCGCCTCGATGCGCTCCAGGCACGCCTCCAGCGCCAGCATCTCCAGCTGCGCGGGCGCGTGCAGGAGCGCCCGGCGCCCACCGTCGATCCAGCGCTCCTTCCAGTCGAGGAGCGAGAGGTACGAGCGGCGCGGGGCGCGCGGGTTGGCCGCGAACCGCTCCCAGGCACGCGCGCTCACCGACACCGCCGAGACCCCGGCCGGACCGCCCATCGCCTTCTGGGCGCCGATGACGCACAGGTCCACGCCCCACGCGTCCGGCAGCAGCGGCTCGGCGCCCACCGAGGCGACGGCGTCGAGCATGAACAGCGCGCCGTGCGCCCGTACGACCTCGCCGATCTCCGCGACCGGGTTGGTGTTGCCGGTCGCGGCCTCCGCGTGCACGAGCGAGACGAAGTCGATCTCGGGGTGCCGCTCCAGCGCCTCGGCGATCTGCCCGGCGGTGACCGCCGTGTGGAACGGCACCTCCAGGTCGACGACGCGCGCACCGCAGTCGCGCAGCCAGTCGCCGAAGGTCTGCCCGTACGGCCCGGTGACGACGTTGAGCGCGGTGGAACCGGGCCGGGCGCCCGAGCGGATGCAGCCCTCCAGAGGCAGCAGCGCCTCGCCCTGGGTGATGACCACGTCCTGCTCGGTGGCGAGGAGCGCGGCCACGCGCCGCTCGATGGCCGCGAAGCGGTCGGCGGTCAGCGGGGGCAGGTCGAGGAGGGGATGGTTCACGACGGACAGCTCTCTTCTCGTCTCTCATCTTCTTCGGATCACTTCGACACCGGCCCGCCCGAGCCTACCCACGCCCTCGTAGAGTGCTGCACATGACCAACGACGTGGTGCTGCACGTGACGGGACGGGTGCTCGTCGGTCCTGAGGACGTACGGGACGAGCTGTGGGTGGTCGGCGGCCGCGTCACCTACGACCGCCCCGCGGGCGCCGCCGCCGCGGACGTCCGCACCGTCACCGGGTGGGCGCTGCCCGGCCTCGTCGACGCGCACTGCCACGTCGGCCTGGACGCCCACGGCGCCGTCGACGAGGCGACCAGCGAGAAGCAGGCGCTCACCGACCGGGACGCGGGCACGCTGCTGATCCGCGACGCCGGTTCACCGGCGGACACCCGCTGGATCGACGACCGCGACGACCTGCCGAAGATCATCCGCGCGGGCCGGCACATCGCCCGCACCCGCCGCTACATCCGCAACTACGCGCACGAGATCGAGCCCGCCGACCTCGTCGCGTACGTCGCCCGCGAGGCGCGGCGCGGCGACGGCTGGGTGAAGCTCGTCGGCGACTGGCTCGACCGGGAGAAGGGCGACCTGGGCGCCTGCTGGCCGCGCCCCGAGGTGGAGGCGGCGATCGCGGAGGCGCACCGGCTGGGTGCCCGCGTGACGGCCCACTGCTTCGCCGAGGAGTCGCTGCGCGACCTCGTCGAGGCGGGCATCGACTGCGTCGAGCACGCCACGGGCCTCACCGAGGAGACCATCCCGCTCTTCGCCGAGCGCGGCGTCGCGATCGTCCCGACGCTCGTCAACATCGCGACGTTCCCGAAGCTCGCGTCCGGCGGCGAGGCGAAGTTCCCACGCTGGGCGGACCACATGCGCAGACTGCACGAGCGCCGCTACGACACGGTACGGGCGGCGTACGACGCGGGGGTCCCGGTCTTCGTCGGCACCGACGCGGGCGGCTCGCTGGCGCACGGCCTGGTCGCCGCGGAGGTCGCGGAGCTGGTCAAGGCGGGCATCCCGCCGCTCCACGCGCTGTCGGCGACGGCGTGGGGAGCGAGGGCGTGGCTGGGGCGCCCGGCCCTGGAGGAGGGCGCCCCGGCGGACCTGGTGGTCTACGAGGAGGACCCGCGCGCGGACGTCCGCGTCCTGGCGGCGCCGCGCCGTGTGGTACTCAACGGCCGCGTCGTCGGCTAGGGGGTGAAGAACAGCAGCCGGGCGCGCTTCTCCGCGATGTGCACCTCCGGCAGCACGACCTCCGGCAGGACCACCTCCGGGCCGAGCGCGAACCCGTTGCGCACGAGCAGCGCGATCGCCTTGTCGTTCGCGGCGTCCGGCTCGGCGACGATGCGCCGGTGGCCGGTGAGCGCGTACGCGATGAGGACGGAGACCAGCCGGGACGAGAAGCCGGGCTCCGGCGTACGGGCGGGGGCGAGCAGCAGGTGCACGCCGATGTCGCCGGGCTCGACGTCGTAGCACTCGCTGACGCGGTCGGCCTCGGGCTCGTACGTCTGGAAGAGCGCGACGGGCTCGCCGTCCCGGTACGCCAGGAACCCGTGGTGCGTGGTGAGCGAGTTGAGGTGCGCGTAGACCTCGCGTACGTCGTCGACCGTGGCGTCCCGCATGCCCCAGAACCGTGCCCGCTCCTCGCTGACCCAGGAGTGGAGGAGCTCCGCGTCCCGGTCGGGGTCGATCCGGAGGAGCCGGACGGTCCCGAAGCCGTCGACGGTGCGCTCGTACACGCAGTCGGTGTCAGTGGTGGTCATGCCGCTCCTCGGTGAGCTGGTTCCAGTCGGTGATGACGGGGGCGAGGTCGCCCCGCAGCCACAGGGGCAGCTGGTCGCGCTGGTGCGGGTCGCCGGGGACGCCCGAGGCGCCGAAGGGCACCACCCAGAGGCTGTCCTCGCGCCGGGCCAGGTCCCACACGTAACGGGCGGCGGGGCCGCGGGCGGCGCGGTCGGTGAGGCCGGGCACGGACGACGTGGAGCACACGCAGTCGTGGTCGCCGTCGAGCCCGGGCCAGGTGTCGGTGTCGTCCGGCAGCGCGGCCCACGGCGCGAGCCGGTGCGTCGCCCCCCAGGGCTCGTCGGGCACACCGGCGCCGGCGACCGCCGCGAGCGCCTCGCGGACGATCGCCAGCCGGTCGGCCTCCGGTACGGGCCCGCCGGTCAGCAGGGTCTCCAGGGCGTAGGCGACGCGCGGCACCAGCGCCAGCCAGGGCTGGAAGAGCGCGGGGTACGCGGGCGGCGTGGCGAGTCCGGCGAGCGCCGGGTGCCGGGCGAGCCGGCGCACGACCTCGGCGCGGACGGCCGCGAACGCCGCCGCGTCCGTGCTGTCGGCGTCCATGCGGCGGTTCCAGCACAGCAGCCGGTCGCGCAGGGCGACGGCCTTCGGGTCGAGGTCGGCGGCCCCGGCGACGAGGGTGAGCAGCGGGCGCGCCGAGGCGAGGTGCGTGTCGGTGTGGACGGCGGCCATGGCGGGCGCGGTCCACTCGGCGGAGGCGTCCAGCAGCCGGGCGATGCGCCGCGCCCGGTGCGGTGGCGCGAACTCGACACCGAGCGGCGCGGCGAGACCCCGGGCGTTCGCCATCACGGCGACGCCGTCGACGTCCTCGCGCGGCAGCGGCGCGTGGTGCCCGGTCCACTCGTGGCCCGGCTCCCAGGCGGGGACGACACGCAGCCGGTTGTCGGGGTGGCGCAGCGGGACGTAGCCGGCGACGCGGTGGAGCGCGCCGCCCTCGGTGTCGGCGGCCTGGACGACGTTGACGGGCTCGATCCAGCGGTCGAAGGCGCGGTCGACGTCGGCGACGGTGCGCGCGGCGAGCAGCGCGGGCAGCGCGGTGAAACCGAGCTCGCCGGTGACGCGCGGCGGGTAGCGCAGGCTGACCGGGCCCTCGGCGCCCTCGGGGATGATCACGGGCCCGCGCGCGGTCTCGACGATCTCGACCTCGACCGGCTCGGCGTCCTTGACCTCGATGCTCTCGGTGTGGACGCGGGCGGGCGCCCAGCCGTCCGGGCCGAGGGCCTCGACGCCGCCGTCACCGGTGCGCCGGAGCCGCTCGCGGTACAGGTCCTGGTAGTCGGCCATGGCGTTGGTGATGGCCCAGGCGACCGAGCCGGTGTGGCCGAAATGCGCCAGGCCCGGTACGCCGGGGACGGCGAGGCCGACGACGTCGAACGCGGGGCAGGCGAGCCGGATCTGCTGGTACACGCCGGGCGCCTCGATGAAGCGGTGCGGGTCGCCCGCGATGAGCGCGGCGCCGGTGGCGGTCCGCTCGCCGGTGACGAGCCAGCCGTTGCTGCCGGAGGTACCGGGGCCGTCGGTGGCGAAGAGCTCGACGTGCTCCTCGCCGAGGCGGCGGGCGACCGTGTCGCGCCACAGCTTGGTCGGGAAGCCGGCGAAGAGGATGTGGGTGGAGAGCCACATGGCGAGCGGCGTCCACGGCTCCCAGCGGCCGGGGGCGAGCCCGGTGGTCGTGAACTCGGAGGAGCGGCGGGCGCCTTGCGCGAGGCCGTCGTTGACGCCGTCGACGTACGCGTCCACCCAGCCGCGGGTCGGCTCGTCGAGCGCGTCGTAGCAGCGCCGCGCGGTGTCGGCGAGCAGGGCGCGCCGGGCGAAGAGGTCCCAGTCGAGGGCCTCGGCGCCGAGGAAGGCCGCCGTGGTGCCCTGGGCCCGGTGGCGCTCGACCTCCAGCTGCCAGGCGCGGTCGAGGGCGGTGGTACGGCCCTGGGCGTAGCTGAGTTCCTGCGCGTCGGCGGCGCGGAGGTGCGGGATTCCCCAGCTGTCCCGGTAGACCTCGATGCTCACTCTTGTCCCGATCTCTTTAGGTTAGGCTGCCCTAACTTAAGACATGGCTGTTCGAGAAGCAATCCGGCCACATTCGAACGTGGGCGCAGAATCCACCCCTTGGTGTGAACTCCCGTTACGCGCCTGACGTTTCACCCCCTTCACGCCAGGATTCCGGTGTCCCGCGTTGCCGCCGCACCCCACGTGTCCCCGTGGGTTCGAGGCGCGGCGACGCCCTTCTCCCAGCGTCTCCATGGGGAACCACCGTGAACACGACCAGAACCACCTTCCGCAGGCTCCGTCTGCCCGCCGCCACCGTCCTCGTGGCGCTCGCCGCCGTGGCCGTCCCGCAGGCCCCGGCGCACGCGACCGAAGCCGGCGGCCGGGCGAACGCGGCCGTCCTGCGCGCCGCCCTCGACGTCTCGCTCCTGAACAAGTCCGTGAACGTCCCGCTCGCCGCCACGCTCAACGCGGTCCAGGCCCCGGCGAACGGAGCCGCGGCGAACGGAGCCCCAGCCAACGGAGCCCCGGCGAGCGCCGAGAAGACCGCGCTCACCGTCACCCTGGACGGCGTCGACCGGGGCAGGCCCTTCACCCTGCTGCACGCGGACGCCGCCACCGCGAAGGCCACGGCGGACTCCCGCCGCGCCGAGGCCTCCACCCGCCTCGCGCGCGCCCGGCTCCACGTCCCCGGCCTGCCGCTGCTCTCCCTCGTCGAGGCCGAACAGGTCACCGCCCGCGCGGTGTGCGAGGCGGGCGAGCGCCCGGTCGCCGAGGCGAACCTCCTCGGCAAGGTGACGGTCCTCGGCAAACGGGTGACGCTCACCCCCGGCGGCCCCACGCGCGTCCAGGCCCCCGGCGTCGGCGAGGTCACGCTCCACCTCTCGAAGTCCGAGACCACCACCCGCACCGCCGCGGCCACCGCCCTCTCGCTCAAGGTCGCGGTGAACCCCCTCAACCTCAACGTCGCCGACGTCACCGGCACCCTGACCCTCGCCGAAGCCGCCTGCACGACCCCCCGTCCCGCCGCGCACGTCCAGCCCCAGACAGCCGCCGTGAAGCCGGCCGCCACGGTCCCCGCCCCGGCTGCCGCCCAGCCCGGCCTCGCGGCCACGGGCGCCGGCCCGACGACCCCGTATGTCGCGGCCGGCGCCCTGGCCTTCCTGGCGGCGGGCACGGCGGCGCTGGTCACCCTCCGCCGCCGCCGACGCGCCTGACCCGCGGTTACCGGCCGGGCCGCCGGCCCCGCCGCCCCAGCCGGGCCGCCAGGCACGCCAGCACCAGGGCCGCGCCACCGGCGCAGACGGCCAGCCCGTAGGCGGGGTCGCCCCCGCCCTGCGGCGCCGCGCCCCCCAGGCCGCCACGAACGCCGCGCGTCGGCTGCGCCGTGGGCGTGGCGGGTGCGGTGGGTGCGGCCGTGGCCGTCGTCGTGGGTGTGGCGGGCGCGGTGGGCGTGGGGACGCCCGCCTCCGCCCTGCTGGGCAGCGTCTCGCAGGCGATCCCGTCATCGGGCGCCGGATCGTCCTCGTCCAGCCGGTGCGGGTCGCTGGGGTCCTGGTCGTACACGGCCTGCGCCTCTTCCTGGTACGTGAAGTGGCTGCAGCGGAGATCCTGGGCGTACGCGACGCCGGGAAGCGCTACGGAAGCGGCGCCGGCCAGAAACGCGGCGGCCACCGCGGTACGGAAGTTCATGACGAAACCTCCTCCTGGTCTTCACGACCATGGCCTATCGACCATAGGGAGGGAGGCGCTGCCCCGCCACTCGAGGGAACCGCTCGGCCACGGGCTGACGTGGTTCCCGGTGGAGCGCCCTGTTCCGGGGCGCCCCGTCCGCTCGCGCCGAGACGTCGAGGGCGCCGTGACGGCGATGCGGCAGCCCTTTCCGCCGCGCACGGTCCACGGCGCACCTCGCCGCTCGGCTCCGCACCGCGCGGCGCCCGCTTCGCGAGAGCAGCCCTCAGCGCCCCTTCGCCGCGCTCCCCGCCATCACCAGCGCCTGGTCCAGCGCCTGGAGGAATCGGTTCGTCGTCACCCGGTCGCGGACCGCGAGGCGGAGCCAGTCGGGGCCCAGGCCCGGGAAGGTGTCGCCGCGGCGGGCCGCGAAGCCGAGGGAGCGCAGGCGGTCGCGTACTGCGGCGGCGCCGGCGATGCGGACCAGGACGAAGGGGCCCTGCGCGGCCGACACGGCCCGTACCTCCTCGAACTCCGCGAGGCCCGCCAGCAGATGGGCGCGGTCCGCCGCGATCCGGTGGGCCGCTTCCTCCGCCTCGGCCAGCGCCGCGGGGGAGACGCACGCCTCCGCCGCCGCCAGCGCGGGCGTGGAGACCGGCCACAGGGGCTGCGCCCGCTCCAGGGCGGCGACCGTGTCCCGGTCGGCGAGCACGTACCCGATCCGGAGGCCCGCGAGGCCCCACGTCTTGGTGAGGCTGCGCAGCACCACGAGCCCCGGTACGTCCGTGCGGCCCGCGAGAGCCTCCCGCTCGCCCGGCACCGCGTCCATGAACGCCTCGTCCACCACCAGGGTCCGCCCCGGCCGCGCCAGCCGGGCGAGGACCGAGGCGGGGTGGAGGACGGACGTGGGGTTCGTCGGGTTGCCGACCACCACCAGGTCGGCGTCCTCGGGCACCGCCGCCGGGTCCAGCCGGAAACCGTCCTCCTCGCGCAGCAGCACCCGCCGCACCTCGTGCCCCGCGTCCCGCAGCGCCGCCTCCGGCTCCGTGAACTGCGGATGCACCACCACCGGTCTTCGCGCCGGCAGCGCCCGCGCCAGCAGCACGAACGCCTCCGCCGCCCCGGCCGTCAACAGCACGCGGTCGGCGGGCAGTCCGTGCCGGGCCGCCACCGCGGCCCGCGCCGCCCGGCCGTCGGGGTAGGCGGCGAGCCCGGTCAGCGACCGGGCGATGCGCTCCCGCAGCCAGTCCGGCGGGGTGTCGGCACGGACGTTGACCGCGAGGTCGGTCAGCTTCTCGTCGCGGACCTCCGCGTCACCGTGGTGCCGCAGGTCGTGGGTGTCAGTGTCGGTATGCATGGCCGCCATGGGGGGTGGTGGGGGAGTGGGGGGCGAGTCACCCCGTGGCTCATGGGGTGACTCAGGGAGTGCGTCAGGAGGTGAACGGACTTCCTGTGCGCTCCCTGTCTAAAGACTCCGGCGCCGGCCGTGCTGTCAACGCCGTTTCCCCACCCGTGTACCCGGGCACCACATTCAACAACCGCCCGCGCGCCACCGCGCACGTGACCCGAGCCGCCCGCCCGGCCGCCTTCCGCTTCGGTACGAGCAGTTGCCCGCCGCCCGCCAGCGCCGCCGCCTCCGCCACCGACGGCGTCCCGACGGCACCGCGCACGGCGTCCGACGGATGCGGTACGGCGACGCGCGCCAACTCCCGCGCCGCGTACGCCCGCACCGGCACCCCGAGTCGCGCCGCCGCCGCCACGATGCCCGGTTCGTCCGCCTTCGTATCGAGCGTGGCCAGCTCCGCCACCTCGCCCACCGGCAACCCGGCCTCCCGCAGCGTCGCCTCGATCAGCCCGAGCACCGCGTCGGCGGACACGCCCCGCCCCGCGCCCACCCCGACCACCAGACCGGCCCCCCGAGACGTCACCGCGCGCAGAACTCCACGAACCGCCGCGCCGCCTCCGGCACGGCCGCCCAGTGCGTGTGCACGTAACTCGCGTGCACACCCCGCTGCACGAAGCCCTCCACCCGGCGCTCCGGCTGCCGCAGCCCCCATGCCGGCGCCGGCCCCGCCCCCGGCTCCAGCACCGTGCGGTGGAACTCGTGCCCCCGCATCCGCGTCCCGGCCGCGGCCAGCGGGCTGTCGCTCATGGCGACCGCGTCCCGGTACCCGAGCGTCAGCCGCTCCGACATGCGCGCGTCGGCGTCCAGCACCCCGCACATCGGCTGCCCGTCCAACGACCGCGCCAGGTACAGCAGTCCGGCGCACTCCGCCGCGACCGGCGCCCCCGAAGCGGCCAGCTCCGCGACCGCCCCGCGCAGCCGCGCGTTGGCCGACAGCTCGGAGCCGTACACCTCGGGAAAACCGCCGCCGATGACCAGACCGCGGGTCCCGGCCGGCAACTCCTCGTCCCGCAGCGGGTCGAACGGCACGACCTCCGCACCGGCCGCGCCCAGCAGCTCGGCGTGCTCGGCGTACGAGAAGGTGAACGCCGCCCCGCCCGCGACCGCGACCACCGGCCGGGCCCCCGCCACCGGTTCCACGGCCGGCTCCCAGGCCGCCGCCGCGAGAGGCGGCGCCGACCGGGCCAGCGCGAGCAGCGCGTCCAGGTCACAGCCCTGCCGCACCTGTTCGGCCTGCGCCGCGACCGCCTCCACGGCCGCTGCCTGCCGCTCGGCCACCGGCACCAGACCCAGGTGCCGCGACGGCGTGGCGACGGCGGGCGCCCGCCGCAGCACGCCCAGCACCGGCACGCCGGACTCGCCGAGCGCCTCGCGCAGCAGGTGCTCGTGCCGGTCGGTGGCCACCTTGTTCAGGATCACCCCGCCGATCCGCACCTCCGGGTCCCAGGACGCGAAGCCGTGCACCAGCGCCGCCACCGACCGCGACTGCGACGACGCGTCCACCACCAGCACCACCGGCGCCCGCAGCAGCTTCGCCACCTGCGCCGTGGACGCCAGCTCGCCCTGGTCGGCGGCGCCGTCGTACAGGCCCATCACGCCCTCGACGACCGCCAGGTCGCAGCCGCGCGCGCCGTGCGCGAAGAGCGGCGCGATCAGCTCCGTACCGCACATGTACGCGTCGAGGTTGCGGCCCGGGCGGCCCGTCGCCAGCGCGTGGTAGCCGGGGTCGATGTAGTCGGGGCCGACCTTGTGCGGCGACACCGCGAGACCACGGCCCGCGAACGCGGCCATCAGGCCCGTCGCGACCGTGGTCTTGCCCGCGCCCGACGACGGCGCGGCGATGACGAGACGCGCTACCACTCGATGCCCCGCTGGCCCTTCTGACCCGCGTCCATCGGGTGCTTGACCTTCGACATGTCGGTGACGAGGTCGGCGAAGTCCACCAGCTCCTGCGGCGCGTTGCGCCCGGTGATCACCACGTGCTGCCGACCGGGCCGGTTCCGCAGCACCTCCACCACCTCGGCGGTGTCGATCCAGCCCCAGTGCAGCAGGTACGCGAACTCGTCGAGGACGTAGAACGTGTACTTCTCCTCGGCCAGGTCGCGCTTGACCTGCTCCCAGCCCTCGCGCGCCTTGTCCTCGTGCGACGGCTCGCCGTCCTTGGGGTCGCGCTGGATCCAGGACCAACCCTCGCCCATCTTGTTCCAGGTCACGGTCCCGCCCTTGCCGGTCTCGCCGAGCGCCTTGAGGGCGTTCTCCTCGCCGACCTTCCACTTGGCGGACTTGACGAACTGGAACACCCCGATCGGCCAGCCCTGGTTCCAGGCGCGCAGCGCCATCCCGAAGGCGGCCGTCGACTTCCCCTTGCCGACGCCCGTGTGCACCATCACCAGCGCGCGGTTGCGGCGCTGGCGGGTGGTGAGCCCGTCGTCCGGTACGACGGTCGGCTGTCCCTGCGGCATTAAGCGGCCCTCCTCGAAGTTCCCTGAACATCCCTGACCAGCCCGGCGATCGAGTCCGCCCGCAGCTCGTCCAGGGTGACGGCGGTGCCGCCCAGCCGGGCGGCCAGTTCGGCCGCCAGACCCAGCCGTACGGGCCCGCTCTCGCAGTCCACGACCACGGACGCGGTGCCCTCGGCGGCGTGCAGCCCGGCCGCCCGTGCGGCCAGCGCCAGCGGCTCCGGGCCGCCGGTCGCCCGGCCGTCGGTGACGACGACCAGCAGCGGGCGGCGCGACGGGTCACGCAGCCGCTCCACGCGCAGCACGTCGTGCGCCTTCAGCAGCCCCGCCGCGAGCGGCGTGCGCCCGCCCGTCGGCAGCTGCTCCAGCCGGGCGGCGGCCGCGTCCACGGACGACGTGGGCGGCAGCACGACCTCGGCGGCCGCGCCGCGGAAGGTGACCAGGCCGACCTTGTCGCGCCGCTGGTACGCGTCCAGCAGCAGCGACAGCACGGCGCCCTTCACCGCGCCCATCCGCCGCCGGGCCGCCATCGACCCGGACGCGTCCACCACGAACAGCACCAGGTTGCCCTCGCGCCCCTCGCGCGTCGCCTGTCGCAGATCGTCCCGCCGTACGACGAGCCCGGGCCCCGACCGGCCGCGCGCCCGCTGGTGCGGGGCGGCCGCCTGCACGGTCGCCGCCAGGTGCAGCTTGGTCAGCGCCCCGCGCGGCCGTACCGCCCCGGTCGTCCTGCCGTGGGCGGTACGCGCCCGGGAACGCCGCCCGGCGGCGCCCTCGCCGAGGCCCGGCACGCTCAGCACCTTCGTACGGAACGGCTCGGCGGCCGCGACGGGCGCCTGCTCGGCGCCGCCGGGGCCGGGCGCGGGGGCGGGGCCGGACGCGGGAGCCTCATCCTGGGCCGGGGCGTCCTCCGGAGACGCCGACTCCCCGTCCGGCGCCCCGCCCTGCGGAGGCACACCGCCACCGCCGCGGGGCCCGTCCGGACCGCCGGGCCCGTCAGGCCCCGGGTCCGGCTCCGGATCCGGGTCGTCGTCGCCCTTGAACTCCTCCAGCGTCTGGTCCAGCTTGTCCTCGTCCAGCCCCGGCGCGTCGAACGGATTGCGCCTGCGCCGGTGCGGCAGCGCCAGCAGCGCCGCCTGCCGTACGTCGTCGGACGTGACGTCCGTCCGCCCGGCCCACGCGGCCAGCGCCGTCGCCGTACGCGCCATCACGATGTCGGCGCGCATGCCGTCCACCTCGAACGCCGCGCACGTCGCCGCGATCTGCCGCAGCGCCGCGTCCCCCAGCGTCACGGACGGCAGCAGCGCCCGCGCGGCCGCGATCCGCTCCCGCAGCGCGGCCTCCTCGCCGGCCCACCGCGCCGCGAAACCGGCCGGGTCGTCGTCGAACGCCAGCCTGCGCCGTACGACCTCCACCCGCTGCTCGGGCTCCCGCGAGGCGGCCACCTCCACGGTCAGCCCGAACCGGTCGAGCAGCTGCGGCCGCAGCTCGCCCTCCTCCGGGTTCATGGTCCCGACCAGCAGGAAGCGGGCCGCGTGCCGTACGGAGACGCCCTCGCGCTCGACGTACGAGGAGCCCATGGCGGCGGCGTCCAGCAGGAGGTCGACCAGGTGGTCGTGGAGGAGGTTGACCTCGTCCACGTACAGCACGCCCCGGTGCGCGTCGGCCAGCAGTCCCGGCTCGAACGCCTTCACGCCGTCCGCGAGCGCCCGCTCGATGTCGAGGGCGCCGACCAGCCGGTCCTCCGAGGCGCCCACGGGCAGCTCGACCATCCGGGCGGGCCGCGCCACGCCCGCACCGGCCTCGTGCGGCCCGTCCGGGCACCCCGGGTCGGGGGAGCCGGGCGCGCAGGAGAAGCGGCAGCCGGGGACGACGTCCACGTCCGGCATCAGGGCCGCGAGGGCGCGCACGGCCGTCGACTTGGCGGTGCCCTTCTCACCGCGTACGAGGACACCGCCGACGGCCGGGGACACCGCGTTCAGCAGCAGCCCGAGCCGCAGGTCGTCCTGCCCGACGATCGCGGTGAAGGGGTAGTGGGGTGCAGCGCTCATGAAGGTGCTCCGGGTGCGATGAAGGGAAGTCCTGTGGGCGGGCCCTGCTCGATCAGCTTCCAGAGCGCGTCGGTGTCCGCGTGCTCCTCGATCAGGTCGCCGAGCGTGTCCAGCTGCTCCTCGCGCAGTGCGCCGAACGACGTGTCCGGCGCCGGGACGAAGCGTCTGCCGGCCGCGCCGGCGACCTCGCGCAGGAACGCGCGGCGGAAGCCGTCGCTCTCCAGGGAGCCGTGCCAGTGCGTGCCCCACACGGCCCCGACGCGGCACCCGTCCAGGAACGGTTCCCCGCCCTGTACGTCCGCGACGCCGTGGTGGATCTCGTACCCCTCGACCGGCTCGCCGAGGGCCTCGCCGACCGGCCGCGCGAGGGTCTTGCCGGGCGCGAACCGCACCCGTACCGGCAGCAGTCCGAGGCCGTCCACCAGGCCCGCCTTGGACTCGACGTCGTCCTCGATGCGCTCGCCGAGCGCCTGGAAGCCGCCGCAGATGCCGAGGACCGGGCGGCCCTCCGCCGCGCGCCGCACCAGCGCGTCCGCGAGGCCACGCTCGCGCAGCCACGCCAGTGCCTTCACCGTGCCGCGCGTGCCCGGCACCACGACCAGGTCGGCGTCGGCCAGCTCCTCGGGCCGGTCCACGAACCGCACGACCACGCCCGGCTCGGCCGCCAGCGCGTCCACGTCCGTGAAGTTCGACATGAGCGGTACGGCGCAGACGGCGACCCGCAGCACGTCCTCGCCCACCGGCGGGGCGACCACCGACTCGCGGACGGCGCCGCGCAGCGAGACGCGCAGCCCGTCCTCCTCGTCGATGCCGAGCCCGTGCGCGTACGGCAGCACACCGAAGGTGCGGCGGCCCGTGAGGCCCAGCAGCATGTCCAGGCCCGGTTCCAGCAGCGTCACATCGCCCCGGAACTTGTTCACGAGGTAGCCCGCCACCAGCTCCTGGTCCTCGGGCGCCAGCAGCGCCGTCGTCCCGAAGAACTGCGCGAAGACCCCGCCCCGGTCGATGTCGCCGACCACGACGACGGGGAAGCGGGCGGCGCGCGCGATGCCCATGTTGACGATGTCGGTGCGCCGCAGGTTGATCTCGGCCGGGCTGCCCGCGCCCTCGCAGATGACGGCGTCGTACGTCTCGCGGAGCTGTTGGAGGCAGTCCAGGACGGGTTCCAGCAGCTCGCGCTGCTTGCCGCCGTGGTAGCCGCGCGCGCTCAGCTCGCCGACCGGCTTGCCCATCAGCACCACCTGGCTGGACCGGTCGCTGCCCGGCTTGAGCAGCACCGGGTTCATCAGCGCGGTCGGCTCCACCCGGGCGGCCTGCGCCTGCATGGCCTGCGCCCGGCCGATCTCCGCGCCCTCACGGGTGACGAAGGAGTTGAGGGACATGTTCTGTCCCTTGAACGGCGCGACCTTCACGCCCTGCCGTACCAGCCAGCGGCAGATGCCGGCCGTGACGACGCTCTTGCCCGCGTCGGACGTGGTGCCCGCGACGAGCAGCCCCCCACCCTTGCTCATGTACGCCTCCGCCTCCGCTTGACCGCCCCGTGCGCCCTGATCGCCCCGTACGCCAGCCGCCCGCCCGCGCACACCGCGAGCGTGAGAGCACTCACCCGGCGCGACAGCCGCACCGCGCGTTCGATGTCCGCCACCTCGACGTCCCGCCCGTCGCCGTTGAGCACTGGCCGGTGCTCAACGCGTCCCCCGTACGAGAGCGTGCCGCCGAGCCGTACGCCCAGCGCGCCCGCGAAGGACGCCTCCACCGGGCCGGCGTTGGGGCTCGGGTGCTTGGCGGCGTCGGCCCGCCAGGCGCGTACCGCGCCGCGCGGGTTGCCGCCGGCGACCACGGCCAGGGCGGCGGTGAGCCGGGCACCGGGCCAGCCGGCCACGTCGTCGAGGCGCGCCGAGGCCCAGCCGAAGCGGCGGTAGCGCGGCGACTTGTGCCCGACCATCGCGTCCAGCGTGTTCACCGCGCGGAAGGCGACGAGTCCCGGTACGCCGCCGATCGCGCCCCACACGAGGGCGCCGACGACGGCGTCGGAGGTGTTCTCGGCGACGGACTCCACGACCGCGCGGGCGATGCCGGGGCCGTCCAGGGCCTGCGGGTCGCGCCCGCACAGGTGCGGCAGCCGCTCCCGGGCCACCTCCAGGTCCCCGGCGGCCAGCGCGCCGCCGATGGCGCGGGCCTCGCGGCCCAGCGTCGTACCGCCGACGACGGACCACACGGCGGCGGCGGTCAGCGCGAGGGACGCGGCGCGCCGCCCGCGGACCGCGCGGGCCGCGAGCGCCGCCGCACCGGCCGCGCCCCCGGCGCACACGGCGGCGTGCACCGCGCCCCAGGCGCGGTCGTCGCGCCACAGGGCGCGCTCCACGCGGGCGGCCGTACGCCCGAAGGCGGCCACGGGGTGCCCGCGGCGGGGGTCGGCGAGGAGCAGGTCGGCGGCGAGCCCGACGGCCGCGCCGTAGGCGAAGACGCGGTCACCGCGTCGCATGGCGTCTCGATGCGTCCGAGGCAGCGCAAAGGCAGCCGGGCATGGTGATGTCCTCACTCAGGGTCCGCGCCCTGGCTCGACGTGACCGGCGACGAGAGTTCCTGACTCATCCGGCCCGTCGGACGTCTCGCCCTCGGGCCGGACTCACAGTGGCGGGACCGCGCCGGATTCGCACCGGCTTCCTCTCCTGCCGCCGTAAATGGCCCCGGCAGTCCACCACGCTCCGCGAACGCCCGTCAACTCGCCGCTGACCTGCGGGAGGAGAGTGTGCTCAGCCCCACAGGGCGGGGCCGTGAACGCGGCCGGGCCGGCCACACCCGTGAGGGTGCGACCGGCCCGGTGCCCGAAGGCGTCACGCGTCAGGTCACGATCAGGTAGATCCCGAAGGCGATCGCCGCCGCGCAGACCGCGAAGGCCGTGTAGGCGCCGGTGCGGGCCAGGACGGCCGAGCCGCCGCTCGCCGCCGCCTGCTCCTGCTTCGAGAGGCCGAGGATGCCGAGGGTGAACAGGCCCACCAGTGCGACGGTGGCCACGAGGCTCACGCCGAACACGGAGCCGAGAGCTGCCCAGTCGATCTTCATGCTGTTCTTTCCTTACACCGTGGCGGCGGGTGCGGACGCGGCCGCCGGGGTGGTCTCCGGCGCCTTCGCCGGGATGGTGGCCTGGAGGTCGGCGGTGAGGTCGGCGACGGTGCCGGCCGGGGGCGGGGTGACGGCCGCGATGGCGGTGGTCACGACGCCCGCGGGCTCGTCGGTCTCCACGTCGTTGACGTTGGTGTGGTCGACGACCTGGCGGCGCGAGATGAACCAGATCGCGGCGCAGGAGGCGATGAGGAAGACCGCGACCGCGGCCACGCCCCAGTCGCCCTGCTGGGTCACGTACTCCGAGGCGGCGGCGACGAGACCCGCGGCCGGCAGGGTCAGGCCCCAGGCGACGAACATCCGGGTCGCGGTGGACCAGCGGACGACGCCGCCCTTGCGGCCGAGGCCCGCGCCCATCACGGCGCCGGAGCAGGAGTGCGTCGTCGAGAGCGAGAAGCCCAGGTTCGAGGAGGCGAGGATCACGGTCGCCGCGCTGGTCTGGGCGGCGAAGCCCTGCTGCGGCTGGAGGTCGGTGAGGCCCTTGCCCATGGTGCGGATGATGCGCCAGCCGCCGAGGTAGGTGCCGAGGGCGATGGCCATACCGGCGGAGACGATCACCCAGAGGGGCGGGTTGGAGCCGGGGGCGAGGATGCCGCCGGCGACCAGCGCCAGGGTGATGATGCCCATCGTCTTCTGGGCGTCGTTGGTGCCGTGGGCGAGCGAGACGAGGCCCGCGGAGGCGATCTGCCCGGCGCGGTAGCCCTTGCGGCCGGTCTTCTCGTCGATGTTCGCGCCGGCCTTGTACGTCAGGCGGGCGGCCAGCATCGCGGCGAGGCCGGCGACCAGCGGCGCGGCGACGGCCGGGATGAGGACCTTGGTGACGACGACGCCGCTGTTGACGCCGCTCAGGCCGACCGAGGCGATGGTGGCGCCGACGAGGCCGCCCATCAGGGCGTGGGAGGAGCTGGAGGGCAGGCCCACCAGCCAGGTCAGGAGATTCCAGAGGATGGCGCCGACGAGCGCCGCGAAGATCACCTCTGGGGTGATTCCCTCTTCGTTGACCAGGCCGCTGGAGATCGTCTTGGCGACCTCGACGGACAGGAACGCGCCGACCAGGTTGAGCACGGCGGACATGGCCACCGCCGTCTTGGGCTTCAGGGCGCCGGTCGAGATGGTCGTCGCCATCGCGTTGGCGGTGTCATGGAAACCGTTCGTGAAATCGAACACGAGAGCTGTCACGACCACAATGGCGAGCAGCAGCGTGATGTGTTCCATTTACCCAGGCAATCGTTCGACGTCAGTGGCTTGGTGAACGTAGGCAACCTGAGTGAACGGAAGGTGAACTGGGTCGGGCATCATGGTGACCGAAGATCCGGAATCATCGCCACCGTTTCGTCGCCGGTGCCCGGCCGGGCGGGCGGATGCCCGTATCCACGGGCTTTCCCGCCGTTCACCCGGTGTGCGGAGGTGGGCGGGCGGGGCTCGGATGAGGAGATTTTTGTCATCTGATCGACTTCCGTTACGCCCTCGCCGCCGGGCCTGACAGGATCGGATCCATGACACGGGATGCGACCGAACAGGCTGTCGAGCAGGGGGCGGGACGGCCGACCGAGCAGACTGACGACCAGGCGGTCGAGCGGACCTGGGACGCGCTGGTGGCCACCGCCCGCAGGACCGTCGCGGACGGGCTGGTCGTCGGCACTTCCGGCAACGTCTCCGCCCGGGTCGGCGACCTCGTCCTCGTCACCCCCAGCGGTGTGCCGTACGACCGGCTCACACCGGCCGACCTCACCGCCGTCGCCCTCGACGGCACGCGGGTGCGCGGAACCCTCACGCCCACCAGCGAGCTGCCCATGCATCTGGCGATCTACCGCGAGACCCCGGCCCGCGCGGTCGTCCACACCCACGCGGTCCACGCCACGGCGGTCTCCACCCTCGTACCCGAGCTGCCCCCGATCCACTACATGGCCGGGGCCCTCGGCGGCCCCGTCCGCGTCGCCCCGTACGCCCTGTACGGCACGGAGGAGCTGGCCCGGAACATGCTGCGCGCCCTGGAGGACCGTACGGGCTGCCTGCTGGGCAATCACGGAACCGTCACCTACGGCGACACCCTCGACCAGGCGTACGACCGCACCGCGCAGCTGGAGTGGATGTGCCGCGTCTGGCTCACCGCCACCTCCGTGCCCGGCCGCACCCCGGCGCTGCTGTCCGCCGACGAGCTCGACGAGGCGGCCGACAAGCTCCGCGGCTACGGCCAGCGCGACCGGGACCGGCGCAGCTAGGACCGGTGCGACTGGGACCGGCGCGACTGGGACCGGCGCGACCAGGGTCGGCGCGGCTAGGACCGGCGCGACCAGGATCGGCGCGACCAGGATCGGCGCGGCTAAGCCGAGCGCGACCAGGACCGGCGCGGCTAGGGCCAGCGCGACCGGGACCGGCGCGGCCGGGTCCCGCCCCGCGCGCCGGGCCCCGTACGCCGCGTCCCCCGCACGCCGCCGCCCACTGGCATCGCGCCGCACGCGTGCCCACACTGGAGCGGTGCGCCCGGCTACAGCGACGGCGGCGGCCGTCACCACCCTGATCGGCGCCGGCGCGGCCACGGTCGCGGCCGGCCGGTACGCCAGCGACGCCGCGCTCAGGCCCCGGCCTGACCGGCCCCTGCCCGGAGACCCCCGGCTCACGGTGCACGCCACCGCCGCCGGACAGGTCACCCTGACCCGCCACCTGGCCTCGCTGCGGCCCGGCACCTACGGCCTCACGGGCCCCGGCGTCCACGCGGTCGTCGGCCCCGTCCTGGACGATGTGCCGCACTCCGCCGACACCGTCGTACGCCGGCTGGAGAGCGTGCGGCGCGGCACCCTGGACGTGGGCAGCCGCGTCCGGCTCACCCCGCAGCTCCACACCGGCACCCCCGCCACCGCACTCGGCCTCGACCACGAGGACATGGACATCCTCGGCGAACTGGGCGATCTGCCCGCCTGGTTCGTCCCCGCCAACCGCTCCACCTGGGTGATCGCCGTCCACGGCCTGGGCACCACCCGCGAGCACCCCCTGAACGTCGTGCGGTTCCTCAACTCCCTCCAACTCCCCGTCCTCGACCTCGCCTACCGCGGCGACGAGGGCGCCCCACGCCCCTCCGACGGCCTCGGGCACCTCGGCGACTCCGAGTGGCGGGACCTGGACGCCGCGATGCGCCACGCCCTCCACCGCGGCGCCGACCGCGTCATCCTGTACGGCTGGTCCGTCGGCGCCTCCATGGCCCTGCACGCCGCCGCCAACTCCGGCGTCCGCGACCGCATCAGCGGCCTCGTGCTCGACTCCCCGGTCCTCGACTGGGAAGCCACCCTGCGCGCCCTCGCCGCCGCCCGCCGCACCCCCGCGCCCCTGCTGCCGCTCGCGGTCCGCGCCGCCCAGGGCAGGACCGGCGTGCACGGCGACCGCATCGCCGAGGCCGCCGACGCCGACGGGCTGCGCGTGCCGACCCTCCTCTTCCACGGACCGGACGACCACCTCGCCCCCTGGCAGGGCTCCCGCGAACTCGCCGCCCGCCGCCCCGACCTGGTCACCCTGCACACCGTTGCGAACGCGCCGCACGCGGCCATGTGGAACGCCGCCCCCGACCGCTACGAAGAGGCCCTGCGCCGCTTCCTCACCCCCCTCCTGTAGCCCCCGCCGTCCGGCGAAACCGATTCCGTTTGGGCTTTCGGGCCGTCAGCGGGAAGACTGCCCCCGTGACGTCTCGAAAGCCTGATGAGCAATTGGCGCGCAACTCCAGACTCCGACTCGTCCGTCCGCGGCCCCTGACCACGGCACGACGGGCTGTGACCACCCGGCGTACGCGGCCGGCGTCGCGACCGCCCGAGGGCACGCCGCCCCCGGCCGAGCTGGCCCGTCAGGCGCGAGCCGTCCTCGACGACGCCGTACGCATCGCCCGCTGGGCCGCCGTCGACCGCCAGCCCGACGCCACCCCCGCCCAGGAGCGGGCCGCGGCCGCGCTCGGCCTGACCCCGGACCAGGTGCGCGCCGGCTGGGACCGGGCCCGCCTCGCCGGACTCGTCGAGCTGCACGGCGGCACCGCCCGCCCCGGCTGGCGGCTGCGCGCCTGGGACCGCGACGACTCGGCCGTGCTGCGCGGCTGGGTCGCGCTCTTCGACGCCTGGTCGCTCGTCCACCCCGCCCCCGGCGACGTCGAGCCCACCGCCGTGGCCGAGGTCGTCGAGGCCGTTCCCCAGGTCCTCTCCCTGCTCCAGCTCTCCGCGGGCCCCGTGCCCGTGCCGTCCCTTCTGGACCTGCTGCGGCAGCGCGTCGCCGAGCTCCGCGAGGAGCGCTGCGAGGTGCCGGCCGCGCCGCGGGACGAACCCGGCGCGGTGCCCGACGCGGCACCCGGCGAGGGGGCCGTCGGGGCGTCCGGGGCCGTGCCCCGCCGTGCCGCCCCCGACGCGGCGCCCGGGCCCGACCCGCTCGCGCGCCTGCTCGACTGGGCCCTGGAGGGCCTGGCCGCCGTCGGCGCCCTCACCCTCGGCCAGGGCCAGGCGACCCTCACCCCGCTCGGCAACTGGGCCGTGTGGGTCAAGCTGGAGCAGATCTGCGTCGCCGCCCAGAGCCCCGCCGGGCACATCGAGCAGTCCGCCGAGGACATGCTGCGCGCCTGCGCCCGCCTCACCCCCGGCCCGGCCCGCGTCGAGTACCGCGCCTGGCTCGCCGCCCGCCCCGTGGGCAGCGCCGTCACCGAGCTCCTCGACGTCGCGCGCGGCGAGGACGCCCTGCTGCGCGGCCTCGCCTTCGAGGCCCTGCGGGTGGTCGGCTCCGCCGCCGAAGCCGGGGTGCGAGCCGCCGCCGAGGAGCCCCCGCTGCGCCCCTACGCCCTCATCTGGCTCGCCGAGCACGACGGCGCCGACCCCGACGAGGCCACCGACGTCCTCACCCGCGAGGAGGCGACCTGGCTCTGGGTGGACACCGCCGCGGCCGTCGCCGACCACGGGGACGCCACGCTCCTCGTGCGCCACCTGGAGTCCGCGGTCCAGGGCTCGGTCCCGGCCCTCCTGGACGAGGTCCGCGCCGTCGGCCACCCCCGCACGGTCCAGGTCCTGGTCGCCCTGGCCGCCGCCCACCCGGACCCCGCCTTCGCGAAAGCGGTCCGCCGCGCGGCCTTCCAGGTCCACACGGGCGGCGCCTGACCGCCCCCCTGGGCCCCCTGGGCTCTGGTCGTCGGGGCCCAGGGCTCCGGGTCGCCGGGGCCCGGGCCGCCGCGGGGCTACCCCGCCGCACCCGGCGCGTACGTGCCGAAGCTCCAGACGTTGCCCTCGGCGTCCCGCGCCATGTAGTCGCGGGAGCCGTAGTCCTGGTCCGTCGGGGGCATCAGGATCTCCACTCCGTGCTCCACGGCCCGGGCGTGGTGCGCGTCCACGTCGTCCACCACCACGTACACCCCGACCGGGCCCGCCCCCGCCATCGCCTTGGCGTAGACGCCCTCACGTCTCTTGGTGCCCAGCATCACCATGCCGTTCCCATAGGCGAGCTCGCAGTGGACGATCTGGCCGTCCTCGCCCTCGTACACACTCACCTCGGTGAACCCGAAGGCCTCCTTCAGCGTCCTGATGGCCGCCTTCGCGTCCTCGTACAGGATCGCGGGATAGATGCTCGGTACGTCGGCCATGCTGGTCACTCTCCGATTCGGTGCTCGCTACGGCCTTCCGACTGCGATGTGATCCGGGTCTCAGCTGTTCCCCAGTCTGGCACCCGCCACCGGCCACGCACCCCCGCGCTCCACCGGCCGTGGGACGCCGCGAACGCGGCCCCGAACCGCCCTCCACGGCCGGAAAACCAGTTGCACCCGCCCGTTAGACTGGCCCGTATGGCCATTCTCCCTGTGCATTAGCCGGCGTCGAAGCCACCGCACCCGCCGTCCTTCCGCCGTCCCACCCGCCCTGGAGTCTGTCCGTGATCACCGCTTCCGGCATCGAGCTGCGCGCCGGCGCCCGCGTCCTCATCGAATCCGCCTCGTTCCGCGTCGCCAAGGGCGACCGCATCGGCCTCGTCGGCCGCAACGGCGCCGGCAAGACCACCCTCACCAAGTGCCTCGCCGGCGAGGGCATCCCCGCCGCCGGCACCATCACCCGCTCCGGCGAGGTCGGCTACCTCCCGCAGGACCCGCGCACCGGCGACCTCGACGTCCTCGCCCGCGACCGCATCCTCTCCGCCCGCGGCCTCGACGTCCTGATCCGCAAGATGCGGCAGAACGAGGAGAAGATCGCGAACGGCCAGGGCGCCACCCGCGAGAAGGCGCTGCGGCAGTACGAGCGCCAGGAGACCGAGTTCCTCACCAAGGGCGGGTACGCCGCCGAGGCCGAGGCCGCCACCATCGCGCACGCCCTCGGCCTCCCGGACCGCGTCCTCGGGCAGCCGCTCCACACGCTCTCCGGCGGTCAGCGCCGCCGCGTCGAGCTCGCCCGCATCCTCTTCTCGGACGCCGACACGCTGCTCCTCGACGAGCCCACCAACCACCTCGACGCCGACTCGATCGTCTGGCTGCGCGACTACCTCAAGACGTACCGCGGCGGCTTCATCGTGATCTCCCACGACGTCGACCTCGTCGAGACCGTCGTCAACAAGGTGTTCTACCTGGACGCCAACCGGTCGCAGATCGACGTCTACAACATGGGCTGGAAGCTCTACCAGCAGCAGCGCGAGGCCGACGAGAAGCGCCGCAAGCGCGAGCGCGCCAACGCCGAGAAGAAGGCCGCCGCCCTCAACGCGCAGGCCGACAAGATGCGCGCCAAGGCCACCAAGACCGTCGCCGCGCAGAACATGGCCCGCCGCGCCGAGCGCCTGCTGTCCGGTCTGGAAGAGGTCCGCGCCTCCGACAAGGTCGCCAAGCTCCGCTTCCCCGAGCCGGCGCCCTGCGGCAAGACCCCGCTCACCGCGGAGGGGCTCTCCAAGTCGTACGGCTCGCTGGAGATCTTCACCGACGTGGACCTCGCCATCGACAAGGGCTCCCGCGTCGTCATCCTGGGCCTCAACGGCGCCGGCAAGACCACGCTGCTGCGCCTGCTCGCGGGCGTGGAGAAGCCGGACACCGGCCAGGTGACGCCGGGCCACGGCCTCAAGCTCGGCTACTACGCCCAGGAGCACGAGACCCTCGACCCCGACCGCACCGTCCTGGAGAACATGCGGTCGGCCGCGCCCGACCTCGACCTCGTCGAGGTGCGCAAGACGCTGGGCTCCTTCCTCTTCTCCGGCGACGACGTCGACAAGCCGGCCGGCGTGCTCTCCGGCGGTGAGAAGACCCGGCTGGCGCTGGCCACCCTGGTCGTCTCCTCGGCGAACGTGCTGCTGCTGGACGAGCCGACCAACAACCTCGACCCGGCCAGCCGCGAGGAGATCCTCGGCGCGCTGCGCACGTACAAGGGCGCCGTCGTCCTGGTCACGCACGACGAGGGAGCCGTCGAGGCCCTGCAGCCGGAGCGCATCATCCTGCTGCCGGACGGCGTCGAGGACCTGTGGGGAGCCGACTACGCGGACCTGGTCGCCCTCGCCTGACCCGGTCCCCGACGGGGTCCCGGCCCGTGCCCGGCCCTCGTCTGATCGTCCCCGCATGGATCATTCGGCTTACGCGTGATCCTTCATCTGAGTGAGTACGTCTCATATCGCGGCGTGGCGAGCGGTGGATTCCCGTCCTCCGCTCCCGCGCCGCGTTGTCGTTCCCTCCACCGCCCTGACCTGGCACTTCGCCGCAGAGTCGGCGCCGGGCCGGGCTCCGGAGACGGGAAGGTGACCGTCCGGTGAGCGCCGAATGGCGAAACCTTGCGGCACCGACCTTGTCGAATGGCTGGCCATGTGGCCGCAGAGGGGTGATCATGAGAGTCCAGAGGCGCACTTCCCATGAGGAGGCACGGGTGGCCGAGACTCTGAAGAAGGGCAGCCGGGTGACCGGCGCCGCGCGCGAAAAGCTCGCGGCAGACCTGAAGAAGAAGTACGACTCCGGTGCGAGCATCCGGGCACTGGCCGAAGAGACCGGCCGGTCCTATGGGTTCGTCCACCGGATGCTCAGTGAGTCCGGAGTGTCGCTGCGGGGACGCGGCGGAGCTACGCGAGGCAAGAAGGCCCCTTCGGCCTGACGGTCCCCGCGCGGCACTCGCCGTCCGAGCGGGCTCATCCGGCCCAAGGGATCCGGCAGGGCCACCCGGTCGACCGGCGTGTCGGCCGGGTGGTTACTGTGCAGTCACTTGATGGCTGTCATCGGCTGCACAGCCGCCGCACCGGATCCGGAGGCGCCCCATGACCTCGCTCGACCCAGTCCTCGAAGTGTTCGACAAGGATGGCGTACGGCTCACCGTCGAGGACGCCGTCGCCACGGTGACGCTCGCCCAGCCGGCCAAGCGCAACGCGCAGTCGCCCGCCCTGTGGCGGGCGCTGGTGGAGGCCGGGCGGTCGCTGCCGGGCAGCGTGCGGGTCGTCGTCCTGCGCGGCGAGGGCAAGTCCTTCTCCGCGGGGCTCGACCGGCAGGCGTTCACGCCCGAGGGCTTCGAGGGCGAGCCGTCCTTCCTGGACCTGGCGCGCGGCTCGGACGAGGAGCTCGACGCCGTCATCGCCGAGTACCAGGAGGCGTTCACCTGGTGGCGCCGCAACGACATCGTGTCGATCGCGGCCGTCCAGGGGCACGCCATCGGCGCCGGGTTCCAGCTCGCGCTCGCCTGCGACCTGCGGGTCGTCGCGCAGGACGTGCAGTTCGCCATGCGCGAGACGAGCCTGGGCCTGGTCCCCGACCTGACGGGCACCCACCCGCTGGTCGCGGCGGTCGGCTACGCCCGCGCGCTGGAGATCTGCGCCACGGGCCGCTTCGTCCAGGCCGCCGAGGCCGAGCGCATCGGTCTCGCGAACCTGGTGGTGCCCGTCGAGGAGCTCGACGGTGCCGTACGCGACCTGGCGGCGGCGCTGCTGGCGGCCCCGCGCGACGCCGTCGTCGAGACGAAGGCGCTGCTGCGGGGTGCGCAGGAGCGTACGTACGAGGAGCAGCGCGTCGCGGAGCGCGCCGCCCAGGCCCGGCGTCTGCGCGACCTGGCGGGCCTGGCCGACTAGTCCTGGCGGTGGGGCACGGCGTGACGCACCGGCTTCTGCGGACGTACGCGGTCACCCCCTAGTGGGCCCAGGGCGGTGTGATGGTGGTGCCGTCGGCCAGTTCGGCGGTGAGCCCGACCCGTGTGGTGACCCATGCGTGGGCGGGCTGGTCGGTGGGGTTGGCGACCGCCAGTGCGGAGCCCGCGGGTGCCACCGCCGCGTCGCCTGTGCCGAGTTCGGCGCTCTCGCCGTCGACGGTGAGCAGGAGGCGACCGGAGAGGACGTAGAACGTCTCCTCCTCGCTGATCGTGTGGGTCGGCCCCACCATTGCGGCCGGGATCTCGAGGCGCCAGGCGGCGAGGTCCCGGCTGCCGGTGTCCGGGCGGACGTAGGAAACGAAACGGCCGCCGTGGATAGCGTGTACGACGGCTTCGTCACCGCGGATGAACGGCATGCCTCACCCTTATTCAGTCAAGTTGCTTGTCTAGATAGACAAGCAACTTGACGAGTTATAGTCAAGCCCATGGACGACGCCCTGGCCTTCCCCGCACTCGTGCTGGCGCTCTCCGGACAGCTGGTGCAGGACATCCACACCCGCGTGGCCCGGCAGGGGTTCGAGGACCTACGACCCGCACACGGCTTCGCCTTCGCCCGCATCTCCGCGGGCGGCGCCACCACGGCCGACCTGGCCGAGCACCTGGGGGCGACCAAACAGGCCGCCGCCCAGCTGGTCGAGGAGCTCGTCCGCAAGGGCTACGTGGAGCGGCATCCTCATCCGCGCGACGCCCGCGCCCGCCTCCTGGGGCTGACCGAGACCGGGTGGGCCGCCACGCGCGCCGCCGACCAGGCGGCCCGGGACGCCGTCGCGCCGTGGCGGGAAGCGCTGGGCGAGGCGCGCTTCGGCGAACTCGTCGCCGACCTGACACGACTGGCGCCGTCGGGGCCGATCCGCCCCGCCTGGTGAGCCGACGGCCCACCGCCCGAGCGGCGTGGCGAGGCGTCGTGCCGGGCCCTCCGCGGGCCGGTGAGCCTTTAGGGTCAGGGCGCCGGCCTGCTCGCGTCATCTCCCCCCGCGGCGACGGCCGTGATCAGCACGGTCACCGGTGCCGCCGCGCCGACCGCTGCCCGGACCGCTCGCGCCACGTCCAGCGCGCGGTGGTCCGGCGCGGTCGCCACCTCGATACGGAGGTGGTCGGCCGTCCGGTGCACGGACGGGCCCAACACCGTCGTCAGCCGCCGCACCCCCGGTACGGCCGCCACGGCGGCGGCCGCCGGGTCGGACAGGTCGACCGCGCCCGCCTCCTCCGCGGGGGCTGCGGACGGTTCCGCTTCCGGGGCGGGCGCGGGCCCGTCCAGCAGTGCCGTCACCCGCAGGTCCACCTCTGTCACCACCAGCCCCAGCCGTTCCTCGCACGCCGCGAACAGGGCCGTACGCAGCCCGGCGGCGAGCTCCGGCAGCGGTACGCCGACGCCACCGGTCGCCGCGAAGTCCGCCGAGAGCCGCAGCGGCCCCGGCGGCAGGGCGCCCGGCGGCCTTGGGAACGGGGACACCGGCTCCGGGGCCGCCTCCGGTTCCGCGAGATCGATGCGCAGCCGGCCGGGTGACACGCCCGGCACCCGCCGGGCCGCCCCGCGCAGCACCCCGTCCGCCGCCCGCTCCGCCAGCCAGGTCCCGTCCGCCGGGCCGCCCAGGGGGAGCAGTCGCCCCAGGCTCAGCCGGCCGCGTACCGTCGTGGCCCATCCCTCAGCCGTCGTCATTCCTCCAGCCTGCCGCATCCCCGGCGCGAAACCGGGCAACCGCCCTTAGTGTGGTCAACGGAGCGCAAACCCGCCCGGAAGGGATGAACGGCGATGAGCGACACCTCACAGACCTCGCAAGCGGCCCAGGCGGCCCAGACGGCGAAGGCCGGGCAGATCAGGGAACCGGCGGCCGAGGAAGCCCGCAGGAGCTCGTCGACGCGGCGCACCGTCGGCGCGGGCGGCGACCCGGGCTCGCGCGGCCGCACCACCATCGCCGACGGCGTGGTCATGAAGATCGCCGGGCTCGCGGCCCGGGACGTCGACGGCGTCCACGCCATGGGCAGCGCGGCCTCGCGCACCTTCGGCTCGGTGCGCGACCGGGTCCCGGGCGGCGGCCGGGCCGGTGTGACGCGCGGCGTGAAGGCCGAGGTCGGCGAGGTCCAGACGGCGCTCGACCTGGAGATCGTCGTGGAGTACGGCGTCTCGATCATCGAGGTGGCGCGGGACGTCCGGGAGAACGTCATCTCCGCGGTGGAGCGGATGACCGGTCTCGAGGTCGTCGAGGTCAACATCGCCGTCAGCGACGTGAAGCTCCCCGATGAGGAGGAAGAGGAGCCCGAGACCCGGATCCAGTAGTCCAGGGGTCCACGGACCACGAAGGAGCGCAGGATGAGCATGGCGGTGGTCGGCCTGCTGGCCGGGATGGCGCTCGGGTTCGCCGGTTACTTCGGCGGCTTCGGCGCGTTTTTGCTGGTCGCCGCGTTGGGCGCGGTCGGCTTCGTGGTGGGGCGGTTCCTCGACGGAGACCTGGAGCCCGGGGACCTCTTCCGGGGCCGCGACCGCGACGACCGGCGGCGGTGACGCCGTGGCGGGGGAAACCGCGGCGGTCACCGGTGTCCGGGCGCCCGAGCGCGGCGCGACCGTCATCGCCGACCGCGTCGTCGCGAAGATCGCCGCGCGGGCGGCGCGCGAAGCCCTCGACGACGCCCCCGAGGGCGGCGTACCGGAAGGCGGCGGGCCGCCGCACGCGTCGGTCGTCGTCCACCGGAACAGCGCGCGCATCCGGATCAGCCTGGAACTCGGCTACCCCTCCGACATCGGCGCCCAGTGCGGGGCCGTGCGCCGCCACGTCACCCGACGGGTCGAAGCCCTCGCCGGCATGAGCGTGCCGGAGGTGGCGGTCCAGGTCGAACGGCTCCACTCACCGCAGCGCACCCGCGGGAGGCTCGCGTGAACGGGCGCTTCTGGTCCCCACGGCGCGTCCCCGCCGCCCTCGTCGCGCTCGTGGTCCTCGGCGGCGCGGGCCTGCTGCTGTACGACGTCGCGGCGGTACGGGCCGGGCGGCCCGGCATGCGCTGGCGGCGGGTGCTCCTGGACGAACTGGACCGCCGCCCCCTGGACGACGTGTGGGTGCTCGTCGGCGCCGGGGCCGCGATGGCGCTGGGGCTGTGGCTGCTCGTGCTGGCGGTCACGCCCGGGCTGCGCCGGGTGCTGCCGATGCGGCGCGACGCCGTGCCCGTACGGGCCGGGCTCGACCGGGAGGCGGTGGCGCTCGTGCTGCGCGACCGGGCGCAGGCCGTTCCGGGCGTGCGCTCCGTACGGGTACGCGCGCGCCGGCGTGCGGTCGCGGTGCGTGCCGTGTCGCACTTCCGCGACCTCGACGACGTACGGGACGACGTGCGCGCGGCGCTGGACGACGGGATCGACGAACTCGGCCTCAAGCGGCCGCCGGCGCTGTCCGTACGCGTCAGGCGCCCGGCGAAGAGGCGGTGAGAGGAGGTGGCCGGAGTGCTCCGTGCCGTCAACCGTGTCCTGATCGGCCTCGCCGGGCTGCTGCTGCTCTGCGCGGGTGGCGCCGTCCTCGCGGCCGGGCTCGACCTGGGCATGCCGTCCTGGTGGCCGTGGCACGGCCCGGACGCGGTACTGCTCAGCGAGGCCCGGCGCGGACGGGGCGAGTGGCGGTGGGCCGTCGGCGTCGCGGTGCTCGCCGCCCTGGTACTGCTGGCGCTGGTGTGGCTGCTGGCGCAGCTGAGGCAGCGTCGGCTGGCCGAGGTGCTCGTCGACACGGGCGACGGGGAGGGTGCGGTGCTGCGCGGCCGGGCGCTGGAAGGCGCGGTCGAGTCCGAGGCGGAGACCCTGGACGGCGTGGCCCGCGCGCGGGTACGGCTCACCGGGCGCCGCACGGCCCCGGCCGCCCGCGTCTCCCTCCTCCTGGAGCCCCACGCCTCCCCGGCCGACACGCTGCGGGAGCTCACCACGGGGACCCTCGCCCGCGCCCGCGCCTCGGCGCGCCTGGCGGCCCTCCCGGCGGAGGCCCGCCTGCGTGCCGTGAAGCAGGCCCCGCGCCGGGTGAACTGACCCCCGCCACGGCGTCGGAAGGCGTCAGAACCCGTGCCGCGCGCCCCCGTCGACCGGCAGCATCACGCCCGTCAGGTACGAGGCGGCCGGCGAGAGCAGGAAGGCGGCGGTGTTGCCGAACTCCTCCGGGGTGCCGTACCTGCGCAGCGGGATGTTCGCCTCGTTCGCCGCGCGCGAGGCAGCCGGGTCGCCCGACAGGGCGTCCAGTTCGCGGACGCGGTCGGTGTCGATGCGGGAGGGCAGCAGGCCGACGACGCGGACGCCGCGCGGGCCGACCTCGTTGGCGAGGGACTTGGCGAAGCCGGCCAGCCCCGGGCGCAGGCCGTTGGAGATGGTCAGGCCGGTGATCGGCTCGTGCACCGAGCCGGAGAGCACGAAGCCGATGACGCCGCCCTCGCCCAGGGCCGCCGCCGCGGCGCGGGCCATCCGCACCGCGCCCAGGAACACCGCGTCGAACGCCGCCCGCCACTGCTCGTCGGTGTTGTCCGCCGCCGAGCCGGGCGGCGGGCCGCCCACGCTGATCAGGATGCCGTCGAAACGGCCGAAACGCGTCCGCGCGGTGTCGATCAGGCGCTCCGCGGCCGCCGGGTCGGCGTTGTCCGCCGCGACGCCCACGGCGCCGGGCCCCAGTGCGGCCGCCGCCTCCGCGACCGCCTTCTCGTCGCGCGACGAGAGCACGACCCGCGCTCCGTCCGCCACCAGCGCCCGCGCCGACGCGTTGCCCAGCCCCCGTGACGCGCCCGTCACGACGTACACACGGTCCTTCAGTCCAAGATCCATGCGCCCTATCCTGCTCCGCCCGCCTCCTCCCGCGCCAGCGCCAGAGCGGTCCCGACCAGTCCGACGTGGCTGAACGCCTGCGGGAAGTTGCCCAGCTGCCGCCGCGACGACGGGTCGTACTCCTCCGCCAGCAGACCCACGTCGTTGCGCAGCGCCAGCAGCCGTTCGAACAGTTCCCGGGCCTCCTTGTCCCGGCCCGTCATGCGCAGCGCGTCCGCCAGCCAGAAGGAGCACGCGAGGAACGTCCCCTCGTCGCCCGGCAGGCCGTCGACCGCCACCCCCTCGGTGCTGTACCGGCGGATGAAACCGTCGTGGCTGAGCTCCCGCCGCACCGCGTCGACCGTCCCCACCACCCGCGGATCGTCCGGCGGCAGGAAGCCGACGCGCGGGATCAGCAGCGTCGCCGCGTCCAGCTCCCGCGAACCGTACGACTGCGTGAAGGTGTTCCGGTCGGCGTCGTACCCCTTCTCGCACACCTCCCGGTGGATCTCGTCCCGCATCGCCCGCCACCGCGTCGCGTCACCGCGCAGGACGGGGTGCTCCTCCAGCGTCCGCACGGCCCGGTCGGCGGCGACCCACGCCATCACCTTCGAGTGCACGAAGTGGCGGCGCGGGCCGCGCACCTCCCACAGGCCCTCGTCCGGCCGCCGCCACGCCGACTCCAGAAAGTTCAGCAGGCTGAGCTGGAGGTTCCACGCGTACGGCTCCGCCTGCAGACCCGCCTCGCGCGCCAGGTAGAGGGAGTCCATGACCTCGCCGTACACGTCGAGCTGGAGCTGGTGCACCGCGGCGTTGCCGATCCGCACCGGGCGCGATCCGGCGTAGCCGCGCAGCCACGGGAGCTCCGTCTCCGGCAGCCGCCGCTCACCCGCCAGCCCGTACATGATCTGGAGGTCCGCCGGGTCGCCCGCCACCGCCCGCAGCAGCCAGTCCCGCCACGCCGACGCCTCCTCCAGGTACCCGGCGGACAGCAGCGCGCCCAGCGTGAGCGTCGAGTCGCGCAGCCAGCAGTAGCGGTAGTCCCAGTTGCGTACGCCGCCGATCTCCTCCGGCAGCGAGGTCGTCGGCGCGGCCACGATCCCGCCCGTCGGGGCGTACGTCAGCGCCTTCAGCGTGATGAGCGAGCGCAGCACCGCCTCCCGGTACGGCCCCTCGTACACGCACTGCGCCGCCCACGCCTTCCAGTCCTCGAGCGTGTGCTCCAGCGCCTCGTACGGGTCGACCAGCGGCGGGCGCGGCTGGTGGGAGGGGTGCCACGTCAGCACGAACGCCACCTTCTCGCCCGGGCGGACCGTGAAGGACGAGCAGGTGCTGTACTGCTGCCCCCACGTCCTGACCTCGGGTTGGCTGCGCAGCCATACGGAGTCGGGGCCGGCGACCGCCACCCGGTGGCCGTCCAAGCGGCGCACCCACGGCACGATCGACCCGTGGTCGAAGCGCAGCCGCAGCACGCCCGCCATCTCGACCTCGCCGCTGACGCCTTCGACGATCCGCACGACATCGGGCGCCTGGTCGCGCTGCGGCATGAAGTCGAGGACCCGGACGGTGCCGGTGCGGGTCTCCCAGACCGTCTCCAGGATGAGCGAGTCGGTCAGGTAGCCCCGGCGCGTGCACACCGTCGCGTCCTTGGGCGCGATCCGCCAGTGGCCGTTGTTCTCATCGCCGAGCAGGGCCGCGAAACAGGCCGACGAGTCGAAGCGGGGCAGGCACAGCCAGTCGATGGAGCCGTCCTTGCCCACCAGCGCCGCGGTCTGGAGATCGCCGATGAGGGCGTAGTCCTCGATGTGTTGCGTCACCCCAGGCGTGTTCCCGCACCGGCGTTCGGTTAAGCAGGGCGCATCGCCGAGTGGCCGGGCGCCGGGGGTCGGTGACCGGGGATCGGGGGCCGGGGGGCGGCTGTCAGGGGGCGGACGGCGCGGCGGCCTCGGCGGTCTCGGCCGCGTCCGCCTTGTGCGCGTCTCCGTCCGCTCCGTCCGCCGCGTCCGCTGCGGCCGCCGCCTCTGCCGCCGCCGCGAGGTCGCGCTTCTCGCGGCGCACGAGCACCACCCAGCCGACCGGGACGCCCGCCGCGAAGAGCCACCACTGCACGGCGTACGCCATGTGGGCCCCGATGGAGTCGTGGTCCGGCTCCGGGATCAGTTCTGGGAGGTCACCGGAGGGCTGCGGCTCCGTCTGCTCCAGGTAGCCGCCGAGCACCTCGCGCCCGAGGCGCTGGGCCTGCTGCTCGCTGTTGATCAGCATCACCTGGCGGGGCGGCAGACCGCTGAGGTCCTTGATGCCGCTGGCGCCGGTCGACTCGTCGGCCTTGAGGCGGCCGGTGACGGTCACCTCGCCCTTGGGGGCGGGCGGCACCTCCGGGAAGGCGGCCTGGTCGTCGGCGGCGGGGACCCAGCCCCGGTTCACCAGGACCACGCGGCCGTCGGTGAGGAGGAAGGGGGTCAGGACGAAGAAGCCGACCTTGTCGTCGGCGTTGGTCCGGCGGCGTACGACGACCTCGTGCGCGGTGTCGAAGGTGCCGGTGGCGGTCACCTGGCGCCAGTAGTCGGCGCGCGGGACGGTGTGCCCGGGGGAGGTGAGCTCCGCCACGGGGACGGGCTTCGCCCGGAGGTTGTCCGCGATCAGGGCGTTCTGGGCGACCCGGTGCTCGTGCCGGTGGAACTGCCAGAAGCCCAGCTCGATCATCACGGGGATGAGGACGAGGGCGAGGAGGGTGAGGATCACCCACTGCCGGGACAACAGGAAGCGGTACACCCCACGACGGTACAACCGGCGCCACGGGGTGCACCGAGGGGGGTGCGGGATGGGGGGTGCGTCACACTTTGTCGACGATGCCCACCTGGCCCTTCTCCGCGCGGGCGCAGTGCCCGCCGCAGAACCACTGGCCGTCGACCTCGACGCCCTGGCCGATGATCTGAACCCGGCAGTGCTCGCAGATGGGCGCCATGCGGTGGATGGCGCAGGCGAAGCAGTCGAAGACGTGCACCGCGCCCTGCGCGTGCACCTCGAAGGACATGCCGTAGTCGTTTCCGCAGACCTCACAACGTGCCATGCGCCACAGGGTGCGGTGTACGTCCGGGGAAGGGGCGGCGCAACGCCCGGACCGTCACTCGTCTGCTGAGTCCTTCGAGGCCTCGGCCGGCGCCACGTCGCGGAGCAGATGGGTGAACGCCGCCTCGTCGACGATCGGCGTGCCGAAGGACTTCGCCTTGACCGTCTTGGAGGTCGCCGCGTCCGGGTCGTTGGTGACGAGCAGGCTCGTCAGCCGCGACACGCTGGTGGCCACATGCAGGCCCGCCTCGATCGCACGGTCCTCCAACAGCTCCCGCTCGACGGACGTATCGCCCGAAAAGGCAACACGCATCCCCTGCTTGAGTGGTTTGTCCGCTTCGTAACGCCCCGGGTTCGGGTACGGGCACGCCGGCCGCTTCCGCGACGGCCGCCAGCTGTTCGCGCGGTACGACGACATGGCCTGCTGCCCGGCGCGCGGCATCGGCACGGACGGCGACGGCGCCCACTCCGTCAGCGGACGGCACTCCAGCAGCGGCAGCCGTACGCCCCGCTCGGCCGCCGCGTGCAGGCTGGGGCGGAACGCCTCCGCCAGCACGCGCGCGTCGTCCAGCGCGTGGTGCGCGCGCTGCTGGACGACGCCGAAGTGCGCGGCGAGGGACTCCAGCTTGAGGTTGGGCAGCGGGAGCGCCAGCTCCTTGGCGAGCGCGATGGTGCACAGCCGCCGGCGTACGGGCGCGGTGTGCTCGGCCCGCGCGTACTCCCGGACGATCATCGACCAGTCGAACATGGCGTTGTGCGCGACGAGCACCCGGCCGTCGAGCCGCCGCGAGAACTCCGCGACGATGTCGGCGAAGAGCGGCGCCCCCTCCAGCACGCTGGTCGTCAGACCGTGGATCCACACCGGGCCCGGATCCCGCTCCGGGTTGACCAGCGTGTACCAGTGGTCCTCGACATTGCCCTGCGCGTCGAGCCGGTAGACGGCAGCGGACACTATCCGGTCGTCGCGGGCGAGGCCGGTGGTCTCCACGTCGACGACCGCGTACCCCTCCTGGGGGTAGGCGGTCGGCCACGCTGCTGCTGTCGTGCGGTCGTCGAGCATGGTCACTGAGAATAGAGGCCGCCACTGACAACGCCGTCCCCGGCATCCCCCACTCAGGCCGCTCCCGCCCGCCGTGTTGACGCCCCGAGGCGCTGTTTCCCTGTCGGCGACGGCAGTTGGGGGCGGTTCAGCCGAGCGCCGCGAGCAGGTCCCCGGCCGCCGCCCGTTCCAGGCCGCAGCCGTCGACGGCGCCCGGCAGCAACCGGTACACCGTGCCCGACGCCCCTTCCGGTGCCACCGAGCCGTCCGTCAGTGCCAGCAGGACGTGCCTCCCGGCCGCCGCCCGGGCGGCCGACGCCACCGGATCCTCCCCGGCCCGCCGCGCGTCCGGTGCCCGGTTCGTACGGATACGCCGGGCGTACGAGCCGAGGGTCTCGCCGACGTGCCGGGCGAAGTAGACCAGTTCCCCGTCGCGCAGGACGGCGGTCTCCTCCGCCCGTGCCGCCGCGTGCCACACGGCCAGGTCCCACAGGGTCGTACGCTCGGCCGAGAAGTACTGGAACAGGTCCTTCCCGGTCCGGCCCAGGTCGCGGCTGTGCCGCGCGACGCTGTGGTACCCCTCGGACGGCGGCAGGTGCAGATCCGTCCACAGGAAGGCGCCCCGCTCCAGGTCGACCAGCATCGGCACATGGATCCTGGACTCGCCCACCAGGTCGTAGCGCTGACGCACCGCCTTGGGGTCGTACCGCGAGCTCCGGGCCTCCGTCGACCGCAGCGCCATGAAACCGGCGAAGGCGTCGGTGAGTTCGTCGAAGGGGATGTTGTTGTAGCTGAAGACGAGGGGCAGGACGAACCGCACGCCCGCCGCCCCGAGCCCGGCCAGGTCCAGGTCGACGTACTCCGTCGCCCCGTACGGCGCCGGCGCGGACGTCAGGTCGCCGGAGTGGACGGCCGCCCGGCGCCCGTACACCAGCCGGGTGTAGTCGCACCGGCCGAGGTACGTCCACTCCGCGTCGTACAGCGCGACCGACAGGTCCAGGTCGACCCGCGTCCCCCGCGGCTGCGTCCAGTGCAGGAACAGCCGCAGCACCTCGCCCTCCGGCAGCCGCTGCGTGCTGCCGCGCGGAACCGACACCAGGGCCTTGGCCGCGGCCCCCTCGGCGGAGGGGACGGCAAGCCCGGACAGGCCCGCGTCGAGCACCGCCAGCCGGAAGCGGGAGGCGGTGGACAGCCGGCGCAGCACCTCCGCCTCCAGCAGCCCGCACACCCGCTCGGTGACGGCGGCGGGCAGCGGCGCGCGCGTGTCCTCGACCGTGTACGCGTGGGTCACCCGGCCGCGCGGGAAGAACACCCTCCGCTCGGCGGGCAGGTGACGTCCCCGCAGGCGTCCGAACGCGGCCAGCAGCGGGCCGGGACCCGCACCCGGGAGGACCTCCATCAGCGCCCGGGCCTCTGCGTCCGTCAGGCTCGCGCCGGCCTCGCCGTCCAGGCGCAGCAGGTGGTCCAGGCGACGCAGCAGCTCTCCGGGCCGCTGGAGGAGCAGGGCGAGGGCCGTGGAGCGGTCCCGGGCGCGCAGGGCCTCCTCGACCCGGCCGGACCAGGTGTTCGCCCTGATGCGCGTGCCGGTGATCCGCACCGCACGCGGGTGCTCGGCCGCCGTGCGCCGCAGCGCCTCGCCGAGGGTGGCGGAGACGGCCGCGGTGTCGGTCCCGCGCAGCACCGCGAAGGCGAGGGCCGCCTTCGGGTGGTCGCCGTGCCGCTCGTACGGGTGGAGGACCTCGGCGGCACGCTTCCACGGCCCCGGGTACCGCAGCACGTCCTCGACCAGCGACTCGGCGGCCAGCCCGTCCAGAACGGCGAGCAGCTGCCGGCGCAGGCCGCGCGGCAGGGACCGGAAGCGGTGCCGCTCCAGCAGGTCCGGCTCGCCGCCCGACCAGACGGCGAGCAGCCGCAGCACGTCGGTCGCGGTGGTCAGCCGTTCGTCCAGCAGGGGGCGTACGGCCTCCCGCGTGCGCGGGTCGAGCAGCAGCGAACCCAGGACGAGCGCCTTGGTCTCCCGTACGGGAACGTCCTCGGGCAGCCAGTCCAGCGCGGGCGGCGCGTACGCCAGGAGCACCTTCAGGTCGTCACGGTCCTGCGGCGGCAGCGGCGTACGGCGGGCCAGCAGCGCGCCCAGCGCCTTGGCGGCGTCGGCGGACGGGTCGGTGCCCAGGTCGAGCGGACACAGCGGACCGCCGGACGGCGCTTCGGGCGTGCGGCGCGGCGGTGCGACCGGCTTCAGGAACGGGTCCGCCGGGTCGATGCGGCGGTGGCAGAGGGGGCAGCCGGCGTAGTCGGCGCCGTCCCAGCAGGCCCGGCACACCAGGTGCGCGCAGGGCGAGACGGGTTCGACACCGCCGACCGTGCCGCACAGCACGCACGGCTGGGCGGGCCACTGGAGCAGCAGCGCGAAGACCCGGTCCACATAGAGCCGGTCGGTGTCGTCCGGAACGGAGACCGGGAAATCGCGGAACAGCGGCATATGGGTGCGATCCGACCCCAGCTCGGCGTCCAGCCGGCCCAGCAGCTCCTTGCCCGCCTCCGCGAGCCCGGCCGGCCCCAGCCACGCGAGCGCGGCCCGCAGGCGCGCCGTCGGCGCGAATCCGCGCTCCAGGAGCTCGGCCTCCAGGGCGACGAGCCCTCCGGCCGTCGGCCCGTCCCCTGGGCGGGGCCCGGCCCCGCCGACGTAGACCGTACGGAGACGGCGGAGCAGTACGGACGACAGCGCGGACAAACAGATCCCCCTGGGAACCCGGCGACGGGCAGAAGTGTGTGAAGCGGGGACGGAGAGTGAGCGCGCTACACGGATTCTTTTGGAGAGAAGGAGAAGGAAGCACGCGTGCGGAGCCGTCCCCGCGTGCACGAACTTTAGGGAACACCCGTACGGGACCGCCACCCAATTAGTGCTGTGGCCAACGGGCATCCGGCCCACGCGGGTGAGACCCTCACCGGGTGACCGATGCACCACCTCACGACGAGGCGCACGCCGGCGCGCTCGGCACCCGCCTCAACTGGCTGCGCGCCGCCGTCCTCGGAGCCAACGACGGCGTCGTCTCCACCGCCGGACTCGTCGTCGGCGTCGCCGGCGCCACCGACGACCGCACCACACTCCTCACGGCCGGCCTCGCGGGCCTACTGGCCGGCTCCATGTCCATGGCGGTGGGGGAGTACGTCTCCGTCTCCACGCAGCGCGACTCCGAAAAGGCCGCGCTGGCCCAGGAGAAGCGCGAACTGCGCGAGCAGCCGGACGCCGAACTCGACGAACTCACCGGCCTCCTGGCGGCCCGCGGCCTGAGCCGCGACGTCGCCCGCGAGGCCGCCGAACAACTCACGGAACGCGACGCCCTGCGTGCCCACGCGCGCGTGGAGCTGGGCATCGACCCCGACGAACTGACCAACCCCTGGCACGCGGCCGGAGCGAGCTTCCTCGCCTTCACGGTCGGCGCCCTGCTCCCGCTCCTCGCCATCGTCCTGCCCCCCGCGCCCCTGCGCCTCACCGTCACGGTCCTCTCGGTCCTCGCAGCCCTCACCCTCACCGGCTGGTCCAGCGCCCGCCTCGGCGACGCCCCGGTGCGCCCGGCGGTCCTCCGGGTGGTGGGCGGGGGCGCGCTGGCGATGGCGGTGACGTACGGGGCGGGGTCGCTGCTGGGGGCGGCGGGGGTGTGACGCCGTCAGGTCCTGACGCGGCGCACTGTGATGCGTTCAGGAGGGAAGAGCTCGGTGCCGACGACCGGGGTGTCGTCGGTGACCTCGATGGTGAGCTGCTCCATGGGGGCCAAAGGACTCACGTCGACCGGTGCTCCGGAGGATGCGCACTGGCTCAGGGTGAGTCTGGTCAGGGCGGGCATCTCACGGAGGACGGCGAGGCCGGAAGGGATCTCGCACCGCCATAGGTAGAGGTCCCGCACGTGACCGAACCCGGTCAGCAGGCTCGGGTCCAGAGGGTTCAGCTCGTAGAGAGCCAGTCTCGCCATGGAGGTCGGCGGCCGCATGCGGGACAGCTGCCGGAGCTGGCCTTGCCCGGCGAAGGAGAGGGAGAGCAGCTCGGGCCAGCGTTCCAAGCCGTTAAGGCTTACGTGGCGGGTCTGCTGATGCAGTCCCAGATGCACAAGTTGAGGCCCGACGGGCAGTTCGGTGAGGTCCTCGATGAGCAGGGGCTGGGACAGCATCACGCTCTGCAGGCCCGGCATGTCCCGCAGGGGCTCCAGTGAGACGGAGGGATGAACGTCGTACAAGGACAGGTGTCGCAACGACGGCCCGGCAAGTGGCGACAGGTCTCGAAGGCGGATACACCGGCTCAACCCGACCTCTTGGAGTCCGGGGAAGCGGCTGAGTACCGACAGGTCGGTCAGCGCGCCGTTGTCCAGCAGGAAGAGCCACTCGGGGTCCTCGACCGCGAGGAGGGGACTGAGGTCGGCATATTCGCCGGTGACGTGAAGCCGACGGGCTTTCGGGACGTGTCGCAAGGCCTGCAGCTGCGCGTCGCTCTGCACGTGCAGGTACGACGTGTTCCACGGTCCGGCTGCCAGCACCTCCCGCGCGTACCGTTCGGTGTCGAAGGAGCCCCAGGCTTGGGAGACCTGCAGTGCCACCCAGACTCTCGTGTCCTGACGGAACCGCGCCACCAGCTCGAACGCCGCGTCCCCGGCGACCAGGGCCGCCGTGCGCACCACGGCCGCCGCGGTGTGCTCCTCCACGTCCTCCTCCGGCCCCGGCAGCAGCTCCAGCACCAGCTCGCCGACCTTGGCCAGTTCCTCCGCGTCCGCGAGCGAGCGTGGCGGCACCAGTTCCCTCGCGCGGGTCTCCACCTCCGCCCGCACCGCCGGGTCCAGCTCCGGCGCGTGTTCCAGGCAGGCCGCCGCCAGGAGGACCAGGCGGTGGCGGAGCCGGGGCGCGCGGTCGGCGCGCTTGAGCAGCTGCCGCAGGAGACGCACGCGCTCCTCCACGCGTGCGTGACCCACGGCCATGCGGACGACGTCGTCCCACTGGTCGTCGTCCGCGTGGCGCACCAGCACGCCGAAGTCACGGGACTCCACCGCCGCCTTGGCGCCCAGGTAGTCCTGGAAGGTGCGGTGGACGAAGTCGACGGAGCCCGGCACCGGCTCGCGCAGCAGGCCGCTGCGGATCAGCAGGTGGGCGAAGACGGCGTCCGGGCCGGCGGTCACCTGGGGCATCGCGGTGAGCCACTCGCCCACCATCTCGACGGCCTCCGCCCGCGCCGCCTCCGCCTGCCCGTTGCGGACCAGCCAGTACGCCAGGCGCTGCAGCAGCGCGGTCTGCTCCTCGCGGGACAGGGCCACGCCCTCCACGCAGCCGATCTCGCGCTCCATGTCACGCCGTACGAGCAGCATGTCGAGCGCCGCGTCGTACAGCTCCTTGCGGGCGCGCGGGAGGTGCATGCGCCGGTCGCGGTTGAGGGCGCACAGCAGCGCGCACATCAGGGGGTTGGTGGCCAGCCGCCCGAGGTCCCGGCGGGTCGTGACGGCCTGGAGGAGCGACTGCTCGTACGTGTCGAGGAGTTCCGCCTCCGCGGGGCTCTCCAGCCGAGCCGAGGCGTGCCAGTGCGCGACGAAGGCCCGGATGTCCTCGCGGTCCATCGGCAGCAGCGAGCGGGCCGTGAAGCCCTGGGCGGCCAGCCAGTCCTCCGGCACGGCGGACGGTCGCGTGGTCACCACGTACCGCGCCTCCGGGAAGGCGGCGATCAGGGACTTCAGCCACGCCACGGTACGGCCGCGCAGCCGGGCCGGGACCTCGTCGACGCCGTCGACCAGTACCAGGGCCCGCCCGGACGACAGCAGCGACTCCACCCACCCCCCGGGCGCTGAGCCGTGCAGCGGGACGCCCGCCGCCCGCAGGAAGTCGTCGGGGAGGGGCAGGGTCTCCGCCGAGGTGAAGGCGCGCAGCCGCAGGACGAACGGCACGCACCGGTTCCAGTCGGCGAGCTCGGCGGGGAAGGTGCGCCGGGCCGCGTTGAGCGCGAGCCACTGCACGAGCGTGGACTTGCCGGAGCCCGCCGGGCCGCGCAGCAGGACCCGGTCCGACTCGGCGAGCGCCTGCTCGGCCGTGACGGCGCCCCGGCCCGCGTGCGGCAGGTCCATGGCGTCGCGCCGCTCCACGCCGCCCGTGTCGCTCACCGTGAGGCTGATGTAGGCCGTGTCCAGCGGCCACTCGCTCGCCGACCGTCCGAGCGTCAGCCCGAACAGCTCCAGCCGCCCGTACGTTTCCCTCACGTACGCCGCGTACCGCTCCTCGAACTCCACCGCCGCCGCGTCCCGGCGGCGGTGCGGGGCGGTGGCCAGGTCCTCCACCAGGGCTCGGGTGCGGCCGGCCGCACGGGTCTGTTCCACCGCCGCGCGGGCCGGGAACGACGGGTGCGCCGTCAGCTGCTCCACCAGGTGCGCGCAGCACAGCGCGAGCAGCTCCTCGTACAGGTCGAGCGCACGTGTGCTCAGCCCGGCCGCCGGCGCGCGCAGCTCACCGGCCAGCCGCCCCGGCTCCAGGTCGAGCCGGAAGAGGCGTTCCGCGTCGATCTCCCCGGCGGCCGCGAAGGTGTCCCGCACGGAGTCGACCGCAGCCAGCCGTTCGTGCTCGGGGAGGGAGCCGTACGGCGCGGTGAGCCGCTCGGACAGAACCCGTGCCAGCCGGTCCGGTTTCGCCGGGCGGGGGAGGGGGCGCACAGGGCGGTCCACCAGCCCCGCGCCCGCCCTGGGGGTGACCAGCGACCGCGCGACCGCGCCCAGCACCGTACCGGCGAGACGAGCGACCGCAAGTTCCATACCCTGCACGGCGATTGATCCCCCTCACGCTGCCCCTGTCACCGGATCGTACGACGCCGGTCTTGGCGGAAGTCGCCAAAGCCCGCTGACAAGTCGTCTCGCATACTTGTCGGTAACCACCTCTAGCCGCGCCACGATCCCCCGCTCTACGGTGCTCGCATGCCGCCGAACCTGCCCGATGTCGTGCTGTGGTCCATCCCCGCGTTCGTCCTGCTCACCGTCCTCGAAATGGTCAGCTACCGCCTGCATCCCGACGAGGACGCCGCCGGGTACGAGGTGAAGGACGCCGCCACGAGCATCGGCATGGGGCTCGGCAGCATCGTCTTCGACGTGCTGTGGAAGATCCCGGCGCTCGCCCTCTTCACCGCCGTCTACGAGCTCACGCCGCTCCGTGTCCCCGTCCTGTGGTGGACCGTTCCGCTGATGCTGCTCGCGCAGGACTTCCTCTACTACTGGTCCCACCGCGGCCACCACGTCATCCGGATCCTGTGGGCGTGCCACGTCGTCCACCACTCCAGCCGGAAGTTCAACCTCACCACCGCGCTGCGCCAGCCCTGGACGTCGCTCACCGTGTGGCCCTTCTTCCTGCCGATGGTGGCCCTCGGCGTGCACCCGGCGGCGGTCTTCTTCTGCTACTCCGCCAACCTCGTCTACCAGTTCTGGGTGCACACCGAACGGATCGGGAAGCTGCCCCGCCCCGTCGAGTACGTCTTCAACACCCCCTCCCACCACCGCGTCCACCACGCCTCCCAGGGCGGCTACCTGGACCGCAACTTCGGCGGGATCCTCATCCTGTGGGACCGGATGTTCGGCTCCTTCGTCGCGGAGACGGAGCGGCCCGTCTATGGGCTCACCAAGAACATCCACACGTACAACCCGCTGCGCGTCGCCACCCACGAGTACGCGGCCATCGCCCGTGACCTGCGCGCCGCCCGGAGCTGGCGCGAGCGGGCGGGGCGGGTCTTCCGTGGGCCCGGCTGGCAGCCGCAGGCGGCGGTCCAGGAGCCCCAGGTCCCGGAGCGCGCCGCGTGACCCCGGTCCCCAGGGGCCCGGTCGCCCGGGTGCTGCTCCTCGCCTTCGTGGTGGCCGTCGCCGCGGACCTGGCCGCCCTGCTGGCCGGGTCCGACATCGGGCACCGGATCGCGAAGCCACTGCTCATGCCGCTGCTCGCGGCGTACGCGGTGTACGCGGCGCGCGCGGTGGCGAGACAGCCGTCCCGGCCCCTGCTCGCCGCTCTGCTCTTCGGCTGGGGTGGTGACGTGTTCCTGCTGTCCGACGCGGAGTGGGCCTTCCTCGTCGGCATGGGCTCCTTCGCCGCCGGACACGTGTGTTACCTGTTCCTGTTCCGCCGTGCCCGTACGTCCCCGGCTCTGGGGGCCGTCTACGGTGCCGCCCTCGTCGTCACGGTCGCCCTCCTCTGGCCCGGCCTGCCCGCCGACCTGAGGGTTCCGGTCGCCGGCTACGCGGCGCTGCTCACGGCCATGGCGTACCGCGCGAGCGGGCTGGGTCTCGCCGCCGGGGCGGGCGGGGCGCTGTTCCTGCTCTCGGACACGCTCATCGCCGCCGGGGTCGCCGACTGGCCGCAGCCGCCCGTCCCCGACTTCTGGATCATGGCCACCTACACGGCGGCCCAGTACCTGCTGGTCCTGGGGGCGCTCCGGACAGCCGGTCAGGGACCGAGCCACTCCGCGCGGTCCGTGCCCAGCGGCGCGGGCGGCCGTGTCCAGTCCGCCGGGCCCCCTTCGTACGACACGGGCGAGCGCGCGTAGCGCAGCCGTCCCATGGGGCTGTCCCGTTCCGTCAGCCACCGCTCCGGGTCGTACGGGCCGCCGCTGTCCGGGCCCTTGGCGAGGCCGTGCGTCAGCCAGTGCGCGGTCTGCGTCAGCGACAGCCGGGCCAGGCGGGTCCCGCCGGCCCCGTGCTGCTCGGTCAGCGCGCGCAGGACGGCGGCGGCGAGCAGATAGCCCGTGCCGTGGTCCAGGGCCTGGACGGGGAGGGCGCCCGGCTCCTCCGCGGAGCCCTCCAGCAGGGCGATGCCCGTCGCCGCCTGGACCAGGCTGTCGAAGCCGCGTCGCCCGCTCCACGGGCCGTACCGGCCCCACGCGGACAGCTGCGCCACCACGAGACCCGGGCGGCGTTCGTCGAGCGCCTCGGGGGAGAGCCCGAACCGGTCCAGCGCGCCCGGCCGGTAGCCGGTGACCACCACATCGGCGTCCGCCAGCAGCTCCTCGAACGCCCGCCGGTCCGCTCCCCGACCCAGGTCGAGGGCCGTCGACCGCTTGCCCATCCCCGTGTCGTTGTGCGCCTCCGGGGTCTCCGGCAGCTGCGGGGCGTCCACCCGCAGCACGTCCGCGCCCAGCAGCGCCAGCGTGCGCGTGGCGACCGGCCCGGCGAGTACGCGCGTGAGATCCAGCACCCGCACGCCGGCGCACGGCGACGGAGCCTCACCGCGCACGCGCCCCGGCAGCGCGCGCGCCCCGGGCACCCGCGCCGGGGCGTCACCGAGGCGCTCCAGCGTCAGCAGCGGCTGCCGCGCCACCAGGGCGCCCTGTGCGTGTGCCGCCCACGCGGCGGGGCCGCGTACGGCGACGGCGAGTCCGCCCGCCGCGTACACGGCGTCCTCCACGGCCACGGCCGGGCGCTCGGCGATCGCCGCAGCGACGGCGTCCGGACCGGCGCCGCCCGGCAGGCCGAGCGCGGCGAGGAGCCGGGCCCGGTGGTGCGGATAGTTGGCGTGCGTCCGCACCCATCCGTCCGCGGCCCGCCAGAACCGCGACAGCGGCGCGAACCCCTCCCAGGGGCGCCCGTCCAGCCGTACGAGGCGGTCGCTGCGGAAGGCCGTCGCGACCGCCCCGTCGTCCACCCGTACGCGCGGCACGGGCCGTCCCGTACGGACCGCGCCGAGCTCGGCGGCCGCCAGCGCGCAGGCCGCCACCGTCGCACGGGCCAGTTCCATGACGGGCAGCCGCGCGGGCAGCCCACCGGACGGGCCGCCGTACGCGACCCGGTCCAGGAGGGGGGCGTCGGCACCCAGTGCCACCCAAACGGACTCCGTGCCGGTCGAAAGGGTCGGCTTCATACCGCCACTATGGCACTGGGTGCCATGCCAAGGAAGGCCCTATCCCCGCGGCCTAGCGGCGCACCGCGTCCAGGGCGTCGACCATGCCGACGCCGTAGAAGCCGTTCCCCCGCTCACCGCCCTCGCACACCGCGTCCACCGTGCCGTTCTTGTCGATGTCGTACGGAACGGTGCACGGCATGGCGTCGGCCCGCGCGTACAGCAGCGCCTTCACCTCGGCCGGCGTGGCATGCGGCCGTACGGACTTGACCAGCGCCGCGACGCCCGCGACGTGCGGCGACGCCATGGACGTACCGGACTTGTAGGCGTACGTGTGGCCGCCGCGGAACGTGGTGGACAGGATCCCGCCCTTGGTGGCCGGCGCCTGGGGCGGCTGGTACACCGTCGAGTCGCCGCCCGGCGCCGCGATGTCCACGACGCCGAGGCCGTAGTTGGAGTACGAGGACTTCAGGCCCTGCGCGCCCGTGGCCGAGACGGTCACGATGCCCGGCAACTGGGACGGGATGTCGAAGCACTCGCGCGTGTTGACGGTCCGTACCACCGGGGTGGTGTCGTTCGGGCTGGTCTTGTCGGTCAGGGTCTCGGCCGCCAGGTCCATCCGCGCGTTGCCGGCCGCGGCCACGTTCACCACGCCCTTGCCCTCCGCGTACCGGGACGCGCGCGTGACGGCGTCGACGAGCGCCTTCTGGTCGGGGTCCGTCGTGCAGTTGAACAGCCAGGGGTCCGTGTAATAGCTGTTGTTGGTCACGTCGACGCCGTGCTCCGCCGCCCACACGAAGCCGCAGACGACCGCCTCCGTGTAGTACAGGCCGCTGTCCGGCTCCGCCACCTTGAGGCTGGAGACCTTCACCCCCGGGGCGACCCCGGTGACGCCGATCCCGTTCTTCGCCGCCGCGATGGTGCCCGCCACGTGCATACCGTGGTCGCTCTCCTCGGCGGCCGGCCGCCAGGCGTTGTCCTTCTGCACCGGTACGCCGCCGAGGCAGCTCGCCGACGCCGCGCGGTCGAAGTTCGGCGCGATGTCCGGGTGCGTGTCGTCGACGCCCGAGTCGAGCACCGCGACGGTCACGGCGCGGCTGCCCGGCGTCTTGAGGTGGGCCTTGTCCGCCTTGATGGCGGGCAGGTCCCACTGCAGCGGCTGCAGGGGATCGTCGTCGGCCGTCGAGGTGGCCGCCCGCGCCGTCGCCGCTCGCGCCTCAGCGGCGGTCAGCGGCTGGTCCGCCGCGACGTCGTCGCTGGTCTGGGCCGCCAGCGGAGCGGTCCGCGTCGCACCGGCCGACTCCACGCCCGGCACCGCGCGGAGCTCCGCCGCGAAGCGCGGGTTGCCCGCGTGGACGACGATGACGCCGATCTGGTCGTACGCGATGACCACCCTGCCGCCGGCCGCGGCTATCGCGCGCTTCACCGCCGCGGCGGTGGCCTGGCCGCCCGTCACGTTGACGACGTACGACATCGCCGGCCCGGCCGCTGTGGCGGCCTGCGCGGGGGCGACCGGTGCCGGTGCCGGTGCGGCCGACGCCGCACCCGCCGGCAGCAGCAGGCCGAGCGACGCCGTGAGCGCCAGTCCGGCGGGCAGGGCGGCGTGACGTCGCCCGCGCCCGGATCCCAGATGAGCCATGGGTTCTCCACATCATCCGTGACGGCCGCCCCCACCGGGTGAGGTGTGGGCGGGTACATGACGAGCGAAGCTAGCGCCGATCATCCCGGCGCAGCAACGAGTTGGCCGATCCGGGCGACCGCACGAGGAAAAAACGGCTGGAGGTGAACCGCTTCGCCCGGCTCCCCGTGACGTTGACAGGGAGAACCGTGAGGTTCTTTCCGTCCCTGCCCAGCCCATCCGCGTCGCGAGGAGTCTTTCGTGGCTACCGATGCACCGCCGCCCCCTCGGGGCGGTACGGACACCAGCCCTGTCCAGCCCACGACCGAGTCGTTCGTCGAGGTGCAGGGGAGTGCTGAATTCGGCGAACTACGCCGCACGTACCGCTCCTTCGCCTTCCCCCTGACCATCGCCTTCATCGCCTGGTACCTGCTGTACGTGCTGCTGTCCAACTACGCGGGCGGCTTCATGGGCACCAAGCTCTTCGGCAACATCAACGTGGCGCTCGTCCTGGGCCTCGCCCAGTTCGTCACCACGTTCCTCATCGCCTGGTTCTACTCGCGGCACGCGGCCGAAAAGCTCGACCCCAAGGCGGAGGCCATCAAGACCCGTATGGAGGCCGACGCATGAGCGCCGTTCACCCCACCGTCCTGCTCGCGGCCGGAGCCGGTGACGCCTCGGAACACCGGCCGCTGATCATCACGCTCTTCGCGTGCTTCGTCGTCGCGACCCTCTTCATCACCGTCTGGGCCGGCCGCCAGACCAAGAGCGCCGCCGACTTCTACGCGGGCGGCCGGCAGTTCACCGGCTTCCAGAACGGCCTGGCCATCTCCGGCGACTACATGTCCGCCGCGTCGTTCCTCGGCATCGCCGGAGCCATCGCCCTCTTCGGCTACGACGGCTTCCTCTACTCCATCGGCTTCCTGGTCGCCTGGCTCGTCGCCCTGCTCCTGGTGGCCGAGCCGCTGCGCAACTCCGGCCGCTTCACCATGGGCGACGTCCTGGCGTACCGGATGCGCCAGCGGCCCGTCCGCACCGCCGCCGGCACGTCGACCATCGTCGTCTCGATTTTTTACCTGCTGGCCCAGATGGCGGGCGCGGGCGTGCTCGTCTCCCTGCTGCTCGGCATCACCTCGGACGGCGGCAAGGTCGCGATCGTCGCCCTCGTCGGCCTGCTGATGATCGTGTACGTCACCATCGGCGGCATGAAGGGCACCACCTGGGTGCAGATGGTCAAGGCCGTCCTGCTCATCGCGGGCACCCTGCTCATCACCCTGCTGGTGCTGTGGAAGTTCAACTTCAACATCTCCGACCTGCTCGGCAAGGCCGCCGAGAACAGCGGCAAGGGCGCCGCCTTCCTGGAGCCCGGCCTCAAGTACGGCGCCACGGGGACGTCCAAGCTCGACTTCATCTCGCTCGGCATCGCGCTCGTCCTCGGCACCGCCGGACTGCCGCACATCCTGATCCGCTTCTACACCGTGCCCACCGCCAAGGCGGCCCGGAAGTCCGTCAACTGGGCCATCGGCATCATCGGCGCCTTCTACCTGATGACCATCGCCCTCGGCTTCGGCGCCGCGGCCATCGTCGGGCCCGCCGACATCACGGCCTCCAACAAGGCGGGGAACACCGCGGCCCCGCTGCTCGCCCTGCACATCGGCGGCGTCGACTCGGCGGGCGGCGCCATCCTGCTCGCCGTGATCTCCGCGGTCGCCTTCGCCACGATCCTCGCCGTCGTCGCCGGGCTGACCCTCGCCTCGTCCTCGTCCTTCGCGCACGACATCTACGCCAACGTGATCCGCAAGGGGCAGGCCACCGAGAAGGAGGAGGTCCGCGCGGCCCGCTGGGCGACCGTCTTCATCGGTATCGTCTCCATCGCCCTCGGCGCCCTCGCCCGCGACCTGAACGTGGCCGGGCTCGTCGCGCTCGCCTTCGCCGTCGCGGCCTCCGCCAACCTGCCGACGATCCTCTACAGCCTCTTCTGGAAGCGGTTCACCACCCAGGGCGCCCTGTGGTCGATCTACGGCGGCCTGGCCGCGTCCGTCGCGCTGGTGCTCTTCTCGCCGGTCGTGTCGGGCAAGCCGAGTTCGATGTTCCCGGACGCCGACTTCGCCTGGTTCCCGCTGGAGAACCCCGGCCTGATCTCCATCCCGCTGGGCTTCCTCCTCGGCTGGCTCGGCTCCCTGCTCTCCAAGGAGGAGCCGGACAAGGGCAAGTACGCGGAACTCGAGGTCAAGTCCCTCACCGGTGTCGGAGCGCACTGACCCGGACACCGTACGAAACGGGCGGGCGGGGGGGGGGGGGGGGGGCGGCGGGGGGGCCTCCAACGCAGGCCCACCACTCCCTTGGAACAAGAACCTGGTAGGTGTCCATGGGCTCCCGCCAGCCTCCTGTGCCAAAAAATCCACTACACCAATGAA
>NZ_JBWKLJ010000001.1:1054378-1085033 GCF_056430285.1 Streptomyces sp. NPDC045998
GAAGGGGAAAGATGAGATGGGAAGCGCAACCCCCGTAGTTGGTGCTAGAGACCCCCCCACGACCACCAAAAAGAGGGGGGTTGTTGGCTTTTTTTCCCCCCCCCCCCCCCCCCCCCCCGCCGCTCCTGTGGACAATGGCCCGTGTCGTTGTCAGTGGTCTCGCGTAGTCTCGCTGGTAGACGGATCCCGGTAACTCGGGGGAGGGGGCCCCAGTGCTCATCGACACCTTCGGCCGCGTGGCCACTGACCTGCGGGTCTCGCTCACCGACCGCTGCAATCTGCGGTGTACGTACTGCATGCCCGAAGAGGGGCTGCAGTGGCTCGCCAAGCCCGACCTGCTCACCGACGACGAGATCGTCCGGCTGATCACCATCGCCGTCACCGACCTGGGCATCACCGAGGTCCGGTTCACCGGCGGCGAGCCGCTCCTGCGCCCCGGGCTCGTGGGCATCGTCGAGCGCTGCGCCGCCCTGGAGCCCCGCCCCAAGATGTCCCTGACCACCAACGGCATCGGGCTGAAGCGCACCGCCACCGCCCTCAAGGCCGCCGGTCTGGACCGGGTCAACGTCTCGCTCGACACCCTGCGGCCCGACGTCTTCAAGACCCTCACCCGCCGCGACCGCCACCACGACGTCCTGGACGGCCTCACCGCCGCCCGCGACGCCGGCCTCACCCCGGTGAAGGTCAACGCCGTCCTCATGCCGGGGCTCAACGAGGACGAGGCCCCCGACCTGCTGGCCTGGGCCGTGGAGAACGACTACGAGTTGCGCTTCATCGAGCAGATGCCGCTCGACGCCCAGCACGGCTGGAAGCGCGACGGCATGATCACCGCCGGCGACATCCTGGAGTCCCTGCGTACGCGCTTCACGCTGACGCCCGAGCCCGACGAGGCGCGCGGGTCGGCCCCCGCCGAGCGCTGGATCGTCGACGGCGGCCCGCACCGCGTGGGCGTCATAGCCTCCGTCACGCGTCCCTTCTGCCGGGCCTGCGACCGCACCCGCCTCACGGCGGACGGCCAGGTGCGCACCTGCCTCTTCGCCCGGGAGGAGACCGACCTCAGGGCCGCGCTGCGCTCGGACGCCCCCGACGAGGAGGTCGCCCGGATCTGGAAGCTCGCGATGTGGGGCAAGAAGGCCGGCTCCGGCCTGGACGACCCGAGCTTCCTGCAGCCGGACCGCCCCATGTCGGCGATCGGCGGCTGAGGCCCGGGCCCCGAGCACGGAGCCCGGACGCGGCGGTCGGCGTGGCCGCCCTGCTCGGCGGTCGGGCGGCCGCTCAGCGGTCGGGGGGCCGCTCAGCGGTCGGCCGAGCCCGATTCCCACTCGGCGAGCGTCACCACGTCCTTGAGGAACCCGCGCACGCCCAGGAACTGGGACAGGTGCTCGCGGTGCTCGTCACAGGCCAGCCAGGTCTTGCGGCGCTCCGGCGTGTGCAGCTTCGGGTTGTTCCAGGCCAGGACCCACACGGCGGCCGTCCGGCAGCCCTTGGCGGAACAGATGGGCCGGCTCGCCTGCTGCGTCTCCGGCTGGCTCTCCGGCTGGGTTTCGTCGCTCACCACACGTCCAAACGAAAACGGCCCGAACAAAGGCGACGCCGAGCAGCCACGGGGGGAGCTGCCCGGCGTCGGTCCGTCGCTCCGACGGGGGATGCGGAGCGCCTACGCAGTATGTCACGCACACCCCGTCGCAGTGCACTGGAACGTCATGATTGATCTGAGCTTTTCTTGAGCTTGTATGCCCGCCGACCGGCGCCTCCCCGGCCGCCGCGGGTCACCTCTGCTCGTACTGCCGTTCCCCTTCGGGTTCCGGCTGACGTTCCGCTTTCTCCCGTACGGGCGGCTGCGCGGGCTCCCGGTCGTCGTCCGCCGCGGGCTCCGGCGCCTCCAGCATCGGATGCGTGGGCGTCGGCGTGACGACGAAGCTCGACGGCATCCCGGGAGCGGTCTCCCGGCCCGCGTTCGCGATCACCACGGCGATGTACGGCAGCACCGCGCCGAGCACCAGCGCCACGATCGCCACATGCCGTTCCACGTTCCACAGGGACGCCGCCGCGATCACCGCCAACGTCCGCACCGACATCGAGATCACATAGCGGCGCTGCCGGCCCCGTACGTCGTCGGCCAGGCCCTGCCGGGCGCCGGTGATCCGGAAGACCTCGTCATGACCACGCTTCCGCATCGCGTTCCACCACCCGACGTCTGTGCCGGACACTCCCCGGACCGGACCTGCTTCCACGGTACGCCCGCCCTGCGTCCCGTTCGAGAGCGGGGCACACTTCACCAGGCCATACGCCCCCCTGCATCCCGCGTACGGTTCGCTCCGACATGCGCCGTACGGCGCGGACCCGCACACTGTCGATGACTGCTCATGTCGATCTGTACCGATCTGTACCGAGGAGGCAGCCATGGGCTGGTTGTGGGCGATCATCGTGGGATTCGTGCTGGGTCTGCTGGCCAAGGCGATCCTGCCGGGCAAGCAGCACAGCCCCCTGTGGCTGGCCACCATCTTCGGCATCATCGGCGGCATCGTCGGCAACGCCCTCGCCCGGGCGTTCGGCATCGAGGCGACGCCCGGCATCGACTGGGGCCGGCACGCCCTGCAAGTCGTGGCGGCGGTCGTCATCGTCGGAGTCGGCGACATGCTCTACATGTCGATGCGCGGCAGAAAACAGCGCGCCTGACCGGCCGTGCAACAGGCCGAGGCGGCCCGGGCGCGTCCTCCGTGCCCGGGCCGCCTCGGCCCTTCGTCATCCGCCCCGGGGCGTCAGCCCGCCGCGACCTCGATCGCCGCCAGGTTCTTCTTGCCCCGGCGCAGCACCAGCCAGCGCCCGTGCAGCAGCTCCTCGGCCGAGACCTCGGCGTCCTCGGCGGTCACCTTGACGTTGTTCACGTACGCGCCGCCCTCCTTCACCGTGCGGCGGGCGCCCGACTTGCTCGGCGCCAGGCCGACCTCGACGAACAGGTCCACCACCTGGCCCAGCTCGGTGACCCGGGCGTGCGGCAGCTCTGCCAGCGCCGCGGCCAGCGTCGCCTCGTCCAGCTCCGCCAGCTCGCCCTGCCCGAAGAGCGCCTTCGACGCGGCGACGACGGCGGCGCACTGCTCCGCGCCGTGCACCAGCGTCGTCAGCTCCTCGGCCAGCGCCCGCTGGGCCGCACGGGCCTGCGGCCGCTCCTCGGTGAGCCTCTCCAGCTCCTCGATCTCCTCGCGGGACTTGAAGCTGAAGATCCGCAGGAACTTGGAGACGTCCCGGTCGTCCGCGTTCAGCCAGAACTGGTAGAACGCGTACGGCGTGGTCCGCTCGGGGTCCAGCCAGACGGTGCCGGACTCGGTCTTGCCGAACTTGGTGCCGTCGGCCTTGGTGATCAGCGGCGTCGCCAGGGCGTGCACCGTGGCGTGGGGCTCGACCCGGTGGATCAGGTCGGTGCCCGCGGTGAGGTTGCCCCACTGGTCGCTGCCGCCGGTCTGCAGGACGCAGCCGTGGCGGCGGTACAGCTCCAGGAAGTCCATGCCCTGCAGGATCTGGTAGCTGAACTCGGTGTAGCTGATGCCCGCGTCGGAGTTCAGCCGCCGCGCGACCGCCTCCTTGGTGATCATCTTGTTCACCCGGAAGTACTTGCCGACGTCCCGCAGGAAGTCGATCGCCGACAGCCCCGCCGTCCAGTCCAGGTTGTTGACCATGGTCGCCGCGTACGGCCCCTCGAAGTCGAGGAACCGCTCGATCTGGGCCCGCAGGCGCTCCACCCAGCCGGCGACGACCTCCGGGGAGTTCAGCGTGCGCTCCGCGTTCGGCTTCGGGTCGCCGATCAGGCCCGTCGCCCCGCCGACCAGACCCAGCGGGCGGTTGCCCGCCTGCTGGATCCGGCGCATGGTGAGGATCTGCACCAGATTGCCCAGGTGCAGGCTCGGTGCCGTCGGATCGAAGCCGCAATAGAACGTGACGGGACCGTCCGCGAACGCCTTGCGCAGTGCGTCCTCGTCAGTGGAGAGGGCGATGAGCCCCCGCCACTGCAGTTCGTCGACGATGTCCGTCACGGTGACGTCTCTCCTTGAACGAAGTGGGATCGAACAGTGCGGTGTTCCCTGCCAGTCTATGGGGGTCAGACGCCCAGGCTGACCGAACTCATGTTGAAGTCCGGCACCCGCAACGGCGGCATCGCCGCCCTGGTGAACCAGTCGCTCCACTCACGCGGCAGCGTCTTCTCGGTCCGGCCGGCCTCCGTGGCCCGCGACAGCAGGTCGACCGGCGACTCGTTGAACCGGAAGTTGTTCACCTCGCCGACGACCTCGCCGTCCTCGACGAGATAGACCCCGTCCCGGGTCAGCCCGGTCAGCAGCAGGGTCGCCGGGTCCACCTCGCGGATGTACCACAGGCAGGTCAGCAGCAGCCCGCGCCGCGTGGAGGCCACCATCTCCTCCAGCGACCGCTCGCCACCGCCGTCCAGCACCAGGTTGCCGATCGCCGGAGCCACCGGAAGGTGCGTGAGCCCCGCGCTGTGCCGCGTGGTCACCAGCCGCTCCAGGCGCCCCTCCCGTACCCACGCGGTGGGTTCCAGCGGCAGCCCGTTGTCGAACACCGACGAGTCGTCGCCCGACGCGTGCGCGATCACGAACGGCGCGGACTCCAGGCCCGGCTCGTACGGGTCGCTGCGCAGCGTCAGCGGGAGCGGGGAGAGGGTCTCGCCGAGCCGCGTGCCGCCGCCCGGCTTGGAGAACACGGTGCGGCCCTCCGCCGCGTCCCGGCCCGCCGCCGACCACATCTGGTAGATCAGCAGGTCCGCCACCGCGGTCGGCGGCAGCAGCGTCTCGTACCGCCCGGCGGGCAGCTCGATCCGCCGCTCCGCCCAGCCGAGCCGCCGCGCGAGCTCCGCGTCCAGCGCCAGCGGATCCACGTCCTTGAAGTCCCGCGTCGCCCGCCCCGCCCACGCCGAGCGCGTCCGGTCCGGAGACTTGGCGTTCAGCTCCAGCGTCCCGGACGGCTGGTCGTGCCGGAGCCGCAGCCCCGTCGACGTACCCAGGTACGTCGACGTCAGCTCGTGGTTCGCGAACCCGTACAGCTCCCGCCCGCCCGCGCGGGCCCGGCCGAACGCCTCGCCCAGCGCGGGCGCGAAGTCCCCGAAGACCGCCGAGGACGTCTCGGCGGGCGCGTCCGTGAAGTCCGGCGACGCCGCGACCCCGGAGACCAGCGGCTGCGCGTCCTCGGCGGGCCCGGCCGCCCGCGCCGCCGCCTCGGCGGCCCGCACCAGCGGCTCCAGGTCCTCGGCCGTCACCGCGGACCGCGACACCACACCGGAGGCGGTGCCCTGCGCCCCGTCCACGGTGGCGATCACGGTGAGCGTCCGCCCCCGGGTGACACCGTTCGTCGTCAGGGCGTTGCCTGCCCAGCGCAGGTTCGCGGACGACTGCTCGTCCGCGATGACGACGCACCCGTCCGCGCGGGACAGCTCCAGGGCCCGCTCGACGATCTCGTACGGCTTGCTGACGGGGCTCATCGACCGGCCTCCTGCGTGGTGTTCAGAATGTTCACGCCCCGGAACAGGGCCGACGGGCAGCCGTGCGAGACCGCCGCGATCTGGCCCGGCTGGGCCTTGCCGCAGTTGAAGGCGCCGCCCAGGACGTACGTCTGCGGGCCGCCGACCTTCTCCATCGAGCCCCAGAAGTCCGTCGTCGTCGCCTGGTACGCGACGTCGCGCAGCTGCCCGGCCAGCCGCCCGTTCTCGATGCGGAAGAACCGTTGCCCCGTGAACTGGAAGTTGTAGCGCTGCATGTCGATCGACCAGGAGCGGTCGCCGACCACGTAGATGCCGCGCTCCACGCCCCCGATCAGGTCCTCCGTCGACAGACCGCCCGGATCCGGCTGGAGCGACACGTTCGCCATCCGCTGCACCGGCACGTGCGACGGCGAGTCCGCGAAGGCGCAGCCGTTCGACCGGCCCAGCCCCGTCAGCCTCGCGATCCGCCGGTCGAGCTGGTAGCCGACGAGGACGCCGTCCTTGACCAGGTCCCAGCTCTGCGCCTCGACGCCCTCGTCGTCGTACCCGATCGTCGCCAGGCCGTGCTCGGCGGTCCGGTCACCCGTCACGTTCATGATCGGCGAGCCGTACACCAGCTTGCCCAGCTGGTCGAAGGTGGCGAAGGAGGTGCCCGCGTACGCCGCCTCGTAGCCGAGCGCCCGGTCCAGCTCGGTGGCGTGACCGATCGACTCGTGGATCGTCAGCCACAGGTTCGACGGGTCGACGACCAGGTCGTACCTGCCCGCCTCCACGCTCGGCGCCCGCATCTTCTCCGCGAGCAGCTCCGGGATCTGCTCCAGCTCCGCGTCCCAGTCCCACCCGGTGCCGGTCACGTACTCCCAGCCGCGCCCGGCCGGCGGCGCGAGCGTCCGCATCGAGTCGAACTCACCGGTCGTGGCGTCCACCGCCACCGCCGTGAGCTGCGGGTGCAGCCGTACGCGCTGCTGCGTGGTGACGGTCCCGGCCGTGTCCGCGTAGAACTTGTTCTCGTGGACGGTCATCAGCGACGCGTCCACGTGCGCCACCCCGTCCGCGCGCAGCAGCCGCGCGCTCCACTCCGCCAGCAGCGCGCTCTTCTCCGCGTCCGGCACGGTGAAGGGGTCGATCTCGTACGCCGAGACCCACGTGCGCTCCGCGTGCACCGGCTCGTCGGCGAGCTCGACCCTCTCGTCGGCGCCCGCCGCCGCGATGACCTTCGCCGACAGCTTCGCCATGGCCACGGCCTGCGAGGCGACCTTCGCCGCCGCGTCCATGGTCGGGTCGACCCCGGACGCGAACCCCCACGCCCCGCCGTGCACCACCCGCACCGCGTACCCGAGGTCCGTGGTGTCCGACGACCCGGCGGGCTTGGCGTCCCGCAGCCGCCACGAGGCACTGCGTACGCGCTCGAAACGGAAGTCGGCATGCTCGGCGCCGAGCGCCCGGGCCCGCGCGAGCGCCGCGTCGGCGAGGGCCCGCAGCGGCAGCGCCGTGAAGGCTTCGTCGATGGAATGAGGCACGAATGTCTCCTGTCGTATGAGACCGGTCGCCTCCGATCATGTCGCGCCGCACGGTTCGCTGCCCAGTGCTTTCCGTGGTCCCGCCAGCGGTTTTCTGTAGGGACCCGACAGCGCGGCCCGTACGCCACTGTCAGAGGCCGATTCCGCGTACGACCAGCGGGACCGATAGGTTTTCGGGGTACCACACCATGCAAGGGAAAGGGTGATCTGTTGAGCCGCTCGGTTCTTGTCACCGGAGGAAACCGGGGCATCGGCCTCGCCATCGCCCGCGCGTTCGCCGACGCCGGCGACAAGGTCGCGATCACGTACCGGTCCGGCGAGCCGCCGGAGGGCTTCCTTGCTGTCAGGTGTGACATCACCGACGCCGAGCAGGTGGAGCAGGCCTACAAGGAGATCGAGGAGAAGCACGGTCCGGTGGAGGTGCTGGTGGCCAACGCCGGCGTCACCAAGGACCAGTTGCTGATGCGCATGTCGGAGGAGGACTTCACCTCCGTCATCGACACCAACCTCACCGGGACCTTCCGCGTGGTCAAGCGTGCCAACCGCGGCATGCTGCGCGCCAAGAAGGGCCGCGTCGTCCTCATCTCCTCCGTGGTCGGCCTGCTCGGCTCGGCGGGCCAGGCCAACTACGCCGCCTCCAAGGCCGCGCTGGTCGGCTTCGCGCGCTCGCTCGCCCGTGAGCTGGGCTCGCGCAACATCACGTTCAACGTCGTCGCACCCGGCTTTGTCGACACCGACATGACCAAGGTGCTGACCGAGGAGCAGCGCGCGGGCATCGTCGCCCAGGTGCCGCTCGGCCGCTACGCGCAGCCCGAGGAGATCGCCGCCACCGTCCGGTTCCTCGCGTCCGACGACGCCTCGTACATCACTGGAGCCGTCATCCCGGTTGACGGCGGATTGGGCATGGGTCACTGATCACATGAGCGGAATTCTCGAGGGCAAGCGGGTCCTGATCACCGGTGTGCTGATGGAGTCGTCCATCGCCTTCCACACCGCCAAGGTGGCCCAGGAGCAGGGCGCCGAGGTCATCCTGACGGCCTTCCCGCGGCCCACGCTGACCGAGCGCATCGCCAGGAAGCTGCCCAAGCCCGCCAAGGTCATCGAGCTCGACGTCACCAACGACGAGCACCTGAACCGGCTCGCGGACGTGGTCGGCGAGGAGCTCGGCGGCCTCGACGGCGTCGTGCACTCCATCGGCTTCGCGCCGCAGGACGCGCTCGGCGGCAACTTCCTCAACACGCCGTTCGAGTCCGTGGCGACCGCGATGCACGTCTCCGCCTTCTCGCTGAAGTCGCTGACGATGGCCTGCCTGCCGCTGATGCAGAACGGCGGCTCGGTCGTCGGCCTGACCTTCGACGCGCAGTACGCCTGGCCGCAGTACGACTGGATGGGCCCGGCCAAGGCCGCGCTGGAGGCCACCAGCCGGTACCTCGCCCGCGACCTGGGCAAGCAGAACATCCGCTGCAACCTGATCTCGGCCGGACCGATCGGCTCGATGGCCGCCAAGTCCATCCCGGGCTTCGGCGAGCTCGCGAAGGTCTGGGACGAGCGCTCCCCGCTCCAGTGGGACATGTCCGACCCGGAGCCGGCCGGCCGCGGCGTCGTCGCGCTGCTGTCGGACTTCTTCCCGAAGACGACCGGCGAGATCGTGCACGTCGACGGCGGCGTGCACATCATGGGCGCCTGACCCACCGCGTACACGCAGCGCGTACACCAGCGCGTAAACCCATCGCGCAAACCCGCGTACCGGAAGGGCCGCGCACTCCGTCACGGACGGGGTGCGCGGCCCTTCGCGCATGGCGCGCGTGCCCGGGCCGGCGTCGCTCGAGTCGAAGAGTCACCGTGATCACGGCACACTGGTGCAGAACGGATATTCGTGTCCGTTGATCGGGGAGGAGGTGTGGCTGTGCGTACGAAGCACCACCTGGCCCTGGTGGCGGTGGCGGCCCTCCTGTGGGGGCCCGCCCTCAGCGCCCAGGCCTATGCCGAAGACCTCGAACGGTACGTCGCCTCATGCCGTACGTCGGTCGAGGGCTCGCGCGTCACCGCGCACTGCCACAACCCCTACCCCCACACGGACCGGGTCCGGCTGCACGTCGAGTGCGACCGTTGGTGGGACATCGACTCCGACAGCGCCGCCGTCGAGGTGGCCCCCACCGCCTACGCCGAGCTGACCGAGCGGTGCTGGAAGGAAGTACGGGCCGCCTGGATCACTCACGAGCCCGTACGCGGCTGATCGGCCGGCTCTGCTTCCCGATCGACGGCCGCCGCGCCGGCTTGGCGCAGGCACATGAAGGGGTAGCCGGCCGCCTCCGAGGCCGCCCGCTCCGCGTCGCCCGCGCGGATGGCCTCCACCAGCCGCGCGTGGTCCATGTGGTACTCCGGCCGCAGCTCCTGCCCCACGTCCTCGCGCAGCCAGTCGCGTACGAGATGCCCGAGGTCGGCGTAGAGCTCCGTCATGACGTCGTTGTGCGACGCCGCCACCACGGCCAGGTGGAACGTCGAGTCCACCGCCACGAACCGCTCCGCGTCCCCGGCTTCCCAGGCCTCCTCGCGCCGCGCGAGCAGCGCGTCCAGCTGCTTCATGTCCCGGTCGGTGCGGCGCTCCGCGGCCAGGCGGGCGGCCGCCGACTCCAGCGTGGAGCGGAGCTCGGCGATGTGCCTGGGGTCGGCGCCGGAGAAGCGGCGGTGCATCACCCCGGCGAGCTCGCTGGTGGCGATGACGTACGTGCCCGACCCCTGGCGGATGTCCAGCAGGCCGTTGTGCGCCAGCGCGCGGACCGCCTCGCGGATCGTGTTGCGGGCCACGCCCAGCTGCTGGACCAGCTCCGGCTCGGTGGGGATGCGCGAACCGATCGGCCACTCGCCCGAGGTGATCTGGTTCCGGAGCTCGGCGATCACCTGATCGGTGAGCCCGGACCGGCGGGGAGTGCTGAGCGCCATGGGTGCTCCTCGGCGTCGTGAAGGGAAGCGGCGGAAGGGAAGCGTCCGTCGACGTATCCGTCGATTGGACAGCCAATCATCCCATGATTCTATGATGGTTCCATGTCCGACGAGCCGCTGACCCCGACCACGACCGAATCCCCCGCCCGCATACCCCGGCAGAGCGCCGCAATGAGCTCCGCCTCCGGCGCGGAAGCCGCCGTGTCTCGTAGAACCCCCGCTACCGCCACCGCAGCCGTCTGGCTGCCCCGGCTCCTGGTCCTCGGACTCGTCCTCGCCGCGCTCAACCTCCGTCCCGCCATCACCAGCCTCGGCGCGCTCCTCGAAGAGGTCCGCGACGGGCTGCACATGAGCGGCAGCGTGGCCGGGGTGCTCACCTCCGTACCGCCGCTGTGCTTCGCCGTCTTCGGCATCACCGCGCCCCGGCTCGCCCGTCGCTTCGGGCCCGCCGCGATCGTGTGCGCCGGCATGGCCGCCATCGCGCTCGGGCTGGCCATCCGGCCCTTCACCGGCGGCACGGCCGCCTTCCTCGCCGCCAGCGCCCTCGCGCTGATGGGCATCGCCCTCAGCAACGTCCTGATGCCGGTCATCGTCAAGCGGTACTTCCCCGACCGCGTCGGCAGCATGACCGGCCTGTACTCGATGGCCCTGGCCCTCGGCACCTCCCTCGCGGCCGCCGCGACCGTGCCCATGACGGACGCGCTGGGCGGCAGCTGGCGCACGGGCCTCGGGGTGTGGGCCGCCCTCGCCGCCCTCGCGACGCTGGCCTGGCTGCCGCTGGTACGCGACCGGGGGAGGGGCCGGGGCGCCGCGACGGCGGAGGGCCGGGCGGACGGCCGGGCGGACGGTCGGGCGGAGGGCCCGGCTGAGCGTGGTCCGGCGGACACCGGAGCGGCTGAGGCTGGCCCGGTGAAGTCCGGTCCGGTGCAGTCCGGTCCGGTGCAGTCCGGTCCGGCGGTGGACGCCGCCGCCGGGGCGCCGGGCCTGCGGATCACCCGCAGCCGGACCGCCTGGGCGCTCGGCGTCTTCTTCGGGCTCCAGGCCACCGGTGCGTACATCACCATGGGGTGGATGCCGCAGATCTTCCGCGACGCCGGGGTCTCCGCCGGTACCGCGGGCGTCCTGCTCGCCGTGACGATGGTGATGGGTGTGCCGCTCGCCTTCGTCATCCCCCGGCTGGCCGGGCGGATGAAGAACCAGGGCCCCATCGTGGTCGCCCTCTGCCTCTGCGGCCTGAGCGGATACGCGGGCCTCTTCTTCGCCCCGGCCGCCGGAGCGTGGCTCTGGGCGCTGCTGCTGGGCGTCTCCAACTGCTCCTTCCCGCTCGCCCTCACCATGATCGGCATGCGCTCGCGCACCGGTGGCGGCGTCGTGCGGCTCTCCGCCTTCGCCCAGAGCGTCGGCTACCTCATCTCCATCCCGGGACCGACGCTGGTCGGCGCGCTCTACCAGCACAGCGGCGGCTGGGACGTGCCGCTGGCCCTCATGGCCGGGCTGATGGTGCCGCAGATGGCCGTCGGCATCCTGGCCGGACGGGACCGCACGATCGAGGACGAACTCTGAGGTGCGAAACTGGGCGGCATGGAACCTGTGCTTGACCCGAACCCCCAGAACGGTCAGAAGAAGCTGCTCGGCGTGCTCGGCGCGATGCTGGCGATCGGCTTGATCATCGGCATCGTCGCGTCGATCGCCTCGCCCTGACGGGGTGGGGGGTAGCCCCCCGATCCCCTAGGGGGCCAGGCTCAGGGTGAAGTGGGTGGATCACCGGATGGGCCGGGGCCACCGTGATCCGTAACGTCTGAGGTACATCGGGACGCCGGGCCTCGGCGCCCCGCGCACTCGCGACCACGGACCACGGACCACGGACCCACGGAGGCGGCCATGTCGGCTCGTACGCACCCCCGGCCCCACGCCACCGGCGGCGTCGGCACCCGGCTGACCTGGTGGGCCCTCACCCTGCCGGTGATGGCGTTCGTCGCCCTGCTGGTGCTGCTCACCGGGGGCGGAATCCGGGGCGGTACCGGGGGCGCTGAGGCGCATGCGACGGGTGGGGAGCCAGCGGTGGGACGCATACTCGAACACATCCAACACACGCTCTCCCCCTGAGGGGAGAGCTGGTCAACACCCTGCGCCCCGTGCCGGCTTTCATGCGAAGCTGGGGCCATGAGCGTCGATACACCCCGCAGGATCGTGCTACTCCGGCATGCGAAGGCCGACTGGCCCCAGGTGTCCGACCACGACCGGCCGCTGGCCGACCGAGGCCGCAAGGATGCACCCGTGGCCGGCCGTCGGCTCGCCGAGACGGGCATCACCTTCGACCTGGCCCTGTGCTCGACCGCGGTCAGGACCCGCGAGACGTGGAAGCTGGTGGTCTCCGAGCTGCCGCAGCGACCCAAGACCGTGTACGAGGAGCGGCTCTACGAAGCCTCGCTCGGCGATCTGATCGCGCTGCTCAACGAGACCTCCGACGAAGTGAACAACCTCCTCGTCATCGGTCACAACCCGGGTGTGCACGCCCTTGCCGACGCGCTCGCCGGGAGCGCGGAGGGGGACACGCTGGTCCGCATGAACCGCGGCGGCTTCCCGACGGCATCGTTCGCGGTCGTGGAGTTCGCCGGCTCCTGGAAGTCGGTGGAACACGGCGTCGGCACGCTCACCGGCTACTGGGCGCCGCACGAGTAACCCGCCCCTTCGTCACCCGGACCTTCCACCCGTGCGAACGACAAGGGGCCCGGACACCGGGTCGGTGTCCGGGCCCCTTTGGCCCCGCGCACTCGCTAGGCCACGTCGATGTCCGCCGCCTCGACCTCTTCCCGGGTGATCCCCAGCAGGTAGAGGACCGTGTCGAGGAAGGGCACGTTGACGGCCGTGTGAGCGGCGCGGCGCACCACCGGCTTGGCGTTGAAGGCCACGCCCAGGCCCGCCGCGTTCAGCATGTCGAGGTCGTTGGCGCCGTCGCCGATCGCGACGGTCTGGGCCAGCGGCACGCCCGCCTCGGCGGCGAACCGGCGCAGCAGCCGCGCCTTGCCGGCCCGGTCGACGATCTCGCCGGTCACGCGGCCGGTCAGCTTGCCGTCGACGATCTCCAGCGTGTTGGCGGAGGCGAAGTCGAGCCCGAGCCGGGCCTGCAAGTCGTCCGTGACCTGGGTGAAGCCACCCGACACCACACCCACCTGGTAGCCGAGCCGCTTGAGCGTACGGATCAGGGTGCGCGCGCCCGGCGTCAGCCTGACCTCCGCGCGCACCTTGTCCACGACCGACTCGTCCAGCCCGGCGAGCAGCGCCACGCGGGCGTGCAGCGACTGCTCGAAGTCCAGCTCGCCGCGCATGGCGGCGGCAGTGATCTCGGCGACCTTGTCCTCGCAGCCCGCGTGCGCCGCGAAGAGCTCGATCACCTCGTCCTGGATGAGCGTGGAGTCGACGTCCATCACGACCAGCCGCTGGGCGCGGCGGTGCAGCCCCGCCGACACGACGGCCACGTCCACGCCGATCTCGGCGGCCTCGGTGGCGAGGGCGGTGCGCAGCGGCTCCGTCTCCGTACCGGACACCGCGAACTCCACCGCCGTCACCGGATACTTCGCCAGCCGGAAGATCCGGTCGATGTTGCCGCCCGTCCCGGTGATCGTCGCCGCTATGGCCGCCGTGTTCTCGGCGGTCAGCGGGTGCCCCAGCACGGTGACGTGGGAGCGGCCGACGCCGCGCGGCCGGTTGTCACCCGTACCGGAGATGATCTCCGCCTGCAGCTTCAGCGACTCCGCCCAGCTGTGGACGGTGGCGCGCAGCTCACCCTCCGTGCTCACCGTGGGCTCCGTGACGAGCGCGCACAGGACGATGCGGCCTCGGGTCACGACCTGCTCGATGTCGACCACGTCGACGGAGAAGGCGGCGAGGGTGTCGAACAGCCCGGCGGTGATCCCGGGCCGGTCCTTCCCGAAGATCTTGACGAGAAGGGTGGGTACGTCGGAGGTCTGCAATGCGCTCATGGTCCTCCCACCGTATCCGGCCCCGGCGGCCCGGGCTTCCCCTGTCCCGCGTACCGGACACCGCCGGCGCACCACGCGACCCGCCTGCGGCCCCGGCTCGGCCTCCGCACCCCACGTGGGACGCCGGTTCTGCGGATTCCGCACATCCTCCGACCCCGACCCCGGCCCCGACCCCGACACCGGCCGTCCCGCCGATACCGCCGGCCGTGCCGCCCGCGGCACGACCCAGTCGCGATCATGCCGCGCCTCCGCACCGAGGCCGCCGCTCTCCTGCCCGTGCCGCGTGCCGGGTGCACCGCGTGCCCGTGCGCCAAGTGCCGGGTGCGCCGTGTGGCGGCGCGCGGGCGCCACCGATTCCGCACCGCGCGAACGGCTCCCGCGGAGTTCCGAGTTGCCCCGTTCGCTCCTGATCCGTACGCACTCGGGGGTGCCCTCACACGGGCCTGCGCGCCCTCTTCACACCGCCCGACTTTCGAATACGGGACCGGGCCTGAAATAGTTCCCCACGATGTTCGCATCCCTGGACTCCCCGCGACGGGGGTCACTCGGGGGACAACTAGTGGGGCATGGAGTGCCGGAATTCGTACTGGAATTGAACGGAAGGACCTGGACTCTCGATGCGTCCAGGTCGTACACCCTTGGCCGGGATCCGCAGGGCGACCTGGCGGTCGACGACGCAAGGGTCTCGTGGCGGCATGCCACGATCAGGTGGGACGGCCGCAGTTGGCTCATCGAGGACCACGGCTCCACCAACGGCACCTATGTGCAGGGCCAGCGGATCCAGCAGATGGAGATCGGCCCCGGGTCGGCCGTCCACCTCGGTAACGCCACCGACGGCCCGCGGCTGAACTTCACGGGCGCGGCCGCCTACAACGCACAGGGCGCGGCCCCTCAGGCGCCCCAGGTCTCACAAGGCCAGCCCCCGCAGCAGCCCCACCAGGCCCCGCAGCAGGGCTGGCCTCAGCAGCATCAGGCGCCTGCCGCCGCCCCGCAGCACCAGGGTTGGCAGCAGCACCAGCAGCCGCAGCAGCAGCCGCACCAGCCCCACGTACCGCACCAGCAGCAGGCCGGCCCGCACGGCGGCGACGCGGCAGCCTCGGCCGGCCCTGTCCAGCAGTACGCCTCGAAGGTCCCGGCCCAGGGCGGCGGCGCGGCGGGGGCGCCGCCGGTCCACGGGGGCGACCGCAGCCCGACCACCTTCCACCAGGTGGCCCTCGGCCGCGTGATGCGCATCGGTCGTGCGCTCGAGAACGACCTGGTCGTCTCCGACCTCCAGGTCTCGCGCCACCACGCCGAGTTCCACGCGACCCCCGACGGCCGCTTCGAGATCCGCGACCTCGGCTCGCACAACGGCACGTACGTCAACGGCCAGCCGCTGCCCAAGTCGGGCTCGGCGCTCATCGGCCCGAACGACACCGTCGGTGTCGGTCACTCGACGTTCCGGGTCGTCGGCGACCGCCTCGAGGAGTTCGTCGACACCGGTGAGGTCTCCTTCTCCGCCCGCCACCTCACCGTCACGGTCGACGGCGGCAAGCAGATCCTCAAGGACGTCTCCTTCGGCGTCCCGGAGAAGTCGCTCGTCGCGGTCATCGGCCCCTCCGGCTCCGGCAAGTCCACGCTGCTCAAGGCGCTGACCGGCTACCGCCCCGCCAACCAGGGCGACGTCCTCTACGACAACCGGAACCTGTACAAGCAGTTCGCCGAGCTGCGTCAGCGCATCGGTCTGGTCCCGCAGGACGACATCCTGCACAAGGAGCTGACCGTCCGGACCGCGCTCAAGTACGCCGCCAAGCTCCGCTTCCCCGCCGACACCACCGAGCAGGAGCGCGAGGCGCGGATCGACGAGGTCCTGCGCGAGCTGAAGCTCGACATCCACAAGACCAAGAAGATCACCGCCCTCTCCGGCGGCCAGCGCAAGCGCGTCTCCGTCGCCCTGGAGCTGCTGACCAAGCCGTCCCTGATCTTCCTGGACGAGCCGACCTCGGGCCTCGACCCGGGCATGGACCGCGACGTCATGCAGCTGCTGCGCGGCCTGGCCGACGACGGCCGCACGGTCCTCGTCGTCACGCACTCCGTCGCCGAGCTCGCGCTCTGCGACAAGCTGCTGGTCATGGCACCCGGCGGCTCGGTGGCGTACTTCGGCCCGCCGGAGGAGGCGCTCAACTTCTTCGGCTACGAGACCTGGGCCGACGTCTTCTCCGCCTTCGAGAACTACCGCGATTACGACTGGGCGGGCCGCTGGAAGGGCTCGCAGCACTACCAGATGTACGCCGCGGACCTCGACGCCGTCGCCCCGCAGTCCGTCCAGATGCCGCCGGCCCAGGCGATGCGCCCGCCCAAGCCGCAGGGCTGGGGCGCGCAGCTGTGGACCCTGATCCGCCGCTACCTGTCCGTCATCGCGTCGGACAAGGGCTTCATGGCGCTGATGGTGATCCTGCCGGCCGTCCTCGGTGTGGTCTCCACGCTGATCAGCTCGAACTACGGGCTCCGGCCCAGCCCGCGCGGCCCCAACGGCAGCGCGGCGACCATCCTGCTGATCCTGGCCGTCGGTGCCTGCTTCGCCGGAGCGGCCAACTCCGTGCGTGAACTGATCAAGGAACGGGTCATCTACGAACGGGAACGGGCCACCGGCCTGTCACGTTCGGCGTATCTGATGTCGAAGGTGATCGTCCTCGGTCTGATCACCATCGTGCAGGGCGCGATCATCGGCGGCATCGGCTTCGGGATGCGTGACGTGCCGGACGAGGGCCTGCTCTTCGGCTCCTCCCTGGTCCGGCTGGAGCTGAGCCTGCCGATCATGGCGCTCGGCTTCACCTCGATGATGTTCGGCCTGATCATCTCCTCGCTGGTGAAGACCGCCGAGAAGACCATGCCGCTGCTGGTGATGTTCGCGATCATCCAGGTCGTCTTCACCGGCTGCCTGTTCACCCTGCACGGCCAGGTCGGCGTCAACGAGTTCTCGTACCTCATGCCGTCCCGCTGGGCCGTGGCCGCCGCCGGCACGACCGCCCAGCTGAACGTCCTGTTCCCCAACCAGGACGACCCGACCGACACCGACCCGCTGTGGGACCACGAGATCGGTATGTGGTTCGTCGACATGGGCGCGCTCCTGGCCCTCGGCGCCCTCTGCGGCGTGATCGTGGCGCGCCTGCTGCGCCGCCACGAGCCCGAGGTCATGCGCAAGTGACGGACTGACCCCCGCGCACGCGCGAAGGGCGGCACCCCCCACGGGGTGCCGCCCTTCCGCATGTCACACGCACGGGGCCATCGGCCACACGCCACGAGCTACACGGCGCGCCGTGACGTCACACGGCTCAGTACGCGCTGTTGACGTTGTCCATGGAGCCGTAGCGGTCGGCCGCGTAGTTGCAGGCCGCGACGATGTTGGCGACCGGGTCCCACTGGCTCTTCTTGGTGCCGGGGATGTGGTACGCGTCGAAGGTCGGCTTGATGACCTGGAGGAGACCGATCGACGGGACGCCGTTGATGGCGTTGATGTCCCAGTTGTTGATCGCGTTCGGGTTACCGCTGGACTCCCGCATGATGTTGCGGTGGATGCCCTCGTAGGTGCCCGGGATCTTGTGCTTCTTCATGATGTCGAGCGCCTCGCGGATCCAGCCGTCGAGGTTGTTCGCGTACACCGGCTTGCGGGCGGCGGCGCGGCTGGCGGCGGCCTTCTCGGCGGCGCGCTTCTTCGCGGCGGCCTCGGCCTGGGCCTTCGCCTTGGCGGCGGCAGCCGCCTTGGCCTTGGCGGCAGCCGCGGCCTGGGCCTTCGCGGCGGCGGCGTCGGCCTTCGCCTTGAGCTCGATGGTGGTCAGCTGGTCGGTGATGCCCAGCTGGAGGGTGCCGGCGGCCTGCTTGCCGCCCCAGGCGACCGGAGCGGCGGCGGCAACGGCCTGCGGCTCGACGGTCTGCGCGGGGGAAGCGTTGCTCGGAACGGCGGTGAACGCCAGGGCGGCGGCGCCGATGGCGGCCACGCCGGCGATGGAAAGCTTCTTCTGGTTGTTCTTGAGACGGCTGAAGCCGGAAGTCCTGGACGCGGACATGCAGTCGTACCTCTTCGAATCGCGGGACGTCGCCTGGCCGGGTGGCGCTGCGCCTGCTCGGCGGGCAACGGCTGCAATTCTTAGCGGCAGCAAAAACCCCTGGCAAAGGTGTGACGTACGATCCGCGATAGTGGATCAGGAGGTGGCGCCAAGCGCCACAAATCGCCCACGCCACCCCCTCAACCAGCGCTGATCCGGTCCTTGCATGTCCACTACGCCGCTTCGTAAGTGACCTGCGTCCTATGCGCGGGCTCACATCGGGTGTGTAACAACCTCACCATCTGTTGCACGCGCAATGCGGTCAGTGAGGACCTGTCACAGGCCCGGGCAGCAGCAGGTGGACGTCCCCGAACTCGTGCCACAGATACCGGCACCGCAGCGCCTCCGCGTAGGCCCGGTCCAGCGCCTCCCGCCCCGCGACGGCCTCCAGCATCAGCAGGTGCGAGGCCCGCGGCTCGTGCAGCCCGGTCAGCAGCCCGTCCACCACCCGCACCCCGCGCTGCGGAGTCACCACCAGGTCCGTCCACCCCGCGGCCTCCCGTACGACCCCGTCCGCGCCCACCGCCGACTCCAGCGCCCGCACCGCCGTCGTCCCCACGGCCACCACCCGGCCCCCGGCGGCCCGGGCCGCGTTCACCAGCCACGCCGTGGCCGCCGGTACCGCGAAGCGCTCCGGATACGGCGGCTCGTGCGCCTCCGCCGACGCCACGCCCGTATGCAGCGTCACCGGCGCGAACTGCACCCCCCGGCTCACCAGCTCCGCGACCGTCCCGGCCGTGAAGGGCCGCGCCGCGCTCGGCATCTCCGCCGAGCCCGCCCCGTCCGGCGAGGGCTGCGCGAAAACCGTCTGGTACGCGGCGAGCGGCTGGTCCCGCTCGGTGTACCCGTACCGGATGGGCCGCCCGTACCGCGCCAGCAGCCCCGGCACACCGGCCGGCACAGGCGCCACCGCCTCCGCCGATGCCACAAGCGCCCCCGACGCCACCGGCGTCTCCCACGTCACCGATGCCCACCACAGCCGCGCCGCACCGGCCACCAGCGGCTCCTCCAGTACGAGCCGGGCGCCCCCCGGCAGCCGTACGACCCCGCCGGCCGGGCCCCCGGCGCGCGGCCGGGTGCTGCCCCGTCCGTCCGGCGCCCGCAGCTCCACGGCCCAGCGCCCGTCGTCCCCGCACGTCGAGAAGTGCACGACCACGGCCTCCGCGCCGATCCGCCCGCTCACGGCGGCCGCGAGCGTGGGCGACGTGTTCACCACCAGTACGTCCCCGGCCCGCAGCAGCCCCGGCAGCTCCCGGAAGGAGCGGTGCGACACCGCCGAACCCCGCGACAGGAGCAGCCGCACGTCGTCCCGCCCGCTTCCGCGCTGCTCGGCGGGCACCCGCGCGGACAGCTCCTCCGGCACCCGCAGCGCGTCCAGGCCCTGCCCCAGCGCCCTCACGCCCCCACCCCCAGCAGCGCGGACGCCGTGTACCGCCCGCTCGCCGGGCGCTGCGCCAGCAGCCGCAGGAACGCCGGCACCACCGACTCCGGGCTGGGACGGCCCGACTCGTCGTCGACGGGGACCGCGGCCCGGTACAGGTCCGTCCGCATGTCGCCCGGGTCCACCGCCCACACCCGCAGCCCCGGCTCCTCGACGGCCAGGACCGCCGCCAGCAGGTCCAGCGCCGCCTTCGACGCCCCGTACCCGCCCCACGTCCCGTACGCCTCCACCGCCGCGTCGGAGCTGACCGCGATCACCGTCCCGCCGCCCGCGCCCGCCCGCAGCAGCGGCAGCGCCTCCTGTACGAGGCCGAGGGCGGCGACCACGTTCGTCTCCAGTGCCGCCCGCAGCCCCTCCAGCGGCAGCGCGTCCAACCGGACGAGCGGCTCGGCGCCCAGCGCGCTGGCATTGCTCACCAGCAGATCCAGCCCACCCAGCCTCCGGGCCGCGGCCACCAGCTCCGCTCGGTGCGCCGCGTCCGTCACGTCCCCGGGCACCGCCACCACCCGCGTCCCGTACGCCCCCGCCGCCCGCGCGCCGTCCTCCAGTACGCGGGCGGTTCTGGCGTCCAGCACCAGGTCCCAGCCCTCCTTCGCGAGCGCCTCCGCGAGCGCGCGCCCCAACCCCTTGGAAGCCCCGGTGATGATCGCGACAGCCATGACACCCATCCCCTTCACACGTGCGGTGCTCTGTGCTCCCACCCTCGAACGCGTACGCCGCCCCTCGCCTCGTCCAAAGGCCTCGACGCGCGTGGGACTTCGGCCTAGGTCCGCGGGCCCAGGGGGCCGCCGTCCCCGGGCGGATACGGACTGTCACACCCCGCCGGTAACGTGAACGCATGACCGATCGACGAGAGCGACCACCCCGCTCCGGGCTGGCCGCCGTCAGCACCGCCCTGCTGGCGATGAGCAGGCACCTCGAGGTGCGCGACGTCCTCAAGACGATCGTCGCCTCGGCCCGCGAGCTGCTCGACGCCGAGTACGCGGCCCTGGGCGTGCCCGACGATCACGGCGGCTTCGCCCAGTTCGTGGTGGACGGCGTCAGCGAGGAGCAGTGGAAGGCGATCGGCCCCCTGCCCCGCCAGCACGGCATCCTCGCCGCGATGCTCCACGAGGCGAAGCCCGAGCGCCTCGCCGACGTGCGCAAGGACCCCCGCTTCGAGGGCTGGCCCGACGCCCACCCCGACCTCGCCGACTTCCTGGGACTGCCGATCCGGGACGGCGACGAGACGATCGGCGCGCTGTTCCTCGCGAACAAGCGCTGCGACAGACCCGCCGGCGCCGAGCAGCGCTGCGGCTTCACGGAGGAGGACGAGGAGCTGCTCGGCATCCTCGCCCAGCACGCCGCGATCGCCCTCACCAACGCCCGGCTGTACGAGCGCAGCCGCGAGCTCACCATCGCCGAGGAGCGCTCGCGCCTCGCCCACGAACTGCACGACGCCGTCAGCCAGAAGCTCTTCTCCCTGCGGCTGACGGCCCAGGCCGCGGCCGCCCTCGTCGACCGGGACCCGGCCCGCGCCAAGGGCGAGCTCCAGCAGGTCGCCGCGCTCGCCGCCGAGGCCGCGGACGAGCTGCGCGCCGCGGTCGTCGAACTGCGGCCGGCCGCGCTCGACGAGGACGGCCTCGTCCACACCCTGCGTACGCAGATCCAGGTCCTGGACCGCGCCCACAGCGCGCACGTCACCTTCGACGCCCGGGGGATACGCGCCCTGCCGGCCTCCCAGGAGGAGGCCGTCCTCCGCGTCGCCCAGGAGGCCCTGCACAACGCCCTGCGCCACTCCGGTGCGGACCGGGTGGAGGTCTCCCTCCACCGGCACGGCCAGGGCGCGCTCCTCAGCGTCACCGACAACGGCAAGGGGTTCGCACCGCGCGCGGTCCGCAGGGCGGGCCGCCACCTGGGCCTGGTCTCCATGCGGGACCGGGCGAGCGGCGTGGGCGGCAAGCTCACGGTCCAGTCCGAGCCCGGCAAGGGCACCACGATCGAGATGGAGGTCCCCGGTGGCTGAGGCTGCGTCCCAAGCGAAGACCGGCATCCGCGTCCTGCTGGTCGACGACCACCAGGTGGTCCGCCGCGGACTGCGCACCTTCCTGGAGGTCCAGGACGACATCGAGGTCGTGGGGGAGGCGCCGGACGGTGCCGAGGGCGTGGCCCGCGCGGAGGAGCTGCGCCCGGACGTCGTGCTCATGGACGTCAAGATGCCCGGCATGGACGGGATCGAGGCCCTGCGCAAACTGCGCGAGCTGGCGAACCCGGCGAGGGTGCTGATCGTCACCAGCTTCACCGAGCAGCGCACGGTCGTGCCCGCCCTGCGCGCGGGCGCCTCCGGGTACGTCTACAAGGACGTGGACCCGGACGCGCTGGCCGGCGCCATCCGCTCCGTCCACGCGGGCCACGTCCTCCTCCAGCAGGAGGTGGCCGGAGCACTGCTCAGCCAGGACGAGGGCAACGGCGGCACGGGCCGCGGCGGCACCCTCACCGAGCGGGAGCGCGAGGTCCTCGGCCTGATCGCCGACGGCCGCTCGAACCGCGAGATCGCCCGGGCGCTGGTCCTCTCCGAGAAGACGGTCAAGACCCACGTCTCGAACATCCTCATGAAGCTGGACCTCGCGGACCGCACCCAGGCGGCGCTGTGGGCGGTGCGCCACGGTCTGACGGGCTAGTCAACCAGCGCACCCATATAAGTCGGAGATTCATACCGTCGTGTGTATGTCACCCACTCGGCGGAACCCGGGGGGCGTGCGGCCGTTCTCCAGGGCGTGCTGCGGTGATCTCCGCAGCGATGTCCAACGGAGGATTCCAGAAGTGAAGAACCTGAAGAAGGCCGCCACCGTGACCCTGCTCGCCGGTGGGCTGGTCGCCGCCGCCGCGGGCGCCGCGTCCGCCACCTCCGGCGCGCACGCGGACGGCGCCGCCGTCGGTTCCCCCGGCGTCGGCTCCGGCAACCTGATCCAGGCCCCGGTCCACGTCCCGGTGAACGTCAACGGCAACAGCGTCAACGTGATCGGCGCGCTGAACCCGGCCTTCGGCAACACGTCCGTCAACCACTGACGGCTTTCTCACCCCACGGCCCCCAGCCCCCACCTGGGGGCCGTCGCCATGCCACCCCGGCCCCAGCCCCGGCCCTACGCGGGGCTCCCCGCCCGCCCCGGCTCGGGCCCCCGCCCCCGCGCCCTAGCGCTAGGCGCGCCCGCCGAGGCCCGGCCCCCGGCACAGTGCCTCAGCCGGGGGCCGGGCCGCCGGACACAGGCGCCTCACCCCCGCCCGCGCTCACGCTCCTCCACGTACGCGTTGAACGCCGCCACCTGCGCCCGCCGCGCCACCCGCTCCACCGGGCGCAGCGCCTCCGTCCGCGCAGCCATCTCCGACGCGCTCACCGCGCCGCCGTGCCCGTTGCCGTACGCCAGCGAGACCAGGAACGCCACCCGCTGCGCCAGCTCCAGCACCCGCACCGCCCGCGGCGGATACCCCGGCGCCAGCACCTCGCTCCCCACCTCCGCCCGCGCCCGGTACGCGTCCAGCGCCGCCTCCGCCACCGGCCCCGACGCCGCCACGTCCAGCCGCGTCAGCACGACCGTCGCCTCCCGCAGCGCCTCGGCCAGCTCCCGCTCCGCCTCCCCGAGCGACGGCACGTCCGCCGGCGGAGCCTCCCGCACCGGCAGGCAGTGCCACAGGACCTCGACGTGCACGTCCCCGGCCGGCCCCGCCTCGTACACCTCGGGTACGAGGCCGAAACCGGCCCCGTACCCGACCACCGCCTCCTCCGCCTCCAGCGCCCGCGCGTTGAACTCCGGCGGCCCGCTCAGCCCCAGCGGATGCCCCGGCGCCGGCAGCGCCACCCGCCATCCGGTCACCCCGAGCGCCCGCAGCCGCCCCAGCGCCAGCGTCAGCCCGACCGGCCCCGCCTCGCCCGGGAGCCCCTCCACCCGGTGCACCGCGTCGTCCCCGACAATCGCGAGCACGGCCTCGTCGGGCGAGACCAACCCGGCCAGCAGGGCGTTCCCCCATGCGGCCAACCGTCCTGAACGTGGTTCCGAAAGCATGCCCCCACCCTAGGCACTGGCCCCGGCACCCCCGGGCCACCGCCCCGAACCGCCCCTAACGACCGCCCCGCCGCAGCGGTGGCGTAGGTTTTCCCCTGGGAGCCGCGCCCACAGGTGCGAGCGACCACAAGACCCGACAGACCGCATAGGGGAGACAACGCGCTCATGAGCGATGTACTGGAGCTGGTGGACGTATCCGTGGTCCGCGACGGACGTGCTCTGGTGGACGACGTCTCCTGGTCGGTCAAGGAGGGCGAGCGCTGGGTGATCCTCGGCCCCAACGGCGCCGGCAAGACCACCCTCCTGAACGTCGCCTCCACCTACCTCTTCCCGAGCGCCGGCACCGCCACCGTCCTCGGCGACCGGCTCGGCAAGGTCGACGTCTTCGAGCTGCGCCCCCGCATCGGCATGGCCGGCATCGCCATGGCCGACAAGCTGCCCAAGCGCCAGACGGTCCTGCAGACCGTCCTCACCGCCGCGTACGGCATGACCGCCACCTGGCGCGAGGACTACGACGCCGTCGACGAGCAGCGCGCCCGCGCCTTCCTCGACCGCCTCGGCATGACCGAGTTCCTGGACCGCCGGTTCGGCACCCTCTCCGAGGGCGAGCGCAAGCGCACGCTGATCGCCCGCGCCATGATGACCGACCCCGAGCTCCTCCTCCTCGACGAGCCGGCCGCCGGCCTGGACCTCGGCGGCCGCGAGGACCTGGTCCGCCGCCTGGGCCGCCTCGCCCGCGACCCGTACGCGCCCTCCATGGTGATGGTCACGCACCACGTCGAGGAGATCCCGCCGGGCTTCACCCACGTCCTGATGATCCGTCAGGGCAAGGTCCTCGCCGCCGGCCCCATGGAGACGGAGCTCACCTCCCGCAACCTCTCCCACTGCTTCGGCCTGCCCCTGGTCGTCGAGCACGTCGGCGAGCGCTACACGGCCCAGGGCCTGCCCCTCTCGTAGACCGGCCCCGTCAGCCGGTCCCCTAACCGGGTCCGTAAGCCGGTCTCGTAGGTCAACCCGCCGTCCACCGCGCCCTGTCGGGGAACCGGGCCCCGGTCCTACCATGACGATGTGGACATCGACGCATGGGTCTGGTGGCTGATCGGCGCGGTGGGACTCGGCATCCCACTCGTCCTGACCGCGATGCCGGAATTGGGAATGCTGTCCGTCGGCGCGATCGCCGGAGCCCTCACCGCGGCCCTCGGCCTGGGCGTGGTCGCCCAGGTCGTGGTGTTCGCGGTGGTCTCCGTCGCGCTCATCGCGGTGGTACGCCCCATCGCCGCACGCCACCGCGACGGCCGGCCCGAACACGTCACCAACGTCGACGCGCTGAGAGGCCGCCAGGCCGTCGTCCTGGAACGGGTCGACGGCAACGGCGGCCGGATCAAGCTCGCCGGCGAGGTCTGGTCCGCCCGCTCCCTCGACGCCGACCAGGTCTTCGAACCCGGACAGCAGGTGGACGTGGCCGAGATCGACGGAGCGACCGCCGTGGTCATGTGAGGGAACGTCACCGAGGGACAACGGCGCACGAGGCGTGCGACATCCGCATGGTGCGGCATTGACATGTGACGGAACCCGGTCAACCCCGCAGAACGGCGCACGCCACCCCCCGCCGTCTGGGAAACTCGATCACCGAAAGCAACCGCGGCAGCGAAGGACACGGGGAACACGATGCCATCAGTCATTATCGTCCTGGTCATCCTGGTGGTGCTCGTCTTCATCGCCCTGATCAAGACGATCCAGGTCATCCCGCAGGCCAGCGCCGCCATCGTGGAGCGCTTCGGCCGCTACACGCGCACGCTGAACGCGGGCCTCAACATCGTCGTCCCGTTCATCGACTCGATCCGCAACCGGATCGACCTGCGCGAACAGGTCGTCCCCTTCCCGCCCCAGCCGGTGATCACCCAGGACAACCTGGTCGTCAACATCGACACCGTCATCTACTACCAGGTGACGGACGCCCGCGCGGCCACCTACGAAGTCGCCAGCTACATCCAGGCCATCGAGCAGCTCACCGTCACCACCCTCCGCAACATCATCGGCGGCATGGACCTGGAGCGGACCCTCACCTCGCGCGAGGAGATCAACGCGGCCCTGCGCGGCGTCCTCGACGAAGCCACCGGCAAGTGGGGCATCCGCGTCAACCGCGTCGAGCTCAAGGCCATCGAGCCCCCGACCTCCATCCAGGACTCGATGGAGAAGCAGATGCGCGCCGACCGCGACAAGCGCGCCGCCATCCTCACCGCCGAGGGCATCCGCCAGTCGCAGATCCTGACCGCCGAGGGTGAGAAGCAGTCCGCCATCCTGCGCGCCGAGGGCGAGGCCAAGGCCGCGGCCCTGCGCGCCGAAGGCGAGGCCCAGGCCGTCCGCACGGTCTTCGAGGCCATCCACGCCGGCGATCCGGACCAGAAGCTGCTCTCCTACCAGTACCTCCAGATGCTCCCGAAGATCGCCGAAGGCGACGCCAACAAGCTCTGGATTGTCCCCAGCGAGATCGGCGACGCACTCAAGGGCCTCTCCGGTGCCTTCGGCAACATCGGCAACGGCACTCCCGGCTTCAACACAGGTGGCAACGGTGGCCACGGCGGCAACGGCGGCGGCAACGGCGGCTCCGGCATCGCCAAGCAGCCGCCGCAGCAGCGCCGCGAAGAGCCCCCGGTCGACTGACGCGCCCTCCCTTCGTGCATGATCAGTGCATCAAGCACCGATCATGCACGAAGGCCGAGGACACAGCGTGACGATCTGGGAGATGCTCGCCGTCTTCGCCGCCGGCATCAGCGCGGGCACCATCAACACCATCGTCGGCTCCGGCACGCTCATCACCTTCCCGGTGCTGATCGCCACCGGCCTCCCGCCCGTCACCGCCACCGTCTCCAACGCCCTGGGCCTCATCCCCGGCTCCATCAGCGGCGCCATCGGCTACCGCGCCGAACTCACCGGCCAGCGCCGCCGCATCCTGCGCCTCGGCACGGCCGCCGCCATCGGCGGACTCTGCGGAGCCATCCTGCTGCTGCTCCTGCCCGCGACCGCCTTCGAGACGATCGTCCCCGTCCTCGTGGCGCTCGCCCTCGTCCTGGTCATCCTGCAACCCCGCATCTCCCGGGCCGTCCAGCGACGCCGCGAGCGCCAGGGCGACGCCACCGGCGACCCCGCCGGCGGCCCGGCGCTCTTCGTCGGCCTGCTCCTCGCCAGCGTCTACGGCGGCTACTTCACCGCCGCCCAGGGGATCATCTACCTCTCCCTCATGGGCATGCTGCTCCACGACACCCTGCAGCGCCTCAACGCCGTCAAGAACATCCTCGCGGCCGTCGTCAACACCATCGCCGCGCTGTTCTTCCTCTTCGTCGCCCACTTCGACTGGACGGCCGTCCTCCTCATCGCCGTCGGCTCCACCATCGGCGGCCAGATCGGAGCCAAGGTCGGCCGCCGCCTGCCCCCGACCGCCCTCCGCGCGCTGATCATCGCCGTGGGTATCGTCGCGATCATCCAACTCACCACCCGGGGATGACCACATGGCACTGGACATGCGCCAACTCTGCGAACGCTGCGAGCGACCCGTCTCCGCCACCGGCACCGCGTACATCTGCAGCTACGAGTGCACCTTCTGCGAGCCCTGTACGACGGCGGTGAACCACATCTGCCCCAACTGCGGCGGCGACCTCGTCCTGCGCCCGACGCGCACGAAGCCCGCCTCGGACTGAGACGGGCTCTTCGCACGGCGAACGGGACGCCCCCGAGCGCTCGCTCAAGCGGCCGCGGCCTGCGTCGCCAGCCACTCCGGCAACTCCGCCCGGTCGCGTACCCCCAACGCCAGCAGCATCGCGTCCGCCGGCGACGGTACGAACGGCTGGAACAGCAACGGCATGCCCGCCTGCTCCGGCGTACGGTCCGCCTTGCGGTGGTTGTCCTCCGCGCAGGACGCCACCGTGTTCAGCCAGTTGTCGCCACCACCCTGCGCCCGCGGCACCACGTGGTCCACGGTCGTCGCGCGTTTCCCGCAGTACGCGCACCTGTGCTGGTCCCGTACCAGCACACCCCGCCGCGACCACGGCGCCTGTCTTCGGAAGGGCACCCGGACATACCGGCACAACCGGATCACCCGCGGTACCGGCAGTTCAACCGCCGCCGCACGCACACGAAGACGCGGATGCGACTGCTCGACGACGGCCTTGTCCTGCAACACCAGCACCACCGCACGGTTGAGCGTCACCGTCGACAGCGGCTCGAAGCTTGCATTCAGTACCAGCGTGTCCCGCATTGCTCGCCCACCTCCCGTGTGCCGGCCCACCCCCTGGCGGGCTTGGATCAACTCTGGCCGGGCCGGCCGGGTTGGACAACGCAATAAAAAATGCCCGCTTCTGATCTCTCCAAGACCAGAAGCGGGCAAACAACGAGCGAACGTCAGGACTCCGCGGGAGCCGCGTACTCACCGATCAGCTGAGCCCGCGCCAGCGTGTGGAACCGCAGGTTGAACCCGACCACCGCGGGCGACGCGTCCGCGTCCGGCCCCAGCTTCTCCTGGTCCACCGCGTACACGGTGAACACGTACCGGTGCGCCGGATCCCCGGCCGGCGGCGCCGCCCCGCCGAAGTCACGCGACCCGTAGTCGTTCCGTACGTGCACCGCCCCCTCGGGCAGCCCCTCGAACGCCCCACCGCCCGCACCCGCCGGCAGCTCGGTGACGGACGCCGGGATGTCGAACAGCACCCAGTGCCAGAAACCGCTCCCGGTCGGCGCGTCCGGGTCGAAGCACGTCACGGCGAAGCTCTTCGTCTCCACCGGGAAACCCTCCCACCGCAGATGCGGCGAGGTGTTCCCCTCGGCGTAGACCTGCGCGTCCGCCAGCACGGCACCCGGCGCGATGTCCTTGCTCACCACCGTGAACGACGGTACCGGCGGATGGAAGTCGTGAGGGAGCGGCGCCCTCTTCCCCTCTGCCACGCGTGAACCTCCCTTTCGGTCGTTCGAGCCTTCAGCCTTCAGCCTTCGGCGCTCAGCCTTCCGCACCGACCTTAGAGCCAGTTGCGGCGTCCACCGACGTCGGCGAGCCACTGATTGAGGTACGCCACCCAGTCGGTGTTCCGGAAGTCGTTCAGCCCCACCTTGAACGCCCGGTACGAGTCGCTGCCCTCGCTGAACAGCCCCGGCTTCTTGTCCATCTCCAGCACCACGTCCATCTCGCGCTCGTCCGCGACGAAGGACAGCTCGACCTGGTTCAGCCCCCGGTACTGCTGCGGCGGCAGGAACTCGATCTCCTGGTAGAACGGCAGCCGCTGCCGCGTCCCGCGGATGTGCCCGCGCTCCATGTCCGCGTTCTTGAAGCGGAAGCCCAGCTGGATGAAGGCGTCGAGGATCGCCTGCTGCGCCGGCAGCGGGTGGACGTTGATCGGGTCCAGGTCGCCCGAGTCCACGGCCCGCGCGATCTCCAGCTCGGTCGTCACGCCGATGTCCATCCCGTGCAGGTGCTGCCCGGCGATCATCGTGACCGGCGTCTCCCACGGAATGTCCAGCCCGAACGGCACCACGTGCACCGCCCCGGCCTTGACCTCGAAGGCACCGCCGAGCCGGACCTTCGTGAACTCGATGTCCTGCTTGACCTCCTGGTCGCCGCCCTCGACCTCGACGCGCGCCTGCAGACCGACCGACAGGGCCTCGATCCGCTGGTCCACCGTGCCGCCCTGGATCCGCACCTCGCCCTGGACGACCCCGCCCGGCACGACGTTCGCCTCGGTGAGCACCGTCTCGACGGACGCACCCCCCGCACCCAGGCTCGCGAGCAGCTTCTTGAACCCCATGTTCGCTCCTTCTCGTCCTTCTGCTTCTTCCCGTACGCGACGGAAACGCGCCACGACCGTAGCCCGTCCCCCATTACGCTCGTACGACATGACCGAGAGCCCCGACCGTACGCCGCTCCCGCGCACCTTCTTCGACCGACCCGTTCTGGAGGTCGCACCGGACCTCCTCGGCCGCGTCCTCGTACGGATGACGGACGACGGACCCATCGAGCTCCGCCTCACCGAGGTCGAGGCGTACGCGGGCGAGGCCGACCCCGGCTCCCACGCCTTCCGGGGACGCACCGCGCGCAACGCGGTCATGTTCGGCCCGCCCGGTCACGCGTACGTCTACTTCACCTACGGCATGTGGCACTGCCTGAACCTGGTGTGCGGCCCCGAGGGCCACGCCAGCGGTGTCCTCCTCCGCGCCGGAGAGATCCGGACCGGTCACGAGCTGGCCCGGAAGCGCCGCGCCACGGCCCGGAACGATCGAGAACTGGCCAAAGGCCCCGCCCGTCTCGCCACCGCCCTGGACGTCGACCGCACCCTCGACGGCACCGACGCCTGCGCCGGCCCCGAGTCGCCCCTCTCCGTACTGACCGGCACCCCCACACCCGCCGACCAGGTCAGCACGGGCCCCCGCACCGGAGTGAGCGGCGACGGGGCCACCCACCCCTGGCGCTTCTGGATCGACGGCGACCCCACAGTGAGCCCGTACCGCGCCCACGTCCCGCGCCGGAGGAGGGCTTGAGAGGGGGGCTTGACTTGCGCCACGCAAGCGCCTAATGTCTACCGAGCTGCGAGAGCAGGGCGTGCCATCTGTGCCCCCTGGACGCAGCCATCCACCACCGAAGATCGTCTCCCAAATGGGTTCGAGTTCCGGCATGCCGGAATTCATTCCAGCGGCTCGATTATGAGTCGCCACGGAAATGGTCTAAAGTGATGGAGCGCCGAAAGGCAAAGGCCCTCCAACGGCCACTGGAAACTGAATCCGAACCGGAAACGGAACGGAAAAAGAATCTGGTAAGGTTGGAAACACCGAAGGGAAGCGCCCGGAGGAAAGCCCCAGAGAGTCTCTGGTGGTGAGTACAAAGGAAGCGTCCGTTCCTTGAGAACTCAACAGCGTGCCAAAAATCAACGCCAGATTAGTTGATACCCCGTCCATCTTCGGATGGCGAGGTTCCTTTGAAAAGTCCTTCCAATGGAAGGCACACAGCGAGGACGCTGTGTGCGACCGGGATTATTCCTCCCGATCGCACCGCTCTCGTGGTGTCGTCCCGATTACGGGAAAACATTCACGGAGAGTTTGATCCTGGCTCAGGACGAACGCTGGCGGCGTGCTTAACACATGCAAGTCGAACGATGAACCCACTTCGGTGGGGGA